>NZ_JAYJJW010000001.1:0-2009310 GCF_035481675.1 Pseudoblastomonas aquimaris | reverse complement strand
CGGGCGCGATCGTCACGGTCACGGTCGCCGTGCTCGGGTCCCCGTCGCCGTCGGTGATCGTGTAGGTGAAGCTGTCGCTGCCTTCGGCGCCCGCATCCGGCGTATAGGTGAACGTGCCGTCGCCGTTATAGACGACGCTGCCCTTCGCGCCCTGGCTCGCCACCGCAACCCCGGTCGCAAGATCCACCCCGTCCGCGCCGAACAGGTCGTTGTCCAGCGCATCGCTGATCACCAGCGCCGTGTCCTCGGCCACGTTGTACGTGCCGTCGTCGCTGGCGGCGGGCGCATCGTCGACAATGGCGATCACAAGTGTACCGGAATCGCTGTCGCCATCCTGGTCCGTGACCACGATAGCGAAACTGTCGGACGTCGCGTCGCCAAACGTGTTGTCGGCGAGGGTATAACTGTAGCCGATGACGCCTTCCGCGATCGAAGTGATGGTCAGCGTGCCTTCGCCGCCGGCAAACGTCTGGCCGACCGCGGCGACCGCCACGCCACCGATGGTGATCGTGGCCGGACCGTCCGCCGCATCGTAGGTGATCGTACCTTGCGTCGTTTCGCTGTCCGATGCCGCGTCGGTACCTTCGCTTTCGCCCGGGCGGGCGGGCAGGCCTTCTTCGAAGACGATCGTTCCGGGCTCTTCGACTTGCGGTACAAACAGTTCGACCGGACTGTCGGCGATCTCGATGATGAGCTGCGCGGTTGCCGTGTCCCCATCGCCATCGGTGATGGTATAGGTGAAGGTCTCCGTCACGCCGCCTTCGGAATCCGCGTTGCGGGTATAGCTGTAGATCCCGCCGGGAGCGATCGTCAGCGTGCCGTATTCGCCTTCGATCGTCTGGCCGGCGACGCCATCGGAACCGGTGGCAGGATTGGAATAGGAGGTGACGACTGCGCCGTCTGCACCCTGCGTGTCGTTGGCAAGGACATTCCCGCCCACCGGGCCGTACTCGCCCGCATCGATGGCATTGGCATCGTTTTCGGCCGACGGCGCATCGTCGACGATGGCGATGACCAGCGTGGTGGCGGCGGTGTCGCCGTCGCTGTCCGTGACGGTAAGGGTGAACGTGTCCGAATCCGGGTCCGACAGCGTATTGTCGGCGAGCGTGTAGCTGTAGCTGTAGGCCCCGGCCGCATCGACAGAAACGAGGAGCGTGCCTTTCGCCGTTGTAACGGTGCCGCCGGCAGTGACATCGACACCGTTGATGACGAGCGAGGCGACCGTGTCGTTGCCGGTGGTGACCGGGATCGAACCGTTGGCGATTTCGCCGTCGGTCGCAGCCGCGGTGCCTTCGGGCTCGGTGCCGCGCGCGGGCAGGCCGGCCTCGGTAACATCATTGTCGCCCGCCACCGCGATTTGGGGAGTGGAGTCCGGCGCGATCAGCAGGTTGACGGTGGCAGTAGCAACATCGCCGTCGCCGTCCGTGATCGTGTAGGTAAAGCTGTCGGCACCTTCGGCGCCCGCGTCGGGAATAAAGCTGAAAGTCCCGTCGTCGTTGTAGATCACCTTGCCCTTCGCGGCCTGCGAGGCGATGGCGATCCCTGCGGCGAGGTCGACGCCGTCCGCTCCCGCGGCGTCGTTTGCGAATGCATCGATGCCGTCGAGCCTGGTGTCTTCGGCCACGGCATAGGTGCCGTCGTCGGTCGCGGTGGGGACGTCGTCGCGCACGCTGACAGAGAAGCTGGTCGTCGCGACATCCCCCGAATTGTCGGTCGCCTGAAGCGTAATGCCGTCGAGCGAAACGAGGCCTTCCGCGCCCGTCGCAGCATCGGCGACGCCTTGTGAAAGGGTCGCGGTGTAGTTGGCGGTCACGGTGCCGTCTTCGGCGGTAGCGAAGCCGGTCAGCTCGATGCGGAGCACTTCGCCGCCGCTGCCGTCGCGCCCGACGAGCGCGCCGGATTCCAGCGCAAACACCACCGGATCGCCGGCAAGCGTGGTCAGCTGGCCATCGAGCGCGGGGCTGTCGAGCAGCACGATCGAGGCGGCGAGGTCGGCCGGCAGGTCCGAGCCGAATTCGACCGCCACCGAGCCGGAGGCGCTGGCGCTGCCGGTGCCCGCGGTTTCCTGCGGATCGGCCTGGCCATCGTCGGCATTGGCGCCTTCGAGGCCGTCTTCGTCGAGCTCCAGGTTGGCAGGCTCTCCGAACAAAGGTTCGGGATTGAAGGGCACGGTGATGGTCAGCGTCGCTTCCGACGTGCTGCCGTCGGCGTCGGTGAGGACGTAGGTGAAAACGTCGACTGCATCGCTCGGCGCTTCGGGATTGGCGGTGTAGGTGTAGTTGCCCTGCCCGTCGATCACGAGCGTGCCGTACTGGCCGGCGACTTCGAGATTGCCGTCCTCGTCGAACGTGGTGTCGGTTCCGCCGGCCCCGGTGACGGAGGTGAGCGAGGCATCGTCGGCGCCGACCTGGTCGGCCACGTCGCCGGGGCTGGCCGGGTCGCCGGTCAGGACGTTGCCGGTGGCAATGCCCGTGTCCTCGTCCGCCGTGTTGGTGTCGTCCGCCGCGATGGGCGCATCGTCGAGGATGCGGATGGTGAGCGAGCCGGTGGCGGTGTCGCCGTCCGTATCGCGCACGGTCACGTCGAATTCGTCGAACGCGTTGTCGCCCAGCGTGTTGTCGGTCTGCTCGTAGGTGTAGCCGAGCACGCCGGGGGCGATGCTGGTAATCGTGAGGATGCCGTAGTCGCCGACGAACTGCTGACCGACGAAAGTCACTTCCACGCCGTTGATGAACACGACATCGACGCCGTCGGCGGCGGAGAATTCGATGGTGCCGCTGGTCAGCTCGCCGTCGCCGGCTTCCTCCGTGCCTTCCGGTTCCCCGTCGCGCTCCGCCAGGCCGGATTCCTCCACCGTGGCGGAGGCGTCGGGCGCGCCGGCGGGATTGTCTTCGCTGATGACGATAACGTCGGGCTCGCGGTCGACCGGGTAGGGAATGACTTCCTCGTCCGGCTCGAGCGTGTCGGTGAAATCGGTGTAGGGCAACAGGTTGCCGAGATCGAAGGCGTCCTGCAGCGGATCGACGTCACGGGCGAAATTGCCGCCCGAGCTTTGCGGATTGCCGGCGGCGGGCTGCGGTTCGTTGTCGATCAGCAGCGCGGCGAGGTTGAGCGGCGGGACGGCGACGTCGCCGATCACCACCTGCGGCACGTCGATCGCGCCGTCGGGGATGACGAAACGGCGGCCGTCGGCCAGTTCGATGACGAGGTCGCGGCCCTCGACGCGGATATCTTCCAGCGAGGCGCCGGCGGGGAGCACAACGACATTGTTGGCATCGGGGCGCAGGATCACGCCGCCGGCCTGCGCCATGGCGGCCATCGACATGTTGGCGTCGCTGCCCGCGCTTTCCGCAGCCAGGGCGCTGTCCGGCACGTGCGCCGAATCGCCGGCATCGCTGCCTTCGAACTGCCCGCGGAGGCCAAAATCGTCGGAATTGCTCATCGTCGTTCCCCGTCATGACCCGCCGCATTGCTGCGGCGGCAAGCCGATCGGAGATCCGGATGGGGGAGCCAAGGCGTTGAAACCCGGACTAAATCCCCCGAAAGTACAAACCCCCGTCTGCAACGAAACCAGCGTCCCGTTCCGCGTCGGGCGGAGTCGGGGCCGGTCCTTTCGTTTCAAACGAGACCAACAAATCAACATGGTTACAAGAGCGGTAACCATATTGGTCTTGAATCGAGCCAATTATGTGCCGGAAGTTGTAGTAATCCGACACTTCGAGCAGCCGCATTGTATAAACGCGACATTTCGACTTGTATGCGAAACGAGCGAATCGGTCGGCGAATCGAGTCGCGGGCCTTTGGCGAGGGTCCTCAGCCGCAGTAGGAGCGGCGGCGGTAGGTGACGTTCACCCGTTCCGACAGGATGAGGTAAGGCAGCCAGATCGTGGCGCCGATCAGCACCTTGGTGATGTTGCCGCTGATGAGCGCGTGGAGCGGTTCCGACACGGTGCCGGGCAGCGAGGCCATCGGGCCGAGGCGACTGGCGACGAACAGCTGCAGCGACACGTCGAGCAGCCAGGCGAACACCAGCATGCGCGGGAATAGCGGTACCGCGCGGATCGCCATGACGAAGGCGACCATGTAGAAGAAACCGACCATCGCGGCGTCGAAGGCCATCAGGCCGAACAGGGCCTGCGCCCAGGCAGGGCCGGTGGCGCCGATCGCGGGGATCGAGAGGAAGAATTCGCCCGCGCGGAAGAACACGGTCAACATCATGCCCATGAGCACGGAGGCCATCAGCCCGGTCGGCCCGTAGAAGGGATTGGCGCGCGCCTGCGCGGGCGCGAGGGCGCGCCAGCGGCCGACGAAGGCGAGATTGAAATCGAGCCGCTCCCGCTCCTCGCCTTCCGGGAAGGCGTGGGAGGCGACGAGATAGCCGCACAGCGGCGCGGCGATGATCAGCGAATAGGCCAGCACGATGGGCCAGGCCTGCGCGAAAGTGCCCGTGGGCGTCGCGGCGGAAGAAAAGCGAAGGATTGCGGCGAGGGCGGCGAAGGCCAGCCACAGGCCGGCGACAATGCGCATGTTGGAGCGGAGCCAGGCGACCAGAACGATGCTCTTGGCCGTAAGATAGGCAGCATAGCGAAAGAATAGATCTTTCAAGAGCTTCATCGCGTCGTCCCTTTTCGATTCGGAACACGGAATGTCGGATTTATACAAACGCGGCGGTTTCTTACAGAATCACCGGCGACTCGGCACTTCCGTTCTTGGCCCGTTATTGGCCGAAAGCGCCATAATGTCGCATTTATGCAAGGATTATCCCCACTTAGTTGTTGTAAATAACCGACAATTAACCGTTTTCCTTTGCAAATTTCCCTCTCAAACTATTCAAAAGAAAGGTAAATAATTCGTTTACGATTGGATATTGCTAAGCGAATCAGTCTTATGGACAATGTTGGTGTTCGGAAAGCGATCCCGCCTTCCCGAAGGTTTCTCCGGTTCAGCCGGGGCTTCGGGAAGACCAGACAGGGGGAGCCGCCGGGCTTGGGGGGTAACCGGAAATAGAAGCCGGGCCCGTTTGGTTCGACGTTACTGTCGAGATTTGGATTTAGGACACTTTTATCATGACCAACTTCATCAAGAATTTCATTGCCGACGAATCCGGCGCTTCGGCTGCCGAATATGCCCTGATCATCGCCGTGGTCGCGGTTGGCATCGGCGCCGCTGCTCTGGCTCTCGGCCAGAACGTGGACAAGGCTGTTTCCGACGCCTCCAACGAAGTCGCAGCTTGCGGCACCGCAGCCGCTACTGGTGGCACCGACGCTTACGTCGCAACCGCGCCGGACAAGTGCTGATCTAGAACGCTCCGCCGGGCACTGCTCGGCGGAGCATTTTTTCTCTAATTGGGGGGACGTGCCATGGGGGGGCGCAATCTCATTATCATCGGTGTTGCGCTCGCATTGGGCCTGATCGCGGTGGTATTGGCCAATTCGTATTTTTCCGGCGTCGAAAAGCGCGAAGAAGCGCGCGCCGACGAAATGGCGATGTCCCGGATCGTGGTGGCGACGCAGCCGCTCGAGTTCGGCACGCCGCTCAACACCAACAATCTGCGCATGCAGACATGGCCCGCGGCATCCGTGCCGGCGGGCTCTTTCAGGACCATCCAGGATGCGATCGGCGGCGGCAACGTGGCCCTGCGCGCGATCACACCGGGCGAACCGGTCCTGCTATCCAAGATTTCCGACCGCGCGATCCTGTCGGCGAACCTGCCGCCGGGAATGCGCGCGATCTCCATTCCCGTGAGCGCAGTTTCCAGCGTTTCCGGTTTCGTGCGCCCGAACGACATGGTCGACGTGATGCTGACCCGGCAGATCCCGGGTGACGGCGCCACCGGCACCGACCAGATGGTTGACGTGATCCTCGAAAAGGTCCGCGTCCTCGCCATCGACCAGGTGGCGGACGAAAACGCGACGCAGCCCGGCGTCGGCAAGACCGCCGTGGTCGAAGTCGACTTGCTCGATGCACAGAAGCTCGTCCTGGCGCAGAAGCTGGGCCAGCTGAGCCTTGCGCTGCGCAATGTCGAGAACACCGACCCCGCCGCGCTGACCACCGTCACCGCGCGCGACCTAGGCGGATCGGGCCAGTATATCGCGGCGCGTAACACCGGCGGCGGATCCACGCCGAACCCGGGCATGTTCTCCGTGCCCAACTTCGTTTTCCCGCAGGGCCAGCCTCGGCAAACGCGCAGCGAGCCGCGCGATGCCGCGCCGCGACCGGCATCGGCCGAGCCGCGCAGCTACGGCCCGACGATGACCGTGGTCCGGGGGACCGAGCAGACCGAGGAATCGGTCGGACGGCTGGGGAGATAAGCCATGTTGAAATACGTAAGCGCACTCGCCCTTGCCACCGCATCGCTCGGAATCGCCAGCCCGGCAGCCGCGCAATATGCGGGCGGCGGGCTCCACGCCGGCGAGCTGGAGGTCCCGGTCAACAAGAGCCAGGTGGTCAGCACGGACCAGACGATCGGCAAGGCGCTGATCGGCAATCCGGACATCGCCGACATCGTGCCCATCAGCGACCGGTCGGTCTATGTGCTGGGCAAGGATTTCGGCACCACCAGCCTGACGCTGTACGACCGGTCCAACCGCGTGATCGCGGTGATGGACGTGTCGGTCGGCCCCGACGTCATGTCGCTGCGCAACCAGCTGCGCGACATGATCCCGAGCTCGCAGATCGACGCCTCGCTTTCCAACGGCAACATCGTGCTGTCCGGCCTTGTCGGCAATGCCGGCGAAGCGGACCGCGCAATGCGCATTGCCGAGGCCTTTGCCGGCGAGCGGGTCATCAACCTGATGGGCGTCGGCAGCAGCCAGCAAGTGATGCTGGAAGTGAAATTCGCCGAAGTCACCCGCAACCTGGGCGAAGATCTCGGGGTCAGCGGTTTCGGCTTCAGCCGCGACGGCGATTTCGGCGCCGCCATCGGTGAAGGGGCCGGGACAGAGCAGGATGCTGGCGTCTTCCGCCTCGACCAGATCACCGGCGCTTTCGGTGTGTTCGGTGCGCTGTTCAACATCGGCAATGTCGACATCGATGCCTTCCTCGACGTGCTGGAACGGCAGGGCCTTTCCAAGACGCTGGCCGAACCCACACTGGTCTCCCTGTCGGGCGAAAAGGCATCCTTCCTCGCCGGTGGGGAGTTCCCGATCCCGGTGATCCAGGGCTCTGGCGGCGGGGGTGAAGGCAACAACGCCATCACCGTGGAATTCAAACCCTTCGGCGTCAGCCTGGGCTTCACGCCCACCGTGCTGGGCGACGGGGTCATCAACATGATCGTGGAGCCGGAAGTCAGCTCCATCGATCCGAGCGCGTCGGTGTCGATCAACGGCCTCAATGTCCCGGGCCTGCAGACCCGGCGCGCCAGCACCACCATCGAGCTGCGCGACGGCGAAAGCTTCGCCATCGCCGGCCTGCTGCGGGAGGAATTCACCACCACCGTGCGGCAGGTGCCGATCCTCGGCTCGATCCCGATCATCGGCACGCTGTTCCGCTCGACCAGCTTCCAGAAGGGCGAGACGGAACTGCTGATCATCGTCACCCCACGGCTCGTCAATCCGATCCGGCCGGAGCAGGTCCGCCTGCCGACCGACCGGGTGCGCGACCCGCAGGTCGTCGACACGCTGCTGAACGGCGACAACTACCAGCCGCAGGAACTGCCGCCCGCAGGCGCGGCGACGACCACGGCAACCGATACGGAGACCGGCTATGAATATTAAGCGCATCGCCCTTGTCGCCGGAATGGGGGCCGGGATGGGCTTGGCCCTTTCCGCCTGCGCCGCGACCAACAGCTTCGCCGCCGGTCCGATCGATCCCGAAGCCTTCGGGGAGGCCAACCGGCAGACCTATGCCGCGATGATCGCCAACCCTGACCCGCAGTACGACGAACCGGCCACCGCCAGCGCTGAAGCTGCCGCCGAGGCCGCAGAGCGTGTCCGCGAAGGCCGCGTCAAGCAGCCGGAACGCGTCAGCACCCGCGCGGTCAGCGGGCCGAACTGAGCAGGAGCGCAAGAGGACAAGGACCATGGCATTCGGGATCGGGCAATTCGGCAGGGATGAAGGCGGCGCGGTTGCGGCGACCTACTCCATCGCCCTGCTCGGCCTGATCGCCATTGCCGGCGTCGGCTACGACGTCGCGCGGATGTACGGGCTCGATTCGGAGCTGCAGAACGCCGCCGACCAGGCCGCCATCGCCGCCGCCACCCAGCTCGACAAGAACGCCGGCGCCTGCTCGCGCGCCTCCAGTGCGGCGGTGGGCCTGCTGCGCAATGTCACCCTGCTGGCGAACGACGGCAATGCGGATGGCAACACGATCACCTTCACGGACGAGGCGGCGTGCGACGCCACGGGCTTCATCCGCTTTTACCAGGACAAGGAAAAGACCACCCCGGCCACGAGCGACGAGGAAGCGCGCTATGTCGAAGTGCGGGTGAACCCGCGCGTCGCCCGCTATGCGCTGACGCCGGTGGGTAGCTCCATCACCAATTCGGGCAACCTCAACGCGGCCGCATTCGCCGGGGTCGGCAGCGCGATCTGCCGCGTGCCGCCGCTGAAGATCTGCAATCCAGCCGAACCGGCCGGCAACACCGACGTCTTTCTCGACTTCCCGGTCGAAGGCAATGTTGGCGCGGGGATCAAGTTGCTGGGTAACGAGACGAATGTCCCGGGCGCCTTCGGCTTCCTCCAAACCGAGTTCGGATCCGGTGCCAACGGGTTGCTCGCCGCTCTTGGGTGGGACGTGCGCGGCGGTGACTGCGTTTCGGTCGACGGCGTCGAGGTCCAGGACGGCGTGGTCAACAGCGCCCGGGATGGCATCAACGTCCGTTTCGACGCGGACGTGACCGGGCAATATTGCCCTAGCATCAACGGCGTGAGCGGCACGTGCTCGCCTTCGGTCAATTCCCGGAAGGATTTGATACGCGCGCAGAACTCCAGCAACTGGGAACCCTATCTCGGCAACACCGCGGCCACGGCGCACCAGTTTGCCTATCGCCCCATCATTGCCCGCACCTATGCGTCCACTTTCGGTGCCGGCACTTTCCCGAAAATCATGGGGCATCCCAGGGACATTTGCCATGCGTGGAGCGACAGCGGCAATTGCACCAGCTTCACTTCGTTTCCCAGCGGCCTGATCGGCGATGGGCAGTGGGACATCGACGCCTATTGGCGCTCGAACTTCGGTGCGCCCTACGCCAGCCAGATTTCCGCCGCCGATTACGGTGCACAGCCGAAAGGCTATCCCACCCGGTACCAGGTGTATCGCTGGGAAGCGGACCAGATCCTGGCGGGCACCCTTCCCGGCGGGGTGAGCAAGCTCGCGACGGGACAGAAGTACGCCTACGCCCAGCCTCAACCGGGCTACGGCGTCGCCCTGCCGAATGCGCCCTACGGCCTTGTGCCGGGCAGCGATCTCGACCGGCGCAGGATGAGTGTCGCCGTCCTCAACTGCAACGCCTTGCAGGCGAAATACGGCAACAGCCTCAACAACAAGATTCTCGAAGTCGGCACATGGATCGATATCTTCCTTGTCGAACCGGCCCGCGCACGCAAGCGGTGCCAGGGTGGGGGCGGAGGCGGCGGAAGCGCCACCTTCACCATCGATGGCACAGACTACGATATTTCCTGCAACGACACGCTGGCGAACCAGTTCGAAGTCTACGTGGAATTGATTGGCCGCACCGACATCGGCGGCGACAATGGCAGCAACCTCCAGACGATCCGGCGCGACGTGCCGTACCTGATCGAATGATGCGCGCGCTTAGCCTCGTCCGCCGGGCCGATAGCGGCGCCGCTGCAGCCGAGCTGGCGCTGATGCTGCCGGTGATGCTGGCGCTGATCTTCACCACGTTCGAAGGCGGCAATTACCTCCTCAACGAACACAAGGTCATCAAGGCTGTGCGCGACGGCGCGCGCTATGCCTCGCGCCTGTCGTACAAGGAATTCGATTGCGCCAGCGGCACGGTCTCGGCGACGGCGACGACCGCGATCCTCAACATGACGCGCACCGGCACACCCGACGGTACGGGCTTTCCCCGCTTCACCGCCGGCGCCAACGACACGTTCGACGTAACGCTCGATTGCGCGACCAGCGGCGACACCGCCTCTTACGAAAACAACGGCATCTACCGCGAGAAGCAGGAGGTTCCCCGCGTGCTGGTGAACGCGGTGGTCGGTTACAAGTCGCTCTTCTCCACGCTCGGCTTCGACACCAGCTCTGCGGTCGTGCGGGCGCAGGCGCAATCCGCGGTGACGGGGATATGATGCGCCGGCTTTCCCCCATGCGCCTGTGGCGCGACCGCAGCGGCGCAGGTGCGGCGGAATTCGCGCTGGTCCTGCCGGTGTTCCTGTTCTTCCTGCTCGGCACGATCGACGTCGGCCGCTTCATCTGGGCGGTCAACGAGACCGAAAAGGCGGTGCAGATCGGCGCGCGCTGGGCGGTTACAACCGACATCATTCCGGGCGGCGATATCGGATGCAACACCAGCGGAAACAACAACGCTACGCCGGGCATGAAATGCTACAGCTACGCGCTCAGCGGCACGATCGCGCAAGGCGATCCGGTACCGCAGTCGGATTTCCCGACCACGACCTGTACATCCAGCGGCGGCACGGTGAGCTGTGCCTGCGCCGGCTGCCCCTTCGACACCACCGTCGACACGGTCGGCCAAGCCGCTTTCGACGCGCTGGTCGCGCGCATGGCAGTGGTCCAGCCGCGGATCGCCGCGGACAATATCACGATTTCATATGCCTGGTCGGGCATCGGCTATGCCGGTGATCCCAACGGGCCGGACGTGGCGCCGATCGTCACAGTCGGGGTCACCGGGCTCGGCTTCAGGCCGATCTTCCTAGCCGGAATCTACGATTTCGGCCTGCCCGGTCCAAGCTATTCGCTGACGATGGAAGACGGCGATGGCGGGTTCGGAAATTGAGGACACCGGCATGAACACACGCTCGACACTCGATCTGCCCGGCAGCTTCGCCATGGGACACGGAATGGAAACTCTCATCGTCGCGCAAGCCGCGCACATCGATGCCCTGCAGGCCGCAGACCCTGATTTCGCGGCCTCGCATATAGGCACCTGCGCTTTGCAGCCCAGCGAGCCCTTGCCCGAAGACCGGCTGGGCGGGGTCCGGGTGATCGTGCTGGAAGTCGATCCCGGGGAACCCGCCTCGCTCGCGCGGCTGGAACGGGTGCGCACCGTCGCGCCGACGCTGCCGGTCATCGTCGCACTGGCACAAACCGACACCCGCGTTGTCCGCGCGTTGCTGCGCCGGGGGGTAAACGACGTCGTCGACCTGCCGATGGACCCCGCCGAACTGTTCGACCGGATCGTGGACTGCGCGGCCAATTCGGCGGTGGCGGAACCGCTCCAGCTCGCCCCGCAGATCACCGTGATGCGGGCAAGCGGAGGGGCCGGCGCGACCACGCTCCTGACCCACCTCGGCGCCGCCCTCGCCGCTGCCGAAGGCGGGCCCCGTTCCGTCTGCCTGATCGATCTCGACATGCAATCGGGCGAAGTCGCCAACTACCTCGGCGTCCAGCCGATCAGTACGGTTGGCGATCTCCTCGAGGCGGGTGACAGGCTCGATGCCGATATGCTGCGTGACGCAGCGGTTGGACGCGGGGACGACCTCCACGTCATCGCGGCCCCGACCGATATCGAACCCATCGAAAATGTCCCCGCCGACCGGCTTGCCGCGCTGATAGACCTTGCCCGCACCCAGTTCGATTGCGTGCTGGTGGACCTGCCGGCGAGCTGGGCGAACTGGACGCTGTCCGCCATCGCCCACAGCGACCGCATCCTGCTGGTGACCGACGAGAAACTCAAATCGATCCGCCAGGCGCGCCGCCGGATCGCGCTGTTCGACGAGGTCGGGATCGACCGGCAGTGCGTCGACATCGTGCTGACGCGCACCGGCCGCAGCCTGTTCCGCTCCGTCGGCAAAAGCGATGTGGAGGACACGCTGGGCTGCAGCGTCGATGGCACGATCGCGCTCGGCGAGAAGGACATGGCCGAAGCGCAGGACCAGGGGCTCCTCCTGACCGAATTGCGCAGCCGCTCCGCTTACGAGAAGTCGGTCGACGCGCTCGCGGGCCACCTCGTCCAGTCGCTGTGGGAGAGCGCGTGATGAAATGGACCATCGCCAAGCCCGCAGCGCCCGCACCGGAAACCGCCGGCGACAACGACGATAGCGTCGCCGAAGCCCCCGCCGCTGCCGCGCCGCAGCTGCGCCCGGAAAGCGAGGCCGATAAGCGGCGCAAGGAATCGCTGGAGCTCAAGACCTCGATCCACCGCGGGCTGCTCGACAAGATCAACCTCGGCGCGCTCGACCAGATGCCGCGCGACCAGGTGAAGTCGCAGATCGGCGACATCATTTCCGAATTGCTGATCGACCGGCAGCAGGTGCTCAACCGTGCCGAGCGCGAGGCGCTGACCGACGACGTCCTCAACGAACTGCTCGGCCTCGGGCCGCTCGAGCCGCTGCTGCAGGACGAGACCATCACCGACATCCTCGTCAACGGCCCGACCGTGGTGTTCGTGGAACGGCACGGCCTGCTCGAGCGGGTGGAGACCGAATTCCAGGGCGAAAAGCACCTGATGCGGATCATCCAGAAGATCGTGTCCGCCGTGGGCCGCCGGATCGACGAGAGCACGCCCTATGTCGACGCGCGCCTGGCCGACGGGTCGCGCGTCAACGCCATCGTCGCGCCCCTGGCGGTCGACGGATCGCTGCTTTCCATCCGCAAGTTCGCCAAGAAGCGGATCGGCATCCAGCGCCTGATCGAACTCGGCTCCGTGCCCGAACAAATGGCGCAGGTCATGGAAGCCGTGGTCGCCGCGCGGCGCAACGTGCTGATTTCCGGCGGTACCGGCTCGGGCAAGACGACGCTTCTCAACGCGATGAGCTCTTTCATCGATGAAAAGGAGCGCATCGTCACGATCGAGGACAGCGCCGAGTTGCAACTGCAGCAGGTGCACGTCGCCCGGCTGGAAACGCGGCCCGCCAATATCGAAGGCACCGGCGAAGTGACCCAGCGCGAGCTGGTCAAGAACGCGCTGCGCATGCGGCCCGACCGCATCATCGTGGGCGAAGTCCGCGCCGGTGAGGCGTTCGACATGCTGCAGGCGATGAACACCGGCCACGACGGGTCGATGACCACGGTCCACGCCAACACCCCGCGCGACGCGCTCAGCCGCCTCGAACAGATGATCGGCATGAGCGGCATCGATATGCCGCAATCCTCCACGCGCGCGCAGATCGCTTCGGCCATCAACGTCGTGGTCCAGGTTGCGCGCCTTGCCGACGGCCATCGCCGCGTGGTCAGCCTTTCGGAGATCACCGGCATGGAGGGGCCGACCGTGACGATGCAGGAAATCTACCGCTACCGGATCACCGGCCGCGGCGAGGACGGCACGGTTCACGGCAAGTTCGAAGCGACCGGGATCCGCCCGAAATTCCACGCCGATGCGGTTGCCGCAGGTATCGACCTGCCGGCCGAGCTGTTCCGGCCCGACTTCACGATGGAATAGGCGATGCTCGAAGCCCTCCTCAAGCTGATGGTCCTGCTGGCGATCTTCGCCTCGGTCTTCATCGTCGCCCAGCTCGGCCTCAACCGCCTGTGGCAGCGCACCGCCCACACCCAGGCGGTCAACAAGCGCCTGAAAATGATCAAGACCGGCGCCAGCCGGGAGCAGGTATTCGCCGAATTGCGCAAGAACGAGCCGGGCGATTACGATCACCTGCCGTCGTTCATCGCAAGGCCGGTTGCCTCGCTCCAGCGCACGCTGATGGCCGTCGGCCTGCCGATCACTGCGCCGCAATTGTTCTTCGCCTCCGCCGTCGCCTTCGTGCTGCTTGTCGCGCTGCTCCTGTTCATGAGCGGGCAGCTGGGTTTTGCGATCAGCATCGGGATCATCTTCCTGTGCGGCGCGATCGCGGCCTGCGTGGCCTTCGTCGTCCCGCTACTGGTCCTGACCGCCATCGCCCATCGCCGCCGCAAGAAGATCGAGGAGCAGTTCCCGGTCGCGCTCGACGTTTTCGTCCGCGCCCTGCGCGCCGGCCATCCCATCGCCTCGGCCATCGACTTGCTGACCCGCGAGCTGGAAGATCCCATCGGCAGCGAATTCGGCATCGTCGCAGACGAGATCGCCTATGGCGCGGAGCTCACCGACGCGCTCGACGCGATGGCCGACCGCTGGAACCTCGACGATATCCGCATGTTCGTCGTCTCCCTCTCGGTACAGAGCGAAACCGGCGGCAACCTTGCCGAAATCCTGCAGAATCTTGCCGACGTGATCCGCGAACGGGCCAGCCTTTACATGAAGGTCCGCGCGCTCAGCAGCGAGGGGCGGATGACCGGCTGGATGCTGACCGCCCTGCCCATCGTCGCCTTCGTCGGCATGTTCAGCGTGAACCCCGAATTCTACCTCGCCACGGCGGACGAGCCGATGTTCCTGTTCGGCTTCATCACGCTCGGCATCCTCTACACCATCGGGTTCATCTGGATCCGCAAGCTGATCGACCTGAAAGTCTGAGCCCATGGACGTCATCGCCACCAGCAACGCCGCCCGCCTCGCCGTCCTCCTGGCGATTTTCGCGATCGTGGCGATCGTGGCCTTCACGGCCATGGCCTATGCCTCGAAGCGCGCGACGATGCGTGCGGGGCTGAAAACCATCGCCGGCAAGCCGACGATCCAGACTGCCGCCGGCACCGCCAGCCTGCGCGCCGACGAGCGGGCGACCAGCTGGGGCAAGCTGGCCGAGCTGATCGAGCGCACCGGCCTCGACCTGACCGACACCAAGAGCGACCGCCTGCGCGAAAAACTGGTCGCAGCCGGCTATACCTCGCCCGCCGCACCGAAGATTTTCACGCTCGTGCGGCTCGGGATGATCTTTCTGATCCCGGCGCTCTACGTGCTGCTGGCGTTTTCGGGCGACGATCCGCCCAGCTTCCTGCGCGTCTACATCATCGGGTCGCTGCTGGCGCTGCTCGGCCTTTACCTGCCCAACCTGTTCGTTCGCGCGCGGGCCGACCGGCGGCGCGAAGCCATCATCAACGGTTTTCCGGACTGCCTCGACCTGATCCTCGTCTGCGTGGAAGCCGGCCTCGGCATCGAAGCCGCGCTCGACCGGGTGGGCCGCGAAATGGTTCATTCGCATCCTCTGGTCGCCAACCTCCTGGGGGTAACGACCTTGCGGCTGCGCGCCGGCGCGACCCGCGAGGAGGCCTTCCGCAAGCTGGCGGACATGGCCGCGGTCGATGAAATCCGCTCCTTCACCACGCTGCTGATCCAGTCCGACAAGCTCGGCACCTCCATCGCCTCTACCCTGCGCGTCTATGCCGCCGAAATGCGCGAGCGCCGCCGCATGCGAGCCGAGGAAAAGGCGCACCGCCTGCCGGTCCTCATTTCCATTCCGCTCGTCGTCTTCATGCTGCCGACGATGATCGGCGTGCTGATGCTGCCCGCCAGCATTCGCGTCGCCCGCGATATTTTCCCGATCATGCAAGGGGGATGATCCCATGAAAAAGCCCGCCACCATCGCTATCCTCGTCGCCGCTCCGCTGGCGCTGGGCGCATGCTCGGCCATGACCACTCCGGGCGGCACGCAAAGTGCGGAGAATGCATCCGGCGCCTCGCTCGACGACTATTTCGCCGGGCGCCTCGAGGCAGGGCGGACCCACCTCGCCCATGGCCGGGTCACCGCCGCCATCGATGCTTTCCGGCAGGCGCGCGTGCACCGCGGCTATGCCGCCGATGCGGCAAATGGCCTGGCCGTTTCCTACGCGCGGATCGGGCGGGAAGACTTGGCCGAGCGCTATTTCCGCGAAGCCATCACGCTTGCGCCGGAGAACGAGAAATTCGCCCGGAACCTCGCCCGGCTCGAACGCCGCGTGACCGTGGAAGCACCCGTATTTGCCGAGGCACAGGACGAACCCACAGAAACCGCTCCCGCCGAAATGCCGGCAATGCCGGAAGCTATCAGCGGCATGGGCTTTGCCGCCGCATTCGAGCCGTTCACGCCCACCCGTCCGGGCGCTGAAGCCCGGCCGAACGCCATCATGGTCGCCGCGCGCGCAGAGCAGCCCGCACGGCCCCTCGCCGCAGCGACGCAGCGCCCGCTCGAAATCCGCGTCGGTTCGGGAGCGCCGCAGGTTGCCGCCGCAAATCGCGAGGTGTTCATCACCACCCAGGGCGTCACCCGGGTGACGGGCACCCAGCCCTATCGCCGGGGTGTGCAGGCGGCACAGGGCGGCGCAGGCGATCGCTATCCCGTGCGCATCCAGTTCGGCAACTGATCGCACGTGCTGGTAAATGTCGGCGTCCTTGTCGGAGGTGCGATCTTCGCCCTCCTGATCGCGATCGGCGCGGTTTCGGACCTGCGATCGCGGCGCATTCCCAACTGGGTCAGCCTTGCGCTGCTCGTTACCGGGCTGGGCTTTACCGCCTATGCCTCCGGCTGGTCCGTCACGGGCAACCACGCGCTGCATGCCCTCGCGGCGCTGGTCGTCTGCATGGCGATCTATGCGATCAAGCTCTGGGGCGGCGGCGATGCCAAGTTCTATACCGGAATCGCCGCGTGGTTCGCGCTCGGCGAAGCGATCCGGCTGCTGGTGCTCGTCGCATTGTGCGGCGCGCTTCTCGCGGTCGTATGGTGGCTCGTGGCGAAGATCCGCGGGAGCGGCGATGCGCAAGGCGCCATGACCCTGCCGTACGGCGTCGCCATCGCGGGCGGCGCGACGGCGGCCATGTTCGCCCCCCTGCCCGCCATCGGTTGACGCTTTATCCGGGCGCAGCCATCGGCTAGGCGTCGGTTTCGGGAAGGGGCCAACGTCATGCAGAAACCGCTATCGATCCGCCTGTTCAATGCCATGTTCTGGCTGGGCGTGCTGCTCAACATCGCCGCCGCGATCGTCAACCGCGACGTCTCGGTCGAGGTCAGCGGGCTGGGTGAAACCACGCTTGATCCGAACATTTTCCTCGCTGCCGGCTTGATCATCCTGGTCCTTGTGTTTTCCGCCCTGTGGTTCTTCATCGTCCGCCGGGCGAGTTCGATCGCCCGCTGGGTCTTCACCATTTTTGCGATGATCATGCTGGCTCTGACGGCCGCCAATGCCTCCCTGCTCGCAGAGAAAATGGGGGGCCTCGGGACGACGCTGGAAATCGCACGTTTCGCCATGTGGGTGCTCGCGGCGCTGATGCTGTTCCGGAAGGATGCGGAGGATTACTTCCGCGCGAGCCGCAGCGCAGGCACCATCATCGGCGAATGAAGGTTTTCGCAAGGTTCCTCGTCACCCTCGCCATCCTGTGGGCCGGGGCGGGGTTTCCGGCCGGCAATGCCTTCGCACAAGCCTACCAGTGCAAGGCCCCGGCGCGGGTTTCCGTCCCGCCCGTGCAGCGCCACGGGCCGGTTCGGGTCATGCCGGTCACGGGCTATACCCTCGCCGCCAGCTGGTCGCCGGAATTCTGCCGGACGCGCGCGCGCCAGGCATCGCACGCGCGCCAGTGTTCGGGCCGAAGCGGGCGCTTCGGCATGGTGCTGCACGGCCTGTGGCCCGACGGTCGCGGGGGCCGCTGGCCGCAATGGTGCCCGACGGCGCGCCAGCCCTCCCCCACGCTCCTGGGCGCGCAGATGTGCCGCTCGCCGTCTGCACGGCTGGCAGCGCGGCAATGGGCGAAGCACGGCGCCTGCATGGTCCGCCGACCGGAAACCTACTTCAAGGCATCGGGCATCCTGTGGAATTCGCTGCGCTGGCCGGACCTCGACCGGCTTTCCCGCGAGGATGGGCTGACAGCGGGGGTCCTGCGGCAACGGTTTGCCGACGCCAACCCGCCCTTCCAGCCTTCGATGGTGGGGATCAGGGCGAATGCGCGCGGCTGGCTGCAGGAAGTGCGGCTCTGCTACGGACGCGATTTCATGCCGGTCCGCTGCGATCGCACGCGCTACGGACTTGCCGACAACGCGCCGCTCAAGATCTGGCGCGGCCTCTAGCCCCGCCGCTCGGCAAAGAATTCGCGCAGCAGGGCAGCCGCCTCGTCCGCCGCCATCCCGGAATAAATTTGCGGGGCGTAGAGCGTCTGGGCTTGCGCGAACAGGCGCGCACCGTGCTCCACCGCGCCGCCCTTGGGGTCCGAGGCCCCGTAGTAGAGCCGCGCGATCCGTGCGTGGGCGATGGCACCCGCGCACATCGCGCAGGGCTCCAGCGTGACCCACAGGTCGCAATCGCCCAGCCGGTGGTTGCCAAGCGTTTGCGCGGCATCGCGCAAGGCGACGATTTCCGCGTGTCCGCTGGGGTCGTGGTCGGCCAGCGTGCGGTTGCGTCCCCGGCCGACGATCGTGCCGCCCGAAACCACCACGGCGCCGACCGGCACCTCGCCCGCCGCCGCCGCTTCTCGCGCCAGCGCCAGCGCCTCGTCCATGAAATGCGAGAAGGGGTGCGCTGCCATCGCCTTTCTGCTAGTGCCCCCGGGCAAGCGCCGCAATGGCGCTCGTCGCTTGACGATTCGCAAGGGCGCCGCTATGCGCGCGCCTTTCCTGTGAAACCCGAAGATTTGAACGAGAACCAACCATGTCGCGCATCTGCGAACTGACCGGCAAGACCCGCCAGGTCGGCAACAACGTAAGCCACGCCAACAACCGCACCAAGCGTGTCTTCCTGCCCAACCTGCAGAACGTGACGCTGCTCAGCGAAAAGCTGGACCGCAGCTTCAAGTTTCGCGTCACCACGCACGCGCTGCGCTCGGTCGAGCACAATGGCGGCCTCGACAACTGGCTGATGAAAACGCCGGACGCGAAGCTGTCGCCCCGCGCGCTCAAGGTGAAGCGCGAGCTGAAAAAGAGCGAGGGCGCCGAACAGGCAGCCTGACCGGCTGCGGGCCCAAGGCCCGCGCCACAAGTGCAACGAGGGCGCGCCATGACGGCAGCGCCCTTTTTGCTGTCCGTCAGCCGCGCGGCGGCGGGCGATAGCGCAGCCGCATCAACACCGTGCGCTGCAACTGCACGCCGTTGTCGTCGCTGACCAGCCACACGTCGAGCGCACCGTCGGGACGCGGCGCCACCGCGATCCCTTCCATGTTGTCCACCGGCGCGGGAGCGGCGATGCGCGCGATCTCCACGCCCGACCATGCCGCGCCCTCGCAGATAGCCTCAGGGTCCGCCAGAACGATCTTGGCAAGGAAGCCGGGGGGCATGATGCGCAATCCGCGCAGGAGGATGAGCACGCGCCCGTCGGGTAGCGTCGCGGCATCGGTCGCGCGGTAGCCGAGCGGCGGGTGGAAGGCGAAGCGCAACGGCTCCGCAACCGGGTCGCGATACAGCAAGGCGCGCGCGTTCCTGTCCGCGTCGGTCGCTTCCTCGACGAGGAGCAGTTCGCCGCCGGCCAGGAAGGTCATGGTCTCGACCCCGCCGTTGGCCGGCCAGTCCGCGGTGCCGGGGGTTTCGACATAGCGCCACGGCTCGCGCGCACTTGCGCGAGAAGCGAGCTTGTCGGCGCCTTCGAAAGCGACCCATTCACGCCCCGCGGGATCGATGGCGACCGCTTCGAGATCGCGCAGGTCCTTTATGACCTGCGTATTGGACAAGGCTTCGAACACCGGGTCGGGCCGCGCGGGCGGCGGGGCGAAACCGATACGCATGCCCTGATCGCTCACCGCCACCAGCCGGCCGCTGCGCTGCACGGCTAGGCCGGACAGGCTGCCGAAGCCGGTGAAGGGGCTCGTGATCTCCCACGCCTGTTCCAGCGCGATGTCCGCTCCGCCACGCGCGATATCGACGGCGGGGTCGAGCGGGATTGCCGTCAGCTCCAGCCCGACGCGGTCGTTCGACGGAGGCGGTTCGTGCCGGATGCACTGCCCCGGCACGGCGGCGAGCGCCAGCAGCAACACTGCGCCAAGGCGACTGCGCGAAACCGCCATCGCGGGCGCTTTACATGGGGCCGGTCAGGAGGATGGGATCGAGCCGCGCCGCGCCCCACTTGACGCTCCAGTGCAAGTGCGGGCCGGTGGCCGAGCCGGTCGCGCCGATCCTCCCGAGATACTGCCCCTGCCGCACGGTTTCGCCTTCCCTTACCGCCAGTTCGCTTGCGTGGAGGAAAGCGCTGTTGAGGCCGTTGCCGTGATCGACGATGAGGAGCTTGCCTTCGAGCGAGAATTCCTCGGGCGCGGCAAGCACCACAACCCCGTCTGCCGGCGCGACGAAGGGCACCCCGGCACCCGGCGCGATGTCGATACCGGAGTGGTAGCTGCCGGGAACGCCGCGATAGATTCGCTGGGATCCGAACATGCCGGAGATGCGACCCTCCACCGGCCAGATGAAGTCCTGCCGCCAACCGTCGATATCCGAGCGGACCTCACGCGCGGCGTTGATACGGGCCAGTTCCGGCGCGCGGCGGCGCATGAATGCCTCGCTGGCGCTGCCGGTGGGGCGGGCGAGGTTGACCCGCTCCAGCCGCCACTCGCGCGGGGACACGGATATTGTCTCGCGGACAGTGCGCCCGTCTTCCAGTCTCGCGACGAGCGTGGAGCTGCTTTCGGCATCGCGATTGAAGCCGGCAAAGAAATAGCGGTCCACACCGAGCGCGACCTCCGCGTCGTCGATGGTCAGGCCGACCGTCCCGACAGGGGCGTAGCCGCGCACGAAGCCGCCTTGGGTGAACTCACCCTCCAGGGCGGTGAACTCCGCAGGCACGGGTATGGCGACCGCCGGCGGAGGGGCGGTAACTTGCGGCGTGATCGTCGGAGCGGGTGCAGGCGCCCTGCCAGAGGTGTCGGCGGTGTCCACTTGCGGGATGCAGGCGGACAGCAACACGGCCGTGGCAACGCTCGCGAACAGCCTCATTCGCCCTCGCCCATCAGGCGCTGCGTGGCGGCTTCGGCCGTGGCGTAGGCTTCCTGCAAGTCGACGCTCCAGTACCGCAGCGCCTCAAGCGGGATTTCCGCTTCGGTCACGGCGCAGAAGACGAATTTGCCGGGGCGCACGATGCGGAAATCGTTGGCGCTGTAGACGAGTTGGGCGGGGCCATCCTGGCGGGAAAACAACATGTCGGACCATGTAGGGGTCCGGCGGCGCTAAAGCAATTTCGGTTGGTCCGCACCGGGAGCCTTTGCGGGCGCGCGCTTCGATTTCGGCCTGGCGGTGGGCTGGCTGGCGGGCGGCGCGCTGCCGGTTTTCACCTCCACTGTGTCGTCCTTGAAGCGTAGCACCAGCGAGGGTTCCTGCCGGGCAGCGGCGGCCGAAGTCCGCGGATCGCCGTCGGGGCCGGTGACGAGCGCGAAGCCCCGGTCGAGCGGGCCGAGCGGGCTGAGCGTCCCGAAAACCCGCGCAAGACCGGCGAAGCGTTCCTGCGCAGTGCGCGCGTTGCGCTGGAGCAGCTGCGGGGCGGGCTTCGCCCGGTCCAGCTGGCGGCGGCGTTCCGCGATACCGCGCTCGACGAGGCCCGATTGCAGCCGCCCCGCCCAGCCGAGCAGCGGCTCTCGCGCCTTCGCCGCCCGGTCGGCAAGGCCGCGCCGCAGCCTCTCGCCGAGATCGTCGAGCTTCTGTGCGGCTTGCTGGGTGAGGGCTTCGGGCCGGGGCAGGCGCTGCCAGCGCGCTTCCAGTCGCTCGCGCCCCAGCGTCACCGGACGGGTGGCGAAGCGGCGCTGGCGCAGGGCGAGATCGTCTATCTGCAAGGCAAGTTCCGCCCGGACGGGCACTGCCATTTCGGCCGCGGCGGTGGGTGTGGGGGCCCGGCGGTCGGCGGCGAAATCGGCCAGCGTGGTGTCGGTTTCATGGCCGACCGCGCTGATCAGCGGGATGCTGCATTCCGCGATGGCGCGCACCACGACTTCCTCGTTGAAAGCCCACAAATCCTCGATCGAGCCGCCGCCGCGGCCCACTATGAGCAGATCGGGCTGCGCGAGGGGGCCGTCTTTCGCCATGGCGTCGAAGCCGCGGATGGCGGCGGCGACCTGTTCTGCCGCGCCCTGTCCCTGCACGATGACCGGCCACAGCATCACGTGGGTCGGGAAGCGGTCGGCCAGCCGGTGCAGGATGTCGCGAATGACCGCCCCTGTAGGAGACGTCACGACGCCGATCCTACGCGGCAGGAACGGCAGCGGCTGCTTGCGCGATGCGGAAAACAGCCCCTCCGCCTCGAACCGCTGGCGGTTCTTTTCCAGCAGGGCGAGCAGCGCGCCCTCCCCCGCGATCTCCATCCGTTCGATCACGATCTGGTATTTGGAGCGGCCCGGATAGGTGGTGAGCTTGCCGGTCGCGACCACTTCCAGCCCGTCTTCCGGCGCGAAGGCGAGCCGCTGCGCGGTGCCGCGCCACATCACCCCGTCGAGCACGGCCTTGTCGTCCTTCAGCGCGCAATAGACATGGCCCGATGCCGCCCGCTTCACGCCCGAAAGCTCCCCGCGCAGCCGGACGTAGCCGAATTCGCCTTCCACCATGCGCTTCAAACGCGCGGATATCTCGCTGACGGAAACCGGCTCGGCGTTGTCCCCGCGCACGCCCTTCGCTACCAGATCGCCATTCGGAACATCGGCATCGCTGCTATGGGGGTCGGCCATGAATATCCTGCTCATCGGTTCGGGCGGACGCGAACATGCGCTGGCATGGAAGCTGGCGCAATCCCGCGTGCTGGGCGGCGGTACGCTTTTCGTCAGCCCGGGCAACCCGGGGACGGCGGAATGCGGGCGCAACGTGCCGCTGGACGTCAAAAACCACGGCAAGGTCGCCGGGTTCTGCGCCGAAAACGACATCGGCCTCGTCGTGATCGGGCCGGAGGCGCCGCTGGTCGACGGCTTGGGCGACAGCCTGCGCGCAAGCGATATCCCCGTGTTCGGGCCCGACAAGGCGGCAGCGCAGCTGGAAGGCAGCAAGGCCTTTACCAAGCGCTTGTGCGACCGGGCCGGCATCCCCACTGCGCGCTATTTCGAAGTCGCGACCTACGACGAAGGCCTCACCGCGCTCGAGAAGCTGGGCGAGCCGCCCTATGTCATCAAGGCCGACGGCCTGGCGGCGGGCAAGGGCGTGGTCATCGCAGAGAGCCCGGGCGAAGCGCACGAGGCGCTGGCCGAAATGTTCGGCGGCAAGTTCGGCGATGCCGGGTCGCAGGTGGTGATCGAGGAATTCCTGACCGGCGAGGAAGCCAGCCTGTTTGCGATTACCGACGGCGAAACCGTGGTGCCGTGCGGCAGCGCACAGGACCACAAGCGCGTGGGCGACGGCGACACCGGCCCCAACACCGGCGGCATGGGCGCCTACAGCCCCGCACCCGTCCTGACGCCGGAGCTGCGCGAGCGGGCGATGGCGGAGATCATCCGGCCCACGGTCGCCGCGATGAAGGCGGAAGGCACGCCCTATTCAGGTGTGCTCTATGCCGGGCTGATGCTGACCGCAGACGGCCCCAAGCTGATCGAATACAATTGCCGCTTCGGCGATCCCGAATGCCAGGTGCTGATGACCCGGCTGGACAGCGATCTCGGCGAACTGATGCTCGCCTGCGCGAAGGGCGAACTGGCGGGAATCGCCGCGCCGCAGCTGTCGCCCGACACCGCGATGACGGTGGTGATGGCGGCAGATGGCTATCCCGGCACCCCGGCACGCGGCGGCGCGATCGACCTGAAGGATGCCGAGGCGGGGGGCGCCAAGGTCTTCCATGCCGGCACGCGGATTGAGGATGGCACGCTGGTCGCCGCGGGCGGGCGCGTGCTCAACGTCACCGCCAGCGGACCGACGGTGGAGGCCGCGCGCGATGCCGCCTATGCGGCCGTGGCCAGGATCGATTTTGCGACCGGCTTCTACCGCAGCGACATCGGCCACCGCGAGATCGCGCGCGAGCGGCAACGCAAGAGCGCCTGAGCGTGGGCATCCACGGCCCCGAATTCGACCGGATCGCGCGCACCATCCCCGGCGACCATGCGCGCACGTCCAGCGCGGAGGACATGGTTGCCGAGGCGCTGGCACGGTGCGGTGCGGACACGCCCAAGGTGCTTGACTTGGGCTGCGGGGACGGGCGCGGGCTCGACGTCATCCGCGCCCTCGCGCCCGGGGCAGACTACACCGGCTGCGATATCGAGGTTTCGCCGGAAGTCGCCAGCCGCACGCGCGAGGACGGCAGGTTCGTCAGCTACAACGGCACCGACTTGCCCTTTGCCGACGACAGCTTCGACATCGTCTATTCGCGGCAGGTGTTCGAGCATGTCCGCCATCCGGACCGGGTGGTGGCGGAAATCGCCCGCGTGCTGAAACCGGGCGGGATCTTCGCCGGCTCGCTGTCCAACCTGGAGCCCTATCACTCGTTCTCGATCTTCAATTACACGCCATACGGCCTGTTTCGCATCGTCGAGGACAACGGCCTGGTGCTGGACGCGATGCGTCCCGGTATCGAAGGCATGGCGCTGATCGCGCGGCAACTGTCGATGCGGACGATCGGCCGCCTGCCGCTCGCCTACCCGCTGTTCGCAATCGCCGCGAAGCTGAAAGGCTGGGACGCGCGCACGCAGAATTATGCCAAGCTGCGTTTTTCGGGCCACATCTGCTTTTTGGCGCGCAAAGGGTAAGGGCGTTCGGAACCGCAAACAGGGCGTGCGCCTTGTCAATGCCGTTGCGAAATAGCCGGCGGCCAGGGCGCTTGCGCTTCGCCACCCTGCCTATCTCGCTCTCCACCGTCACCCCGGACTTGATCCGGGGTCCCACTGCGTTCTCGGCAGCGAGGCTCGCCCGCGTAAAAAGCGGGCCCCCGGCTCGGTGGCCGGGGTGACGCGAGGGAACAGGCGCGCGGAGTGTAGGGTCTAGCCCAGCTTTTCCGCCATCAGCGCCTTCATGTCGGCTTCGGGCCGCGGGCCGTAGTGGCTGATGACTTCGGCAGCGGCGATGGCGCCGCGCTTCAGGCAGCGCTCCAGGCTCTCGCCCTTGGCATGGCCGGACAGGAACCCGGCGGCGAACTGGTCGCCCGCGCCGGTGGTGTCGACGACCTTGTCGACCGGCTCCGCCGCCACTTCGGCCCGCTCGCCGTCATGGATGGCGACCGCGCCCTTTTCGCCCTTGGTCGCGACTAGCAGCGGCACCTTGCCGGCGACGGCGGCGATGCCCGCTTCGAAGTCGCTTTCGCCCGTCAGCGTTGCCAGTTCGTGTTCGTTGACAAACAGGATGTCGATCACACCGTCGTCGATCATGGCGCGGAAATCGTCGCCGTGGCGGTCGATCACGAAGCTTTCGCTGGCGGTGAAGGCGATCTTGCGCCCGGCGCTGCGCGCCACGTCGATCGCGCGGCGCATTGCCTTGCGCGGTTCCTCGGGATCCCAGAGATAGCCTTCGAGATAGAGGATCGCGCCGCTGGCGATCAGGTCCTCGTCCAGCGCGGATGCCGGCAGGAACTGGCCCGCGCCGAGGAAGGTGTTCATCGTCCGCTCGCCATCGGGCGTCACGAAGATCAGGCAGCGCCCGGTGGGCGGCTCGTCGCTGAGCGGCGGCGTGTCGAAATCGATGCCTGTGGCGCGCATGTCGTGGGTGAAGACTTCGCCCAGCTGGTCGTCGCACACCTGGCCGACGAAGGCGCATTGCAGGCCGAGCAGCGATGCGCCTGCCAGCGTATTCGCCGCCGATCCGCCGGAGACTTCGCGCGCCTGGCCCATCGCGTCGTACAGCCGCGTCGCGCCCTCGGCATCGACCAGCGTCATTCCGCCGCGATTGAGGCCGAGCTCGGCAATGAGTTCGTCGGAGCAGCTGGCGATGACGTCGACCACGGCGTTGCCGATGGCGATGACGTCGTAACGGGGTTCGGACATGGAACTTCCTGCAAGTTGGGGCGCCGGAACCGACCGTCGAAGCGGTTTGGGTGGTGGGGCGCCTGAAGAGACTGGCGGCGCGATAGGCGGCACCGGCCCGCCATGCAAGCATCGCTCCCGGCAAACGGGTGCGTGGAGGCCGTTCCCGAGGGCGCCGGTCGATGGGTAATTGACAGCGCTGCGGGTGCAGGCGAGTGACCGTGGCTTCGATGACCGCCCTCCCCGCCTCCTACCTGCTCGCGCTGCGCCAGCTGTTCGATCCGCAGATCCTGCGCATCCTGTTGAAATCGGTGCTGGTTTCCCTCGCGATCTTTGCCGCGCTGGGCCTTGCGGGCTGGTACGCCATCGACGCGTTGCTGGCAGGCGGCGGGTTGACCGATACGGTGGTGCCCGGGGCAGGCGGTATTCGCGGCGCGCTGGCGTTCATCCTCTCGCTGATCGGGCTTTGGCTGCTGTGGCGCATCGTCGCGATGGCGGTGGTGCAATTCTTCGCCGACGATGTGGTCGCGGTGGTCGAGGCGAAGCATTATCCCGGCCGCGCCATGTCGGCCCGCACCATACCGATGGGCGAGCAGGTCCGCGCCAGCCTGCGCGCCGCGGGCCGGGCGCTGCTCGTCAACCTGATCGCCCTGCCGGTCGCGCTCGCGCTGCTGGTCACGGGCGTGGGCACGGCCTTCGTGTTCCTGTTCGTCAATGCGATCCTGCTGGGGCGCGAATTGCAGGACATGGTCTGGAGCCGCCATGTGGCGCCGGATATGCGGACCAAGTCGCCGGTGGGGCCGCCGGTCGGGCCGTTGCAGCGCTTCGGGCTCGGCGGCGTGGCGGCGGTGCTGCTCAGCCTGCCGGGCATAAACCTCGTCGCACCGGTTCTGGGCGCTGCGGCCTCGACGCACCTCGTCCATCGCAATATGAGGCATGGCGATGTCGCTTCGTCCTAGCATTTCGATCGCCCTCCTTGCCCTCTTGGGAGCCTGTGCCACGACGCCCCAATCTGCGCCGCAGACGCGCTCGCAGGGGGGGAGCGTGCGCGTCACCTATCCGCAGGCACCGGTGCCCAACACGCCGAATGTGCCGGGCGTGCAGGTGATGCAGCTGCCGGGCCTCGAAACGGTGATCGGCGCCACGGCCAGCCAGCTGAGCTCGCAATTCGGCGTCGCCGATCTCGACGTGGCGGAAGGCGATGCGCGCAAGTTGCAGTACCGCGGGCAGGCCTGCGTGCTCGAATTCTACCTCTACCCGGCCGAGAACGGCGTCGCCATCGCAACCTGGGTGGAAGCTCGGCGGACCAGCGATGGGCTGGATGTCGACCGGGCGGCCTGCATCCAGGCCCTCCGACGTTGAGGCCCGAACAGGCGGCGCTAACCGCGAATTAACGCCGTTTGCCTATGGTTCTCGCCGGATATTACCGGGGGACCAGCCGCACATGAGCCTGCATTTCGCCACCATCGCCAAACGCGCCCGCGCCGACGGGGTCATCACCCCCGAAGAGGTCATGGCCCTGCGCCGCGTGTGCTGGGACGACAACGCTATCTCGCAGGAAGAAGCCGAGGCGATTTTCGCGGCCAACGACGCACTGACCGAACGCACGCCCGAATGGGTGGACTTCTTCGTCGAGGCGCTGGCCGAATTCACCGTCAACCAGTTGCCGCCGCGCGGCTATGTCAGCCAGGCCAACGGCGACTGGCTGATGCGCTGCCTCGACAACGACGGGCAGTTCGGCACCATGGCAGAATGCGAATTGCTAGTCCGCGTGTTCGAGATCGCGAAGAACGTGCCGGTCGATTTGAAGCTGTTCGCGATGGAGCGAATCGAGCAGGCCGTGCTGACCGGCGAAGGCCCGACGCGCCGCGGCGGTTCCTTCGATGCGAACGCCATCAACGCCACCGAAGCGCAGATCCTGCGCCGCTTCGTCTTCGCCCCGGCGAGCGACCGCCCGGCCGCCGTCGGCGCGCGCGAGGCCGAGCTGCTGTTCCGCCTCAAGGACGCTTCGCTCGGCCAGGCCAACGATCCCGAATGGAAACGCCTGTTCGTGCAAGGGGTCGCCAATTTCCTGATGGGCTTCGTCGGCGCCAATGCGCAGATCAGCCGCGAACGGGCGATCGAGCTCAATGCTGTCATCGCCGAGGATCGCGGCGGGATCGGCAGCATGATCGGCCGGGCGTGGAACGCGAAAGGGAATGTCCTCAACGACGCCGCATGGGGCGTCAAAGTCGCCTTCGGCGGCGATCCGGAGAAGCACCGCATCGCGGCGCGCAGCGCCGGGGTGGATCGCGAAGCCGCGCTTGAAGACCACGAGCTGGAATGGCTCTACGCCCGCATCGAGGCGGACGGCGAAGTCGACGAATACGAGCAGGCGCTGCTCGATTTCCTGGCCGAGGAAGAGGCCGCGAACCGCTGAGGCCCGCGGCGCCCCTACGCGTCAGACCATGAAGCTTTCGCCGCAGCCGCAGGCGCCCTTTGCGTTGGGGTTTTGAAAGGTGAAACCGGCAGAGAAGTCGTCTTCCACCCAGTCCATCACGCTGCCGACGAGGTAGAGCACGCTCGCCCCGTCGATATAGAACGTGCCGCCGGGCGTTTCGATCTTCTCGTCGAACTTCGCTTCCTCGCTGACGTAGTCGACCGAGTAGGCGAGGCCCGAACAGCCCCGGCGCGGGGTCGACAGCTTGACGCCGATCGCATCGGCGGGCGCCTTGTCCATCAGCTGCGCGATCCGCGCTTCGGCGCGCGTCGTCAGGACAACGGCGGCTTTCGGGGCGGGGCGGGTCTTCGTTTCGGCCATCACAGCATCCCCAGTTCGAGGCGCGCTTCGTCGCTCATCTTGGCCGGGTCCCACGGCGGGTCGAACACGAGGTTCACCTGCGCGTCGCGCACGCCCGGCACCGCGCCGGCGCGCAGCTCGACTTCGGCAGGCATCGATTCGGCGACCGGGCAGTGCGGCGTCGTCAGCGTCATGGTGATGACCACGTCCGCTTCGGCCGATACGTCGACAGCGTAGATGAGGCCAAGGTCGTAGATGTTCACCGGGATTTCCGGATCGTAGATTTCGCGGATCGCCGCGACGACCGCCTCGTAAAGCTCGCCGCCCGGCTCGCCCGAAGGCACGTTGGCCGGCTTCTTGGCTAGGAAACCTTCGAGATAGTCGCGCTTGCGCTCGAGCTTTTCCGCCAAATTCTCCGTGGGCGCTTCCTCATCCACGGCATCGGAGACGCGCGCGCGCGGCGGCTTCATCGCCTCCTGCTCGGTGGGCGAGGGTGCGGCGATGAATTCGCGCTTCGTATCGGTCTGGCTGTCGGTCATGTATCCTGTCCTAGCCGAAAATCTTGAGGGTGCGGTCGATCCCGCGAACCAGCGCCGCGATATCGCCCTCCGTCGAGTAGAGGCCGAAGCTGGCGCGCGCCGTCGCCGGCACACCGAGATGCTGCATCAGCGGCTGCGCGCAGTGGTGGCCTGCGCGGATCGCCACGTTTTCCTCGTCCAATATGGTGCCGAGGTCGTGCGGATGAACCCCCTCCATCACGAAGGAGACGATCCCGGCGCTTTTTTCCGGGCCGAGCAGGCGGACCGAATTGAAGCGCGACAATTCCGCGCGCGCCGTGGCGGCAAGGCTGCTCTCGTGTTCGAACAGCGCTTCCATGCCGCCTTCCCCCGCGGCATCTTCGACATAGTCGATGGCGGCGTGGAGCGCGATCGCCTCTGTGATCATCGGCGTACCGGCCTCGAACCGCTGCGGCGCGGGGGCATAGGTCGTGCCGCCGAAATCGACCGTATCGATCATCGCCCCGCCGCCCTGCCACGGGGGCATGGCCTCTAGGATATCCTCGCGCGCCCACAGCACGCCGATGCCGGTCGGGCCGTAAAGCTTGTGGGCGGAAAACACGAAGAAGTCGCAGTCCAGCTCCGCCATGGCAAGGCGCATGCGCGGCGCGCTCTGGCATCCGTCGAGCAGGATCTTCGCGCCGACCGCGCGGGCCGCTTTCGCCGCCCGTTTCGCGCCCAGGATCGAGCCGAGCACGTTCGAGACATGCGCCAGCGCGACGAGCTTGTGCCGCTCCGTCAAGTTGGCTTCCAGCCAGTCGAGATCGATGCGGCCGTCCTCGGTCAGCGGGCAGACGTCGATTTCGGCGCCTGTGCGTTCTGCCAGCAATTGCCACGGCACGATGTTGGAATGGTGCTCCAGCTGGCTGAGCATGATCCGGTCACCGGGCCCGATATTCGCATCGCCCCAGCTTTGCGCGACGAGGTTGATCCCCTCGGTCGCGCCGCGCACGAACACGACTTCGTTTTCGGAAGCCGCGTCGATGAAATCCGCCACCCGCCGCCGCGCCGCTTCGAAGCCCAGCGTCATGTTGGCGGAGCGCGAATAGACGCCGCGGTGCACGGTCGCGTAGTCGCGGCCGAGCGCGCGGCTCATCGCGTCGATCACGGCCTGCGGCTTCTGCGCCGTCGCGGCAGTGTCGAGATAATGCCACGTTCCGCCGTCCGCGGTCAGCAGGCCGGGGAAATCGGCGCGCAGGTCGCGCTGCCTGACCAGGGTATCGGCCTCGCTCACAGATGCGCGTCCAGTTTCGACAGGGCGAGATCCATCAGCCGCTCGCTTTCCGCCTCGTCGTCCAGCGCCACGAAGGCATCACCGAGGAAGGCACGGACCAGCAGCTTGCGCGCCAGTTCGGGCGAAAGACCGCGCGCCGCCATGTAGAAGCGGGCTGCCTCGTCCAGCTGGCCGACCGTCGCGCCGTGGGCGCATTTCACGTCGTCGGCAAAGATTTCGAGCTGCGGCACGGCGTTCACGCTTGCACCTTTTTCCAGCAGCAGCCCCTTGAAGTCCTGCGCCGCATCGGTTTTCTGGGCATCGCGCACGCAATCGATGCGGCCGAGGAAATTGCCCGTCCCCTGCCCCCAGTGCACAGCGCGGACAACCTGGTTGCTGGTTGCTTCGGGCTCTGCGTGAACCACATGGGTTACAAATTCGCGCACCGTTTCCCGCCCGCCGACGGTCACGCCGCCCAGTTCGAAATGGCTCCCGCGCGCCAGCGTCACCTCAACCTCGACGCGGGCGTACTCGCCGCCCGCGATGACACCGAAGAGTTCGCACGTCGCGCCTTCGCCCACGTTGACGCGCAGGCGGCGCACGTCTGTGCCGTCGCCATCGATCGCGAAGCTGTCGCGGAAGGTTTCGCCCGGCCCCACCTCGATGGTGCGCCAGTCGTCCAGCGGCGCATCGCCCAGCGCTTCGACGGCGGAGTAGCGCCAGGCTTCGTCCTTGCGGGTCGGCCGGACGCCGGAAAGGGTTGCTGCCTCCGCCATTACGCCGCCATCACCTCGTCATAACCTTCTGCCTCCAGCTGCTGAGCAAGCTCCGGACCGCCGGTCTTCACGATGCGGCCGTCGGCGAGGATGTGGACGAAATCGGGCTGCACGTAATCGAGCAAGCGCTGGTAATGCGTGATCAGCAGCACCGCCTTGTCCGCCGCGCGCATGATCGAATTGATGCCGCTGCCGACGATCTTCAGCGCATCGATATCCAGCCCGCTGTCGGTTTCGTCGAGGATCGCGAGTTTCGGGCCGAGGATGCCCATCTGGACCATCTCGGCCCGCTTCTTCTCGCCGCCGGAGAAGCCGACGTTCACGTTGCGCTTCAGCATGTCCATGTCGAGCTGCAGCAGGCCTGCCTGCTCGCGCGCCAGCTTCAGGAAATCGCCGCCCGACAGCGGTTCCTCGCCGCGCTCCCCGCGCTGGGCATTCAGCGCCTCGCGCAGGAACTGGACGTTGGAAACGCCGGGGATTTCGACCGGGTACTGGAAGCCGAGGAACAGGCCAAGCGCGGCACGCTCGTGCGGTTCGAGGTCGAGCAGATCCTTGCCCATGAAGGTCACGCTGCCGTCCGTGACCTCGTAGCCCGGACGGCCGCCCAGCACATAGGCCAGTGTCGACTTGCCCGCGCCGTTCGGCCCCATGATCGCATGGACCTCACCCGCGTTCAGTTCGAGGCTGAGGCCCTTGAGGATCGGCTTGGCGCTTTCGCCTTCCCCGACCGTGGCGTGGAGGTTTTCGATTTTCAGCATGTCAGGCAGTCAATCCGGTTAGGTTGGCAATGATGCGCGCAATCTCGTCGTTGAGCGCGCGGATGGCTTGGTCTTCGGCTTGGTCGCGGGCCGCGCCTTCGAGGCCGTGCGTGGCGACGGCGACGCGGTGCTCCTTCACCCGCCCGATCTGCGCCCCGCACAGGGCGCGCAATGCGACGACGGCTTCGACGAGGCTGGTGCGGGGGGCGCCGGCAGCGCCCGCTTTCAGGCAGGCGTCGAGACGGCGCTCGGCCTGTGCGGGCGAAAGCTCTTCGCGAGACTGCGAGGCGGCTGCCTGTCCGACCGGGCGACCGGCGATTTCGCAGGCACGCGTCAGCGCGATGCCCGCCGCGCTGTTTTCGGCCACGGGTTCGTGCTTGGTGGGATGCGGAGCTTCCTGCCAGCTCTTGAGAGTTTCGCCGTCCGCGTCGAAGCTGGTCGAAAGTGCCACTTGCGAGGTCCGCTTGTCGCACTGGAAGGACCAGATCTGGAAAGCGCTGGCAAAGCCGTCATCCATCGGCGTGTCGAGCGTGATCATCACTTCCGCGATCAGCAAGCCGCGACCGCTGTCGCGCACGCTGCGGGGGTAGAGTTCGAACGTGACCCCGTCGTCGGTGACGAGGAACGTCTCGGCCGGCGGGGTCTGCGGGGCTGGCGTTGCGACAAGCAGGGTGGATGCGAAGAGAGCCATCATTGGCGTTCTTCCCGCGGGCGCGAATTGCGGCGGTGTTCGCGGCGGGCTTCCTGCTTATCGGCGATGCGCAGGCGCATGCCGGCGGTGATGCGCTGGAGCACGGCATCCATGTTTTCCAGCACGTCACTGGCGGCAAGATGCATGGTACGGATGCCGACCGCTTCCAGGCTCTTGTCGCGGCGACGGGCGATTTCTTCCGGCGTATCGTCCTCGTCGATCACGATCGCCATGCCTAGCTGGTGGCAGTTGAAATCGACGATCGCGCTGCCGACCACGGCGAAGCGCTTGAAGGAATAGCGCCCGAAATCGGCCTTCGCGAAACGTTCGGCCAGCGCCTTGTGCGCCTCGGACGGATGCCGCCGCATCTCGCGCGCCTGGTCATGCAGCCGGTCGAGCCGCTTGTCGGAAATCTCCCAGCCGCGCCCGCGCTTCTTGATCGCGGGCGCCTCGGAGGAGTCGCGCAGGTTGAGGGTTTTGCGGTCAGTCATGCGGAAAATGCCATAGTAGCGATGCCGAGGAGAACGACTGACCCAATCAAGTAAGGCCACACCGTGAGCGTCCAAAAGGCCCAGAACTTCAACGGGCTTTCAGCGCGCACGGGAGGCCACGTCGGACCTCCCGCTTTCCGGCGCCAGACATCGAAACGGCCGCGTTTCGCTGCCCGTACATACGCGGCCGACAAATAGAGCCATCCACTGAAAGCGAGGATGCCGAGCACGATCTCTAGAATATCGCCGGACAAACTCACCCCACGCTCCCCTCGAGCGAGATCGCCAGCAACTTCTGCGCTTCGACGGCGAACTCCATAGGCAGTTGCTTCATCACTTCCTTAGCGAAGCCGTTGACGATCAGCGCCATCGCCTCTTCCTCGCCCAGCCCGCGCTGCATGGCGTAGAACAGCTGGTCGTCGCTGATCTTGCTGGTGGTGGCCTCGTGCTCGATCTGCGCGGTGGGGTTCTTCACCTCGATATAGGGCACGGTGTGCGCGCCGCATTCGCTGCCGATCAGCAGACTGTCGCATTCCGTACGGTTGCGCACGTTGTCCGCATTCGGCCCCACGCGGACGAGGCCGCGATAGGTGTTGTTGCTCTTGCCCGCGCTGATCCCCTTGGAGATGATCGTGCTGCGGGTGCCCGGCGCGTTGTGAACCATCTTGGTTCCCGTATCCGCCTGCTGGTGGTTATTCGTAACCGCGACCGAGTAGAATTCGCCCACGCTGTCGACGCCGTTGAGCACGCAGGAGGGGTATTTCCACGTCACCGCGCTGCCGGTTTCCACCTGCGTCCAGCTGATCTTGCTGCGCGCTCCCTGGCACAATCCGCGCTTGGTGACGAAATTGTAGATCCCGCCCTTCCCCTCGGCATCGCCGGGGTACCAGTTCTGCACGGTCGAATACTTGATCTCCGCATCGTCCATCGCGACCAGTTCCACCACGGCGGCGTGCAGCTGGTTCTCGTCCCGCATCGGCGCGGTGCAGCCTTCGAGATAGCTGACGTAGCTGCCTTTCTCGGCGACGATCAGCGTGCGTTCGAACTGGCCGGTGTTCTCCGCATTGATGCGGAAATAGGTGGAAAGCTCCATCGGGCAGCGCACGCCTTCGGGAATGTAGACGAAGGTGCCGTCCGAAAAGACCGCGCAGTTGAGCGTGGCGAAATAGTTGTCGCGCTGCGGCACCACCTTGCCGAGCCATTTCTTCACCAGTTCGGCATGTTCGCGGATCGCTTCGGAAATCGACATGAAGATGACGCCGGCGCTTTCCAGTTCCTTGCGGAAAGTGGTCGCCACGCTGACGCTGTCGAACACGGCGTCCACGGCCACCTTGCGCGCGCCTTCCACCCCGGCGAGCACTTCCTGCTCCGCGATCGGGATGCCGAGCTTGTCGTAGACCGCCTTGATTTCCGGATCGAGCTCGTCGAGCGAATCCAGCTTCGGCTTCGCCTTGGGCTCGGCGTAGTAATAGGCGTCCTGGTAATCGATCTTCGGATAGCCGAGCTTGGCCCAGTCCGGCTCTTCCATGGTCTGCCACAGGCGGAAGGCCTTGAGGCGCCAGTCGAGCATCCATTCGGGCTCGCCCTTCTTGGCGGAAATGAAGCGGACGGTGTCTTCGTTCAGGCCCTTGGGCGCGAAATCCTGTTCGATGTCGCTGGCCCAGCCGTACTCGTACTCGGCGGCCTTGGCGGCGGCTTCGCGCGCCTCGGCGTCCATCACGGGGTTTTCCTGAATGTCGGTATCCTGGCTCATGCCGCTTCCCTGGAGTTCGTGTCCGCCGCCTGCGCCAGCTGGGTCAGGCTGATGCCCGCCAATGCGCCGCGCAGGGCGGAATTTATCATCGGCCAATGCGGCCGGACATAGCATTCATGACCTACTGCGCAGTCGCTACCCTCGACGCAGGCAGTCAACGCGATCGGCCCTTCCACCGCCTCGACGATGTCAGCCAGCGTGATCGCAGCCGCCGGGCGCGCCAATTGCAACCCGCCGTTCGCGCCGCGGGTGGAACGCAGCAGGCCGGCTGCCGAAAGCTTGCTGACCAGCTTCTGCACGGTGGGCGCAGGCAGGCCGGTTTCGCCGGCCAGCTCCGCCGCGCTGGTCCGCCCGCCGCCGCAGTGGCGCGCGGCCTGGCTCATGGTGAGCACGGCATAGTCGGCAAGGTTGGACAGGCGCATAGGGGGCTCGATTCTGCGGCCCGCATCAATTCGGACCAATTCGTTCCGAATAGCAGCTAGGCGCGCAAAACCGCCCTTTCAAGGCGAAAGGCCTTGTTGCGAGTCGTTCTTAAATGCCGGTATCGCCTTCGTTTTTCGGCAGCCCGCCGATCTCGCGAAAATTCTGCGTGTCCAGCATTTCGCTCAGGAAAGGGCTCGCGTCATCGGTCAAACGCGCAGGCGTGCGGCCCACGAACAGGCTGATCTCGCGGATCATGTGCGGCTGGTCGAAGAAGGCGTCGCGGACCTGGCGCTCGAAGTCGGGCGCAAGTTCGGGCAGGGACAGCAGCGCGGCCGCCCGCAGCGCGCGATACTTGCGCTTCAGTGCCACCGGCGGGAGACCGAAATACTGCTCCAGCACGCGCTGCACCTGCCGGCGCGAATAACCGAGGCTGTCGTAGAGATCGTCGAGGTCGGGATCGAGGTCGGCGGCCAGCCACCGGTTGGTCGCCGCGATCAGGTCGCGGTGCTTGGCCGGCACGGCTTTCGAATTCGCGCCGATGTAATCCGCCAGGGCCGCCGCAATGTCCTGCGCCGACAAGGCGCCGCTGCGATAGCCTTCGCTCCAGATCTCGCCGAGGCGGCCGATCTCCCCGCCCAGCGTATCCTCTGCCCGGTAGATGTGGTTGCTGTGCTGCGCCGCGTGCAGGCCCGTCAGCCCGGCCCAGCCCAGCGGCGTCAGCGCCGCGCCGATCGCGTGGAAGGGCCCCTGCACTTCAAACGGCGCGGCGATGGATAGCGGCGTGAGCAGGTTCATGCGGTGGGACGGCTCGCTGCGCCCCTCGCCGAAATACATGGTACCTTCGCCCTTGGCGAACAGCGACAGGTGGCCGATCGAGGCAGGCTGGATGTCGGATATCTCGCTATCCTCGCAGCGGAACCAGTACATCGTTGTAATGTAATCGGATAAATGCGTCGGAACGGGCAAGTAATCGACCGTGAACGACGAGCCCGGCGTAAGTCCGCCGCGCTGCTTGCCCCAAGCAGAGGGGATGCCGGCTTTGGGCTCCCTTCCGTCGAAGCTCATCTTTAGTTCTCCAGAGCGACCCGGTTAACTACGATGCCGGGTGCCTATTGGAGAAATTACAGAGAAAGTCAATTGGTTGGGCGTTTCCCGCCCTGTTCGACAGCATGGAGGTCGATGTTGCCGTAACCACCGGTGCCGAGCGTATCGACGCCCAGGTGCGGCTCTTCCGGCGAGAGGCGCTTGGGCGTGCGGCCGGTGTAGCGCTGAATCTCGTGGATCATGTGCGCCTGGTCGTAATAGGCATCGGTCACCTTGGAGCGCAGCTCCGCCGTCAAATTGGGATCGGCTAGGATGGTTGCCGAACGAATCGCGCGGAAACGGGTGACCACGCCCTTGGTCGGGCGGCCGAAGAAGCGGCGGCACAGGCGCTGGAGCTGGCGCGCCGACAGGCCCAGTTCCTTTTCCAGGTCCGCGATCTGGGGATTGAGGTCGGAATTCAGCCAGGCGAAGGTCCGCTCGATCATCTGGACGTGCTGCGGGCGCAGCGGCTTCAGCCCGTCGCGAACCACTTCGGCCATCAACCCAGCCGCGCCTTCGGCATCGATCTCACCGTCCCGCAGCGCCGGAGCGATGGCCATGAGCCGGTCCGCCAGATCGCCGTCCAGCACTTCGGCCGCATCCATCGTCCGGTTGCCGTATTCGTCCACCGGCATGCCCGACAGCGCTGCCCAACCGCGCGTGGTGAGCGATACGCCGGCGGCTCGCACGGGGCCCGAAAGGTGAAACGGGGCCGCTTCCAGCAGCGGGGTGAGAAAATAGGCGTCGCTCGACCGCCCGGTGCCGCCACCCGGCATCTCCATCGTCGCCTCCCCGCGGGCGAACACCATCAACTGCGCCGAATAGGCTGGCAGCATGTCGTCGATCTCGCTGACGTCGGTTTCGAACGTGTAGAGCGAATTGATGAACGGGGAGAGCCCTTCGGGCGCCGGCAGGAAGCGAAAACGGAACTTGTCGAAATCGACCATGTGCGCCTTATCCCCCAGTCGCAACGCGCCCGACCCTGATGTGTAAGGACGCGACAATTGTGACATATGCATTACAATACGCTGCGATGCCAATGGCTTTCCGCGAACAGGCTGCGCAAGATTGCCACCTGCGCCCTTTCGACGCATTAGGGCGCCCATGCTGTTCGACCTCGTCCGCCCGGCCATTTTCGCCCTCGACCCCGAGCGCGCCCACCGCCTGACTATCAACGGCCTGAAGGCCCTGCCGCCCGGGACGCCGCCCGGTAGCGATCCCGCGCTTGCGACGCAGGTTGCAGGGGTCCGCTTTCCGAATCCGGTGGGCCTCGCCGCCGGATACGACAAGGATGCCGAGGTGCCTGACGCGATGCTGGGCTTCGGCTTCGGTTCGGTCGAGATCGGCAGCGTCACCCCGCGCCCGCAGGCGGGCAATCCGAAGCCGCGGCTGTTCCGCCTGATCGAGGACGAGGCGGTCATCAACCGGATGGGCTTCAACAATGCAGGCGCTGCAGCCGCCCTGTCGCGCCTGCGCAAGCGGGCGGGGCGTCCGGGCGTGGTCGGCGTGAATATCGGGGCGAACAAGGACAGCGAGGATCGCATCGCCGATTACGCGAAGATGACCCAGCTGATGGCGCCGTTCGCCAGCTACCTTGCGGTCAACATCTCCAGCCCGAATACGCCGGGCCTGCGCGCCCTGCAGGACGAGGGCGCGCTCGCCGCTTTGCTGGATGCGGTGTTCGAGGCGCGCGGCGGCGTCGGTCCGCCGGTGTTCCTGAAAGTGGCACCCGACCTAGAGCCTGCCGATATCGATGCCATCGCGCACATTGCGATCGAGAGCGGGCTTTCCGCGCTGCTAGTGTCCAACACCACGATTGCGCGGCCCGACCTTGCCTCGCCCCACCGGATTGAGAGCGGCGGGCTGTCGGGCGCGCCGCTGCGCGACCTCGCCCTCCAGCGCATCCGCGATTTCCGCAAGGCGACGGGCGGGCGGATCCCGCTGATCGGCGTCGGCGGGATCGCCAGCGCGCAAGATGCGTGGGCACGTATCAAGGCCGGCGCAAGCCTGGTCCAGCTCTACAGCGCGCTGGTCTACGAAGGGCCCGGCCTGCCGCGCCGGATCAACGAAGGCCTTCTGGCGGCGATGCAGCGGGAGGGGTACTCCACCATTGCCGAGGCGGTCGGAAGCGAATAGCCACCGGCGCATGACACTCCGGACCGCGCTCACCGCCCTTTCCGCCGCGTTTGCCAGCCTGGCTCTGGCATCCTGCCAGACCCTCGCCGGGGCCGCCCCCGGCAATCCCATCGCAGCCACCGAGCGCGGCGGGATTGTATCCGCCAACGACCCGCGCGCCACCGCCGCGGGCGAGGAGATGCTGGCGCTGGGCGGCAGTGCGACCGACGCGGCCATCGCCACCATGCTCGCGCTCACGGTGGTCGAGCCGCAAAGCTCCGGAATCGGCGGGGGCGGCTTCCTTGTCTGGAGCGACCGCGCCGGCAACGTCGTGACGCTGGACGGGCGCGAAACCGCGCCGGTCGCCGCCACGCCCGACTGGTTCCTAGACAGCGCCGGCAACCCGCGCAGCTTCGCCGATGCCGTGGCCACCGGCCTTGCCATCGGCGTGCCGGGCAACGTCGCCCTCGCCGCAGAAGCGCACGAACGATACGGCCGGCTCGACTGGGCCACGCTGTTCGGCCCCGCGATCCGCCTGGCGCGCGACGGGTTCGCGATGAACCCGCGGCTGCACGGCGCGCTGACCGACGAAAAGGGCCGCGGGGCCCTCAGAGCGGATGCGGCGGCGATCTTCTACCAGCCGGACGGCAGCGCGAAGCCCGTCGGCACTGTGATCCGCATCCCCGAACTTGCCGACACGATGCAGGCGATTGCCGATGGCGGTGCGCAAGCCTTCTACAGCGGAGACAGGGCGCGCGAGATGGCGCAGGTGATCTGGCAGGCCACCCCCGGCGCGCGCGGCATGACGGCGAGCGATATCGAGGCCTACACTGCCCGCCAGCGCCAGCCGGTCTGCGGCATGTACCGCGCCTATCGCATCTGCGGCATGGGCCCGCCCTCTTCGGGCGGGGTGGCAGTGGTCCAGATGCTCGGCCAGCTCGAGCGGTTCGACATTGGCGCGATGGGTCCGGACTCGCCGCAATTCTGGAGCCTGTTCCTCGATTCCCAGCGCCTCGCCTACGCCGACCGCGAGCTTTACATCGGCGACAGCGACTATGTGTTCGTGCCGACCGAAGGCCTGGTCGACCCGGCCTATGTCGCCGGGCGCGGCGCCTTGCTGAACGCCGAACGCGCCCTCGACCGCGCGCTGCCCGGCACGCCGCCCGGCGCACCGACCGCGCAGGCCGACGGGGACGAGCCGATCGAATCCGGCACGACGCATTTTGTCGCCGCCGACGGGGCGGGCACGGTGGTCAGCTACACCTCCACCATCGAAAGCGCCTTCGGTTCGGGCCATCGCTTCGGCGGGTTCTACCTCAACAACGAACTGACCGATTTCAGCTTCAGCCCGGACGTGGACGGGCGGCCGGTCGCGAACCGGGTGGAGGCGGCAAAGCGCCCGCGCAGCTCGATGGCGCCGACCATCGTCTTCGCGCCCGACGGGTCGCCCTACCTCATCATCGGCGCGAAGGGCGGGCCGACGATACCGGTCCAGACCGCGCGCAGCATCATCGGGGTGATCGACTTCGGGATGGAGCTGGAAGAGGCGCTCGCCCTGCCCTTCGCCATGTATTACGGCGACCGCCCCGCGCTGGAGCAGGGCACGCCGCTTGCCGCGCTCGCGCCGCAGCTGGAAGCGATGGGCCATGCCGCCCCGCGCCTCGTCCCGCTCAACCACTGGACCACCGGCGCGCGCTGGAACGGGGAGGCGTGGGTGACCGCGATCGACCCGCGCCTCGCCCCGCAACTGGTGATGCCCGACGGGCAGTGACGGCGCGCAGGCCGCGCGCAGGCCGCGCACGCTTGCGGCGGGCGCGGCGGAACCCTAAACCCCGCCATCCGGTTGCCATTGCAACTATTGCAGGTCGCACAGAACGAGAGGTGCCGCTTTGGCCGTGATCGACATCGAAGCCATGGACCGGGTGAGCAGCCTGGTCGAACTGTTCTTCCAGCGCGCCGACGCCAAGGGCGACGCCCCGTTCCTCGGCGCGAAACTTGAGGGCGGCTGGCAGACGATGAGCTGGCGCGAAGTGGCGGACCAGGTCTGCAACCTTGCCGAAAACCTGCGCAGCCTGGGGCTGGAGGCTGGCGACCGGGTCATGATCGTGAGCGAGAACCGCCCCGAATGGTGCATCGCCGACCTCGGCATCATGGCCGCCGGCTGCATCACCGTGCCCGCCTACGTCACCAATACCGAGCGCGACCACCAGCACATCCTCGACAATTCGGGCGCGCGGGCCGTCATCGTGAGTTCCGACAAGCTCGCCCAGCCGCTGATCCCCGCCATGATGCGCTCCGGCGCGGCGGAACACATCATCCCGATCGACGGCGTGAAGCGCAGCCAGTCGATGGGCTTCACCTGCCACGCATGGAGCCAGATGGTCAGCGGCGACGCGGCCGCCAACCGCAAGGCGGTGGACAAGCGGCTTGAGGGCATTGGCCGGGCCGACACCGCCTGCATCATCTACACCAGCGGCACCGGCGGCGCCCCGCGCGGCGTGTTGCAGCACCACGGCGCCATCCTGACCAATGCGACCGGCGCGGCCGACATCCTGCAGGAAGATTTCGGCATCGACGAGGAGCGTTTCCTGTCGTTCCTGCCCCTCTCCCACGCCTACGAGCACACTGGCGGGCAATTCCTGCCGATCGCGGTAGGTGCGGAAATCTATTATGCCGAGGGGCTGGAGAAGCTCGCCAGCAATATCGAGGAAACGCGCCCGACGATCATGGTCGTGGTCCCGCGCCTGTTCGAAGTGCTGCGCACGCGCATCATCAAGCAGGTCGAAAAGCAGGGCAAGGCGGCCAATTACATGATGGACCGCGCGCTCCGCATCGTGGAGAATGCCCGCGGCGGCAAGACGCGGCTGCGCGACAAGCCGATGGACTTCATCCTCGAAAAGACGCTGCGCCCGAAGATCCGCGACAAGTTCGGCGGGCGGATGAAGGCAATGGTTTCGGGCGGCGCGCCGCTTAACCCGGAAGTCGGCAATTTCTTCCAGGCGATGGGCCTTACCATGCTGCAGGGCTACGGCCAGACCGAAGCCGCACCGGTGATCAGCTGCAACCGGCCCGCTGCCGGGCTGAAGATGGACACCGTCGGCCCGCCGATGCGCGGGGTCGAGGTGAAGATCGCCGACGACGGCGAGATCCTCGTGCGCGGGGAACTGGTGATGCAGGGATACTGGCAGAATCCGGCGGAAACCGCGCGCACGCTGCAGGACGGCTGGCTGCACACGGGCGATATCGGCCACCTCGACGACAAGAACCGCATCGTCATCACCGACCGCAAGAAGGACATGATCGTCAACGACAAGGGGGACAATGTCGCCCCGCAAAAGGTCGAAGGCATGCTGACCCTGCAGCCGGAGATTGCGCAGGCGATGGTGGCGGGCGACAAGCGGCCCTACATCGTCGGGCTGATCGTGCCCGATGCCGAATGGGCGGTGGAATGGGCGCGCGCCAACGGCGAGAAGTTCGACATGGAAGCGCTGCAACAGCTGCCCGCCTTCAAGACCGCCGTGCGCGCCGCCGTCGACCGGGTGAACAAGGAATTGTCGGTGATCGAGAAGGTCCGCCAGTTCGCCTTTGCGGACGAGCCCTTCGCCATCGAGAACGAGGAAATGACCCCCTCGATGAAAATCCGCCGCCACAAGATCCGCGACCGCTACCAAGAACGGCTGGACGGGCTGTACCGGAGTTAGCTTGCGCCAGTCACTACCGATAATCGTCGCCTGCACTGCGCTGGCGCTCCTGGGCGGCTGTGCGAACGCGACCGCTCCAGGCAACGATTCCCTGCCCGGCGCTTTAGAGGCCGGGTGGGCTGGCGAGAGCGTGTGCGAGCGCCTTTACCAGACTTCCGACCGCCGGGTCTTGCGCTGCACCTTTCCGCCGGGTGTCGGGCACGAGCGGCATTTCCACCCCGCCCATTTCGGCTATGCCCTCACCGGGGGGACGATGAAACTCGTGTCTGCGGACGGAGAGCGCACGGCGACGATCGAAACCGGCTCCAGCTATTCAAGCGAGGGTGTCGCCTGGCACGAAGTGGTCAATGTCGGCGACACTACGGTCACCTACCTGATTTTCGAAGAGCTGAGCGGGGAGTAGCCCGGCTCAGGCCACGTCCAGCTCTACCTGTTCCGGGAAGAACTGCGGCTCGGTTTCGCTCCAGCCGGGCGCGGTGGCGGCGGCTTCGCTGAGCGATTGCAGCAGGTCCTTGCGGCGCGGCGGGTCGATCTGCGGCAGGGCGGCGGCGGCGCAGAAGGCGGCCGGCAGCCACGGGCGCACGGCGGCACCCAGCAGGCGTTCGTACAGGAAGCGGAAGGCCGAAAAGCTCTGGATCGCGCCGCACGACAGGTCGAACCGGGCAAGGCCGATCAGCTCCGCCATGAAGCAATCAAGCTCGTCGCGCGAATAGGCCGCCGGGATCGTGCCGCGCAGCGCCTTCAGCTGCTGGTAGGCGATGTAGTGGCGACGCGTTGCAGTCGCGTCCTTGCCCATCGGATCGCGGAAAGCGTCGCGCCGGGCGAGGCCGATGTCGAGCGCGCGTTCGATATAGGCCTGCTCGGCCCCGCTGAAGCTGGCGAACTCCCGCCACTCCGCGATTGCCAGCGATCCGTTTGCCATAACGCCCATCGTCGCATTCCCCCTGAATTTCCGAGGGAGACTGTCGCGCAATATGGTTAGCGAAGCGTAAACGCTCGTCGCCGGGGCATACGAAAAGGGCCGCGGTGATCCCCGCGGCCCCATTCGTATCAGCTGTGGCTTTCGATCAGACGTCGTTGCCGAGTGCGCCTTCGACTTCGCCCTTGATCTGCTGGGCTTCGCCCTTGCGTTCCTGCGCGCGGCCTTCGGCGCGGGTCTCGGAATTGCCCGATTCCTGCTTCACGTTGCCGATGGCTTCGTTGGTGTTGCCTTTGATCTTCTCGGTCAGTTCGCCCATGATATGTCTCCGTTCTTCGAGGGTGCAGCGGGCCTGGGGGGATCGGTCCGGTGCAAGTCGCCGGGGGGGCGGCTCGAATAGGTAACGGTTTGAAATGGGGCGATGTTCCGTCAACTTGCGACGGACGGAAAGCCTGTTGCGCTCAGATGAGGCCGGCGAGCGGGCTGCTGGGATCGGCGTATTTGCGCGTGGCCATACGGCCCGCAAGATAGGCCTCCCGCCCGGCCTCCACCGCCAGCTTCATCGCCCGGGCCATGCGCACCGGGTCCTTCGCTTCAGCGATGGCCGTGTTCATCAGAACGCCGTCGCAACCAAGCTCCATCGCCACGGCCGCATCGCTCGCCGTGCCGACCCCTGCGTCGACCAGCACCGGCACGCTCGCGCCTTCCACGATGAGGCGGATCGTGACACGGTTCTGGATGCCGAGCCCGCTGCCGATGGGTGCGCCGAGCGGCATGATCGCGACCGCGCCGGCATCTTCCAGCTGCCTCGCCGCGATCGGATCGTCGGCGCAGTAGACCATCGGGTGGAAACCCTCCTTCGCCAAAACCTCGGTCGCTTTCAGCGTTTCGCGCATGTCGGGATAGAGCGTGCGCGCTTCGCCAAGCACTTCCAGCTTCACGAGATCCCAGCCGCCCGCCTCGCGCGCCAGGCGCAGTGTGCGGATCGCCTCCTCCGCCGTGAAACAGCCCGCGGTGTTCGGCAGGTAGGTGACCTGCTTGGGATCGATGAAATCGGTCAGCATCGGCGCCTTGGGGTCCGAGACGTTGACCCGGCGCACCGCTACGGTGACGATTTCCGCACCGCTGGCGGCCAGCGCGTCGGCGTTCTGGCGGAAATCCCTGTACTTCCCCGTGCCGACGATCAGGCGCGAGGTGAAGGTCCGTCCGGCGACGGTCCAGCTGTCGGTGGCTTGCTTGTCGGAATTGGGGCTGTCGGTCATGGGTGCGCGATAGGCGCAGGGCCCAGCCAAGCCAACCCTCTTGCCCGCCGCTTATTCCCTAGCCGCCACCGACGAAGTGGACGATTTCCAGCACGTCGCCGTCGCAGAGGGGGGCGGCGCCGAGCGTGGATCGTGGCACGATCTCCCCATTGCGCTCGACCGCTATCTTCGCGGGATCGATCTCCAGCTCCAGCGCGAGCGCGCCGATCGTCGCTGCCGCAGTGGAGCGCGGTTCGCCGTTCAGGATGATGCTGCGGGGTTCGGCCATGCTGCCGAGATAGGCCCTAGTGGGCATGACGCAAGTTCAGGATGTGGCCGATGGCCACCAGGGTCACGCCGATCACGGTCAGCACCGCCTCGTCCGTGCCGTGCCCCACGGCCAGCGCGCCGCCCATGAAGGTCAGGCCCATCATCGCGACCACGAAAGGCAGCGGGCGATTGTGCCGGACCGCACCGATACCGATGGCCACCGCGACGATGAGCATGGCAATGGCAAGGCCGATTTCGTGAAAGATAGGATCGAGCAGGAACGAACCGCCGAGCCCGATCCCGGCCACCAGCAGCACGCCCAGAACGCAGTGCACCGCGCACAGGGCGGATAGCCAGATGCCGGCACGGTCGAGCCTGCGGCGAATCGGGGTCTGGGTCTGCGTCATGACTTGGTGGCCTATGTATGTGATACCATAACACGTTTCAAGGGCACCACGGTTCCGGGCGAAATGCGCAAGCCGCGCGGGTTACGCCCTTGCGCGGCGGCGCGGCGCTCCCCATGGATGCCGCATGGGCGCAGCGACCGGGCAGATATCCGCGGAATCGATAGCGAAAGGCGGCGCGCGGCCGGGGCCGATTGCGCGCTGGCTGCTGGTCGTCGCCGCGATGGTCGTGCTGATCGTGGCAGTTGGCGGGATCACCCGCCTGACCGAATCGGGCCTGTCGATCACCCAGTGGCAGCCGGTGACCGGCACGCTCCCCCCGCTGACGGAAGCGCAGTGGGAAGCCGAATACGCCGAATATCGCACCACGCCCGAATACCGGCTCGAGGCGGGCCCGGCGGGCATGACGCTGTCCGATTTCAAGTTCATCTTCTTCTGGGAGTGGTTCCACCGCCTGCTCGGCAGGCTGATCGGCATCGCCTTTGCCGTGCCGCTGGCGGTCTTCTGGATGCGCGGCATGATCCCGCGCGGATACAAGCCGCGCCTGCTGGCGCTGCTGGCGCTCGGCGGGCTGCAAGGCACGTTCGGATGGCTGATGGTCCGCTCCGGCCTGACGGGCGAGATGACCGACGTCAGCCACTTCTGGCTTTCCATCCACCTCCTGACCGCGCTCTTCACGCTGGCCGGGCTAGTGTGGACCGCCCTCGACCTGCGGGCGCTCGCCCGCGACGGGGATTCCCGCCCGGCGCGCCTGACCGGCCTCGCGGCGGTCGTCGGGCTGGTGCTTTTCGTCCAGTTGCTGCTGGGCGCCTGGGTCGCGGGGCTCAACGCCGGGCTCGCGTCCGATACATGGCCGCTGATGCAAGGGCGCCTGGTCCCCGAAGTCGACTGGTCGCGCGGCGCATGGTGGACCTTCACCCACGATCCGTTCTGGCTCCATTTCCTCCATCGCTGGTGGGCATGGGCTGCGGTCGCCGCGCTGGTCGTGCTGGCGCGCAAGGCCAAGCCTGCCGACCGCCGCGCCGCGGTGGCGGTCCACGCCGCGTTCGGGACGCAGATCCTGCTCGGCATCTTCACCGTGACGAGCGGCGTGGCCCTGTGGCTCGCCGCCTCCCACCAGGTGGTGGGCGCGCTGCTGGTGGCGGCGACCGCCTGGGCCGCCCATGCCATCGGCAGGCGCGCATGAGCGGCGCCATGATCTGGTGCCCTTTCGCGACGCTCGAGGATGCAAGGGCGGCCGCGCACGAACTGCTCGACCGCAAGCTGGTGGCCTGCGCCAACATCCTGCCCGGTGTCGAATCGCTCTTCCGCTGGGAAGGGGAGGTGCAAACGGCGCGCGAGGTCGGGGTCTTTTTCAAGACGAGCGAGGCAAGGCTCGCGGCGGCGTGCGAAGTGCTCGCCGAAATCCACTCGTACGACCAGCCTGCCGTGATCGGGTGGCAGGCCGATGCCGTGCCGGGCGTGACCGCGCAGTGGCTGGACAGCGCGACGCTGCAGGACATCTAACGATCATCCCCACGCCGAAATAAGGCGCGCGATCTTCGCCGCGGTATTATTTTACCTCTCCGCAAACCCGCTGTTTCGCTTGACTTGCGGCGCTTTTCTGCAAGAAGCGCGCCTTCGAAACGGATGGCAGCCCGGATTCGCGCACGCAGTCCAGCCGCCCGCCGCTCGCCCATTCATTCCAGCAACGGAAACCACCAGCCATGAAGGCGCTCAGCAAGCAGACCCGGTCGATCAAGCCGGCCGAGGTCGAGAAGAACTGGCACATCGTCGATGCCGACGGCCTCGTCGTCGGCCGCCTCGCCGCGATCATCGCCAACCACCTGCGCGGCAAGCACAAGCCGAGCTACACCCCGCATGTCGATTGCGGCGACCATGTCATCGTCATCAATGCCGACAAGGTGAAATTCACCGGCAAGAAGATGAACGACAAGGTCTACTACAAGCACACCGGCTATGTCGGCGGCATCAAGGAAACGACCCCGGCCAAGGTGCTGGAAGGCCGCTTCCCGCACCGCGTGCTGGAAAAGGCCGTGGAGCGCATGATCCCGCGCGGTCCGCTCGGCCGCCAGCAGATGAAGGCGCTGCACCTCTACAACGGCACGGAGCATCCGCACGACGGGCAGAAGCCCGCCACGCTCGACGTTGCCTCGATGAACCGCAAGAACAAGGCTTCCGCGTGATGGCTGACGAAAAGAACACCGTGTCCGACCTGTCGGACCTGAAGGACATCGCCGGCGACGCTCCGGCAGCCGATGCAACCGCTGCGGCCGAAGGCGCTGCCGAAACCAGCTCCGCCCCGCTGCGCGAGCAGGAAGTCGACGCCCAAGGCCGTGCCTATGCCACCGGTCGCCGCAAGGACGCGGTCGCCCGCGTCTGGCTGAAGCCCGGCACAGGCAAGGTCACCGTCAACGGCCGCGACCAGGAAGTCTACTTCGCCCGCCCGACCCTGCGCCTGGTCCTGAACCAGCCGTTCCAGGTGACCGAGCGCGAAGGCCAGTACGACATCGTCGCCACCGTCAAGGGCGGCGGCTTGTCGGGCCAGGCAGGCGCCGTGAAGCACGGCATCAGCCAGGCACTCGCCAAGTACGAGCCGGCCCTGCGCAGCACGGTGAAGGCCGCCGGCTTCCTCACCCGCGACAGCCGCGTGGTGGAGCGCAAGAAGTACGGCCGTGCCAAGGCGCGTCGCAGCTTCCAGTTCAGCAAGCGCTGATCCTTCCGCGCAATACGGATACGAAAAGGGCGGCTCCTCGCGGGGCCGCCCTTTTTCCATGTCTGGTACGGATGCGCGCTATTTCTGCAGGGCCATGATCCCCCAGGCTAGCAGCGTGCCGATGCCGAAGAGTGGCCAAGACCACAGCACCGTGTGATCGACGATCTCGATCGGCCTTATATCCAGCTGGCCGCCCGATGCCCCGCCCGAGCCTGCAAAGATGCACACGACCCACGTCAACAGTCCGCCGAGCGGAATGGCCTTGAAGAAATTGATCATATCGCCCCCACGATTGTCGGGGCAAACTCGCACGGGGCGGTTAAGAACGCGTTAGTGAACCGGCGGGTCGGTGCGTGGTATGCGGCCGACCGGGGCCACGGGCTCGCCCGGCTCGCGCGGGGGGAGCGCATCTTCGGGCACGTCGTCGATCATCATGTCGCGGCTGGAAACGTGTTCCAGGTTGCGGACCGACACGGTCAGCTGCTGCCCGTCCCAGCGCAATTCGTTGAAGCTGGGCGGGGTCGAGCGCGTCCGCTTGGACAGGGTGCCGGCCCCGATCATCCGTACGGGACCGTTGGGCGTCGGCTCGACCAGGTCGAAGGCATCGTGCACATGGCCCGACAGGACCGCGAGAACGTTGCGCTTGGCAAGCTCCGCCAGCGCCCGCTCGCCATTCTTGGTCAGGGCAGTGCCTTCCGTGCCCACTTCGCGCAGCGGATGGTGCACTGTCACCAGGGCGCTTGTGCCGGGCGGCAGGGCGTCGATCGCATCGAGGCATTTCTTCAGCGCCCGGCCGGTGACCCAGCCCTTCGACCAGTTGAGGCGCGGCTGCGCGCGGACTGCGGTTTTTAAAGGAACCACAGCGATGCCAGGCAGGTCGATCTCGCGCTCGACCAGCTGCTCCATCCCCTTGAAGCGGCTATACGGCGCGAAGAACCGCTCGATCGGGTTGAAATAGGGCATGTCGTGGTTGCCGACCTCGACCGTGACCGGCGCCTTCAGCGACAGGATCCAGTCCCTGGCCGCGGCAAATTCGCGGTGTCGGGCCCGCATGGTGAGGTCGCCGGTGATCGCCACCGCGTCGGGGCACTGGCGGGCGATCTCGTCCTTCGCCCAGTCGAGCGCCTCGTTGTCCTCCAGCCCGAAATGGATGTCGGAAAAGTGGAACAGCAGTGCGTTATCGCGGCCTTCCGTGCCGTTGCCATCGGTCATGCGCGGGTCGCTACCAGATCGACACCGGACCGCGCCACGACAAATGTTTCCTCGCGGCTGCCCTCCTGCGGCTCACCGTCGACCGACAGGGCGATATCCTCGTCCGCGCGCAGCGTCACACTATCGGCATGGCCCAGCACCTTATGCGGTCCTTCGCGGAATTCGCGCTTCAGCATGGCCCACCCCTGTTCGAGATAGCCGCCCAGCGTCTCGGCCGTGAAGGCAACGATGCGGATTCCCTCCTCGCTCGGTTCGAGTTCGATCAGCGGATAGCCGGTGTCGCGGCCGAGTGCAGGTTCCACGCAGTGCACGAAGGGTCCCGCAACGGTGGCGCTTGCCGCATCGGCCGCATCGCCGACCAGCTGGCCGATGGACAGGTCGCGCATATCCTCGCGCACGTCGTACCACATGGCGCCGGGTCCGGCGGATATGCCGACGAGCGCCTGCCGTTCGCCATGGCAAATGATCGGCATGTCGCGCGCCGTCACCTCGCCTGCCAGCCGCGCGACGATCTCGCATTCGTCCACCTCGCCGTGGAGCCGGCCGGAGAGCAGGTTCATCGTCCCGCCGGGCAGCACCAGCACCTTGCCGCCCCATCCGCCAAGTCCGGCCACGACCGAGCTGATCGTGCCGTCGCCGGTGAAGATCGCTGCCAATCCGATCTCCGCTTCGTCGAGTTGCGCGGGTGTGGGCGCGTCGTCGGTGGGGATGCGCACCAAGCGGCGTACCGGAAAGCGGGCGGCGTCGAAGGCTTCGGCGAGCGCCTGCACGGCGTCCTCGCTGAAGCTTCCGCTCTTTTCGTTGACTATCAGCCAGATGGGTTGCGGCTCTATGCGCATGCACGGGGAACGAGCCGCGGTTCGCGCGGTTCCGCGCCGCCCGCGGTCAGATCCGCTGCGACAGCACCAGCCAGGCCGCCACCGCGTTCGCCCCGCTGTAGATGGCATAGGCCCAGATCACGCCCGGCGATCCGTTCGCCGCAAAGAGCATCGCGGCGAGGAGCACGGCGAACTCGAAGCCGAGCGAAACCATCCCCTTGCCGCCGAACAGGCCGGGGAACTGCGCCACCAGCTCGTGCCCGCTGTCCAGCACGGCGCGGTTGAGCGCGAAGTTGGCGATGCCCAGCGCGAAGATGATGGCCACGATCATGCCGCCATCATGCATATTTTTCGTCGCCTGTCATGGGTCGCTGGTGGAGCGGATCGGGGCGTTCGGCGGGAGCGCGGGTCCTTGGTCGATGCGGCGCACGCGGTGATCGAGCAACAAAAGCCAAGTGGGGTGCCATGGTCTAGAAACATTCCTGCGCCGCGGCTCTCCCAGGCCCTTCTTGCCGCGGCGCACCCTGAAACGAGGAGACGACCAATGAAAACTATCGCCCTCTTTGCCGCAGCAGCCGGCATCACCCTCTCCATGGCAGCCCCCGCGACCGCGGGCACCCGCTCCATCGAACGCACCGTGCATGTGGACACGTCGGATCTCGACCTGTCGCAGGCGAAGGATCGCGCGAAGCTGGAGCGGCGCGTCGACATCGCGGCGCGCAACGTCTGCGGCTTCGGCCAGACGAGCGCCCGTTCGATCGACCAGGCCGCGGCGCGCGCCTGCTACGACGAGGCCAAGGCGAAGGCGCAGCTGCGCATCGCCGCGATCGAGCAGGAGCTTGCCAAGGGCGGTTGAACCAGTCCGGCCCTATCCTGTCCCAAGCAAAAAGGCGCCCCGCACCGGCGCCTTTTTGTTGTGCAGCAAGCAGGAGAAGCGTCAGCGACCGGCCATCGACTTGACCCTCGCAAGATAGGTCCGCCCGATGCGGACCGGCTCGCAGTGATCCATTTCCGCGCACCACACGCCCATGCCCTCGTGCCGCAGCCCGGTGATTTCGCCGCGCTTGAGGATGGTGGAGCGGTGGACGCGGATGAATTCGTCGGGATCGAGCTTCGCTTCCAGCCCGGCGATGGTCTGCAGCATCAGGAAACTGTGGTCGCCGACATGCAGGCGGACGTAATCGCGCTCCGCGTCGATCCGCCACACATCGGCAGTGGGGATGCGTTTGAGTTCCGATCGATGCGGCACCCAGAATTCGCGCAGCCAGCTGTCGCCGCCGCCCCCCGCCTCGCTCTGCCGCCGGTCCAGCGCGCGGCCGATGGCGCGTTGCAGCCGCTCCGCCGTGACCGGCTTCAGGACATAGTCGATGGCTTCCAGGTCGAAGGCCTCGACCGCGAAATTGTCATGCGCGGTAACGAAGATAACTGCCGGCGAATTGTCGAGCTTGCCGAGCGCGGCGGCGACCGTCAGTCCGTCCATTTCGGGCATCGTCATGTCGAGCAGGACGAGATCGGGTTTCAGCGCCTCGACCAGCCGCAGGGCGGACGCGCCGTCGCTTGCGGTGCCCTTGACCTCGATATGGTCGATTCCGGCGCAGATGACCTGCAGCCGCTCCACCGCCAACGGCTCGTCGTCGACGATCAGCGTGGTCAGGGTCCGGATGGTCGTATCGTCAGACATCGGTATTCACCGGGATCCGCAAGTGGGTCGCATAGCCATCGCCCGTCACGCCGGAGACGATGTGCGCTTCCTCCCCGAAACGGGCGTGGAGGCGCTGACGGACGTTGGCGAGGCCGATGCCGGTGCCGTGCGTTTCGCCCGCACCGTCCTTCAAGCCAGGGCCGTTGTCGGTGACGCTGACGACCAGCCGGCCGTATTCCTGCCGCGCCGAAATGGTGATCGTGACCGCCCCCGTGCTTCGCGCCACGCCGTATTTGACCGAGTTTTCGACCAGCGGCTGCAGGATCATGCCGGGCACGCGCAGGTCGAGCAATTCTTCCGGCACGTCGATCGCCGTGCGCAGGCGCTTGGGAAAGCGCATTTCCTCGATCTCGAGATAGAGCCTCTGCAGCGCGATCTCCTCTTCGAGCGTGACGTCCGCAGTAGGCGCATCGTTCAGGCTCTGGCGGTAGAATTCTGCGAGCGTCTGCAGCATCGCCTCGGCCCGGTCGTTCTTGCCCGTCAGGATCAGGCTGGAGAGCGAATTCAAGGTGTTGAACAGGAAATGCGGGTTTACCTGGTAGCGCAGCGACCGCAGTTCTGCCGCGCGGGCGGCGGCGCGGAATTCCGCCTCGCGCCGCTCCGCCATACGGGCCCGCTCGCCCGCCAGCATCGCGAAATAGAGCGCGCACCAGGCGAGCATCACGAAATAATGGCCGAGCCCGGTGTCGATCAGCTGCTGCCAGCGGCTGCCCGCAAAGCGGGATTTCGCAGGGGGAGCGGTGTTGTCGGCCTGGTCGCTGCCCGCGCTGGCGCGAATGGCCGCCGTGTCGAGTTCGAGCTGGCCTTCCTCGTTCCGGCGCAGCGGCACGTTCTCGGCCTCGGCCCGCTCGGTAATGATGCGCTCGTTGATCGGGGTGAACAGCGTGACGCTCGCCTGCGCGAGGCACAGCGCGACCGGCAGGGCGACCACCACCGCCACGCCAACGCGCACCGGCAGGCGGAAGCGGTCGAACAGGCGGATGATGACCCACAGGCCCAGCGTCAGCGCCACCGCGATGGCGAACAGCTGCAGCCGCAGGAAGACAAGTTCGCCCTGGTATTCGAAATCGAGCAGGATCGCGCGGATCGTGATGAAGGCGAAATTGAGGAACCACAGGATCGCGATCGAGCCGATCACCACCCGGAAGGGCACGCTCGGCGGCTGGTCGCTCGCGGGAGGCGCGGCCTCCTCGGCGCGGATCTGTGTCAGCACGTTCATCTCGCGCTCATGTGCCAAATCGGCGGAAAGCGCGCCAGTCCCGCCGTCGAGCGGGCAAAGGCGTTGATCGAAAGCCGGCTCAGCCCTTCTCGAGCAGCTTTTCCTTGGCAATCCGGTCCTTCCAGTGCGCCGGGGCAAGCGTGTGGACATTGTTGCCGCGGCTATCGACGGCGACCGTCACGGGCATGTTCTCGACCGTGAATTCGTAAATCGCTTCCATGCCGAGTTCCTCGAAAGCGACCACCCGCGCCTCCTTGATCGCCCGGCTGACGAGATAGGCCGCGCCGCCGGTCGCCATCAGGTACGCGACCCTGAAACGGCTGATTACTTCGACCGCGTTGTGCCCGCGCTCCGCCTTGCCGATCATGGCGAGCAGGCCGAGGTCGAGCATCATTTCGGTGAACTTGTCCATCCGGGTGGCCGTGGTCGGGCCGGCGGGGCCCACGACTTCGCCCATCACCGGATCGACCGGGCCGACGTAGTAGATCGCGCGGCCCCGGAAATCGACAGGCAGCTCCTCGCCCTTGTCGATCATGTCCTGGATGCGCTTGTGCGCCGCATCGCGCCCGGTCAGCATCTTGCCGGACAGCAGCAGGCGGTCGCCGTTTTCCCAGCTTTCAACTTCCGCCGGGGTAAGGTTATCGAGATCGACCCGCCTGGCGGCGGCATCCGGCTGCCAGTTCACCTTGGGCCAAGCGTCGAGATCGGGCTTTTCGAGATAGCTCGGCCCGCTGCCGTCGAGCGTGAAATGCGCGTGGCGAGTGGCGGCGCAATTGGGGATCATCGCCACCGGCTTGCCCGCGGCATGGCACGGCCAGTCGAGGATTTTCACGTCGAGCACGGTCGAAAGCCCGCCCAGCCCCTGCGCCCCGATACCTTGCGCGTTAACCGCATCGAAAATGTCGATCCGCAGCTGCTCGATATCGCTTTTCGCCCCGCGCGCCTTCAGCTGCCCCATGTCGATCGGCTCCATCAGGCTCTGCTTGGCGAGCTTCATGCAGTGTTCCGCGGTGCCGCCGATGCCGATGCCGAGCATGCCCGGGGGGCACCAGCCGGCGCCCATGCTGGGGAGCTGCTCGACCACCCAGTCTACGATATTGTCGCTGGGGTTCATCATCTTGAACTTGGACTTGTTCTCGCTGCCCCCGCCCTTGGCGGCGACATCGATGCTGACGGTGTTGCCCGGCACCATTTCGACCGACAGCACGCAAGGGGTGTTGTCGCGCGTGTTGCGGCGGGTGAAGGCCGGATCGGCGAGGATGCTGGCGCGCAGCTTGTTGTCCGGGTGGTTGTAGGCCCGGCGCACGCCTTCGTCCGCTACCTCCTGCAGGCTGCGGGAGGCGTCGAGGCGGCAGTCCTGCCCCCACTTCACCATCACGTTGACGATGCCGGTGTCCTGGCAGATCGGCCGGTGGCCTTCGGCACACATGCGGCTGTTGGTGAGGATCTGCGCGATCGCATCCTTGGCCGCTGGACCCTGCTCCGCCTCGTACGCCTCGCCCAGCGCGCGGATGTAGTCCATCGGGTGGTAGTAGCTGATGAACTGCAGCGCATCGGCGATGCTGTCGATCAGGTCGTCCTCGCGGATGGTCACCATCCCTGCCGGGAATTCGGTCGCGTCGTTCATCGGTCCACCTTGGCTTTGCGCAGAAAGAGGGTTCCCCTAGTCCTTGTGTACCCCTCTGGTCAAAGCGCTTGGAAGCAACCGGCCTTGTCTCTATTGCAAGACCTATTGCCTAGGCGTATTATGGTGATAATACAGTGCGCCGATGGTCCGATGGACGGCCATGAAAAGGAATGCGAATGACAACCGTCGCCGAAGACGCCGGGACACGGACTGCCCGCCGCGCCATGATCGACAGCCAGCTGCGCACCAGCGGGGTCACCACCCCGCGTGTCGTGCGCGCGATGGAAGCGGTCCCGCGCGAGGATTACCTGCCTGCCGAGAAGCGCGGCCATGCCTATATCGACCGCGCCATCCCGCTGGCCGATGGCGGCGCGCTGGCGGCCCCCGTGGTGCAGGGCAAGATGCTGGAAGAGGCGATGCCGCAGGCGGGTGAAAAGGTGCTCGTGCTCGAAAACGGCAGCGGCTATCTTGCCGCGCTGGTCGCCGAAATGGGCGGCGAGGTGACGAGCGAGGCGGCCGCATCGGCCGCGACTTCGAAGAAGAAGGGCGATTTCGACCTCGTCCTGGTGGACGGCGCGGCCGAACAGCTTCCGCCTGCCATCGCCAAACGGCTCGGCCCGGATGGGCGCATCGTGACCGGGATCGTCGAGAAGGGCGTCACCCGGCTGGCGCGCGGAAAGCTGGCCGGCAAGTCGGTCGCCCTCCTCCCGATCGGCGATGTCGGGATGCCGGTGATCGCTGCCTTTGCGGCCGAGAAAAGCTGGACGTTCTGACATGGCCAAGGGGGGTTTCGCTCTTTTGTGCGGCGCGGCGCTGGCTGCAGTCCTTGCCGTGCCGGCCTCTGCCGACACGCTGAAGGAAGCGCTGGCCGAGGCTTACCGAAACAACCCCACGCTGGAGAGTGCGCGGGCCCAGCAGCGCGCGCTGGACGAGAACGTGCCGATCGAGCGCGCCGACGGGCTCCCTTCGGTCTCCGGCAATGCGAGCTATTTCGAATTCCTCGAAGGCCAGGGCAACGCCGCCCGTAGCGCGGGTGCCGGCATCGATCTCGGCGTGCCGCTGTATACCGGCGGCGCGGTCCGCCGGTCGGTGCAGGCGGCCGAAACGCGGGTCGAGGCCGGGCGCGCGGACCTGCGCGGCACCGAAAGCTTCCTCTTCACCCAGGTTGTCGGCGCCTACATGGACGTAATCCAGAACGAGGCGATCGTCGGTCTGTCGCAGGCCAACGTGAACGTCCTGCAGGTCAATTTCGAAGCCACGGGCGACCGGTTCGAAATCGGCGACCTGACGCTGACCGACGTGGCGCAGTCCGAATCGCGCCTTGCCCTTTCGCGCAGCGACCTGCGTTCCGCCCAGTCGAACCTTATCAACGCGCGCGAGCGCTATATCCAGCTTGTCGGCTCCGAACCCGACGACCTGCAGCCGCCGCCGCCCCTGCCCGGCCTGCCCGCCTCCCCCGAGGAAGCGGTCGCCATCGCGCTCGACAACAACCCGGACCTGATCGCCGCCGTGGAACGCGCGCGGGCTGCCGGGCTGGACGTCGATATCGCGCGTGCGGGCCGCCTGCCGCGGGTCGAAGGCTTCGTGAACGCGGGCTACGACAACACGCTCGGCTCGGTCGACACGGACGGCCTGCCGGTGGGCGTGGTCGTGACCGACGGCTCGACCGCCGTGACCGCGGGCGTGCGCGCCTCCATCCCGATCTTCACCGGGGGGCGCACGGGCGCCTTCATCCGCCAGTCGCAGGCCCGACGCGAAGCCGCGCTGGAGCAAGTCATCGCCGTGGAGCGCGACATCATCGCGCAGGTTCGCGGCGCCTATGCCAGCTGGGAAGCGGCCAATGCGATCATCGCGTCGACGCAGGTCGCGGTCGACGCGGCGGAGCTCAGCCTGGAAGGCGTGCGCGCGGAAAACAGCGTCGGCAACCGAACGGTGCTCGACGTTCTGAACGCAGAACAGGAATTGCTCCGCAGCCGCGTCCAGCTGGTGACCGCGCGGCGCAACGCCTATGTCGCTGGCTTCTCGCTGCTGGCCGCGATGGGCCGCGCCGAGGCGCGCGACTTGGGGCTGGAGGAATACGGCCCGCTTTACGATCCGGCGCTCAATCTCGAGCGGGTTCGCGGGCAGGTGTGGGACTGGTCGAACGAACCCGATCCGGTCGCCAGCGCCACAAGGACCGTTGACACCGAAGCGCAGGACGGCGAAATCTCCGACCAGCCCTGATTCATGGTTAACCGCCATCGGGGCAGTGTCGGGGCCAACCGGGGACAAGCCATGCCGCACGAAAGCGAACCGTCGGTCGAGGAAATCCTCGCCTCCATCAAACAGGTGATCGCGCGCGACAACCGCGACGCGGCGCAGGCGCGCAAGGAACGGCTGGGCGACCGGATGGACGCCGTGCCCGAACCCGTCGATGCGGACGAGGCCGAAGATATTCTCGACCTTTCCGATGCCGGTGAGATGGTGTCTCACGATGACGACATCCCCCCGGCAGGCGGCCTGATCGACGAGCAAGTCGAACGCGGCATGCGCGACAGTTTCGCAGCGCTCTCCATGCTCGCCGAACCGGGCGCGAAGCCGCAGATCGTGCGCTCCGGCGAAACCTCGCTGGAAGGGCTGGTGCGCGAGATGCTGCGCCCGATGCTGGCCCAGTGGCTCGACCAGAACCTGCCGCCGATGGTGGAGCGGATGGTGCAGGCCGAAATCGCGCGTATCGCGGGCAAGCGCGGCTGAACCACGCCCGCAAAGGCGCCCTCCCCCAATCTGTTCATTTGCCAGCGCGCGCCGCGGTGCTAGTCAGGCGCGCATGAAAACGCTCCTGTCCAGCGCCGCCGTTGCGCTCGCCCTCACCGCCGCCCTCGCCGCTTCCCCCGCTCTCGCCGACGACCATGACGACGATCCGCGCCCGATGACGGCTCTGGACCTCGTTACTGCGCCCCGGCTCGGCTCCCCGGTCGTCTCCGCCGACGGGGCGATGCTCTGGACCGTCACCGCCACCGATCCGGAAAGCTTCGCCCGCAGCACCGCTATTCATTACGTCCCCGCCGGCGGCGACACCGATGCGCCGATCACACTCAATTTCGCGGGCGACGCCTCCAGCTTCGAATTCGCGCCTGACGGCTCGGTCTATTTCCTTTCCTCGCGCATGGAAGGGCGCAGCCAGCTGTTCCACGCGGTGCTGGGCAGCGAAGGCGTGTCCGCCATCCACCAGGTCTCCCGCGTCGATGGCAATGTGGCGGGCTTCGACCTGTCGGGCGATGGCAGCAAGGTCGTGCTGATGGGCACGTTCTCGCGCGAATGCGCCACTTTCGGCTGCAGCACACCGGCAACCAGCCTGCCCGGCCCCGGGACCGGCCGCCTCTATGACGGCGACGGCGGGTTCTACCGCCACTGGGACGGCTGGGAGCAATCCGGCATCTACAACCGCGCCTTTGCCTTCCCCATCGACAACGTCGTGACCGGCGCGGGTACTCCGCTCGACGGGCCGGCGGGCGACGGCGCGCTCGTGGCGAACACGCCGACCATGCCTTTCGGCGGGGGCGAGGATATCGCCTGGGCTGCCGACGGCGGCAGCGTGTTCTTCGCCGGCCGCGTATCCGACGGCGAGGAGCCCACTTCCACAAACGTCGATATCTACCGCACGGACCTGGCCACCGGCGCGGTCCGCAACCTGACCGACGCAAACGATGCCACCGACACGATGCCGGCGCCGTCGCCCGACGGGCGCTACCTCGCCTATCTCGCGATGGCGCGGCCCGGTTACGAATCGGACCGGCTGGTGGTGCAGCTGCACGATCTGGCGACGGGCGAGACCCGCGCGCTCACGCAGGATTTCGACCGCAGCTTCCACTCGCTCAACTGGACGCCCGACTCGCGCTGGATCGTGGCGACGGCAGGCGACGTGCTGGACGATCCGGCCTTCCGCATCGATCCGCGCAGCGGCGAAGTCACCCGGCTCGACCTTGTGGAAGGCAACGAGGCGCGCATCGGCGTGGCCGCCATCCTGACCGGCAACCGCATCGTCTTCACCCGCAATTCGGTCGCCGCGCCGAGCGAGATTTATCTTTCCGACGGCTGGCAGGGCTCCCGTCGCCTGACCGACGTGACCGCGTCCGATTTCGAGGCGCTGGCGCAGGTGGAAACCACCCGCTTCAACTTCGCAGGCGCCGGCGGCGATAACGTCTGGGGCATGATCCACAAGCCGGCATGGGTCGAAGGGCCGCTGCCGGTCGTGCTCTACGTGCACGGCGGGCCGCAGGGCTCTTTCAACGACGGCTGGTCCAGCCGCTGGAACCCGCGCGTGGTGGCGAGCCAGGGCTATGCCGTGGTCTCGATCGATTTCCACGGCTCCACCGGGTACGGCCAGGCCTTTACCGACAGCATCAACCGCGACTGGGGCGGCAAGCCGCTGGAAGACCTGCAGCTCGGCCTTGCCGCCGCGCTGGCGGGCGACAGCCAGCTCGATGGCAGCCGCGCCTGCGCCATGGGCGCGTCCTACGGCGGCTACATGATGAACTGGATTGCGGGGAACTGGGCCGACCGGTTCGACTGCCTGGTCCAGCATGACGGCCTGTTCGACATGCGCAGCTTCTATTACACCACGGAAGAACTGTGGTTTCCCAAATGGGACTTCGGCGGCAGCTATTCGGAGCAGAAGGCGCTCTACGAACGCTGGAACCCGGTGAACTATGTCGACAATTGGCAGACGCCGATGCTGGTCATTACCGGCGAGATGGATTTCCGCGTGCCCTATACGCAGGGCCTGGCCAGCTTCACCGCGCTGCAGGAGCGCGGCATCGACAGCCAGCTGCTGGTCTTCCCGGATGAGAACCACTGGGTGCTGAAGCCGAAGAACTCGCTGCAGTGGCACAACACGGTCTTCGACTGGCTCGACAAGCACCTGTCGCAGTGAGCCAGCGGTCTTGAGCAAGGGTATCGCCAAGGCGGAAAAGGCGCTGGCGAAGATCGGTGGCGGCCAGATCGAGCGTCACATCTTCATCTGCGCCATTTCCGACAAGCAGAAATGCTGCAAGCGCGCGGAAGGCGAAGCGGCGTGGAAGTTCCTGAAGAAGCGGATGAAGCAGCTGGGCCTCGCCGGGCCGCGCCGCGATGCCGCGCTCGGCAAGGGGCCGGGCGGCTTCCAGCGAACCAAGGCCGATTGCCTGCAGGTGTGCGAGCAGGGACCCATCGCGGTCGTCTGGCCGGACGGCATCTGGTACCACAGCTGCGACGAGACCGCGCTCGAGCGGATCCTGCAGGAACATTTCATCGGCGGCGTGCCGGTGGAGGATTACCGGCTCCGCCCGGCCGTGAAGGAATAGGCGCTCAGTCCTTCTTGCCCCAGTCGCCGTCGAATTCGTCTTCCAGCGGGTCTTCGACCGATTCGTCGTGACCGGTGCCGCTGGAAAGGAACACCAGTCCCATCAGCGCCGATGTCGCCAGCATGGCAAAGCCGATGCCGAGCGCGGTCGCGATGTAGAAATGCACCGAAACCAGCCCGTTGCTGCGGTAAAGCAGCACGAGTGCGATAATGACGACGCCTATGGTGATTGCCAGCATCAGCCGCATCAGGCGGCGGAACCGCGCCCAGGCGAAGGCGGCATTTTCGGGGTTCTCGAGCGGCGACTTGCGCTGCGGTCGGCTGGGGGGCTTGTCGGGCATGGCTGCACAGATGGCGGTTCTGCGCACGGTTTCCTAGCCCCGCCGTTACTCGAAGCCGCGGCCAATCTGGCAACGCGCACGAATTTCTGGCATGCTCCCGATACCCGGAAGTGAGGAGGCAGCCCATGAAGATTTCGCAATTGCTCGGCCAGATGGAGCGCGAAGTCATCGGTTGCTCGACCGGGGAGACCATGGCCGAAGCCGCAATGATCCTTGCCGACAAGCGGATCGGGGCCATGCCCGTGTTCGATTCGGGGCAGGTGGTCGGCATCGTGTCCGAACGCGACATCCTCTACGGCATCGCCAACGACGGCGAGGCGATCCTGCAGAAATCGGTCGGCGAATGCATGACGTCGCCGCCCATCACGGTCGATCCCGAAGCAAGCATCAACGAAGCCCTCGGCCTGATGACGCGGCGCCGCATCCGCCATTTGCCGGTGATGCGGGGCACGGAGATGATCGGCTTCCTGTCGATCGGCGACCTCGTCAAGAACCGCATGGACGAGATCGCGGGCGAGGCCGACGCGATGCGCGAATATATCGCCACGGCTTGAGCGCGCGCCCTTCCCCCCCTACATCGGTCCCATGGCCGATACCCAAGCCCCGACCCTGACGGACTCCGCCGCCAAGCGCGTGGCGTGGATCGCCGAGCGGCAGAACAAGCCCGCGATCCTTCGTCTTTCGGTCGAAGGCGGCGGCTGTTCGGGCTTCCAGTACAAGTTCGACCTCGCCGAGGGACAGGAAGACGGCGACCTTGTCAGCGAAACCGCCGGGGTGAAACTGGTCGTCGACCCTGTCAGCCTCGATCTCGTTTCCGGGAGCCAGGTCGATTTCGTCGAATCGCTCGGCGGCGCGGCGTTCCGGGTCGAGAACCCGCAAGCGGCGGCCGGCTGCGGCTGCGGCTCCAGCTTCGGTATCTGACGCCCCTCGTGCGCATCGCCAGCTTCAACATCAACGGCATTAAGGCGCGCCTGCCGCGGTTGAAGGAATGGCTGGAAGAAACGCGCCCCGCCGTCGCCTGCCTGCAGGAAATCAAGACGATGGACGAGGGCTTTCCCGCGTCCGAGTTCGAGGAGATCGGCTACAAGGCGATCTGGCACGGGCAGAAGAGTTTCAACGGCGTCGCCATCCTCGCCGACGGAACAGCGCCGGTGGAAACGCAGCGCGGCCTCGGCATCGACGGCCCGAAGGAAGGCGAGGGCGAACAGGCCCGCTATCTCGAAGCGGATGTGAACGGCATTCGCATCTGCAACCTCTACCTGCCCAACGGCAATCCGCAGCCCGGGCCGAAATTCGACTACAAGCTTGCATGGATGGAGCGGCTGCGCGCCCGCATGGCGGAGCTTTCCGCGCGCGAGAAGCCGACCGTGGTGCTCGGCGATTTCAACGTCATTCCGCGCGACAGCGATGTCTGGTCGGTCAAGGCCATGCAGGACGATGCGCTGATGCAGCCCGAGTCGCGCGATGCCTATTTCCGCATGCTCGGCGACGGGTGGACCGACGCCATCGGCAGCCTGAACCCGCGCGGCGGCGTGTGGACCTACTGGGATTACCAGGCCGGCGCGTGGCAACGTGATCACGGCTTCCGCATCGACCACCTTCTCCTTTCGCCCGAAGCCGCCGACCGGATGGTCGCCGCCGGGGTCGACAAGGAACATCGCGGGCGCGAGAAAGCGAGCGATCACACACCGGTCTGGGTCGAACTGACCGACTGATGCACGAAAAACCCCCGCCCGGACGGACCGGACAGGGGCTGCGTTGCAGTTATGCTGCCGCTCAGCGGTAGAAAATGTGGTTGTTAACCTGCGCCACGCGGGTCAGGCGCCAGCGCGGATTGACGTAGACCGCGTGGAAGAACGTCGCGCCCTTGGCCGGGCTGTCCCACAAGTCCTGGTGCGCGATGCGGGCGATTGCCTTGGCGTCGCGCCAGGCCTTGCTCGACGTGTTGATCGCGGGGATCGCACCGCCGCGCACGAAGGAGAACTGCGAACGCTGAAGCACCACGCCGCAATAGCTGTCGGGCCAGCGGCTGGATTCGGTGCGGTTGACGATGACGCGGCCCACGGCCAACTGGCCGGCGAGCGGTTCGCCCTTGGATTCGAAATAAATCGCGCCGGCAAGGCAGTGCATGTCGCGCGAAAGCTCGCCCGAGGTGTCCATGCTTGCCACCAGCTCACGCAGCGAGGCGGCTTGCGCCGGCGTCGCGTTGGCGGCCGCATCGGCAGCGACCTGCTCGGGATCGAGGGGCTGGACCACCGGCTCGGACACGAAAACGATGTCGCTTTCGTCCGTCTGCGCCTCGGTGGCCGGATCGGCGACTGCACCTTCGACAGGGGCCGCCGTGGAAACAGTGGTTTCGCTTGCTTCGGTCGCCGCATCCTGGGCGAGGGCGCCGGGGCCTTCGGCCCCTGCAAGCGTGGCAAAAATCGTGGTCGCCACCCCAAGGGTGACGGCGCGCTTCATGAACTTCATTTTCCAGAACACTTAGGGCGGTGGTCGGACCTGCGCAGGCTGACGGTTACCGGCCGCATCCCATTCGCGGCTTATATTATTGGTTCCGTCCTTCTTCGGCCTGCCGGCCGGCCCCCGTCTGCGTGCTAATGCTGCTCACCGAATTGTGAGCGCGCACCGCCTGCGCATCCAAGTTGCGGGTGGCCAAGTAGCGGCCTTTCCCCGAACGTCAACTTTCGGTTCCCTTAATTCCGACGAACCGTTCACCATTGTCGATATCCAGTTCCAGAACCCAGCAATCGGGATCGGAATTCGCCCTGCGCTGCCAATATTCGGAAAATTCCAGAGGCTTTTCAAAGTCTTCCGATTTTGTCAGGGTCCATTTTCGGCCGCCGTCCAGATCTGGCATCCGTTCATAAAGTCTGCCGTTGCGGCCGTTCTCGCAACAAATGACAAGGATTGTACCGGCGTCGCGTTCACCTTTGGAAAGCACGGTTGCAAAACCGCCTTCGGCCTGGACCGCGCGGATCAATCCCGAAATTTCGACGTGGGCGGGCAGGCGCGCTTCGCCCTCGCTCATCCGATTCGCCTCAACGGGCGGGGCCATAGCCGGGCAGGCCCGACAGCGGGATCCGGCTGCGCATGAAAGTGCCTGTTCCGCGCCCGATTTCCTCGCCCTCGGCATCGACCAGCCGCGATTCGGCCACCAGCACGCGCCGCTTGCCGCTCACCCAGCGCCCTTCTGCGGTCACCAGCCCTTCGCGCACCGGCTTGGTGAAATGGAGGTTGAAGCCGGTGGTCAGCAGGAAGCGGTCGCTCACCAGCGTGTTCGCGGCATAGAAAGCCGCATCGTCGAGCATCTTGAAATAGATCGTCCCGTGGGCCGCGCCGGCGGCATGGTAGACCTTGCCGGTCACTTCGAAAGTGATCCGCGCCTCGCCCTGCCGTTCGATTTCCAGCCGGGAGGCGAAGAGTTCGTTGATCGCGGCCGATGCGTAAAGGCCTTCGAGCGCGCGCCAGTGGCTCGCCGCGCCTGCGGCAAGGGCGGGATCGCCTTCAGGCGGCATCGCGCTCCCCGGCATCGGTCATCACGCCGCGCAGCGTATCGCTGGTTTCGGCCGCCAGCAAGCGCTCCAGCAGCGCATCGTCCCTGAGCATGCGTGACATGGCGGCGAGCGCATGCAGGTGGGTGGCGCCGGCATCGGTAGGCGAAAGCAGGGCGAAGACCAGTTCCACCTTCATCGCATCGGCGGCGGCAAAGTCGATCGGCTCCGGCAGGCGGATCAGTGCGGCGACCGGGCGCTTCAGCCCGGCATAGCGCGCGTGCGGCATCGCGATCCCGCGCCCGAAGCCGGTGCTGCCAAGCTTCTCCCGCTCTTCCAGCCCTGCAAGCACGGCAGCGGGATCGAACTCGTAAACCTCGGCAAAACATGTCGAGAGCAGGCCCAGGATATCGGATTTGGTCGCAATCGACCCGTCGGCGGCCGTCAGGATCGCCTTGGGGTCGAGCAGGAAATTGGCAGGCATCGCGTAAACTTCGTCGTATTCGATCGTTCCGCAGCGAGGGGCGGGCCACGAAGCGGGCCCGCAAGCGCTGCACCTTTCGGTGGGGTCCGGCCTCGCTCTCCCAGCAAAGCCGCCGGCGTCAGGACGGTTCGACCCAGCCGATCGATCCGTCGCGTCGGCGATAGACCATATTGTGCGAGCCGGTGCCAGCATTTTTGAAGAACAGCGCGTCCGTATCGCGCAGGTCGAGCATCATCACGGCATCCGACACGCTCGCTTCGGGAATGTCGCAGCGCGTTTCCGCGACGATGGCGGGGGCGTCGGCAACTTCCTCCACCTCGTCCTCGTCGCTGTCGTCGCGCGCGGCGAAAACGGTGTAGGCCGCCTCCTCCTCGCGCGCGCTGAACTGGGCGCGTTCGTGATTATCGGTCAGGCGGCGTTTGTAGCGGCGGACCTGCTTGTCGATCTTGGCCGCCGCCTGGTCGAGCGCCTGGTGCGCATCATGCGCTTCGGCATGGGCTTTCAGCACCAGTCCCTGGATCACATGGGTCACGATATCGCAGGCGAAAGCACCGGCGGGCGCCTTGGAAAACGTGACCTGCGCCGAAATGGCCTTGCTGAAGTACTTCTCGACAATGGAGGACAGCCGCTCCTCGGCATGTTCCTGCAGCGCTTCGCCGGTTTCGACCTGGTGGCCTGACACGCGAATTTCCATTGTCGGTTCTCCTTCTTCGATGGCCCGATGGGGACGGGCCGGTGATTGCGTCCGCCGTCAGCTTTGCCAGGCGGGCTTGTCCATCCGGCCGATAAACTCCGCGTGGCGGGCAAGTTCCTCGGCGCTGGCGGAATGTGGGCGGGCAGGGCGCACCTCGCGGTCCGCGCGCGGGGTGTAGACATGGCGCTCGGGGGTGGCAGCGCCGCTCTCTTCCGCAGCAAGCTCCAGCCCGATCTGCCGGCCGCCGGTCAGCTCGACATAGACCTGCGCCAGCAGTTCGGCATCGAGCAGCGCGCCGTGCTTCGTCCGGTGGCTGCGGTCGATCCCGTAGCGGGTGCACAGCGCATCGAGCGAGAGTTTCGCGCCGGGGTGCTTCTTGCGCGCCAGCGCCACCGTATCGACCATCCGGTCGAGCGAGACTTCCTCGGTATTGCAGAGGCGCAGTTCGTTGTTGAGGAAGCCGAAATCGAACCCGGCGTTGTGCGCGACAAGCGGGGAATCGCCGATGAAATCGAGCAATTCGCGCGCCTTTGCGGCGAACAGCGGCTTGTCGGCCAGGAACGCATCGCCGAGCCCGTGCACCGCCTCGGCCTCGGACGGCATGGTCCGCTCGGGATTGAAATAGGCGTGGTAGGAATTACCGGTCGCAACCCGGTTTACCATCTCGATACATCCGATTTCGACCATGCGGTCGCCCGTCTTGGGGTCGAGGCCGGTCGTTTCGGTATCGAAGATGATTTCTCGCATCGGTCCTTCCGATATCGGCGCTGCATGGGCCGCTTGCAAGGTGCCGAATCAGCCCGCGCGCAATTTCGCGACCAATTCGCGCACCGCCTGCCGTGTTTCGGCAAGGCTGGTGCCGGTGTCGACGACATAGTCTGCTCGCGCGCGCTTTTCCGCATCGGGCGTCTGGATCGAGAGGATATGGGCGAACTTCTCCGCCGTCATGCCGGGGCGGGCGAGCACGCGGGCGCGCTGCACGTCGTCGGGCGCGGAGACGACCACGACCGTGTCGACCGCCGCATGGCCGCCTTTTTCGAATAATAATGGGATGTCGAACACCACCAGCGGCGCGCCGGCGTGTTCCAGCAGGAACTCGGCCCGCGCCTCCGCCACCGCGGGATGGACGATGGCTTCCAGCCGGACGAGCGCCTCAGGGTCGCCGAAGACCTGCCCGCCGAGCGCGTCGCGGTCCACGCCATCGCCGCCCGTCGAGCCGGGGAATGCGGCTTCGATCGCGGGGAGGAGCGCGCTGCCGGGACCCTGCATCCGCCGCACTTCGGCATCCGCATCGAACACCCGCACGCCTTCTGCGGCGAACATGGCGGCAACGGTCGACTTGCCCATGCCGATCGATCCGGTGAGGCCGACGATACGAGGACGGCTCATGCGATCAGCCTCTGGCGCAGTTCGGCATCGCATTCGCGCGGGGCGGGCTGGCCGAAGAAGCGTTCGAATGCGGCGGCCGCCTGGCCGACCAGCATCGATAACCCGTCAATGGTTTGGAAGCCGGCCGCGCGGGCACCGGCCAGAAAGACGGTTTCGACCGGGTCGGTGACGATGTCGTAGGCGATGCTGCCGGGCGGGGCATGGCTCCAGTCGAAGGGGAGGGCGGGCTGGCCCCGCATCCCGAGCGGAGTTGCATTGACGACAAGGTCGCAGCACCCCTCGCGATCATCGAAGGCGAAGTCGGTCGGCCCGGCGAAATGGGCGAGCGGGGCCGCGTGATGCTCGCCCTGCGGGGCAAGCTCGGCGAGCAGCAGGTCAGCCTTTGCCGGATCGCGCGCGGCGACCACGAGCGTGAACCCCGCATCGGCCAGTGCGGCGACGATGGCCCGTGCCGCGCCGCCTGCCCCCAGGATGCGCGCCATGCGGAAATAATGCCGGCCGGCCAGGGTTTCCCGCAAGGGCTCGAGGAAGCCCGCCGCATCGGTGTTGCTGCCGACCAGTGCCTCGCCCTCGCGATAGACCGTGTTCACCGCACCGATGCGCCGCGCGATATCGTCGATCCGGTCGAGATGCGGCAGGATCGCCTGCTTGTGCGGCATGGTGACGTTGCAACCGCGCCAATCCGGGTCGGAATGCCGCGCGGCGACATATGCCTCAAGATCGGCCGGCGCGACGCGATGCGCGCGGTAGTCCGCATCGATATCCAGCTTCCCCAGCCAGAAATTGTGGATGGCGGGCGATTTCGACTGGGCGATCGGATCGCCGATCACCTCGGCGTAGGGTTTGCTCATGCCGGCAGCTCTTCCAGCGCCCGCAGCGCGCCGAGGACCGGCAGCAGCGGCATGCCGAGGACAGTGAAGTGGTCGCCTTCGATCCGTTCGAACAGCTGCACGCCCATCGCCTCGATCCTGAATACGCCGACGCACTGGCCGACCTCCGGCCATTCGGCAGCGAGGTAGCGGGTGATGAAATCCTCGCTCAGCGGGCGCACGACGAGCCGCGCCTCTTCCACGTGGCTCCAGCGCAAGTGCCCGCCGAGCGCCAAGGCCGCGCCCGAATGGAGGTGCATCGTCTTGCCGGAGAAAAAGCGCAAATGCTCCGCAGCCTGCGCCCGGCTGGCCGGCTTGTCGAAGCGGCGTCCGTCCACCGACACCACAGAATCGCTGCCGAGCACCGGCCGCATCCCGCCGTCGACCGACAGCGCCTTGGCCTCTGCCAGGGCGAGCGCCACGCTGGCCGGGGGAACTTCGCCCAGCGACGCTTCCAGCGCGCGCTCGTCCAGTGCGGCAGGCACGGGCGTGAAATCGACCCCTGCGGCGTCGAGCATCGCGCGGCGCGACGCGCTCTTGGAGGCAAGCACGATCATCCCGAAATCCCCACCCTGTCGCCTGCGGTCTGCGCATCGCGCTCGCTGATCAGGCGGATGATCGCCGCGGCGGTTTCCTCGATCGAACGGCGCGTGACGTCGATCACTGGCCAGCCGTTGTCGGCGAACAGGCGGCGGGCGAAACGCACCTCCTCCTGCACGCGCTGCGCATCGATATAATCGGTCTGTTCCTGCTCGTTCAGCGACAGCAGGCGGTTGCGGCGGATCTGCACCAGCCGTTCCGGCGCCGTCGTCAGGCCGACGATCAACGGGCGCTTCAGGCTGAAAAGCTTGTTTGGCGGCGGGCTTTCCACGACTAGCGGGATATTCGCGGTCTTGTAGCCGCGATTGGCGAGATAGATGCTGGTCGGCGTCTTCGAGCTGCGCGACACGCCAGCGAGCAATATGTCCGCTTCCTCCCAGTTGTCCCAGCCGATCCCGTCGTCATGGGCGATGGTGAACTGGATTGCCTCGACCCGGCGGAAATAGGCCGCGTCCATCGCGTGCTGGCGGCCCGGCCGGCCTTTCGCTTCCTGGCCAAGGTGGCTGGAAATCGCGTCCGTCACCTTGTCGAGCGCATCGACCGCGGGCAGGCCGAGCGTCCGGCACTTCTCGTCCAGCGCGCGGCGTACGTCGGGATTGACGAGGGTATAGATGACGAGGCCGGGCTTCGCCGCCACATCCTCGATGATCCGGTCGAGCTGGGCCTGGCTGCGCACCATCGGCCAGAAATGCCGGACGACATCGGTATCCTCGAACTGGGCGAGGCTGGCCTTGGCGATCATTTCCAGCGTTTCGCCGGTGGAATCGGACAGGAGGTGGAGGTGGGTCTTGCTCAAGCGAAATCCCGGTCTTCAGCGGGGCGCAGAGCCCCTGTGCACAGACATGGGCATAAACCACGGGACATGCCTGCCGACAAGTTCGGGACGGATTTGCTGCCCGTTTCCCGCTTACGGGCGAGCAGGGTTGCACCCATGTGGGCGGGCTTTTGGACAGGCTGTGGGCAACGGGGACAGGTTTTGTTTGACTCCCGAGTCAGCCAGAGTCGCATCGCCTCCGCCCCCTGTTCATCGCGGGAGAAATCGGGCAGGGCGCTGCAATCCCCGCTTTCCACAGGGCCAACAGACTCCATCTACCTTTCATAAAATCATTTTTAATTGGATTGATCACCTCGATGCCTGGTCCTCTCCTCGACACATTGCGCGGAAATATCGCGTCCACGCCCCCGGTCTGGTTCATGCGGCAGGCAGGACGCTACCTGCCGGAATACCGCGAATTGCGGGCAGAGAAGGGCGGGTTCCTGGAACTGGTCTACGACACCGCTGCCGCGGCCGAAGTGACCGTCCAGCCGCTGCGCCGCTTCGCTTTCGACGGGGCGATCCTGTTTTCCGACATCCTGATCGTGCCCTACGCCATGGGGCAGGACCTGCAGTTCCTGGCCGGCGAGGGGCCGCACCTGTCGCCCCGGCTTGCCGATGCTGCGCTGGAGGACCTGTCGCCGGCGATGGAGCGCTTGGCGCCCATCTATGACACGGTGCGGCAGGTCCGCAGCATGATCGCGCCGGAGTGCACCATGCTGGGCTTTGCCGGCTCCCCGTGGACGGTCGCGACCTACATGGTGAACGGCGAGGGGTCGAAGGACCAGATGGCAGCGCGCAGGATGGCCTATGCCGACCGCGATCGCTTCGCCGCGCTGATCGACCGGATCGCGGACGTCACCGTGGAATATCTGTGCGGCCAGATCGAAGCCGGGGCAGAGGCCGTGCAATTGTTCGACAGCTGGGCGGGCAGCCTCGCCCCGCGCGAATTCGACCGCTGGGTGATCGAGCCCAACGCGGCCATCGTCAGCGCCGTGCGCAAGCGCCATCCCGAAGCGCCCATCATCGGCTTTCCCAAGGGTTCCGGCGCGAAGCTTCCCGATTATGCCGCGGGGACCGGTGTGGACGGTTTAGGGCTGGACGAGACGGTCGATCCCGAATGGGCCGTGCGGGTCCTGCCCACCGGCCTGCCGCTGCAGGGCAATCTCGATCCTCTGTTGCTGCTTGCCGGCGGAGACGCGCTCGATCGCGGGGTGGACGCCATCCTTGAGACATTCGCGGGCCGGCCGCATATCTTCAATCTCGGCCACGGCATCGACCGGACGACACCCATCGCCCATGTCGAATGCGTGCTGGAGCGGGTTCGCAACCGCGCCTAGAGCGCCTATAGGCACGCGTCATGGACCTGCTGAACACCCTCTATTTCTGGCTCAAGGCCGCGCATATCATTTTCGTCATCTTCTGGATGGCGGGCCTGTTCATAGCGCCGCGCCAGCTCGTCTACATGCACGCCGCACCCGCGGGATCCGACGAGGAAGCGCTGTGGGCGGAGCGCGGGGCGACGCTGCGGCGCGTGATCCTGACGCCGTCGCTGGTGGTCGTATGGGTCCTCGGCCTGCTGCTGGCGGTCACCATCGGCGCGTTCGACCAGGGCTGGTTCCATGCCAAGCTGCTGCTGGTCCTGGCCATGTCGGCCTATCACGGCTGGATCGTCAGCCGGGCCAAGGCGATGGCGCGGGGCGAGCGGCCGCTCACCGAACGCCAGCTGCGCCTGTGGGGCGAGGTGCCGGCCGTGCTGGTGGCGCTGATCGTCATCCTGGTGATCGTGAAGCCCTTCTGAGCCGGTAAAACGGCAGGTCGTGCCGCGAATACCGCCGCGCGATGCTGCGGTGAATTGACGGGCCAGCCAGCGAGGCCTATCTCGAACCCGACCGGTGGACTCGCAGCTTTCATTCGCGACGTCCGGCCTGCTTTCTCCAAGCCCTTACGGCCCGCCGGCTCTCACGACTTTCGAATACGGAAAACACGACACATGCATCTTAAAGAACTCAAGCAGAAAGCGCCCGCAGAGCTGGTCGCGATGGCCGAGGAAATGGGCGTCGAGGGCGCCAGCACCATGCGCCGCCAGGACCTGATGTTCGCGATCCTGAAAGAGGTTGCGGACGACGGCGAGGAAATCATCGGGATGGGCACGATCGAAGTGCTCAACGACGGTTTCGGCTTCCTGCGCAGCCCCGAGGCGAACTACCTCGCCGGGCCGGACGATATCTACGTCTCCCCCAACCAGGTCCGCAAATGGGGCCTGCGCACCGGCGATACGGTGGAAGGCGAAATCCGCGGGCCGAAGGACGGCGAACGCTATTTCGCGCTGACCAAGCTGCAAACGGTCAATTACGAGGATCCCGACCAGGTCCGCACCCGGACCAATTTCGACAACCTCACGCCGCTGTACCCGGAAGAGAAGTTGAATCTCGACACGCTCGACCCGACGGTGAAGGACAAGTCGGCCCGCGTGATCGATATCATCAGCCCGCAGGGCAAGGGCCAGCGCGCGCTGATCGTCGCCCCGCCGCGGACCGGTAAGACGGTGCTGCTGCAGAACATCGCCAAGGCGATCACCGACAACCATCCCGAAGTGTTCCTGCTGGTCCTGCTGGTCGACGAACGGCCGGAGGAAGTCACCGACATGCAGCGCAGCGTGAAGGGCGAGGTGATCTCCTCCACCTTCGACGAGCCTGCCACGCGCCACGTGCAGGTTGCCGAAATGGTGATCGAGAAAGCCAAGCGCCTGGTCGAGCACAAGAAGGACGTTGTCATCCTGCTCGATTCCATCACCCGCCTCGGCCGCGCCTACAACACCGTGGTGCCGAGCTCGGGCAAGGTGCTGACCGGCGGTGTGGATGCCAACGCCTTGCAGCGCCCGAAGCGCTTCTTCGGTGCGGCGCGCAACATCGAGGAAGGCGGCTCGCTTTCCATCATCGCCACCGCGCTGATCGATACCGGCAGCCGAATGGACGAAGTGATCTTCGAAGAGTTCAAGGGCACCGGCAACAGCGAAATCGTGCTCGACCGCAAGGTGGCCGACAAGCGCATCTTCCCGGCACTGGACGTCGGCAAGTCCGGCACCCGCAAGGAAGAGCTGCTGGTGGACAAGGACAACCTGTCCAAGATGTGGGTCCTGCGCCGCATCCTGATGCAGATGGGTACGATCGATTCGATGGAATTCCTCCTCGACAAGATGAAGGATTCCAAGACCAACGAAGATTTCTTCGCCACGATGAACCAGTAAGGAAAGCGCGCGGTGGCAGCGGACATCTTCATGGTGGTCGGCTGCACCGGCGCGGGCAAGACGACCTATGCGCGGACCCTGGCCGACGAGATCGGCGGGGTCCGTTTTTCCATCGACGAATGGATGATGACGCTGTTCTGGGCCGACAGCCCGCAGCCGATCCAGTTCGCCTGGACGATGGAGCGGGTAAACCGCTGCGAAGCTCAGATTTTCGCGCAAGTGCAGCAACTGGCGAGCCGCGGGGTGCCCGCCGTGCTCGATCTGGGTTTCACGAAGAGGGACCACCGCGACAAGTTCCGCGCGCTTGCAGAAGACGCGGGACTCTCGGCCGTGGTGCATTTCGTCGATGTTCCGGCTGATGAGCGCTGGTACCGCGTCAATCGCCGCAACAAGGAGCGCGGCGAGACTTACGCGATGGAAGTCACCCGCGACATGTTCGACTTCATGGAAGGCCTGTGGGAGCCGCCGGACGAGGCCGAATGGAGCGAGGGCGGCGGACGCCGTATCGACGGTTCCTCCCCGCCATGACCACGTCCCGCCCGAACTTCGCCGTGGTCACCGGCGCGCCGGGCGGGGGCAAGTCGACTTTGCTGGATGCAGTTGAGGCCCGCGGAGTCGCGATCGGACCCGAAGTCGCGCGGACCATCCTGCAGGCACCCGGCGGGATGGAGCTACGCGCGTCCGATCCCGTGGGCTTCGCGCATGCGATGCTGGACGCGCAACTCGAAAGCTGGGCGCGGTTCTCGGATAGCGATGGACCCGTCCTGTTCGACCGCGGTTTTCCAGACATCGTGGGTTTCCTGCGGGTCGAAGGCCTGGCGGTGCTGGGCGAGATCGATCGCGTGTGCCGCGAATATCGCTATGCCGGGCCGGTCTTCCATGCCGCCGCGTGGCGGGAGATCTACCGCCAGGATGCACAGCGGATCCAGTCATGGGAGCAAGCCGTCGCCAGCGATCGTGCGGTCGCTGCCGCGTGGCGCGACTATGGCTATAAGCTGATCCCGTTGCCCGAAACGGACCCGGCGGACAGGGCCGCTTTCGTTCTCGAACGGCTCTGATCAGTCCGCGCGCTGGCAGTCGAAAGTCTCCGCGCTCGCCGCGTTCCATGCATAGGCGAGCGGGGTGGAATCGGCATCGTCCAACAGCTGGCCGGGCTCCACGAAGGTGTATATCCGGTCGACGGCAGAGGACTTTGCGCCATTCAATCGCTCGCGCATGTCTGCCGGGGTGATTGACCAGGGATCTGGTAACCCCATCGCCACCACGATTTCGCGCAGGGAATGCAGGGTCTGGCGCTGGAAGCGGGCGACGCGCGGTGCCTTGTCCTCGATCACCAGGCCTTGCTGCCGCCACGCCTTCTGCGTTGCGACGCCCGTCGGGCAGTTGCCGGTATGGCATTGCATCGACTGGACGCAGCCGAGCGAGAACATGAAAGGCCGCGCGGCATTGCACCAATCGGCACCCAGCGCGAACATCTTGGCCATCTGCGCGCCGGAATGGATCTTGCCCGAAGCCGCGATCTTCACCGCATCGCGCTGCCCGGTCCCGACGAGGGCGTTGCGGACCCAGATCATCCCTTCGCGCAGCGGCATGCCGACCGAATTCGACAGCTCCAGCGGCGCCGCGCCGGTGCCGCCTTCGGCCCCGTCCACGGTAATGAAATCGGGCGTGAGGCCGGTCTTCCGCATCGCCTTGGCCAGCGCCATCACCTCGTGCGGCTTGCCCACGCACAGCTTGATGCCGACCGGCTTGCCGCCCGAAAGCTCCCGCAGCCGTGCCAGCCATTCCAGCAGTTCGATCGGGGTTGAAAAGGTCGAGTGTGCCGCCGGGGAGGTTACCGTCTGGCCCACGGGAACGCCGCGTGCCTCGGCAATCTCTTGCGTGACCTTGTCGCCGGGGAGAACGCCGCCGTGGCCCGGCTTTGCGCCCTGGCTCAGCTTGACCTCTATCATCTTGACCTGAGGATCGGCTGCATTGTCGGCGAATTTTGCGGCATCGAAACTGCCGTCGTCCGCGCGGCAACCGAAATAGCCGCTACCGATTTCCCAGGTCAGGTCGCCGCCGTGCTTGCGGTGGTAGCGGCTGATGCTGCCTTCGCCCGTGTTGTGCAGGAAACCACCCTGTTTCGCGCCCAAATTGAGCGCCTCGATCGCGCGGGCGGACAGCGAGCCGTAGCTCATGGCGGAAATATTGAGCAAGGAGCTGGAATAGGGCTGGGCGCAAGTCCCCCGCCCAATATCGAGCCGCCACGTATCGGGAACGTCGGCCTTGGGCACGATCGAATGGCTCAGCCACTCGTATTCGTCGGAATAGACGTCGAGCTCGGTACCCATGGGATGGGCGTCGAGATCGCCCTTGGCACGGGCATAGATGAGCGCGCGTTCCTGGTGACTGAAAGGCCGCCCGTCGAGATCGTCCTCTACGATATAGGCCTGCGCAAACGGCCGCAGGTCTTCCATGATCCAGCGGATGCGAGCCAGGAGCGGGTAATTCCGCCTAAGTGTATGGTCGGACTGGAAAAAGTCCCACACCGCCAGCGCCAGGGCAGGGCCGAGAAGGAACAGCGACGGCCACCACAGCCACACGCCCAAGGCACATAACCCCAGCAGGATCAGCGGGATTGCGTAGCGCCAGGGCATCGCCTGCCCGCCTTATCCCAAGTGCTCCTTGAAGAAGGCATCGGTGCGGCTGTCGGCAAGCTGCGCACCTTCCTCGTCACGCCGCTCCCCGAACTGGGTGGCAAAGCCGTGGTCGAGGCCGGGATAATCGTAAAGCGTGACCTTGGGGTGGTCGTCCAGCCCTTCGTGCATCGCCTTTTGCGTGTCCTTGTCGACGAAGCCGTCTTCTTCCGGGATATGCAGCATCAGCGGATTCGCGATGGAGGCTTTCTCGCCCAGCAGGTTGTCCACCCCGACCGCGTAGTAACCGACCGTCGCGTCGCTGTCGGTCCGCGCCGCGGTCATGTAGGCGAGCCTTCCGCCGAGGCAGTAGCCGACCGCGCCGACCTTGCCGCATCCCTCGTTCTCGCGGATATGCTTGATCGTCGCCTCGATATCGCGGACGCCATGATCCTGGTCTAATTTGCCGAAGTAATCCAAGGCCTTGTTCATTTCCGGCTCGATATCGGGGTCGAGCTCGATGCCGGGTTCGAACTGGTGGAACAGGTCGGGCGCGACGGCGAGATAGCCTTGCTCGGCCAACACGTCGCACTTGCGCCGGATACCCGCATTCACGCCGAAGATTTCCTGGATCACTACGATGGCCGCAGTCGGAGTGTCGGCCGGCCGGGCGACGTAGGCTTCGAACGTATGGCCGCCATCGAAGGAATTGATGGTAACGTTGGTGGTCATCTCGGCTGGTCCTTCCCGCTGATCGATTATCGCTGCCCGCCCTTGGCAGGGGCGCGTGTTTCCACCATCTAAGCGTCATGTTGCAAAGGGGGTTCCCATGAAAGTCAATATCGAGATCGACTGCACACCGGAGGAAGCGCGCCAGTTCATGGGGCTTCCCGATGTCGACAAGGCCAACGCGGTCTATGTCGAGCAGTTCACGAAAGCGATGAAGGGCGTCTCCAACCTCGACCAGCTGCAGGACTATGCCCGGCAGATGGCGCCGATGGGCCAGATGGGCCTGAAGCTGTTCCAGGATTTCGTCCAGGCGAGCTCCCGCACGGCGGGCGGCAAGACCGACAAGGCCGACGACTAAGTTCGAATTCCTGTCAGTGACCGACACGATCTTCGCCCTGTCGAGCGGCGCGCCGCCCGCTGCTATCGCGGCCATCAGGATTTCCGGCCCTGCCGCTGGCGAGGCTTTGGCCAGCCTGACGGGTCGTTTTTTCGAACCGCGCCGCACCGCTCTCGCTCGCCTGCGCGATGGCGCGGGTGCGACGCTCGACGAAGCGCTCGTGCTGTGGCTGCCGGGACCGGAGAATGCGACAGGCGAGGATACGGCGGAACTCCATTGCCATGGCGGGCGGGCGGTGGTCGCGGCGGTCATGTCGGCGCTGTCCGCGATGGAGGGCCTGCGTCCGGCCGAGCCGGGCGAGTTTACCCGGCGCGCCTTTGCCAATGGCCGGCTCGACTTGGCCGAGGCGGAAGGGCTGGGCGACCTGTTGGCCGCAGAAACCGAGCTGCAACGCCGCGCCGCGATGGATTTCGCCGGGGGAGGGTTCTCGCGGCAGATCGCGGCATGGAACGAGCAGGTTCTTCGCCTGTCGGCGGAAGTGGAAAGCGCGCTCGATTTTTCCGATGAGGACGATGTGCCGGAGCCGGACGCCGAATTTCGGCGGCGGGTGGACGCACTTCGCAGCGAACTGGACACGTGGCTGGAACGGCCCGCGGCCGAAAAGTTGCGCGAGGGATACCGTGTTGCGCTAGCAGGTCCGCCCAATGCCGGGAAATCTACGCTTTTCAACGCCTTGATCGAGCGGGAAGCAGCGATCGTCTCCGACATCGCCGGGACGACCCGCGATGTGATCGAGGCCCCGGTGGCGCTCGGCGGAGTGCCGTTCACTTTCGTTGATACCGCCGGACTGCGGGGCGAGACCGACGACGCGATCGAGCGCATCGGCATCGATCGCGCGGACGCCGAACTGGCGCGCGCCGACTGCGTTCTGTGGCTCGGCGAAGAAGGCGGGGGGCCCGCCGGTGCCGTCGAGATTTCGCCACGCGCGGATCTGGCGGGTGAGGGCAAGGCGGACGGTCATGCCGTATCGGCCATCACGGGGCAGGGTATCGGCGAGCTGAAAGCCATCCTGATCGAACGGGCGCGGGATGCGTTGCCGAAGCCGGGGGAGGCCGCCCTCAACGCGAGGCAGCGGACGCATCTGGCGGCGGCTGCAGAGGCGCTCGGACGGGCAGCGGGGCAAGCCGACTGGATCTTGCTCGGCGAAGAATTGCGGACTGTCCGGGCGGCGTTCGATCGCTTGCTTGGGCGCGCCTCGACCGAGGATATGCTCGACACGCTGTTCGCGCGCTTTTGCATCGGGAAATGATGTTCCACGTGGAACACACAAGTCTTTGACCGCCCTTCCCGACGCGCCTATTGCGTCGCCATGCAAACTTTCGATGTCCTTGTCGTAGGCGGCGGTCACGCCGGCTGTGAGGCGGCTGCTGTGGCCGCGAGGATGGGCGCGCGCGTTGCCCTCGTCAGCTTCGATCTCGGAAAGATCGGCGCGATGAGCTGCAATCCTGCGATAGGCGGGCTCGGCAAGGGGCACCTGGTCCGGGAAGTCGACGCATTCGACGGCCTCATCGCAAGGGCGGCAGACGCCGCGGCGATCCATTACCGCATGCTCAATCGATCCAAGGGCACGGCCGTGCAGGGGCCGCGCGTCCAGGCCGACCGCGAGCTTTTCCGGGCTGCGGTCCAACGGGAACTCGCGTCGCTTGGCAACCTCGAGCTGGTGGAGGGAGAGGCGGCATCGTTGATCCTCGCTGGCGGGCGAGTGACCGGCGTCACCTTGGCCGATGGGACCAGGGTGGGATCCCGGTCGGTGATCCTGTGCACCGGCACATTCCTCGGCGGCAAGCTCTTCCGCGGGGAAGAGCGTCTGGAAGGCGGACGCATCGGCGAGGGCGCCGCGCATCGTCTTGCCGCGCAGCTTCGCGATGCCGAATTGCCGCTGGCGCGCTTGAAAACCGGCACGCCGCCACGCCTCGACGGGCGAACGATCGACTGGGCCGCTCTCGAAGTGCAGCCGTCCGACAGCGAGCAGTGGACCATGTCCGCCGCGACCGAGGCACGGATCAATCCGGAAGTCTTTTGCGCCATCACGCGCACGAACGAGCGCGCGCACGACATTATTCGTGCCAATCTCGACCGTTCGCCCCTGTTCGGCGGAGACATTGCCGGGCAGGGGCCGCGCTACTGCCCTTCGATCGAGGACAAGATCCACCGCTTCGGGGACCGCGACGGACACCGGGTGTTCCTCGAACCCGAGGGGCTTCGCACCCATCTCGTTTATCCCAACGGGATCAGCACCTCGCTGCCGGTCGACGTGCAGCTCGGCATGCTGCGGGCGATGGACGGCCTGCAGGCGGTGGAGATGGTGGTGCCGGGCTATGCGGTCGAATACGATCATATCGATCCGCGCGCTCTCGATCGCTCGCTCGAGGTCAAAGCCCTGCCGGGCCTCTATTGTGCTGGTCAGATCAATGGCACGACGGGTTACGAGGAAGCGGCAGCGCAAGGCCTGGTGGCGGGGATGCATGCGGCGGCCGCGGTGCTCGATAAGGACGCGCCCGCGCTCGACAGGGCAAACAGCTACATGGCGGTGATGATCGACGATCTGACGCTGCAGGGGGTGAGCGAGCCGTACCGGATGCTCACATCGCGCGCCGAGTACCGCCTGCGTCTGCGGGCGAATAATGCGGTGACGAGGCTGTCGGGGATGGCCGGGCAATTCGGATGTCTTGGCGCCGAACGGCGCGCGTGGCTGGAGGGGCGTGAGGCCCGCTGTTCCACGTGGAACAATGCCTTGGACGCTCCGGTCTCCGCCAACGCGCTCTCCAAATCGGGTCTTAATGTCCGGGCGGATGGCGGTAGCAAGACGTTGCGCGAATGGCTGGGCCATGCGGATATAAGCTTGGGCGACCTAGCAGCATTTCTGCCTGAAGGTTTGCAACCTGACGACGCTGTAGGCGAGGAATTGGCGGAAGACGCGCTCTATGCGCCGTATCTGGCCCGCCAGGAGGCCGAACTTCGCGATCTTCGTGCGAATGAACACGTACCTCTTGCGCCGAATTTCCCTTATGCGTCCGTTGCCGGCTTGTCGTCTGAAATGGTCGAGCGGCTATCCGCTGCCGCGCCGTCCACGCTTGCTGCGGCAGGTCGCGTTCCCGGAGTGACTCCGGCCGCGCTTGCAGCGCTTCTCGTTCACGCACGCCGGGCGCAGGCCCGCGCCGCATGATTGGCAGTGAAGAGCAGGCCCGTGCCTACGTGGCGGATATCGGTGGCGACGGCGCCATGGCGAAGCTTGACCAATTTTCCGCCATGCTGCGGGCGGAGAACGAGGAACAGAACCTAGTCGCCCAAGCGAGCCTCGATAGCGTTTGGGTTCGCCATATCGCCGATAGCGCCCAGCTCGTTGTTCATGTTTCACGTGAAACATCCCCGTGGCTCGATCTGGGCACCGGCGCGGGTCTTCCCGGCCTCGTCGTGGCCATTCTCTGCCCCGCACGAGAAGTCATCCTCGTCGAGTCACGCCGCCGCCGGATCGACTGGCTGGAGCGTTGCATTACGGGACTGGGCCTCAAAAATTGCCGGGTGGAGGGGAAGCGCCTCGAGCTCGTGGATTCCTTCGAAACTGCGGTAATCTCCGCGCGCGCCTTCGCCCCGCTGCCCAAGCTGCTCGATTTATCCGCCCGTTTCTCCACAGCACGCACGGAGTGGGTCTTGCCGAAAGGCCGCTCTGCCGAGCAAGAATGGGCTGCGCTGAAGCCGAAGCGCCGCAAATTGTTCCACGTGGAACAATCTTTGACGGATGAAGAGGCGAAAATCCTCGTCGGGAAGGGAAGAGTCGCACCATGATCACCATTGCGGTCGCCAACCAGAAAGGCGGGGTGGGCAAGACCACCACCGCCATCAATATCGCGACGGCCATGGCGGCGACGGGCTGGAAGACACTGCTGGTAGATCTCGATCCGCAGGGCAACGCTTCGACCGGCGTCGGGATTTCCAGCGACCGGCGTACTTCCTCGAGCTACGAGTTGATTGTCGATCAGGCGCCGCTCGGCGAATGTATTTTCGACACCACGATCCCCGGCATGCAGGTCGTCCCCGCTACGGTCGACCTGAGTGCGGCGGAAGTCGAGCTCGTCGGTATCCAGGACCGTTCCTATCGCCTGCGGGATGCGCTGGCCGGGCATCGCGGCCACGATGTGTGCCTGATCGATTGCCCGCCATCGCTCGGCACGCTGACGCTGAATGCGCTGACCGCCGCTGACACCCTCCTGATCCCGCTACAATGCGAATTTTTTGCGCTCGAGGGGCTGAGCCAGCTGTTGCAGACGGTCGAGCAGGTGCAGCAGTCGCTCAACCCCAATCTCGGCATTATCGGGGTTGCGCTGACCATGTTCGACCGCCGCAATCGCCTGACCGACCAAGTCGCCGACGATGTGCGCGATTGTCTCGGCAATCTGGTGTTCGAGACGGTGATTCCGCGCAATGTGCGCCTGTCGGAAGCGCCGAGCCACGGGTTGCCCGCGCTCATCTACGACCATAACTGCCGGGGAAGCCGCGCCTACATGGCGCTGGCGCGCGAGTTGATCGGGCGCCTGCCGAAGGAAAGGAAAGCCGCATGAGCGAGGACACCGACAAGACCAAGCCGGCGCAGCGTCGCAAGCTCGGCCGGGGCCTCGGCGCCCTGATGGGCGAAGCCCGGCGCGAAGAACCGCTGGTGGTGTCGGCCGACAGATCGAGCGGTGAAGGCGAAAGCGACCTCAAGACCATCGCCGTGGCTTCCATCGAGCCGCATCCCGAACAGCCGCGCCGCTATTTCGACGAAGACGCGCTGGCCGAGCTTGCCGCTTCCATCGCGGCGCGCGGCGTTATCCAGCCGGTCATTGTCCGGCCCCTGAGTGGCGGTCGCTTCCAGCTGGTGGCCGGCGAGCGGCGCTGGCGCGCGGCACAAAAGGCGCGGTTGCACCAGATCCCTGCAATCGTACGCGATTTGGAAGAGCGCGATGTGATGGCCCTCGCGCTGATCGAGAATATCCAGCGTGAAGACCTCAATCCAATCGAAGAAGCGCAAGCTTATCAAAGGCTTGCCGAATATGAGGACATGACCCAGGCGGATATCGCCAAGTTGGTCGACAAGTCGCGCAGCCATGTCGCGAACCTCCAGCGCCTGCTGTCGCTGCCGCAGGAAGTGATCGATCACGTCGCGGAAGGGCGGCTATCGATGGGCCACGCCCGCGCGCTCGTGGGCCATGACGACGCGACCGAACTGGCCGAGACGGCCATCGCGAAGTCGCTCAACGTCCGCGAGCTGGAAAAGCTCGTTCGCGGCGGTCGACCGGCGAAATCGCGCAAGTCTGCGGCAGCGGCCGGGGCAAGCGAGGCCAACGCCGACATTCTCGCCGTGCAGCAGCATCTCGAGGATTTCCTAGGACTGTCGGTGAAGATCGCTGCCGACGCCGATCCGCGATCGGGTGCGGTGACGATCCGCTACCGCACGCTCGACCAGCTCGACCTGGTGTGCCAGCGCCTGACGGGCGAAACCGTTTAATTACAAAGAGATACGAAAAACCGCGCCGCACGAAAAGTTGCGCGGCGCGATTTTCTGGCGCTCGGTAAGTGGCCCCGCCTTACTTGCGGTAAGGGAGCCGCTTGGTCGGCTGGGTCTTGATTTCGACGCGCTTGGTCGGCTCCGGCGCGACTTCTTCGCGAACCGTTTCGTAGACCACGTCCTCCACCATCACCGTCTCTTCGATTTCTTCCTCGATGATGTCCTCGCCATATTCGACCCGGCCGAAGCGATAGGTTGTGATCGGGACCATGCGGGTCGCCATGTAGCCCTGGCAGCCGCACCCTGCGTAATAGCCCGAATGGCCATATCCATAAGCCGACTGGTAGCCGTAGCCGCCGTGACCGCCGGCCATGTAGCGGTCCAGATAGGCCTCGCATTCGTCGGCATAGCCGCCTTCCGCGCTATCGATGGCAGCACCCGCCGCAGCGCCGACGACACCGCCGACGACGGTGCCGATCCGCCGGTTGCCTTCGCCCGCGATCCGGTTGCCGGCAATCCCGCCAATCACGCCGCCGATGATGGCGCCTTCGATATTGCTGTCGCGGCCACGGCTGCGGCATTCATCGAGCCAGGCGTCGCGCGCGGCCGAATCGTAGTAGGGGCCGTCCCGATAGGCGGCAGGCCCGTCATAGGTGCCGGTCCATTCGCCCTGGTAGCGGTCGTCCTCGACCCACTCGCCCCGCCATTCGCCTTCGTAAGTGGCCTGCTCGGCACCGGGGAGCGGCGGCAGCGGGTCGTAATCCTGCGCGGCGGCGGGCGCTGCAGCGGCAAGGCCGGCAGCGGCAAGCGCGGCGGCGAGCGTGGGGTTGGTCATGCGTGGCTCCTCTCAGGCATTGCGGACGGGGAGCCACAGCGGCGCCGCAGCCCGATCCATTAACCCGAAACTTACCATCGCGATCCGCACGCAACCAAGGGTTTGCGCGGGCGTGCCCCGATTCGGAACGCTAGTGACGGAGCGACGTCAGTGCGAAATCGCCGGGGCGATGCGCTGCGCCAGCGCTTCTACGCCTACCCGATCTTCATCATCGAACCGCGCGAGAATGGGGCTGTCGAGGTCAATCACGGCGATGACCTCAACGTTTGCCACAACCGGGACCACCAGTTCCGACTTCGTCTCGCCATCGCAGGCGATGTGGCCGGGGAATGCTTCCACGTCGTCCACCAGTTGCGTGCGCCGCTCGGACACGGCCGTGCCGCAAACCCCGCTGCCAACGGCGATGCGGATGCAGGCCGGCTTGCCGACAAAGGGGCCTAGCACGAGTTCGCCGTCCACCATGCGGTAGAACCCGGCCCAGTTCAGGTCGGGCAGAAATTGCCACAACAGGGCGGCAATGTTGGCCATGTTGGCGACCGGGTCGCGCTCGCCATCGACCAGGGCACCGGCCGCGCTCAGCAAGTCGTCGTACAGGACCGCCTTGGGCTGGTCGGGATCGGGCTGGAAATCGAACATGGGTGCGACATAGGGCGGTGGCCCATTGCCGCAAGTCCCGCCCGGGTCTATTCCGCCAGGCATGAAGAAAAAGCTGCTGATCACCCTGCTCGTCATCGCCCTGATCCTCGCCGCGCTGTTCGTGTGGATCTGGCGCGGCGATCCGGCAGAGCTTTCGGTGGACGAGGTTTCGGGGACAGATCCGACCTTGGTCGAAGGCGATTCGCAGATGATCCCGACCGTCGCGATCGCGGAACCGGTGGGCTGGGCGGAGGCAGAATTGCCCGACGCGCCGACCGGGTACACCGTCAATCGCTTCGCCGAAGGGCTTGAGCATCCGCGCGTGCTCTACACCCTGCCCAATGGCGATGTGCTGGTGACCCTCACCCGCGCGCCGGCGGGCGAGGGCGGCGGCTTGATGGGCTGGATCGCCGACAAGCTGATGAGTCGCGCGGGGGCAGGCGGTGTATCGCCCGACCAGCTGGTGCTGCTGCGCGACGCGGACGGTGACGGCGTGGCGGAAGTGCGCACAGTGCTTCGTGACGATCTGGCGTCGCCTTCGGGCATCGCGTGGGAAGACGGCAAGCTGTGGATCGCCAACCACGATGCGCTGCTCGAATTCGATTACGCGCTGGGCGCGGCGAAAGTCACCGGCACGCCTCGCAAGCTGATGGACCTGCCCGCGGCGGGCAATCACTGGATGCGCAACATCGCCAAGGATCCGGACGAGCCGCTGCTGTACATCGCGGTCGGATCGGCCTCCAACATCGGCGAGAACGGACAGGAAGCCGAAGAGGGGCGGGCGATGATCTGGTCCTACGATCTCGACAAGAAGCGCCAGGCGCCGTGGGCGGTCGGCTTGCGGAATGCGAACGGCCTCGCCTTCGCGCCGTGGTCGGGCCGCTTGTGGACCACGGTGAACGAGCGCGACATGCTCGGCTCCGACCTCGTGCCCGATTACCTCACCGATGTGCCCTTCGGCGCGAATTACGGCTGGCCGTGGGTCTACTGGCGGTTCGAGCGCGACATGCGGGTCGACTGGCCGATGCCGCGCTTCCTTGAGGAATATGCCCGCAAGCCTGTATACGCCATGGGTCCGCACGTCGCGGCGCTGGGCCTTGCCTTCACGCCGGAAGGCCACCGGATGGGCCAGACCTTCGGCAGCGGCGCATTCGTGGCGCGGCACGGGTCGTGGAACCGCAAGCCGCCGTCGGGCTACGACGTGGTGTTCGTCGACTTCGACGAGCGCGGTCGCCCGGTCGGCACACCGCAGACGGTGCTAGGCGGCTTCCTGACCGGCGAGGGGACGACGCGCGGGCGACCGACCTGGGTCGCATTCGACAACACCGGTGCGCTCATCGTCAGCGACGATACGGCGGGCATCATCTGGCGCGTTATCAAGGAGGATGCGGAGCCGGCCCCCGCCATCGAGCGGTTGAATTACGGCCGCCTGCCGAGCCGCGCGACCGGTGCAAACCCGGCCGGCGCGAGTTTCGGCGAGGACTACGCCCGGACCAATTGACGGAAGCGGGGGCGTGGTGCCCCGCTCCGCAGCCTGCGGTCAGGCCACCAGCGCGTCGGCGTCGAGTTCGTATAGGAGCGTCGCGCCGGCCATCGCTGCCGCTTTCAGGCCGCGCGCTTCTGGCACGACGTGGTCGAGGATGTAGCGCGTGGTCACTGCCTTGCGCTTCGCAATCCCGGGCGCAAGGTCCGGCGCGGCCGCGGCCTGCTTCGTCATTTGCCACGCGGCAACCGCGACCGCGGCCATGGCCGTGAAGGGCACGCTGCCGGCCAGCCTGTCGTCAAGCGATGCGTCGTCCAGCATCCAGCGGCCGATCGCGGTGCAATCCTCTGCCAAGGCCTCCAGCGCCGGTTCCCCGGTGGCATCGCGGACGATCTCGCCCATCAGTGCTTCCAGCACGCCGCCATTCTCGAAGCCCAGCTTGCGCGTGACGAAATCCGCGGCCTGGATGCCGTTCGTGCCTTCGTAGATCGGCGCGATGCGCGCGTCGCGGTAATGCTGCGCGGCGCCGGTTTCCTCGACGAAGCCCATCCCGCCATGGACCTGCACGCCGAGGCTGGCGACATCAATGCCGCTATCGGTCGCCCAGGCCTTGAGCAACGGCACCAGCAATTCGCCGCGCGCCTTTGCATCGGCGTTGCCGAGCACGCCGCGATCGGTCTGGCCGGCGGTGTAGTAGAGCAGGGCACGCATCGCCTCGGTAAGGGCGCGCATGCGCAGCAGCATGCGGCGCACGTCGGGATGCTCGATGATGGCCACCGGCGACTTGTCGGGCGATCCGGCGCGCGCGCTCTGGATGCGGTCGCGGGCGTAATATTGCGCCTGCTGCAAGGCGCGCTCGGCGATTTCCACGCCTTGCGCGCCGACATTGATGCGCGCGTTGTTCATCATCGTGAACATGGCGGCAAGACCGCGGTTTTCCGCCCCGATCAGCTCGCCCACGCATTCGCCGTTGTCGCCGTAGCTCATGACGCAGGTCGGCGAGGCGTTGATGCCCAGCTTGTGCTCCAGGCTGACCGGCCGCAGGTCGTTGCGCGCGCCCAGCGAGCCATCGTCCTTCACATGGTACTTGGGCACGAGGAACAGCGAGATCCCGCGGCTTCCTTCCGGCGCATCGGGCGTGCGGGCGAGCACGAGGTGAATGATATTCTCCGCCAATTCGTGATCGCCCCAGGTGATGTAGATCTTCTGGCCCTGGATCGACCACTTGCCGGCATGCTCGCCATCCTCGATCGGCCTGGCGGTGGTGCGCAGCGCGCCGACATCGCTCCCGGCCTGCGGCTCGGTCAGGTTCATGGTGCCCGACCACTTGCCGCTGACGAGGTCGGGGAGGTATTTCGCCTTTTGCGAATCCGCCCCGTGCGCTTCAAGCGCCTCGATCGCGCCGACCGACAGCATCGGCAGCAGGTTGAAGGCCATGTTCGCGGTGCCGAGGTTCTCCAGCACATTGCACGAAAGGGTGAAGGGCAGGCCCTGCCCTCCATATTCCACCGGGCCCGAAATCGCATTCCAGCCCTGCTCGACATAGGAGCGGTATGCCTCGGCATAGCCGTCGGGCAGGCGGACCACGCCGTTTTCGAGCTTCGCGCCCTCGGTATCGCCGATCCGGTTGAGCGGGGCGAATTCCCCGGCGGCAAACTGGCCCACACCTTCGACGATGGCTTCGACGAGATCGCTTTCGGCCGCCGCGAAACGCTCCGCCTCGGCCAGCTCCTCGATCCCCGCATTCACCCGAATGGCGAGCAGCTGGTCCTGGGTGGGCGGGGTGAACGTATCCATCTTTGCGGTCCTTTAGTCGCGGTTTCCGGCGGAAATCCTTGGCTTCGGCGTGGTCCCGATATAGCGCGCGAGCCATGGCCGACAAGCACGCCGCTGCCGACGTTACGGAAACCGTGCCCGCCGACGCGGATGGCATCGCACGGGCGGCCCAAATCCTGCTCGACGCGGGAATCGCGGCCGTCCCGACGGAGACGGTTTACGGCCTCGCCGCCCGGGCCGACAGTGCCGATGCGGTTGCCGGCATCTATCGCGCCAAGGGCCGGCCCAGCTTCAACCCGCTGATCGTGCATGTCGCCTCGATGGAGCAGGCACGCAAGATCGCGGTTTTGGGCGAGCGGGCTGCGAAGCTGGCTGAGGAATTCTGGCCGGGGCCGCTGACGCTGGTGCTGCCGCTGCGCGAGGATGCCGGTATCGCGCCCGCCGTCACGGCCGGGCTGCCGACGATCGCCCTGCGCATGCCGGCCCATCCGGCAATGCGGCAGCTGCTGGAGGAGTGCGGCGTGCCACTCGCGGCGCCGTCCGCCAATCGCAGCGGTGCGGTCAGCCCGACGAGCGCGGCGCATGTCGGGGCGACGCTTGCGGGGAGGGTGCCGCTGGTGATCGATGGCGGCGCGACGTCGGCGGGCCTCGAATCGACGATAGTTGCGCTGCGCGACTCCGGCTGGTCGCTGCTTAGGCCAGGTCCGATAACGCTCCGCGCACTGACCGACCTGCTTGGCCCGGCCACACCGGTCGTCAGTGCCGAGGTGGAAGCGCCCGGGCAGCTCGCCAGCCACTACTCGCCGGGGAAACCCGTCCGACTGGACGCGGCGCAGGGCAAGGCGGACGAATTCCTGATCGGTTTCGGGCCGGTGGCGGGCGATGCGAGCCTGTCGGCCTCCGGAGACCTGGCGGAGGCCGCGGCCCGGCTGTACGCGCTGCTGCATCGTGCCGCCGCCTCGGACAAGTCGGCGGTGGCAGTGGCGCCCATTCCGGACAAGGGGATCGGCGCGGCGATCAACGATCGCTTGCGCCGGGCGGCCGCCGACCCCTCGTAAGGGCCGGCGGCATCCGGATCAGGCGTCGGGGGCTTCCGGAGCGTTCGGGCTTTCGGGAGCGTCGGACGCCTCGCCTGTTTCCGGCGTTTCGGTTGCAGCAGGGGCGGCTTCGGCGGCGCTGCGGCTTTCACCCGCCTCGCACCGCAGCGTACCCGAACCCATCGAGCTGACTTCGCACGTGGCGCTGCCGCGCACGGTGATGCTGCCCGAACCCATGATGCTGGCATCGACCTTGCCGTCGGACGCGAATTGCGCATCGCCCGATCCCATCACATTCACGTCGGCATTGCCGACCTCGAGGCCGGAAAGGTCGCTGTTGCCGCTACCCATAATCGACATTTCGAGCTCGTCCGCCGTGCCGGACGCCTTCAGCGATCCGGAACCGGCGATGTTGATTTCCAGTTTGGAGGCCGCGACCTTGGCCACGTCGACTCGGCCCGATCCTAGCACGTTGATCTCGGCCTCGCCGTCCAGCGATTCGCTGGTGATAGTGCCCGAGCCCGCCAGCACCAGTTCCTTGACCGACGGCAGCACGATCTTGACCGTGGCATTGTCGCCATCCTTCCAGTCGCCCTTGGCCCGACCGATCGCGATATTCTCGCCATCGAGGTTGAAGCGCATCCGGTCCTTCGCCGCATCGGTGCCCGAAACGGTGATCGCGAATTCAGCACCCTCCGTGATCGTGACGATGTCGGGGCCCATCAGCGCAACTTCGGTCGGCGCCGAGCCGGAGAGGTCGATTTCCGCCAGCGGCTTCCCGTCGAAGTCGCTGCCGTTTATGTTCATCTTGATATTGTCGCAGCCCGACACGCCTGCCGCGAAGGCCATCGCGACGACCGGCACGATCTTGCCGAAGAATTTTCCCATACGCATTGCCGCTCTCCTGTATTAACTGCATAACACAGTAAGGCGGTCGGGCTTTCATTGCAAGCGATCCGTCGACCAACGGCCGACCGCCGCGCACGAACGGACCTTCATCGGCAGACCGGGCTCCAACGAAAAGGGCCGCCCGTTGCGGGGCGGCCCTTCGATCCGGTTGGCGGAGGACTTACTCCTCGTCGCCGTTGTTGTAATACTGCGGCGCGTGTTCTTTCAGCACGTCCAGGATCTTGGCGAGCGCGGTCGGCTCGTCGGTCTTCTCCATCGCGGCCAGTTCGCGGGCGAGGCGGCTGGAGGCCGCTTCGAAGATCTGGCGTTCGGAATAGCTCTGCTCCGGCTGGTCTTCCGGGCGGAACAGGTCGCGCGTGACTTCGGCGATCAGGACGATCTCGCCCGAATTGATCTTCGCTTCGTATTCCTGGGCGCGGCGGCTCCACATCGTGCGCTTGACCTTGGGCTTGCCCTTCAGCGTGTCCATCGCTTCCTTCAGGGTCTTGTCGCTCGACAGCTTGCGCATGCCGATCGCTTCGACCTTGTTGGTGGGGACGCGCAGGGTCATGCGCTCTTTTTCGAACCGCAGGACGTAGAGTTCCAGCTGCATGCCGGCGATTTCTTCATTCTGAAGTTCGATCACACGGCCCACGCCGTGCTTGGGATAGACGACGTAGTCGCCGACATCGAAGGCATTGGCTGCCATAAGGTACCTTTCTGTGTCCGGCGCCCGTTGCAGCGTCAAATCCGGTGCCGAGGCCGACAGATCCCTGTCGACTTCACCAGCGAATTGTCCTGACTGTGGGGGCTGCCTTTCCGTACTCACGCGGCCGCGCGGCGGAAAACCGAGCGGCGTCGGCCTATTATATAACAGATTCGCAACAAAATTGCGAGTCGCTGAAATAGCTGCGGTCCGGCTGGCTATCCGGTTACTCTGCGGCGCGGTCCGCAGCGACCAGTTCCGCCCCGATCAGGAGCAGGTAGGCGGACAGGTAGAACCACGTCAGCAGCACGATTACGCCGCCCAGCGCGCCGAACGTGGCGTTGTAATTGCCGAAATTGGCGACATAGGCGCCGAACGCCGCGGTGAGCACAAGCCACCCGATGGCAAAAAAGACCGCGCCCGGCATCACTTCGCGCCACGTCGGCGTGACCCCGTGCGGCACCAGGCGATAAAGCGCCCCGCTGCCCAGGATCGCCCCGCCGAGCAGCACGGCATAGCCGAGATACTGGCCGATACCGTTCTCGATCGCGACCACGGCCGCAATCGTCACGGCCACCAGCACGATGCCGGACACGCCGGCGATAGTGATGCCGATGGCGACCAGCTGGCTTCTCAGGAACCCCCGCCGTTCGCCGGTCTCGAAGGCGATAGTCAGGCCCCGCGCCACGGCGCCGCCGGCGTTCCGCGTGCCGAACAGGGCGAGCGCCAGCGCTGCCAGCAGGCCCAGTCCGGCCTTGGCATCGTTGCTCTGCGTGACCGAACGCAATTGCCCCGCAATCAGATCGGCTGCGGATTGCGGGAGGTTATCCGCCAGCGCCCTGATGTGGTTCGCCACCGTGTCCGGATCGGCGAAAACGCCATAGGCGAGCACGCAGGCTGCGAGCATCGGCACGAGCGCGAGGAACGCGTAATAGGCGATGCCGGCGGCGATGATGCTGGCATCGTGGCGACCGGCACGATCGAAAGCGGCCTTGAAACGGGAAAACTGCATGGCCGCAGAAGCGGATGGCGTGCGGGGTTGTTCCCGCGCGCCTTCGCCGACCGCGATCAGGGCAGGCTCAGTCGCCTTCGCCGGGCTCTTCGGTGAAGTATTTCTCGAACTTGCCCTCTTCGCCCTTATGCTCGTCGGCATCCTCGGGCGGATCCTTCTTGGTGGTGATGTTCGGCCACTCGGCGGAGAGCTTCGTGTTGAGCTCCAGCCACTTTTCGAGATTGTCTTCGGTGTCGGGCAAGATCGCTTCGGCCGGGCATTCGGGTTCGCACACGCCGCAGTCGATGCATTCGCTGGGATTGATCACCAGCATGTTCTCGCCTTCGTAGAAGCAGTCCACCGGGCAGACTTCCACGCAATCGGTGTATTTGCATTTGATGCAGGCGTCGGTGACGACATAGGTCATTGTGCGTCTGGTCCCCTATCCGGCCCCCGTGCGGGGCCTTCGCCGCCTGATTGGCGAAGCGGGCGGCCAGCGTCAAGCACGCGGTAACATGCAGCAGCCTCGTCCTTCGGCCCGCGCCGCGCAGGCAGGGCGAGGAGCTCCACTACCATCACCTTGCCGGGAAGGGGCAGGGTGAGGACGTCGCCGGGGCATGCATGCCGCGAGGGATCGTTCACCCGCTCCCCGTTGCGGCGGATGTGCCCTTCGCACACCCAGTCGTGCGCACGGGTGCGCGACGGGGCGAGGCGGAGGAAATAGAGCAGCCGGTCGAGCCGCAGCCCGCTCGCCCGCCCGTCGCTCAACGCAGCAGGTCCGCCAGGCTATCGAACGCGCCGCTGCTGCGGGCGGGGCCGTGATCGGGCTTGCGCTCTGCGCCGCGGTCATTCGTGCGCGGCTTGCCTCGGCCCTGGCCCTTCTTGCCCCGCGGCGGTCGCTTGTCGTGCGCTTGCTGCCGCGGTCCATCCTGGCGATCCTTGCCGAGCGGGCGCCACTGGTAGAGGTGCGGGGCAGGCGGCCCGAAAGCGCCTTCGACGAGGTCGGTGCGCGGCTGGGCCTTGAAGCCGCCTTGGGAGAGCAGGCGCACCAGGCTGGCCTCGGTCAGGCCGATCGAAATGCCGAGCGCGTGATCGACCGCGAACTTGCGCGCCTTCGACTTGGTCCGCGCATCGTGCGCGCTGCGCAGGATCCGCTCGCCCATATCGATGCGGATCGCCTGCTTGCCGCAGGGCCGGTAGCCCGCGGGCGCCTTGCCATCGAGCGTGACGACGGATTCCATGCCGGGATTGAGCGGCCTGCTATCGAGGCCGAGCAGGCTCAGCATCGCGCGCGCGGCAGGCTTGAGCAAGGCGGGCACGAAGATGTCGAGCGCGCCGATATGCACGCCCAGCTTGCGCAGGACCTTGCGACGGTCTGCGGGCAAATGGGCGAGCCCGCCATCCTCGCGCCGGATCGTGCCGTTGCGGTCGATCAACGTGAGCAGCAGCGCGCGCGCCTCGCTCCCGGTTTCAGCGCTCTCGGCGGCTTCTTCCAGCAGGCGCAGGGGCGCGAGCGCCTGCAACTGCGTGTCGAGCCACATCTGCAGCGCCTCTGCCAACTCAGCACGCTTCGCCTCATCCAGCGGGGCGAGCTCTTTCGTCAGCACCAGTCGCGGCGCGCTGCGGTACTTGCCGGGTTCCAGCACGGCGATCGCCTGTCCGCCGCGGCGCACTTCGCCGCCTTCCAGCACCAGGTCGCCCAATTCCTCGTTCACCAGTTTCTCCGCTTTCAGCGCCAGCAGGCGCGGCATGTGTCTTTCGGCAGCCGCCAATAGCAGCTTGCGATCTTCCGCGCGCGCATTGCGATCGACCCGGAAGCGAAAACCGTCGAGCCGGCCGATCGCCTCGCCTTCGACCAGCACGTCGCCGGATTGCGCCAGCTCGACTTTCAGCAGCGCCGTGTCCTTGCCGATCGCTTTCATCAGCACCGATGTCCTGCGGTTGACGAAGCGTTCGGTCAAGCGGGCGTGCAGCGCATCCGACAGCCTTGCCTCCACCGCGCGGGCGCGGGCGGCCATCTCGTCGCGGGCCAGAACCCAGTCGGGTCGCTGGCAGATATAGGCCCAGCTGCGAATGGCGGCGATGCGTCCCTGCAGCGTGTCGATATCGCCCTGCGGCCGGTCGAGGTCTGCGATGCGTGCCGCCACGAAGTCGGCGCCGATGTAGCCACCGCGCAAATCCTGCCACAGCCGCGCGACGAAGCGGGCGTGCTGGTCGGCGCCCAGCTGGCGGAAATCCGGCAGCTGGCACGTCTCCCAGAAGCGCTGCACCGCGCCTGCCCCCTTGACGCCATCGGCAAGCGGATCGTCCGCCAGCTTGCGCAGGACGGCAAGGTCGATCGCTTCGGGGGCGGCTTTCAATTCGGGCCGATCCGGCTTCATCGACAGGTCGGCGATAAGCCGGGCGATGCTGTCGAAGCGCGGTTCCGGGTTGCGCCAGTACATGTGGGTCAGCGGGGCGAAGCGGTGTTCCTCGATGGCGAAGATCTCGTCCTCGGTGAACTCGCTTGCATGGCCGCCCGACAGCGTACCGAACGTGCCGTCCTTGTGATGGCGGCCCGCCCGGCCCGCGATCTGCGCCATTTCCGCCGGGGAAAGCCGCCGCTGCCGCACGCCGTCGAACTTGCCGAGCGAGGCGAAGGCGACATGGTTGACGTCGAGGTTCAGCCCCATTCCGATGGCGTCGGTGGCGACGATGTAGTCAACCTCGCCAGACTGGAACAATTCGACCTGGCGGTTGCGGGTCTCCGGGCTGAGCGCGCCCATCACCACCGCCGCGCCGCCGCGGTGCCGCCGCAGCGCCTCGGCCATGGCGTAAACCTGCTCCACGGAGAACGCGACGATGGCGCTGCGCGGCGGCAGGCGGGACAGCTTGCGCGGGCCGATGTGCGACAGGGTGGAAAAACGCGGCCGCTCCGAAATCTCGGCCTTGGGCACCAGCGCGCGGACCATCGGCTCCAGCGTGGCGGACCCGAGCAGCATCGTCTCCTCCCGCCCGCGCGCATGCAGGAAGCGATCGGTAAAGATATGCCCGCGCTCGCGATCGGCACCGATTTGCGCCTCGTCCAGCGCGATGAAAGCGGGGGCATGGGGGCCGGAGACGACCGGCATCGCCTCGGCCGTGCACAGGAACCACCGCGCCCCGGGCGGCTCGATCCGCTCCTCGCCCGTGATCAGCGCGACTTCCCTGTCGCCCTTGATCGCGCGGACCCGGTCGTAGACCTCGCGCGCCAGCAGCCGGAGGGGAAATCCGATCGCCCCGCTCGAATGGGCGCACAATCGCTCGATGGCGAGATGCGTCTTGCCGGTGTTGGTCGGGCCGAGCACCGCCTTGACCGTGGAGGGTCCGCCGCGTGCCATGGTGTCGGGAGGGAAATGCGCCACGCCCCGCTTGTAGGCGCGATGCGCGGGGTGCTGCAACCGGCGCGCATTTCGCCGCAGCCATGCGTCGGCTGGCCTTTTGTTAGCGCGGAATTAACTTTAAACGCACCAAATCTGTGCAATTGGGGTCGCGGATCGATCGAGGCGATATCTCGGAAGGGGCGGGATTACGGTGTTCTTCAGGCCGGGAAAGCGGGACGAGGCAATCGATATCGCCGGCGGCAGCGGCGCTGCTGCTGCGGGCAGTGCGCTCGTGCTTGTCCGCCGCCCGTCGCTGGCCGAACGCTACGATCACTGGCGCGAAGGCGTGTCTGCCAAACTCCGGGACTTGGATCTGGCACCCGACCTCGCCCGCGATATCGGCGGAGCGAAGTGGTGGCGCGGCGTCGCCACGATGGTCGGCCTAGGCGCGCTGGCGCTGGCAGGCTGGCCCGATTTCGCGCCGCTTTACGCCGCACCGCCGATGGATCTGACTGACGAAGCGCGCGACGAATTCCGCAGCCAGGTCATCATGCCGCTGGCGCTGGGCGCCGACAGCGGCCGCCGGATGGGCGCCTCGACCGCCGTCGCCTCGCTCGAAGCCGCGCCGGAACGCCCCTCGATCGACGTGGTGGCGACGCTGGCGCAAGGCGACAGTTTCGAACGCATGCTGCGCCGCGCAGGCGTGGGGCGGGAGGAAGCGCAGCAGGTCGCGGCACTGGTCGGCAGCTCGGTCGGCCTCGACGAGATCGAATCCGGCACGAAAGTCGATATCACTCTCGGCCGCCGCACCAGCGCCGGCCAGCCGCGCCCGCTCGACGCGCTGGAATTCCGCGCGCGGTTCGACCTGCGGCTGGTGCTTGCGCGCAAGGACGGGCAGCTCAGCGTGCGACCGGTGCCGATCCGGGTCGATTCGACCCCGCTGCGCATTCGCGGCACGGTCGGCGACAGTCTCTTCCGCTCCGCCCGCGCGGCCGGCGCGCCCGGCCCGGCGGTGCAGGCCTACCTGCGTACGCTGCAGACCCAGATCGACGCCGGCCGCATCGGTTCGGGCGACACGTTCGACATGGTAATCGATTACAAGCGCGCCGAAACGGGCGAGACCCAGACCGGCGAGCTCCTCTTCGCCGGGCTCTTCGGCGCCGACGGCAAGCCGCGCGCGCGGCTGATGCGCTGGGGCAGCGAGGGCCGTTTCTTCGAAGCTTCGGGCGTCGGCGAGCAGCGCGAAGGTCTCGTCGCCCCTGTATCGGGCCCGATCAGTTCCAATTACGGCATGCGCCGCCACCCGGTGCTCGGCTATCGCCGCATGCATGCGGGCATGGACTTCAAGGCGAGTTATGGCACGCCCATCGTCGCCGTGACCGATGCCACCGTGACGTCGGCCGGGCGCGCCGGGGGCTGCGGCAATGCGGTGCGGCTCGACCACGGCAACGGCCTGTCGACCCGATATTGCCACATGAGCCGGATGGCCGTCAGTCGCGGGCAGCGGGTCCGGCGCGGGCAGGTGATCGGCTATGTCGGCTCGACCGGCCTCTCCACCGGTCCGCACCTCCATTACGAAATGTACAGCGGCGGCCGCGCCATCAACCCGGCCAGCGTCCGCTTCGTCACCCGCGCGCAGTTGAGCGGCAGCGAGCTCGAGGCGTTCCGCAGCAAGCTGACGGGGCTGATGCGGATCGAGCCGGGCTCCGCGCTCGAAAGCCTCGCACCCGCCAAGCCCGCCGATGCTGTGCCGGTGCGCGAAATCGACCGGGTGCAGAAAGCCCGCGAGATCGGCTGACGCGCGCTTGTGCGCCTGTGCCGATTGCGGCAGGAACCCGCCAGGATGACCCGCAGCTTTCCCAACACCCGCCTCCGCCGCACGCGCGCCCATGGCTGGAGCCGCGCGATGGTGCGCGAGACGACCATGACCAGCGCCGACCTCATCTGGCCGCTGTTCGCCACCGAAGGGGGCGAGGAGCAGCCCGTCGCCAGCCTGCCCGGCGTCTCGCGCTGGCCGCTGGCCGAGCTTTCCAGGCGCGCGAAAGAGGCGGTGGAGCTCGGCATTCCGTGCATCGCCCTGTTCCCGAACACGGCATCGGAGACGCGCAGCGAGGACGGGGCGGAGGCCTACAACCCCGACAACCTGATGTGCCGCGCAATCAAGACCGTGCGTGACGCCTGCGGCGGCGATATCGGCATCCTGACCGACGTCGCGCTCGATCCCTATACCATCCACGGGCAGGACGGAGTGCTCGACCCGTCGGGCTACGTCGCAAACGACGATACGGTCGCCATCCTCGTCGACCAGGCGATCGTGCAGGCGGAAGCGGGGGCGGACATCGTCGCCCCGTCCGACATGATGGACGGACGCATTGGCGCCATCCGCGTGGCGCTGGAAATGGCGGGGCACCACAATGTCCAGATCATGAGCTACGCCGCCAAGTACGCGAGCGCATTCTACGGGCCGTTCCGCGATGCCGTTGGCAGCGGCGGGCTGCTGAAAGGCGACAAGAAAAGCTACCAGATGGACCCGGCCAACGGCGACGAGGCGATGCACGAAGTCGCGCTCGACATTGCCGAAGGCGCGGACAGCGTGATGGTGAAGCCCGGCCTCGCCTATCTCGACATCGTCTGGCGGGTGAAGCAGCGCTTCGAAGTGCCGGTGTTCGCTTACCAGGTGAGCGGTGAATATGCGCTGATCGAAGCCGGCGCGGCGGCCGGAGCGGGCGACCGCGACGCGCTGCTGATGGAAAAGCTGCTCAGCTTCAAGCGCGCCGGGGCGAGCGGCGTCCTGACCTATCACGCCCCGGTCGCGGCGCGCATTTTCAATGGCTGAACCGGCGAGCGATGCTTTCCGGCACGAGACCGAACGGCTGGTGCTGCGTGACTGGCGCGAGGGTGACTGGCCGCGTTTCTGGCAGCTGACCAACACGCCCGCAGTCATGCGCTGGCTCGGCGACGAAGCGGACGAGGCCACGAAAGCAGGCGCGCGGGAGCGGCTGGAAGGCTACCGGCGCGACCACGGCCACACGTTCTGGGTGCTCGAGCGCAAGGACGACGGCGGCCACCTGTCCGGAGAAATGCTCGGCTTTTGCGGCCTCAAGCGCTCGAATGTCGAAGGGGAGGCGGTTTTCGGCATGATGGAGGTCGGCTGGCGGCTGCGCGAGGATGCGTGGGGCCACGGCTACGCCAAGGAGGCCGCGATCGCATCGCTCGACCTCGGCTTCCATCGCTTCGGCGCGGAAGAGATCGTCGCCCTGACCGTGGACGGCAACACCGCCAGCTGGGGCCTGATGAGGCGATTGGGCATGACCCGGCGCGAGGATCTCGATTTCGAGGATCCGCGCTGGGGACCGCACCTCAACCCGTCGATCGTCTATTCCATCACGCGCGACGCTTGGCAGGGCCAAACGCGATGACCGGAAGGGCGCGGCTCCTCTTCGTGGTCACGATCCTGACGGGCAGCTTCCTGCTGTTCCTCGTCCAGCCGCTGGTCGCGCGCATGGCGCTGCCCCTGCTGGGCGGGGCGCCGGCCGTCTGGAACAGCGCGATGCTGGTTTACCAGGCCCTGCTGCTGGGCGGATATGCCTATGCCCATGCCCTGTCGCGGCTGGCGCTGCGCAAGCAGGCGATGGTGCATGTCGCGCTTCTCGGCCTCGCGGCGCTGACCCTGCCGATCGCGCTTGCCGACCTGCCGCCGCCCGCGCCGGGCTGGGAGCCGGTGTGGGTGCCGGGCTTGTTCCTCGCCACTATCGGCCCGCTGTTCTTCGTGGTCTCCGCACAGGCGCCGCTGATGCAGCGCTGGTATGCTGCCGATGCGGAGGCGGGCGATCCGTACTGGCTGTATGCCGCATCGAATATCGGCAGCTTTACCGGTCTCCTTGCCTATCCGATCCTGCTGGAGCCCTGGTTCCCCATCGCGCAGCATTCGATGCTGTGGGCGGCGGGCTACGGCCTGCTGGCGGTGCTGGTGGTGCTGGTCGCCCGCTCTCGCTGGAACGCGGCTCCCGCAACGGCGCAAGGCGCAGTGGCTCCGGAAGAAGGGGCGGGCGAAGCGCCGGGTGCGAAGACGATCCTGCTGTGGCTCGCGCTTGCCGCCGTGCCGTCGGGCCTGATGCTTTCGACCACCACGCACCTGACGACCGACATCGTCGCCATGCCGCTGCTGTGGGTCCTGCCGCTCGGGCTTTACCTGCTCAGCTTCACTTTCGCCTTTGCGGAGCGCAGCAGCCTTGCGAACACCTGCGTGCGGATCGCGCCGCTGACGCTGCTCCTTGCCGGATCGCTGGCGATGGTCAGCAACGGCCACGGCACGCTGTCCGTCGCGATCGCGACGCTGCTACTGATGTTCATCCTCGCCATCGCGCTGCACCGCCGGCTCTACTGGCTTCGCCCCGCGCCGGAGCGGTTGACGCTGTTCTATCTCGTGATGAGCGCGGGCGGCGCGCTGGGCGGGCTGTTTACCGCCCTTATCGCACCGGTCGCCTTCGACTGGGTGTGGGAGCATCCGATCCTGCTCCTCGCCGCCGCGGCGCTGCTGCCCATCGTGCCTTTCTTCGACTGGATGGGGCGGCTGCGCATTGCTCAGGACCGCCGCCGCACGGCCATTCTCGCGGTGATCCTGGTAGCGGCGATCGTCGGCGTGTGCATGATCCTGGCACTGCAGCGCGGGCACGACAACCTAGTGCTTCTCGGCACGGTGGGCATGGCACTCTGCGGCATCCTGGTGATGGAGCGGCGCTGGGCGCTGCTGCTGGTCTTCGCCGGGCTGATGATCGCGCGCGGCGGGTTCGACACGATCGAGACCAGCGTCGCGGGTCTGCGCGAACGCAGCTATTTCGGCATCTACACGCTCAAGGATAATCCGGCGGAGGGCACGCGATCGCTCCTCCACGGCACGACCATCCACGGGCTGCAATATACCGATCCGGAACGGCGTAATAAGCCGACCAGCTACTACGGCCCGTCATCGGGCGTCGGCCTCGTGCTGTCGGCGGCGCCGCAGATCGTCGGCGGGGATGCGGCGGTGGGGGTTGTCGGGCTCGGCACCGGGACACTCGCCTGCTACGCGCGGCCGGGGCAGGACTGGACCTTCTTCGAGATCGATCCGGTGGTCGCCGAATACTCGCGCGACGGGACGTTCACTTTCCTGCGCGATTGCACGCCGGATGCCTCGATCCGCATCGGCGATGCGCGGCTGGTGCTGGAAGACCTGCCGCCGGCCAGCTTCGACGTGCTGGTGATCGACGCCTTTAGTTCGGACGCCATCCCGCTCCACCTGCTGACCACCGAGGCGCTGGAAATCTACGAACGCGCGCTGAAGCCCGGCGGGATCGTGCTGTTCCACATCTCCAACCGCTATATCGACCTGCAGCCGGTTTTCGCCGCCCATGCCGAGGAACAGGGCTGGGGCGCGCTGCTGCGCGACGGGCGCGGCTCCGGCAGCGACGGCACGACATCGTCGTTCTGGATCGCCGCGGCCCGCACGCCCGAACCGATGGCGAGGATGCTCCAGGCCCATCCGCAGAAGCAGTGGGTCAGCCTGCCCAAGCCGGCCAGCCGCCCGTGGACGGACGATCACGCCTCCATCCTGCCTTTCATCATGTGGCGGAATGTGCTCGGTAGGTAGGATGACAGCACCCCAGCCCGGCACCCGCATCATCCCCATTCACGGCAAGAGCCCGCGCATCCACGACAGCGCGTTCATCGCGCCCGGCACCACGATCATCGGCGATGTCGAGATCGGGGTGGACAGTTCGGTCTGGTACAATTGCGTGCTGCGCGCCGATGTCAGCCGCATCGTGATCGGCGCGCGCACCAATGTGCAGGACGGCAGCGTGCTGCATTGCGACCCGGAACGTCCGGGCGATCCTGATGGTTCGCCGCTGCTGATCGGCGACGACGTTCTGATCGGCCATATGGCGATGATTCACGGATGCCGGATCGAGGATCGCGGTTTCGTGGGGCTGGGCGCCATCGCCATGAACAAGGCGGTGATCGGCAGCGATGCCATGCTGGCCGCTGGCGCGATGCTGACCGAAGGCAAAGTCATGGGCGCGCGCGAACTGTGGGGCGGCCGCCCGGCCCGCAAGATGCGCGACCTGGACGATGCGGCCATAGCCGGCATGCGCATCGGCGTTGCGCATTATGCCGAGAATGCAAAGGCGCACCGCAAGGCGATCGACGCCGCCGGATAAGTTGCGCAAGGCGACTTTGCTGCCCGCTCAGTCGCGGACGAGCGCGCGCAAGGCCTCGATCCGGTCAGCTTCGTGCACCGGCTTGTCCCAGCGGATGCGATGGATGCGCGGGAAGCGCATGGCGAGGCCGGACTTGTGGCGCTTGCTCTCGTGCACGCTGTCGAAGGCGACTTCGAACACCAGGCTCTTGTTGGTTTCGCGCACCGGGCCGAAACGGTTGGTGGTGTTCTGCCTTACATGCCGGTCGAGCTTCTTCAGCTCGTCGTCGGTGAAGCCGGAATAGGCCTTGCCCACCGGCAACAACTCCGCGCCCGCATCGGGATCGCCGTCCCAGCAGCCGAACGTGTAATCGGAAAAGAAGCTCGATCGTTTGCCGCTGCCGCGCTGGGCGTACATCAGCACGCAATCGATCAGCAGCGGGTCGCGCTTCCACTTGTACCACAGGCCGGTGCGGCGCCCGGCGACGTAGGGGCTGTCGCGGCGCTTCAGCATCAGCCCTTCGATCGCATCGTCGCGCGTGCCCTCGCGGATTTTTGCCAGCGCGTCGAAATTCTCCGCTTCGACGATGCGGGAGATATCGAAATGCGTGCCGGGCAGGCGCGCCATGAAACTCTCGAGCCGGGCGCGGCGCTGCTCCCAACCCTTTTTGCGCAAGTCCTCGCCATCCAGGATCAGCGCGTCGTACAAGCGCACGAAGGCGGGGCTTTCGCGCAGCATCTTCTTGCTGACCGTCTTGCGCCCCAGACGCTGCTGGAGCGCGTTGAAGCTAGCCGCGCCGCCTTCCGCACCGCCTTGCGTGTCTCCCCGCACCAGCAATTCCCCGTCGAGCACGGCCGGGATCGCCAGGGCATCGACCATTTCCGGGAAAGTCGCGGAAATATCGTCGCCGCTGCGCGAATAGACCCGCGTTTCGCCGCCCGCGTGGACCAGTTGCACGCGAATGCCGTCCCATTTCCACTCCGCGGCATAGTCGGCCAGGTCGACGACCGTCTCTTCCAGCGGATGGGCGAGCATGAAGGGTCGGAAGGTCGGCAGGTTGGCGATGTCGGGCGGATCCGCGCCATCGGCGGCCCAGGCGAACAGCTCCGCATAGGGCGGCTGCAGCCCGTGCCAGTACTCCTCGACATCCTCCACTGATACGTCGAACGCCTGCGCGAAGGCGACCTTGCCGAGACGCGAGGACACGCCGATCCGCATTGCCCCCGTGGCAAGCTTGAGCAGGGCATAGCGGCCCGAGATATCGAGCCGGTCGAGCAGCTTGGGCAGCTCGGCCATCACGTTGGCGCGCGTCATCTTGCCAAGCAAATCAACGGTTTCGCCTACCGACGGTGGCTTCGTGCCGTCATGCGCCGGCGCGGGCCACAGCAGGCTCGCCGTCTCTGCCGTATCGCCCACGAAATCGCGGCTGAGCGTCCACAGGACCGGATCGACCCGCTCCTTCATCACGTTGCGGATGGTGCTCGATTTGACCGCGGGGAAGTCCAGCCCGTCGGTCAGCGCGGTCAGTGCCCAGCCGCGATCGGGATCGGGCGTGGCGCGTAAATATTCCGCGATCAGGCGCAACTTCTCGTTACGGCTGCGGGTATAGACCAGCCGATCGATCAGGGCGGCGAACTCTTCCACCGGTCAGGCGCCTCCCTCAATCGTCTTCATCTTCGTAGCCGACCAGCGCCAGGGCCCGGGCGCGGCGCTGGTGCAGCTGGTGCCAGCGCAGCAGCGCTTCCTCGCGCCCGTGGGTGATCCAGCTTTCGACCGGATCGACTTCCTGGATCGTGCGGGTGAGTTCGTTCCAGTCGGCATGGTCGGAGATGACCAGCGGCAGCTCCACGTTGCGCTGGCGCGCCCGCTGGCGGACCATCATCCAGCCGCTCGCCATGGCGGTAACGGGATCGGGCAGGCGGCGGCTCCAGCGGTCGTTGAGCGCGGATGGCGGGCACACGATCACGTGGCCGCGCATCGCGTCCTTGTCCGCATCGCTCACCAGCTTCAGGTCGCCGAGTGCGACCCCGTGCTCCTCGTAAAGGCGGCACATCCGTTCCATCGCGCCGTGGAGGTAGATGGTCCGGTCATGGCCCGCGGCGCGCAGTTCGGCGATCACGCGCTGCGCCTTGCCCAGCGCATAGGCGCCCACGAGCACGCAGCGATCGGTATTTTCCTCCAGCGCCGCCAGGATCTTGCCGATTTCCTGCTCCACCGGCGGATGGGTGAACAGCGGCAGACCGAAAGTCGCCTCGGTGATAAGGATGTCGCACGGGGTGACTTCGAAAGGCGGGCAAGTGGGGTCGGCGCGGCGCTTGTAGTCGCCGGTGCAGATCACGCGTTCGCCCGCATGCTCGAGCAGGATCTGCGCGCTACCGAGGACGTGGCCGGCGGGGATGTAGGTCGCATCGACCCCGCCTTTCAGCCGGATCGTCTCGCCGTATTCGACCGGCACGGCCCGGTGCGGGATTTCCCCCGCATCGTCTTGTGCCCCGGTGCGATAGCGCAATTCCATGATCGCTAGCGTTTCGGGCGTGGCGACGGTCTCGCCATGCCCGCCGCGCGCGTGGTCGGCATGGCCGTGGGTGACCAGCGCGTGCGGTACCGCCTTCGACGGGTCGATCCACGTGTCCGCCGGGACCACGTGGATGCCCCACGGCTCGGGCCGGATCCAGGAGAACGGTGCTGCCATCTCCCGGACAAGCGGGCGGTGGCAGCGTTGGTTCCTGTCAGCCGCCGCGGCGCATGCCGCGCTGCTCCATCATCCAGGTCTGCCATTCGTCGATGGCCGGGCTGAAGCGCAGCACCTTGTTCATCGGATCGAGCACGTAATGCATCGTGTCGGAGCCGAGCGAAATGCTGCCGGTGCCGCCCGTCATAGGGACGGTTTCCAGCCGGCCGTCGAAGCGCACTTCGACCGGCATCGGGAAGGGCTCGCCGCTTTCCCGCTCCCACGCCAATTCCAGCAAGCTGCCGTTGCGCGTCGCGGTGAGTACGGGAAGGGCGGCTTCGCGCAAATAGGCATCGAAGAACCAGTCGAGATCTCGTCCGCTTTCCTCTTCCGCGATCCGCTGGAAATCGTCCGTGTCGGCGAACTGCGGCACGAAATTGCCCGGGCGCGGGTCGGGGCGGCCATAGACGATGCGGCGGATGGTGGTGAAGAACGCCTCGTCGCCGATGAGCTGGCGCAGCGTATGCGCCATCTGGCTGCCCTTGCCATAGATGTCGCGGCCCCAGCCGGCTTCCTCGTCGAGGTAATGTGCGCTGGTAATCGGCTCTGCCGGCACGACCGGCGAGCGGTTGAGCAGGCCCTGCCGCTGGGTGACGAGCGCCGCGTGGTAGGCTGCCTCGCCATCGCGCCACTGCAGGAACAGGGGCTGCATGTAGGTGCCCAGCCCTTCGTGCAGCCACATATGGTTGGGCGCGGTGTTGGTCAGCTGGTTGGCGAACCATTCGTGGCTGAATTCGTGCTGCGCCAGCCAGTCGTACCCCTGCGGAGACGGCTTGAACTCGTTGCCGTAGGCGTTGATCGTCTGGTGCTCCATGCCGAGATGCGGCGTTTCGGCCAGGCCCACCTTCTCGTCGGCAAAGGGGTAGGGGCCGATCATCTCCTCGAAGAAATCGAGGTAGCTCTTCATTTCCTCCAGCAATTCCGCAGCATCCTCGCTGTGGCCGGGCAGGTGCCAGAACTTGAGCGGGATCGTGTTGCCGAAGCGGCTGGCATATTCGGTGCTGGCCAGTTCGTAAGGCCCGATATTGAGCGCGACGGCATAGGTGTTCGGGCTGCGGGTGGACCAGTTCCAGCTCGTCCAGCCGTCCTCGGTCGAGCTGCCCACCAGCTTGCCGTTGCCCGCCGCGGTCAGGCCTTCGGGCACCACGATGGTGCTGTCGAGCCGGCCTATTTCCTTGATCGGGTGGTCGATGCACGGCCAGAAGAGGTCGCAGCCGTTCATCTGCACCGCCGTGGCGATCCACGGAGCGCCTTCGGGGGTTTCGCTCCAAACGAAGCCGCCGTCCCACGGTGCGCGGCGCGCGACATGCGGCGCGCCGTTCCAGGCGATGGCGACTTTCGCGGTCTGGCCGGCGCGCAGGGTGCGGCCGAGGTCGATGGACAGGAACCCGCCATCGTTGGTCCAGCGCGCCGGGCGGCCGTTCACCGTGACCGAGGTGATGGCGAAACGGGGGTCGAGGTCGAATTCGGCGCGCTGCAACGGCGCGGTCGCCTTGACCGTGTAATCGGCAGTCCCGTCGATGGTGCGGGTTGCCGGGTCGACTTTCAGCGTCAGGTCGAGATGCGGCAGCTCGGTTGCGGCCTGCGCTGCGGTGAGCGCGAAACCGCTGGCCGAGGTCCGCTCCGCCAGCGGGGGTGCCTGCAATTCGGCGGGCGCATCCTGCGCTGCGGCAGGCAGGATCGTGGCCGGCAAGGCGGCGGCGGCCAGGAGGGCCGGCAAAAGGACGTGGCGCAAGAAAAATCTCCCCCGAAAACGAATTCGGGGGAGACCTTAATGCTGCTGCCGATCCGGCGCAAACCGCGCTCGACGAGCGTCGCTCTGCGCCGGCGCAGCGTCAGTCCTGCGTGTCACTGCCGCCGTCTTCGCCGCCAATATCCTCGCCGGTCGCATCGGCGGCGGGCGTCTTCTTCGCTGCCGCCTTCTTCTTCGCCGCCGGCTTGCGCTTGGGCTTGGGAGCAGACGGGGTCAGTTCGAAGGCGAGTTTGTCGTCCTTCACGCTCACCGCGACCTCGCCGCCGTCGGACAACTTGCCGAACAGCAGTTCTTCCGCCAGCGGCTGCTTGACCTTTTCCTGGATCAGGCGGGCCATCGGCCGGGCGCCGAACAGCTTGTCGAAGCCGCGCTTCGCCAGCCAGCCGCGCGCATCGGCATCGAAAGTGATCTCGACATTCTGTTCGGCCAGCTGGAGCTCCAGCTGGAGGATGAACTTGTCGACGACCCGGCTGATCGTCTCGGTGCCCAGATAGGCGAAAGGCACGATGGCATCCAGGCGGTTGCGGAATTCCGGCGTGAAGAGCTTCTTCACCGCTTCCTCGCCCGCATCGGCCTTCGACACGTCACCGAAGCCGATCCCGCGCGTTTCCATCATCGCCGCACCGGCGTTGGTCGTCATGATCAGCACGACGTTGCGGAAGTCCACCGTCTTGCCGTGGTGGTCGGTCAGGCGGCCGTTATCCATCACCTGCAGCAGGATGTTGAACAGATCCGGATGCGCCTTCTCGATCTCGTCGAGCAGCAGGACGCAGTGCGGGTTCTGGTCGATGGCATCGGTCAGCAGGCCGCCCTGGTCGTAACCGACATAGCCCGGAGGCGCGCCGATCAGGCGGGAAACGCTGTGGCGCTCCATATATTCCGACATATCGAAGCGCTTGAGCTCGATCCCCATGATGCTGGCGAGCGAACGGGCGACTTCGGTCTTGCCGACGCCGGTCGGGCCGCTGAACAGGAAGCTGCCGATCGGCTTGTCCGGATCTCGCAGGCCCGCGCGCGACAGTTTCATCGCGCTGGACAGCACCTCGATCGCCTTGTCCTGCCCGAAGACGAGCCGCTTGAGGTCCTTTTCCAGCCCTTCGAGCGCCTTCTTGTCGTCGGTGCTGACCGATTTCGGCGGGATGCGCGCCATCGTCGCGATCACGGCCTCGATCTCGCGTGCGGTGATCTTCTTCTTGCGGCGGCTGGGCGGCACCAGCATCTGCATCGCGCCCACTTCGTCGATCACGTCGATCGCCTTGTCGGGCAGCTTGCGGTCGTTGATGTAGCGGGCCGACAGCTCCACCGCGGTCTTGATCGCGTCGGGCGTGTACTTGACCTTGTGGTGGTCTTCGAACGCGCTGCGCAGGCCCTTCAGGATTTCCACCGTATCCTCGATCGTCGGTTCGTTGACGTCGATCTTCTGGAACCGGCGCAGCAGGGCGCGATCCTTTTCGAAGTGGTTGCGGAATTCCTTGTAGGTGGTCGAACCGATGCAGCGGATGCTGCCGCTCGACAGCGCGGGCTTGAGCAGGTTGGAGGCGTCCATCGCCCCGCCGCTGGTCGCGCCGGCCCCGATCACCGTGTGGATCTCGTCGATGAACAGCACCGCTTCGGGCATGCTCTCGAGCTCGTTCACGACCTGCTTCAGCCGCTCCTCGAAATCGCCGCGATACCGCGTGCCGGCGAGCAGCGCGCCCATGTCGAGCGAATAGATCACCGCGTCCTGCAGCACTTCGGGCACGTCGCCTTCCACGATCTTGCGGGCAAGACCTTCGGCAATGGCGGTTTTCCCGACGCCGGGATCGCCGACGTAGAGCGGGTTGTTCTTGCTGCGGCGGCAGAGGATCTGGACCGTGCGGTCCACTTCCGGCCCGCGGCCGATCAGCGGGTCGACCTTGCCGTCTTCCGCCTTCTTGTTGAGGTTGACGGTGAACTGGTCGAGCGCGGTTTCCTTCTTGCCGGCTTTGGCATCCGCCTCGTCCATCGCGTCCTCGTCGGCGCCTTCGGGCGTGCGGCTTTCCAGCTGCTTGCCGCCCTTGCCGATGCCGTGGCTGATGAAGCTGACGGCATCCAGCCGGCTCATGTCCTGCTGCTGAAGGAAATAGACGGCGTAGCTATCGCGTTCGGAAAACAGCGCGACCAGCACGTTGGCGCCGGTGACGGTGTCCTTGCCGGACGACTGCACGTGCAGGATCGCGCGCTGGATCACCCGCTGGAACCCGGCGGTCGGCTGCGGATCGCTTTCGCCCTCCACTTTCAGCGACTGGTATTCCTGGTCGAGATACTGGCGCACCACGCCGCCCAGTTCGCCGAGGTCGACGCCACAGGCTTTCATTACCTCGACGGCATCGTCGTCGTCGATCAGCGCCAGCAGCAGGTGCTCCAGCGTGGCATATTCGTGGCGCCGGTCGCTGGCTGCGGCGAGCGCGTTGTGGAGGGACTTTTCGAGGCTTTGTGCGAAACTTGGCATTACCTATCCATAGGTCTGACGTGGAAAGCGTTCCTGTCGGGGCGTGCTTAAGCCCGATGGTGAATCGCCGGGAGTAGAATGGCAGGCCGGCCTGAACGGCGCCTGCATCGTTAACGACAATATGGGGTGCCGATCGGCAATTTCGAGAGGGGCGACGCTCATCCCTCGCCGGCGGGCTTTCCGCCGCCGAAAAGCGCGTCGGCGGCCTTCATGTGGGCCGATGCCTTGTCCCGGTGCGCCTCGACGCGCGCGATCTCCGCTTCCAGCAGCTGGATCCGCGCGTCGAGCTCGTGCCGCGAATAGCTGTCCAGATCCTCGCGCCGAAGCTGGTCGGCGGCATCGCCCTTGCGGCGGGGCAGGTCGTCTTCGTCCATCGCCAAGGAAACTTGTGACCGCCCCGGGATTCTGTCAATGGCAGCGCAGCGGCAAGCGGGGGATGCTTGACCGCGACAAGATGGGATGGGGCGATGTCCGACACGATGATCGATACGATGACCGCCATCGGTTACGACGCGCCGGGCGAGCCCGATGTCCTGCGGCCCGAAAAGCTCGACATGCCGCGCCCCGGACCCGGCCAGGTGCTGGTCCGCGTGGCGCATGCCGGGGTCAACCGCCCCGACGTGATCCAGCGCAAGGGCTTTTACCCGCCGCCTCCCGGTGCGCCGAAGACCCCGGGCCTCGAAATCGCAGGCGAGATTGCGGAGCTGGGCGACGGGGTGGCGCAATGGTCGGTCGGCGACCGCGTCTGCGCGCTGGTCCCGGGCGGCGGCTACGCCGAATACTGCCTTGCCCACGCGGGCCATTGCCTGCCGGTGCCCGCCGGACTGCCCCTGCACGAGGCGGCGGCGCTGCCTGAAACGCTGTTCACCGTATGGCACAACGTCTTCCAGCGGGGCATGGCAAAGGATGGGGAGACGATCCTGGTCCACGGCGGCACCAGCGGCATCGGCACCACCGCGATCCAGCTTGCCAATGCGTTCGACATAGAGATCATCGTGACTTGCGGCAGCGACGAGAAATGCGCCGCCGCCCGCCGCATCGGCGCGGCCCATGCGATCAATTACAAGACGAGCGATTTCGCCGCCGAGGTGGAGCGGATCACCGATGGCGCCGGTGTGCACATGGTGCTCGACATGGTGTCGGGCGATTACGTGGCGCGGAACATCAAGTGCCTGAAGCCCGGCGGTCGCCACGTGACCATCGCGGTGCAGGGCGGGCTGCAGGCGGAAATCAACATGGCGCAGGTGATGCAGAAGCGGCTGGTCCTGACCGGATCGACGCTGCGCCCGCGCGACGACACGTTCAAGGCGCTGCTCGCGAACGACATCCGCGAGAATGCCTGGCCGCTGGTCGAAGACGGATCGCTGCGGCCGATCATGGCGAAACGCTTCCCGCTGGCGGAGGCCGCGGCTGCCCATGCGTATATGGAAAGCGGCGACCTCGTCGGGAAGATCGTCCTCGACGCCTGAGTAACGGAGCCTGCGTATCGGGGCCTGAGTAGCGGGGCGGCTTACCAGTCGCTGGGCTCGGGCGAGGTGCCCATTGCCGAATCGCCGCTGACGAATTCGCCGCGCGGTTCGCTCACTTCCACTTCGGTGCCCTCGACTTCGCGGAATTCCGGCCGCGACATCGCTTCGTCGCCGTTGTCCCAACGCGATGGGCCGCCATCGTTCCAGCCCGGTCCGTCGCCGAAGCCGCCACTCTCCGCGAGCGCGACAGCGCGGCGGATTTGCTCGGGATCGGTGGCAAGTGCGGTCAGGGCGATGGCGCGGTCGAGCCCGTCGCTCGCCTTGCTCGGCGGCTGGCCGGTTTCCAGCGCGCGCTCCATGCTGCGCAGTTGCGAATGGAGCGCGTTGCGAACCAGGCTTTCGCTGAGGACCTTTTCCTGCCCTTCGATCTCCGCCCGGATGGGGGCGATGTCGACCGTCATGGCGACGGTGGCGGATTGCGGACCGGTTTCCTCGATCGTCAGGACGATATGCGAATCGGCGTTCCCGTTCCGACCCTTGATGAGGTAGGACACGGTGTTGCCGTCCGTGGTTTTCACCACCGGAGGCGAAGTCAGCAGGCCTTCGAGGTTGATCCGCCCGTCCACGCGGGCGAGCGTTTCCTTCACGACCGAGGCCGAACGCTCGATCGTCACGCTGCTCGATCCGTCGCCACACCCCGCCAACAGCGCTGCCGCTGCCAAGGCCAATCCTGCAACCCCTTTCATAGCCCGCCCCCTCTTACCGGCCATCCGAATCCAGACGGGGCAGGGTAGGCGCGAAGGGTTAAACGGCGGTTAGCCCACGGCCCGCTTGCCGATGCGGCCAAATCCGCCTACATGGAGGGCCAACGTGGCCGCTCCGAAAGGGGCGGCCCTTCTATTTTGCGCCGGAGAAGACACCCGTGTCCCAAGCAACCCCGCTGATGCCGCACGCGACCGCCCAGTGGCTGGTCGACAACACCGCCCTCACCTTCGAACAGATCGCCGAATTCTGCGGCCTGCATATCCTCGAAGTGCAGGCGATGGCGGACGACCTGGCCAGCAGCAAGTACACCGGCCGCGACCCGGTCCATTCGGGCGAACTGACGCACGATGAGATCGAAAAGGGCCAGAACGATCCCGAACACGCGCTGGTGATGCAGCGCGCGCCGGTTTCGGTCAGCCGCACCAAGGGCCCGCGCTACACGCCCGTGTCGAAGCGGCAGGACAAGCCGGACGGCATCCAGTGGCTGCTCAAGAACCACCCCGAAGTCTCCGACGCGCAGATTTCCAAGCTGATCGGCACCACCCGCAACACCATCGGTGCCATCCGCGATCGCTCGCACTGGAACATCCAGAACATCCAGGCGAAGGATCCCGTGACGCTCGGCCTGTGCTCGCAGCGCGAGCTCGACGCCGTGGTCGCCAAGGCGGCGAAGAAGGCCGGCCTCGAAGCGGCGCAGGAAGATGTCGGCAAGGCCGCCGACGAGCGCAGCGCGCTGATCGAGGAACTGAAGGCGGAACGCGAGCAGGCGGTGAAGGATGCCGCCGAAGCCGCGCAGGAAGCCGAGGCCGAAGCATGGCTGGCCCGCAAGCGCGAGGCCGAAGACGGCGAAGCCTGAGGGCGCTTTTCCGATTGAAATTCGCGAAAATCGAGCGGCGGCAGGCCTTTGCGCTTGCCGCCGCCGTTTCGTCGTGCAACTTTAATTGACATGACTGTCAATAAGGCCGCGCCCGAACATCCTGCCGCATCCGATTACCAGCATCCCGGTAGCTGGGACCTGGACCTGCCGCCGCTCACCATGCCGGAGATGTTCCTCGGCAGCGCGGCAAGGCGCGGCGATGCGCCGCTGGCGGATTTCATGGGGCGGCGCTTTTCGTATGCGGACATCGCGCGCGAGGCGCGGCGCTTCGCCGCCGGCCTGGCGGAGCGCGGGATCGGCAAGGGCGACCGCATCGGCCTGTTCCTGCCCAACGTCCCGATCTACATCGCCGCCTATTACGGCACGATGATCGCCGGGGCGATCGCGGTGAACTTCTCGCCCCTCTACACGGTCGAGGAATTGTCCGACCAGGTCGAGGATTCGGGCATCACCCTGCTCGTCACCATCGACAGTGCCGCGGTTCTGCCGACGGCGCTCAAGGTGCTGGACGCGTCGTCGCTGAAGGGCCTCGTCGTCGGGCGGCTGGCCGATGCGCTGCCCACCGTGAAGAGCCTTGCGCTGCGGCTGCTCGGCCGCAAGCAGCTTACCGCGATCCCCGACCGCGCCGATGTGCACCATTGGGCAGACTTTCTCGGCGCGCAGGAAGCTGAGCCTGTGGCGCTGGATGCCCAAACCGACCTTGCGCTGCTGCAATATACCGGCGGCACCACCGGTCGGCCCAAGGGCGCGATGCTCAGCCACCAGAACCTCACCGCCAACGCGCGGCAGGTGAACGCGATCGACCCGTTCGATCCGGAAGACCCCGATGTGATCCTGGGCGTGCTGCCGTTCTTCCACGTCTTTGCCAACACCTGCGTCCTCAACCGCACGGTGCTGAAAGGCGGGATGATCGCCATGCTCCCGCGCTTCGATGCGAAACAGGCGCTCAAGACGCTGGAGCGGGTCGGCGCGACCAGCTTCCCCGGGGTGCCGACGATGTACCAGGCGCTGCTCGACCATCCGCAATTCGCGAAGACCGATTTCACCTCGCTGCGCATCTGCATTTCGGGCGGCGCCCCGATGCCCGCGCCGGTGCAGGAGAAGTTCGGCGCGGCAACCGGTGCGCGGCTGGTCGAAGGCTATGGCCTCACCGAAAGCTCGGGTGTGGTCTCGACCAATCCCTACGAAGGCGAGAACCGCAGCGGCACGATCGGCCAGCCGCTTCCGGCGACCCGCGTGAAACTGCTCGACAAGGAAAATGCGGAGCTGGACGCGCCGGTGGGCGAGCCGGGCGAACTCGTCATCGCCGGGCCGCAGGTCATGTGCGGATACTGGAACCGGCCCGATGCGGACGAGACCGCATTCGCCAGGCGCGGCAACGACACTTGGCTGCGCACCGGCGATGTCGCGGTGATCGACGCGCAGGGCTATCTCCAGATCGTCGACCGGATCAAGGACATGATCTCCGTGGGTGGGTTCAAGGTCTTCCCCAGCCATATCGAGGACGTGCTGCTCGAACACCAGGCGGTGAAGGAGGTGCTCGCGCTCGGCATTCCGGACGATTATCTCGGCGAGGTGCCGGCAGCCTATGTCACGCTGCAGCACGGGGACGACGCGGAGATCAGCGCGGAGGGCCTGCGCGAGTGGACCAATGGCCGCGTCGGCAAGCACGAGCGGCTGAAGCTGGTGGAGATCCGTGCCAGCCTGCCCAAGACCATGATCGGCAAGCTCGACCGCAAGGCCCTGCGCGCCGAAGTGCTGGGCTAGGCCGCCCAGCCACGAAAAAACCCCGCCGGGTTGCGGCGGGGTTCCTCTCCAACTCGTGAAACTGGTGCTGCGGCGTTTCAGCCGGCCAGCGTGATGTGCGGCTTCTCGTCGCTGCCGTCTGCCTGCGGCGCGGTCTTGGCTGCCACCGGCTGGGACCCGGCCTGCGCGAAGGTGCCCTGCACGACAGCGCCCTGTTCGATGGTCAGCGAATCGTAATGGACATCGCCTTCGATCCGCGCCGAGCGCAGGATCGCGAGGTCGCGCGCCTTGATCGTACCGCGCACCGTGCCGGACAGGCGCGCCGTTTCAGCCTCTACGCCGCCGACGATCTCGCTGCCTTCACCCTGCACGATAGAGGCGCAGCGGATGTCGCCTTCGACCTTGCCATCGACATGCAGGTCGACCGACGCGTCGATATCGCCGCGGATGGTGACATCGGCGCCCAGCACCGAGAAGGTGGAATTGCCGCTCGCCATGGTCCTAGCGCTCCGCTGCGGTGCGGGCGCGGCCGGCCCGTCGGACTTTTTCGAGAACATCGGGGGCGGTCTCCAAGAAGGGGCGCGGGTCGACCGCGCGATTGTTGATGCGCACTTCGAAGTGAAGGTGCGGGCCGGTCGAACGGCCGGTGCTGCCGATTGCGCCGATGCGGGTCCCGGCCTCGACCGCCTGGCCGACGCGCGCGCCGAAAGCGGACATATGGGCATAGCGGGTCATCAGGCCGTTGCCGTGGTCGACTTCCACCACCTTGCCATAGCCCGACTTGGTGCCGACGAAGCTAACGCGACCGGCGGCGGCGGCATAGATGGGCGAGCCCGTGGGGCCCTTGAAATCGAGCCCGCTGTGCATTGCGCCTGCGCCGGTGAACGGATCGCGGCGATAGCCGTAGCTGGAGGAGACCATCGGGCCCTTGGTGGGCGATACCTGCGGAATGGCGCGCAGCCCGTCTTCCAGGGCGCGCATGCGGGCAAGGCTGAGGCCGAGGCGCTCGAAACGCGGATCGACGTCGCCGGCGGAAATGAACGGACCACCCTGTGCGGTCTGCGCGTCGGCGAGCATGGCGCGCGGGTTGAGGCCGAGTTCGCGGATCGCAGCCTCGGCGCGGCGGGCGCGCTGGTCGGCGAAGCGGGTCATGCGTTCCGCCAGCGCGATCTGGCGCGCCTCGATCTTCGCCAGCGCTGCGGCTTCCGGGATGGAAGCGCTGATCTTGTCGACCAGTTCGGCGGCTTCGGTGCTGGAATCGCTGACCGTGTCGGCTTCCGACTTCACGTCGTCGGGCAGGGCACGGCTCATTTCCTCGAGGAAATCCTGCCGACGCTTCAGCGTCTCGGCGACCTCGTCCACGTTTTCGCGATAGGCTTCGATGCGGCTGCTGGCGGTGGCGACTTCCGCCTCGCGCTCCAGCAAATGCTGCTTATTCGCCTGCTGCATGTACTGGTCGATGGCCATGTAGCCCATCGAGCCCAGCCAGCCGCTCGCGGCGACCACCGCAACCGATGCGGCGACCATCTGCAGCTTCGAACTGATCTTGATGAAGCGGACCTGTCCCTCGGATCGCATGAAGAACTCGCGATCCGGAAACCAGCTCCGCAGGCGGTCTTTGATGCCGCCCTTGGCTGAATTTTTCAAAGCAACCCCACGTTGTGATTACGTCCCGTCGGCGGGGCCGGTAGCATGGTTTCGGGCGTGGAGTCGGTCCGGCATGGTTACTTTCGGACGAATCGAAGCGGTTCCGCGACGAATTGTTCAAATCCGACATTTTCTGTGGGAACCATCCGCTGGAAACGTTCACATGGTTGCCGTCCGGTTCACTTTCTCTGCCCCGAATTCGCCATCTTCCGGCTGCTTTGCTAGGCCGTTTCCAAAGCCGCCTTGCGGAGGAGCCAGTCGCTTGATTCCCAATCGGAAATGCCTGTGAAATGCGCCTCGGGCCAATGGACCGGCTTGCTCGGCGGCAGCTTCAATCCGGCCCATGGCGGTCATCGGCGAATCACCCGATTCGCCATGTCGGCCCTCGATCTCGACGAGGCGTGGTGGCTCGTTTCGCCCGGCAACCCGCTGAAACCGAAGGCCGGGATGGCGCCGCTCAACGCGCGCGTGGCCTCGGCGAAGCGCCAGGCGCGGTGGGCGCCGATCAGGGTCACGGCGATCGAGCGGCAGCTCGGTTCTCCGTACACCGTCGACACGCTGCGCACGCTGGTCCGGCGCTATCCCAAGCGGCAATTCGTGTGGCTGATGGGGAGCGACAACCTTGCCCAGTTCCATCGCTGGCGCGACTGGCGGGGGATCGCTCGGACGATGCCGATTGCGGTCATCGCCCGCCCCGGCTATGACGGGGATGCCCTCGCGAGCCCCGCGATGGCCTGGCTGCGGCGCCACCGCGTGACTGCCGCCGGTTTGCGCGAAGCCTGCCAAGGGAGCCTGCCCGCCCTCGTGTACCTGCGGTTCGATCCGGACACTCGCTCGGCAACGGCTATCCGCCGCTCGAACCCGCACTGGCATCGGCAATATGCAGGCAGTACCCCGCGCGACGCACTGACATTCGATCCGATCGGAGGCGTTGCGGAATGAGCGCCCCTATCGCTCGCGACTCCACATTCCCGACCGAAGGCCTATATTTCCGCGATGAATATTGCGCATACCACCGAAACCGGCGCCCAGGGCGCCGGCACCGCCACCATGACTGATACTGCGGCCGGAACCGACCCGATCGAGACCGAGGCGGGATCGCTGCACGAGCTCGTCATCCATTCGCTGGACGAGGACCAGGCGCAGGAAGTCGTCTCTATCCCGCTCGAAGGCAAGAGCTCGATCGCCGATCACATGGTGATCGCTTCGGGTCGCTCGACGCGGCAGGTCGCCTCGATGGCCCAGAAGCTGGCGGAGCGGGTGAAGAAAGGCGGCTTCGGGCCGGCGCGGATCGAAGGCCTGCCGGCTGCCGACTGGGTGCTGATCGATGCGGGCGACGTGGTCGTCCACCTCTTCCGCCCGGAAGTGCGAAGCTTCTACAACCTGGAACGCATGTGGGGCTTCGGCGAAGAAGGCCCGACGATGGGCCGCGCCTGATTTCCTGAGCCTTTTACGATGAACTGGGGGAGCGCCGCGCCGTGATGCAGTTGCACGTCGTTGCGCGGGGCAAAATCGCCCGCTCTCCCGAAGCGGAACTGGTCGATCGCTATGCAAAGCGGATCGCCTGGCCCCTGAAACTGACCGAATTGCCGGAAACGGGCGGCAAGGTCGCCGACCCGCCCAGTCCGTTCCGGACCGTCCTGCTCGACGAGCGCGGACGCGACCTGTCTTCCGAAAAGCTCGCCGAAATTCTCGGCCGCTGGCGCGACGACGGGGTGCGCGAGGCGCGCTTCGTGCTCGGCGCGGCGGATGGCCATTCCGACGGCGAGCGGGCGGAAGCCGACCTGTTGCTCGCTTTCGGCAGCGCGACCTGGCCGCACCTGCTGGCGCGGGCGATGCTACTGGAACAGCTTTTCCGCGCCACCTCGATCCTTGCAGGCCATCCCTATCATCGGGCAGGGTAGCGCCATGTGGCGCACCGTCCTGTTCCTTGCCGTTATCGCCGCGCTGGCCGCAGGCGGTTGGAGCTTGCGCGCCGATGCGCAAGGCACGGGCGTCGCCAGCGCGGGCGACGCGCGCGAAGCACTCGCCCGCGCGCGCGAACAGGGCCGCACCGCCGCCGCGCGGGCGGAAAAGCTCGAGGCCGAGGCTGCGAGCGCGCGGGATGCCGCCGCCCGCACCGCACGCGAAAGCGCGGCGCTTGCGGCCCGGATCCAGCAAAGCGAAGCGCGCATCGCCGCCGCCGAAGCGCGGCTCGCCCTTCTGGGCCGCGAGCGCGCCCTCCTGCGCGGGCGACTGGCGGAACGGCAGCAGCCGGTCGTGCGCCTGACCGGAGCCTTGCAACAATTCGCCCGCCGCCCGGTCGCGGTGTCCGTTCTGCGTCCCGGATCGCTGAAGGAAGCGGTGTACCTGCGCGCGATGCTCGCTTCCACCATCCCTGAAGTCTCCGCCCGCACGGCGGACCTGCGCGCCGAAATCGAGCGCGGCCGCGCGCTGGAGCGCGAGGCACGGCAGGCCGCCGGCGTGATGCGGGCGGGCGAAAGCGAGCTTGAGGAAAGGCGGCAGGAACTCGCCACGCTGGAAACCCGCCAGCGCCTTGCCTCGCGCGACAAGACGGGCGCTGCGGCGCGCGAATCGGACCGCGCGCTGGCGCTGGCCGAAGAAACCCGCAGCCTCGATGCGCTGGTCGGCCGGCTGGAGGATGCAGGCTCCTTGCGCGAAGAACTGGCCGCGCTTCCCGGCCCGCGCCTCCGTCCGCGCCAGCCGGAACTGGCGGAGGCTTCCGCGCCCGCCACTGCCTCTCCCTCGCCGGAAAGCGCAAGCGTAAGCGTCCCCGGCTACCAGTTTCCCGTGTCCGGCCCGATCACTACCGGCTTCGGAGCGGTCCGCGGCGGGGTGCGCAGCGACGGGCTGACATTCTCCGCCCGCGACCGAGCGCAAGTGGTCGCCCCCGGCCCAGGGCGGATCGCCTTCGCCGGCCCCTATCGCGGCTACGACCGGATCGTCATCATCGAGCATGCGGGCGGGTTCACCAGCCTCGTCACCGGCCTACTGACGCTCTATGTCGAGACGGGGGAAGAGGTGTTGCCCGGCGCGCCGCTCGGCCTTGCCGGGACCGGGGCAGGCAATGTCACGCTGGAACTGCGTAAAGGTGGCGAGACGGTCAATCCGCTGTCCCAGATCGGGTAATCGCCCACGCCCTCCTGCCCCTTTCGTGTCCCGCATCGGGCCGTCTCGGTGCTTCGTCTATGGCAGGGAACGGATAAGCTGGCATTAAGCTCGGCCGCGCTATATCCTGCCGCCTATGGCAAAGACCTTCTCCGCGCGTAAAATCGCCGCCGTCGCCCGCACCGCCGCTCTCGTGACCGCGGTCGCGCTGGTTCCCGCCACTACGGCGAGCATCGCCCAGGTCGATGCCCGCGCAGGCAGCGAATTCAACAAGATGTTCGCGGTCTACCAGCGCATCAAGGCATCCTATGTGGAGCCGGTGGAGGACGAGGTCCTGGTCCGCGGCGCGATCGACGGCATGCTCGGCGCGCTCGACCCGCACAGCGGCTATATCGACGGCCAGGCCATGGAACGGATGAACCAGCTGATCGACGGCAATTACCAGGGCCTCGGCATTTCCATCCAGATGGAAGACGGCGCGGTGAAGGTCGTGTCGCCCTTCAAGGGCAGTCCGGCCGAAGCCGCCGGCATCAAGGCGGGCGATTTCATCACTCATGTCGAAGGCGAGCTGATCTACGGCGAGGATATCGACTACGCCGTCGGCAAGATGCGCGGCCCTGCCGGCACGCCGGTGAACATCACGATCGTGCGCGCCGGCCGTGACGAGCCGATCGAGCTAACCGTAACCCGCGGGCTGATCGAACTGGAGCCGGTGACCCACGAACTGATGGCGGGCGGTATCGGCGTGGTTTCGGTCAACGAATTCAGCCGCGATGTCGGCTCCGATGTTTTCGAAGCCGTACGCCGGATGGAAAAGGAAAACGGCAGCAAGCTGAGCGGCCTCGTCCTCGACCTGCGCCGCAACCCGGGCGGTTCGCTCGACGAGGCGGTGACCCTGTCCGACCTGTTCCTGACCGAAGGCCAGATCGTGTCGCAGCGCGGGCGCAACCGGCAGGACAACGCCGTCTACCGCGCCGAAACCGCTTTCCGCGGCGACGTGGCGGCCGACGTCCCGATGATCGTGCTGATCGATGCGGGCTCCGCGTCCGCCAGCGAGATCGTGGCCGGCGCGCTGCAGGACCAGCGCCGCGCTGTCGTGATGGGCGAACGCAGCTTCGGCAAGGGCAGCGTCCAGTCGCTGCTGCCGCTGACGCGCGACACCGCGCTCAAGCTGACCACGGCGCGCTATTACACGCCTTCGGGTCGCAGCGTGCAGGAAGGCGGGATCGAACCGGACATCAAGGTGCCGCAGCTGTCCGATCCGGACGCCGCCCAGCGCGCCCGCTTCCAGCTGCGCGAAAGCGACCTGCGCGGGCGCCTGATAAACGAAGTCGACCTCGACGAGCGCGAGATCGAGCGCGACCGCGCGCAGGATCCGCGGTTCACCCAGACGGCCGAGGAACTCGAAGCCGCCGGGATCGACGATTTTCAGCTCGACTACGCGATCAAGACCCTGCGCCGCACCACCGGTACCGCTACCGCACGCCGCGGTAACTGATCGGTGACCATGGGGCGGACGGGGTTGGAAACGCCGCAGGAAAAACTTGCGCGTCGCCTGGCACTCGGCGTGCCCGCATTGCTGCTCGGCGGCGCGCTGATTGGCGAACATGTGTTCGACCTTTACCCGTGCGAAATGTGCTGGTGGCAGCGCTGGCCGCACCTTGCCGCCATCGCGCTGGCGCTGGTCGGGGCATTCGCGCCTTATCGCCGGTTCTGGATCGCCATGGCGGCGGGCGGCATCCTTACCTCGGGCCTGATTGGCGGGTTCCATGCCGGGGTCGAATACGGCTGGTGGGAAGGCATCACCGGCTGCGCGACCTTCACGCCCGACCTGTCCGGCTCGCTCGACAGCCTGAATGCCGCGCCCACCACCCGCTGCGACCAAGCGGCGTGGACGCTGGCCGGGATCAGCCTCGCGGGGTTCAACTTCCTGATCTCGTGCGTTAGCGCAGTGACTATCTTTGCCCTGCTCCTGGGCGGAAAGGCGAAAGCTGCATGACGATGGGACGTGACGAGGAACTCGACCGGATGATCCGTGTCGACCAGGCGGGCGAATTCGGCGCCACGCGTATTTACGAAGGCCAGCTCGCCGTGATGGGCAGCCGCGGGCCGCAATCGGCCGAAATCCGCGCGATGGCCGCGCAGGAGGAAGGCCACCGGGCGAAATTCGATGCGCTGATGGCCCGCCGCGGGGTGCGCCCCACCGCCCTGCAGCCATTCTGGAACGTCGCCGGCTTCGCGCTCGGCGCCGGCACCGCATTGCTCGGTCCCGAAGCGGCGATGGCGTGTACCGCCGCCGTCGAAACGGAAATCGACAAGCATTATTCGGACCAGCTCGACCGGCTGGCGGAGCGGGGCGACGATCCCGAACTGTCCGCCATGATCGAGGAATTCCGCGAGGACGAGCGCGAGCATCGCGATGCCGCGATCGCGCACGGTGCGGAAAGCGCGCCGGCCTATCCACTGTTGTCCGGCGCGATCCGGCTGGGCTGCAAGATCGCCATCCGCCTGTCGGAGCGGATCTGAGCTTTAACCTGACCAATCCGGAACCGCAGTGCAGGTCAGCGCGCTATTTCAGCACAGGTTCACGGGGCATCGCGCCCTATTCACGCAACGGCGACCCATTCGCCACGGAGATTACGCCATGATCCGCCCGCTGCTCGCCCTTTCCGCTGCCGCCATCGGCGCCGTCGGCCTGTCCGCGCCCGCCGCGGCGCAGGACGGTGAAGTGAAGATCAACCAGATCTACATCCAGGAAGGGGAGGAATGCCCCGCTTCGACCGACGAGATCATCACGGTCTGCGGCGTGCTCGAGGATCCCTACCGCATCCCCGCCAACCTGCGCCGCAGCGACAGCCCGCAGAACGAATCCTGGGGCGAACGGGCGAAAAGCTTCCAGATGGTCGGCGAATTCGGGATCATGAGCTGCAGCCCCACCGGCGCAGGCGGCTGGACCGGCTGCACGCAGAAAATGATTGAGGAAGCCTATGCCGAGAAGCGCAATTCCGACGGCGTCCTGTTCAGTCAGCTGATCGAGGAAGAGCGGCAGAAGCGCCTCGCCACGATCGATGCGGAAGCGGCCGAGGAACAGGAGCGGGTCGAGATGATCGAACGCGAATACGAAGCGCGCCTCGCTGCCGAGCGCGGCGAGCCCCTCCCCGACGAAGCGCCCGATACCGGCATGATCGACCCGTCGCAGCCGGTCGAGCTGGACGCAAACGGTGGCCCGGCCGAAGTCGACGCGGACGGCAACGCGGTGGACCCGGCGAGCACGCAGTTCATCGGTTAGGCAGCCGGCTGAAGCAAGTCGCAGGGCAATTGGCGGGCAAAACCGCAGGGCAAATGCGCCCTTAACCAATCCGCGCTATGGCCCGGGCCATGACCCCGGCCACCACCAAGCGCATCCTCACCGTTTTCGGCACGCGGCCCGAAGCCATCAAGCTGTTCCCGCTCGTCCATGCGTTGGACGCGGACGACCGCTTCGACAGCCGCGTCTGCGTCAGCGGGCAGCATCGCGCCATGCTCGACCAGGTGCTGGATATCGCCCGCATCGTCCCGCATCACGACCTTGCGGTGATGCAGCCCGACCAGTCGCTCGATGCGCTGACCGCGCGGCTGCTGACCGGTATCGGCGACGTGCTCGACGCGGAACAGCCGGACTGGGTGGTGGTGCAGGGGGATACGGCGACCGCCATGTGCGGCGGGCTGGCAGCCTATTACCGCAAGATTCCCGTGTGCCATGTCGAGGCGGGCCTGCGTTCCGGCGACCTGTATCATCCTTGGCCGGAAGAGGTGAACCGCAAGATCATCGGCAGCTTCGCCGCGCTGCATTGCGCCCCGACCGAAACGTCGCGCGATGCGCTGCTGCGCGAGAACGTCGATCCGGAAAGCATCCACGTGACGGGCAATACGGTGATCGACGCGCTGCACTGGATCGTGGACCGCGTGGAGCAGGAGCCGCAGCTGGCCGCCGGCCTGGCGGATCTCGAACGGCGTTTCGCGGGCAAGCGCATCATCGGCATGACCAGCCACCGGCGGGAGAATTTCGGTGGCGGCATGGCATCGATTGCCGAGGCCGTGAAGCGCCTCGCCGCGAGAGACGATGTCGCCGTGATCTTCCCCGTCCACCTCAACCCCAACGTGCGCAGCGTGATGAACGATGCGCTGGCGGGCCTCGACAATGTGGCGCTGATCGAACCGCTCGATTACCCGCATTTCGCGCGCCTCCTCGACATCGCCGACCTCATGCTGACCGACAGCGGCGGGGTGCAGGAAGAGGCGCCCGCACTCGGCAAGCCGGTGCTGGTCATGCGCGAGACGACCGAACGGCCCGAAGGCGTGGCGGCAGGCACGGCAAAGCTGGTAGGCACCGATGCCGACACGATCGTGGCCGAAGCATCGCGCCTGCTTGATGATGCGGAAGCCTATGCGGACATGGCGCGGGCGCACAATCCCTTCGGCGACGGCAAGAGCGCGCAGCGCATCGCCGACCTGCTGGCGGAATAGGGCGCATCCTTACCGTTTAATTTACCTCATTCTGCGATTGATCCTCCCGAACAAACGGGAGTTTTTGGCAATGCGTGGAGATACCGCACCCACCGTCTGCGTCGTCGGCCTCGGCTACATCGGCCTGCCCACCGCGGCGATCATCGCCCGCAGCGGGATGGATGTGACCGGCATGGACGTGTCGCGGATCGTGGTCGACACGATCAATCGCGGCGAAATCCATATCGAGGAAGTCGATCTCGACGGGCTGGTGCAGGCGGTGGTCAAGAACGGCAAGCTGCGCGCCTCCACCGAAGTGGTGCCCGCAGACGTCTTCGTGATCGCGGTGCCGACGCCCTTTGCCAAGGACGGCCACCACACGCCCGACCTGTCCTATGTCGAAAGCGCCGCCCGCGCGGTCGCCTCGGTGCTGCAGCAAGGCGACACGATCATCCTCGAATCGACCAGCCCGATCGGCACGACCGAGACGATCCGAGATATTCTGGCCCAAGCCCGGCCGGACCTTGCGATGCCGGGCCTGGCCGATGGCACGCCCGACATCGCCATCGCCTATTGCCCGGAGCGCGTGCTGCCGGGGAAGATCCTGGAAGAACTGACCCATAACGACCGCTCGATCGGCGGGATCACGCCGCGCTGCGCGCGCAAGGCGCTGTCCTTCTACAAGCGTTTCGTGCGCGGCACCTGCGTCACCACCGATGCCCGCAGCGCGGAAATGACCAAGCTGGTCGAAAACGCCTACCGCGACGTGAACATCGCCTTCGCCAACGAATTGTCGATGGTGGCGGACGCGATGGACATGGATGTGTGGGAGGTGATCCGCCTCGCCAACCGGCACCCGCGTGTGAACATACTGTCGCCGGGGCCTGGCGTGGGCGGCCACTGTATCGCGGTGGATCCGTGGTTCATCGTCCACGGCGCGCCGGAGCAGACGCCGCTGATCCGCACCGCCCGAGGTGTGAACGATGGCAAGATCCACCACGCGATCCGCCAGGCGAGCGCGCTGGTCGATGCCCATCCGCACGCGAAAATCGCCTGCCTCGGCCTCGCCTTCAAGGCGAATATCGACGATTTCCGCGAAAGCCCCGCCCGCCTCGTCGCCGCAACGCTGGCGCGGCGTTACGGCGAGCGCGTCAAGGTGGTCGAGCCCTACGCCGAGAAACTGCCGATCGAATTCACCGACACCGGGGCGGAGCTGGTCGACATCGATACCGCGCTCGAAACCTGTGACGTGCTGGTGGTCCTGGTCGACCACGACCTGTTCCGCTCCGTGCCGCTGGAGGAACGCAGCGCCAAGGCGGTGTACGATACGCGCGGCATCTGGCCCGACCAGCCGGCTGCGCAAACTCCCGCGATTGAGGAGCGGCGCGCGGCAGGCTAAGCCTTGCCGCCATGCTGGATGCGATCTTCATCCTCGGCATCGCGGCCGGGCTCTACGTACTCGTGCGGGTCGGCTGGCCGGATTTCCTGCGGCTGGTGAAGGGCACGCGGCGCGCCTTCGGCACGGTGTCGAGCCACGTACTGGAAGACGGCGGCTTCATGGCCGTGATCTCTTTCGAGGACGGCAGCATCCGGCGCGAGACGCGGGCCGCTTTCAATTCCGCCGTGCCCGACCCGCCGCTGGGTGCCAAGGTGCTGCTGCAATGGCCCGCCGGATACCCGCAGCTGGCGCGGCCGCGCGCCCCGTTCAAGACGGGCGTGTTCTATGTCTTTGCGTGTCTGTGGATCGCGCTGTTCTACGACCTGCTGACAGGCAAGCTGCTTTAGAAGCGCGCGCCTAGTCGAGCGCGATATCGGGCGCGTCTTCCTGCTTCATGCCGACCACGTGGTAACCGGCATCGACATGGTGCGTTTCGCCGGTCACGCCGCTGGAGAGGTCGGAGACGAAATACAGACCCGACCCGCCGACATCGTCGATCGTGACGTTGCGGCGCATGGGCGAATTCAGCTCGTTCCATTTCAGGATGTAGCGGAAATCGCCGATTCCGCTGGCTGCGAGCGTCTTGATCGGGCCGGCGCTGATCGCGTTCACGCGGATGTTCTGCGGGCCGAGGTCGTTGGCAAGATACTGCACGCTGGTTTCCAGCGCCGCCTTGGCCACGCCCATCACGTTGTAATGCGGGATGACTTTTTCGGCGCCGTAATAGGTCAGCGTCACGATGCTGCCGCCATCGGTCATCAGCGGTGCGGCGCGCTTGGCGGCGGCGACTAGGGAATAGGCGGAAATGTTCATCGTCATCAGGAAATTATCGAGGCTGGTGTCGACATACTTCCCGCGCAGTTCCGACTTGTCGGAAAAGCCGATGGCGTGGACGAGGAAATCCAGCTTGCCCCAGCGCTGCTCGATGGCGGCAAAGGCGCGGTCCATCGCATCCATGTCGGAGACGTCGCAGGGGATTAGGAAGTCGCTGCCGACCTGCTCGGCAAGCGGTCGAACGCGCTTCTCCAGCGCCTCGCCCTGGAACGAGAAGGCCAATTCCGCGCCGTGCTCGTGGCACGCCTTGGCGATCCCCCATGCCAGCGACTTGTCGTTCGCCAGCCCCATGATGAGGCCGCGCTTGCCAGCCATCAAACCGCTCATATTCGCTCCGTATTCCTGATCATGCCGCCATCGCCGCTTCCGCCTCTTCCTCGGGCGTTTCGGCGAGCGCTGCGTTCAATTGTGCGCCCACGACCATCCCTAGGCCCACCAGCCAGAAAAAGAAAAGGGCGATCATCGCCCCGGCGAGGCTGCCGTAGGTGAGGTCGTAGGTGAACAGGTTGGCGAGCACGGGGGGCAGGGCAAGTGTCACCGAAACCCACCATGCCGTAACGACGAGGGCGCCCGGCCACTTGGGGTAGCGGCGCACGCGGTAATGCGCCGGGGTGAGCGAGTAGAACAACAGGTAGATCGAGAGGAACAGGCCGAGCGCAGGCACGAAGCGCGAAAGGGCGAGGCCCGATATCACATCGGTCAGCCACGGGCTGGTGCTCGCCACGGCTTCGCTGATGGCGCCGATCATCACTTGAAGCAGCAGGGAGACCATCAGCAGGATCACCGCGCCCACGATCACCCCGCTGGAAATGAGGCGGTAGCGCCAGAAGCTCAGCGTCGCCTCCGTGCCATAGGCGCGGCGCAGGATGTCTCGGATGGTCTCGATCAGGCTGCCGACCGTCCACAGGCCGAAGAAGCCGCCCGCCCACAGCAGCCAGCCGTTTCGGGCATCGACCACGTTGCGCGCGACCGGCTCGATCACATTGGCGACCACCGGGGGCAGGGCGAACAGGATCGTGTCGATCGCCGCCGCGCGGTCGCCGTCTTCGCCCACCAGCGTGAAGATCGCCGCGCCCAGGATGAAGAAGGGAAAGATCGCCAGCATGGCCATGTAGGCAAGGTTGCCTGCATGGATGAAACCGTCGTTATAGGTGCCGACGATAACGCGCTTGAATATGTCCCAGCCGCGCTCGATCGGGCCGCGATGCTTCTCCAGCCGGTGCATCAGCGCCGCCCGGCGGCGGCCTTCCGGAGTATGGTTGGGAACCGGCGGTCCGGCGTGAGGCTCTTCCTCCTCGCGGATCGCCTCGCTCGCCATCAGGCGGTAAGGTCCTTGCGCACGTCGCGGCCGTCGGTCCAGTCGCCGAGGCGGTCCTTCAGGGCGGAGACCTCATCGGGCAGCTGGATTTCCAGCGTGACGAGCTGGTCGCCGCGCCCGCCCGATTTCTTCGAGAAGCCCTTTCCCGACAGGCGCATCACCGTGCCGCCATTGCTGCCCGGCTTGATTGTCAGCATCACCGCGCCATCCACGGTGGGCACGCGGACCTTCGCCCCGTTGACCGCCTCATCGAGCGTGATGGGCAGGTCCATGCGGATGTTGTCGCCGTCGCGGCGGAAAAAGCGGTGGCCGTCGATGCCGATGGTGACGAGCGCGTCGCCGGCGCCGCCCGGCCCCTGCTCGCCCTTGCCCTTGAGGCGCATCTGCGTGCCGTCCTCGACCCCGGCGGGAAGCTTGAGGTCGATGGTCTTGCCACCCGACAGGGTGATGCGCTGGTCCTTGCGCGCGGCCGCATCGACGAAAGGCACGCGCAGCCGGTATTGCACATTCGCGCCGACCGGCGGGGGGCGCCGCGTGCCGGCGCTCTGCCGGCCGAAGCCGCCGCTTGCGCCCCGGGCGCCACTCCCGCCGCCGAACAGCCCTTCGAAAAGATCGCCCAGGTCCACGCCTTCGGCGCCGAAATCCTGCGCCCGGAAACCGCCCTGCCCACCGGGACCGCCCGGCCTGCCGCCGCCGAATCCGCCGCCATACCCGCCGCCGGCGAAGGGGTTCACGGGATCGCCATTCGCGTCGATCTCGCCCCGGTCGAAGCGCGCGCGCTTGTCCGCGTCGGACAACAGGTCATACGCATTGGTGACTTCGCTGAACCGCTCCGCCGCTTTTGGATTGTCGGTGTTGCGGTCGGGGTGGAGTTCCTTCGCCAGCTTGCGATAGGCGGACTTGATGTCCTGCTCGCTGGCGGAGCGGGATACGCCCAGTGTGGTGTAGGGATCGGCCATGGTGTGTTAGTTAGGCAAGCCACTCGCGCGCGGCAAGTGGCGCTGGGCCTCTTGCGAGCGCCGCTTCGTGGCTGCGGCCTTTCCTCAGGCGAAGGGGGTGGTAAGGGGGTGCCATGATCCTCATGCGACAACGCGTTATCCCGTTTGCGGGTCCCACGGCCACGGGGCAAGGACTTTCCCGTGTCGGCTAGCGCGCGCGACATCCCCGCCGCCGACCCCTTCGGCACGTTCGACGCGTGGCTCGCCGAGGCGAAGGACAGCGAGCCGAACGATCCCAATGCCATGGCGCTCGCCACCGCCACGCCGGACGGGGCGCCATCGGTGCGGATGGTGCTCCTGAAAGGCCACGGGCCGGATTGCGGCACGGGCGGCGGTTTCGTGTTCTATACCAACGCCGAAAGCCGCAAGGGGGGCGAGATCCTGGCCAACCGCCAGGCCGCGCTGCTGTTTCACTGGAAGAGCCTGCGCCGCCAGATTCGCATCGAGGGCCCGCTGGAACAGGTGAGCGACGCGATGGCGGACGAATATTTCCATTCGCGCCACCCGCAATCGCAGATCGCCTCCGCCGCATCGGACCAGTCGCGCACCCTGCCGTCGCGCGAGGTCTACATGCGCCGCGTCGCCGAGCTTGAGGAGCGTTACGGCGCCGACGGCCCCGTGCCGCGCCCCCCGCACTGGACCGGTTTCCGCCTGTGCCCGATGCGGATCGAATTCTGGCAGGACCGCGAATACCGCATGCACGAGCGGCGGGTGTTCGAACGCGGCGGGCCGGACGGGGAATGGGCTAGCAGGATGCTGTACCCGTGACCGCACGCGCGCCAGCCGAAACGAGCCTCGCCAAGAGCGCGGCGGCGGCTTCGATCACCGTTGCCGTGGTGCTGGTGTCGCTCAAGGCGTGGGCTACGTGGAAGACGGGCTCTGCCGCCATGCTCGGCAGCCTTGCCGACAGCGCGCTCGACCTTGTCGCCAGCCTCGTGACGCTGTTCGGCGTCTGGTACGCCTCCCAGCCTGCGGACAAGGAGCATCGCTTCGGCCACGGCAAGGCGGAATCGATCGCCGCGCTGGTGCAGGTCATGCTGATCGCGCTCAGCGCCTTCGGCATCCTGCTGCGCAGCACCCAGCAGTTGCTCGCCGGCGCGAGAGTGGAGGCGCCGGCGGAAGGCATCGGCGTGTCGGTGGTGGCCATCGTGCTGACTTTCGCCCTGCTGGCGTGGCAGCGCTATGTCGTGGCGCGGACCAATTCGGTCGCGATCAAGACCGACCATGCCCATTACCAGAGCGACCTGCTGCTCAACCTCGCGGTGATCGCGGCGCTTGCGCTCGACAGCTATGCCGGGATCACGGGGGCGGACCCGATTTTCGGCCTCGCCATCGCAGGCTGGCTGGGGTGGAACGCGTGGCAGGCCTCGCGCGAGGCTCTGGACCACCTGCTCGACCGCGAATGGCCCGATGCCAAGCGCCGCCGGTTCGTGGAAGTCGCCGCGCGCCATCCGGAGCTCGCCAACCTCCACGATTTGCGCACGCGAACAGCCGGCCATGTCGATTTCGCGCAGTTCCACGTCGACTTGCCGGAGGATATGACCGTGGGCCAGTCGCACGACATCATCGAGCGGGTCGAGGTAGACCTGCTGCGCGAATTCCCCGGTCTGGAGCTGTTCATCCACATCGACCCCGCGGGCCATGTGGACGAACCGGGAAACACGCTGGTGGAACAGGATGAATTTGCCGCGCTGGACAGCGGCGAGGAGGGCGCATGAAACTGCCGTACACCCACGTCGATGCCTTTGCCGACCGGCCCTTCACCGGCAACCAGGCGGCCGTGATGCCGCTCGAAAGCTGGCTGGACGATGAGGTGCTGCAGGCCATCGCGGCGGAGAACATGTTCGCCGAAACCGCCTTCGTCATCCCCGATGCGAGCGGGGAGACCGACTATGAATTGCGCTGGTTCACCCCGACCGAGGAGGTGCGGCTGTGCGGCCACGCCACTTTGGCGAGCGGTCATGTGCTGCTGGCGCAAAGCGACGCGGAATGGGTGACCTTCCGCACGCGCCTGGCCGGCAATCTCGAAGTGCGCCGGGTCGATGCGGGCTACGAAGTCGGATTGCCGCTGATCGAAACCGCGCCGCAGCCGTGGGACGAAGCGCTCCGCCTGCTGGGCGTGGAGCCGCAGGAAGTCTGGCGCAACGACACGCGCTACAACGTCTTCCTCTACGACAGCGCCGAAACGGTGCGCGCGCTCGATCCCGACCTGCGCGGCCTCGGCGCCTTGGGGAACGACCAGTTCATCTGCACCGCGCCGGGGGAAGAGACCGATGTCCTCAGCCGCGTGTTCGTGCCGGGCGGCGGGGTGGACGAAGACAGCGTCACGGGCTCCGCCCATGCGGTGCTGACCCATTTCTGGACCGAACGGTTGGGCCGCGGGCACTTTACCGCGCACCAGGCGAGCGCGCGGGGCGGTACGCTCACCTGCCGCCGCGACGGCGCGACGGCATGGCTCGGCGGCAATTGCGTGACGGTGGTTGAAGGAAGCTTCTACCTGGAAGGGTAAAGCTCGACGATGTCGCCCAGCGCCTTCACCAGCGGCGCGCGCTCGGCATCCTGTGTCTTGCCCAGCCGGACCACCGTCAGCCCCTGGTCGGGCGAAACGATGACATACTGGCCGAGATGGCCGACCATCGAGAACAGCGTGTCCGCACCGGTGCCGGGGAACAGCACCGGATCGCCGTTTGTCGGCTTGCGGTTGAGCCAGGTCTGCGCGCCGTATTGCTCCTCGCGCGGGGAGGGCCGCGTCATGAACTCCACCCATGCCTTGGGCACCAGCTGCACCCCGTCGGCCGTGCGCCCCTCGCGCCGCAGGAATTCTCCGAACTTGGCCCAGTCGCGCGCAGTCGCGTGCATCAGGCTGCCGCCGATCAGCGTGCCGTCCGCATCGAATTCGGGCAGCATGGAATCCATGCCGAGCGGGCCGAACAGCTGTTCGCGCAAGTAACCCGCCACCGCCGCGCGCCGTTCTTCGGGGCTGGCATCCTGTCCCGCCAGCACCCGCGCGGCGATATCGGCGAGGATGACCGTGGTGTTGGAGGAATATTCGAACTTCGCGCCCGCGCCGGCTTCCGGCGGCTGCGCCTCGGCCCAGGCGGCCATGTCGTCGCGCCCGTCGAGGAACAGCATGCGGACCTCGTCCGATTCGTAAACGGGATCGCCCGCTTCCGTGTGGCGCAGGCCGCTGCGCATCTGCAGCAGCTGGCGCAGGGTGATGTCCCCGCGCGGATCGCCCGGTCGGCGCCAGGCCGGGATCGGCGGACCGCGGTCGAGGTCGAGCTTGCCCTCCGAAACCAGCATGCCGATCAGCACGGCGGTGACCGTTTTTGCCATCGACCAGGAAATGAAGCGCGTTTCCGGCCCGTAGCCTTCGCCGTACCGCTCCGCCGCCAGCTCTCCGTTTGCGACAACGATAACCGCGCGGGTTTCCGCCACCAGCGGGTCGCTGAACAGGTCGTCGACTTGCCGCGCCAGCTGCTCGCGCGGGGCGCCGGCGTTGTCGGTCACGGCGGCCAGCGCCTCTTCGGTCAGCGGCGCAGGGCCCGTCTCCGCCTCGCCCGAACAGGCGGCCAGCAGCAGGGCTGGCGCGAAGGCGGTGGCGGCGATAGGGGAAAGGCGGCGCATCATGTCGGGGCGCTTCATTGGCGAGAGCAGGCAGGATGGCAACCGCAAAGCGCACACGAAAGACGGGCAATACGCGCGGCCGGATCTGGCCGTGGCTGTTCGTGGCGGTGCTGGTCGCCGTGGGCGCGGCGTGGCTCACCTATGAAGACACGGCGAAGGGCTATGCCATTGCCGGCACGTCCTATGGCGCGCGTGTGGCGTGTTCGTGCCGCTATGTCGGCGGGCGCTCGCTGGGGGATTGCAAAAAGGATTTCGAGCCCGGCATGGAGCTGATCTCGCTGAGCGAGGATGTGGAGGCGAAGAGCGTCACCGCCAGCTTCCCGCTGCTGGAAAGCCAGACCGCGACCTATCGTGAAGGCTATGGCTGCGTGCTCGAAAGCTGGGACGGCTGACTATTCTGCCAGCAAGCGTTCGCGGAAACCGTCGGGCAGCTTGCAGCCGGGATTGTGGAGATCGTACGGCAGCGGGGCGGGCGGGGCGACCGGCTGGCACGGTTCTGCCGGACGTCCGGCGGGCGTTGCAGCCTGCTTGGCGCGGCAGAGCGCCTCGGCCTCCCGGCGCGCCCTCTCGTAACGGCGGTAATCTTCGGCCTGCGCCTCAACCCGCTCCAGCGTTTCGGGCGAGCACCACGCTTCGCGCGTCACTTGCGCGATATTGACCATGCGTTTCACGCCGCATGCCTTCGCCAGCCCTGCCGGCGCCGGGATGTAATCGGGACGCGAGCAGCCGTGGCCTTCGTAAGTCCCGCCCCGCTCGCCCACCCGGATGCGGTATTGCGCCTCGCCTTCCGCCAGGCCGACGGCGAGGAAGCCTTCGGGATCGCGAAACGCCCCGGCTCCGGCGATCAGCGCCAAGGCGGGCGGCGCGCCCCTGTCGTCGATGAAGAGAAGGCACCCGTCGCGCAGTTCGAGATGGCCCTGCCACATCATCGGCCCTTCCAGCGTGCAGGTGGTGACGCCGTCCTCGGGCGGGTTGAGCCACGTGCGAACCGGGAAGGCGGCAAAGAAGCGGGCGACGTCGGGCGCGACGAGTGGGTCCGGAAATCGCCTCAATGTGGAACCGGGCGGCGGTTGGGTGGCGAGAGCCTGCGGGGCATCGGTCACGGTGCCAAATCCATTGGCGCCCAGCGTCATTCCTGTCGTCGGCGCGCTGTCCGCCTCACCTGCGGGCACTGCCCACCGGGTTTCATAGCGCGGCGGTTCGTAGGCCTGCTGCCCGATTCCGGACCGTGGCAGGAAATAGAGCGCGAAGGGCAGGACGAAGAACAGGCCGAGCAGGACGAGCGCGGCGGGCGGCACCTGCCCCGGCCTGCCGCGCCAGAAGCTCAAGCGGCGAGCGCCTGCGCGGCGGATTCGGTCGCGTCGATCCAGCCGCCACCGACCACCCGGTCGCCGGCATAGATCACCGCCGCCTGGCCCGGCGCGACGCCGTATTCGGGCGTCTCGAAAACGATGCGAATGTTCGCGCCGCCCCCGATCGCGCCGTCCAGCGTGACCGGCACCGGCTTCGACAGGCTGCGGACCTTGGCGGTAAGCGGCGCGCCGGGCAGCGCGCCGATGCGGTTGGTTTCCACCACCGTGGCGGCGGTCACGGCGAGCAGGCGCTTGGGCCCGACCTTCAGCTCCGCCTTTTCCGCATCCACGCCGACGACATAGAGCGGTTCGGCCTGCCCGCCGATCTCCAGCCCGCGGCGCTGGCCGACGGTGAAGTGGATGATGCCCGGATGGCGGCCCAGTTCCTCGCCCGTTTCGGCGTGGACGATCGCCCCGCCGCGCGCGCCTTCGGGCCGCATCTTCGTGACGATCTTGGCGTAATCGCCATCGGGCACGAAGCAGATGTCCTGGCTGTCGGGCTTGGCCGCGTTGCGCAGGCCGTAGGCGTCGGCCAGCGCGCGCACCTGTGCCTTGGGCAGTCCGCCCAGCGGAAAGCGCAGGTAGTCGAGCTGGTCGTCGGTCGTCGCGTAAAGGAAATAGCTCTGGTCGCGCGCGGGATCGGCGGCGCGGTGCAATTCGGGGCCGCCCGCACCCATCACGCGGCGCACATAGTGGCCGGTCGCGAGGCAATCGGCGCCCAGATCGCGCGCCATCTTGAACAGATCGGTGAACTTGGGCCCCATGTTGCAACGGATGCAGGGGATCGGGGTGCGCCCGGCGAGATACTCGTCGGCGAAATTCTCGACCACGTCTTCGCGAAAGGCGCTTTCATGGTCGAAGACATAGTGTGCGATACCCAGCCGGTCCGCCACCGCGCGCGCATCGGCAATATCGTCGCCCGCGCAGCACGCGCCCTTGCGCCCGGTGGCGGCGCCATAGTCGTAGAGCTGCAACGTGATGCCGATCACTTCCGCCCCGCTCGCATGGGCCAGCGCAGCAACGACCGAGGAATCGACCCCGCCCGACATGGCGACGACGATGCGGCAGTCGGGCGCCGCGCGCGGCAGGTCGAACAGCGCGGCAGCGTCTTCGGCACCAAGGCCGGCGGCAGGAATCGCAGGATTTGCGGGCATGGAGGCCCCTTACACCAGCGAAGGGGCCGCGCAAAGGGCGTGCGATGCGCGCGCTATCCGCCGGCCTTGAACCCTCAAGGAAGGGTAAAGCGCCATTTTACAAGTTCTTGACCTGTTGCGGGTAACAGCAAGGTCATGAACGAAGCCAACCACGATTCCTTCGCGGCGATCGACGCGCCTGCGCTGGCCGACGAGGAGGCCCTGCGCCCCATCGCCTGGCCGGAGCTCACTGCGCGCCTCGCCGCCCAGCGGGAGCTGGCGCTGCTGATGCGGCCGTCGGGTTGGCGGCGTCCGACCAGTTTCGGCAAGCTCGGCTCGCTGGACGACATCGTGCCTGCCAAACATGGCAAACGGCAAATTAACCAACACGCTTTATCCAATGGCAAAATCGCTGGTGGCATTGCTGCCTCTCACCCGACAACGGCGGCTACCGGCGACCGAGGATACGAATGATCGAGAACCAGAAAATCCGTCCCGAACACGTGATCGGCCCGCTCGGCGAGCCGCTCTCGCTGAAGGACCTGCCCAAGCCGAGCACGAAGCGCTGGGTGGTGCGCCGCAAGGCGGAAGTCGTCGCGGCCGTCAACGGCGGCCTGCTGACGATCGACGAGGTGCTGGAACGCTATAACCTTACCCTGGAAGAGTTCGCCTCGTGGCAGCGCGCGGTCGACCGGTCCGGCATGCAGGGCCTGCGCGTTACGCGCATCCAGCATTACCGCGACCTCTACGAACGCCAGCTCAAGTACTGATCCGGGCCGCGCAGGCGGCATAACCCGAGCGATCCGGCCTGCCGCGCATTTTGCGCAGCGGGCCGTTTCCATTTACCCTCCAAGCTGTTCCGCGACGAAATCGGGGAACGTCTGCGTGGTAATGCCGTTTCACCCCGCATAGGCCACGCAGGCCATAATAATAACAGGAGGTACGTATGGGTTGGATTATTGCAATTATCGTCGGTGGTGTGGCTGGCTGGCTGGCCAGCATGGTGATGAACCGCGACGCTTCGATGGGCATCATCTGGAACGTGATCGTCGGCTGCATCGGCTCGGTGATCGGCAACCTGATCGCCAACCAGTTCGGCGTTGGCGGTAGCGTACAGGAATTCTCGCTTACGGGCCTGCTCGTTGCGATCCTCGGCGCCATCGTGCTGCTGGCCATCGTCAACCTGATCCAGCGCGGTCGGGTACGCTAAGAGACATTCCCTAGCTGCTTCAGCAGCTTTGGCAGGGGCGGTCCGGCACAGCGCCGGGCCGCCCCTTGTCTTGCGCCCTGTGGCCGTTTCACGTCACTTGTCGAGGGAGTTGCACCCCCGGTCGGGGCGATGATTGCTAGGACAAACCACCCGGCCTAAGCGCGGAATGTTGCTTGCCGGGGGTGCTATATTGAGATAACACACCCCAGAGCCGCCATGGGGCACGAAGAGATGAATTACGAAACCGGCGTGGAAAAAGATAAATGGCGCCCGCAGCACGAGATTGCCGCGGACACGGAAAGCCGTGTCGAAATCGACACCACCGACGATGCGGACCGGCGCAAGCGGCGGCGGATCATCATCATCGCGGTCGTCATCGCGCTGCTGGCGGCGATCGCAGCCTATGCCATGATCAAGGGCGGCGGCGCCCCGGCCGACACCGGCAATGCCGAAGAAGCCCCGGCGGTGACCGTCGTCGCGCCGGGCCGCACCACCATCGAAGGTACGCTGAGCGCGACCGGCACCATCGCCGCGCGCCGCGAAACCAGCGTCGGGGTCGTCGGTGAAGGCGGCCGCGTAGTATCCGTCAACGCCGATGCCGGCGACTGGGTGCGCCAGGGGCAGGTGCTCGTCAGCATCGACCGCTCCGTCCAGAACCAGCAGGCCGCTGCCGCTCGCGCCCAGATCGGCGTGGCGCAGGCCGATCTCGACCTCGCGCAGAGCAATCTCGAACGCGCGCTCAAGCTGGTCGAGCGCGGCTTCATCTCTACCGCCGATGTCGACCGCCTCACGGCAACGCGCGATGCCGCCCGTGCCCGGGTGCAGGTCGCCCGCGCGCAGCTGAACGAATTGCAGGCCCGCAACGCCCGGCTCAACATCTATGCCCCGGTTTCCGGCCTCGTGCTGTCGCGCAGCGTCGAGCCCGGCCAGACGGTCAGTGCCGGCACGCCCTCGCTCTTCACCATCGCCCGCGGCGGCGAAATGGAAATGCTGGCGCAGGTGGGCGAAGCCGAACTGGCCCGCATATCCACTGGCACCGCCGCCACCGTGAAGCCTGTCGGGACCGACCGCGAGTTCTCCGGCCAGGTCTGGCAGATTGCGCCGACTATCGACCAGCAGAACCGGCAGGGAACGGCGCGCATCGCGCTGTCCTACAACGAAGGGCTCAAGCCCGGAGGGTTCGCCACCGCGACAATCAACAGCGGCACGCTGGTCGCGCCGCTGCTTCCCGAAAGCGCGGTGATGAGCGACGACGAAGGCAGCTACGTTTTCATCATCGGCGAGGACAACAAGATCGTCCGCCGCGCGGTGGAAACCGGACTGATCACCCAGAACGGCGTGGCCATCGCCTCCGGCCTCAGCGGCACGGAGCGTGTCGTGCTGCGCGCCGGCGGCTTCCTCAACGAAGGGGAGACCGTGCGCCCGGTCGCCCCGCGCCGGTGATCGAACCGTGAATTTCCGTAACATCTCCGCGTGGTCGATCCGCAACCCGGTCGTCCCAATCGTCCTGTTCGTGGCGCTGACCTTTGCCGGCATCCTCAGCTTCAACCGGATGGAAGTGCAGAACGACCCGGACGTGGACTTCCCGGTTGTCATCGTCGGCATTTCGCAGCCCGGCGCCGCACCGAGCGAGCTCGACACCCAGATCACCGAAAAGGTCGAATCCTCGGTCAGCACGGTCGAGGGCGTGGACCTGATCGAATCGCAGGTCAGCGAAGGCTTCAGCCAGACGGTCGTGCGCATGCAGATCGGCGTCGACGTGAATGTCGCGGTGAACGAGGTGAAGGCGGCGGTCGACCAGATCCGCGGCGACTTGCCGGACGGCATCCTCGAGCCGCGGGTTTTCCGCGTCCAGAACTCCAACCGTCCCTTCGCCAGCTACGCCGTGGAATCGGAAGACATGACGATGGAGCAGCTCAGCTGGTTCGTCGACGATGTCGTGTCGAAGCGGTTGCTGGCGGTGCCCGGCATGGCCTCTGCCGGCCGGCGCGGCGGGGTCGACCGCGAAATCCGCGTCATCCTCGACCCGGCCCGCATGCAGTCCCTTGGCGTTACGGCGTCGCAGATCAATTCGGTATTGCGGCAGAGCAACCTCGATGCCGGCGGCGGCCAGGCGGAAATCGCCGGCTCGCGCCAGTCGGTCCGTGTGCTCGGCAATGCGGAAACCGCCTACGAGCTCAGCCAGCGCAATATATCGCTGGGCGGCGGGCGCACGATCAAGCTGACCGACGTCGCCGACGTGACCGACGGCAACAGCGAGATCCGCTCCATTTCCAAGGTCAACGGCAAGCCCGTGGTCACTTTCGGCCTGACCCGCGCGAAGGGCGAATCCGACGTCAGCGTCTATGACGCGGCGCAGGAAGTCATCAGGCAGATCGAGGAAGAGAACCCCGGCGTCGATATCGTCGAACTCGACAACGAGGTGCAGTACACGAAGGGGCAATACTCCTCCTCCATGGCCGCCATGATCGAAGGCGCCGTGCTGGCGGTGATCGTGGTGTTCTTCTTCCTGCGGGACTGGCGCGCGACGATCATCGCGGCGCTCGCCATCCCGCTTTCGGCGATCCCGACCTTCTGGTTCATGGACCTGCTCGGCTTCACGCTCAATTCGCTCAGCCTGCTGGCTCTGGGCCTCGTCGCCGGGGTGCTGGTCGACGATGCGATCGTGGAGATCGAGAACATCGTGCGCCATATGCGCATGGGCAAGACGGCCTACCAGGCCAGTATCGACGCGGCGGACGAGATCGGCCTCGCCGTGGTCGCCACCACCTTCTCCATCGTCGCGGTGTTCCTGCCGGTCGGCCTGATGCCGGGTATCGCGGGCGAGTTCTTCAAGAACTTCGGCCTCACCGTGGTGGTCGCGGTGCTGATGAGCCTTGCGGTCGCGCGCATGATAACACCGATGATCGCGGCCTATTTCCTGAAATCGCACGGCCATGCCGACCATGCCAACGGGCCGTGGATCGACCGTTACGACCGTCTGCTGCGCTGGACGCTGGACCGCAGCGGCGCCGAACGCATCCGTGCAGGGCTGGAGAAAGTCCACGCGCGCTGGTGGCAATATCCCTTCGGCATCGTGATTTTCACGGTCATCGGCCTCGTTTTCGCAGGCATCACCGGCTTGCTCTACTACCACAGCAACCAGTTCCTGCAGCCGATCATCGGCCTCGGCCTGATCCGGATGTTCCTGCTGCTGATCCTCGCCGCCGTCATCGCTTGGTACGTCACCAGCGGCTTTGCGTGGGTGCTGCGCAAGGTCATCCTCGGCATCTTCGGTTCGACCCGCTTCGGCGCGTGGTACCGCTGGCGTTCGGGCCGGTTCCGGGCGCGCTTTGCGGACAACCGGGTCAAGGTGATGGGCGTGGGCCTGATGTCCTTCGTCCTCACGATCCTCGCCATCACGGCGACGCCGGTCCAGTTCTTCCCCGACGTGAACCTCGATTTCAGCCGCGTGCGCATCTCCATGGTGCCGGGCACCACGCTGGAGCAGACCGAGGCGGTCGCCGACCAGGTCGAGGACATCCTGAAACAGCAGCAGGAGGTCGAGGACGTCCTCGTCAATGTCAACGAAGGCAACGCCAACCTCAATGTCACCCTGCGTGAAGATCGCGTGCGCAACAGCCAGGATTTCGAACGCGAAACGGCGCTGCTGTTCTCCGACATCGCGGATGCGCGGGTGAGCTTCCAGAACAACCAGGGGCCGGGCGGCGGATCGGGCCGCGACATCACCGTGCTGCTGCAGGGAAGCGATCCCGAACTGCTGTCGCAGGCGGCACAGCAGGTGGTCGAGGATATGCGCGGGCTCGATCTCGTGCGCCAGCCGCGGGTCGAGGCCGATTTGCAGCGGCCGGAGCTCATCATCACCCCGCGCGCGGACCTTGCCGCCTCGCTCGGCGTGACAACCGTCGCGCTCAGCCAGGCGATCCGCATCGCCACCATCGGCGAAACCGACCAGTCGGCCGCGCGCTTCTCCCTGTCCGACCGCCAGGTGCCGATCCGCGTGATGCTGCCCGAAAGCGGGCGCGGCAATCTCGATACGATCCGTAACCTCCCGGTGCCCACGGCGACCGGCGGCTCGGTGCCGCTGGAGCGGGTGGCGGAAATCAGCTTCGGGGCCGGACCCACGGAAATCCAGCGCTACGACCGCCAGCGCCGCGTCTTCATCGGCGCGGACCTTGCGCCCGGCGCTGATCTCGGCACCGCGACCCAGCGGATCAACGAGCTGCCCGCGATGCAGAATCTGCCGACCGGGGTCAGCACGCAGGCCGCCGGCGGCGAGGAGTTCCTTGCCGACCTGATTGCCGATTTCCAGACCGCGCTCGTCACCGGTATCCTGCTGGTCTTCGCGGTGCTGGTGCTGCTGTACCAGCGGCTGATGAGCCCGCTGGTCAATATGGGCTCGCTGCTGCTCGCGCCGCTGGGCGGGATCATTGCGATCAACCTGATCGGCCAGCAGATCTCCATGCCGGTGTTCATCGGCATCCTCCTGCTGTTCGGGATCGTGGCGAAGAATTCCATCCTGCTGGTCGACTTCGCGATCGAGGAGATGGCGCAGGGCGTGCGCAAGTTCGATGCAATCATCGATGCGGGCCGCAAGCGTGCCCAGCCGATCGTGATGACCACGGTGGCGATGGGCGCGGGCATGATCCCGACCGCCGTTTCCATCGGTGCGGACGGCGCATGGCGCGCGCCGATGGGCACGGTCGTTATCGGCGGGCTGCTGCTTTCCACCGTGCTGACGCTGCTGATCGTCCCGGCCGGCTTCAGCCTGGCCGACGGCATCGAAAAACGCATGGGGCCATGGCTAAGCCAGCGTTTCCTGAGTTACAGGAAAGGTGATGATACCCGGCCCATACAACCCCGCGCCGAAGACGGACTGCAGCCGGCCGAATAGGCCGCGGCCATGACCGCCGCCGCTTCCCCCCTGTTGCAGGACCGCGCCCGCAGGATGCGGATGGCCGCCACCGGCATGCTGGTGGTAATGGCCGCCGTCTTCCTCGTCTCCGGCCGGTTCGAAGGCGCGCACTGGGCATGGGGATATGTCCATGCCTTTGCCGAGGCCGGCCTTGTCGGCGGGCTGGCGGACTGGTTCGCGGTCACCGCGCTGTTCCGCCGCCCGCTCGGCCTGCCGATCCCGCACACGGCGATCATCCCGGAGAACAAGGACCGCATTGCCGACACGATGGCGGTCTTCCTGCGCGAGAATTTCCTCATCCCGCAGGTCGTGGCGCGGCGCATGAAGAACATGAACCTCGCCGGGGCGGCGGGGAATTTCCTGTCCGAACCGGGGCGGGAAGGGCCGTCGCGCATCCGTGCCGGCGCAACCGAGCTGTTCGCCGAACTGCTCGAATCGCTCGATCCCGAACGGCTCGGCACGCAGGTCCGCTCCGGCCTCGCCAGCCAGCTCGAAAGGATCGAAGTCGCGCCGCTGTTCGGGCGGATGATGGAAGTCGCCATGGCGGACCGCAAACACCTGCCGCTGGTCGACAGCACGATCCGCTGGGCCGGGCTGGTGCTGGAAGACAACGAGACGATGGTCCGCGACATGATCCACGACCGGGCGAATGCGCTGCTGCGCTTCACCGGGCTGGACGAGCGGCTGGCCAATTCCGTGCTCGACGGGCTCTACAAGCTGCTGGCCGAAGTGCTGGTCGATCCCAACCATCCGCTGCGCGACAAGCTGGAAGAGGGGCTGGAAACCCTCGCCCGCGATCTGCAGCATGACGAGGATTTCCGCGCCCGCGTGGAGAAGCTGAAGAACGAGCTGATCGCCAACCCGGCGGTGGCCGAATGGTGGCAGCGCGTATGGGAGCGGATCCGCCAGAGCCTGATCAAGCGGGCGCGCGATCCGCAAAGCTCGCTCGGCGCTCAATTCGCCGACAGCCTTGACGATCTCGGCAACGCCCTGCGCGAGGACGAGCGCCTGCAGTGGCAAATCAACCGTTTCGCCCGACGCACGGCCGTAGGCGTCGCCACCCGACACGGCGACCAAATCGTGCAGCTGGTATCCGAAACCGTGCGCCGCTGGGACGCGCGCACGCTGACCGACCGGCTGGAAGGCGCAGTCGGGCGCGACCTCCAGTTCATCCGCATAAACGGCACGCTGGTGGGCGGCCTCGTGGGCCTGACGCTGCACGGGCTGATGCAACTGTGGTGACCGCGCCGTTCCTCGTCACCGAGCGGCTGGAGCTGTGGCTGCCCGAGGCCGGTGACTGGCGCGAAATTCACGAAATCATCTCGCATCCGGAAACCGCGCGCTACCTCGGCCCGCCGAGCGACCCTGCACGCACTTTCGAACGTTTCCAGAAGAACGGCGGGAGCTGGCTGCTCCACGGTTACGGCATGGTGCTGGTGCGCGAACCGGGCGAGCGGCGAATCATCGGCCAGGCCGGCATCTTCCACACCTTCCGCGACATCGGCGAGGATTTCGACGACGGCCCGGAAGCCGGCTGGATCATGCGGCCCGAAGCGGGTGGGAAAGGCCTCGCTTCGGAAGCGATGCGCGCGATCTACGCATGGTTCGACGCCGGGTTCGGCCGCCGCAGCGTGTGCATGATCACTCGCGGCAATGCGGCGTCGGTAAAGCTCGCCGAAACGCTAGGTTTCACTCTCTTGCGGTCCATCGAAAAGGACGGCGAAACGCTCGACCTGTTCGAGCGCCCCGCAGCCCGCGCCGACACCCTATAGCTTGCTGGTCTGCTTTTCGATCATCTTGGAGCTGATCGTCAGCTTGTCCATGTAGGCGAGCAGCACGCCGCTGCCGACGAAGGCCATGTGGATCGTAACGAGCCAGAACAGCTGGTCCTGCTTGGCGCCGTTCACGATGCCGGGTTCCAGCGCCATGAAATTCTTCAGCAGGTTGATCCCGGAAATGGCCACGATGGAGGCGACCAGCTTCAGCTTGAGGCCGGAGAAATCGACCTTGCCCATCCAGTCGGGCCGGTCTTCGTGGTCGGCGACATCCATCTTGGAGACGAAGTTCTCGTAACCCGCGAACAGCACCATCAGCAACAAGTTGCCCGTCAGCGTGATGTCGATCAGCGAGAGCACGGCGAGCACCGCATCGGCCTCGCTCATGATCAGCGTATGCGTGACGATGTGCCAGCTTTCCTGCGCGAACTTGACGAGCAGCATGCCGAGCGCGCCGATCATCAGCAGGTAGAACGGCGCCATCAGCCAGCGGCTGGCGAACAGCGTCTTTTCGAGCAGGTCCTCCGCCCGCTCCAGCACCTGCGGCCGCGACCGCTTTACCTCGGTAGCACCCTCTACATCGATCTTTTCGTGACGCATCGTTGCGAAACCCCCGTAACCCTGTCGGGGAGGGGTTAGCGCGGTATGGTTAACGAGCGGTAATCGAAGGCTAGCGGTTGCCGTCGCGCAACGTGAGAGTCGTTTCGTAGGTGCTGTCGAACGGCCGCCCTTCAAAATCGAGAGCAGGCAACATTTTTGTCCCCGCAAATAGGGCGCAAATGCGATCGCCCGCATCCGCGGCGCGGCCCGTTCCGTCGTGACGGCATTCGCCAACAGACCCATCTGCCGATACGGGCATGGTCAAGCTTACCACAACCGGATCCTGGCCTCGGCGTACCGTCCGCGCAGCAATAGGGAGCATTGCCATTGCGACCTGCCGGGAAAAGGCGGGCTGCGCCCTCCTGCCGGGTTGCAAATCAGCGTCGCGTTCCGAGAAGCGCGTGTTGCAATCGGCCAGCGTTTCGGTCGCCGCAGCCATATTTCTTAAGGGGAGGTAGAATCCGTCGAAATTGTCACCGGAGACAAATACCCAATCCAGACCGTCAAAGTCCGCGTGCGTGAGCATCCCATCGCTGGCCGCATTTCGCGATGCGAGGCTCCCCGCACTCGGCCTGACGCCCCACGTCACAATTTGACGTGAAAACCCGGACGCAATCTCCAGCAGATATTCCTTCTCGACTGCCTGCCCGTCGGCACCGAAGCGAAGCGCGACCCTTCCGTATTCAGGGAGATGCCGGAAACGAAACCCGGCGATTGTCATGCGAGCATATTCGGATGGCCCCTGCTGCTCGAATCGCAGACGAATAGTTTCGCTGCCGGCTTCGAAAACCTGCTCGATAGAACAAGCCTGCGCCTTCGCCTGCACGGTCCAATCCGAGGCTGCTGTGAAATTTGCTGCATTCCCTGCGCTCGGCTCGCCTTCAAGGGGGATGTCTTGGGTCGCGGCGTCCTGGGCGAACGCCGCCCCGACAACCGCGATAAGGTAAAGCAGCCTGTTCCGCCGTCCGCTCACGGCAACTGGAACCGGACGAGCGTGGTATAATAGGACCTGATCGGCGTTCCCGTGCGGTCGAGTGCGGGCAGGAATTCGGCTTTCTCCCGCACTGCGCGGCACACTTCGGCGCCGAAGTCCTTCGGGATCGTCTCTGCCTGTACGATGCAATCCTCGATGCTCCCGTCGGCGGCGACGATGGTGCGGAAGCGCACGGTGGACTCGTAGCCGCGCCGCATCGGGTTCACCGGATAATCGATGTTCCGCCCGATATCGCCCGGGTTGGAAAGCTCGACGCGGCGCGTCAGCAACTGGTGTGCCTCGAGGTCGAAGCCCCAGCTGTCGACCAGTTCGCGCGTGCAGCGGTTGAGCAGGCCAACGGCATCCTTCAGATACTCCATCGGCAGCACGATCTTCTCGCTGCCCCGCCACCGGATCGAGAGGCTCTCCACCCCGTCGACCTCTTCGACATCGTAGGCGGGGAATGCCAGCGGCCGGTTGCGCGCCTCGGCAAGGGCGGCCTCGGCCTCTTCCTCCGTCATCATCGTGACGGGCCCGGTCGGCAGCGAGGTAAACATGAAGCCGGGCACGTTGTCGCCCACCGTCACCACATCGTAGGACCGTTCGAACTCTTCATAAACGGGGCTGAACTGCAGCCGCACCTTCTCGTCGGTACGGATCCGGCGGAATGGCTCCCCGACCAAGAGTGCGGAGATGGAGGAGCCGGGCTGGAACTGGGTGAGGTAGAAAGTGACCACCTCGTCGCCTTCGGCAAAGGCGCGCACCAGGCGGCAGTATTCCGGCGCGCGGGCGACCTGCCAGGCCGAGGCCGGCACGAATTCCCGGTCCCGCGCGGAGGCGGGCGCAGGAAATGCCGTCGCAGCGAGCGCGATGGACATGGCAAGGACAATGGAACGCATAGAAAAACCCCCGGTGCCCGCAGTAATGACGGGTCCGGGGGTCAATCGTCAAGCCGTTGTAGTTTAGAGCTTTTCGGTCAGTTCCGGCACCGCCTTGTAGAGATCGGCGACGAGGCCGATGTCGGCGACCTGGAAGATCGGTGCGTCTTCATCCTTGTTGATGGCGATGATGGTCTTGGAATCCTTCATCCCGGCCAGGTGCTGGATCGCGCCGGAAATGCCGATGGCGATGTAGACTTCAGGCGCCACGATCTTGCCGGTCTGGCCGACCTGGTAATCGTTGGGCACGTAGCCTGCATCCACCGCGGCGCGCGATGCGCCGATGCCCGCACCGAGCTTGTCGGCGAGCGGGGTGATGATCTGCTCGAACGTTTCAGCATCCTTCAGCGCGCGGCCGCCGGACACGATGACCTTGGCGCTGGTAAGTTCCGGGCGCTCGCTCTCGGCGATTTCCGCGCTGACGAAGCTCGACAGGCCGGCATCGCCGGTGGTCTCGACCGCCGATACGCTGCCCGATCCGCCTTCCGCAGCCGCCTTGTCGAAGGCCGTGCCGCGCACGGTGATGACGAGCTTCGGGTCGCTCGATTCCACCGTGGCGATGGCGTTGCCGGCATAAATCGGCCGGGTGAAGGTCTTGTCGCCTTCGACCGACAGGATGTCCGACACCTGCATCACGTCGAGCAGGGCGGCGACACGCGGGGCGATGTTCTTGCCGGTGGTGGTGGCGGGCGCGAGGAAGGCGTCGAAGCCGTCCATCAGCTTCGCCACCAGCGGCGCGACATTTTCTGCCAGCGCGTGCTCGTAGGCGGCATCGTCGGCCAGGTGGACTGTGCCCACGCCCGCGATCTTCGCGGCCTGGTCGGCCACGGCGCTGCAGCCCGATCCGGCGACGAGGAGATCGACATCGCCCAGTTTCGATGCGGCGGTGACGGTCGCCAGCGTGGCGTCCTTCATTTCGCTGTTGTCGTGTTCGACCCAAACGAGAGTTTTCATGTGTCTGTCCTTTCGTTCCGGGCCGCTTACGCGATACCCATGGCCTTCATCTTGGCGACCAGCGCATCGACGTCTTCGACCTTCTCGCCGGCCTGCCGCACGGGCGGCTCGGACACGTTGGTCGTGGTCAGGCGCGGCGCGATGTCGACGCCGAAATCCGCCGGGGTTTTCGTGTCGAGCGGCTTCTTCTTCGCCTTCATGATGTTCGGCAGCGAAGCATAGCGCGGCTCGTTGAGGCGTAGGTCGGTGGTGACGATCGCGGGAAGCGAAAGCTTCACGGTTTCCAGGCCGCCATCGATCTCGCGCTTCACGGTGACATGGTCGCCATCGACCTCGACCGTGTTGGCGAACGTGCCCTGCGGCCGGTCCATCAGCGCGGCGAGCATCTGGCCGGTCTGGTTGCTGTCGTCGGAAATCGACTGCTTGCCCAGCATCACGAGGCCGGGCTGTTCGTCTTCGGCGATGGCTTTCAGGATCTTGGCAACGGCGAGGGGTTCGACCTCGTCATCGGTTTCGACCAGGATCGCGCGGTCTGCGCCCATGGCAAGCGCGGTGCGCAGCGTTTCCTGTGCCTTGGCCGGGCCGATCGACACGGCGACGATTTCGTCCGCCTTGCCGGCCTCTTTCAGGCGGATGGCTTCCTCGACGGCGATTTCGTCGAACGGGTTCATGCTCATCTTGACGTTGGCGAGGTCGACACCGGACCCGTCGGCCTTGACCCGCGGCTTCACGTTGTAATCGATCACCCGCTTGACGGGGACGAGGATTTTCATGGGTGAAATCCCTTCTTTTCTGCGGTTGTGCGACCGTTTTAGCCGCTCGTTTAACGAATGATGCTGGAGGCTTTGCGTTCCGGATCGGCCAAGGTCAAGGGCGGCTCCCGCACACCCGCTTTACCGTAACGTCAACCGCGCACGGTCAAGGGGCCGGGGCTGGCCGGCGAATCGCACACGGGGGATGGAAGCGCCCCGCAGGGCGCACGCATCACGCGGCCTGCTTGACCTCGGCCACGATCTTTCGCGCCGCATCGCCGAGGTCGTCCGCCGCGACGATCGGCAGGCCCGAATTGTTCAGGATTTCCTTGCCCTTGTCGACGTTGGTGCCTTCGAGGCGGACCACCAGCGGCACGTCGAGTTCGACTTCCTTCGCTGCCACCACGATGCCTTCCGCGATCGTGTCGCAACGCATGATGCCGCCGAAGATGTTGACGAGGATGCCCTCGACCGCCGGGTCCTTGAGGATGATCTTGAACGCCGCCGTCACCTTCTCGGTCGTCGCGCCGCCGCCCACGTCGAGGAAGTTGGCGGGGAACGCGCCATTGAGCTTGATGATGTCCATCGTCGCCATGGCGAGGCCGGCGCCGTTGACCATGCAGCCGATGTTGCCGTCCAGCTTGATGTAGGCGAGATCGTATTCGCTTGCCTCGACTTCGGCCGGGTCTTCCTCGGTCTCGTCGCGCATCGCCTCGATATCCTTGTGGCGATAGAGCGCGTTGCCGTCGAAGCTCATCTTGGTGTCGAGCACCAGCAGCTGGCCGTCTTTGGTTTCGACCAGCGGGTTGATCTCCAGCATCTCGCAATCGAGGTCCATGAACGCTGTGTAGAGCTGCTTCGCCAGCTTCTGGCAGGCCTTGTTGAGATCGCCTTCCAGCTTCAGCGCGAAGGCCACGGCGCGGCCGTGATGCGGCATGAAGCCCTGCGCCGGGTCGATAGTGACGGTGGTGATCTTCTCGGGCGTTTCGTGCGCCACGTCTTCGATATCCATGCCGCCTTCGGTGGAGGCGACCATGGCCACTTGGCCGTTCGCCCGATCGACCAGCATGGCAAGGTAGTATTCGCTTTCGATGTCGACGCCGTCGGTAACGTAAAGGCGATTCACCTGCTTGCCTTCGTCGCCGGTTTGGATGGTGACCAGCGTGTTGCCGAGCATGTCCTTCGCGTCGGCCTCGACATCCTCGATGCTCTTGGCCAGGCGCACGCCGCCCTTGGCATCGGCGCCGAGTTCCTTGAATTTGCCCTTGCCGCGCCCGCCAGCGTGGATCTGCGCCTTCACGACATACAGCGGCCCGGGCAGCTTCTTCGCGCCTTCGACGGCTTCCTCAACCGAGGTGGCGGCGTGGCCGGCGGGAATGCCGATGCCGTATTTCGCGAGCAGTTCCTTGGCCTGGTATTCGTGGATGTTCATGGCGGGCTGGCCTTCCGGTTTGGATCGTGAAAGTGCGGCGCAGGGGGTGCGCTGCTGGTTTGCGGTGCGCTTAAGCATGTAGCGTGCGTGCTTGCAATGCGTTCCGGCGCGCGCCATCTGCCGCAGGGCAGGTCCCATGATCGACAGCATGCGTTTCGAACAGATCGTCCGCGAAGCCGGGCAGATCGCCAAGCGGCAATGGCCCGGTGACGGCCATCGCGTCGAATCGTGGGAAAAATCACCCGGCAGCCCCGTCTGCGCCGCCGATATCGAGGTCGACAGCTTCCTGCGCCGCGAGCTCGCCGCGCTGCTTCCGGCCGCAGGCTGGCTGTCGGAAGAGACGGCGGACAAGCCCGCGCGGTTGGCCAAGGGCCTGTGCTGGGTGGTCGACCCGATCGACGGCACGCGCGATTACCTGCGCGGGCGGCCCGGCTGGGCGGTCTCGGTCGCGCTGGTGAGCGGCGGACGCCCGCTGATCGGCACGCTCGTCGCCCCGGCGCGGGACGAAGTGTGGAGCGCGACGGCGGGCAAGGGCGCGTGGCGCAACGGCGAGCGGCTGCGCGCCAGCAAGCGTACGAAGTTCGAAGGTGCGCGCATCCCGGCAGACAGCCTGCCGGCAGAGGACAGGATGCTGACCACTGTCGTCAAGCCCAATTCCATCGCCTTGCGCGTGGCGATGGTGGCAGCGGATGAGGCGGACATCCTCGCCACGCTGCGCTGGGGCTACGAGTGGGACATCGCCGCCGCGACGCTGATCGCGCGGGAAGCGGGCGCCGCGGTGAGCGACGCGTTCGGGAAGACGCTGGCCTACAACAAGCGCGATCCGCGCAGCTTCGGCCTGCTGGTCAGCGCACCCGGCATCCATGCCGCTGCGGCCGAGCACCTGGCGGACCGGGCCGGGCGCTACTCCCAGCCCACCTGATAGAAGGCGACGCAAACGAAAAGGGGCCGGCCCGCGGGCCAGCCCCTCTCGATTTGGACCGAGCGTATTACTGGCTGCGCGCGGCGGCCACGTCGTCCTGGCTGATCGGGACGATCTTGATTTCCACGCGGCGGTTGAGCGGTTCCGACACGTTGTCGGCCGTCTTCACGCGCAGGTAATCGTACTGCTCGCCATAACCGGCGGTCGCCATGCGGTTACGGGCGACGCCGCGCGCGGCAAGGTAGCTCGCCACGGCTTCGGCGCGCTGCACCGACAGGTTCTGGTTGAGGCTGGTCGAGCCGGTGGTGTCGGTGAAGCCGTACACGTCGATCAGGCTGTTCGGATAGCGGACCAGCACGTCGGCCACGTCGTCGAGCGTCGCCTGGAAAGCCGGGCTGATGCTGGCCGAACCGGTGGCGAAGGTCACGCCGTCGGGAAGGCGGACGAGGATGGCTTCCTGATCGCCCAGTTCTTCGACGTCCACGCCGGTGCCCTGCGCGATCTCGTCCAGTTCCTTGATCTGGTCGTCGAACTGCTTGCCGACCACGGCGCCCGCGGTGCCGCCGATGCCGGCGCCGATGATGCGGGCTGCGGTGCTGCCGCCGATCAGGTCGCCCAGCAGGTAGCCGAGCGTACCGCCGAGCACGCCGCCGGCGGCGGTGCGCGACCAGGTCTGCTTGCCGGTGTTCGGGTCGGTGACGCAGGCGGACAGCGAAACGAGCGACAGCGCGGCGACCGATACGGTCAGGGTTTTCTTGATTGTCATTATTTGTATCCCTCTAATCCTCGGGGCCGTGAAATTGGCCCGTAGCAACCCCGAAACTCGCGGAAACGGGGCCGGTTCCGGCAATTCAGGCAGCGCGAGGCTTTCGCGGGGCTGAATTTTCCGGCAGAGCGGACGGCGTGACACCCTTTCCCTGGCCCGACCTCTTCATCATTGCCGGACTGATTCTCCTCAACGGGGTTTTCGCCATGTCCGAGCTTGCCATCGTGTCCGCGCGTACCGCGCGGCTCTCCATGGCGGCGGACAAGGGCAGCAAGGCGGCGCAGACCGCGCTCGCGCTGGCGGCGGATCCGGGCAAGTTCCTCTCCACCGTCCAGATCGGGATCACGCTGATCGGCATCATCGCGGGCGCCTATTCCGGCGCGAGCCTGGGCGGTCCGGTGGGCGAGCGGCTGGCCGGCCTCGGCATCGATGCCGATTTCGCGGACGACCTCGGCTTCGCGCTGGTCATTGCGGTGACAACCTACGCCAGCCTCGTCATCGGCGAACTCGTGCCCAAACAGCTCGCGCTTCGTTCGGCGGAAACCATCGCACTGGCCATGGCGCGCCCGATGTGGCTGCTCGCCCGGGTCGCCGCGCCGTTCGTGTGGCTGCTCGACAAGTCGTCCTCGATCATCGTCCACCTCCTCGGCATCCGGAAGAAGAGCGAACACGGTCTTTCGGCGCAGGAATTGCAGATGATCTTTGCCGAAGCAACGCGCACCGGCGTGATCGAGGAGGAAAGCGAGGCGTTGCTGGCCGGCGTGCTGAAGCTGCATGATCGCCCGGTGCGCGAACTGATGACGCCGCGGACCGAGCTCGACTGGCTCGACCGCGATGCCAGCGTGAAGGAAATTCGCAAGGCAATCGCCGCCAGCAACCATTCACTGCTGCCGGTCGCCGCCGGATCGAGCGACGAGGTGCTCGGCGTGGTCAAGGTGCGCGAAGTGCTCGCCCTGTTGCTGGCAGATCAGGACGTCGATCTCGCCTCGCTGATGCGCAAGCCTTCGATCATTCCCGACCAGCTCGACGCGCTCGACGCGCTGCGCACGCTGCAGGACGCCGAAGTGCCGATGATGATGGTGCACGACGAATACGGCCATCTCGAAGGCATAGTCACGCCGGCCGACCTGCTCACCGCCATCGTCGGCGATTTCGCCAGTGTGCAGGACGAGGGCGAGGGACCGATGATGGTGGAACGGCAGGACGGCAGCTGGCTCGTTTCCGGCGCATGCCCGGCCGACCGGCTGGCCGACCAGCTCTCGCTCGAACTCGCCGACGACCGCGAATTTTCCACCGCCGCCGGATTTGCGCTGTGGGTGCTGAAGAAGCTGCCCAAGGAAGGCGAGCTTTTCGTCGACCAGGGTTGGCAGTTCGAAGTGGTCGACATGGACGGCCGCCGGATCGACAAGCTACTCGTCACCCGCCGCGACGAGGGCGGCTGAACGCCGCCAATCATCCGGATCATCGCAGGGGAGCCCGATGCCCATTCTCGAAATCGACCACGTGACCAAGCGCTTCGACGGAGTGACCGCCGTCGACGACCTCAGCTTCGCGGTCGAGCCGGGCGAAATCTACGGCTTCCTCGGCGGGAACGGGGCGGGCAAGACGACCACGCTGCGCATGGTGCTCGACATCATCCGCCCGACCAGCGGCCGCATCGCGGTGTTCGGCGAAGCGCCGGGGCGCCGCCATACGCACGAGATCGGCTTCCTGCCCGAAGAGCGCGGCCTGTATGGCACCATGAGCGCGATCGACACGATCGTTTATTTCGGGCGGCTTAAAGGCATGGAGCGCGCCGATGCCAAGGCGCACGGGCTCGAGCTGCTCGACCGCTTCGGGCTGGCCGACCGGGCCAAGTCGCAGATTTCCGATATGTCGAAAGGCATGGCGCAGAAAGTCCAGCTGGCGACATCGCTGGTGAACCGGCCGCAGCTGTTGATCCTCGACGAGCCGTTCTCCGGCCTCGACCCGGTCAACCAGGGCTTGCTGGAGGACGAAATTCTGCGCTCCGCCGGGACGGGCGCGGCCGTGGTCTTCTCGACCCATGTCATGCAGCACGCCGAACGCCTGTGCGACCGGCTCCTCTTGCTCGGAAAGGGGACCAAGCGCTTCGAAGGTACGCTGGAAGAGGCGCGCGGGACGATGCCGTCGCGTATCTCCGCTGTCGCCCGCCAGTCGCTCGGCCACATCGCCGGCGTCGCGTCCTCGCACGAGGCGCAGGCCGAAGGCGACGGCTGGACGCGCTACGATCTCGAGCTTGAACAGGGGGTCGCCGCCCCCGACGTGCTGGAGCGGATGTCCGGCGCGGATGTAGCCTTGCGCGGGTTCGAAGTGCACCGCCCCTCTCTTCACGAGGTGTTCGTGCACCTGGTGGGTAGCGATCCCGAAACGCCCGCAGCGGAGATGGCCGCATGACCAACATCCTGCTCGTCGCCAAGCGCGAATTCCGCCAGATCGCCACGATGCGCAGCTTCTGGCTGACGTTGCTGCTGATCCCCGTCGCCCTGCTGCTCGGCCCTGTCATCGGCCGGGCGCTGGACGACGATGAAGCGTCGCGCGTGATGTTCGTCGACCGGTCCGGCGGTGCGGCGGCGGCTGCGGTGGAGGAGCGGTTCGGGCGCGATTACGACCGGCAGGTGCTGCGCTCGCTTGCCCGGCATGCGCAACGCTTCGATTTGCAGGATGCAGCGCCGGATGCCCCGTGGGCCAGCGCCGACCGCTGGTACACCGATGCCGACGTAGCCGCCTTCCGCGATGCGGGTGGGGTGGAAGGCGCGATTGCCGCCCTCGACCGCGTGAAGGCGGAAGACACGCCGTCTTACGACCCGCCCGAACGCGACTTCGCCTTCGTCGATCCCCCGGCGGCCCTGACCGGCGCGAGCCGGGAGGACTTCCAGCGCGAAGTCGATGCGCTGCTGGGCGCGGAAGACGATAGCCAAGGCGCCGACATCGTCGTCCTGCTGGGCGAGGACTACGCGCAGAACCCGCAGGTGCGCTTGTGGTCGAACGAGCGCCCGCGCACCGATTTCGTCACCACGTTGCAGGACGAACTGACCACCGACCTTCGCAATCGCCTGCTCGCGCAGCAGGGCGTGTCCGCCGATACCGCTGGCCTGATCCAGCAGGCCGCACCGGCCATCGCCGTGACCACGCCGAAGCCCGGTGGCGGCGCGCGCGAGGCGGTGCTGGTCCGCTCGATCATCCCGCTCGGCCTTTCCTATGTCCTCCTGATGAGCCTGCTGCTCTCCGGCAGCTGGATGCTGCAGAGCAGCGTGGAGGAACGCTCCAACAAGCTGATCGAATCGGTCCTCGCCTGCGTCCGAGCGGACGAGCTGATGTATGGCAAACTGATCGGCACGGTCGCCATCGGCCTGTCGATGGTGGCGGTGTGGGTCGCCTGTGCCGCCGTGGCCGTGTTCTTCACGCAAGGGGCCATCGCCGACATGATCCGGCCAGCGCTGGCCCCGCTGACCTCGCCCTCCGTCGTGCTGGCGATGATCTATTTCTTCGTCGTCGGCTACATCATGATCTCGATCATCCTGCTCGCCATCGGGGCGATGTGCGACACGATGAGCGAGGCGCAGGGCTTCTTCATGCCGGTGATGCTCGCGCTGATGCTGCCCGTCTTCTACCTGCTGCAGGCGACGGTGATGGGCGGCGGCGGCTTCGTCGAGCGGCTGCTGACGTGGATCCCGCTGTGGACGCCCTTCGCGGTGCTGGCGCGGCTGGGCACCGGGATACCGATGTGGGAAATGGCGGCCGTCGGCCTGCTGCTGGCCGCCTTCACCGCGTTGGAGTTCATCCTTCTCGGCCGCCTGTTCCGCGCCAGCCTGCTGGCCCAGGGGCAGAAGCCGACGCTGAAAGTGCTGATGGACCGCCTGCGCCCGACGCGGGATTGATCCCGCGGGCGCTCAGCGCAAAGCCTGTTCCGGAGCCGATTGCAGAGGCGCTCAGGCGCCCGGGATGATCGCCTGCGCTTCGGCGCCGGCACCGGCGGGTGCGGCGATGATATCGCGGGTGACGGCGCCCTTGGCGACCGTGTTCGTTTCCTCGTCGCCCACGGCGCTGCGGATACCCGGCATCGCACGGCCTGCTTCGTTCAGGGCGCCGGTTTCCGCGTCGCTGCGCGGGGCGGGGCCGCCGAACAGGGCCTCGAGCGCCTGCTGCGAGGCGGTGCCTTCCGCCGGGCGCGGGGCGCCGGGTGCGGGCGGTTCGAGATTGAAGTCGGGCGGGACCACCAGCGGCGCCTGGCGCTGCACGGCGAATTCGTCCGGCCGGTCGCGGCCCAGCACGTCGGTGCTGCCGCATGCGGCCAGCGCGGTGCTGCCGGCGGCGATCAGGGCGAGGGCGAGGGTACGGTTGGTCATGTCGTCTCCTTGGGGGAGGCATCATTGGCCTCCGCCGCGTCGTCGTCCGGCTTCTCGCCCATGAACAGGCTGGTGGCAAGCAGGATGACGACGCCGATGGTGATGGCCGCATCGGCCAGGTTAAAAATCAGGAAGGGGCGGAACGTGCCGATGTGGAAGTCGGCGTAGTCGAGCACGTAGCCCCAGCGGAAGCGGTCGACGATATTGCCGAGCGCGCCGCCGAGGACGAGCGCAAGCGGCAGGATGTCGATGAAGCGGCGCTGGAAGAACATGTAGACGGCAACGGCGACGGCGATGGCTGCGGTCACGGCGACGAGACCCCAGCGCATTTCCGGCGAATCCGCCTGCAGCATGCCCATCGACACGCCGTAATTGTGGACCCGGGTGAAATCGAAGAAGGGGATCAGCTCCAGCTGGTCGCCGATGCGCTTGAGGCCGAGCGGGCCGTCGACCAGCCATTTCAGCCACTGGTCGACCACGAAGATCACCGCCGCGATGGCGAACCCGATCATCCGGTTGCGCGTGACGAGACCGCTCATGCCACCACCTCCGCGCAGCGATCGCACAGTGCGCCGTCTTCCGAAACCTCGGGCAACAGGCGCCAGCAACGGCCGCACTTGTGGTCGGTGGAGCGGGTGACAGTCACTTCGTCGCTATCGTGGCGGGTGACTGACGCGGTGATGAACAGCTCTGCCAGCTGCGCATCGGCGAAGCCTTCCGGCACGGCGGACGCGGGCACGGCGACATCGGCTTCGAGGCCGGAACGGATGGTCTTTTCCCGCCGCAAGGGCTCGATGGCTTCCATGACCTGCTCACGCAGGTCGCGGAGGGCGGTCCAGCGCGCGCCGTCGATGTCGGTTGCCGGCACTTCCGGCCATTCCAGCAGGTGAACGCTGCTCGCATCGGGGAAGCGGGTGCCCCAGACTTCCTCTGCCGTGAAGACCAGCACCGGTGCGGCGTAGCGGACAAGCGCGTGGAACAGCGTGTCGAGCGCGGTGCGGTAGGCGCGCCGTTCTAGGCTGCCGGGGGCATCGCAATAGAGCCGGTCCTTGCGGATATCGAAGAAAAAGGCGCTCAGGTCCTCGTTGCAGAAATCGACCAGCGTGCGGACGTAGAGGTTGAAGTCGAACTCGTCCGTCGCGCGGCGCAGCGCTTCGTCCACGTCGCCCAGCAGGCCGAGCACGTACCGCTCCAGCTCCGGCATTTCGGCCACGTCCACCCGCTCGCTTTCCTCGAAGCCGTCGAGCGCGCCGAGGAGGTAGCGGAACGTGTTGCGCAGGCGACGGTACTGGTCGCCGACGCCTTTCAGGATCTCGTCGCCGATGCGGTGGTCTTCGGTGTAATCGACGCTGAGCGCCCACAGGCGGATGATGTCCGCGCCGTATTGCTCCATGACCTTGAGCGGATCGACCGTGTTGCCGAGGCTCTTGGACATTTTCATGCCCTTGGGGTCCATGGTGAAGCCGTGGGTCAGCAACGCGTCGTAAGGCGCGCGGCCGCGGGTGCCGCAGCTTTCGAGCAGGGAGGACTGGAACCAGCCGCGATGCTGGTCGCTGCCTTCGAGGTAGAGATCGGCGGGACTGCGCAGTTCGGGCCACTCGTCCGATTCCAGCACGAAGGCATGGGTGGAGCCGCTGTCGAACCAGACGTCGAGGATGTCGCCGACCATCTCGTAATCTTGCGCGTCGCGGTCAGGGCCGAGAAATTCGGCCGCGCGGCCTTCTTCCCAGGCATCGACGGTACCGGATGCAATGGCATCCTGGATCCGGGCGTTGACCTCCGCATCGACCAGCAGCTCGCCGCTTTCGCGGTGGACGAACAGCGCGATCGGCACGCCCCATGCGCGCTGGCGGCTGATAAGCCAGTCTGGGCGGCTCTCGACCATGCTGGAGAGGCGCCGACGGCCCTTTTCCGGCACGAAGCGCGTGTCGGCGATGGCCTGCATCGCGGTGCCGCGCAGCGTCTTGCCGCCGAGGTGTTCCTTCGCCTCGTCGATGGCGATGAACCATTGCGGCGTGCAGCGGTAGATGACCTTGGCCTTGGATCGCCACGAATGCGGGTAGGAATGCGCGTAATCGGCCGACGCGCTCAGCAAGGCGCCCACTTCGCGAAGGTCGGAGCAGATCGGACCGTCGGGCGCGTTGAACGGCTTGTTGATGACGCTGCGGCGACGCTCGTCGCCATTCTCGTTAAGGTCATTGGCTCCCAGCCACAGCCAGTCGTCGCGATAACGCCCGTCGGACATGACCGCGAAGACCGGGTCGATCCCGTTGGCGCGGCATAGCTCGAAATCGTCCTCGCCATGGTCGGGGGCCATGTGGACGATGCCGGTGCCGCTGTCGGTGGTGACGAAATCGCCCGCCAGCATGGGGCGCGGCTTCGCATAGAACCCGCCGAGATGGTGCATCGGGTGACGAACGATGGTTTCGGCGAGGTCGGAGCCTTTGATAGCTAAATCCGACTCCATGTAATCAATATCCACGCCCTCCAAACCGTCGACCGACCAATCGTAAGCCGAAATCCGTTCAGCCAAGCGCTTATTGAGCGCGGGAAGTAGGCCCTTCGCAACAAGGATTCGGTCAGGGAGTTCCGCGAGGCCGGTGGCGACTAAACCATTCGCCAGCTTTGCATCCATGTCGTCGAAGTAGGCAGCTACGCCGTCCGAAGGTCCCTCGACTGCTGCTTCGCCAGCATTTTGGCTCAAATCAAACTGGTTTTCGCTACCTGAAAACCCAATCTGGCTTCGAACAGCGAGTACATAGTCAACATCAGGCCCATAGGCCAAAGCCTGGTTCACCGGAATCGTCCACGGCGTCGTCGTCCAGATTACCGCATGCGCGCCGACCAGTTCCGGGATCGGCGATTCCACGATCTCGAAAGCCACGTCGATCTGCGGGCTGTCGGTCAGGTCCTGGTATTCGACCTCGGCATCGGCCAGCGCGGTTTCTTCCACCGGGCTCCACATCACCGGTTTCGCGCCGCGATAGAGCTGGCCGGTTTCGGCGAACTTGTGCAGCTCGCGCACGATCTGCGCTTCGGCCTCGGGCCGCATGGTGAGGTAGGGCTTGTCCCAGCGCCCGCCGATGCCCAGCCGCTTCAGCTGTTCGCGCTGCACATCCACCCAGTGCTGCGCATATTCGCGGCATTCGGCGCGGAATTCCTTGGCCGGAACGTCCTTCTTGCTCCGCTTCTTCTTGCGGTAGAGTTCCTCCACCTTCCATTCGATCGGCAGGCCGTGGCAATCCCAGCCGGGAACGTACGGCGCATTCTTGCCGGCCAGGCTCTGCGTGCGCACCACCATGTCCTTCAGCACGTGGTTCAGCGCGTGGCCGATGTGCATGTCGCCATTGGCGTAAGGCGGGCCGTCGTGGAGGATGAACTTTTCGCGACCCTGCCGCGCATCGCGCAGCTTTTCGTACAGCCCCTCTTCTTTCCAGCGCGCCAGGATGCCCGGCTCCTTCTGCGGCAGGCCGGCCTTCATGGGAAAATCGGTCTTCGGCAGGAAGACGGTTTCCCTGTAGTCTTTTTGGGTGCTGTCGTCGCTCATGATGCGCCGCGCGTTAGGGCAAACGGGGCTGCGGATAAAGCCGTTAGTAGTGGGCGAGGAGCCGCCGCGCCTCGTCGCAATCGCGCGCCATTTGCGCAGTGAGCGCATCCAGCCCGTCGAACTTCGCTTCAGGGCGGATGAAATGGTGTAGCGCGACCTCGATCTCGCGGCCGTAGAGGTCCTCGTCGAAATCGAAGAAGAATGGCTCCAGCAATTCCTTGGGCGGATCGAATTGCGGCCGGATGCCGAGGTTCGCCGCGCCTTTCAACAGCCGGTCCCCCGGCTCCCCGACGATCGAGGCGGTGACGGCGTAGATGCCGTATCTCGGGCGCAGGTAATGGTCGAGCGGGAGGTTGGCGGTGGGATAGCCGATGGTGCGGCCCACCTTGTCGCCGTGCTGCACGATGCCGCGAATGGCCAAGGGGCGGGTCATCAGCCGCGCGGCTTCCTGCGGGTCGCCCGCCTTCAGCGCCTCGCGGATTCGGCTGGAGGAGACGATTTCCTCGCCTGCATTCACCGCCTCGACCACGCGGGCCTCGATGCCGGGATGCGCGGCCAGCGTGGCGACCGATCCCGCCGCGCCCTTGCCGAAGGTGAAGTCCGCGCCCGTTACCACGCCGTGCGCGCCGAAGCGTTCCACCAGCAGCGCGACGAAATCGTCGGGCGATGTCGCGGCCAGCTCGGCCCCGAAATTGAACACCAGCATCGCATCCGCGCCTGCCGCGCCGAACAGCTCCTGCCGCTGGTCCAGCGTCGTGAGGCGGAAGGGCGGCGTGTCGGGGCGGAAGTGCCGCACCGGGTGCGGATCGAACGTGGCGACGATGGCCGGACGGCCTTCAGCCTTTGCCCACGCAATCGCCTCGCCCGCTACGGCTTGGTGCCCGCGATGGAACCCGTCGAAATTGCCGAGCGCGACGATGCCGCCGCGCAAGTCTTCGGGGGCAGGCTCGGTATGCTCCAGCCGCGTCGCGCTCAAGAGCTGCGCTCCAGCGTGATGAAGCTGTAGGCGGGCGTCTTGTCGGTGGCCGGGTGGTCTTCGCGCATGGTCAGCGTGAAGTCGTCGCCGGGGAAAGGCATCTGTGCGTCGCCGCCGTAATGCTCGTGCACCTCGGTGATCTCGACCCGGTCGGCCAGAGGCAGGAACAGCGCGAAGATTTCCGCCCCGCCGATGATGGAGGCGCGCGGGCCGTGCACCGCGGCGAGCGCTTCTTCCACCGAATGCACCACGTCGGCCTCTTCCGCTTCCCAGTCGGTGTCGCGGGTCAGCACGATGTGGCGGCGACCGGGCAAGATGCCGGGCAGGCTGTCGAAGGTCTTGCGCCCCATGATCATCGGCGCGCCCATGGTCAGCGCCTTGAAGCGGCGCAAGTCGGCGGGGATGTGCCACGGCATCGCGTTGTCGTGGCCGATGGTCCCGTCAGCCGCGCGGGCGACGATGCAGGTCAGCTTCGGCCCTGTCCTGCCGCCGGCGCGCATCACCCTTCCAGCCGGGTCACGTGGCCCATCTTGCGCCCTTCGGCGGCGCGGTTCTTGCCGTAGAGGTGCAGGTGCGCGGCGGGTTCGGCGCGGATGGCGTCGATGCGCCTGATATCGTCGCCGATGAGGTTTTCCATCGTCACCCTAAGCGCGCGCAGCGATGTGTCGCCCAGCGGCATGCCGGCAACCGCGCGGATATGGTTTTCGAACTGGCTGGTGACCGCGCCCTCTATCGTCCAGTGGCCCGAATTGTGCACGCGGGGCGCCATTTCGTTGAAGATCGGTCCGGCGCCGGTGGCAAAGAATTCGCACGTCAGCACGCCGACGTAATTGAGCGCGTCGGCGGCTTCGGATGCCAGCTTGCGGGCCTGCTCGATCTGGCCGGACAGGTCGGCGGGGGCAGGCACGGTGGAGGTGCGCAAGATGCCGCCCTGGTGGACGTTGAGGGGCGAATCCCAGAATTTCGTCTCGCCATCCCGCCCGCGCACCAAGATGACGGAGAATTCGGCGCTGAACTCGATGAATTCCTCGTAGATCAGCTGCTGTTCGGGCAGGCGCAGCCCGTCGGCGTCGCGGGCGGAGTTGAGGCGCCACTGGCCCTTGCCATCATACCCCTCGCGCCGCGTCTTCAGGATGCCGGGCGCGCCCAGCCGGTCGAGCGCGCTTTCGAGGTCGAAGGGCGAATCGACCCGCGCGAAGGCCGCCGTCTTGCCGCCCAGGTCGCGGATGAAGTTCTTCTCGTGGAACCGGTCCTGCGCCTTTTCCAGCGCGATCTTCGCCGGCGCGAGCATGGCTGCCGGGATTGCCTCGACCGCGGCAAGCGGCACGTTCTCGAACTCCCACGTCACGGCGTCGCACGACTTGGCGAAGGCCGCGAGCGCGGCGGTATCGTCCCAGCGGTTGGTGAAGAAATCGGCCGAGACTTCGGCGGCCACGTTGTCGCCTTCGGGCGCATAGCCGATGCAGCGATAGCCGAGCTGCGCGGCGGCGACCGCCATCATCCGGCCGAGCTGGCCGCCGCCCAGGATGCCGATCGTGGCGCCGGGTTTCAGCATCGGTTTTCGGGCCTTTCGCTCACGGCGTTGCTGCGCGCCTGGCGCCAGTCCTTCAGCCGCTGCGACAGGCCTTCGTCCTGCAAGGCGACGATGGATGCAGCCAGCAGGCCGGCATTGGTCGCCCCCGCTTCGCCGATGGCGAGCGTCCCGGTGGGGACGCCGGCGGGCATCTGGACGATGGAGAGCAGGCTATCCATCCCGGACAAGGCTTTCGACTGCACCGGCACGCCCAGCACCGGCAAGTGCGTCATGGCGGCGATCATGCCCGGCAAATGTGCCGCGCCGCCTGCCCCGGCGATGATGACGGCGATCCCATCGGCCTCGGCCCCCTTGGCGAATTCGACCATCCGGTCCGGCGTGCGATGGGCCGAAACGATCCGCGCCTCGTGCTCGACGCCCAGTTCTTCCAGCACCTTCGCGGCGCATTCCATGGTCGGCCAGTCCGACTGGCTGCCCATCACGATGGCGACCTTGCTGTTCACGTGCGTCCCCCTTCGGCCCTCTCAGCTATCCTTGAGGTAATAGCGTTCGCCGGGCTGCATTCCTGCGTCGAAATCGTAAACGATCGGCTGACCGGTCGGAATTTCCAGCCCGGTGATGTCGTCGTCCGAAATATCGGACAGGTGCTTCACCAGCGCGCGCAGCGAATTGCCGTGAGCAGAGATGATCACCGTCTCGCCGCTTTCCAGCACCGGGAGGATATGGTCCTGCCAATAGGGCAGCACGCGTTCGATGGTCAGCTTCAGGCTTTCCGTACGCGGCACCTCAATCCCGGCGTAACGCGGGTCGCCCGACAAATCGAACTCGCTGCCCGCCTCCATTTCCGGCGGCGGCACGTCGAAGCTGCGGCGCCAGATATGGACCTGCTCGTCGCCGTGCCTGTCGCGGGTTTCCTGCTTGTTTAGCCCCGTCAGCCCGCCATAGTGCCGCTCGTTCAGGTGCCAGTCGCGCGTCACGGGAATCCACAGCCGGTCGCATTCTTCCAGCGCCAGGTTCAGCGTCTTGATCGCGCGCGTCTGCAGCGATGTGAAAGCGCAGGTCGGCAGCACGCCCTTTTCCGCGAGCAGGCGCCCGGCGGCCTTCGCCTCTTCCACGCCCTTGTCGGTCAGGTCGACATCCCACCAGCCGGTGAAACGGTTGGCGAGGTTCCATTCGCTCTGGCCATGGCGGACGAGGATCAGTTTGGGCATGTTCGCTCCGTAATTCGGGCCGCGGGGGAGAGAGCGCCGGACCTAGCTTTCCGAATCGCCTTTGGGAAGCGTCTTGGCCGCGGCGGTTTGCGGCTGGCCATCCGGCGCATCCTTCAGGGCGCGCGCCTGCGCCTTGCGGCGGTGCAGGTTCTCGCGCAGCTTGGCGGCAAGCCGCTCTTCGCGGCTAAGCTGGTCGTCGGATTTGTTCATCGACACGGGCTGTGCCGCGTCATACGGCGCTTGACAAGAACCGCCCCCGTCGCCAATGCGCGCCCCGCTCTCTTCGCACAGGCGAACGGGGCCGAGATGGCGTGCCGCGGTAGCTCAGTGGTAGAGCGCACCCTTGGTAAGGGTGAGGCCGAGAGTTCAATTCTCTCTCGTGGCACCATTTCTCTTTTCCTCCCGGCTGTTCTCTCCGGCGTTGCGGCCTTCGCTACGCTCGGCCGACGCCTGCGAGGCCGGTCCGGGCGCGCGGTCGCGCTTTGGCTCCAGTCGGGAGCGGGCGCTTGCCTCTCAAAGGGGGGCGCTCTAGCCACAATCCATGACTTTCGACCTCACACCCGACCAGCGCGAGCTCCAGCAGGCGGCGCGCAAATTCGCGCGGGCGGAGCTGCCCGAGCTCGCCCGGCGGCTGGAGCGGGAGGATGCGCCAGTGCCGGCGGACGTTCTGCGGCGCTACGGCGAACTGGGCTTCCTCGGCATCAACCTGCCGGAAGAGTACGGCGGGCTCGGGCTGGGGCACCTTGCAGCGCTCGCGGTGCTGGAGGAGTTCGCGCAAATCTCCGTCGCGGTTGCCTTCCCGGTGTTCGAGGCTCTGACCGGCCCGGTGCGCACGATCGAGCGATTCGGTTCGGCCGAGCTGAAGGCGCAGATCATCCCGCAAGTGGTGCGCGGCGAGACAATCGTCGCGGTCGCCATGAGTGAGCCCGACGCGGGCACCGCGCTGACCGACCTTGCCACCACCGCGCGCGCGGACGGCGATCATTACGTGCTCAACGGCACCAAGCGCTGGTCGTCGGGCGCGGGGCATTCCGACTATTACATCACCTATTGCCGGTTCGACGGGATCGAAGGCGCCAGGGGCATCGGCGCGGTCGTGGTGCCGAAGGATGCGGACGGGGTCAGCTTCGGCAAGCGCGAGGAGCTGATGGGCTTTCGCGGCATCCCCTCGGCCGACATCGTGCTGGAGGATGTCCGCGTGCCGAAAGGCAACGTCATCATCGGCGCGGGCGGGTTCGGGAAGCTGATGAGCGCTTTCGGGCTGGAACGGTGCGGCAACGCGACCATGGGCCTCGGCGTCGCGGCGGCAGCGCTGGAAGAGGCGCTGGCCTACACCCAGGAACGCGAGGCATTCGGCAAGCCGATCGTCGATTTCCAGGCGGTGCAGCTGAAACTTGCCGAAATGGCGATGAAGGTGGAGGCCGCGCGCATGCTGGTCTGGCGCGCCGCCGCCCATGCCGACGCGCAGCCCGACGGCCTGCCCACGCAATACGAAAGCAGCCTCGCGAAATGCTTCTCCAACGAGATGGTGCGCGAGGTCACCAGCCTCGGCGTGCAGGTGATGGGCGGCTACGGCTACTCCAAGGAATACACGATGGAACAGCGCCTGCGCGACGGATTCGCGTGGGGCATCGCGGGCGGCAGTATCGACGTGCAGAAGACGAACATCGCCGCCAGTCTCGTCGGCCGCCGGTTCGACCAGCGGCGCTAGCTTACGGCCTAGGCCTTGAGGTCGCTCCATTCCGGGTTCTGCGCGAACTTGTCGGCGACATAGGAACAGGTCGGGCGGATCTTGAAGCCCTGTTCGCGGGCGTCGCTGACCAGTCGCTCGACCAGCCGCGCGGCCACGCCCTGTCCGCCGATCTCTTGCGGGACGAGCGTGTGGTTGGCGTTGCGGATATTCTCGCCCTCGTTCCGCCACGTCAGCTTGCCGGTGTGCGCGCTGCCTTCGGGCGTGGCGCGATATTCGCCGCCGCCGGCGTTTTCGTGGGCGGTAATCTCGAGCTTGTCCAACTGTGTTCTCCTTCTTGCGCTCAACGCCGCGCGCGCTAGGGGCGTTCCATGCGCTTCCTGTCCGACAACGCCGCCCGTGTGCATCCCGCCCTGTGGGAGGCGATGCGCCAAGCGGACGAAGTCGATTCCCCGTATGACGGCGACGGCGTGTCGCAGCGCCTCGACGCCGCGTTCGGCGAAGTCTTCGGCCGGGATGTCGCGGCATTGTGGGTGGCGACCGGCACGGCGGCGAATTGCCTTGCCCTGTCGGCGATGGTGCCGCCCCACGGCGGCGTGGTCTGCCACCGCGAGGCGCATATCGAGATGGACGAAGGCGGCGCGCCGGGTTTCTACCTCCACGGCGCCAAGCTGCTCCTGGCCGATGGAGAGGGCGCCAAGCTGACGCCGGATGCGATCCGCGCGGTGATCGACCCGATCCGCGACGATGTGCACCAGGTCCAGCCTCACGCGATCAGCGTCACGCAGGCCAGCGAATACGGCCGCAGCTACACGCCGCAGGAACTGGCCGCCATCGGTGCACTGGCGCAGGAGCGCGGGTTGGGCCTGCATGTCGACGGCGCGCGCTTCGCCAATGCCGTCGCCTTCCTCGGCTGCGCGCCGAGTGAAGCTGTCGGCCCGGCACAGGCGCTCAGCTTCGGCTGCGTCAAGAACGGCGGGATGAGCGCGGAAGCGATCGTGTTCTTCGACCCGGCGATGGCCGACGCCGTGCGCTATCGCCGCAAGCGGGCGGGGCACCTGCAGTCCAAGGGTCGCTATCTCGCCGCGCAATTGCTGGCGATGCTGGACGGCGACCTGTGGCTGGAGAATGCGCGGCTCGCCAATGCGGCGGCGCAGGCGATTGCGGAGGATGCGAAGGCCCGGCTGCTCCACCCTGTCGAGGCGAACGAAGTCTTCGTGCGCCTGACCGCCGCTGAACGCGAGGCGCTGCGCAGCCAAGGCTTCGATTTCTACGACTGGGGGGCGGAGGCCGCGCGCTTCGTCGCCGCGTGGGACAGCGACCAGGATGCCGCCCGCGCGCTCGGCAAGGCGATCGCTTCGCTATGAGCGCGAATTCCGGCGGGTCCACGGCGGACCACCCGCTGCTGACCCCTTCCGTCATCATCCCCTTCCTGCTGACCGGCACGATCTGGGGTTCGACATGGTACGTCATCACTGGCCAGATCGACGGGGTGCCGGCGGCGTGGTCCGTGTTCTACCGTTTCGCGCTCGCGACGCCGGCACTCTTCCTCGTCGCCCTGCTGATGAAACGGCGTATCCGCCTGACCGCGCCCGAACAGCGGCTGGCGATCTTCGTCGGCCTCGCCCAGTTCAGCGGTAACTTCCTGTTCGTCTACCATGCGGAGCTTTACGTCACCTCCGGCATCGTCGCGATGATGTTCGGCCTGCTGATGGTGCCCAACGCCCTGTTCGCGCGGGCATTTTTGGGCGAGCAGGTGAAAGGCGGCTTCATCCTCGGCAGTGCGGTCGCGATCGTCGGCGTGTCCTTCCTGCTGTTCCACGAATGGCAGGCGAACCCCGACGCCGGCGTCATCGGCGGCAATGTCGGCTGGGGCATCGCGCTAGCCATGTTGGGCATCCTCGCCGCCAGCATCGCCAACGTGGTGCAGGCCAACCCGACAGGGCGCGGCGTGCCAATGGTGAGCCTGCTGGCCTGGGCCATGCTGTACGGAACCGCCTTCGATCTCGGCTTCGCGCTGCTGACCGCAGGCCCGCCGCCGATCCCCCAGCGACCCGAATTCTGGGCGGGGATCGTCTATCTTGCGCTGATCGGTTCGGTCGTCACTTTCCCGCTGCATTACAATCTCGTCCGCCAGATCGGGGCGGGGCGGACGGCCTATAACTCGATCCTGACGATCTCCGTGGCGATGCTCCTGTCGACCGTGCTGGAGGGGTATCGCTGGACGCCGCTGACCGCCATCGGAATGGGGCTGGCGGTGCTCGGCATGGTGCTGGCCCTCCGCGCGCGGCGCAAGGCAGCGCCCCCTCAGACCAGCGAGCGCAGCCCCTCGCGATAGGTGGGGTAGCGCGGCTGCCAGCCCAGCATCCGCTTCGCCTTGCCATTCGCGACCCGGCGGTTCTCGGCGTAGAAACCGCGCGCCATCGGCGACAGGCCGGCCTCGTCCATGGTCTGCAGCGGCGGGGGACCGACGCCGAGCAGGCGGCAGGCTTCCGCGATTACCGCATTGTGGCTTGCGGGCAGGTCGTCGCCGAGGTTGTAGGCGCCCGCCGCACCGTCCAGGCCGGCGACCACGCCCGCGGCGATATCCTCCACGTGGATGCGGCTGAAGACCTGTCCCGGCAGGTCGATCCGGTGGGCGCTGCCATCGCGCACCTTGTCGAGCGCGCTGCGTCCGGGGCCGTAGATGCCGGGCAGGCGGAACACCCGCGCCCCGCGCGCCAGCCACTGCGCGTCGCAGGCGGCGCGCGCGGTGCGCCGGCCGCCGCCGGTGGGCGAGCCCTCGTCCACCCACGCCCCGCCGGTATCGCCATAGACCCCGGTCGAGCTGAGGTAGCCGAGCCAGCCATGATCCAGCGCATGGCCATAGGCTTCCAGCACCGGGTCGCTAGTGCTGTCGCGATCGGGCGGGACCGAGCTCAGCACATGGCTCGATGCGCCCAGCGCCTTGCGCACCGCGTCGCCATCGGCGAAGTCCAGCGCCCCGTTGCTGCCGGTGGCGACCACCTGCCAACCACGCGCTTCCAGCGCCGCTGCGATCCGCTTCGCCGAATAGCCGAGACCGAAAATGAACATTTGCGCCATGCGTGCGTATTACCATCTGAGCACGCACGCGAAAGGATAGAGACGCACCCGACATGGACATCGCCCGCACCCCCAGCACCGCAGACGGCAATCCCCAGCTGGCCGACGCCCCGCCCGAGCCGAAGGAACCCGCGATCATCCGGCGCAAGGATTACAGGCCGTTCGAATGGCTCGTGCCCGAGACCCGGCTGCATTTCGATCTCGACGCCCACAAGACGAAGGTCGTCTCCACCCTGACGGTGAAACGCAATCCTGCCGCCGATGCTTCGCCCACCATCCGCCTCAACGGCGACGGGCTGGAGCCGGACTGGGTCGAGGTCGACGGCGAGGCGGTAAATAGCTGGACGATGGACGGGGACGACCTTCTCGTCACCCTGCCGGGCGACAGCCACACCATCTCCATCGCCACGACGATCGACCCCTCCGCCAATTCGCAGCTGATGGGCCTGTTCGCCTCTGGCGGGATCCTGTGCACCCAGTGCGAGGCGGAGGGTTTCCGCCGCATCACCTTTTTCCCCGACCGGCCCGATGTGCTCTCGACCTATTCGGTGCGCATGGAAGCTTCCAAGGCCGCCTATCCCGTGCTGCTCGCCAACGGCAACAACACCCACAGCGGCGAGAGCGCGGACGGGCGGCACTGGGCCGAATGGCATGATCCCTGGCCCAAGCCGTCCTATCTCTTCGCATTGGTCGCCGGCGATCTCGTCGCCAATCGCGACAGCTTCACCACGATGGGCGGGCGCACCGTCGATCTTGCCATTTTCGTGCGCGAAGGCGACGAGGGGCGCACGCAGCACGCGATGGATTCGCTCAAGGCCTCGATGAAATGGGACGAGGAGACTTTCGGGCGCGAATACGATCTGGACATCTACAACATCGTCGCGGTCAGCGATTTCAACATGGGGGCGATGGAGAACAAGGGCCTCAACGTCTTCAACACGAAATACGTCCTCGCCGATGTCGAAACCGCGACCGATGGCGATTTCGACGCGGTCGAAGGCGTGATCGCGCACGAATATTTCCACAACTGGTCCGGCAACCGGATCACCTGCCGCGACTGGTTCCAGCTGAGCCTGAAGGAAGGCTTCACCGTGCTGCGCGACCAGCTGTTCAGCCAGGACATGAACAGCGAACCGGTGAAGCGGATCGAGGACGTGCGCGTCCTGCGCAGCATCCAGTTCCCGGAGGACAGCGGCCCGCTCGCCCATCCGATCCGGCCCGATTCCTATCGCGAGATCAGCAACTTCTACACCTCGACGGTATACAACAAGGGTGCCGAGGTGATCCGCATGATGCGCACCATGGCCGGGCCGGAGAAATTCCGTGCCGGGACGGACACCTATTTCGACACGCATGACGGCGAGGCGGCGACCTGTGAGGATTTCGTCGCCTCGATCGAACGCGGGGCGGGGCTCGACCTTACGCAGTTCCGCCGCTGGTACGAACAGGCAGGCACGCCCAAAGTGACGGTCGAATCCCGCCACGAAGGTTCGACCTATACGCTCTCGCTGGCGCAGGAGGTACCGTCCACGCCCGGCCAGCCGGACAAGAAGCCGATGCCGATCCCGCTGAAGATCGCCCTGTTCGACAAGGCGAGCGGCACCCATTCGGGCGAGCAGCTGGTCGTGCTGAACGAAGCGCGGCAGGACTTCACTTTCGAAGGCATCGGCAGCCCGCCGGTCCTGTCGATCAACCGCGGGTTTTCCGCCCCGGTCCGCATCGAGCGGGACCTGTCGCGCGAGGAACTGGTCTTTCTCGCGGCGCAAGATGACGATGCCTTTGCCCGATACGAAGCGATGCAGGAGCTGGTGGTCGGCCATATCGTCGGCGTCGTGACCGGCAAGCTGTCGGGCGCGGAAGAGGAAAAGGGGCGTGAGGCGATCCGCGAGGCCACGCGCTCCGCCCTCACCGACGAGCCGCTGGACGACCTGATGCGCGGCGAGCTCCTTATGCTGCCGGGCGTCACGTACCTGATCGAACAGGTCGACGCGGCGGACCCGATCGCGCTCAGCGATGCGCGCGAAGACCTGAAAGCATGGCTCGGCCGCGAACTGGCGGGCGAATTCCACCGCGTGTACGAGCGGGCCGAGGCGGTGCCGTTCTCGCTCGAGGCGGAGGCGAAGGGCGCGCGCAAGCTCAAGACGCTGGTCCTGACTTACCTTGCCGCGAGTGATCCCGACAAGGCGGCAGAGCTGGCCGCACGCCAGTACGACCGGGCCGACAACATGACCGACCGGCAGGGCGCCCTGATGGTGCTGACGGGGCTCGACACGCCGGAGCGGACCGGCAAGCTGCTGGAGTTCTACGACCGGTTCAAGGACAACGCGCTGGTGGTGGACAAGTGGTTCGCGTTGCAGGCGACGTCGCTCCATCCTTCTGTGGTCGAGCATGTCGAGGCGTTGGCGGACCACCCGCAGTTCACTCTGAAGAACCCCAACCGCGTCCGTTCGCTCTACATGGCCTTTGCCGGCAACCCGCGCGGGTTCCACAGGGCGGATGGCGCGGGTTACCGGATGATTGCCGACCTGATCCTCAAGCTGGATCCGATCAACGCGCAGACGGCGGCGCGCTTCGTCCCCGCGCTCGGCCGCTGGAAGAAGGTCGATCCGGAACGCTCCAGGCTGATGCGCGCCGAACTCGAACGGGTTGCCGCGGCGGACAAATTGTCGCGCGACACATACGAACAGGTCCAGCGCAGCCTTGGCTGAGGCGCAGGACATGGCAGGCGACTGCGCTCCGCTGACCGCCGGTGCCTTGGAAGGCGTGCCACACGGGTTCTTCACCCGTGACGGCGGCGTCTCGACCGGCGAGGTGGGCGGCTTGCAATGCGGCATCGGGGCGAAGGACGATCCGCTTGCCGTTGCCGAAAACCGCGCTCGCGCCACGACCGCCATCGCGCCCGGAGCCACGCTGCTGACCCCGCACCAGGTCCATTCGCCGGATGTCGCCATCGTGAGGCAGGCCTTCGCGATGCGCGACCGGCCGCATGTCGATGCGCTCGTCACCGCAGAGGAGGGCCTGCTGCTCGGCATCGTCACTGCCGACTGCGCGCCTGTTTTGCTGGCCGACCACGAGCATGGCGTAGTCGGCGCGGCACACGCGGGCTGGCGCGGGGCGCTGCACGGTGTGCTCGCCAATACGGTGGAAGCGATGGTGGCGCTCGGCGCGCGGCGCGAATCGATTGCCGCTGCCGTCGGGCCGTGCATCGCGCAGGAAAGCTACGAGGTCGGGGAGGATATGCGCGGGCAATTCGATGCCGCCGCTGCCCGCTTCTTCGCGCCCGGCAAGCCCGGCCACCTGCAGTTCGATCTTGCCGGCTATGTCGCGAAGGCGCTGGCCGATGCGGGGGTGGAAACGGTCGATGTCCTCGGCGAGGATACCTACGGCCGGGAAGACCGCTTCTATTCCTACCGCCGCGCAACGCGTCGCGGCGAGCCGACCTATGGCCGGCAGCTGTCCGCAATCGCGGTTGCATAGAAACGCACGGAATGTGTCAAAATCGCGGTTGGCAGGCGGCGACGCCCCCGCTATGTGCGCCGCAAAGCCGTGCGCCGCCGCGCATGTTCGCGACACGCGGCGCACAGCTTCCGGCGCTTCAGCGCTGCAACCGAATTTCCGATCCCGCGCCATCCGGCGCAGGACCGCAACAGGGCAGGAACCATGGCCGATACCACCGCCGCCGCAGACCCGCTGGATAGCGCCGGAGGCGACAGCGTCGAAAAGCAGACCGCTTACACCCACGTGGCCGAAGGCGACGGCGTGCGGCGGCGCGATTTCATCAACATCGCGGCGGCCAGCTTCGGCGGCGTCGGCGCGCTGGCGGTCATCTACCCGCTGGTCAGCCAGATGGCCCCGTCGAAGGACGTGCTCGCCGAAGCCAGCACCGAACTCGATGTCGGCGCAATCGAGCCCGGCCAGGCCATCAAGGCGATCTTCCGCAAGCAGCCGGTGTTCGTCCGCCGCCTGACCGAGACCGAAATGGCCGAGGCGAACTCCGTGCCGATCGGCAGCCTGCGCGATCCGCAGTCGCTCGACGACCGCACGCTGGAAGGGCACCGCGACCTGCTCATCACCATGGGCGTGTGCACCCACCTCGGCTGCGTGCCGCTGGGCGCCGCCGAAGGTGAGAACAAGGGCGAGTTCGGCGGGTATTTCTGCCCGTGCCACGGCTCGCACTACGACACCGCCGGGCGCATCCGCAAAGGTCCGGCGCCGACGAACCTGGAGGTGCCCGAATACACCATCTCCGACACCACCGTGACGATCGGCTGAGGCAGGATACCATGAGCTTTCCCTGGGCAAAGGAATACACGCCGGCCAACGGCTTCACGAAGTGGGTGGATGAAAAGCTGCCCCTGCCGCGGCTGGTCTACAACGCGGTGGGCGCGGGCTATCCGGTGCCGCGCAACCTCAACTACATGTGGAATTTCGGCGTCCTCGCCGGGTTCACGCTGGTGCTGCAGATCGTCACGGGCGTCGTGCTCGCGATGCACTATGCCGCCGACGCCAGCGTCGCGTTCGCGAAGACCGAACACATCATGCGCGACATCAACTGGGGCTGGATGATCCGCTACATGCACGCCAACGGGGCGAGCTTCTTCTTCGTCGTCCTCTACCTCCACATCTTCCGCGGCTTCTTCTACTCCTCGTACAAGGCCCCGCGCGAGATGATCTGGATCCTCGGTGTGGTGATCTTCCTCCTCGCCATGGCGACCGCCTTCATGGGCTACGTCCTGCCGTGGGGCCAGATGAGCTTCTGGGGCGCGAAAGTGATCACCGGCCTGTTCGGCGCGATCCCGCTGGTGGGCGAGCCGCTGCAGATCTGGCTGCTGGGCGGCTATGCGCCTGATGACGCGGCGCTCAACCGCTTCTTCAGCCTGCACTTCCTGCTGCCGTTCGTGACGCTGGGCGTGGTCATCCTCCACGTCTGGGCGCTGCATATCCCGGGTTCGTCCAACCCGACCGGGATCGAGGTTAAGCAGGAAAGCGACACCGTGCCCTTCCACCCGTATTACACGGCGAAGGATGCCTTCGGCTTGGGCGTGTTCCTGATCCTCTTCTCGATCATGGTGTTCTACCTGCCGAACTACCTCGGCCACCCGGACAACTATATCGAGGCGAACCCGGTCTCCACGCCGGCGCACATCGTGCCCGAATGGTATTTCTGGCCGTTCTACGCGATCCTGCGCGCCTTCACCTTCGATTTCATCCTCCCGGCCAAGCTGTGGGGCGTGCTGGCGATGTTCGCGGCGATCCTGATGTGGTTCCTGCTGCCCTGGCTGGACCGCAGCCCGGTGCGCAGCGGCCATTATCGCCCGCTGTTCCGCAAGTTCTTCTGGTTCGGCCTGATCCCGGCGATGGCGGTGCTGTTCTACTGCGGCGGCGCCCCGGCGGAAGAACCCTATGTGATGCTGAGCCAGCTGGCGACGATCTACTACTTCCTCCACTTCCTGGTGATCCTGCCGATCATTTCCTCGATCGAGCGGCCCGAACCGCTGCCTTACTCGATCACCGAGGCGGTGCTGGGTGAGGACAAGAAGGCCGTGCTGGGCGAAAACACCGCTCCGGCGGTCTGAGAAGACGAGACAGGAAAGACAACGCTATGGTCCGCCTATTCGGAATCGCCACGGGGCTCGTTTTCGCCCTCGTCGCCCTGATCGCCTTCGTCACCGGGGCCTATACCTGGGCCACCGAGCCGACCGAGGAATCGCTGGAGTATGCCTTCCACAAGCATCCCAAGCATCTCGACCTGAAGACCAATGGCGTCTTCGGATCGTGGGACATCGCGCAGCTGCAGCGCGGCTACAAGGTCTATTCGGAAGTGTGCGCCGCCTGCCACTCGATGAAGTTCGTGGCCTTCCGCGACCTGGAGCAACTCGGTTACAACGAGGACCAGATCAAGGCGATCGCCGCCACCAAGCAGGTGCCCGGCATCGATCCGAACACCGGTGAAGCGACGACCCGGCCGGGCCTGCCGACCGATTACTTCCCCTCGCCGTATCCGAACAACGTGGCCGCCGCCGCAGCAAACAACAACGCCATCCCGCCCGACCTTTCGCTGATGACGAAGGCGCGGCACGACGGGGTGAACTACACCTATTCGCTGCTGACCGGCTATACCGACCCGGTCGGCTACACGAACGAGGAAGGCGAAGTGCTGCCGGAAAGCGCGCGGCCGGGCCAGAACCTCTACTTCAACCCGTATTTCGCCAACCTCAACATCGCCATGGCCCCCCCGCTTACGGCCGCCGGCCAGGTGACGTATGATGACGGCACCGAAGCCACCATCCCGCAGATGGCCGCCGACGTGTCCGCCTTCATGGAATGGACCGCCGAACCCACGCTGGTGAAGCGCAAGCAGACCGGCTTCTGGTGGATCATCTTCCTCGTTTTCGCGACCGTGCTGGCTTACCTGTCGAAGCAGCAGATCTGGGCCGCGGTGAAGCCGAAGGGCGCGAAGAAGGGTCCGCTGCAAGGGTGAGGGCAGAAGCGCTTGCCGCGCTGATCCGCACGGTGCCCGACTTTCCGAAGCCGGGCATCCAGTTCCGCGATATCTCGCCGCTCCTCGCCGACCCTTCGGGGCTGGCAGGGGCGGTTTCGCTTCTGGCGGACCGCGTGGCGGATGACGGTGCATCGCTCGTCGCCGGCATGGAAGCGCGGGGCTTCATCTTCGGTGCCGCGGTGGCCGCACGGCTCGGCATCGGCTTCGTGCCGCTGCGCAAGCCGGGCAAGCTGCCGGTCGAGACGCTCGGCGTCGACTATGCGCTGGAATACGGGACCGCGCGGCTCGAACTCGATCCCACCGTCATGCCGCAGGGCGGCACGGTTGCCTTGGTCGACGACCTCATTGCCACGGGCGGCACCGCGCTTGCCGCAGCGCAGCTGGTCCGACAGGCCGGCGGTTCGCTCACGGGCGCGCATTTCCTGATCGACCTGCCCGACCTTGGCGGTGCGCGCGCGCTTCGGGAGCAGGGGGTCGCCACCAGCGCGATTCTCGCCTACACAGGGGACTGGCGCGGGGGGACTGGCGCGGGAACCTGCCGCGGCGCCGGGCTTTAGTGTCACAATCGCGCAATCGCGACACCGGGGGAGCAATGGCCAATCAAGCAGTCGTGATCGCAGCCGTGGGCGTGCTGGGCATCGGTGCGCAATGGGTTGCCTGGCGCACCGGCAAGCCTGCCATCGTCCTCATGCTGCTGGCCGGTTTCCTCGCCGGGCCGGTGCTTGCCTATTTTGCGCCGGGGTTGGCGCTGGACCCGCGGGGTACCTTTGGCGATTTGCTGGAGCCCATGGTGGCCGTCGGCGTGGCGCTGATCCTCTTCGAAGGCGGACTCAGTCTCGATTTCCGCGAGCTCAGGCATTCGGGCGAAGCCGTCGGCCGGCTCGCAACGCTGGGCGTGATTTTCGGCTGGGCCTTCGGTTCGGCTGCCGGCTATTACATCGCCGGCCTGCAGCTGCCCGTCGCCGTGCTGTTCGGCGGCATCCTAGTGGTGACAGGCCCGACGGTGGTCATCCCGCTGCTGCGCCAGTCGGCCGTCAAGACGCGGCCCGCCTCGATCCTGAAGTGGGAAGCCATCGTCAACGATCCCACCGGCGCCCTGTGCGCGGTGATCGCCTACGAATATTTCCGCAAGGTGGCCGAGTCGCCCAGCGCCTCGCTGGTCGAGGTCGTGCCGCCGATGATCATCGCCGCCGTGCTGGCCGGCCTCATCGGCTATTTTGCTGCGCGCATCATCGCCTACGCCTTCCCGCGCGGGCTGGTGCCGGAGTACCTCAAGGTCCCGGTGCTGTTCACGGTCGTCATCGGCGTGTTCGTGATCTCCAACCTGATCGAGCACGAAGCAGGCCTGGTCGCGGTGACCGTGATGGGCGTCGCGCTTGCCAACATGAACGTCAGCTCGCTGCGCAGCATCCACCCGTTCAAGGAAAATATCGCCGTCCTGCTGGTTTCGGGCATCTTCATCCTGCTGTCGGCCTCGCTCAGGATGGAAGACCTGGTCTACCTCGGCACGACGTGGCGGTTCGGCGCCTTCCTGCTGGCGCTCCTCTTCCTTGTGCGCCCGGCGACCGTGCTGATCAGCCTGCTGGGCAGCAGCGTGCCGTGGAACGAGCGCCTGTTCCTCGCCTGGATCGCGCCGCGCGGTATCGTGCTGGTCGCGATCTCCGGCCTGTTCGCGCTGCGGCTGGGCGAACTGGGCTTCACGGGCGGTGAGCTCCTCATCGGCCTCAGCTTCGCGGTCGTGGTGGCGACCGTGGTGGCGCACGGGTTCACCATCGATCTCGTCGCCAAGCTTCTGGGCGTGAAAGGTGCGACGCGGCCCGGCCTCCTCATCGTCGGCTCCAACCGCTGGACCATTGCACTGGCGAAACAGCTGCAGGGTCTGGAAGCGCCGGTGATGATCGTCGATTCCAGCTGGCAGCGGCTGAAGGAGGCGCGCAAGCAGGGCGTGCCGACCTACCACGGTGAAATCCTGAACGAGGCGACGGAGCACAATCTCGACCTGGCCCCGTTCCAGTCGCTGCTCGCTGCGACTGACAACGAGGCGTACAATGCACTGGTCTGCAACGAATTCGCGCACGAGATCGGCCGCGACAAGGTCTACCAGCTGGGCGAGGATGCGGACGAGGAAGACCATCGCTCGCTGCCCGAAAGCCTGCGCGGGCGCGCGGTTTTCTCCGCCGGACACGGGGTGGAAGATGTCCAGCGGCTGGAAGCGCAGGGCTGGACCTTCCGCAAGACGAAGCTGTCGGAAAAGTTCGATTTCGAAGATGCGCTGGCGAAGCTGCCCGAAGGCACGGAACGCCTGCTGGTGATCCGCGAAGGCGGGAATATCCGCTTCTTCACCCATGCCGCCACGCCCGAACCGCGCGATGGCGACATCGTCATCACTTTCGCTCCGCCGGACGAGAACCGCGCGGAAGAAGTCAAGCAGCGCAAGGCGGAAGTGAAATCCCGCAAGCGCGATCCAGATGGCGACAAGCCGCAACCGGCATGATGGGGGACCGGATGAACACGAATACGATGCGAATTGCTCTTGCAGTCTCCAGCCTGCTGGCGCTGGCGGCCTGCAACAACAGTGCGCAGGACGGCGCCGATCCGCAGCCCACCGCGACGCCCAGCGCGACCGGCACGGCCTCGATCCTGCGGCCCGACGTGGAGGCGGAGACGGCGGTGCCCATGGCGCTTGAGCCGCTCTCTGCCACGGTCGGCTTTCCAGACGGCGGGGCCGAGCTGGCCGCAGACGCGCGCGCGGCGATCGACGCCTTGCTGGAGAGCGAGCAGGTGGCGAAGGGCTGGCCGATCGCCCTCGGCGGGCACAGCGACGCGGGCGGCAACGACGCCGCCAACCTGCGCGCCTCGGAAGCGCGGGCGCAGGCGGTTGCCGACTACATGGTCGAGAAAGGCGTGGCCAAAAGCCGGATCACCATAGTGTCTTTCGGCGAGCAGAACCCGGTCGCGCCCAACGCCCGGCCCGATGGCGAGCCCGATGAAGAGGGCCGCGCCACGAACCGCCGGGTAGACATCGTGATCGCCGAGAGCGGCGGGCTCGAGAATTTCGAGGCGGTGGCGGAAGAGGACGACGCACCCCAAGCGCAGCCGACCGAAACGCTGAGCGAGACGATCACCAAGGCCGTCACGCCGTCAGACTGATCGGGGCCGACTGAACCGTGGCCAACTGAACCGGGGCCTCGCGCGCCGGCAACTGGCGCTTGCGTGTCCGGTGATTGGATGGCAATGCTCGCCCCGCCTGACGGCCCCCGAGCGGGTATAGCTTAGTGGTAAAGCCCCAGCCTTCCAAGCTGGTTATGCGGGTTCGATTCCCGCTACCCGCTCCAATCTTTTTCCTAGATCCTCGCGGCTGATCCCTTCGCCGGGGCTTCGCTCCGTCTGCGGGGCCGCTGCGGGCGAGCGGTAGCCCTTTGTCGGCCCTGCAAGCCGATGTTACCGGCCGCTGCCCGGCTGCACCGCCATGTTGTCGATCAGGCGGGTGGTCCCGATGCGTGCAGCGACGAGAAGGCGTGCGCCTGCGCGCGGGGTCTCAGCCAGAGGCGCGAGCGACATGGCGTCGGCCAGCGTGGCGTAATCGACGCTGGCGAACCCGGCTTGTAGCAAGTGTGCCTCCAGCGCCGCCAGCGTCGCGGCCACGTCGCTGCCCGCCTCGATCGCGGCAATCGCCTTGCGCATTTCGGCGGGCAGGGTCGCGGCAGCCGCGCGCTGTTCTGCCGCGAGGTAGCGGTTGCGGCTCGACAGGGCGAGGCCGTCTTCCTCGCGTACGGTCGGCACCCCATGGATCGCATCGACATGAGGCATGGTAAGGTCGAGATCGCGCGCCATCCGGCGGATCACGGCCAGCTGCTGCCAGTCCTTTTCGCCGAACAGCGCCATGTCCGGGCGAACTTGCGCGAACAGCTTGTTCACCACCGTGGCCACCCCGCCGAAATGGCCGGGGCGGGAGGCACCGCACAGCCCTTCGCTGACATCGGCGACCGCGATGGTGGTGGCAAAGCCCGTCGGGTACATCGCTTCCGCCGTGGGCGCCCACAGCAGGGCGACGCCTTCGGCTTCCAGCATGGCGCTGTCTTCGGCCAGCTGGCGGGGATAGGCGTCCAGGTCCTCGTTCGGGCCGAACTGGGTCGGGTTGACAAAAATGCTGGCGACGACCGCATCGGCACGTTTCGCCGCCTCGCGCACCAGCGTCAGGTGACCTTCGTGCAGCGCGCCCATCGTCGGCACCAGCGCGACAGTGGCGGAGCTTGTCCCCGCCGCGCGCAATTCATCCACAGCCTGGCGCAGCGAAGCGAGGTCGGTGACGGTTTCCACTTGGGCAGCCCTCCTATATGGACGTGCGAACAGGCTTTCGTCCCTAGCGGGGCGCGGGCGGGTTTCGCAATCACGCTTTCGCATCGCCCGGGGCAGGGCCGTGCGGGGGCCAGAAGGGGGAGGCCGATGGCCACCGGCAGCGCACATCGTATCGTTTTCGCCAACGAAAAGGGCGGCACCGGCAAGTCGACCACCGCCGTCCACGTGGCCGTCGCGCTGGCATACCAGGGTGCGAAGGTCGCCGCGCTGGATATCGATCCGCGCCAGCGCACGCTTTACCGCTACCTCGAAAACCGCCGCGACCTGGCGCGCGAGCGGAAGATCGAGCTGCCCGGCCCCGTTTTCGACGTGCTCGATACGACCGACACCGATGCCTATGACGCCAAGCTCGCCGAGCTGTCAGACGGCTGCGACTTCGTAATCATCGACACGCCGGGGCGCGACGATCCGGTGGCCCGCCACGCCGCGACCGATGCCGATACGCTGGTCACCCCGCTCAACGACAGCTTCGTCGACTTCGACCTCATCGGCCAGGTCGATCCCGACAATTTCAAGGTCCGCAAACTGTCTTTCTATGCCGAGCTGATCTGGGAAGCGCGCCTCAAGCGCAGCCGCGCCGGGATGGAGCAGGGACGGCGCGCGATGGACTGGCTGGTCGTGCGCAACCGCACTGGCCATGTCGAGGCGAAGAACCAGCGCCGGCTGGATCAGGCGCTGGCCGAAATGTCCAAGCGCGTCGGTTTCCGCACTGCTCACGGCCTGTCCGAACGCGTGATCTACCGCGCCCTGTTCCCCGCCGGTCTGACGCTGCTCGACAAGGGACATTTGGGCGAGCTCGGCACCAGCCACCTCGTTGCGCGGCAGGAATTGAGGGTGCTGCTGAAAGCGCTCAACCTGCCGCAGCCGGCCCATGCGGCGGCCGAGCTGGAGCCGGCCTGACCGTGACGAAGCTGGTCATCATCGCTGCAGCGATCTGCATCGTGGTTCGCTGGGCGCTGGGCAAGTGGCCGTGGGAATATCTGAGCGCGCAGCCCACGCGCGGGCAAGCCGTGTTCAAGGCGCGCAAACTGCTCGGCGTGTCTGCCACCGCCACCCACAAGGACATTCGCGCCGCGCACCGGCGCATGGCCGCGCTGGTCCACCCCGACCGCGGCGGCTCCACTTCCCGGCTGCAGGAACTCAACGCCGCGCGGGACCTGTTGCTGGACGAGCTTCCGCATGAGGCGCCGCCCCGCGACCCTTCCGAGGACACAACGAAATGAGCCACACGTTCGACCCTACCGCCCTGCGCGAATACGATATCCGCGGCATCATCGGCGAGACGCTGGGGGCAGACGATGCCCGCGCCATCGGCCGCACCTTCGGCACCATGCTGCGCGCCGAAGGGGGCAGACAAGTCGCAGTCGGGTATGACGGGCGGACAAGCTCCCCCATCCTCGAACATGCGCTGGTCGAAGGCCTCACCGCCGCCGGGTGCGACGTGCGGCGCATCGGCATGAGCGCCACGCCGATGCTCTATTACGCGGAAGCCTCAGCCGAAGAGGTGGACGGCGGCATTCAGATAACTGGCAGCCACAATCCCGCCAATTACAACGGCTTCAAGATGGTATTTCTTGGCCGGCCGTTCTTCGGCGAGGATATCCAGCGGCTCGGCCGGATGAGCGCTGCGGGCGAATGGGCCGACGGGACCGGAGAGGTCGAGAGCGTCGATATCATGGACGCCTATATCGATCGCATCCTGGCCGGGCTGGACGGTATCGATGCCGATGCGCTGGCCGGGATGCGCGTCGGCTGGGATGCCGGCAACGGCGCCGCCGGCCCCGCGCTCGAAAAGCTCGCCGCGCGGCTGCCGGGCGAGCATCCCCTGCTCTATACCGATGTCGATGGTGCGTTTCCCAATCATCATCCAGATCCCACTGTCGAGGCCAACTTGGCCGACCTCAAAGCCCTCGTCGCGGACAAGAACCTCGACTTCGGAGTGGCATTCGACGGCGACGGCGACCGGATCGGCGCGATCGACGGCGAAGGCCGCGTCATCTGGGGGGATCAGTTACTGATGATCTACGCCGAGGACCTCCTCGGAAAACTACCTAACAGCACGGTTATCGCCGATGTGAAGGCCAGCCGCGCCCTGTTCGATCATGTCGCGGCACATGGCGGAAAGCCGGTGATGTGGAAGACCGGGCACAGCTTGATTAAGTCCAAAATGAAGGAAACGGCCGCGCCTCTTGCCGGGGAAATGAGCGGCCACGTGTTCTTTGCGGACGATTATTACGGTTTCGACGACGCGCTGTACGCCGGTGTGCGCCTGATCGCCGCCGCTGCGCGGCTCGGCAAGTCGGTGACGCAGCTGCGGGCCGACATGCCGGACATGATCAACACGCCGGAAATGCGCTTCCAGGTCGACGAGAGCCGCAAGTTCGCCGCCATCGACGAGGTGGCGGGCCGCATCGCCGGGAGCGACGCGAACGCCGACACGACCGACGGGGTGCGCGTCACCACCGATGACGGCTGGTGGCTGCTGCGCGCGTCCAACACGCAGGACGTCCTCGTCGCCCGCGCCGAAAGCGACAGCGAGGAAGGCCTCGCGCGGCTGATGGCGCAGATCGACGAACAGCTGGCCCTGAGCGGCCTCGAACGCGGCGAAAGCGTGGGGCACTGAGGCTGCCCCCCAACGGTCGTTGACGGGATGGCCTGGCCCTGGTCCGAACTCGGCATAGAAGAAACGTCGGATCGCGATGCGATCCTTGCCGCCTATGCGCAGCGGCGCGCCGAGCTTGATCTCACGATGCAGATTTCCGCCTTTGCGCGGCTCACCGAGGCGCGCGAAAAAGCCCTTTTCATCGCTGCCGAGCTCGTGCGCGAAGGCCAAAGAAGCGGGCGGGGGATAGCCGATGCAGGGACCTTGCCTGCAACCCGCGAGGACCCAACTGCCGAACCCGAACCCGAACCCGAACCCGAACCCGAACCCGAACCCGAACCCGAACCCGAACCCGAACCCGAACCCGAACCCGAACCCGAACCCGAACCCGAACCCGGGCCGGAGCCGGAGCCGGAGCCGGAGCCGGAGCCGGAGCCGGAGCCGGAGCCGGAGCCGGAGCCGGAGCCGGAGCCGGAGCCGGAGAGGGAGCCGGAGCTTCCGGAAAACGATCCGGTCGATGAGCGGCCTCAAATCTACGTCGATCCGTCCGTCGGCGATGATGCTGCCTATTACGAGCCGGATGTCCAACGCGGCGACCTGCTGTCTTTCGCCGAACGGTACAAGCTCGACAAGTACGGCAGCTGGTGGATTTTCGGTCTCTTCCTGCTGGTCGCCATGTGTCTGCCGGACCGTGATCGGGACCATGACATGCGGTCCGAAGAGCCAGACATGCAGATCGAGCAAATCGACGAGCCGGCCCGTGCGCTTCCCGGCGAGCGGGAGCGGTTCGACGCTATCCTTGCCGCACTCTTCCCGGACGGCATCGATTCCGCGCGTGTCGAAGCCGCCGATCCTTTCTTTGCCGCCACGCTTTTCAGGGCGATGCGCGAGGAAGAGCCCGAACCGGAAAACGGCGCACGAATGATCGTTCGCAAGGCCATTCTGAATGCGCGGTCGGACGCCGACCGGGCGGATCTGGTTGCAATCGGTCGGCTGCAACTGGAATGGCTGAAGACGGCGCGCGACACGGGCAACGACGCATGCCGCGAAGTCACCGGACAGAGCTTCTATGACGGCGTGCCAGTGGTAGGGGCGGAAACGGCCGCGACCGAACGCGCGCTGGCCGGCAGCTTGCTCGAGCGTGGCCTGATGCAGCAAGAGGATACGTCCTATTGGGGCGCGCGTGAATTTCCGGGCTGGCTCATCGCAAATGTCGCGGCCGATACCGGGCTGGAGGCGGAAGAAATCATTCGCTCGCAGATGGACCTGGCGCATCCACGGCGCTGCGAGGTAACGATCGCCCTCCTCGATAATGCCCTCGCCCGGCTCGACGATGTGTCGGACGAAGTTTTGCGGACGTTCTGACGCGCTTTCCTACGCGGCCTCTGTCGGGCAGACGGCATCGATGGTTTCCGCACGGCACCAATCCTCCTCTTTGGCCGTTTCCACTGGCATGAGGACCGTACGCGCCTGCCACCCGGATTTCCGCCAGGACCGTGTTCCATGTGTTCCATCGGTGAGGAGCGCGCGTGGGTAGCTCCAACACCGATCCAACACCGCCGGAGATCGCGCAGTGGTTCGCAGGGCGCGGGTGGCGGGTGCGGCGGCACCAGAGCGCCATGCTGGCGGCGAGCGACGCGGGGCGCCATGCGCTGCTGGTGGCGGATACGGGCGCGGGCAAGACGCTGGCGGGCTTCCTGCCGACGCTCGCCGACTTCACGCCTTCGCGCCTTGGCGATGCCGAGCCGCCCGCGGGGCTGCACACGCTCTATGTCAGTCCGCTCAAGGCGCTCGCCCATGACGTGCAGCGCAACCTCATCGCGCCGATCGAGGAAATGGACCTGCCGATCAGGGTCGAGACGCGCAGCGGCGACACGCCATCGGATCGCAAGCGCCGCCAGCGGGAGAAGCCGCCGCACGTCCTGCTGACCACGCCTGAGTCGCTCTCCCTGCTGCTCAGCTATCCCGACAGTTTCGAGCTGTTCGCCGGCCTTAAGCGGATCGTGATCGACGAGATCCACGCCTTCGCCACCGGCAAGCGCGGGGACCTGCTCGCGCTCTCGCTGGCGCGGCTGCAGGCCATTGCGCCCGGCCTCCAGCGCGCAGCCCTGTCGGCGACAGTGGCTAATGCGGAAGGGTTTCGCGAATGGCTCGCCCCGTGGGGTGATCTCGACACGGTCGAACTGGTCGAAGGCGAAGAGGGCGCGCCCGCCGAGGTCGAGATCCTGCTGCCCGAAGAGGAGCGCGTGCCGTGGGGCGGCCATGCTGCGACCTGGGCGATCCCGCAGCTTTACGACCTCATCCGCCAGAACCGCACCACGCTGGTCTTCACCAACACGCGCTTTCTGGCGGAGTACATCTTCCAGCACCTGTGGGACGCGAACGAGGAGAACCTGCCCATCGGCATCCACCACGGCAGCCTGTCGAAGGAGGCGCGGCGCAAGGTGGAAGGGGCGATGGCGCGCGGCGATCTGCGCGCGCTGGTGGCGACAGCCAGTCTCGATCTCGGCGTCGACTGGGGCGACATCGACCTCGTCGTGCAGATGGGCGCGCCCAAGGGCTCCAGCCGCCTGCTGCAACGCATCGGCCGCGCCAACCACCGCCTCGACCAGCCGAGCCGCGCGCTTCTGGTGCCCGGCAACCGGTTCGAGTTTCTCGAAGCGACCGCGGCCAAGGAGGCGGTGGACGAGGGCCGGCGCGACGGCGAGGACTTCCGCCCCGGCGGGCTCGACGTGCTCGCCCAGCACGTGATGGCCTGTGCCTGCGCGGCGCCGTTCGAAGAGGCCGCGCTGCTGGCCGAAGTCCGCTCCAGCCTCGCCTACGCGTGGGTGGACGAGGCGGTGTGGCAGCGCGTGCTCGGCTTCGTGGCCACCGGCGGCTATGCGCTGAAGGCCTACGACCGGTTCCAGCGCATCACCCGCGACAGGGACGGCATGTGGCGGCTGACCCATCCGGAAATGGCAGCGAAGCATCGGCTCAATGCGGGGATCATCATCGATTCCGAGATGCTGGAGGTGCGCTTCCGCAATGGGCGGTCGCTCGGCCGGGTGGAAGAACGCTTCGCGGCGCAGCTATCGCCGGGCGACACGTTCTTCTTCTCCGGCACCAGCCTGGAAGTCGAGCAGATCCGCGACATGGAAGTGATCGTCCGCGCGTCGAAGGAATCGGCGATGATCCCCTCCTATGGCGGCGCGCGCATGCCGCTGACCACGCACCTGGCAGACCGGGTGCAGGCCATGCTGGACGACCGGGCCGGCTGGGGCCGCTTCCCGGACGACGTGCGCGAATGGCTGGAGGTGCAGGACTGGCGCAGTGAAATGCCTGCGCCCGGCCGGCTCCTCGTGGAAAGCTTCCCCCATGCGAAGCGGCATTACAGCGTCTATTACACCTTCGCCGGATGGAACGCGAACCAGTCTCTCGGCATGCTGGTGACCAAGCGGATGGAGGATCGCGGGCTCCAGCCGCTGGGTTTCAACGCCAACGATTATTGCCTTGCCGTGTGGGGCCTGCGCCCGGTGACCGAACATGCGCCGCTGCTGTCGCCCGACATCCTCGCCGACGAATTCGTCGACTGGGTCCAGCAGTCGCACCTGCTGCGCCGCGCCTTTCGGGAGGTCGCAGTTATCGGCGGGCTGGTGGAACGCCAGCAGCCGGGCAAGCGCAAGACCGGCAAGCAGGTCACCTTCTCGACCGACCTCATCTACGATGTGCTGAGGAAGTACGAGCCGGACCACGTCCTGCTGGAAGCCGCTTGGGCCGATGCGCGCACGCTGATGACCGACGTCGGGCGGCTCGGCGACGTGCTCGACCATGCGGCGGAGCGGCTGGTCCATGTCGAGCTTGATCGGGTTAGCCCGCTTGCGGTGCCGATCATGGTGATGATCGGGCGGGAAAGCACGCCGCAGGGCTCTGCCGACGACGAATTGCTGCTGGAAGCGGAAAGCCTCGCCGCCTCCGCCATGCGGCCGGAACGACCGGTGGTGGAGGGGGACTAAGCGTGCGTGCGCCTATTCGGCGGCAGCGGCGAACTGGCGGTATTGTTCGTTGCCGACGAAGCCGAAATTGCTGACCCCGCTGGCCTTCACAAGCCGCAGCGTGCGTGCAGCGGCGTTGTAGGGTGCGTCGGCGAAGGCCTCGAACTGCAATTCGGGCGCGGGGCGCATGGCCTTGGTGTCGCTCAGCGCCTGCATCAGGCCGGCCTCGCCCGTCGGCTCGCCGTTCCACAACAGGGCACCGTCGGTCGTGATGACGACCTTGTTCTTGATGGGATCGATCGGAATGACGGGCGGGGTGCCATCGGCGGGCATGTCGATATCCACCGAGTGGGTGGCGACAGGAATGGTGATGATGAACATGACCAGGAGGACCAGCAGCACGTCGATTAGTGGGGTGGTGTTCATTTCGCCCATCGTGCCGGATTGCGTATCGCTCATCGCCCATCTCCCAGATTTGATGTCATAACATATCATAAGGAACGAACAATGCAAGCTGCTGTGCGCAGCGCGTTGCCAGGCTCCTCGACGAACGTCATAGACGGCGCGCAACAAAAAGGGCGGCCGAAGCCGCCCTTTCCGGTGTTTCGCTGGTTGCGGAGCCTAGTTGGCGCCGCCCACGGGGTTGGCTGGGCCGCCCGTGCCGAAGTTGCGATACTGTTCGTTGCCGACGAAGCCGAACTTGCTCACGCCGGACGTCTTGATGATCTGCAGGACCTTGGCCGCATAGTCGTAGCTGGCGGCCGGATAAGGTTCGTACTGCAGTTCCGGTTCGACTTCGAAACGAAGCGTTTCCGCGAGAAGGTTCACCAGCTGCTGCTGGTTGATCTCGTCCCCGTTCCACAGGATGCGGTCGTCTTCGGTCAGCAGGATCTTGTTCTTGATCGGATCCGGCTGGTCCGGGAGCGGCTGGTCGTTCGGCACCGGCATGTCGATGTCGACCGAGTGCGTCGCCACGGGAATGGTGATGATGAACATGATGAGGAGAACGAGCATGACGTCGATCAACGGCGTCGTGTTCATTTCCATCATCGGGCTGCCATCGTCCTTGCCGCCTGACATTGCCATGGGGTGTACTCCTTAACTCTCTCTATCCGTACCGTATGCGCGGCTTAGATGCCGGGCTCGGTCGGATTGGAAATGAAGCCGACGACCGGAAAACCGGCTGCCTGCACCTGGTAGATCGTGCCTGCGATGCAGCGCCACGGTGCGTTTGCGTCGCCGCGGATGTGGACCTGCGGAATACGCTCCGGATCTTCGACCAGGGCTTCCACGCTACCTGCCTGCTCGATCAGATTGTCGATGCGGCCGACGGCACGCTCGTAAAGCTGGGTCGAATCCACCGGCGCGATATTGTTGAAGTAGACGCGGCAATCGCCATTGCGCGAGGCGCCTTGGTAACCCGGCTCGCCAGCGCTGCGGCCGGCATCGTCGGTGGTGCTGACGGTCAGCTGCAGGTTTTCCACCTTGTCCTTCGATTCGACGGATTCGAAGACCGGGATATTCAGCTTTTCGATCGTCTGGATGGCGACCGGAACGGCGATGAGGAAGATGATCAGGAGCACCAGCATGACGTCCACGAGAGGCGTCGTGTTGATGTCCGACATCGGGCTCTCTTCGCCGCCGCCGCCCATTGAAATTGCCATGGTTTTCGTCCTGTCTCAAAACTTCGTTTTGTCGGGAGAGGGCGGCTCGTAGCCGCCCTCTCATCGCAATTGACGAGGTGCCGTTATGCCTTCGGCTTGGTCGTCGTGGTCGTCGTCGTAGCCGGACGGGCTGCCGTAGCCGTGGTCGGCTTGGTAGCAGCGGCCTTGCCGGCAGCTTGCGTAGAAGTCGCGGTCATTACCTTCGGCTTGACCGCACCATTCGAAGTGATGTTGGCCATCAGTTCATTGGAAAAGCCGCTCAGCATTGCGGCGATACGACGGTTGCGGCTCTGCAGCCAGTTGTAGGCAAGCACGGCCGGCACTGCCACGAGCAGGCCGATGGCGGTCATGATCAGCGCTTCACCGACGGGGCCGGCAACCTTGTCAATCGAGGCCGAACCGGCGAGGCCGATGTTGATGAGGGCGCGGTAGATACCGATCACCGTACCGAGCAGGCCGACGAACGGAGCCGTTGCGCCGACCGAAGCGAGGAACGGCAGGCCGCCGGCGAGCTTCGCGTTGATTGCCGCTTCGCTGCGGGCCATCGAGCCGTGAAGCCAGTCGTGCGCTTCGACGTCGTCGGTCATCTTGCCGTGTTCCGTTTTCGCTTCACGGGCATCGTCGACCAGCTGGCGCCAGGCGCTGTTCTTCTCGAGCTTGGTGGCACCTTCATCGATGCTGCCCGCACGCCAGAACTTGGTACGGGTATCCTTGTACTGGTTCATCACCTTCTGCTGTTCGAACAGCTTGGTGAACAGGATGTAGAAGGACCCGACCGACATGATCACCAGGACGCCGAAGATGGCCCAGGCGATCGGACCGCCCTGTTCCATGGCTTCCCAGAAACCGAACTGGTTCTTCACTTCTTCACCGCCTGCGGCGGCCATGATTTCGATAAGCATTGCGAATTTCCTCTCAGAAAATTGAATTCGTAAATCTAGCTACGCCGCCGCCATCAACGCGGAATCTGGTAGCGGATGGCGGTGCTGTAGGACGCCGAGATCGGCTGCCCCGCATCGTTCAGAGCCGGGTTGAAACGTGCGTAGCGTTCCATCCCGCGACAAGCGGCATCGTCCAGCGCGCTGGAGCCCGAAGACCCGGTCACGCTGCAACTTTCCACCCGACCGTTCGAGCCGACGCGAACGGTGAGCCGGACGGTACCCTCGTCGCCGGCACGAAGGGCGCGCGAAGGATAGTTGCTCTGGATCTGGCCTGCCCAGCGCCCCTGGTTGTCCGGCGACACGCCGCGTGCCTGCGAAGGCGGCGGGGGTGGCGGCGGAGGAGGGGGCGGCGGCGGCGGCGGCGGCGGCGGACCCGGAGGCGGACCCGGAGGCGGCGCGGTGGCAGCCGGCGGTCGCGCCGGAGGCGGCGTGGACGTCGTCTGGCGATCGGGCGGTGCCCGGTTCAGCTGCGTCGGCGGCGGCGGCACGGTGACTGGCGGCGGCACGGTTTCCGGCGGCGGCTCGTCCGGCGGCGGCGGCTCTTCCGTCGGCTCGGGTTCCGGCTCTTCGATATCCACCGTGGTCACACGTTCGATCACATTCTTCGCCGCAGAAAGGGCGAGGCCGCTAATCAAGACGTAACCGACGAGGATATGGATGAGCGCAACGATAATGATCGAGACAATCTTGTTCCCGCTCATCTGTTGGTCAGCATAAGCCATTCAGTTGCATCACTCCATTGCCAATCCCAAGGACCCAACGCGTTTGGCGAGTCGGGGAGATAACATCCCCTTCTACCGTCTCCGAGTCTAGCGAGAATGTCCGCGAAGGCGGTGCAATCCAACTCCCCGAAGGCCGCGATGGCCCGGCCCGAAGCCCATGTACGTCCCGGCTCCGGACGGGCGCCCCTTAGCGGGATAGCTCGCGGCAACGCAAACGGTTTATCGAAAGGTTAACGCGCGCCGACCCGCTTTTGAGGCCGTCTTTACTCGCAACCTCCCGCGCGCCAGATAGGTTCCGTTCATCGCCGTCCCGATACCGGAGAGACCATGCCCAAGCGCCTTTTCAACCTGCTCGCCCTCCCGCCACTGGCTCTCGCAGTTTCTGCCTGCATCGGCGGGGGCGGCGACGAGATCCGCAGCCTGCCGCCGGTCGCGGCGGGCCCGGCGCCGACCTATGCCGATTTCGTGACTTATGGCGAAGCGGCGGACCTGGTGGCGGTGGTCAATATCGCCGAGGCGGTCGCCCTGAAGCCGGAGCGCGCGCCGAACGTCTCGCCGGGCATGGTGCGGTTCTACGTCGAGGGAGAAACGCAGCGGCTGCTGTATTCGCAGGCACCGGTGGGCGAAGTCCTCACCTATCTCGTCGACCTGCCGCTGGATGCGGAAGGCAAGCCGCCGAAAATCGAAAAGGCGCCGGTCATCGTCTTCGCAAAGGCCGGGCGCGTTCCGGGGGAAATCCAGTTGATTGCGCCCGATGCGCAGCTTCCGGCGACCCCGACCCTGATCGAGCAGGCCCTGGCCGTCATGTCCCAGCTGAGCGCCGCTGATGCGCCGCCGCGCGTGTCGGGCGTGCGCGACGTGCTTTCCGTGCCGGGCAACCTGGCCGGCGAATCGGAGACGCAGATTTTCTTTGCGAGCCCCGACGACGCCACGGTCACCGCCACGATCCTGCGCCGCCCGGGGCAGCAGCCGCGCTGGGGAGTGTCGTGGAGCGAAATCGTCGATCAGTCGGCGGCGGCGCCCGCCAACGGCACGCTCGAGTGGTATCGCCTCGCCTGCAGCCTGCCGGAAAGCCTGCCGTCCGGCGTTTTGCTCACCGAAAGCGCGCAGGACCGTGCGCGGGCCGAATCCGACTACCGCGTCGTGCGCGACGGGCTGGGGCCCTGTCTGCGCAACCGCACCTAGCCATCTCACTAGCTTAACTGTCTCGCCATCGGGCGCGGCTGCGCTATGGGCAAGGCGATGACGATGGCCGACGGGATGATCGACGACATGACACAGCCTCTCAGGATCGGGCTTGCCGGCCTCGGCACGGTCGGGGTGGGGTTGCTGCGCCTGATCGAAGGGAACAACACGCTTCTTGCCGAACGTGGCGGCGTGTCGCTGGGGGTGACTGCCGTATCCGCCAGGGAGCGGGGACGGGATCGCGGTGTCGACCTGTCTGGCTTCGCCTGGGAAGACGACATGACAGCGCTCGCTGCGCGCGGGGACGTCGACGTGGTGGTTGAAGTGGTCGGCGGGTCGTCCGGCGCCGCGCTCGAACTCGCGCGGGCCACACTGGGCGCGGGCAAGGCCTTCGTCACGGCGAACAAGGCGCTGATCGCCGAACATGGGCACGAACTCGCCGAGCTCGCCGAGGCCAACGAGGCCGCGCTGCTTTTCGAGGCGGCGGTCGCGGGCGGGATCCCGGTCGTGAAGGGCCTGCGCGAAGGCGCGGCGGCCAACCGGGTGGAGCGGCTCTACGGCATCCTCAACGGGACCAGCAATTTCATACTCAGCGAGATGGAGACGAGCGGGCGCGCGTTTGCCGACGTCCTCGGCGAGGCGCAGGAGAAGGGCTATGCCGAAGCGGACCCCAGCTTCGACATCGGCGGGATCGATGCGGCGCACAAGCTCGCCATCCTCGCCGCAATCGGTTTCGGCACGCAGCTTGATTTCGCCGGTGTGAAGACGGAGGGGATCGACCGGTTGCGCCCTGCCGACGTGGCGGAAGCGGCGCGGCTCGGCCACGTCATCCGCCTCGTCGCCATGGCGCGGCCGAGCGGCGGGGAAGAAGGTGCGTTGCTGCAGAAGGTCGCCCCGATGCTGGTCCCGATCGGTCATCCGCTCGCCCACGTGACCGGCCCCACCAACGCGGTGGTGGTGGAAGGCGATTTCGCCGGCCGCCTGCTGTTCCAGGGTGCGGGCGCGGGGGCCGAGCCGACGGCGAGCGCGGTCGCTGCCGATCTGGTCGATCTCGCGCGTGGCATGACCAGTCCGGCCTTCGCTGTCCCGACGGATAGGTTGATGGAAGCAAGGCGCGCCGACCACGGCGCCAACGAGGCGCGCTTCTACCTGCGCTTCAGCGTCTACGACCGGCCCGGCGTGCTGGCCGAACTGACCGCCGCGATGCGCGATGCCGGGGTGTCGATCGAAACGATGATGCAGCGCGGCCAGTCGGCGGAAGGTGGCGAGGTGCTGGTGATGATGGTCACGCACCACGGTCGCGAAAGCTGCGTGCGCGACGCGCTCGAAGCCTTGGGCGGATCGGACGTGCTGACCGACGCGCCGCTGGCGCTGCAATTACTCGCCGACTGATCCGTCCTCGTCTTCCGGCTCTGCCGGCGCTTCTTCGTCAAGCTGCTGCGGGGTACCGGTATCGTTGCCGAGCGGGGGCAGGCCGCGCGCGATCCGGTCGGCGTCGGACCCGGCGGGGGCCTCCGGCAAGGCGGTAACGTCGATGAAACGCGGCAGGGCCTTCGGGCAGGACAGCGGCAGGCAAACGCCGCTGATGGTCGGCTTCCCGCGAAAGATGCCGGGCCCTGCAATGTCGGGCGCATGGTCGGGCGCGCCGAACGCCCCCTGCGTGTTGGTTTCGCGGGCATATCGCGCCTGCGCGTCCTTGCGCGACATCGTCCGGTATTGGGACTGGTCGGCCACCTCGCCGCACACCACGATCTCCTCGCGCACGATCGCCGCCTCCTGCTGCCTGCGGCATTCCTCCTGCTGGGCAGGGGTGGCGGCATCGGCGGGAAGCTCGGTCCGGTCGTCCTGCGTCAGGTCGATTTCGTCGGGCGGCGCGGCGCGGTAGACGCCGAGGCTTTCGACCGTGCCCGGCTCCGGCGGGGCATCGAGGTCCTGTGCCAGCGCCGGTGATGACAGCAGGATAAGGGGCAGGGCTGCCAGCGGGGCCAACCGGTCAATTCGCACGCTCGACTTTCCCCCCGCCTCTGGCTAAGCGCCGCGGCACTGGCCATGAATAGCTATGCACGCTGCCGTGGCCCTCTGCCAGAACGGGTGAATTGCCAATGAATAAGACCGCCGCGTCCAGCGTCCTCGACCGTGTCCTCGTGCTCGAAATGGTCCGGGTGACGGAATCGGCCGCCATCGCCGCGAGCAAGCTGATCGGCCGCGGCGACGAGAAGGCCGCCGACGCCGCTGCGGTGGAGGCCATGCGCGCCGCGTTCGACGAGCTTTACATGGATGGCACGGTGGTCATCGGGGAAGGCGAGCGTGACGAGGCGCCGATGCTCTACATCGGCGAAAAGGTCGGCGGCGCGCCCGGCAAGGGCCCGAAGATCGACATCGCGCTCGACCCGCTGGAAGGCACCACGATCACGGCCAAGGCCGGCCCCAATGCGCTGGCCGTGCTGGCCGCGGCGGAGGAAGGCTGCCTGCTCAACGCGCCCGATACCTACATGGAAAAGATCGCGGTCGGCCCGGGCTATCCCGACGGTGTGATCGACCTCGCCAGATCGCCTACGGAGAACGTGAAGGCGGTGGCAGCGGCCAAGGGCGTCGAGCCGGCCGAGATCATCGTCTGCGTGCTCGACCGGCCGCGCCACGCCGATATCATCGCCGAACTGCGCGAGCTGGGCTGCGGGGTCGTCCTGATCGGCGACGGGGACGTTGCCGGCGTGATCGCGACGACGGACGAGGACACGACCATCGATATGTACATGGGCACCGGCGGGGCGCCCGAAGGCGTGCTGGCAGCCGCCGCCCTACGCTGCGTCGGTGGGCAGTTCAACGGCCGCCTGGTCTTCCGCAACGAGGACGAAAAGGCGCGCGCCCGGAAATGGGGCATCCCCGACAGCGACTTCGACCGCATCTACAAGCTGGAAGACCTCGCCCGCGGCGACTGCATCTTTGCTGCCACCGGCGTGACCGACGGATCGCTGCTCGACGGGGTGAAGCGCCGACGCGGCGGGCTGATGACGACCGAAAGCGTGGTCATGCGCGCCAGTTCCGGCACGGTGCGGTGGATTAAGGGTGAGCACCAAGTCTGAACACCTTCCGCAGGATGTAGGCCGAAAGGACTCACCGGGCTGCGCCATCGCGCTGATTTCCCTCACTGCATCGGCGGTGGGGACCATCTTCGGGTCGATTTTCTACGTTCTGAAGAATGGGCAGGGCGATATTGGCGCGTTGGTTATCGCGCCGCTGATCGCTCTTGTCGGCGGTGTTTTGGCCATTCCCATCGGGATAGTCGTCGGCTGCTTGTCGCTCTGGATCGGCGGCCGGGCAATCGCTGCATCGCCGATGCTCGGTTCCTTAGCGCTCGGCCTGCTTGGGCTGGTGCTCGGAGGTGTGGCGGGCGAATTGCTCGACTCACGCGGGATCGAGTCTGCGCCCTACGTCTTTGGCAGTATTATAGGCAGCCTTCACGGCATTTTCTGGTCATCACGGGTCGGAGTCGCTCGGCTGCGCGTCCTAGCTGCCTCACTGGCCTGCGCCACACTTATTCCCGGCATGGTCGTGCTGGCCGAAGACGGCTGGAACCTGCGCGAGAGCGAACAAAAGTTCAACGAGTATTGCAGCGGTAGAGAAGCGAATCTCGCCACGGTCATCAACCCCGGCCAGCGCAAGCTGGCCAGCGACCGCCGCCTGAACAACGGCAAATGGTACAACCAGCGTCGATGGCGCTCGCTCTACCGCCGCAGTGACGTGATCGACCTGCCTGAAGGCCGCCGCCTGCTCGCGACCGATTTCGCATACGTCCCGCAGGGCATTTTCGCGGCGCTCACTGGCGGCAAGCGGGTCTCGCGCCACTGCCTGTCCGAGGCGCAATCGCCCGACGCGCGTTTCGCTCGTCAGCATGGCGCGGGTCGGCGTCCAACGCTCGCGGACCTCGAGGACTAGCGATCGCGCTGGGCAAAGCGACCGCTGCCCCTGTTGCATTCGCAGGGGCGTAGTCTAGGCGGTTGCCACGCGCCCAATCTTTCGAGGATTCGCAGATATGAAGATCATGGCCGGCAATTCGAACCTGCCGCTCGCCCGGGCTATCGCCGGCTATCTGGAAATGCCGCTGACCGATGCCAGCGTGCGCCGCTTCGCCGACGAGGAGATCTTCATCGAAATCCACGAGAACGTGCGCGGCGAGGACGTTTTCCTGGTCCAGTCGACCAGTTTCCCGGCCAACGACCACCTCATGGAACTGTTGATCGGCATCGATGCGCTAAAGCGAGCCTCGGCCAAGCGGATCACGGCGGTGGTGCCCTATTTCGGCTATGCAAGGCAGGACCGCAAACCCGGCCCGCGCACGCCGATCTCGGCCAAGCTGGTGGCAAACCTGATTACCGAAGCCGGGGCCGACCGCGTGCTGTCGGTGGACCTGCACGCGGGGCAGATCCAGGGGTTCTTCGATATCCCAACCGACAACCTCTACGCGGCCCCTGTGATGGCGGCCGATATCCAGGCGCGGTACGGCGACCAGGACCTGATGGTCGTCTCCCCCGACGTGGGCGGCGTGGTGCGCGCACGGGCGCTGGCCAAGCGGCTCGACAATGCTCCGCTCGCCATCGTCGACAAGCGCCGCGACCGCCCGGGCGAGAGCGAAGTGATGAACATCATCGGCGACGTGAAGGGCCGGCACTGCATCCTGATCGACGACATCGTCGATTCGGGCGGCACGCTGTGCAACGCGGCGCAGGCGCTGCTGGACGAGGGCGCGTCGAGCGTGGCGGCCTATATCACCCACGGCGTGCTGTCTGGCGGCGCGGTGGCCCGCGTGGACAAGAGCGCGCTGAAGGAACTCGTCATCACCGACACGATCCGCGCGACCGATGCGGCAGACGATTCGCAGCGCATCCGCACGCTCACCGTCGCCCCGCTGCTGGGCGAAGCCATGCGCCGCATCGCCGACGAGGCCAGCGTCTCCAGCCTGTTCGACTGAGATGGCGACTGCCGACGACCTGAAGCTGGCGCACCGTCTAGCCGATGCGGCGGGCGAAGCGATCCGTCCGCTGTTCCGCGGCGAATGGTCGCACGAGCGCAAGGCCGATCGCTCTCCGGTGACCGAAGCCGACAAGGCGGCCGAGGCGGCCATTCGCGCCATCCTGGAAGCCGAGCGGCCCGGGGACGGTATTCTCGGCGAGGAATACGGGCTTTCCAACGAAGGCGCCGGGCGCCGCTGGGTGCTGGACCCGATCGACGGGACGATCAGCTTCATGGCCGGCCGCCCGATCTTCGGCACGCTGATTGCGATGGTGCAGGACGGCTGGCCCGTCCTCGGAATCATCGACCAGCCGGTCGCAAGGGAGCGCTGGGCCGGGCGCATCGGGGAAGGGACGAGTTTCAACGGCAAGCCGGTCCGCACCCGGACCTGCGCCGCACTGGAAGGCGCGGTGCTGGCGACCAGCAGCCCGCATTATTTCAGCGCCGACCAAGCGGAACCCTACATGCGGCTGGCCGGCGCGATCGGCGGCAATGTCCGCCAGGGGACGATCGTCTATGGCGGCGACTGCTACAATTACGGCCTGCTTGCCGGCGGCCATCTGGATATCGTGTGCGAAGCCGGGCTGGCGATCTACGACTATGCCGCGCTGGTCCCCATCGTGGAGGGCGCCGGCGGCACGATGAGCGACTGGCAGGGCAACCCGCTCGATGCGGACAGCGACGGCACCGTCCTCGCGCTCGGCGATCCGGCGCGGCTCGACGATGTGCTGGAAGCGATGGGGCACTCCTGACCGGCTCGTTCGTTGGGCTGGCCATGACCACGAAGACGATCTGCATTACCGGCGCGGGCAACGGCATCGGCCGCGGCTGCGCGGTCCATTTCCTCGGCCTCGGCTGGCGCGTCGCGGCGCTCGACAAGGACGGGGACGCGCTGGCCGAGCTTTCGGCAGCCTATCCGCAAGCGCAATTGCTCACCCATGCCTGCGACGTGGGGCGGGAAAGCACTACCAGGAAGGCTTTCACCGCCGTCGATGGCTGGCTCGATGGCGAGGGGCTGGGCGTGCTGGTGAATAACGCCGGGATTGCCGATCCCTATGCAGGAGAGCTGGAAGACCTGTCGCTGGAACGCTGGCAGGGCTGGATCGACGCGAGCCTGACCGCCGCCTTTCTGTGCAGCCGCGAGGCCCTGCCGTTGCTGCGGCGCGGCGACGGGGCGAGCATCGCCAATATCTCCTCCACCCGCGCACTGATGAGCGAGGAGAACACCTTTGCCTATAGCGCGGCGAAAGGCGGCGTGTCCGCGCTCACTCACGCGCTCGCCGTCTCGCTCGGTCCGGAAGTGCGCGCCAACGCGATCCTTCCCGGGTGGATCGAGACCGGCCCGTGGCAGAAGGAAGGCGAGCGCAGCGAGGCCGAGCATTCCGAGACCGCGAAGTCGCAGCATCCTGCCGGCCGGGTCGGCACGGTGGCGGACATCGCGGAGGCGGTCGAATGGATTGCCGGTGGCGGCTTCGTGACCGGACAGCAGATCGTCATCGACGGCGGGATGACGGTAAAGATGATCTACGACGCCTGACGCGCGCAGGCCTTGCATTTCGCGCAGCATCCGCTAGATGCGCGCCCTTCACCGACACGTGATTCATCTGCCGGTCTGGCCGTTAGGGCTGCCAGGGCTGGTTCGGACGTGTCTCTGACAGGAGATGAAAATGCCCAAGCTCAAGACCAAGAGCGGTGTGAAGAAACGCTTCAAGATCACCGCTACCGGCAAGGTCAAGCACGGTGTCGCCGGCAAGCGCCACCGCCTGATCAGCCACAATGCGAAGTACATCCGCCAGAACCGCGGCACCGACGTTCTCGCCAAGTGCGACGTCAAGGCCGTGAAGAAATGGGCCCCCTACGGGCTCGACTGAAGCAGGAGTACTGAAACATGCCTCGCATCAAACGCGGCGTTACCACGCGCCAGAAGCACAAGCGGCTGTTGGACCAGGCCAAGGGCTATCGCGGTCGCCGCAAGAACACCATTCGCGTTGCGCGCCAGGCCGTCGAAAAGGCCGGCCAGTACGCCTATCGCGACCGCAAGGTTAAGAAGCGCAACTTCCGCGCCCTGTGGATCCAGCGCATCAACGCGGCTGTCCGCGCCGAAGGCCTGACCTATTCGCAGTTCATCCACGGCACCAAGCTTGCCGGGATCGAGCTCGACCGCAAGGTGATGGCCGACCTCGCCATGAACGAGGGCGCAGCCTTTAAGACGATCATCAAGCAGGCCAAGGACGCGCTTCCCGCCTGATTGATGTCGTCCTGACGGACTACGACACGAAGCGCTGCTCCTGCCAAGGCGGGGGTGGCGCTTCTTCGTATTGGACCGTAACGAACCAACCCGACACCGGACCCCCGAAGACCAGATAAGGCACCATGGCAGACGATACCGACACACGGCTTTCCGACACGCTGGGCGCGATCGCCGCATCCGAAACCGGCGATGCGCTGGAGGCGATCCGCATCGAGGCGCTCGGCAAGAAGGGCTGGGTCAGCGCCCTCATGAAGACGCTGGGCGGGATGACGCCGGAGCAGCGGCAAAGCGAGGGCCCGAAGATCCAGGGCACCCGGGCACAGGTCGCCGATGCCATTGCGGCGCGCAAGGCCGCGCTCGCCGATGCCGCTCTCGACGCGCGCCTTGCCAGCGAGACACTGGACCTCACCCTGCCTGCACCCCACACGCCGAAGGGCAGCGTCCACCCTGTCAGCCAGGTGATGGACGAGCTGGCGGAAATCTTCGCCGACATGGGCTTTTCCGTCGCGACCGGGCCGGAGATCGAGGACGACTGGCACAATTTCACTGCGCTCAACATGGCGGAAACGCATCCGGCGCGCGCAATGCACGACACGTTCTACTTCCCTGACCGTAATGCCGACGGGAACCGGATGCTCTTGAGGACGCATACCTCGCCGGTGCAGATCCGCGCGATGAAGGCACAGGGCGCGCCGATCCGCATCATCGCGCCCGGCCGCGTCTATCGCAGCGACAGCGATGCCACGCACACGCCCATGTTCCACCAGGTCGAAGGGCTGGTGATCGACCGCGACATCCACCTGGGGCACCTGAAGTGGACGCTGGAGACCTTCCTCAAGGCTTTCTTCGAGCGCGATGACATCGTGCTGCGCCTGCGCCCGAGCTACTTCCCCTTCACCGAGCCTTCGGTGGAAGTCGACGTGGGCTGGCAGGATGTCGGCGGCAAAAGGGTACTCGGCGGTGACGGCGCTGCGCCCGGACACGGCTGGATGGAACTGCTCGGCAGCGGCATGGTCAATCGCCGGGTCATCGAGATGGCCGGGCTGGACCCGGACGAATGGCAGGGCTTTGCCTGGGGCCTCGGCGTCGACCGGCTGGCCATGCTCAAATACGGGATGGACGACTTGCGCGCATTCTTCGACGGCGACGGCCGCTGGCTCGATCATTACGGCTTCGGCGCATTCGACCAGCCGACCCTTTCCGGCGGCGTGGGAGCGGCATCATGAAGTTCTCGCTCGAATGGCTGAAGCATTTCCTCGAGACCGAGGCAGGCGTGACGGAAATCGCCGCGGCGCTCAACGCCATCGGCCACGAAGTCGAAGGAATCGAGGATCCGGCGCAAAAGCTGCGCGGGTTCCGCGTTGCTGAGGTGTTGACCGCCGCGCCGCATCCCGATGCCGACAAGCTGCAGGTCCTTTCCGTGGATACGGGCGAAGGCGACCCGCTGCAGGTCGTCTGCGGTGCGCCCAATGCCCGTGCCGGGATGAAGGGCGTGCTGGGCCTGCCCGGGGCGGTCGTGCCGGCCAATGGCATGGAACTGCGCAAGTCGAAGATCCGCGGCGTCGAATCGAACGGCATGATGTGCTCGGTGCGCGAACTGGAACTCGGCGACGAGCACGACGGCATTATCGAACTGCCCGCCGATGCGCCCGTCGGCACGAGCTTCGCCGATTATCACGCGGCGAGCCCGGTGTTCGATGTCGCCATCACCCCCAACCGGCCCGATTGCATGGGCGTGATGGGGATTGCGCGCGATCTCGCGGCGGCGGGTCTTGGCACTTACAAGCCTGTCGAAGTACCATCGATTGCGGGTGAGGGCGCTTGCCCGGTCGAAATTCGCATCGACGATCCGCAAGGCTGCCCGGCCTTTTATGGCCGTGTCATCCGCGGCGTCGACAACACCGGCTCCAGCCCGGAATGGATGCAGCGCCGCCTGCTTGCGGCCGGCCAGCGCGTGATCTCGCCGCTGGTCGATGCGACCAATTACCTGATGCTCGCCTTCGGCCGCCCGGCCCATGTCTATGACCTCGCCAAGCTTTCGAGCGCGGTGGTTGCTCGCCGCGCGAAGAATGGCGAGACGGCCGAGGCGCTCAACGAGAAAACGTACACGCTCGATGAAACCATGACCGTGATCGCCGACGACAACGGCGTGCACGACATCGCCGGCATCATGGGCGGGGAACATTCGGGTGCAACCGAAGGCACCACCGACGTGCTGCTCGAGATCGCCTATTTCGATCCCGAACGTATCGGCGTGACGGGCCGCAAGCTTGGCCTTGCCAGCGATGCCCGCACGCGCTTCGAACGCGGGGTCGATCCCGCTTTCCTTGATGATGGACTCGCGCTCCTGACGGACCTGATGCTGCGCACCTGCGGCGGCGAAGCGAGCGAAGCCGCGCGCGCGGGATCGCCGCCGGCCGACCGGATGACCGTGGCCTACGATCCGCAGCTGGCCCGGACGCTGGGCGGTGTCGACATTGCCGAAAGCGAACAGCGCCGCATCCTCGCCGCGCTCGATTTCGACGTGGCGCCTGACTGGACCGTCAGCGTGCCCTTGCGCCGTCACGATGTCGAAGGCGCCGCCGACCTGGTCGAGGAAGTCGTGCGCATCCACGGGCTCGACAAGGTCGAGAGCACGCCCTTGCCGCGCGTCGAAGGGGTCGCCAAACCCACCGCCACGCGCGAGCAACTTCGCGCCCGCAAGATGCGCCGCGCGGCTGCCGCGGCGGGCCTGCACGAGGCGATCACCTGGTCGTTCCTGCCCGAAGCCGAAGCCGCGCATTTTGCGCAAGGCGACGCGTCTCTGTGGGCGCTGGAGAACCCGATCAGCGAAGACCTCAAGGTCATGCGGCCCTCGCTCATCCCGGGCCTGCTGGGCGCTGCAAAGCGCAACCGTGACCGCGGCGCGGCCGGGGTGCGCGTGTTCGAACTCGGCCGACGATATTTCCGGGGCGCTGACGGTTCGAGCGACGAGCGCGAGACGTTGGCCGTCCTGCTTGCGGGCGAGAACACACCGCGCGGCTGGGCCAGTGGCAAGGCCGCGCCCTTCGATGCCTACGATGCGAAGGGCATGGCCGAACGATTGCTGGAAGTCGCTGGGGCCCCGGTCGACCGCCTGCAAGTGATGGGCGAGGCCGGCGCACAGTTCCATCCGGGCCAGTCCGGCACGCTCCGACTTGGCCCGAAAGCCGTGCTCGCCCGGTTCGGCGCGCTGCACCCGCGCACGCTGGAAGCGTTCGACATCGACGGGCCGGTCGTGGTGGCCGAGCTGTTCCTCGACGCGATCCCTGCGCCGAAGAAAGCGCCCGGCTTCGCCCGTGCGCCCTATGCGCCGCCCGCGCTGCAGCCGGTGAAGCGCGATTTCGCCTTCCTGGTGCCGGACGATCTCGCCGCCGGCGAGCTGGAGCGTGCGGTGAAGGGCGCAGACAAGCAGGCCATCGTCGCCGCACGCGTGTTCGACGTGTTCGCGGGGCAGGGGGTCCCCGAAGGCAGGAAAAGCGTCGCCATCGAAGCCACGCTCCAGCCGGGCGAGAAAAGCTTCACCGATGCCGAGCTGAAGGCGGTTTCCGACAAGATCGTGGCCGCCGCGGCGAAGCTTGGTGCGGAACTGCGCGGCTAGGCGTCACTCGCCCCAGTCGTCGGACAGGCTGCTGTCGCGCGAGCCGTAGGCACGCGATCCCGAAATCGGATCGCCGACTTTCGGCGTCTGACCCATGCGCCACTGTTCCTTCTGCATGAAGCAAGGGCCGTTGATATCGAGGTTGGGCATCCCTTCGATATTGAAGGCGCGGCCTTCGATTCTGGATGCGACCATTTCCTCCACGCCCATCCGCAGCGGCTGGCGGAAGGCCGGGCGCGCGACCGTTTGGGTGCCATCGTAGATCTCCCCGTCGCCCTTGGGTGGCAGGTTGATCTTCACTTCCGTCATCCCGCCGTCGACCGGGACCAGCTCGACATCGAAGCTGGCGACCGACTGCGAACCGCTGCTGACGCGGTAGGAGACACTCTGGTTGGTGGTGCCGCCCTGCTGGATGAAGATATCGATGCCGCATCGCATGCGATTCTTGAAATCTTCGAGATCGCCCGCGACCAGCCGCTGGTATACCTCCTCCGGCGGCAGGTCGTAGGTGTTGGCCGGCAGGTTGCTGCCGCAGCCGGCGAGCGCAAGCAGCGCCAGTGTGACGAGTGATTTCTTCATTCGGACCCCCTTCGAATACGGTTGGCGGATAGCACCGATTTCTTGCCATTCGGTTGCCCGTCGGTGCTGCATCGTGGACGCGCGGCGGCGGTGCGGCTAAGCGGCCAGCCATGTCCTCCGAACGCAGAACCTTCGCGATCATTTCGCACCCCGACGCCGGCAAGACCACGCTGACCGAGAAGCTCCTGCTGACCGGCGGCGCGATCCATCTCGCGGGCGAGGTCAAGGCGCGCGGGGCGGCCCGGCGGGCGCGCTCGGACTGGATGAAGATCGAACAGCAGCGCGGTATCTCCGTGACCTCCAGCGTCATGACGTTCGAGCGTGACGGGATCACCTTCAACCTGCTCGATACTCCGGGGCACGAGGATTTCTCCGAAGACACCTATCGCACCCTGACGGCTGTCGATTCCGCCATCATGGTGATCGACGCGGCCAAGGGGATCGAGCCGCAGACCCGCAAGCTGTTCGAAGTCTGCCGCCTGCGCAGCGTGCCGATCATCACCTTCGTCAACAAGGTCGACCGCGAAGGGCGGCCGGTCTTCGAACTGCTGGACGAGATCGCCGACATGCTGGCCCTCGACGTCAGCCCGCAGGCCTTTCCCATCGGCATGGGCGGCCAGTTCGAAGGCGTGCTGGATTTCGAGAGCGGCGCGGTCGCGCGGCCCGAAGGACCGTCGAAGGAATTCCTCGGCACGGTCGACAGCGATCCGTCGATACCTGAGAATTTCGCGGAAGAGGCCGAGCTGGCGCAGGTCGGCTATCCCGAATTCGACCTGGAGGCTTATCGCGCCGGCGACCTGACCCCGGTCTATTTCGGCTCTGCGCTGAAGAATTTCGGCGTGACCGAACTGATCGAGGCGATCGCGAAATTCGCGCCCCCGCCGCGTCCCCAGCCGGCGGGCGAGGAGCAGGTCGATCCGGGCCGGGACGAGGTGACCGGCTTCATTTTCAAGGTCCAGGCCAACATGGACCCCAACCACCGCGACCGCATCGCGTTCATGCGGCAGGTGTCGGGCACGTTCAAGCGCGGCATGAAGCTGACGCCGAGCGGCCTCGGCAAGCCGATCGCGGTCCATTCGCCGATCCTGTTCTTCGCGCAGGACCGCGAGATTGCCGACACGGCGCATCCCGGCGACATCATCGGCATCCCCAACCACGGCACGCTGCGCGTGGGCGACACGCTGAGCGAGAAGAACGAAATCCGCTTCACCGGCCTGCCCAACTTCGCTCCGGAGATCCTGCGCCGCGTGCAGCTGGTCGATCCGACCAAGACCAAGCAGCTTCGCAAGGCGCTGGACGACCTGTCCGAGGAGGGGGTGATCCAGGTCTTCTATCCGGAAATCGGCGGGCAGTGGATCGTCGGCGTGGTCGGCCAGCTGCAGCTCGAGGTGCTGATCAGCCGGCTGTCGGCCGAATACAAGGTGGAAGCGAAGCTGGAAGCCTCTCCCTTTGCCACCGCACGCTGGCTGAAGGGCGATCAGGCCGCGATGGATGAATTCGAGAAGTTCAATCGCGCCAACCTGGCCAAGGACCGCGACGGCGACCTCGTCTTCATGGCGAAGTCGCCGTGGGACGTCGGCTACCAGGAAGAGAAAAATCCCAAGCTGACTTTCTCCGCGACGAAAGAACGCTAGGTTCGCGGCCGAAGGGTGCGCATGGAACTGACCGTCGCCAGCTACAATATTCGCAAGGCCGTGGGGCGGGACCGCCGCCGCGACCCGGCGCGCATCCTGGCGGTCATCGACGAGATCGACGCCGATATCGTCGCCTTGCAGGAAGCCGACATGCGCTTCGGCAATCGCGCATCGGTGCTGCCGAAAGACTTGCTGAAACGGCACGGCTGGCACGCCGCCGCGGTGGCCGAGCGGCCCCATTCGCTCGGCTGGCACGGCAATGCGCTGCTGCTGCGCGAGGGGATAGAGGTGACGGGCACCTGCCGCGTCGACTTGCCGACGATCGAACCGCGCGGGGCGGTGCGGGCCGACCTGTCGGTGGGCGGGCGCCGGGTTCGCATGGTCGGCATGCACCTGTGCCTCACCGGCCTAAGGCGGCGCGACCAACTGCGCACGGTGATCGAACACTGTGCCGACGAAGCCGAATGCCCGACCGTGCTTATGGGCGATTTCAACGAATGGCTGCCCAACAAGGGTGCGCTGAGGGCGTTCGGCGGGCAGGACTGGACCGTGCTGTCACCGGGCCGCTCCTTCCCCGCGCATCGCCCGCTCGGCACGCTCGACCGGATCGTGGTGAGCGACCATTGGCGGGTGTCCCACACCGATGTGCACGGCAGCGACCTCGCCGCGGTAAGCAGCGACCACCTGCCCGTCTATGCGCACCTGCGGCTGCCGAAAGCAGATGCCGAAAATTAAGGCAGCTGCATAAAAATGTGACTCGGCCGGGCTCTCGCTAATTGCAAATTGCGCCGCGTGCCCCCCGTATTGCGATTTCTTACATTCTGGCACGGCTCTTGCTGCAAGTGCGAAGGGCGCGTTTTGCGCGTGTCCGGGTTTCCATATCGCAACAGGGGGGCGCTCACGTGAAATACATCGTCGCCATCATCAAGCCGTTCAAGCTCGACGAGGTGCGCGAAGCCCTCGGCGAGATCGGGGTCGCTGGCATGACCGTGTCCGAGGTGAAGGGTTTCGGCCGCCAGAAGGGCCAGACCGAAATCTATCGCGGCGCGGAATACGCCACCAACATGCTGCCGAAGGTCAAGCTGGAGATCGCCGCGAGCGATGCGCTGGCGCCGCAAGTGGTCGAGAAGATCCAGGAAGTCGCCAGCACCGACAGCATCGGCGACGGCAAGATATTCGTCCTCGACCTTTCGTCCACCACCCGCATCCGCACCGGCGAAACCGGCGACGCGGCACTTTGAGGAGGACCGACATGCTCAAGAAAATCACGGGTTTCTGCGCTGCCGCCGGCAGCATCGTTTCCGCCTCCGCCGCATGGGCGCAGGATGCTGCAACCGAAGCGGGTACGCCGATTGCGGGCGCCACGACCGAGGCGGCGGCTGCCGTCGCCAACCCCGGCAACAACGCCTGGATGATGACCTCCACCGTCCTCGTCCTGCTGATGATCCTGCCCGGCCTCGCCCTGTTCTACGGCGGCCTGACGCGATCGAAGAACATGCTCAGCACCATGACCCAGATCGGCGCCACCGCCGCGCTGGCGATGCTGGTGTGGGTGATGTGGGGGTATTCCACCGCATTCGGGCCTGAAGGCAACAGCTTCTTCAGCTGGGGCAACCTGTTCCTGACGGGCACGACTGCCGACAGCACGGCGGCCACCTTCAGCGACGAGGTCATCAGCGAATATGTCTTCATCAGCTTCCAGATGACCTTCGCGGCCATCACCGCCGCCCTGATCCTGGGCGCGACGGCGGAGCGGATGAAATTTACCGCGGTGATGGTGTTCGTGCCGATCTGGCTGACCATCGTCTATTTCCCCATCGCCCACATGGTGTGGTGGGATGGCGGCCTGCTGTTCGATGCCGGTGCGCTCGATTTCGCCGGCGGGACCGTGGTCCACATCAACGCAGGTGTGTCGGGCCTCGTGCTCGCCTATCTCCTCGGCAAGCGCCGCGGCTATCCGGCTGAGCCCATGCCGCCGCACAGCCTGACGATGACGATGATCGGCACCGGCCTGCTGTGGGTTGGCTGGTTCGGCTTCAATGCCGGCTCCGAACTGGAAGCTGACGGTGTTGCCGGCCTCGCCATGATCAACACCTTCGTCGCCACGGCGGCAGGGGCGCTGACCTGGATGGTGATCGAGCGGCTGGCCGGGCACAAGGGCAGCGCGCTGGGCTTCTGTTCGGGTGTCATCGCCGGCCTCGTCGCCGTGACCCCGGCTGCCGGCAACAGCGGTCCGTTCGGGGCGATCCTGCTCGGCATCGCGTCCTCGATCGTGTGCTATTTCTTCGTCGCCAAGGTGAAGCAGAAGTTCGGTTACGACGACAGCCTCGATGCCTTCGGCATCCACGGCGTGGGCGGCATCGTCGGCGCGCTGGGTACCGGCATCGTCTACCAGCCGTTCATCGGCGGCCCCGGAGACGGATCGACCGCAACGCTCGCGCAGCTCTTCATCCAGGCCGAAGGCGTGGTCGTGACCATCGTGTGGGCCGCGATCGGAACGCTGGTCGCCGGCTTCATCGCCAAGCTCGTCACCGGGCTGCGGGTCGACGAAGAGACCGAAGTCAACGGCCTCGACATCTCCGAACACGGGGAGCGCGCCTACAACTGATCTTAACCAGATTGGCGGGGCCGGGAACTCTCTCTCCTCACCGGCCTCGCCAACCGATGTTCCTCCTGCGGAATATCCTTGGGATCGGAGTGCAAGCTCCGGTCCCTTTTTTTGCCGAACTTCAGCCGAGCGCGTCCTTCACGAAGTCGGCGCAGCGTTCGCCGATCATGATGCTGGGCGCGTTGGTGTTGCCGCTGACGAGGCGGGGCATAATGCTGGCATCGGCAATCCACAGCCCGTCGACTCCGCGCGCCTTAAGCCGGGTATCGACGACCGAAGCCTCGTCGGCGCCCATGCGGCAGGTGCCGACCGGGTGGTATACCGTGTCGGCGCGGCTCCGGATGAGATCGTCGAGCTGCCCGTCGTCGTCGAGGTCGATGGGATAGCGGTCCTTCGGCGCATAGTCCGACAGCGGCGGGGCGGAAGCGATCCGGTGCGACAGGCGCACGCCCGCGCGCAGCGTCGCGATGTCGCGCTCGTCGTCGAGGAAATTGGGGTCGATCCGGGGCGCGTCGGCGGCGTTGCGACTTCCCAGCCGCACCGTCCCGCGGCTTTCCGGGCGCAGCACGCAGGCGTGGAGCGAGAAACCGTGCCCTTTCACCTTCTCGCGCCCGTGATCCTCCAGCATCGCCGGCACGAAATGCCACTGGACGTCCGGAGCCGGCGCATCGGGCATCACGGTCCAGAAGCCGCCGCTTTCGGCATAGGGGGTGGTCATGATCCCGGTGCGCTGGCGGCGGTGCTCGATCATCGCCTTCACCATGCGGATGCTGCCGGCGATGCTGTCGCCGATAGGCTCCTTCGACTCGGTCTCCCAGCTGGAGACGTAGTCGATATGGTCCTGCAGATCGCTGCCCACGGCGGCACGGTCGTCGACCACGTTGATCCCGTGTTCCTGCAGATGCGCGCCCGGCCCTATGCCCGACAGCATGAGGATTTGCGGCGAATTGAAGGCGCCTGCGCTCAGGATCACGCCGCCGCGCGCCGTGATCGTGCGCTCCTTCTTGCCGACGGAGTAGGTCACGCCGGTGACGCGGCCATCCGCGATCTCCAGCCGCTGCACCGTCACGCCGATGCGCACGTCGAGGTTCTTTCGGTCGCGGAGCGGCTCGATATAGGCGCGGCTGGCCGACCAGCGCTCGCCGTCTTTCTGGGTCACCTGGTACATGCCGAAACCGGCCTGTTTCTCGCCGTTGAAGTCTGTGTTGCGCGGCAGCTGGAGCGAGGCTGCACTTTCGACGAAAGCCTTGCTGGCGGGGTTCGCGTATTTCTGGTCGCTGACCCACAGCGGCCCGTCGCCGCCATGGTACTCGCTCTGGCCACGAACGTTGCATTCGGCCTTCTTGAAATAGGGCAGGACATCGTCATAGGCCCAGCCGTCGCAGCCGAGTTCGGCCCACTGGTCGTAATCGAAACGGTTGCCGCGGATATAGACCATCGCGTTGATCGCGCTCGACCCGCCGAGGCCGCGCCCGCGCGGCTGGTAGCCGATGCGGCCCTTCAGCCCCTTCTGCGGGACCGTGTCGTAGCGATAGTTGGAGCTGTTGCGCAGGAAGGGCATGAAGCCCGGCGTCTTGATCAAGAAATTGTCGTTCCGGCCGCCGGCCTCCAGCAGGCAAACGCTCTTGCCCGCTGCTGCCAACCGCCCGGCCGCCGCGCTGCCCGCACTACCGCCGCCGACGACGATGACGTCGAATTCATCCATGCTCGCTCTCCTCGGTCACAAGGATTAAGCGAGCGATTAAAGGGGCGCAACGATTTAAGCTTGCGGGGAATTTCCGGGTCCGGAGCCTTCGCCCCTCCGTTCCCGCCAGCGCGCGCGGATCGTGTCGCTGGTCTGGCGGCTGCCGTCATGGCTCCAGCCGGGCTCGCGCAGCAGGTAGGATAGCTTGTGCCGCCACGGGGCGCGCCACATGTCCTGCGCTATGCCGATCCATTCGTGGAAGACGGACCACAGGAGGTTGAACGTGCCGAGCTGCCTGACGATGCCGTAGCGGATCGGCTCGTCCGCATCTTCCACCTCGGGCTGGAATGTGCGGAACATCCGGTCCCACACGATGAAGACCCCTGCATAGTTGCGGTCGAGATAGCGCGGATTGGTGGCGTGGTGGACGCGGTGGTGGCTCGGCGTGTTCATCACCGCTTCGAACCAGCGCGGCATCCGGCCTATCGACTCGGTGTGGATCCAGAACTGGTAGATCAGGTTGAAGCCGCCGCAGATCGCGATCATCACCGGGTGGAAGCCGAGCAGCACCAGCGGCAGCTTGAACGCAAAGCCCAGTGTCAGGAACCCCGTCCAGCTTTGGCGCAGGGCGGTGGACAGGTTGTAATGCTGGCTCGAATGGTGGTTCACGTGGCTCGCCCAGAACCAGCGGATCCGGTGGCCGGCGCGGTGGATCCAGTAATAGGCAAGGTCGTCCAGCACGAAGCACAATGCCCAGGCCCACCACACCCAGCCGATATCGAACAGCCGGTATTCCCACAGCGCGAGGTAGAGAAGGAGGAAGAGGCCGCCGAACAGCAGGCCCGAAACCGTGCTGCCGAGTCCGAAGGCGAGGCTGGTCAGCGTGTCGCGCGGTTCGTAGGCCTCCGGCCGCCGCAGCCGGGCCCAGACCATTTCGGCCAGCACGAGCATGACGAAACCGGGCACGGCGTATTCGGTGGGTGAGAAATCGGGCACGGCGCTAGTCTAGGGCGCGAAGCCGCGCGAACCAAGCCTCCGCCTCCTCGTGATCGAGAGCCATCTCGACGGGGCGGTGCAGCCGCTCGCCACTGTGCACGGACAGTCCTTCGCCCGTCCGCTCGACCCGGGCAGCCGGGCCGAGCACGCGGCCGACGAACTTGTTGCCGTGCGGCATCAGCAGCATCACTGCCGCGCCGTCGAAAAGGATGGCAGCGCGGCCTTCGCGATCCACAATCACGTCCCTCGGGGCGAAATGCAGGTCGACCTCGCTCGCCAGCGCCATCGCATGCTCGGGACCGTCGATCCGCCCGACCCCGCCGAGCTTCAGCCAGCCCGCCAGGAGGAAAAGGGCCAGGATAGCCGCCAGCGAGCCGCCGAACTGAAGCAGCTGGTCTATCACGGAACGCTAGCCCGCCTCTTGCGCCAACCTGCGTCGCCGGTTCCGCTGGACGATGTTCAGGATTTCGACGCCGACGGAAAAGCCCATCGCAGCGTAGATATATCCCTTCGGCACATGGAACCCGAAACCGTCCGCGACCAGCACCAGGCCGATCATCACGAGGAACGCCAGCGCCAGCATGACCAGCGTGGGATTCTTCTCGATGAACTTGGCGAGGGGATCGGCGGCGATCATCATAATACCGACGGTAATGACCACCGCAGTGACCATGATCGGGATTTCGTCGGTCATGCCGACTGCGGTCAGGATCGAATCGACGGAAAAGACGAGGTCGATCGCCACGATCTGCGCGATCACGGCGCCGAAGGTGGCAGTTACGGCTGCCTTGCCGGGTGTCTTGTCGAGCAGGTCGCCGGTGTTGTCTTCCGGCTCCATGGAATGGTGGATTTCCTTCGTGGCCTTCCACAGCAGGAACAGGCCGCCTGCCAACAGGATAAGGTCGCGGCCGGAAAAAGCCGTTTCGAAGGACGGCTCGCCATATTCGTTGGCAGCGCCGACCAGGCCGAGATCGAACAGGGGTTGCTGAAGTGTCACCAGCCAGCCGATCAGCATGAGCATCCCGATGCGCAGGACCAGCGCCAGGGCCAGGCCGATGCGGCGTGCACGCTGTTGCTGGTGCTCCGGCAACTTGTTCGACAAGATCGCGATGAAGATGAGATTGTCGACCCCCAGAATGACTTCGAGGACGATGAGGGTGAACAGCGCGGCCCAAGCGGCCGGATCGCTCAGAAGGCTCATGATTTCCATGCGCCTGCCATGCCGCGGGTGCGACTTCCCGACAACAGGTTTCGCCATCTCCACATGCGACTTTGGGCTTTTCAGCCAATTTTGTTCGCGTGTCGCGATTTCTTGGGTTATGCACAGGCCCAAAGCGTGCGTTGTATCGGGCCGGCTGGCCCGTCGTGCGTGACGATCCGGGGGGGTACCGTCTGCTTTCCGGATCGGCGAATCAAGCGGGCGGCGATTTGGGTGTTTGAAGTATTATGGGTTTTGACAGGGGCCGGCGCGGCCGCGGACGCGACAAGCGGGACAATATCGGCGAAGACAATTTCGATCCGTTCGGCGGGCCGTCCGATTTCGGTGGCGGCGACCGTTTTGGCGGTGGTGGTGACCGCTTCGGTGGCGGCGGTGGCGACCGTTTCGGCGGTGGCGGCGATCGCTTCGGCGGCGGCGACAATCGCGGTGGTGGCGGTGGCGGTGGCTATCGCGGCGGCGGCGGCGGCGGCGGAGGCGGTGGCTTCCGTGGCGGCGGCGGCGGCGGCCAGCGCGGCGGCATGCCCGCACAGGTCGTCGGCACCGGTTCCGGCAAGGTGAAGTTCTTCAACGCCCAGAAGGGCTTCGGCTTCATCCAGCAGGATGCCGGCGGCGAAGACGTGTTCGTCCACATCAGCGCAGTGGAACGCGCAGGCCTGGAAGGGCTCGCCGAAGGGCAGGAACTGCAGTTCAACCTCGTGGACCGCGGCGGCAAGGTGTCGGCAGCGGACCTGCAGGTCGTCGGCGACGTAATCGCCGTTCAGACCAACGCTGCCCCGCGGCGCGAGCTGACCGGCGAGAAAGCCAGCGGCACCGTGAAGTTCTTCAATTCGATGAAGGGCTTCGGCTTCATCACCCGCGACGATGGCCAGCCGGATGCTTTCGTGCACATCAGCGCGGTGGAACGCTCGGGTCTTAGCGAGATCAACGAGGGCGACCGCTTCGAATTCGACCTCGAAGTCGACCGACGCGGCAAGTATTCGGCGGTCAATCTCGTCCCTGCGCAGGGCTGACCGTCTGCCGTTCCGGGCCGGAATTCCGGTCCAGGACTGCTGCAAGACAGCGCGAATGGCGGCCCGCGTGGGGTCGCCATTTTGCGTTTGAAACAGAATTCGAAATTCAAGGATTAGCCCAAGACATGTCCATCACGCCCCTCATGCCCGTCTACCCGCGCTGCGACGTGCGCCCCGTACGGGGAGAGCACTGTCACCTGATCGACGAGGACGGCACGCGTTATCTCGACTTTGCCAGCGGGATCGCAGTGAATCTGCTGGGCCACAGTCACGAGGGGCTGATCGGTGCCATCCAGCGCCAAGCCGCCGAACTCATGCATGTCTCGAACCTCTACGGCAGCCCGCAGGGAGAGGCGCTGGCCCAGCGGCTGGTCGACCTGACCTTTGCCGATACGGTGTTCTTCACGAACTCCGGTGCCGAAGCGGTGGAGACGGCGATCAAGACCGTGCGCGCCTATCACCAGCACGACGATGGCGATGCGAACCGGACGGAAATCATCACCTTCGCCAACGCATTCCACGGCCGCACGATGGCCACCATCAGCGCGTCCAACCAAGAAAAGATGCACAAGGGCTTCCAGCCGCTCCTCGGCGGGTTCCGCTATGTCGAATTCGACGATCTGGAGGCCGCGAAGGCAGCGGTCGGGCCGCAGACGGCCGGCTTCCTGGTCGAGCCGATCCAGGGCGAGGGCGGCATCCGCCCGGCCAGCATGGAATTCATGCAGGGCCTGCGTGCCCTGGCGGACGAGCATGACCTGATGCTGGCTCTCGACGAGGTGCAATGCGGCGTCGCGCGCACCGGGACGCTGTATGCTTACGAACAATACGGCATCACGCCCGACGTGGTCGCTACCGCCAAGGGCATCGGCGGCGGTTTTCCCTTCGGCGCCTGCATGGCGACCGAAAAAGCAGCGCGCGGAATGGGTTTCGGCACCCACGGTTCGACCTACGGCGGCAACCCGCTGGCGATGGCGGCGGGCATGGCCGTGCTCGATGCCGTGGCGAATGACGAATTCCTCTCCGAAGTCCGCACCAAGGGGAAAAAGATCCGCAGCCGGCTCGAACAATTCATCGGCAACTATCCCGACCTGTTCGACTATGTGCGCGGCATGGGCCTGATGCTGGGCCTGCGCATGAAGGTGGAGAGCCGCCCGTTCATGGTGCACCTGCGTGACAGCCATGACCTGCTGACTGTGGCCGCGGGCGACCAGACCTTGCGGGTCCTGCCGCCGCTGGTGATCGGCGATGCGGAGATCGACGAATTCTTCGAAAAGCTTTCGGCCGGGGCGGCGGATTTCGTCGTTCCCGCCGGCTAGGGGGTACCATGACAGCGCGCAGCTTCCTCGACCTTGGCGATGCGGGCGGCGACGGGCTCGCCACGATCCTCCGCGACGCGCATGAGCGCAAGGCTGCGCGCGTCATATTTCCGCGTGGCAGGCCGGACAAGGACGCGCCGCTCGCGGGCCATGTCCTGGGCATGATCTTCGAGAAGAGCTCGACCCGGACACGCGTCAGTTTCGATGTCGCGATGCGGCAGCTCGGCGGCAGCGCGCTGATTCTCGATGCGGGGACGAGCCAGCTCGGGCGCGGGGAGAGCATCGCCGATACGGCGCGGGTGCTCAGCCGGATGGTCGACGCGATCATGATCCGGACGGACGATCACGCGAAAACCCAAGAACTCGCTCGCCATGCCGATGTGCCGGTAATCAACGGCCTTACCGATCGGTCCCACCCGTGCCAGATCGTCGCCGACCTGATGACGGTGATCGAGCATGGGAAGGCCCTGCCGGGGCTTGAACTCGCCTGGTTCGGGGATGGCAACAACGTGCTGCATTCGATCCTGGAGGCGGCAGGGATCTTCAAGTTCAACGTTCGCGTCGCGACCCCGGCCGGTTACGAGCCCGATGAGGAGTTCGTCGCCATGGCGCGCGCCAATGGCGCCGCGGTCACGCTGACGCAGGATGCCGCCGCCGCTGCCCGCGGCGCGGACGTGCTGGTGACCGATACGTGGATTTCGATGGGCCAGGAACACGCCGATGCGAAGCTGGCGGCGATGGAGCCTTTCCGGGTCGATGCCGCGCTGATGGCCGAGGCGAAGGACGAAGCGATCTTCCTCCACTGCCTGCCAGCCCATGTCGGCGACGAGGTGAGCGAAGACGTGTTCGAGAGCGAAGCATCGGTCGTGTTCGACGAAGCGGAAAACCGCCTGCATGCCCAGAAATCTATCCTGCGCTGGTGTTTCGCGCAGATCTGAGCCGCTTTCCGGCCGGGACTTAAAAACGCGCGCCGCCGCGCCCATATGCGCGGCATGAACGAACAATCCCCTTCGGCCGAACTGTTTATCGATCACACCCTGTCCTTCAGCCTGCCGGCGCGCAACGCACGTGGCCGTGCGGTGCGTATCGGGCCGGTGCTGGAACGCATCCTGTCGGCGCACAGTTATCCGCCGCCCATCCGCCACCTGCTGGCCGAAGCGGTGACCGTCACGGCGCTCGTCGGCAGCCTGCTCAAGGACGAGGGCAGCCAGCTCACCCTGCAGGCGCAGGCGAAGTCGGGACCGGTGTCGCTGCTCGTTTGCGATTACCGTGACGGGGAGCTGCGCGGCTATGTCGACTACGACCCCGCCGCTGTCGCTGATCTGGGCGTCGACCGGTCGCTGGAGCGTTTGTTCGGGGAAGGCTACCTCGCCGTGACGTTCGACCTCGCCGTTGCAGAGGAACGGTATCAGGGCATCGTGCCGCTGGCAGGCTCGTCGATTGCCGAGGCGTGCGAAACCTATTTCGACCAATCGGAACAAGTGCCCACCATGCTGCGGATCGCCGTCGATTGCGACGGCGACAACTGCATGGCCGCCGGCTTCCTGCTGCAGCATCTTGCCGAAGGCGAAGACGGCCGCGATCGGATTGCCACTCGCGAAGAGCACCGCGAATGGGAGCATGTCTCGATCATGGGCGGCAGCGTGACGGGTGAGGAACTGCTCGATAGCGACCTGTCGCTGGAATCGGTGATCTGGCGGCTTTTTCACGAGGAGGAGCAAGTCTTGGTCGAGCAGGGACCGCTGCTGCACCGCGGCTGCCGCTGCACGGTCGAGCATTTCGAATCCGTAATTGCCCGCTTCCCGAAGGACGAACAGGCAGAGATGCGTGACGAGGAGGGAACGATAACCGTCGATTGCGCCTTCTGTTCACGCAAGTTCGCTCTTGAAGCTTGAATCGCAATTCAGGCGCAATCGGGCCAGATGGCCGCAATTATTCGGCCTCGAGAAAAGGAGGCGATTATGTCTAGACTGACGGCGCTTGCCGCATTCTGCGCCTTGTCTTTCGCCGCAATCCCGGCGTCCGCGCAGGCGCCGGAACTGGCCATGCTGCGCTCGCTGGAAAAGGGCAGCTACGTCCTCAGGTTCCGCGATGGCGAACCGCCACAGCGCGTCTGCCTGCGAACCGGTAGCGAATTGCTGCAGATCGGCCATCCGGGCCTCGCGTGCAGATATTTCACGGTGAAGGACGGCGCGAAGGAGGTGGATGTGAATTACACCTGCCAGGGACGCGGATACGGTCGTACGCTCGTGCGCAAGGAGACGGACGGTCTCGTCCAGATCGATACCCAGGGGATTCGCGGCGGCATGCCTTTCGCATTGGACGTGGAGGCGCGTCGGACCGGCAGCTGCCGTTGATCCACCTACCGACGCTTGTCAGGCGCGCGCACCGCGTCTAGCCCAAGGGTCATGAGCAGCGGCCATTCCGAAACCACCGAAAGGCGCGGCGTGCTGCTGCTGTCCGGCGGACTCGATTCCATGGTCGTCGCCGGGCTGATGCGCGAACAGGGCTATGCGATCCACGCCCTCTCGATCGACTACCACCAGCGCCACCGGCGCGAATTGGACGCGGCGCGGGAAGTCGCTTCAGCCATAGGCGTTGCACGCCATGTCGTCCTGCCGCTCGACATGTCCAGGTTTGGCGGTTCTGCACTGACTGACGACATCGCGGTACCGAAGGACGGATTGGGCGGCGATATTCCCGTTACTTACGTACCCGCCCGCAATCTGGTTTTTCTTTCTCTGACCATCGCTTTTGCCGAGGCAGCGGGCGCGCGCGACGTCTTCATCGGGGTCAATGCGCTCGATTATTCGGGTTATCCCGACTGCCGTCCGGAATTCATCGAAAGCTTCGCCCGGACCGCGCATTTTGCCACCAGGCAGGGCGTCGAAGGGGAAGGCTTCACCGTTCACGCCCCGCTCCAGCATATGAGCAAGGCCGATATCGCGGCGGAGGCGGCACGGCTCGGCCTGGATGCAGGCATGAGCTGGTCGTGTTACGATCCGCGTGAAGACGGGCGCCCCTGCGGCGCCTGCGACAGCTGCCGGCTGCGCCGCGTCGGCTTTGCCAAGGCGGGGCTTGTCGACCCGCTGCCCTATCCGGCCGATGCGCCGCCAATCGGAGAGAACGCCTGATGTCAGCAATGCCCGGACAGGACAGCGAGCACACGCCCGCGACGTCTCCAGCCAACGACAAGGTGCCGACCTACAGCTGGTACGCTCTCAGCGTGCTAGTTCTGGTCTACGTGCTGAATTTCATTGATCGGCAGATCCTGTCCATCCTTGCGAACGACATCAAAGCGGATCTCGGGGTTGCCGACGATTACCTCGGCTTTCTCTACGGCACAGCCTTCGCCGTCTTCTACGCCCTTTTCGGAATTCCGCTGGGTAAGCTTGCCGATAGCTGGAAGCGTGTCCGACTGTTGAGCGTCGGCTTGTTCCTGTGGTCGACGATGACTGCGCTATCTGGCTTCGCAAAGAATGCGACCACCCTTACCGTCGCACGTATCGGTGTCGGGGTCGGGGAAGCGACCGCAAGTCCGTCGGCCTATTCGTTGATTGCCGACTGGTTTCCCGCCCGCCTGAGGGCCACGGCCCTCGCGATCTATTCCAGCGGCCTGTACATCGGCGGTGGCATTTCGCTGCTGATCGGCGGCCTGGTCGTCGAGAACTGGAACGAGGCCTATCCGGGAGGCGGGCCTCTCGGCCTTGTCGGCTGGCAGGCTGCGTTTCTGTCGGTCGGTATCCCGGGGCTGCTTCTCGCTCTCTGGGTGGTTTCGCTGAAGGAACCTGTCCGCGGCGCGATCGACGGTCTTCCGACTCCCGAGAACCCCAAGCCCTTCAAGGGTTTCTTCGAAGAATTGCTCGCGGTCATTCCTCCGTTCACGATCTTCGGCGCGGCAAAGCAGGGCGCGGGCGCCCTTTTGCTCAACCTCGCAGGGCTTGCCGCCTTTGCGATCCTCGCCGTCGTTCTGTCCAAGGTGACGGCCGGCGCGACATCGTCGATCGTTCCGGGAATTAGCGACCAGTGGCTGTTCCTCGGTGTCGGCTATTACGCCGTCTTCAGCTGGGCCACCGCCTTGCGCGCCCGCGATTATCCGACCTTCAGCCTTACCTGGGGCTCGCCCGCCTTCCTCACCGTGGTCCTCGGCTACGGCACGGTGGCTTTCATGGCTTACTCGGCATCCTACTGGGGTGCCCCTTTCGCCGAACGAAACCTGGGCGCTGCAAAGACCGAACTGGGCTGGTTCCTCGGCGCGCCTTCCGCTGTCGCCGGATTCCTCGGCGTGATTCTGGGCGGGCGTATGGCGGACTCTTTGCTCGAGCGGTTTGCCAACGGGCGGGTGATGGTCATCATGTTCGGCTTGGTGACGTCGCTGCCGCCGATCATCGTCGCATACACGACCACCGATCTGACGACCTTCTACGTCGCCAGCTTCGTGGCACAGATGACGTCCGCATCCGCGCTCGGCGCCGCCGCTGCAAGCAGCCAAGCGCTGGTCCTTCCGCGGATGCGCGGGATGGCGACGGCGATCTTCTTCCTTTCGACCACGCTAGTAGGCCTTGGCATCGGCCCGTTCATGGCCGGCTATGTCTCGGCCGTAACCCCGGGCGGCCTTAGCACCGGGATGCTTTCCACGCTGGTGGTCGCCCCACTCGGCTTCGTTCTGCTGCTGGCAGCACTGAAGCTCGTACCGGCGGCCGGTAACAGTGTCATCGAGCGGGCCCGAGCGGCCGGCGAGGAGATCGACTGAGATTCAGGAGAGCTGGCGCTCAGCGCCGGACGACCACGCCGCAGGCGATGCGGGATCCGGCATCGCCGGCCGGGTCGCTGGAATAATCGTCTGCACCTGCGTGGATCATTACGGCCGTGCCGTCGCCATCGAAGATCGCTGCAAGCGCGGCGTCCGCGTCGTCCGACACGACTGCGGTAATCCGGGCCGTGCCGTCGGCGGCGGCAGTCAGGTTTGGCAGGTCGCCCAAATGCGCGCCGGCCGGGTTATCCGTCCCATGCTCCCGACTATAGGGATTCAGGTGGCCGCCGGCGCTCTGGAACCCGGGTGCTTCGCAGGAGCCGGTCGTGTGAAGGTGGAAGCCGTGCGGCCCCTCGCTCAACCCCGCGAAGGCACCGGTGACGCGCAACTCCCCGGCGCCGGTGACATAGAACTGGGCTGTGCCCGCGGGTAGGCCGTTCGCATAGCTAAGCCGTGCTTCTGCTACGCGATCGGTCGGGACTTCCGAATAGGTGGCGCATCCGGCCGTACCCATCAGGGTAAGACTGGCAATACTGGCGGCAATGGTCTGGCGGCGCATGGTCGGCTCCTCGAGGCTGATTGTCATGCCACCAACGAAAAAGGGGCCGGATCGCTCCGGCCCCTTCTCGAATTTTTCGACGTGTCGAAGTGTTACATGCCCGAGTTGGGGCCGTACATGATTTCGACGCGACGGTTCTGCAGTTCGCGAACGCCGTCGGCGGTCGGAACGCGCAGGTTTTCTTCACCGAAGGCTTCGCTGGTGATCCGGCTTGCCGGGACCGAGCGGGCCGTCATGTATTCGCGGACCGAAGCGTTACGACGGGCTGCGAGGCCCATGTTGTATTCCTTCGAACCCGAAGTGTCGGTGTAACCGGCGAGCATGATGCGGGCGGTGCCGCAGTTGCCGTAAGCCGCGATAGCCTGGTTCAGCGTCTGTGCCGCTTCCGGAGTGATGTCCGACTGATCCCAGTCGAAGAACACGATATACGGGCCCGTCTCGCACGGAGCCTGGACGACCGGCGGGGTCGGCGGCGGCGGGGGCGGGGGCGGGGGCGGCGGCGGCGGCGGCGGCGGCGGTGCGGTCGGCACGATCACCGGAGCCGGGGTACCACCAAAGTTCACCAGCAGCTGGGCCAGCACCGAGTGGGTCGAAACGTCGAAGCCGACAGCGTCGCCGGTAATGGCGGCAGTGTCGATGTCTTCCACGTTGAAGTAGCGATACTTGACGCCGAGGTCGACGCGGTCGCTCAGCGGGAAGCGCAGGCCAGCGAGCAGCTGCCATGCGAATTCGTCGTAGTCTTCGTTAACGATGTAATTACCGCCAGCGCCGAGGTTCGAGAATTCGGTCTGCACTTCTGCGATACCGAGGCCGGCACCGGCGAAGAAGTTCACGCCGTCGTCGCTGCCGAAGTCGACTAGGCCGTTCAGCATGGCGCTGAAAATCTGAAGGTCGCCGTTCCCGTCAAACGTGCCCGGAGCCGAGCCCACGTTCGCGATGATCGTGTCGACGTTGGCCTTCTTCCACGAGCCTTCGCCTTCGATGCGGAAGCCGCCGAAGTCGTAGCCGACGATACCGCCGACGTCGAAGCCCATGTCGTGGTCGATTTCGACCGCGTTATCGATGGTAACAACACTATACTCGATATCGTCAGGGAACACGACGCCCCCTTCGATACCGGCATAAGCGCCAGTGTCTTGCGCCATTGCGGGCGCGGCGACGATGGCGCCGAGTGCGACTGCACTCAACAAATACTGCCTCATGTCCAATTCCCCTTGTGATATTACGGACGGCCTTCAACGGTCGCCCTTGCGATTGGTTTCGGACGCGGGAAAAAAATTTCCCCGTTACGCCCACTTAGGCGAGAAGGCCTGCTTCCCGCAAGAGTTGGCATATCTCGCCGATAGCCACCCGTGCTTCGTTGTCAACGCTCGTCCCGCCCGATGGGTCCGAGATAGAGGCGGGCTGTTGCCAACCTGCATCGAATCGCCGGAAAATCGCCAGATTCGCGTCGAATACGACCATTCCGGAGGAGGCTTCGAGGAAATGCCAAGCGCCTGACGCATAACAGGCGATTGCATCGTCGTGCCCGGTGAATATGCCGCTTGCCGCCGTGCCCACGATCCAGGCGTCCCCGTCTTGCGGATTGGCCGGCTGGGATGATGCTTCACCCAGGACGACGGGATGGACGAGGCAGTCGAGACGCACGATCGCTTCGTTGAGGGTCGCCTCCTTGGCCGCTCGTCGCACCATGCATGGCTGTGCTGAGGGCCGCGCAGGCTTTCGGGCTCCGCCGCGGAATACAGCATCGCTTCGGGCCCATGCGGCCAGCGCAGGCGCCGCAGCGAAGGTTCGAACACCGGCCGTCTCTCCGGCGGGCCGACCGACATGAGACCGCTTTCGCCTTCCACCATCACCGCGCGCACTTCGCCCAGCGATGCGCCGACCAGCGCGATGCGGGCTTGTTCGTCGGTTTCGGCAACGCTCCTGACCCACCCGGCACCCGCCCTTGTCTTGCCGAAACCGCGACCGGCCATGATCAGCCATGTGCGCCAGTCGCCATCGGGCGGGAGCTGCCCGTCATGCGCGCTGTTGCCGAAGTGCCAGTCGAATTCATCCTTGTCCGGCTGCGACAGGCTTTTCACGAAGCGGTCCAGTTCCTTCGGCAGCGCTGCGGGATAGATTTTCGAGCGATTCATTGCGGCGCGCCGTCCCGATTGCCGCGCTCGGCGCGTTGGCGGGCCGCCACCTGCTTGCGCAGCGCCTCCACCTTGCGGTCGATCGAGGCGCGCACGTCTGCCGCGCTGACATGGCTGCGCTTCGCCCACTCGCGCGCCGCCGTTTCCCGATGAGCACCCAGAAGGCGCAGGGCGTTGGCGACGTCCATCTTCCGTTCCGGATCGGGATCGCGCAGATGACCGAGCACCTCCATCTCAAGGTTCAGATACCCTTCGTAGAGGGCGGCCTGCCAGGCCGAAGCGAATGGCCTGTCGGTGCGGCGCGCCGCATAGGCTTCGCTTGCCGGCACATTCACGTGCCGGGCGGCCGCCGACACATTGGAGGTTTCCGCAAGGGCGACCAGAAAGGCCTGCCGCCACTTGCGCAGAGTTGGCGCGCCCACCGGGCCGGGTGTTTCGCCAACGCATCTCGCGGCGATTGCTCCGGCTTTCGCTTCGTCCCAGCGCTTTGCGAAGCCGGGACAGGTTTCGCGTCGCTTGTAGGGCGTCCTCTCGGAAACGCCCGCTTCGCGCGCCGCCCGGGCGACAACTCCGGAGCGACCTAACGCTTCTATAAACGGGTCTTCCCAAGCCGGCTGAACAGTCTTCGTGCGCGCCATGGTGTGTTTCCTCCCGCCCGGCGACAGCGGACACGAAAAAGGCGGCTACCCCTGCCGGAGCGCCGCCCAGACCCTTTCGGTCTCGAATCACACTATCGCGATGTTCCGTATCTCTAACCAAAGAGCGTGACGATGTCAATAAAAAAGTGCCAAATAGGTTATACGCTCGCGATTGCCAACGCGCGTCGCCTCGCCTAATCCGCAGCAGACGCTCCCGCCGCCCCGGCGGGCGGGATACGGGATCGCTGCACATGATCAGCCGCTGGCTGCGCGCCTTGTACGACTGGGTGATGGAAAAGGCCTCGCACCCCCATGCGGAATGGTGGCTGGCCTTCTTCTGCTTCATCGAGGCGAGCTTTTTCCCGGTGCCGCCGCATCCGTTGCTGGGGCTGATGTGCCTGGCAGAGCCGAAAAAGGCGATCCGATTCGGCCTGATCGCCACTGCTGCCAGCGTGATCGGCGGGCTGTTCGGCTATGCGATCGGTTACCTGCTGTTCGATACGGTGGGCGTGCCGCTGCTGACCGCGATCGGGCTGATCGACAGCCTGCCGGCGGCGCAATGCACCTTCGACCAGTACGGCGTCATCGCGGTCATCATCGCGGCCGCAACGCCCGTTCCGTTCAAGCTACTGACGATTACCGCCGGCTTCCTCGGCATGGCGCTGGTGCCGTTCATCCTCGCCAGCATCGCCGGGCGCGCGCTGATCTTCCTGACGGTGGGTATCCTGTTCCGCGTGTTCGGCCGCCCGATCAAGGCGTTCATCGAGAAGTATCTCGGCCTCGTCACCACCGCCTTCGTCGTTCTGGTGGTCGGGGGCGTCCTGGCCATCACCCAGCTGGGTGGCGGCGGCGGCGAGGATGATCCCTGCGCCGCCGCGCCCGTCGAAGCGGCCGCCTAGCCTTCGAATGTCGCGTCGAGCGTGATCTCGGCGTTCAGCAGCTTGGAGATGGGGCAATTGGCCTTCGCCTTGTCCGCCAGCTCCATGAATTTCGCCTCGTCCAGCCCGGGCACCTTGCCTTTCAGGCTGAGCGCGGACTTCGTTACGGTGAAGCCGTCGCCGTCCTTTTCCAGGCTGACTTCCGCGTCGGTGGTCAGCGTGCCGTCCTCGTGCCCCGCGTCGGCCAGCTGGAACGCCAGCGCCATGGTGAAGCAGCTGGCGTGGGCCGCTGCGATCAGCTCTTCGGGGTTGGTGCCGTTGCCGTCTTCGAAACGCGTGTTGAAGCCATAGGGCTGGGCGGACAGCGCGCCCGATTCCGTCGACACGTGGCCCTTGCCGCTTTTGCCGAGGCCTTCATAGGTTGCGCTGCCGTGTTTCTTGATCGTCATGGTTTTCTCCTTCGGGGAGGAGACGGGCGACGCGCCCTTGCGGTTCCGCGCGCTAGATGCCGAAGGCTTTCAGCACCGCATCGAAGGCGCCTTCCAGCCCGGCGCGCACGCCCTTGCGGCGGCCGGCCATCGGCGCTTCCTCGATCACCAGGATGCCGGGCTCAGCCCCATCGACATCCGCCACCCGGTCGCGGAACAGTGGCTCCCGCCCGAAGAAGTAGGGGAGGAAGGTCTCGCTGCGGGTGACCGTGTAGGCGGTGTGGGCGGAGAAACCGACCAACTGGTCCTGGCCGAAGCGGCGCCCGCCGGTCGCAGGCTCGATCCGCACTCCGCGGCCGCCTTTCACGATCAGCGCGCCGGGCCCGTGGAAGACGAGATAGCGAAGCTGGAAGGTGAGCCAGGCGTGCAGGCTGAACAGCCGCCACCGGCTGCGGACCGGCATCGGCTGCCCTTCCGGCTGGACGATGGCCGCCAGCGCGCGCGGCTGCATGACAAGCGCGGAGCCGCGCGGCAGGTCGATCCGGGCGATTTCGGCAAAGGGGTCTTCGCGCGCGGAGATCCCGTAGGTCCCGCCCGCCCCGCGTGCCCGGGTGAGGAAGGCCATGCCGCTCGCAAGGCTGGTGAGGACGCTGCCCCAGCTGAGCAGCCACTGCGTGCGCATGTCCGCGCCGGCAGGGCTCGATTGCAGATAGCTTTGGCGGACCAGCAATTCCTCGCCTTGTGCCAAAGTGACCGACAGCGTCGGCCGCGATCCGCCCTCGGCCTGCGGCACGATGCCGAGCCCGCTCGGCACGGCAAGGCGGATCGGCGCCCCGCGCGCGACGATGGGGGCGAACACATAGTAGAACAGCACCCTGATCGTGAACGGGATGAGCAGCACGGCAAGCAGCGCCAGCAAGGCGCGCAAGGCGATGTCGCGCAGGGTCGTGTCGGAAACACCGGCGGCGGGATCGGGCAGAGGCGCGGCGAGGATGTCCTGCGCCTCCGCCAGCCGGGCCCGCGCCTCGATCACCGCGTCGCGTGCCGCCAGCCCGCGTTCCCGGGTCGCGGCCCGGCTTTCCGCAAGATCGCATGTGCGTCGGCGTTCGCTGTCGAGGCGCGCGCGCTGGAGCAGGAAGATCTGCCGTGCGGCGCGGTCCAGCGCCTCCCGCTCGTCGAAAGCTTCCAGTTCGGCGGTGGCATCGCGGCACAGCCCGCGCGAGATCGCGATGGCCCGTTCGGTCGGGATGCGGCGGTATTCCTCGAGCGCGCTTGTCGCCCTTGTGACCGCCGCCTGCCGCGCATCCTTTTCCCGCGCCAGGTCGATAGCGGCAAGTTCCGCTTCCACCGCCGCGCGGCGCAATTGGAGCCGTTTGCGCGCGAGGATGCGCGAGGGGCGAATGGAATCGAGCCAGCCGCCACCTTCGGCAAGCTCGCCGTCGATGGCCGCGCGCTCCTGCACCAGGGCGCCGCGCCGCTCGGCCAGCCCTTCGCTGCCGAGAGTGCCGGCCTCGGCAACCCGCGCTTCCAGCCCGGCCTGCGCCGCCTGCCGGTCTTCGGCCAGCTGTTCGCGCACCGCCTCCACGCTCATCGCGTCGTGCCGCAGGCTCTCGCCCGACAGCCCCCCGCGCACCGCGGGCCACGCGAACACGAAGAATGCGATGCCGGCGAACAGCAACAGGTAGAGCAAGCCGGTCCGCCCCAGCCACGCGAGCACCGCCCTCACCGGATCACTCCCACAATGTTCGCCCGCTGTGCCAAGCGCCCCTTATCGGGCCTGCGCACGCGAAGGTAAACGGTGCGGTCCAGGATTCGTACCGGTCGCCGCTATTATTTCGATCTCGGCGCGGCGCCCAATTCCTTCCCGCAACATTCCTGTTCCTTTTCTGGCCCTTGCAACCTAATTGTTCGTTCGGGGGACGGGGCAAGACATGGCAACGAAAACTACCGCGTCGGTGGAGGCGATCCTCGACGCAGCCTTGAGCGACGCGGCCTATCGCAAGCTCGTGCGGGAATACGCCGATATGGTCGGTGCGCACGGCTTTGCATCGGGCTGGGCGACAGGGCCCGCGGTGGAGGCGATGTTTGTCTACGAGAATGCGTGGACGCCCGAAATGGTCGCTCGCTACCACGCCGAATACGCCGCCCGCGACGTGTGGACCCACGCCATGCTGGTCGATCCCCGCTTCGATAGCTTCATCCGCATGAGCGAGCTGGTTGCGCCGGCGGTCTACGCGGCATCGCCCCTGTGGACCGAATTGCTCGAGCCGAATGGCGACGATTCCTTCCATGCGCTCGGCCTGAAGACACGGCTTGCGGGCGGGTTTGGCGGGCTGACGTTCTATCGCGGGCGAGCGGCGGGCGATTTCACCGATGCCGTACTGGCGGCGATCCGGCCTGACGAGGCGATGCTGGCCCGGCTGGTGGCGATCCGCGCCACTGTCGCCATCGGCGCGGCGCATGCGGATACGTGGGAAAAGGTGGCGGACAGTTTCGCCGGCGAAGTGCTGGTGATTGCCGCCGACGGGCGCGTCATCCAGGCTAACCGGCCGGCGGAGACGCGCCTCGCCGATGCGGACGGCCTGTTGCTCGATGCAGGCCGCCTCGCGGCGAGCGACCCCGACGAGGCGCCTCTCCTTGCCGCGGCGATCACCGGATTGCTGGCCGCGACGGGAGCGGGCACGGGCACCATCACCATCACCGACAAGGCCGGCGCGGTCCTGCGCTTCCAGCTGCTGCGGATCGCATCGGCCCACGGCGCGCGGCTGCTGATGCTGGGCGAATTGCCGCAATTCATCACCCCGGCCACCTTGGCGCACCTCCAGCGCGCCTTCGCCTTGTCGCCGGCCGAGGCCGACGTGATCGCGGCGCTGGCCGGCGGAGCCAACCTGGCCCAGGTCGCGGCGCATCGCGGCTCGACCTACCAGACGGTCCGCACCCAGTACCGCGCCGCGCTGGCCAAGCTCGGCTGCCGCCGCATGCCCGAAGCCGTCTCGATCCTGAGGCGCTTCTTGCCGGTCAGCGCCTAGGCGGACCAGCCGATCAGATAATCCCCACCGCCTTGCCGGCGCGTTCGAACATGCCGAGGATCGTCGTGACTTCCTCCTCGGAATGTTCGGCGCACAGCGAACAGCGTAGCAGGGTCATGTTCGCGGGCGTTGCGGGCGGGCGGGCGAGATTGACGTAGAGGCCTTCCTTCAGCAGCGCCTCCCACATCATGGCGCCCTGCTGCAGGTCGGGCATGATGACCGCGATGATCGCGCTTTGCGGTTCCTCGGTGCCCAGCTGGAAGCCGAGTTCCTTCAGCCCGGCATGCAGGCTGCGCGAATTTTCCCACAAATGCGCGCGCTTGTTGCTGCCGTGCATCAGCTTGCGGATGCTGGTGGCTGCGGTGGCGACCACCGCGGGCGGCAGGCTGGCGGTGAAGACGTAGGGGCGGCAGACCAGCCGCATGATTTCGAACTTCGGGTGGTTGGACACGCAGAAGCCGCCCACCGTGCCGACGCTTTTCGAAAACGTGCCGATGATGAAGTCGCAATCGTCCATCACGCCCTGCTCTTCGCAGACGCCGCGGCCGTTTTCGCCGATGAAGCCCATCGAATGCGCCTCGTCCACCAGCACCATTGCGCCGTTTTCCTTGGCGATGCGGACCATGTCCTTCAGCGGGGCGACGTCGCCCAGCATCGAATAGACGCCTTCCAGGATCACCAGCTTGCCGGCGCCTTCGGGAATGCGCTTGAGGCGCTTTTCCAGCGCCTCGATGTCGTTGTGCTTGAACGGCACGATCTCCGCATCGCCCAGCTTGCAGCCGTCGTAGATCGAGGCGTGGCTGTCGATGTCGAGGACGATGTAGTCGCCCTTGCCGGCGATGGTGGAGATGATGCCGAGATTGGCCTGGTACCCGGTCGAGAAGACCATGGCATGGTCCATGCCGTAGAATTCGCGCAGCGCGTCCTCGCACTCCTTGTGGCCCTGGTAAGTGCCGTTGAGGACGCGGCTGCCGGTGGTGCCGCTGCCGAAATCGCGCAGCGCCTGTTCGCCCGCCTCGATCACTTGCGGATCGAAGGTCATGCCCATGTAATTATAGGTGCCGAGCAGGATCGTGTCGCGCCCGTTGCAGATCGCCCGGGTGGGGCTGAGAACCTTTTCCATCACGAGGGAGAAGGGATCTTCCAGCCCGGAATCGAGCAGCGCCCTGCGCTGTGCGATGATCGGGTCGAACTTGGAGAACAGGTCCTTGTCCCCGCCCTCCAGCTCCTGCGGCTGGTCGGCCTGCGAAACGCCCTCGCTCATGGCGTCAGTCCGCCTGCAGCTTGGTGACGGCGTCGACCAGCTGGCCCCAGGTTTCGATTTCGGCCTGCTGGTTCATCGAGATGAGGATGTCGAATTCGTCCTCGATCGCGGCGACGAAATCCATCACCGTCAGGCTGTCGAATTCGAGGTCGTTCTGGAAAGTGGTGTCTTCGGTGATCGCGATGCCCTTCTTGTTGAAGGGCTCCACCAATGAGCGGATCTTGGCGTCGACTTCGGCTCTGTCCATGGGGAGGATGCTCCTGAAACTGTCTGACCTCGCGCCAAAGCCCCGCCGGCGGCGCAAGTCAAGGAATCCGTCAGGCCGGGGCCGCGCTGGGGGTGGCGCTGGGCGCCGGTGCCAGCAGCGCGTTCACCGCCTGCATGAACGGCCCGATGCTGACCGGCTTGGCGAGGTAATTGTCCGCCCCGGCATCGCGGATCTTTTCCTCGTCGCCCTTCCCGGCATAGGCGGTTACCGCCAGCACCGGCACGGCCTTCAGCGCCGGATCGCGGCGGATTTGCGCAATCAGGTCGAGGCCGGAGATATTGGGCAGCTGGATGTCCATAATGACGAGATCGGGGCCGAAGCGGCGCATCGCCTCCAGCGCCTGGCTGCCGTCGGCGATGGGCATGACGTCGTGCCCGCCCGCCTTCAGCACGTCGCCGAACAGCTTGCGGTTGAGATCGTTGTCCTCGACAAGCAGGATACGCTTCGTCACTCGTGGGTTGCCTCCGGTGATGGGCCTCACCACCTAGCCCCCGAGACAGGAGCTGACAATTCTTCGCGACCGATCTTCACCGACTGCTGCCGACCCGCATGCGCTGGCCCTCGCCGTGCTCGGCTGGGTGCTGGGGGACGATGACCGCGCCCACCGGCTGCTCGCGCTGACCGGGCTGGACGCTGCCGATTTGCGTGCCGGGCTGGGCGATCCTGCCGTGCTCGGCTCCGTGCTGGAATTCCTGTCGAACCACGAACCCGACCTCGTCGCCTGCGCCGATGCGCTGGGCGTCGAGCCGCAGGCGATCGTCGCCGCGAAACAGGAGCTTTCCGCATGAATCCTTCCCAGAACAGGCCCCTTATCGTTTCCGATTGCGACGAAGTCCTGCTGTTCATGGTCGGCCCGTTCCGCGACTGGCTGGACGAGACGCAGGGCGTCGACTTCACCGTCGGCAGCAACAATTTCGCCGAGGCGATGCGCTGGCGGGACAGCGGCGAGCCGGTCGGGGAAAAGGACATCTGGCGCCTGCTGCGCGCGTTCTTCGATACGGAGATGGGGCGCCAGACGCCGATCCCCGGCGCGGTGGAGGCCCTCAATACGCTGAGCGAACACGCCGACATCGTGATCCTGACCAACCTGACGGACAACCACCGCGAGATGCGGGCGCAGCAGCTGGCCGCCCACGGGATCGAGGCGAAGGTCTACACCAACCAGGGGCCCAAGGGGCCCGCTTTGGCGGCCATCGTGGAAGAGCATGCGCCGAGCGAGGTCTATTTCATCGACGACCTGCCGCAGCACCATAAATCCGCGCGCGAGACCGTGCCGCACGTCACGACGCTGCACCTGTGCGGGGAGCCGGAGCTGGCGCCGCATATCGATTGCGCGCACGAGGCGGGCCACGCCGACGCGCGGCTCGACAGCTGGGCGGAAGCGCTGCCGTGGCTGCTGGAGCGGGTGGTGAAGAACAGGGAGGCTGCCGCATGAGCATCGAAGACACACTGGCCGCGCGCGGCATCGTGCTGCCGAAGGCCGCGGCCCCGGTCGCCAGCTATCGTCCGGTGATGATTCACGGCGGGATCGCTTATGTTTCGGGCCAGCTGCCGTTCGTGAACGACCAGCTCGTCACCGGCACGCTGGGCAACGATGTCGGGCTCGACCGGGGTGTGGAGGCCGCGCGCGCCTGCGGCCTGATGATCCTCGCCCAGCTGAAAGAGGCGCTGGGTTCGCTCGACCGGGTGGAACAGGTGCTCAAGCTCGGCGGCTTCGTCGCCAGCGACCCGCATTTCACCGACCAGCCCAAGGTGGTGAACGGGGCGAGCGACCTGATGGCGGATATTTTCGGCGAGGCCGGACAGCACGCCCGCAGCGCCGTGGGCGTGCCCGCCCTACCGCTCGGCGCCGCTGTGGAAGTGGACGCGATCGTTGCCGTCAAGCCTGCTTGATCGCCTGCTTGCCCCGGCGCCCAAGCCATCGCGGGTCGCGTGGCTGGCGCAGCAGGAATACGCCCACCGGGGATTGCACGACGACGGGCGGATCGAGAATTCGCGCAGCGCCTTCGCCGCCGCGATCGAACGCGGGCTCGGCATCGAATGCGACGTCCAGCGCACGGCGGACCGCGAAGTCGTGGTCTTCCATGACTGGACGCTGGAACGGCTGACCGGCGCGGCGGGCGAAACCGCGAAATACAGCGCGAAAGTGCTCGCCGCCATGCCGCTGAAAGGCAGCAACGACACGATCCAGACGCTCGCTGCTTTCCTCGACCAGGTCGCGGGGCAAGTGCCCGTGCTCGTCGAGATCAAGTCCAAGGACGACCGCCGGGTCGTTACCCCCTGCATGGCTGTGCGCCGCGCGCTGGAGGGTTATCGCGGCAAGGCGGCGGTGATGAGCTTCGATCCGCGCGTGTGCCGCTGGTTTGCGGCGCATGCCCCCCACATCGTGCGCGGGCTGGTGGTGACGGAAGAAGGCCACCGCACGCTCATGGGTCGCCTGCGCCGCCATCTCGCCCTGTGGCACGCGCGGCCCGATTTTCTCGCCTACGACGTGCGCGACCTGCCCAGCCGCTTTGCCGAAAGCCAGTGGCGGCGCGGGCTGCCGCTGCTCAGCTGGACCGTGAAGACGCCCGAGTTGCGCCGCGCAGCGCTGGACGCGGGCGCAACGCCGATCGCCGAAGCGCAAGGCTTCTGACCATCATGGCGGACCGCGAATGGACCGTCGAACTGGCGCCTGGCGTGTCGGCTTTCACGGCGGCCGAATGGGACGCGATGGCGGGCACCGCAAATCCTTTCGTGAAGCATGGTTTCCTTTCCGCGCTCGAGGATTCGGGCAGCGTCGGCCCCGGGACCGGCTGGCAGGCCATGCCGCTGGTGGTGCGCGACGAAAACGGCGCGCCGCGCGCCGCGCTGCCGGCCTATGCCAAGGGGCACAGCCAGGGCGAATACGTGTTCGATCACGCCTGGGCCGATGCGTGGGAGCGGGCAGGGGGCGATTACTATCCCAAGCTGCAGATCAGCGTGCCGTTCACCCCCGCCACGGGTCCGCGCATCCTTGGCGACACCGACCTTGCCCCGGCACTGTTCGCCGCCGCCCGGCAAGTGGTCGCGCGGCACGACTGGTCGAGCGCGCATGCGACTTTCATCGAACCGGCGCAGCAAGCCCTGTTCGAAGATGCCGGCTGGCTTTTGCGCAGTGACATCCAGTTCCACTGGCACAACCGCGACTATGCCGATTTCGACGGGTTCCTCGCCGACCTCGCCAGCCGCAAGCGCAAGGCGATCCGCAAGGAACGCGCCCGCGCCGTCGAGGGATTGGAGATCGTCCACCTCATCGGCGACGAGATAAAGGTGGGGCATTGGGACGCCTTCTGGGTGTTCTACCAGGATACCGGCGCGCGAAAATGGGGCACGCCCTACCTGACGCGCGCGGCGTTCGACCTGTTCGGCGAGCGGTTGGGGGAGGATCTCGTCCTGATGCTGGCGCTGGCAGAGGGCGTGCCGGTAGCAGGGGCGCTCAATTTCATCGGCGAGGATGCGCTATACGGGCGCTATTGGGGCTGCACCGAAGACCGGCCCTTCCTGCATTTCGAGCTATGCTATTACCAGGCGATCGACGTCGCCATCGCGCGCGGCCTCTCGAGGGTGGAGGCGGGCGCACAGGGCGGGCACAAGCTTGCCCGCGGCTATGAACCGGTCGAAACCGTGTCGGCGCACTGGATGCCCGATCCAGGCTTTCGCAGCGCCGTGGCCGATTTCCTCGAGCGCGAGCGCGCCGGTGTGAAAACCGACCGGATGTTCCTTGGCGAACGGACGCCGTTCAGGAAAGGCGGGTAGTCAGGCCGCGCGGCGGCTGGCGGACAGCCATTCGCGGGCGCGGCGCTGGGCTTCGGCAATCTCGCGGGCGGTCATCTCGTCGGAGATGTCGGCACGGCATTGCGCGGCCTCTTCATGCCCGTCGACCGCGGCGAGGTTGAACCACTTGTGCGCTTCGACAAGGTCGCACGGTGCGCCGTGGCTGCCGGTCGAAAAGGCGATGCCGAGATCGTAATAGGCGCCCGGATCGCCGTCCCCTGCGGCTGCCAGGCAGCTGGCGTCCAATGCGTCGGCGGCGATCTTGCTTTGCGTGTCGTAAGCAGATGCGAAGTCCTGCTCGAATGCGATTTTCATGCCCCTGTTCCCCCCGGTTCATGTGCGCCCTTGCGGGCCGGTGGATCGACAGTGGGAACTTATGGTCAATAAATGGTTAACGCAGGTTCGGCTTGGGGTTTTGCCGCTGTCCGCACCCGCTGCGAGCATCCGCCTTGTGCGGCCTTGGCGCAATGCCTATAGGCGCGCCATCCGGGGGAGAACGGATAGCGATTCACCGGCCCACGTGGCCGGTACGGGGATGAAACGGGACAGGCCGCCCGCGCGGGCGAAAGGATCGAAGTGGCAGGAAAACAAGCCGTTGCCGAAGACTACGTACCCAGCGAAAGCGAGGAATACATGTCCGAGCGGCAGCTCGAATATTTTCGCGGCCTGCTGACCGACTGGAAGAAATCGATCCTGTCCGCCGCCGAAGGCACGTTGCAATCGCTCCAGTCCGGCCCCTTGCGCGAACCCGATCCCAACGACCGCGCTTCAAGCGAAACCGACTGGTCGATCGAGCTCAGAACCCGGGATCGCCAGCGCAAGCTGATTTCCAAGATCGATTCCGCGCTGCGCCGCATCGACGAAGGCGAATACGGCTATTGCGAGGTAACCGGCGATCCCATCGGCCTCGGCCGCCTGATCGCGCGCCCCATCGCCACGATGACCGTCGAAGCGCAGGAAGCGCACGAGCGGCGCGAACGCATTTCCCGCGACGATTGAAATCGCGCGAAGAATACCGCCCGGTTAACCCTTTATTCGATTCTGGCGGCGTAAATCCGCGAAGTGAACCGCTTTGCCGGACAGCCGGCGGAGTCAACGCCAGGACCGGAGATCCATGAGCAACGTCGGCACCCGCAACCTGTCCCGTGACAGCCTGTTTGTCCTCAGCGACCTAACTGTGGCCGGCAGCAGCGACGTGCACCGCGTGAAGGTCCGCAACCTTTCCGAAGGCGGGATGATGGCCGAAGGCGCCGCCCCGGTGCAGCGCGGCGAAAAAGTCAGCGTCGAATTGCGCAATGTCGGCAAGGTCGACGGGGTCGTCGCATGGCTGCAGGGCAACCGCTTCGGCATCGCCTTTACCGATAACATCGACCCCAAGCTGGTCCGCGCCCCGGTCGGGAATAGCGACCTCGCATCGCCGCGCTTCACCCGCTCCGTGCTGGACGGCGCGCGCGACCCGTCCACGCTCCGCAAGATCTAGCCTGCACCGGCCGGCCCAGTTTCCGGCTGACCGGCTCGCCCGCGCTTGCTAGCAGGGCTGCGATGATCCGCCGCCCTTCCCGAACCCGAACGCCGAAAGCGATCGCCGCAGCGATGGCGCTGCTGGCGCTGGCCGCATGTTCGGGCAGCGCGGACGAGGAAATCGCGGTCGGTATCGTCGGAACGCCCGCCAGCGTGTTTGCCGACGGCATCCGCCTGTCGCCCGCCGCGCAAACCTATCGCGCCGCAGTGGCCGACGGGCTGGTCGGGCTCGACGAGAACGCCAGCGCTGTGCCGGCGCTCGCCGAGAGCTGGATCGTCACGGACGACGGGCGCAGCTATATCTTCCGCCTGCGCAACGGCCAGTTCGGTGATGGCGAGCCGGTGACGGCGCGCGCTGTTGCCGGCGCGCTGGAGCGGCGGATCATGGCGCTGTCCGGCACCTCGCTCGGACGCGATCTCGCCATCGTGGACGAGGTGCGCGCGATGGCCGGCAGGGTCGTCGAAATCCGGCTGAAGGCGCCGATGCCGCAATTCCTCGTCCTGCTGGCCCAGCCGGAGCTTGCCATTTCCGACGGCGACTCGCCGCGCGGCGCGATGACGGCGGAACGCAGCGGCGGGGAGGCGATGCTGGCGGCGACCGACCCGCAGCTCCTCGGCATGCCTCTGCCGCGCCGGTGGGAGGACATGGTGCGCCCGGTGCGGCTGGTGCCGGTCGACGCCGCGCGCGGGGTGGAGATGTTTTCCGACGGTGCGCTCGACGTGCTGCTGGGCGGCACGATCGCGACTTATCCGCTCGCGCCGTCGGGCACGCTATCGCGCGGCACCGTGCGCCTCGATGCGGCGCAGGGCCTGTTCGGCATCCGCGTGCTGCGCCCGACCGGCTTCCTGGCGTTGCCGCAGGGACGCGAGGCGCTGTCGATGACGATCGACCGCGACGGGCTGATCGAAGGGTTCAACCTGTCCGGCTGGACGCCGCGCGCCATCCCGGTCCCGGCCGATCTTTCGCGGCTCGATGCCAGCCAGCAGCCCGGCTGGATCGCGCTGACGCTGGACCAGCGGCGCGAAGTGGCCTGGCGGCGCCTGGCCCAGTGGCGCTCTGCCAACGGGGAAAGCACGATCGCCTTCACCATTGCCATGCCGCGCGGGCCGGGGGCGGAGCAGATCTTCAACGCGCTGGCGGGCGATTTCGCTGCCATCGGCGTGCCGCTGCGCCGTGCGGCGGAAGGGCAGACCGCCGACCTTGTGCTGGTCGACCGGGTGGCACGCTATCCGGCGGCGCGGTGGTACCTCAACCAGCTGGCGTGCGGCGCGGGGCAGGGGGCGTGCTCCGGCTATGCCGATTCGCTGGTGGACGAGGCGCTGGCCGCCGAAACCGACGCGGAATACGAGCGCCTGCTGCGGGAGGCGGAAGCCGAGCTGACCGCAGCGGAGGTGTTCATCAACCTCGGCCAGCCGCTGCGCTGGTCGCTGGCGCGCGCCGCCGTGACGGGTTTCGCGCCCAACGCCGCGGGCTTCCATCCCTTGCCACCGCTGGGTGTCGTCCCCAACTGATACACATGAGCAACCCGCTGACCCCGATCCCCGACGACGATCGCCGCGACGGCTTCGAAAGCGGCCGTGCGCGCCCGATGGGCCTCGACCTGCCGGTCGGCAGCGACCCGGCCTCCATCCGTCGCCGGATCGAGGCGATGGAAGCCTTGCTGGAGCGCAGCTTCGTCTTCCCCGGCTGGAACCGCCCGGTCGGCCTCGACGCGGTCGCGGGCCTGATCCCGGTGGTCGGCGACTTCGTGACGATGGCGATGGGCGCCTATATCGTGTGGGAAGCGAAGAACCTCGGCATGCCGAAGTGGAAGCTGCTCCGCATGGCGGGCAATGTCGGCTTCGACAGCCTGCTCGGCGCCGTGCCCGTCGTGGGGGACGCGTTCGACTTCTTCTACCGGTCGAACACAAAGAACCTCAAGATCGTCAAGAAGCACCTCGACCGGCACCATCCGGCGGACCGCACGATAGACGGCTGACCGTGTCCGCGCCTATAGCGCGCCCATGGCAGAACCCGCAGACGATGTAACCTATTCCAGCTATCTCGATCTCGAGCGGATCCTGAATGCGCAGCATCCCGCATCGGACGCGCATGACGAGCTGTTGTTCATCCTCATCCACCAGGTCAGCGAATTGTGGCTGAAGCTGTGCCTTGCCGAAATCGGCGGCGCGCGCGAGGAGATCGGCAAGGACCGGTTGCGGCCCGCGTTCAAGATGCTGAGCCGCGTGGCCCGCGCGCAGGGCCAGCTGATTTCCAGCTGGGACGTGCTCGCCACGATGACGCCCGCCGATTACACCAAGCTGCGCCCGCATCTCGGCAGCTCCTCCGGCTTCCAGTCGGCGCAGTACCGCTTGATGGAATTCATGCTGGGCGGGCGCAATCCGGACCATGTCACGATGCACGAGGCGACGCCGCAGGTGGCGGCGAAGTTGCGCGAGGAACTGACCCGGCCGAGCCTTTACGACGTCTCGCTCGCCTTGCTGCGGCGGCGCGGGTTCGACATCCCCGACGCGGTGCTGAACCGCAAGCTCGACGGGGCCTATGCGCACGACCCGGCGGTCGAGGCGGCATGGGCGGAAATCTACCGCAACTCGGAGGAGCACTGGGACCTCTACGAGCTCGCCGAAAAGCTGGTCGATCTCGAATACCATTTCCAGCGCTGGCGGTTCGGCCACCTCAAGACGGTGGAGCGGATCATCGGCTTCAAGACCGGCACCGGCGGCACGCCCGGCGTGCCCTATCTCGCCAAGGTTCTGGAACAGGGTTTCTTCCCGGAGCTTCTGTCCGTGAGAACCGCCCTATGACCAGACGCGCAACCATCCGCGATATCAGCCAGACGCTACGACCCGGTCTGCCCGTCTGGCCGGGCGACACGGCCTTCGCGTTCGAGCGCAGCTGGAAGATGGAGGACGGCAGCCCCGTCAACGTCGGCCGGATGACAATGAGCACCCATTCGGGTACCCACGGCGATGCGCCGCTCCACTACGCCGCCGACGGTGCGGATATCGCGAGCGTTTCGCTCGACCCCTATATTGGCGAATGCCTGGTGGTCGATGCGCGCGAGGTGAAGGGGCGCCAGATCGATGTCGGCGACCTGCCGCATCTCGAAAGCGCGGACCGGGTGCTCTTCCGCACTTTCGACAGCTTCCCGCACGATGCGTGGGACGAAGGGTTCACCGCCATCGCGGCGGACGCCATCGAGTGGCTCGCCCTGCAGGGTGTGCGGCTTATCGGCACCGATGCGCCCAGCGTCGACCCGCAGGATTCCAAGACGATGGACGCGCACAAGGCCGTGCTGAAACACGACATGCGCATCCTCGAAGGGCTGGTCCTCGATGGGGTCGAGGAAGGCCGCTATGAACTGATTGCCCTGCCGCTGAAGATCGCGGGCGGCGATGCCGGCCTGTGCCGCGCCATCCTGAGGGACCTGCCCGATGCCTGACGCCATGCTCCTCCGGGCTCGCGAATTGGACGAGGCGGATCCGCTCGCCGATTATCGCGACCGTTTCCTGCTGCCCGACGAGGTGATCTATCTCGACGGAAATTCACTCGGCGCGCTGCCCAGGGCCACGCCGAAGCGGATTGCCGAGGTTGTCGGCACCGAGTGGGGCCACGGCCTGATCCGCAGCTGGAACTCCGCCGACTGGATCGGCCTGCCGCAGCGCGTGGGCGGCAAGATCGCCCCGCTGATCGGCGCCGCCCCGCACGAAGTCATCGCCTGCGACAGCGTGAGCGTGAACCTGTTCAAGCTGATTTCCGCTGCCCTTGAATTGCGTCCGGGGCGCAATGTGGTGCTGAGCGAGCCCGGCAATTTCCCGACCGATCTCTACATGATCGAAGGCAGCCGGGCCGAGCAGCGGCTGGCGGACAGGGAATCGCTGGCGGGCGCATTGGACGACTGCGTGGCGCTGCTCCTGCTCACCCACGCCCATTACAAGACCGGCGCGGTGTTCGACATGGCCGCGCTGACGAAAGCGGCGCACGATGCGGGTGCGCTGGTGCTGTGGGACCTGTCGCATTCGGGCGGCGCGCTGCCGGTCGACCTGCGCAGCTGCGGAGCCGATTTCGCGGTCGGGTGCGGCTACAAGTATTTGAACGGCGGGCCGGGCGCGCCGGCCTATGCGTTCGTGGCGGAGCGGCATCACGACGCGCTGCGCCAGCCGCTGAGCGGGTGGATGGGCCATGCGCAACCCTTCGCTTTCGACGACGCGTATCGGCCTGCGCCCGGGGTGGACCGCCTGCTCTGCGGCACGCCCCCGGTGATCCAGATGACCGCGCTGGAAGTGGGCGTGGACCTCGTCGCCGAAATGGGCGTCGAGCGTCTGTGGGCAAAGTCGCGCGCGCTGTCGGAATTCTTCCGCGAATGCCTGGGAAAGACCGAGTTGGAGCTTGTTTCTCCCACGGACGCGGACGCGCGGGGCAGCCAGCTGAGCTACCGGCACGAAGAGGCCTATGCGCTCAGCCAAACGCTCATTGCCCGCGGCATCATCGGCGATTTCCGCGCGCCCGACATCCTACGCCTCGGTTTTGCGCCAGCGTACCTGACTTTCGAAGACATCGCCCGAGCCGCCGCCGCCCTGCGCGAAATCCTCGACACCGGCGCATGGGACCGCGACGAGTTCAGGCAGCGCGCGGCGGTGACCTGATTCCCTTCGTCATGACGCAGGGAAGTTGCGAATAAGCTACTCCTCCAGCTCGATGTCCCAGTAGAGCCAGTCGCGCCAGGTTTCGTGGAGGTAGCCGGGCGGGAAGCCGCGGCCTTGCTTCTGCAATTGCCAGCTGGTCGGGCGGATCGGTTCGTTCAGCACCGGCATTGCCGCCTGTTTCGGCGTGCGCCCGCCCTTCTTCATGTTGCACGGCGCGCAGGCGGCAACGATGTTCTCCCACGTCGTTTTGCCGCCCAGCCGGCGCGGTACGACGTGGTCGAAGGTCAGGTTCTGCGGGCTGCCGCAATACTGGCAGGCGAAGCGATCGCGCAGGAACACGTTGAAGCGCGTGAAGGCGGGAAACTGGCTCGGTTTCACATATTGCCGCAGCGCGATCACGGACGGCACCTGCATGTCGAGCGATTGCGAATGCACCGCCCGGTCGTAGGTTTCGACGATATCGACCCGCTCCAGGAACACCGCCTTGATCGCCGTCTGCCACGGCCACAGGCTGAGGGGGTAATAGGACAGCGGCGTATAATCCGCGTTCAGCACCAGCGCAGGGCAGCTTTCCAGCCGCCGGTCCGGATCCTCCGTGGCGCTGCGGAAATTCGCCGCGCGCTCCAGCAATTCGGCCTTGAACAATCCCGTTCTCCCCGATTGACACATGGGATCATGAGCATGGTTAAGCGTCAAGTTTATGACGCGGGTTTCCACAGTGTCGTCCACAGGGTGACCGATTGGGCCCTAGGGAGGGAGAGCGACGCTTCGCATTATGGCGGGGCGCGGCTAGGAACAGGCGCGTGACTGTCACCCGCTTCGCCCCGAGCCCCAATGGCCCGCTGCACCTGGGCCACGCCTTTTCCGCCATCGTCGCGCACGACCTCGCGAAGGCCGACGGCGGGCGGTTCCTGCTGCGGATCGAGGATATCGACGGGCCGCGCTCCCGGCCCGAACTGGCGGATGAATTCCGCCGCGATCTCGAATGGCTGGGGTTGGAGTGGACCGAGGTCGCGCCGCAGTCCGCGCGGCTTGGCCGTTATGCGGAGGCGGCACAGGCCTTGCAGGATCGCGGGCTTCTCTACCGCTGCCGCTGCACCCGCGCGGATATCGCCGCGAATGCCACCGAAACCGGCCCCGACGGACCGTTCTATCCCGGCACCTGCAAGGCCGCAGCAATCCCGGAAACGGAACCTGCCGCGTGGCGGCTGGACGTGGCCGGGGCGCTCGCCGAAACCGGACCGCTCGAATGGACCGACACGCTCCACGGCGACCAGCCGGCGCGCCCGCAGCTGCTCGGCGACGTGATGCTGGTGCGCAAGGACCTGCCGGCGAGCTACCACCTTGCCGCCACGCTCGACGATGCGGCGGACGGGGTAACCCTCGTCACGCGGGGGGCCGACCTGTTCAATGCAACCCATGTCCACCGGCTGCTGCAGGGGGTGTTCGGCCTGCCGGTGCCGCGGTGGCACCACCATCCGCTGTTGCTGGGCGATGATGGGCGCAAGCTGGCCAAGCGGCGCGGCTCCCCCTCGCTCGCCGACCGCCGGCTGGCGGGGGAGGACGGGCGCGCACTGGCCGACGACTTGCGGCAAGCGCGCTTTCCCGCTGGAATTACCCTGTCGCCGTTCCTATCTGGTGAAGCATGAACACGATCCTCATCATCCTCCTCGTCATTGCCTGCGGGTTTGTCGTCTTCTCGCTGGTGAAAGGCATCATCGCCTTCCTGCAGACGACCAAGCTGGACCTGGAGGCGAACGACGACAGCCGGGTCAAGATGATGCAGATGCGCCAGAACCAGGCGATGTTCAGCCGCATCAAGTGGCAGGCCGCCGCCGTTGCGGTCGTCGCCGTCCTGCTGATGCTCAACAGCTGAAGACTCCGGCCCGGTCGGGCCGACAGGGGGCGGCGATGGTCAAGCTCAACAAGATCTATACCCGCACCGGCGACGACGGTTCGACCGGACTGGTCGACGGCAGCCGCACCGAGAAGCACGGCGCGCGCATCGCCGCCATCGGCTCGGTAGACGAGGCGAATTCCGCGATCGGCCATGCGCTGATCGCCGCGAGCGACCATTCCGGCGCGCTGACCCGTATCCAGAACGATTTGTTCGATCTCGGTGCCGACCTTGCGACGCCCGCGGGCGAAGGCGAGGACTTCGCGCCGTCCGAGATGGTGCTACGCATCGTGCCGGCGCAAGTGACCTGGCTCGAAGATGCTATCGACACGCTCAACGAAACGCTCGAGCCGCTCACCAGCTTCATCCTGCCTGGCGGGAGCGAGGCGGCGGCCCGGCTCCATGTCGCGCGCGCAACCGTCCGCCGGGCGGAGCGTGACGTTGCGGCGCTGGCCGGTGCGGAAGCGGTCAACCCCGCGGCGCTCGCCTATATCAACCGCCTGTCGGATTATCTGTTCACGCTCGCGCGAGCGGTGAACGGGGGCGACGACCCGCTGTGGACGCCGGGGGCCAATCGCTAGGCTGTATTGCTGCAACTGCGAAGAGCGGCTAGTCCGCCGCCGGACATTCCGGTCTTTCAGGGCAGAGACACATGAAAAAAGTGGCGGTAATCGGCGCGGGCCAGATGGGTTCGGGCATCGCGCAGGTGGTAGGCCAGCACGGCATCGACGTGCTGCTTTCCGATATCGACCTCGCCGTGGCCGAAAAGGCCAAGCAGGGCATCGAAAAGTCGCTCGGCAAGCTGGTCGGGCGCGGCAAGATCGATCCCGATGCAGCCGAGGCCGCGCTCGCCCGGATCACCCCGGTCGCCGACTATGCGCCGATGGCCGAGGCCGACCTCATCATCGAAGCCGCGACCGAGCGGGAGGAAATCAAGAACCGCATCTTCGAAAGCGCCGGCAAGGTGCTCGGCCCCGATGCCATCCTCGCCAGCAACACCAGCTCCATCCCCATCACCCGCATGGCGAACCATTCGCCCGATCCGGCGCGCTTCATCGGCCTGCACTTCTTCAATCCGGTGCCGATCATGGGCCTGATCGAAGTCATCCCCGGCCTCGCCACCGCGAAGGACACGGTGAAGCGGACCCGCGCCTTTGCCGAGCACCTCGGCAAGCAGGTGGTGATGGCGGAGGACGAGCCCGGCTTCGTCGTCAATCGCATCCTGCTGCCGATGATCAACGAAGCGGTCTTCGTGCTGGGGCAGGGTACGGCAAACATCGTCGATATCGACAAGGGCTGCCGCCTCGGCCTCAACCACCCGATGGGCCCGCTCGAGCTCGCCGATTTCGTCGGGCTCGACACCTGTCTCGACATCATCAACGTGCTCTACAAGACCACGCGCGACACCAAGTACCGGCCCGCGCCGCTTCTGGTGAAATATGTCGAGGCGGGATGGCTGGGCCGCAAGACCGGCAAGGGCTTCTACGATTATTCGGGCGAGGAGCCTGTCGCCACGCGCTAGGGAACGCGCGCGGTGCCTGTGTCGTTCATGGGGAAAGGAGTTTCCCATGAGCGATAACAACAACGATAAACGCCCCAGCGATTTCGACGGCGAGCGCAAGCAGACCGACGAGCTCGCGCCCGAAAACGAGAACGCGGAACAGGTCGACGCCTATGCGCAGGCGCACAACGTCGCCGACCAGGCGATGGACCGCGCGACCAGCGTGCTGGGCGCCGACAGCGACCACGTGAAGAGCGCCGCCGGGGAGCCGGATGCGCAGGACACGGTCGACCACATGAAGCAGATGGACCGCTCGGGCGAAATCGACATGTCCGCCTACAAGGGCGAGCCGAACCACGACGACAATGTCGACAAATACGGCAAGCCGTCCAAGGTGGACGACCTGCGCGGCGACGGCACCTAACCCGGTGCCAGCGTATCGTTGCTGAGCACCCATAGGGCGACGATCAGCAACGCGGCCCCGGCGGAGATCGAATAGGCGATCAGCTTGATGTTGGGCAGTTTCGGCGCGTCCACCGAATGTGATGACAGGCGGTCGAACGCGCGGCAGGCGCGCCGTTCCGCCCCCAGCGCGAAGACGATGGCGAGCGCGATGAACATCGTCGCGATCGCCTTCGCCAGCCACGGCGGGTCGAATTCGCCGAACAGCGCGCGGAAACCGATCCCGATGGCGATGGCGGCAAAGGCGGTGCGCATCCAGCCGGCAAAGGTGCGCTCGAGCGCCATCAGCGTGCGGTCCTCGGCCCAGTCGGTCCGGTTCTCCGCCCATTTCGTGCTGCGATCGACCTCTTCGTCGTCGCCGGGTCCATCAATAGCCATGCGGCGACGCTAAAGCCTCGCGGCGAAAAGGCAAATCAGCCTTCGCCGGCCTCGCGCTTCAATTCATAGAGCTTCTCCAGCGCCTCACGCGGGGAGAGCGCATCGATGTCGAGCGCTGCGAGCGTTTCGCGCAGCTGGTCGCATTCCTCTTCCTGCGCTTCCATCGCGGCACTGAACAGCGGCAGGTCGCCGAGGCCCGCGGCAAGCCCGCCGGTTTCCGCGCGGCCTTTCTCCAGCTTGCCGAGCACCGATTTCGCCCGCGCGACGACTTTGGGCGGCACGCCGGCCAGCTTGGCGACGGCGAGCCCGTAGCTGCGGTCCGCCGCGCCTTCCGCCAGCTCGTGCAGCAGCACGAGATCGCCTTTCCACTCTTTCGCGCGGACATGGTGCAGGCTCAGCGCGTCGCAGCTGTCGGCAAGGCGGGAAAGCTCGTGGTAATGGGTCGCGAACAGGCAGCGGCTGCGATTGGTCTCATGGATCGCCTCGGCCACCGCCCATGCCAGCGCGAGGCCGTCATAAGTCGATGTGCCGCGCCCGACCTCGTCGAGGATCACGAAACTCCGCTGCGTCGCCTGGGCGAGGATGGCGGCAGTCTCGACCATCTCGACCATGAAGGTGGAGCGCCCGCGCGCCAGGTTGTCCGCCGCGCCGACGCGGCTGAACAGCCGGTCGACCAGTCCGATCCGCGCAGCGTCGGCAGGCACGTAGCCGCCTGCCTGCGCGAGCAGGACGATCAGCGCGTTCTGGCGCAGGAACGTCGACTTGCCGCCCATGTTCGGCCCGCCGATCAGCCACAGCCGGTCCTGCCGCGACAGCGTGCAATCGTTGGCGACGAAGCGCTCGCCCGCCGCTTCGAGTGCGGCCTCGACCACCGGATGGCGACCGGCGGTGATTTCGAGGCACGGTTCGTCGAGCAGCTCCGGCCGGGACCAGCCGCCTTCCGCCGCCCGCTCCGCCTGGCCCGCCGCGACATCGATCCGCGCCAGCGCCGCCGCGGTCGCGGCGATGGCTTCGCGCCGCGCGGCCACGGCTTCGCACAGCTCCTCGAAATGCGCTTCCTCCGCGGCCAGCGCATGGCCGCCCGCCTCGGCAATGCGGGTCGCTTCCTCGTGCAGGCTGACTGAGTTGAAGCGCACCGCGCCGGCCATGGTCTGGCGGTGGGTGAAACCGCTGTCCGGAGCCATCAATGCATCGGCGTGCTTCGCCGGAACCTCGATGAAATAGCCGAGCACGCCGTTGTGCTTGATCTTCAGCCGGTCGATACCGGTTTCCTGCCGGTAGCGGGCTTCCATCGCGGCGATCGCGCGGCGCGCGTTGCCGGAGGTCGCGCGTAATCCGTCTAGAGAGGCGTCGTAGCCTTCTGCGATGAAGCCACCCTTGGCCCGCTCGGTGGGCGGGGCGGGCACCAATGCGCGGTCGAGCGGGTCGGTCAGCGCGCCGTGCCCGCCAAGGTTCGGCAGCAGGCTTTCGAGCAATCCGGGTCGGTCGGGTGCGCCCGCAAGGTGATCACGCAGGCGCCGCGCTTCGTTCAGCCCGTCGCGCACCTGGCCAAGATCGCGCGGGCTGCCGCGACCTGCGACCACGCGGCCCAGCGCACGGCCGATGTCCGGCAGCGCCTTCAGCACGCTGCGCACGTCCGCGCGCAGGATCGGGTCGTCGTGGAAGAAGCTCACGAGGCCCTGCCGCGCCAGGATAGCCTCGCGGTCCGTCAGCGGCGCGGCGAGGTCTTCCGCCAGTTGGCGCGCCCCGGCACCGGTCGTGCAGCGATCGACGGCGGCCAGCAGGCTCCCGGCCCGCGTTCCCTGCTGCGATTGCAACACTTCGAGACTGGCCAGCGTTGCTTCGTCCATGGCGAGGCGCGCGGACCCGCTCGCGGCGACCGGCGGCAGCAACAGGGGCAGCGTGCCGCGCCCGACATGGTCGAGATAGGCGATCAGGCCGCCGGCGGCCGCCAGCATCGCGCGGCTGAAATCGCCGAATCCGTCGAGCGTCGCGACGCCGTGGACCTTGCGCAGCCGCTCCGCCCCACCGTCGCTGCCGAAGTCGGACTTGCCGCGTTCGATCGCGTCGTCGGGAGCCGCGCCCCAGCCTTCGGGAACCACGACCTCGCTCGCCCCGATCCGCGCGAGCATGGCGGAAAGGGCGGCAGGCTCGCCATCTTCCAGCACCATGCGTCCGGTGGAGATGTCGACGCTTGCCAGCCCGATCCGATCGCGCACTTCGCAAACCGCGGCGAGCACGTTGGCGCGGCGCGGTTCCAGCAAGGCCTCTTCGGTCAGCGTGCCTGCGGTCACGAAACGCACGATGTCGCGCGCCACCAGTGCCTTCGACACAGGCGTGCCTTCGCGCTTGGCGCGTTCCTTCGCCTCGGCCGGGGTTTCGACCTGTTCGGCAATCGCGACCCGGCGTCCGGCGCGGATCAGGCGGGCGAGATAGCTTTCCGCCGAATGCACCGGCACGCCGCACATCGGCACCGGCTCCCCGCCGTGTTCCCCGCGGGTGGTGAGAGCGATGTCGAGAACCTGCGCCGCGTCGCGCGCGTCATCGAAGAACAGCTCGAAGAAATCGCCCATCCGGTAGAACAGCAGGCATTCCCCGGCCTCGCGTTTCAGCGCCTGGTATTGCTGCATCATCGGGGTGGCGGATCCGGCCATGGCGGGATGCGTAGCGGGGCGCGAGGCGATTTGGGAAGCGGCCCCTTGCGGCTTTCCCCCGCGCTGCCCCGCTGTTAGGGCGAAGGTGCAGACTGAGAAAGGCGCCCCCTTGTCCGAAGACGATACCAACCGGTTCACCACGCGCGAGGCGCTGTTCTACCACGAGACGATCCGCCCCGGTAAGATCGAGATCGTGGCATCGAAGCCGATGGCGACGCAGCGCGACCTCAGCCTGGCCTATTCGCCCGGCGTGGCCGCCCCGGTGGAAGCGATCGCGGAAGACCCGGCGAATGCCGCGCGCTATACCGCGCGCTCCAACCTGGTGGCGGTGATTTCCAACGGCACCGCGATCCTTGGCCTCGGCAATTTGGGCGCGCTGGCTTCCAAGCCGGTGATGGAAGGCAAGGCGGTGCTGTTCAAGCGGTTCGCCGATGTCGATTCCATCGATATCGAACTCGACACCGAAGACCCGGACAAGTTCATCGAAGCAGTGGCGCTGATGGAGCCGAGTTTCGGCGGCATCAACCTGGAAGACATCGCCGCGCCCGAATGCTTCATCATCGAGCAGGCCCTGCGCGAGCGGATGAATATCCCGATCATGCATGACGACCAGCACGGCACCGCGATCATCGCGGCGGCGGGCCTGATCAACGCCTGCCACCTGACGGACCGCAAGCTGGAAGACGTGAAGATGGTGGTAAACGGTGCCGGCGCCTCCGCGCTGGCTTGCACCGCGCTGCTGAAGGCGATGGGCATCCAGCACGAAAACGTGATCGTGTGCGACCGCAGCGGGCCGATCACGCCGGGCCGCGACAACGTGGACCAGTGGAAAAGCGCGCATGCGGTGGAGACCGAGGCGAAGGACCTGCACGAGGCATTGAAGGGTGCGGACATCTTCCTCGGCCTCAGCGCGGCGGGTGCCCTGAAGCCCGATTGGGTCGAAGAGATGGCCGACCGTCCGATCATCTTCGCGATGGCCAATCCCGTGCCCGAAATCATGCCGGACGAGGCGAAGCGCGTGCGCCCCGATGCGATTATCGCCACCGGGCGCAGCGACTATCCCAACCAGGTCAACAACGTGCTGGGCTTCCCCTTCATCTTCCGCGGCGCGCTCGACGTGCGGGCGACCGCGATCAACGAGGAAATGAAGATCGCCGCGGCGCAGGCGATTGCGGAGCTGGCCCGCCAGCGCGTGCCGGAAGAGGTTGCCGCGGCCTATGGCATCGACCACCAGTTCGGCACCGACTACATCATTCCCGCACCGTTCGATCCGCGGCTGATGGAGGTCGTCTCCAGCGCGGTGGCCAAGGCGGCGATGGATTCGGGCGTGGCGCAAAGCGCGATCGAGGATTTCGACGCCTATCGCCTTGCGCTCCGGTCGCGGCTCAACCCGACGACGTCGGTCCTCACCCGGGTTTACGAGAATGCGAAGGCAAACCCCAAGCGGATGGTGTTTGCGGAAGCCGAGGAAGACGTGGTGCTGCGCGCCGCGATCCAGTTCCGCGATTTCGGTTACGGCACGCCCATCCTCGTCGGCCGGACGGAAAAGGTGCAGGCCAAGCTGAAGGAACTGGCGGTGGACGACATCGACAGTTTCGAAATCGCCAATTCCGCCGTGCACGACAGCGTGCCGCAGATGGTCGACTTCCTCTACAAGCGGCTGCAGCGGCGCGGCTATACCGAGCGTGACGTGCGCCGGATGGTCAACCAGGAACGCAATGTCTTTGCCGCCCTGCTGGTCGCGCTGGGCGAGGGCGACGGGCTGATTTCCGGCCTCACCCGCACCTTTGCGCAAACCGCGCGCGAGGTGAACCTGGTGCTCGATCCGAAGCCCGACGCGCTGCCTTTCGGCATCCACCTGATGATCGGCAAGAGCCACACGACCTTCATGGCCGACACGACAATCAACGAACGCCCGTCGAGCGAGGAGCTGGCCTATATCGCGCGGGAAACCGCTGCCGTGGCCCGGCGGCTGGGGCACGAACCGCGCGTCGCTTTCCTGTCCTACTCCACCTTCGGCAATCCCAGCGGCAAGTGGCTGGAGAATATCCGCGAGGCGGTCCACATCCTCGACCGCGACGGGGTGGATTTCGAATACGAAGGCGAAATGGCGCCCGACGCCGCGCTCAATCAGAAAGTGATGGAGCTCTACCCATTCAGCCGCCTGTCTGCGCCGGCCAACGTCCTGATCATGCCGGGGCTGCAATCGGCCAATTTGTCGGCCAAGATCCTGCGCGAGTTGGGCGGCAACGCCACGATCGGGCCGATGCTGGTCGGCATGGAAAAGCCGGTCCAGATCGCGCCGATGACCGCCATCGCGCCCGACCTGCTGACGCTGGCCGTGCTCGCGAGTGCCGGGGTGGTCGGCTGAGGGCTAGAAGGGCAATTCCTTCCCGCTGTATTCGACGAAGCGGAAGCCCCCGCCGCCGGCCTGTTCGACCACGTCGACAAGGCCGCTGACGCTTTCTTCCACGGTCAGCTTGGCGTTTGGTCCGCCCATGTCGGTCTGCACCCAGCCGGGATGGAGCGCGAGTACCTCGATATTGCGGGGTCCCGCGTCCTGTTCGGCGATGCCCTTTGCCAGCATGTTGAGCGCGGTCTTGCTGGTGCGGTAAAGCTCGTACCCGCCGGAACTGTCGGCGATCGACCCCATCAGCGAAGACATGACCGACAGCGTGCCGCCGTCCTTCATCGCGGGCAGCAGCGCCTTGGCGGCGGCGGCCGGACCGTAGGCGTTGGTCATCATCACGTCGGCCACCTCGTCACGCGTCGCCTGCTCGGCAGACTGGTGCTGGGCCCCGGTAATCCCGGCGTTGATGATGATGGCATCGAGGCTGGCGTCATCGAAGCCGAGGTCGGCGTAGCTCCCTGTATCCGTCACGTCCGCCGTCACGATGCGCAGGCTCTCGCCCTCCAGCGCGTGCAGCTCGTCGCTGCGGTCGCGCTCGCTCGCGGTGACGTGCCAGCCGCGCTCCATGAATTCGCGCACTAGGCCGAGCCCGATGCCGCGCGAGGCGCCGAGGATGAATACCGATTTGTCTGCCATTAAAGTCTCCAGGAATTGTCAGCCGGCGCGCTTGTCCAGCAGCTTTTGCATTTCGTCCCTGCCATCGCGCGCGTTGTCGAGGCAGGTCTGCAGGCGCCCGGCATCCTTGCCGAGGCCCATCCGCGTGGCCTGCGCCACCAACGCGGCATAGCTGGCGAGGCCGAAGTGGGTGAAGCGCTGGAACTGCATCACGATGGCATCGTCGCGCGCATCGTCCGTCTCGAACCGGCCGGAAATCACGTCACGCTCGGTATCGGCGACCAGGCCGTCCATTCCGGCATTGCGTCGGCCGTCCAGTGGGCGGTGATGGTCCGATAGCACGTCCTCGACGATCCCGATGCCTTCGCGAATGCCGCATACGCCGTTATCGAGCGCGGTCTTCAGTTCGCCGTCGGTGAGCTCTGCCATCCGGGCTGTCGCATCGCGCGACGCGCGGTCGGCTGACAACAGCTCTTCGAGCTGGTCGAGATAATAGTCCTTGGCGGTGCGACCCATGGCGTGATCCTTTCTTGCAAAGGAACAGCGGATGGCGCGCGCTGCGGTTCCGGCCCATCCGGCGCCTGTCAGCGGCGGCGGTAGCGGAAGTACCAGACCTCGTGCCCGAACACGGTGCGCGCCTTGTGTTCGTAGCGCGTTTCGCACCAGCCGCCGGGCCGGTTTTCCCAGCTCGCGCGGTCCTCCGCCAGCCATTCGAATTCACCGGTGAAGCGCTGCATCACCATCAGCGCGTGGCGCAGGTAGATGTCGTGATCGGTGCCGAAGCGGAATTCGCCACCGGGCCTCAGCTTGTCGGCGATCATCCGCACCGGCCCGTCGTTCATCATCCGGCGCTTGGCATGGCGCGCCTTGGGCCAGGGATCGGGATGGAGGAGGTAGACGAAGCTGAGCGATCCGTCGGGGATGCGCTCCAGCACTTCCAGCGCGTCGCCGTGCTGCAGCCGTACGTTGGCGAGCCCCATGTCGCGGACATGGCCGAGTGCGCCTGCCACGCCGTTAAGGAACGGCTCGGCGCCGATGAAGCCGTGATTGGGGAGCAAGTCCGCGCGATAGGCCAAGTGCTCGCCGGCGCCGAAGCCGATCTCGAAATGGAGCGGGCAATCCTCCCCGAACAGGCGGCGCGCGGTAATCTCGCCATCGTCGGGCACCGCGATCTGCGGGAGCAGTCGGTCGACGAGCTCCTGCTGGGCCTTGCGCAGCGGCTTGCCCTGGCTGCGGCCGTACAGCCTGCCGATGGTCGTCGGATCGCCTTCCTTGTGTGCGCTCATGGCGCTGCGCGCTAGGCCCGCGGCCCGGCTATGTCCAGTCAGTCGGGGCGGCTTTCCAGCCAGGCTTTCGCCCATTCGATCTGGTCGGTCACGCCTTCGGGATAAGCCACGTCGACCGGCACGCCGACATTGTCGAAAGGCTCTTCCGGCAATCGCATGGAGCGGGTCATCGGCCAGTAAAGCTCGAAATCGCCCGAGGGCGCGAGTTTTTCGATCATGTTGGAATAATCGATGACGCCGGCGGTGGGCGCGCCGAGCAGCGTCACCTTGCGGCTGAAGCGCGCATCCATCACGAACTGGTCGCCGGAGGAAGCGGCACCTTCGGTCAGGATGCCGACGCGCTTGGGAAATCCGTAGACCTGCGGGAAGGTTTCGATCTGGAAACCCTCTTCCAGCATGGGAACCCATTCCTCCCCGCTCGCTGCCGCCCGGTCGAGGATGGATTTCACCCATGCATGGACTTCCGCCGGATACTCGCCTGCATCGACATTGGCCTGCAGCGTCGCCATGTTGCGCGGCGTCGCGCGGATGGCAGGGGCGATGGAGTATATCGGGCGGGTGTAGAGATACGCCATCAACGGCTCGTATGCGCCATCCCGGCCGCCATTGTTGCCGCGCAGGTCGATCAGCAGATTGGGCGTGCTGGTGATCGCATCGTGGTGCTCGGCCAGCAGCGCGGCGATCGCATCGGTGTTCTCGTTGTAGAAGTTCGGCATCCGCACCATGATCGTATCGGGCGAAAGGCGTGTGACGGCGAATTCATTGCTGAGAGCGGGCGTGTAGGTGAAGGTGCGGCCAGGCCGTGCCTGATCGGCCCACGGATTGGCAGGGGAGACGATTTTCGACCGGGTGCCGAGGTGATCGTCTTCGAACCATTCGAGCATCATGCCGATCGCCCACAGGCGAGCCGCAGGGTTCTCGGCGATCCGCTCTCGTGCCAGATCGACTTCGCGGGCGAACTCTTCTTCGCGACCCTCGATCTTGGTCGGCCAGCCCGCATAGTCTTTTTCGAGAACGTCGAGGACGAAGGCGAGATCCGCCTCGTGCTCTGGTGCGATGACGGGATCCTGCGCGGAGGCGTGGCTTGCGAAGGCCAGCAGCAGGACGGCGAGCGCGGCAGCGGCACGTTGGCGTGCCCATCGCGCAAGATGGGTTTTCATATGAATGATTTACGCCCGATTCGCGTAAGCTCAAAGCGGAATCGTCTGCACCCGACCAACCGCAACGAAAAGCGCCCGAGGCACAAAGCCCCGGGCGCACTCCCGTCAGAAAATTCCATCTCCCGGATCGCTTGCGATCCCAGCGAGCGACCGCTCGCCGCGGCCACTGCCGCGAACGAAATCAAGCCGCTTCGGCCTGCTCGTCCGGGTCGCGCAGCACGTAGCCGCGGCCCCACACGGTTTCGATGTAATTGTCGCCGCCGCACGCGTGGCTCAATTTCTTGCGCAGCTTGCAGATGAAGACGTCGATGATCTTGAGTTCGGGTTCGTCCATGCCGCCGTACAGGTGGTTGAGGAACATTTCCTTGGTCAGCGTGGTGCCCTTGCGAAGCGAGAGCAGCTCCAGCATCGCATATTCCTTGCCGGTCAGGTGGACGCGGGCGCCGTCGACTTCGACGGTTTTCGCATCGAGGTTCACGGCGAGCTTGCCGGTGCGGATGACCGACTGGCTGTGGCCCTTCGAACGGCGCACCACGGCGTGGATACGGGCGACCAGTTCTTCGCGGTGGAAGGGCTTGGTCACGTAATCGTCGGCACCGAAGCCGAAGCTGCGGATCTTGGAATCCATCTCGGAAATGCCCGACAGGATCAGGACCGGCGTCTGCACCTTGGCGACGCGCAGTTTCTTCAGCACGTCATAGCCGTGCATGTCGGGCAGGTTCAGGTCGAGCAGGATGATATCGTAATCATACAGCTTGCCCAGATCGAGGCCTTCCTCGCCAAGATCGGTGGTGTAGACATTGAAGCCTTCCGTCGTGAGCATGAGCTCGATCGCTTTCGCGGTCGTCGGCTCGTCCTCGATCAGCAGCACCCTCATATCCGGTCCCCTAATTCTCCCCGGCAACCGTGCCGGTAACCCCATGGCAAACAGTCTTGCCGCTTGTTAACCACACAAGGTGTGAAAGAAAAAGGTTAACAACGGGTAACCGGAGGCTGAGTTTTTATGCTGAGTCTTTCGGGTCACACCCTTGTTTCGGATTTCCTCGGCGCAGTTCCCTTCGCCGGGACTTCGTTCCGGCTGCGGGGCACCTGCGGGCGGCCGCTTGGCCTTTGGTGGCGCCTTTGCGCCGCTAGGGGTAGCGACGTGCTTCCTTAACCCAGCTTCTTGGCGCGGCGGCGTTGCACGCTGCTGCCGATGCCGGCCGCCTCACGATACTTGGCCACTGTGCGCCTGGCGATGTCGAAGCCTTCGGCCTTGAGCAGTTCGACCAGCTTGTCGTCCGACAGGATCTTTTTCGGATCTTCCGCATCGGTCAGCGCCTGGATGCGCGCCTTCACCGCTTCCGCACTGGCACCTTCGCCGTCCGAGCTGGAGACGCCGCTGCTGAAGAAATACTTCAGCTCGAACGTGCCGCGGTCGCAATGCAGGTACTTGTTGCTGGTCACGCGGCTGACCGTGCTTTCGTGCATGTCGATCGCCTCGGCCACTTCGCGCAAGGTGAGGGGGCGCAGCTGCGACACGCCCTTGCGGAAGAAGCCTTCCTGCAGCTTCACGATTTCCTCACTCACTTTCAGGATGGTCTTCTGCCGCTGGTCGAGCGCCTTGATGAGCCAGTTCGCATCGGCCAGCTTCTCGCCCAGCCAGGCGCGGCTTTCCTTGTCGCTCGCGCCGTTCTTGAGGTCGAGATAATAGTCGCGGTTGACCACCAGCCGGGGCAGCGTCGCGGCGTTCAGGCGAATACGCCAGCCCGCATCCTGCGCGGAAATCAGCACGTCGGGCACCACCGCGCCTGCGGTGTTGTCGCCGAACTTCAGGCCCGGTTTCGGGTCGTATCCGCGGATTTCGGCGATCATGTCGGCGAAATCCTCGTCGTCGACGCCGCAGAAGCGCTTCAGCCTGGCGATATCGCCCCGGGCGATCAGGTCGAGGTTTTCGAGCAGCGCTTCCATGCACGGGTCGAAGCGGTCGGCCTCCTTCGCTTGCAGGGCGAGGCATTCGGCAAGGCTGCGCGCGCCGACGCCCGTGGGATCGAGCGATTGCAGCACTTCCAGCGCCGCCTCCACCTCGTGCTCCTGCGCGCCCAGTTCGCCGACGATGTGCCGCAGCGGGGTGGCAAGATAGCCCGCCTCGTCGAGCAGCCCGATCATGTGCGCGGCGATGAAGGCGGTGCGCGCATCAGGCGACGCCGCGCCCACTTGCGCGTGCAAGTGTTCGGCCAGCGTCGGCCCGCCGTCGCCCTGTTCGGCGATGTCGGGCCCTTCCTCGCCATAGGATGCACTCGCTGCGCCGAAGTCGCCCGTATCGCGGTCGCGGTCGAGACTGTCGGGATCGATGTCGAGCGCGCTGTCGCCCTCCATCGAATTGTCGGCGGCGGTCTCTTCTGCCGGAGGCGCGTCGTCGACCCCATCTTCGCGCCGGACTTCGCCCGCTTCGAGCAGCGGATTGCTTTCCAGCGCGTCCGAAATGAAGCTCTCGATTTCGAGGTTCGACAGCGCCAGCAGCTTGATCGCCTGCTGCAGCTGCGGCGTCATCACCAGCGATTGCGACTGGCGCAGGTCGAGCCGTGGGCCCAGTGCCATGATCAGCGCCCCGTTGGCAGGCTCACAGCGTGAACTCTTCGCCGAGGTAGAGGCGGCGCACGTTCTCGTCGGCGACAAGCTCGTGCGGCGTGCCTGCAAACAGAACTTCGCCGCCATAGATGATGCAGGCGCGGTCGACGATCTCGAGCGTTTCGCGCACGTTGTGGTCGGTGATAAGCACGCCGATCCCGCGCGTCTTGAGGTCAACCACCAGGTCGCGGATGTCGCTGATCGACAGCGGGTCGATCCCGGCGAAAGGTTCGTCCAGCAGCATGATCGAAGGCTTGGCCGCCAGCGCGCGCGCGATTTCGCAGCGCCGCCGCTCGCCGCCCGAAAGCGCCATCGCGGCACTCTCGCGCAGGCGTGTGAGGCCGAATTCGTCGAGCAGGCGCTCCAGCTCCTTCTCGCGGAATTCGCGGTCGGGCTCGACCATTTCAAGGACGCTGGCGATGTTCTGTTCCACCGTCATGCCGCGAAAGATGCTGGTTTCCTGCGGCAGGTAGCCGAGGCCCAGGATCGCGCGGCGATACATCGGCAACTTCGTCACATCGACGCCGTCCATCAGGATGCGTCCGGCATCGGGGCGCACCAGGCCCATGATGGAATAGAAACAGGTCGTCTTGCCCGCGCCGTTGGGGCCGAGCAGGCCGAGCACCTCGCCCTTGCCCACGGTGAGCGAGATATCGGTAAGGACCTGCTTCTTGTCGTAGCTCTTGGCGATGGAGACGACTTCCAGCCCGCCCTGCGGAATGGGCGGGGCGGCGCTGGCCGGGATGTCGGCCATGGCCGGGCTGGCACCGGCGGACGGGGCGTCGTCGAGAGCACTCATGCGAAGCGCCTTAGCATGCTCGGCGGCGCTGAAAAGCCTTGCCGGCGCTGATTGGCCCGAAACGTGCTTAACCGCCGATGGCAGCAGCCCGAATGGCCGTTCAGCCGCGACCGCCCTGATTGCGCTGCAGGTTGGCGAGGGCTTCACGCAGGGCGCGTTCGCTTTCCTCGAAGTCCATTTTCGGACGTGCCGGCTGCGCCGTTTCGGTGGGCTGGCGGGCGAAGGGCACCGTGTTGTCGGGCGTCTCGTCCTGCGGCTCGAACGTTTCTTCCGCGATAGGAGCCGGGGCCGCAGCGAAATCGCCCTGTCCCGGGAATACGACCATCGGCTGATCGTCTTCATCTTCTTCCGGCAGGTCGATACGGATCGGCTCGGCCTTGGCGTCCGCGAACGGATTGCGCATCGCCAGCAGCGAGCTGTAGCCACCGTCTTCCTCGTCCTCGGCATATTCCTCGTCGTCGAAATCCTCGGCGTCGAACGCATCCCCGAAGTTCACCGGGATCATGGCGGCGGGCAATTTGGTGACGCCTGCTTGCGGTCGCTCGCCTGCGGTTGCTTCGGCGGGCTGCGGCTCGTCGGTCTTGAAGTCGAGACGCGGGGAAAGATGCGCGGCTTCAACGGCGTGCAGCGGCAGCGAGAAATCGAGTGCGGAGAGGTCGATATCGCCCTCCTCCTCGAAATTATCGGCATTCATGCTGTCCGGCACCGGCGCGGTAGTGGCAGGCTCGCTTGCCACCTCGGCACGGGGCGAGGGCCGGTCGCGCAGGGCGGCGCCGAGACGCTCGACCAGGTCGCCCAGCGGCGCGTCGGCGAGTGTCTCGCGGGTTTCGTCCAACCGTTCTTCGGCCGCCGCCTGTGCTTCTTCTGCGCGAGCGGCCTCCTCGGCCTCGCGTTCTTCACGGGCGAGGCGTTCGGCCTCCTCGCGAGCGGCGGCTTCGGCCTCCTCGCGCGCACGGGCCTCCGCCGCAGCGGCTTCGCGCTGCGCGGCGAGCGACGGGGCGGCAAAGGCGAGGGGTGCGTCTTCGGCGTGGTCCTCGTCGTCGCCCTCGTCACCCTGATCGATCACTGCGGACAGAGGATCGGCGAGCATCGAGGGGGGCGGCGCGGCAAAATCCTGCGCAGGCGGCTCGGCGAAGGGGGCGCTTGCATCATCGGCGGGCGGTGTGAAGGGCGCGGATGCCGGCGCGGCGAAATCGGACGGCGGCTCGCTGTCCGCTGCGCCGAAAACCTGCCGGGTGTCTTGCACGGCTTCCTCGGCGGGGTCTTCTTGCGCGGACATGACGGCGAAGTCCTGGATGGGTTCGGCAGGCGCTGCTGCCGCCGGTGTCTCGTTGCGGAAAGCGGCCATCGGGTCCTCGTCGTGAGTCTGTTCAGGCGTAGGTTCGGGCGTGGGTTCGGTCATGGCCTGGGGCTCGCTTTCGAATTCCTGCGGGGGCGCGAAGGCGCCGAGTTCCAGCGCATCGTCCTCGTAATCGTCCTCGTGCACTTCGAGTTCGAAAGGCTCGTCCGCCGCAGCGCTCATGCCGACGGGAAGTGCGGGTGCCGGCTGGGAGCGGGCGAAGGCGCCGACCGGGTCGGCGATAGCGACCGGCGCGACAGGTTCCGGGTCGGAAGATACCGTGGCTTCGAGGATGTACTGCGGTCCGACAGGACCGGTCGCATCCTCGCCGAAATCGACCTGCGCTTCCGCGCTCTCGTCGAATTCGCCGCCGGGGACGGGGACGGTGTAGAGGAATTCGCTCGGCGTGCTGCTCTCGTCTGTTACCGCTAGGGCCCGGCGGCGACCGGGCAGGGTCGCACGGCCGAATTCCTTGGGATCGGTGCGTTCGGCGGGTTCGTCGTCGGCCGGCGCGGGCGATTCGATGCGGTCCGCCTCGATCTCGTCGACATTGAGCGGCTGCGGCACTGCGAGGCCGCGGGTCTCGGCCACGCGGCGGACCTTGGGCGCTTTCGGCGCGGACTGCATGCCGGCGACCTTGCGGGCCAGCAGGAAGCCGAGGATCGCGCCGAGCAGTGCGGCGGTCCCGCCCAGCAGCATCCGGGCCGTCAGCCCCAGCGGCGGCGCGGCTGCGGGCACGATGGCCGGCAGGCCGGTCGCGGCGATTACTCGTTCGAGCAACGCTGCGGGAAGCACGAGGAACCCGATGCCGAGCAGGGCGGCGAACCACAGTGCAACGATCGCAGGAAATGCGGGATGCGTGGCAACCGACGGCCTTGCCGCCTTGCGCTCCGCTCCGTTCTTCGCAGTCTTGCCCACCAAATCAGCCTTTCGTCCAGGTGCGCGGCCTATGCGGCAGCGCTTGCGACCCCGGAATTCGGCCCTGGAGCTAGCAAGGCTTGGTAAACATCCTGATAACGCTGACTGTTGCGGGCCCAATCGTGGCGTTCGGCGACATGGCGTTTTGCCGCGGCGCGAATGGCGGGCCAGCTGTCCTTGCGGTCGATCAGGGCGGCAAGGCTTGCGGCGAGTGCGGCGGGATCGTCGGGCGCGAACAGCACGCCGGTCTCGCCGTCCGTCATCAATTCGCGGTGCCCGCCGATGTCAGAGGCTGCGACCAGCTTGTCCTGCGCCATCGCCTCCAGCGGCTTCAGCGGCGTGACCAGTTCCGTCAGGCGGCTGGCCTTGCGCGGATAGGCCATGATGTCGGCGAGCGCGTAATAGCGCGGAACTTCCCCATGCGGCACGCGGCCGGTGAAGACGATGCTGTCCGAGGCGGTGGAGGCGGCGGCCTGCGCCTTCAGCGCCGCCTCTTCCTGCCCCCCGCCGACCAGCAGCAGCTTCGCTTCGGGATGGGCATTCACCAGCGCGGGCATGGCAGCGATCAGGTCGTCTATCCCTTCGTAGGGATAGAAACTGCCGATGAAAGCGATGACCGGACCTTCGCCAAGGCCCAGCTCCTGTGCCAGCGCATCGTCACGCGGCGCCGCTTCGCCGAACAGCGCAAGGTCGACCCCGTTGGGCATGATGCCGATCTTGCCGCCGTTGTGCCCGCGCGCGACGAGGTCTTCGCGCAGGCCCTTGCAGATGGTGAAGACCGCATCGACCCCGGCGACGGCGCGGTTCTCCAGCTCCCGCGTAAGGCGATACTTGAGCGATTGGTCGCGCCCCGTCCCGTTCTCCACCGCGGCGTCTTCCCAGAAGGCGCGGATTTCGTAGACGACCGGGATCCCCAGCGACCGGCCGGCGCGGATCGCGGCGAGACCGTTGAGCGCCGGGGAATGGGCGTGCAGCACGTCGGGCTTCAAGTCGCGGGCGACGCGCTCGATCGCGCGGGCAAGCGCGCCGATCTCGCGCCATTCGCGCAAGCCCGGCGGGCCCTTGGCGACGCCGTTCGTGCGATGGAAGGCGAGGCCGTCGACCTCCTCCTCGCGCGGGCCGGGCTCCGGATGGCGCAGGCCGGTGATCCCCGCCACGTCCAGTCCGCTCGCCGCCTGCGCGTGCATGATCGCCCGCGTGCGGAACGTGTAGCCCGAATGGACGGGCAGCGAGTGGTCGAGGACATGGAGGATGCGAGGGAGGATGCGGGTCATGACCCGATGCGATCTGCCACAGTTTGCTTAACGCGCCGTCAACCGCCCGGTGGTAGGCCGCCCGGGTGATCGACTATCTCGCCATCGGTGTGAGCCATGCGCTCATTCTTTACGTCTGCTGGCGGCTGCTGCTGCGCGACGACCTGGACGATGGCACCGTCGTGCCGCCCGAAGCCGCGGGGGAAATGTCTGCGAGGATGAGCGCCGGGGCCCGCCACAGGGCGGCGATGGCGGAACGCGATACGGCGGACGGGAAGGACGGCGGCGATGCTTGACCTCGCTCTCGTCCTCTTCGTGCTCGGCCTGATAGCGCTGGGCTTGCGGCGCCCCTTCATCTGGGTGCTCGCCTATCTCTACGTCGACATCGTCGCGCCGCAGAAGATCGGCTGGACGCTGATGCCCTCGCTCAAAATCTCGCTGGTCACCTTCGTGCTGGCGTTCGGCGGCTGGCTGTTGTTCGACAACAAGCACGGCAGCCGCCTGTCGGTGCGCATGGGGCTGATGTTCGCGCTGCTGGCGTGGTGCGCTTTTACGACGAGCTTTGCGGATTTCCCTGAAGCGGCGGCGGAAAAATGGTCGTGGGTGTGGAAGTCGATGCTGTTCGCGCTGTTCCTGCCCTTGGCTCTCCGGACCAAGCTGCGGCTGGAGGCGGCGGTGACCGTGCTCGTCCTGTCGATGAGCGCGATCGTGATTTCCGGCGGCATCAAGACGATCTTCGGCGGCGGCGGTTACGGCGTCCTCGTTACGCTGACGCAGGACAATTCGGGCATTTACGAAGGCAGTACGCTGTCGACGGCGGCCATCGCGGTGATCCCGCTGATCTGGTGGGTGGCGCGCCACACCACCCTGCTGCCCGCCCGCCACCGGCTCACCATGCTCTATGCCGCGGGCATGACCTTTGCCTGCCTGCTGATCCCGGTGGGCACCTCCACCCGCACGGGCCTGCTGTGCATCGCGGTTCTCGGCCTGCTGCTGCTGCGCACGGTCAAGCACCGCTTCCTCTATATCGGCGCGGCGGCGGCGCTGGGGCTGGTGTCGCTGCCCTTCCTGCCGAGCAGCTTCCAGGAGCGGATGGGCACGATTACGAGCTACCAAGCCGACGAAAGCGCCTCCACCCGCGTGCAGGTGTGGAAATGGACGCTCGATTTCGTGAGCGATAAGCCACTCGGCGGCGGGTTCGACGCCTTCCTCGGCAACAGCTTCACTTACGAGACGGTGGAGAAAGTCGACGTCGGCGGCGGCGTGGTCGAGATGCAGCGGCAGGAAGTGACCGACGAAGGCCGCGCCTTCCATTCCGCCTATTTCGAGGTCCTGGGCGAGCAGGGCTTCGTCGGCTTCGGCCTGTGGGCGCTGCTCCACCTGACCGGGCTTGTCGGCATGGAGCGATTGAGGCGCAGGCTGCGCAAGTCGGGCGATCCGGCGATGGCGCGCTGGGCCGCGCTCGCAAATGCGCTGCAACAGGTGCAGATCGTCTTCCTGTTCGGTTCGCTGTTCGTGGGCATCGCCTACCAGCCCTTCATCCTGATCGTCCTGTCGATGCAGATCGCGCTGGCACATACGATCCGCAGCGACGATGCCCGGCTGGCTGAGGAGGAGCGCAAGGCACGGCTGGCGCAGCACCGGGCGCGCAAAATGCCCGGGCAGGTTCCCGGCGGAGCGCCCGCGTGATCGCGCCGCCCCTGCCGCAGGGCGGGCGGACCGCGATCCCGCAGTTGCACCAGCTGACGGGGCTGCGCGGTATCGCGGCGTGGTTCGTGGTGTTCTACCACATCCGGCTGGCAAGCCTGGACCTGTTTCCGGGCGACGTTATCGCGGTGTTCGCCCGCGGCTACCTCGCCGTGGACCTTTTCTTCATGCTGTCGGGCTTCGTCATGTGGCTCAATTACGGCGCGAGGCTGCGCAGCGAGGGCTGGGGCGGCGCGCCGGCCTTCTGGTGGAAACGGATCGCGCGCATCTGGCCGCTGCACATGGCGGTTCTCGCCGGGATGATAGCCTTCGTCGCGGTGCTGGTTGCAACCGGCAGGCCGACAGAAGGATACCCGATCGCGGAACTGCCGCTGCACATCCTATTGCTGCAGAACTGGGGTTTCACGCACGAACTCAGCTGGAACCACCCGGCATGGTCGATCAGCACGGAACTCGCTGCCTACATCGTATTCCCCGCACTCGTGCTCGCCGCGCGGTGGGAGCGGCTGCGACCCGGCGCGCTGAGTGCGTTGCTGGCCCTGCTGCTCGCTGCTCTATGGGCCGTGTTCGCGGCGAATGGCCACGACCGGCTGGGGCAGGACATCGCCGGGCTCGGCCTGTGGCGCTGCCTGCTGGGCTTCGCCGCCGGGATGGTCTTGGCGCTTGTCTGGCAGGCCTTGTCGGCGCGCGGCAGCGGTCCCTTGATCCCCGCCCTGGCCGCAATTGCGGCACTGGCGGCTGGGTTCGGTCTCGGCTTGCCGGAGACCGCCTTCGCCCCTGCCGCCTTCGCGTGCGTCCTGCTGGCGCTGGCAATGGATCGCGGCACCGCCAGCCGGCTGCTCGGCAGCGCGCCGCTGCGCTGGCTGGGCGACGTATCGTACGCGACCTACCTCACGCATTTCTTCCTGTTCATCCTGTTCAAGATCGCCTTTGTCGATGATGGCGGCCAGCTGACCGCGAGCGCGCTCGCGCTGTTCCTCGTGCTGGTGCTGGCGGTGTCGGCGGCGGCCTTCCACCTGTTCGAGAAGCCCGCCCAGCGCTGGATGAACGCGCGCCGCCCGCGCCTGTTCGGCGGAACGCCCGCCCGCCTGCCGAATTGATTCATCGATAGAAGCGCCGCCAGACGCCCGATGGGGCGCGCCAGCATGCCGTAACGTCGCCGCAAACGCATTTGCGTGGGCGGGCGTGCTGGGCCATGAAGCGCGCAATCCCGCGCGACTCAGCGCAAGATCGGCAGGAAAAGGAGAGAGGCATGAGCCCCCAGGACATCGCAGCCAAGCTCGGCGAAAACATCGGCACCAGCGAATGGGTCGAAATGAGCCAGGAACGCATCAACCAGTTTGCGGAGGCGACCGGCGACCACCAGTTCATCCACGTGAACGAGGAAGCGGCCAAGATGACGCCTTTCGGCGGCACCATCGCCCATGGCTTCCTGACCCTGTCGATGATCCCGTACCTGACCGCGGAAAGCGACGTTCCCCGGCCAGACGGCATCAAGATGGCCGTCAACTACGGCGGCAACAAGACGCGCTTCATCAACCCAGTGCGCAGCGGCAAGAAGATCCGCGGCCACTGGAAGCTGACCGAAATGACCGAGAAGCGCCCCGGCCAGTGGCAGCAGGCATGCGAGATCACCATCGAGATCGAAGGCGAGGAAAAGCCCGCCCTGATCACCGAATGGATGACGATGTACTTCGTTTGATCGCCGCGAGCCGCGAACATCCCAGAACCATAAAGGAATACCCCCATGTCACGTGACGCAGTCATCGTCTCCACCGCCCGCACCGCCATCGGCCGCGCCTACAAGGGCGGCTTCAACGACACGAAGGGCGCCACGCTCGGCGCCTATTCGCTGAAACCCGCGATGGAACGCGCCGGGATCGATCCGGGCGAGGTGGACGACGTGCTGTGGGGCGCCGCGTTGCAGCAGGGCGCGCAGGCCGGCAATCTCGGCCGCCAGGTCGCGCTGCGGGCGGGCTGCCCCATCGGCGTGTCCGGCATGACCATCGACCGCCAGTGCTCCAGCGGCCTGATGAGCATCGCTACCGCGGCCAAGCAGATCATTACCGACCGGATGGACATCGTCGCCGCCGGCGGCCAGGAATCGATCAGTCTGGTGCAGACGCCGGAAATGCGCGTCATGCCCGACCCCGAACTGATGGCGATGCACGGCGCGATCTACATGCCGATGCTCAACACCGCGGAAACCGTGGCCAAGCGCTATGGCATCAGCCGCGAGGCGCAGGACGAATACGCGCTGCAGAGCCAGCAGCGCACCGCCGCCGCGCAGGCCGCGGGCAAGTTCGATGACGAGATCGTCCCCGTCACCACCACGCACAAAGTTAAGGACCGCGAAACCGGCGAAGTCAGCGATGTCGAAGTCACCATCGACAAGGACGAGGGCAACCGTCCCGAAACCACGCTGGAAGGCCTGTCGAACCTGAAGCCCGTCATGGGCGAAGGCATGACCATCACTGCGGGCAACGCAAGCCAGCTGTCCGACGGCTCCAGCGCCAGCGTGCTGATGGAAGCCAAGGTTGCCGAAAAGCGCGGCCTGACGCCGCTCGGCCGCTACGTCGGCATGGCGGTCGCCGGGACGGAGCCGGACGAAATGGGCATCGGCCCGATCTTCGCCATTCCCAAGCTGCTCGAACGCTTCGACCTCAAGGTCGACGACATCGGCCTGTGGGAGCTGAACGAAGCCTTCGCGGTGCAGGTGCTTTACTGCCGCGACAAACTGGGCATCGACAACGACCTGCTCAACGTCAACGGCGGCTCGATCTCCATCGGCCACCCCTACGGCATGACCGGGGCGCGCTGCACCGGCCACGCGCTGATCGAAGGCAAGCGTCGCGGCGCGAAATACGTCGTCGTGACCATGTGCGTCGGCGGCGGCATGGGCGCAGCGGGACTGTTCGAAGTCCTCTAAGGCGCCAGTATTTCTACATAATCGGGCGGCATCCGGGAAACCGGATGCCGCCCGGTTCGTATATAACATATGGCAAAAACGAACCCGCGCGCTCGGATGATTTCCGTGGCAGCCTCGCTCGCCCTGATGGCGGCGGCGGGGTGCGACACGAGAAACGTTCCGGATGCCGATACGGAACAGGCGAATGCGACCGGTGCGCCGATTTCCGGGCGCGTGCCCGCTTCGGCGCCGATGGGCCGCAATTCGTCCGCCTACACCATCTTGGATCTCGACGCGTGCAATGTGACGGCTTCCGAAAGCGAAGAGGGCCAATGGGCCGAGCGGACCTGCCCCGGCTATCGCGGGATCCCAATTTTCGTCGATGACGGCGACGGTCGGTTCGACATCGATGCCGGCGTGCGCGGAGAAGGCTTCCAGACCATCGGGGCCTTCAACAATCCACCTGAAACGATCGAATGGCGGCTGGAAGACGGCGCGCCGTTCGCCATTATCTACCGCCTCGCGGATGCTACCGAACAGGGGCAGGGCCGCACGGTGCTGATGGTCGAACGCATCGGGACGGTGGAGCAGGCCGGCTGCACGATCGGACAGGTCGCGGGCAGCGCGGAAAAGGCCAATCGCCGGGCGCGCGAACTGGCCGATAGGATCGCTGCCGGTTTCGATTGCACCGGCGCCGAACCGCAGCTTGTCGGCGAGGACGCACTCTAGGCACGCGCATCGGGCTTGTCAGCACCGCGGCGGCGGCGCATCGTGCCGCGCCATGGGCATCATGGAAATCATCGGGCTGGCCGGAAGCGTCAGCCTGCTCGCCGGGTGGCGGCTCTACCTTTGCGTGTTCGCCACCGGCCTCGCCATGCGGCTGGGGGCGATCCCGCTGCCCGACCATCTCGCCTCGCTCGACGTGCTGGCCAATCCGTGGGTGATGGGCATCGTTGCCATCGGCGCGCTGGCGGAGTTCTTCGCCGATAAGGTCATGTGGCTCGACAGCGTGTGGGACACGGTCCACACGCTGGTGCGGCCGGTGGGCGGCGCGCTGCTGGCGCTGGCCATCGTCGATCCCGCAGACCCCGCGATGCAGGTTATCGCCTTTCTGCTCGGCGGAGGCGGCGCCTTGCTGGCCCACGGCGGCAAGGCGAGCGCGCGGGCAGTCGTCAACACCAGCCCTGAGCCGGTCAGCAATGTCGCGGTCTCGGCCATGGAGGACGTGGCGACGGCGGGCCTGCTGTACCTCGCCTACGAATACCCGGTCGCGGCCGGGGTCATCGCACTGATCCTCCTCGCGCTGGTAATCTGGCTACTGATCGCCGCGCGCCGCGTCATCCGCCACATCTTCGGCTTCGGCAAGCCGCAGCAGCCTCCGCCAACAGGCTGAACGGTCAAATTTTTTCGTCCGCATCCCCCTTGAGGGTGATTGTGCGGGCGCAATCGTGCCTATTACTTGGCGGCCCTCGATAACAGGGGGTTTCGACGATGACATTCAAGACACGTGCGAGGCACGCCATGGTGGCGTGCACGGCAAGCGCGGCGCTGGCCGTTTCGGGCTGCGCCAACATGGGGGCAGGCGGATATCTTGGCGCGCTTGCCGGCGGTGCAGCGCTGGGCGATTCGATGGACTCCGGCGATGGGCTGATGACGCTAGTGTGGGCGGTTGCCGGCATGTCGCTCGGCGCTGCCATGGGTAACGGCGCATTGACGCCCGGCGAGCTGGCCCAAGGCATGGCCGATGCCCAGCGCAACATGGAAGCGGAGGAAGCGGCCCGCTACCTGCCGCCTGGCGGCTATAGCGATAGCGATTCCAGCGATACGTCCACTTCTTCGTCGAGCTCGACAAGCAGTGCCAGCAGGTCGGGCGGAACGGCGCGCCTCAGTTCGCCGTCGACATCGGATGATGGGCTGGATCGAACGATCAAGAAATGGGTGTGGTGTCAGGCGCGGGGTGGAGTGACGGTGCAACGTGCCGGTCAGAGCTGGGTGTCCAGTATCGGACTGGTCGAAGTGTCTTACCGCGACATGCGCGAAACCGGTCTCCATTTCCAGGAAGGTGCCGAAGTCAAATGGCGCGAATATCTGCGTGAAGCCAAGGGGGTCACGCCGGATTACCTGCTTTGCTCGACCTATGACGAGGAGTATTTCGATTTCGCACGAAGCCGAATGGACGAATATTCCGCTAATCTCCGTGATGGCACCGAAATGAACTACACGCTGTACAATCCTACCTGGGCGTATCCCAACTGAGCGAAGAAGCTCAGCTCGACTGAGGGTAGCCCGATGGCGGCGGACGCCTAGTCCCGGCTGTTCGCCGCCATCCATTCCTCAACCACGGGCGCGATCTGTTCGCGCCACTTGCTGCCGTTGAAAATGCCGTAATGGCCCGCGCCGAGGGCGAGGTGGTATTTCTTCTGCTTGATCGACAGGCCGGGCGTGATGTCGAGCGCGGCGCGCGTCTGGCCGATGCCGGAAATATCGTCACGCTCGCCCTCGATAGCCAGGATCGCGGTGTCGGTGATGGCGCCGAGGTCCACCAGTTCGCCGCGGTGCATAAATTCGCCCTTCGGCAGCGAGTGCTTCTGGAACACCTCCTCCACCGTCTGGAGGTAGAATTCCGCCGTCATGTCGCAGACGCTGCGGTATTCCTCGTAGAAATCCTTGGTCTTCTCCGCGCTCTCGTCGTCGCCGGCGCGCAGGTGTTTGAACATCTCGTAATGGCTCATCATGTGCTCGCCCAGGTTCATGGTCATGAACCCGGCCAGCTGCAGGAAGCCCGGATAGACGCGCCGTCCCGCGCCTTCGTATTGCAGCGGCACTGTGGCGATCACCTGCGTGCGAAACCACGCGAGCGGGCGCTGCATGGCAAGGTCGTTGACGGTGGTGGGCGACTGGCGCGTGTCGATGGGCCCGCCCATCATGGTCAGCGTCGCGGGGCGGTTGGGATCGCCCGCCTTGGCCATCACCGCCGTTGCCGCCAGCGCGGGGACGCTGGGCTGGCACACGGCGAGCATGTGCGCATCCGGCCCGATCACGCCGAGGAAGTCGATCAGGTAATCGATGTAATCGTCGAGGTCGAAACTGCCCTTGTCGATATTGACGCTGCGCGCATCGGCCCAGTCGGTGACCCAGACTTCCGCGCTTTCCACCATCCGCGCGACCGTGCCGCGCAGCAGCGTGGCGTAATGCCCGCTCATCGGGGCGACGATCAGCAAGCGGGGCGCATCTTCGGGCAGGCCGTCGCGCTTGAAATGCCTGAGGTCGCCGAACGCGCGGCGCTCGACCACGGTTTCGGTCACTGCCATATCCTTCCCGTCCACGGGGACGGTCTCGATACCGAAGGCGGGCTTGCCGTAGCTTGCCGATGCATGGGAAAACACGTCGAGCGCGCTCGCCATCATCGGCGTGAAACCGAGGTACCCGAGCGGGTTGCGCGGATTAGTCAGCCACTGCGCGCTGACAGCCGCCCAGGCGCTGGCGCCGGACAGGAACTGCCGCTGCATCTCGTAAGCGTTGTAAAGCACTGTAATCCCCTGCTGGCCGCGCGAACTGGCGCTCGCGGGCGGTTCGTACCCGCTATGTGGCGCTTTGCGTTTCATTGTGCAATGCAGCAGCGCCCGATTTGCTCCGGCGAATGTGGCTTGTATCGGCGGCGCAAGGCCCCAGCTTTGCAGCGGCCAACCGCTGATGTAAGGCGCCCGTAATGCCCGAAACCCAAGACCAGCCAGAGCCGGACGCCGGCGCCATCGATGCCGCTGCGGCCAAGCCTGCGCGCTCGATCGGGCCGCTGGCGATGGTATGGAAGGCGGCGCTGGCCTATCCCTCCAAGCTGGCGCTGGCGGGCGCGGCGCTGCTGGTGACGGCCTCTGCCACGCTGGCGATACCGGCGGGCTTCAAGCTGATTATCGACCGCGGCTTTGCCGAGGGCGGCGATCCCGCCGATATCGGGCGCTGGTTCGAATATTTGCTGCTGATCGTGGTGGTGCTGGCCATCGGCACGGCATTGCGCTTCTATTTCGTGAGCTGGCTGGGCGAGCGCGTGGTCGCCGACATCCGCACCGACGTGCAGAAGAACCTGCTGCGCCTATCGCCCGGCTTCTTCGAGGAAAATTCGCCGAGCGAGATCGCCAGCCGCCTGACCGCCGATACCGCGCTGATCGAGCAGGTCGTGGGCACCACCGTGTCGGTCGCGCTGCGCAACATCATCATGGGCATCGGCGGGACGATCTACCTGTTCACGCTGGCGCCGCAGCTCACCCTCGGCCTCGTCATCGGTATCCCGCTGATCGTGCTGCCCATCGCGTGGTTCGGGCGGCGCATCCGCTCCGTCTCGCGGTCGAGCCAGGACCGGATCGCCGATGTCGGCTCGATGGTGGCGGAAACGCTCGGCGCGATGAAGATCGTCCAGGGCTTCAACCAGGAAGCGCGCGAACAGGCCCGCTTCGCCGGCGCGGTGGAGCGCACCTTCGACACGGCCCGGCGGCGTATCCTGCTACGCAGCGCGATGACCGCGATCATCATCCTGTTCATTTTCGGGGCGATCACCCTGTTGATGTGGCGCGGCGCGATCGGCGTGGCCGAAGGCACGATCAGCGGCGGCACCATCGCCGCCTTCGTGCTGACCGGCGGGCTGGTGGCGGGGGCATTCGGCGCGCTGACCGAGGTCTATGGCGAGCTGCTGCGCGGGGCCGGCGCGGCCAGCCGCCTCAACGAACTGATGAAGGAAGAACCGGCGATCAAGGCGCCTGCGCGCCCGCAGGCCCTGCCGCAGCCGCCGCGCGGGTCATTGTCCTTCCGCAACGTTACTTTCCGCTATCCCACGCGGCCCGACACGCCCGCGCTGGCCGATTTCAGCCTGACGGTGGAGCCTGGCGAAACCGTGGCGCTGGTGGGCCCGTCGGGGGCGGGCAAGTCGACCGTGTTCCAGCTGGCCGAGCGGTTCTACGATCCGCAGGCGGGCACCGTCAGGCTCGACGGAATTCCGCTCACCGCCGCAGATCCCGCCGACATCCGTCGCCGTTTCGCATTGGTGCCGCAGGATGGCCGCCTGTTCGCGGCCAGCGCGCGCGACAACTTGCGCTATGGCAACTGGGACGCGAGCGACGCGATGATCTGGGAAGCGTCGGAGGCAGCGCATGCCAGCCGCTTCCTGCGCGACCTGCCGGAAGGGCTGGATTCGCAGCTGGGCGAAGGCGGCGCGCGCCTCTCCGGCGGGCAGCGCCAGCGCATCGCCATCGCTCGGGCGTTGCTGCGCGATGCGCCGATCCTGCTGCTGGACGAGGCGACCAGCGCGCTCGATGCGGAAAGCGAACGCGCGGTGCAGGCGGCGCTCGACACGCTGATGCTGGACCGCACCACGCTGGTCATCGCCCACCGCCTCGCCACAGTTCGCGCCGCCGACCGGATCGTGGTGATGGACGAAGGCCGGATCGTGGAGCAGGGCACCCATGCGGAGCTCAATGCGGCAGGCGGTCTCTATGCGCGCCTCGCCTCGCTGCAATTCCAGGACGCCGCCTGAGCCCCCGAGTTCGAGCCGCTTCGACGAACAGCACCGGTTCATCGACGAAGCGTTAGAGAATACGGCAGTTTGCCGCTATTCTCGCGCGCATGCGCGCCGGCGGGGGTCCGGCGCGAGAATCTTTAGGGACAAGGATATTTCTATGCTTCGTACAATGCTCGCCGCGGGCGCCTCGCTCGCCGCGCTGGCCATGGCCGCACCCGCGCTCGCCCAGGACGGCGAAAGCACCACGCCGGAAATGGATTTCGGTAGCTGGGGCGTGCAGCCCGAACTGCTCGACCAGTCGGTCGATCCGGGCGACGACTTCTTCGACTACGTCAACGGCAAGTGGATCGACGCGAACCCGATCCCGTCCGAATATTCGCGCTTCGGTGCCTTCACCCTGCTCGGCGAGAAGTCGCGCGACGATGTGAAGGCGCTGGTCGACGAGCTGGAAGACGGCGATTTCGCCGCCGGCAGCACCGAGGCCCGCATCGCCACCGCCTACAAGTCCTACCTCGACACCGACGCGATCGATGCCGCCGGCATGGCACCGGCCTATCCGTATCTCGGCGAAATCTACGGCGCTTCGAACCTGACCGAGCTGGCTGCCGTGATGGCGAAGCCCGGCATGCCTTCCCTCATCGGCGGCGGCGTGACCGTGGATAGCAAGGACCCGGACACCTACATCGTGGGCGTCGGCTTCGACGGCATGGGCCTGCCGGACCGCGACTACTACCTCGTCGATAACGAGCGTAACACCGCGATCCGTACCGCCTACATGGATTACCTCACCTTCCTGCTGGACAAGGCCGGTTACGCCGATGCGGCGACCACTGCGCAGGCAGTTTATGCCTTCGAAAAGCAGGTCGCCGTGCTGGAATGGGACCGCACCATGCTGCGCAACGCGGATCTCACCTATAACAAGCTGACCCGCGCGGAACTGGACGCGGCGACGGAAGGCTTCCCGCTCGCCACCATGCTCAATGCGATGGACCTGGGCGACGTCGATGCCTTCGACGTCAGCCAGATGCCGCCGACCGCCGAAGAGATCGAGACGCTCGGACTCACGGCAGAAGACCTCGCCAAGATGGGCGGCGGCCTGCCGGCAATGGCGAAGCTGATCGCAAGCACCGACCTGCCGGTGCTGCAGGCCTATCTCGCCAAGACCTTCATCAGCAACAACGCCTCGGTCCTGCCGAGCGACATCGACGAGGCGAACTTCGCCTTCTTCGGCAAGACGCTGTCGGGCGCGCAGGAACAGCAGCCGCGCTGGAAGCGTGCGATCGCGGCGACGCAGGGCATGCTCGGCGAACAGCTGGGCAAGGTCTATGTCGAGCGGTACTTCCCCGCTGCCAGCAAGGAAGCGATGGACGAACTGGTCGCCAACCTGCGGCTCGCCATGGCGGACAGCATCGAGGAAAACGACTGGATGACGGCGGAAACGAAGGCGCAGGCCCTCGCCAAGCTGAATTCGTTCAATCCCAAGATCGGCTACCCCGACAGCTTCGAAACCTATGACGGGCTGACGATCACGTCCGACCCGCTGGCCAACCGCATGGCGGCGGCCGAATGGGGCATGAAGGACAACCTTTCCAAGCTCGGCACCGAAGTCGACAAGACCGAATGGTTCATGCTGCCGCAGACGGTGAACGCCTATTACAACCCGGTCTTCAACGAGATCGTGTTCCCGGCCGCCATCCTGCAGCAGCCGTTCTTCGGCGCCAGCGCCGACCCGGCCGTGAACTATGGCGCCATCGGCGGCGTGATCGGCCACGAAATCGGCCACGGTTTCGACGACCAGGGCGCGAAATACGATGCCACCGGCACGCTGCGCGACTGGTGGCAGCCGGAAGACAAGGCCCGCTTCACCGAGCTCGGCGATGCGCTGGCCGCCCAGTACGATGCCTATTGCCCCTATGACGACGGCGAGACCTGCGTGAACGGCCGCTTCACGCTGGGCGAGAACATCGGCGACGTCGGCGGGCTCAGCCTTGCCTACCGCGCCTACAAGCTGTCGCTGAACGGGGAAGAGGCACCGGTGATCGACGGCCTGACCGGCGACCAGCGCTTCTTCCTCGCCTGGGCGCAGGTGTGGCGTTCCATGCAGCGCGAGGAAATCGGCCGGCAGCGCCTGCAGGTCGATCCGCACAGCCCGGAAGAGTACCGCGTGAACGGCGTGGTCCGGAACATCGACGCCTGGTACGATGCCTTCGGTGTCACCCCGGACGATGAACTGTACTTGCCGCCGGAAGAGCGCGTGAAGATCTGGTAAGCCTTCGCTTTTCCGATTAATCGCCGTTTGCGGGCCCGGGTCGCTTGACTCGGGCCCGCTTCGCTTTGAGGGGGTGCGCCCATGAACACCACGCTGACCGCAATCCTCCTCGGCATTGTCGAGGGCCTGACCGAATTCGTGCCCGTTTCCTCGACCGGGCACCTGATCCTGGCCTCCGAACTGTTCGGCTACGACGCCGCGCAGTGGGCCATGTTCAACGTGGTCATCCAGCTGGGCGCGATCCTGGCGGTGGTCTACCAGTACTGGCCCACCTTCTGGAACGCCGGGATGGGGGTGCTGAAGCTGGAAAGCGAAGGGCTGCGCTTCGCCCGTAACATCATCCTCGCCTTCGTGCCGTCGGCCATCCTCGGCCTTGCGCTGAAGGATTATATCGACATCATGCTCGGCAGCCCGTCGATCGTGGCGTGGGCGTTGATCATCGGCGGCATCGCCATCCTGGGCATCGAGAAAGTCGCCAACCCGCGCGGCGACACCAAGGTGGCCGACCTCCCCATGAAGCAGGTGATCGGCGTGGGCCTTGCCCAGTGCCTTGCCATGGTGCCGGGCGTCAGCCGCAGCGGCGCGACGATTATGGGCGCGCTTGCGATGGGCATCAATCGCAAGACTGCGGCGGAGTTTTCCTTCTTCCTCGCGGTGCCGACGATGATCGGGGCAACCACCCTGGAACTGATCCAGAAGGGCGACGAGCTGACTGCCGGCACGATGACCGTAGGCTGGTACGAAATCGCCATCGGTTTCGCGGTCAGTTTCGTGGTCGCGCTGGTCGTGATCCGGGCCTTCGTCGCCTATGTCTCCAAGCACGGTTTCGCGCCGTTTGCGTGGTACCGGATCGTGATCGGCGCCGCCGCCGTCGCGTGGCTGGCGCTTCGTTAACAAGCCCGTCCGGGAACACCGCCGCGCGGAACCCATTGTCACCATTCGACGTTATGGAATCACGTAACGCAAGAAAGGTGTCATGGGCATAGCCGTCCTCATATTGCTGGGTGCCGCGATCGGGTGGGCGATGTCCATCGGGTTTGCGGTCGACCGGACCGAAGGCATCGGCTTGTACGCCGGGGCGGCCGCCGCGGGCGCGCTGGTCTTTCCGATCCTGACGCACGCCGTTTTCGGCACCAGCAATGTCTTTGCCGGCATCGTCGGTCTGGGGGCACTCGCCGCGGCGACCATAGGCTCGGTCCTCGCTGTATTCGCCTTGCGCTTTGCGAAGAACCGCACGCTCGCCTGAGCCGCAGGGCCCACTTCACATTCCGCGAAATCGCGTTCACAACGCCATCCGTATTTCGACGGGAGGATCGCACGTGACACGCAATTTCATTCCGGCAGCCGCCCTTGTGCTGGCGCTGGCCGCATGCAGCGATAGCGGCGACGCCGAGATCGGTGCGGAAGTGACCGACACGAAAGCGGCAGCCGAGGCGGAAGCGATCGGCGATATCACCCCTTCCAGCGAGGCGCTCGACGTGGCGACCGGTCAGAGCGAGGCCGAACTCGATGCCTTGCAGCAGGCGTCCGACCGGCTGGACGAGGACCCGTCCCCAGTGCCCGCGCCACCCACGGCAGAGCCGGCCACGTCGGCGCCGCCCATCGCTGCGGAATAAGCGGCCCGAAGGCCCTTTTCCCCTTGCCGCGTTGTGCTATCGACCGCGCGAGGGGAGACGGCGATGAGCGACGAGACACAGGCCACTTCGCAGCGCAAGACGCCGCTGCGCGTCCGCTCCTACGATGTCGCGGAGCTTGCCGGGGTCAGCCAGTCCACCGTCTCGCGCGCGCTTGCCGGGTCTGCCGCCATTACCGAGGCGACCCGCACCCGCGTGGTGGAGGCCGCCCGCAAGCTCGGCTACCAGGTCGACGACCGCGCCGCACGGTTGCGCAGCGGGCGGACCGAAACCATCGCCGTGGTCGTAATTGGCCAGGCGGGGGCGCCGCCGAGCTCGGTCAACCCGTTCAACTTCGCCCTTCTCGGTAGCGTCTGCGCGGAAGCAGCCGACCGGGGCCTGCATTCGCTCGTCTCGTTCCAGTCGGAAGAAGAGCGCTTCTTCTCCCAATTCGTGGAACGCGGACAGGCCGACGCGGTCATCGTGATCGGCACCACCACCAACCAGCCCGCGTGGGACTATTTCCGCGCCGCCAACGACGGCCAGCCGCACATGGCGTTCTGGGGCTCTCCCTTCGACGACCACGCCGCGATCCGGTCCGACAACATGGCCGGCGGCCGGTTGGCGGTCGATGTGCTGTTGGGCGCAGGATACCGGCGCATCGCCTTTATCGGCGACACGACGTCCACCCAGCGCCAGTTCGCCGAACGCTATGACGGTTATTGCGCGGCCTTGCGTGAAAACGGCCTCGAACCGCTGGCCGCTGCCGCGGGGTCGGGCGAGACGCGGCAGGACCAGGGGCGGGCGGCGATCGCGAACCTGCTGGACGGCGGCGATCCGCCCGATGCGGTGTTCGCGGCCTGCGACGCGATGGCATTCGGCGCGGTGGCGGAATTGCGTGCGCGCGGGGTGGCATTGCCGCAGGATTTCGGGATCATCGGTTTCGACGGGCTGGGCGGCGGCGCCTTGTGCGAGCCGCCGCTCACCACGATCGAGCCCGATTTCGGCGCGGCGGCCAAGCTGCTGATCGACGCGGGGCTCGATCCGCAGGAAGATGCGCTCAGCGCCCGGGTGCCGGTACGGCTGATCGAACGCGCCAGCGTGCGCTAGGACGCCGCGCGCCCGGCGTCAGACCGGCTTCGCGCCCGATCCGCGCCCGCCGCGCAGCGAATATTCCAGCGTCCCGCGCGTGTGCACGTTGTCCACGTCGATCACCGCCGTGTTGGCATAGGTGAAACCGGGGCCGAGATTGCGATAGAGCCGGTCGAAATCGCGCTCCACCGTCTGGCGGAACAGGTCCTCGAAATTCTCGATCACGAAATAGGTCGGCTGCAGGTCGCTGATGACGTAATCCGTGCGCATCACGCGGTCGACATTCAGCATGATCCGGTTCGGGCTTTCCGCCTCCACCGCATAGACCGCCTCGGTCGGGCCGGAGAGGATGCCCGCCCCGTAGGCGCGCAAATCCTTGCCGCCTTCCAGCACCAGCCCGAATTCGACCGTGTACCAGTAGAGCGAGCCGAGCGCCTTCAGCCGGTTGTATTCCATCGCCCGCCAGCCGGCCTTGCCGTATTCCTGCATGTAATCGGCAAAGGTCGGGTCGGTCAGCATCGGCACGTGGCCGAACACGTCATGGAAGACGTCAGGTTCCTGGATGTAGTCGAACGTCTCGCGCGTACGGATGAAGTTGCCCGCCGGGAAGCGCCGGTTGGCAAGGTGCCAGAAGAAGATGTGGTCCGGGATCAGCATCGGCACGGGCACCACGCTCCAGCCCGTCAGCTTGCCCAGTTCTTCAGACATCGCACCGAATTCGGGCACGCCCCCCTTGCCGAGATCGAGCTTTTCGAGGCCTTCGAGGAATGCGGTCGCCGCGCGGCCCGGCAATATGTCCATCTGGCGCGCGAACAGGTCGTTCCAGATCGCGTCGTCCTCGCTGTCGTACTCGGTCTGCTTCGGCTCCAGCCAGTCTTCGCCCACATGTTCCGGCCGCTTCAGCGGCGCGGTGAAGACGTCGTCCGGCATTTCGGGGATCGCGCTGTAGTCGCGGCTCAATTCGGGTGCAGTCGCCATGGATTTGCCTTAGCATTGCAACGGTTACCGAACAAATGTGGGGAGACGCGCCGCGATGGGCAAGCTGAAGCGCCGGGACTACGAGAAACTGATCGAGCCGATGGAAGAGGAACTGGTCGGCATGGCCCGCTGGGCGCGCGTGACCGGGCAGCGGATCGTGGTGATCTTCGAAGGGCGCGACACGGCGGGCAAGGGCGGCGCGATCCGTGCGGTGAGCGAGCGGCTGAACCCGCGCCAGTGCCGCATCGTCGCGCTCGGCAAGCCGACCGAGGAAGAGCGCGGCCAATGGTATTTCCAGCGCTACGTCAAGCACCTGCCGACCGCCGGCGAGATCGTGCTGTTCGACCGCAGCTGGTACAACCGCGCGGGGGTGGAAAAGGTGATGGGCTTCGCGTCGGACGATCAGGTCGCGCAGTTCCTGCGGCAGGCACCGACGTTCGAGAAGATGCTGGTCGATGACGGCATCCTGCTGTTCAAGTACTGGCTGACTACCGACCAGGCACAGCAGGAGGAAAGGCTGCGCGAGCGGCTGGAGGATCCGCTCAAGCGCTGGAAGCTGTCGCCAATCGATTTGGCCGCGCGCGAGCAATACGATGCCTATACCGATGCGCGTCGGGCGATGCTGGAGGCGACGCATACGGAATATGCGCCGTGGACGCTGGTCGATTTCAACGACCAGAAGCGCGGGCGGCTGACGCTGGTGCGCGACTTGCTGGACCGGCTGCCGGACACCGATTGCGAGCCCGAGCCGATCGCGATGGAACCGCTGGGTCGGGAGCCTGCGGCCGAAACCTACTCGGTGCTCAGGCCGATTGCGGATTATCCGGCAGGCTAGCTTCGGCCTTCGTCACGTGCCGCCCGTCTGCGGCGAATGCGCCCAGCTCGATCCCGCTTTCGCCTTCGCGCATCGCGAGGTGGAGCGTTTCGCCCGCGATGGCGGGGCTGAGCCCGCGAAAAATAAACCGGCTTTCCGGCTGCGGCAGCATCTGCAGGAGCAGCGAGGCGGTGAGCGGGCCATGGACGACGAGGCCGCGATACCGCTCGACCTCCCGCGCATAGGGTGCGTCGTAGTGAATCCGGTGCGTGTTGAACGTCAGCGCGGAATAGCGGAACAGCAGTGCCTCGGACGGCGCGGCCACCTCGACCGTGTCCCATGCGCGGTAATCGAAGCGCGCTTCGCCGGTCGGGGGCGGGGATAGCGGCGCATCCGGCGCGAGCGCCTCGAGATAGACGAGCGATTGCACTTCGCGCACCGCGAGGTCGCCATCGGCGCGGGTCTCGTGGCTCACTTCGACGAACACCATCTCCCCGCGGCTGCCGCTCTTGGGCGTCACGCTCTCGATGCGGCTCGTCCGCTCGATTTGCGCGCCGATGGGAAGCGGGGCGTGGAAGGCGATGCTGCTGCCGGCCCACATGCGGCGGGGCAGGGGGACGGGCGGCAGGAAGCTGTCCGGCGCGTCGCTGCGTAGCGGATGGCCGTCCTCGCCCAGCATCGCAGTCGGCGCTTCGGGTGTGCAGAGGCAGAAGTGGATGCCCTGCGGCATCACGCCATCTGCGGGCACCGCGCGGTCGAAAGTCGCGCACCAGCGCGCGGCGAGCGCTTCGTCCAGCCGGTCGGTCTGGCGCTGTTCGCGCCCGATCCAGTCGCTCCAGTCCCTCTCGTCGGTGTTGCTCACACGGCGCGCTCGAAAATCGCTGCCATGCCCTGGCCGCCGCCGATGCACATGGTTTCGAGGCCATAGCGCACGTCGCGCCGGTGCATTTCATGCGCCATGTCGGCGAGGATGCGGATACCGGTCGCGCCGATGGGGTGGCCGAGCGAAATGCCCGATCCGTTGACGTTGACGATGTCGCGGCGGCTGTCGTCCTCGGCAAAGCCCCAGCCCTTCAGCACCGCGAGCGCTTGCGGCGCGAAGGCTTCGTTGAGCTCGATCAGGCCGATGTCGTCCCAGCCCCTGCCGGTGCGCGCGAACAGCTTCTCGACCGCAGGCACCGGGCCGATGCCCATGCGGCTGGGGTCGCAGCCCGCTGCACTCCACCCGTCGAACCACAGCATGGGCGTGAGGCCCAGCTCTTCCAGCCTGTCCTCCGCCACCACGAGGCAAGCGGCAGCGGCATCGTTCTGCTGGCTGGCGTTGCCTGCGGTGACGATGGCTTCGGGATCGCGCTTGCCGTCGATGGGGCGCAGCGCGCCAAGCGATGCCATGTCCGCATCCTCGCGGAACCCCTCGTCCTTGGCGAACACCACCGGGTCGCCCTTGCGCTGCGGGATCGGGACAGGGACGAGCTGCGCGTCGAACTTGCCTGCCTCCCAGGCGGCAGCGGCGTTTTGGTGGCTGCGAACGGCGAATTCGTCCGACGCCTCGCGCGAAATGGCGTAATCCTTCGCAAGGTTCTCCGCGGTCTCGATCATGCCGGTGATGATGCCGAAGCGTTCGATCGGCTGGCTCATCAACCGGCCGCGGGTCAACCGGTCCCACAGCACCATGTCGCCCATCCGCGCGCCGTGCCGGGCCTTGGTGGTGTAGTGCTCCACGTTCGACATGCTTTCGACGCCGCCCGCCAGCACGCAGTCGGCAACGCCCGTCTGGACCATCATCGCGGCGGTCGCGACCGCCTGCAGTCCGCTGCCGCAGCGGCGGTCCAGCTGGAAGCCGGGCACCTCGATGGGATAGCCTGCCGCAAGCCAGCTCCAGCGCCCGATCGCCGGGGCCTCGCCGCTGCCGTAGCCCTGGCTGAAGACCACGTCGTCGACGCGCGAGGGATCGATGCCGGTGCGCTCGACCAGCGCCTTGATGATGACCGCGCCGAGCGCCCCTGCCTCCAGCGGGGCGAGGCTGCCGAGGAACTTGCCCACCGGCGTGCGGACTGGGTCGACGATGGCTACGCGGCGCATGGTGCTCATTGGGTTTCCTTGTCGCTGGTGCGGACCGTGCCCGCATCGATCAGTCTGGCAATCGCACCCGACGACAGGCCGAGCTTGTCCGCCAGCACTTCCTCGCTGTGCTGCCCCAGGTACGGCGCGGGCAGCGGATCGCCGCGCTCCTCGCCGCCGAGATGGGCGAAGCTGCGGGCGGCGGGATAGTCGAAGCCGCTGGGGTTATTGGGGGAAGGGCCGAACAGCGGGTTTTCGCCCACCAGTACCGGGTCGGTGGAGGCTTCGTACGGGGTGCGATAGCGTTCGAAGGTAGTGCCCGCCGCGCCCATGCGCCGTTCCAGTTCCGGCCAATCGAGCTTCCCGGCGACGGACTGGAAGAGCGCGGCCAGCCGCTCGCGGTTCTCGAAGCGCGGCGTATCGCCGTCGGTGAAGCGGACGCCGAGCTCGGCTTCCAGTGTCGCGATCTCGCTTTCGACGTCGAATGCCTCGACCAGTCCCGCCCACTGCTTCGCCGTGAGGGCGGCGACCATGAAGCGCGTTCCGTCCCGGCTGCGGAAATCGGTGCCGAACGCGCCCCAGATGGCATTGCCCAGCCGTTCCCGATCGGCGCCGCGATAGAGCATTTCGGCCATCGTGCCCGAATTGGCGAGAGTGCCGATGGCGACATCGCCCAGCGGGATGCGGATTTCCGCGCCTTCGCCGCTCGCATCGCGGCGACGCAAGGCGGCGAGCAGCGCGAAGGCGGAATAGGCGCCGGTCAGGAAATCCCAGGCGGGCATAAGCTGGTTGACCGGCGGGGCCCCAAGCCCATCGGGGCCGGGGTCCCAGTCCGCCGGCCCGGTCATCAGCGGATAGCCGCTGGCGGCGTTTACGGTGAAATCCATCGCCTGCCGCCCGTCGTGCCAGCCCATGATGCGCAAGGAGATCATGTCACCGCGCTTCGCTGCCATGGCAGAGTGGGACAGGAAGCTAGTTTCCGGCACGTTGGTCACGCACTGGCCGACCTTTGCGGCAAGCGCCACGCACAGCTCGCGCCCTTCGCCGCTGCGCAAGTCGAGCGCGACCGATTTCTTCGTGCGGTTGAGGTTTTCCCACGCCAGGCTGCGGCCTTCGCCGGTCAGCAGGTAGCGGTCGTAATCCAGCCCGCCCGCGACGTGGTCCACGCGGATGACCTCCGCGCCCATCTGCCCGCAATACAGCCCCACCGTGGGCGAAGCGACGAAGCTGGAAACCTCGACGAGCGACAGGCCGGAAAGCAGGTCGTGCATGGGCGCCGTGTCAGAGCCCCGCCGCGTGTTCGCGCAGCATCCGCTTGGCGATCTGTAGCTGCAGGATCTGCGTCGTGCCTTCGTAGATGCGATAGATGCGCGCATCGCGGAAGAAGCGTTCGGCGTCGTATTCGGCAAGGTATCCCGCGCCGCCGTAGATTTGCACCACCCGGTCCACCACGCGGCCGCACATCTCCGATGCGAAGACCTTGAAGGCGGCGGCGTGCTTCACCGTATCCTCGCCCCGGTCGACGCGTGCAGTGACGTCCGCCATCATGCTTTCGGCGGCGTAGATTTCGGTCCAGCTTTCGGCGAGCATCTGCTGGATCAGCTGGAAGTTGGCGATGGGTTCGCCGAAGGCCTGCCGCTCGGTCGCGTACTTCGTCGCGCTGTCGAGCGCGCGGCGGGCGTAGCCGGTGCTGGCCGCACCCACCGAAATGCGCCCGTTGTCGAGGCTCATCATGGCGAAGCGGAAGCCCTGTCCGGTTTCCCCGCCCAGCAGCGCGTCGCCCGGCACGTGCACATCGTCGAGCATCACGTCGGAGATATGGCTGCCCGCCTGGCCCATCTTGTGGTCGGGGGAGCCGGTCGAAACGCCGGGCGTATCCATTGGCACGATGAAGGCGGAGACGTGGGCGTTCTTGGGCAGCGCATCCTTTTCGGTGCGCGCCATGATCAGGCCGACGTCGGCGTGCGGGGCGTTGGTGATGTAGCGCTTCGTACCGTTCAGGATCCAGCCGTTCCCGTCCGGGTCGGGCCGTGCGGTGGTCTGCATCGCGGCGCTGTCGCTGCCGCTGCCGGGTTCGGTGAGGCCGAAGCAGGCGATCTCGCCGCCCGCGATGCGCGGCCACCATTCGGCCTTCTGTGCATCCGTGCCGCCGTTCTTGATGGCAGAGTTGAACATGCCGACGTTGATCGAAAAGATGCTGCGGAAGGCGGGCGCGGCATAGGCCATCGTCTTTACCGTCTTCGCATACTGGGTGACGTTGAGGCCCGCGCCGCCGAATTCCTCCGGCACGGTGAGGCCGAACAGGCCCATGTCCTTCATCTCGGCAAGGATGTCTTCCGGCACGGCGTCGTTTTCGATGACGTCCTTTTCCGCCGGGAGCAGCCGTTCGCGGACATAGCGTTCGAGCTGTTCGTGGAACTGTTCGAAGGTTTCGTCATCCATTCCGGGATTGGGGCCGGGATTGGTCGTGTCGCTCATGGCTGGGTCCTCAAACGGGGTCGTAGGGGAAGACGTGGGCGCTGACCTCGTCGCCGCGCGCAAAGTCGGACTTGAAGGCCGGGACCAGCTCGTCCGCGATCGCCTGCGCGGTCCAGCCTTCGGTTTTCACCATGGACCGGACCGGGCGGGGCTTCGAAAACAGCACGATTTCGTTGCGGCGCACGGCGAAGATCTGGTTGGTCACCTCCGCGCTTGCATCGCTGCAAAGGTACGCGGCGAGCGGCGCGATCTTTTCCGCGCCCATCGATTGCAGGCGCTTTACGCGCTCTTCGGCGCCTTCGCCGGTGGTCGGGATGCTCGCGGTCATCCGGCTCCAGGCGAAGGGCGCGATGCAGTTGGAGGTTACGCCATAACGCGCCGCATCGAGCGCGATGGACTGCGACAGCCCGACGATGCCGAGCTTCGCGGCGGAATAGTTCGCCTGGCCGATATTGCCGATCAGTCCGCTGGTGGAGGTAAAATGCACCAGCCGCCCGCTGCCCTGGTCCTTGAAATAGGGCGTGGCTGCCTTGGACGTGTTAAAACAGCCGTGGAGGTGGACGTCGATGACCGCCTTCCAGTCCTCGTGGCTCATCTTGTGCCAAATCGTGTCGCGCAGGATGCCGGCGTTGTTCACCACGGCGTCGATCCGGCCGAACTGCTGCACGGCATCCTCGATGATGGACGCAGCGCCCGCAGGGTCGGCTACGCTGGCGAGGTTGGCGTGCGCCTTCCCGCCGGCTTCGCGAATGTCGCCGGCGGTCTGCTCGGCCGGGCCGGCCTCCCCGCCTTCGCCGCCGCCGCCCACGCCGGGATCGTTGACGATGACCGCCGCGCCTTCCTTCGCGCAGAGGAGCGCGATTTCGCGCCCGATGCCGCGCCCGCTGCCGGTGACTGCGACGACCTTGCCTTCCAGTATGCCCATGTGCCTGCCGACTCCTGCTGTTTTTAATCGCGCGGTTAAACCCTGCCTATGGCGGAGCGACCGGCGATTATCAAGGCAGCGCGCGCGACGGGCAAAGGTCCCCTATTCGCCTGTGTCCTGCCTGAGGTCGGCCGGCAGGTCGTCCTCGTCTATCCGCTGGGCATCGACGATGGCCGCTGCCTCGTCCAGTTCGCGCGCCTCGCCTTCGGTCAGGCCGCCGGGCCCTGCCGCATTGTCTCCGCACGCGGCGAGCACGAGGAGCGGAAGGAGGGCGGCGGTCATGCGCATGGCGCTATCGTATCCGTTCGCAGCACATAAGAAAACGGGCGAGATGCGCCGTGCATCCCGCCCGTGTTCCGGCGTGAGTTGAAACCGAGCGCTTATTCCATTGCGGCTTCTGCGTCGCGCGTCGCGGCTTCCGCGTCCGACATCGCCCTTTCGCGGGCGGCGCGGGCACGGGCGGCGACATCCTGCGCGCTGACGCTGGCTTCTTCGGCATCGACGCCGGCAGCGGTGTCCGCGTCGACAGTCTCTTCCGGGCCGGTGTCGGGCGCGGGATCTTCCTCGCTCATTTCGACGGGGGTGGGGGTTTCCTCCACTTCCTCGACCGCTTCGTCGGCGGTGACTTCGACCGTATCGGCGGTCGTGTCTTCGGACGCGTCGTCGGACGATCCGCAGGCGGCGAGCGACAGGGCGAGGGCCGCGGTGGCGGCGGTGGCAATCAGCTTCTTCATGGGCGGGGTCTCCGTTGAATTCTCGCCCCTGCATCTAGCGCGGCGCGTCGGTGCTGGCAATTCTCCCCAGCATGGCCCGCCGCCCGGTTTGCGCGCGCGATGCGATCTGGCACAGCGGCCCGATGGACGAGATGGTTGCCGATACGCCTGTCGACGCGCTGGAGGATGCGCGCACCGCCCTGCGCGCCGTGTTCGGGTTCGAAGGGTTTCGCGGCAAGCAGGCCGACGTCGTCGCCCGCGTGCTGGCGGGGGAGCGGACGCTGGCGGTGATGCCGACGGGCGCGGGCAAGTCGCTCACCTACCAGCTTCCCGCCACGATGCTGCCCGGCTGCTGCATTGTCGTCTCCCCGCTCATCGCCCTGATGCACGACCAGCTGCGCAGCGCGCGCGCCAACGGCATCCGCGCCGCGACGCTGACCAGCGTGGACGGCGACTGGCGGGAAACGCAGGCGGCGTTCGAGGCGGGCGAGCTCGACCTGCTCTACGTTGCGCCGGAACGTGCCAGCCAGCCCGGATTCCGCAGCCTGCTGGAACGCGGCCGGGTGGCCCTGTTCGCCATCGACGAGGCGCATTGCGTGTCCGAATGGGGGCACGATTTCCGCCCCGACTACCGCCTGCTGCGCCCGCTGCTCGACGCGTTCCCTGAAGCGGGGCGGCTGGCGCTGACTGCCACGGCGGACGCGCACACCCGCGCCGACATCCTGGCCCAGCTCGGCATTCCGGCGGACGGACTGGTGCTGGCGGGGTTCGACCGGCCCAATATCCGCTATGCCATCGGCCCGCGCGACAACGTGGCTAACCAGCTTGCCCGGCTACTGGACGCGCAGGCGGGGCCCGGCATCGTATATGCGCAGACCCGCGCGCAGGTGGAGCGGCTGGCGCAGAAGCTGGGCGCGGGCGGGCGCAGTGTCTCGATCTATCACGCGGGCCTGCCGGCGGAGGAGCGCGCCGCGAACCAGGCGGCCTTCGTCGCCAGCGAAGACATGGTGATGGTCGCCACCATCGCCTTCGGCATGGGGATCGACAAGCCGGACGTGCGCTTCGTCGCCCATGCCGGCCTGCCGAAGTCGATCGAGGCCTATTACCAAGAAACGGGCCGCGCGGGGCGCGACGGCGATCCGGCCCACGCGCTGATGCTGTGGGGGGCGGACGATTTCGCCCGCGCGCGCCAGCGGCTGGCGCAAATCGAGCCGGAGCGGCGGGCCGGCGAGCAGGCGCGGCTGGAAGCGCTCGCCGGGCTGGTCGAGACGGCGGGCTGTCGCCGTGCGGTGCTGCTGCGGCATTTCGGCGAAGACCCGCCCGCCCGTTGCGGCAATTGCGACAACTGCCTGGAGCCGCCGACCGTGATCGAGGCGACGGAACTTGCCCGCAAGCTGCTTTCGGGCGTCTACCGGACGGGGCAAAGCTTCGGCCTCGGCCATGTGCAGAAGGTGCTGACCGGGGTGGAGGACGAGCGGGTTCGCCAGCGCGGGCACGACAGGCTGTCCGTGTTCGGTATCGTCGATGCGGAGGAGGCCGCGCTGCTGCGGCCCCTGTCGCGCGCATTGCAGGCACGCGGCGCACTGGTGCCGACCGAGCACGGCGGCCTAGCCCTCGGCGGCGATGCGCCGGACATCTTGAAGGGCGAGGTGCCCATCGGCATCGTCGAGCCGCCGAAGAAGCAGCGTCGGCGCCGCGCGAACGCCACGCCCAACCCGGTCGGCGACCCGCTGTTCGAAGCCTTACGCGACTTGCGCCGCACGCTGGCGGAAGAGGCGCAGGTGCCGCCCTACGTGGTCTTCCACGATGCCGTGCTGCGCGACATGGCCGCCTTCCGCCCCGCAAACCTCGACGAAATGTCGCGCATCGGCGGCGTCGGCGCCAAGAAGCTGGAAGCTTATGGCGAGGCTTTCTTGCGCGCGATCAGCGAGAATTGAATGAAGGGCCGGGTTGTCTTGATAGCTGCGCTGTCGCTGTCGGCCGCTTGCACGCCTATCGTCCAGCCGCCCGTCTCCGGGCAAGCAATGGCTAGCCCCAAGAGTTTGTCAGTCGATCTGGACGAAATTCTCGCCCGCGCGATGGTCAAGTGTCGAAGCCAAGTGCGCTTTGAGCGTATCGAACTGGATTTGCGGCTCGAGGGTTATGTTGCCGAAGCAAGGCGATGGTCGATCTTGGGCAACGGCCAGGTCGATCTTGAGGAATTCGATCTTAAAACCGACCAATGGGTGTCGCGGCAAACCAATATCAGCTGCCCGGAAGTGCTCGAAATGCAGGCTCTTGCAGAAGGATTGATTGTGGGCGCGAGCGATACCCGCGTTTGTGACATATCCTCGAAACACTCCCCGGAAGGAGAAATCAAGATCGTCGATGCAGCCGGCACCCGGTTCTGGGATTTTGCATTCGGCTGCACGGAATTTACCAACATGTCGCTCAATCTCGGCGTCAAATTACTCGATACGAAAGTCCGCGAAGTCGTGGCGAAGCAACAGACCCCGGAAAATCTTGACTAGCGACGACGCTCGATATAAATATGATATCATAATTATATCGAAGGAGAATCGTCATGGTGGCCGAAGACAGGGGTGAGAAGCGCGGAATCAACATCAGCCGCGAGACGGAGGGCCGGGGGCATAACGGCTATGGAATGTTGCTCGTACTGCTGGCCATCGTCGCCATACCGGCGGTGCTCGGCCCGTCGGGAATGCTCGCTGGCTCCGGCCCGCTCGGCTTCGTCTTCGGACTGGCGCTGCCCTTCGTGCTCTTCCTGTTCGTCGCCGCCGGGTTCTATATGATCCAGCCGAACCAAGCCGCGGTGCTCACCCTCTTCGGCGAGTACCGGGGCAGCGACCGGACAGAGGGGCTGCGCTGGGTCTGGCCGTGGATCGTGCGCAAGAAGATCAGCGCCCGCGCCCATAACATCCATTCGGAGCGGGTGAAGATCAACGACCTGCGCGGTAACCCGATCGAGATCGCCTGCAACGTCGTGTGGCGCGTCGCCGACACCGCGCAGGCGAGCTTCGATGTCGACGATTACAAGGAGTTCGTGAACATCCAGATCGAGGCCGGCCTGCGCACCGTGGGTTCGCGCCATCCCTATGACGATTTCGAAGGCGAGGAAGTCACGCTGCGCGGCAGCGCCGACGTGGTCAATCGCGAGCTGCTGGAGGAGCTGAACGAGCGGCTCGCCGCCGCGGGCATCGTGGTGGACGAGGCGGGCCTCACCCATCTTGCCTATGCCAGCGAGATCGCCAGCGCGATGCTGAAGCGCCAGCAGGCCGACGCGATCATCGCGGCGCGGGCCAAGATCGTGCTGGGCGCGGTCGGCATGGTCGAGGATGCGCTGCTGAAGCTCTCGAGCGACAATATCGTCGACATGGACGACGAGCGCCGCGCGGCGATGGTCAGCAACCTGATGGTCGTGCTGTGCGGCGACCGAGAGGCGCATCCGGTCATCAACGCCGGATCGATCTATTGATCGCCGGCCCAGCCGTGTGAGATGACCCCGTGGCCGCATCCAAAAAAGCCTTTGCCTTGCGTCTCGACCCGGCCGTGCACGCCGCGGTCGAGAGGCTGGCGGCAGGCGAGCTACGCAGCGCCAATGCGCAGATCGAGATGCTGCTGCGCGAGGCGCTGGAAAAGCGGGGTATCCCGGTGAAAGCTGCGCAGCCCGCGCGGCGCGGTAGGCCCCCGAAAGACGGGGCCGACAAGTCTTAGCGGCTCGTTAACCCTTTTTCCCTAAGCCGGGCCTCATGCAGAAGTCCGCTCAGCATTCGCCCGCCCGCGTGCAGTTCCGCTTCATCGGAGTGGTCGCCGCGCTTGCCGTCGCCGCCATCCCTGTAGCCGCGCTCCTCGCGCAGCCCGCAGCGCAGGCGTCCGGACCGTTCACCGTGGTGGAGACCGGGCAGGGCTTCCAGCGCTTGCAGGATGCCGTCGATGCCATCGGCGACAATACCGGCAGCATCGCCATCGCGCCGGGCGCCTATCGCCAGTGCGCGGTGCAGACGAAGGGCGACGTATCCTACCTGGCCGAACAGCCGGGCCGCGCCGTTTTCGACGGGGAAACCTGTGAAGGCAAGGCGGCGCTGGTCCTGCGCGGGCGCAGCGCCACCGTGTCCGGCCTGACCTTTGCCGGGATGCACGTGCGTGAATTCAACGGCGCCGGCATCCGGATCGAGAAGGGCAACCTGACCGTGGTGCAGAGCTGGTTCCGCGACAGCGACCAGGGCATCCTGTCCGCCCGCGATGCCAGCGGCACGATCGTGATCGACAAATCGACCTTCACCCGCCTCGGCACCTGCGACGGCGCGGGCGGCTGCGCGCATTCGATCTATATCGGCGATTACGGCGCGCTGCGCGTCACCCGCAGCCGCTTCGAGGAAGGGCGCGGCGGGCACTACGTCAAGAGCCGCACGCCGACCGTCCAGCTTGCCTCCAACAGTTTCGACGACAGCGCCGGGCAGGGCACCAACTACATGATCGACCTTCCCGCCGGTTCGCGCGGGCAGATCACCAACAACTGGTTCGTGCAGGGCGTGAACAAGGAGAACTACGGCGCGCTGATCGCCGTGGCCGCGGAAGGGCGCAAGAACAGCTCCGCCGGGCTGACCATCGCAGCCAACGATGCGCGGCTGGCCCCCGGTGCGCGCAAGACGCTGTTCGTGGCCGACTGGTCGGGCGACACGCTCGGCCTGGGCGAGAACACGCTCGGCGCGCAGATCGAGCGCTACGAACGCATCCGCTAGGGGAACGACGCTTGCCGCTCGCCCGTTCGAAGGGCGAGGAGCGTATTATGGCAGGCGGATGGTCGCGCGACGGCGCGGTTCAGGAACAGATCGACGACACGGTCAGCGATGCGGTGGCCCGCGCCCGTGCAGGCCTCGCCTCCGCGCGCGAGAGCGCAGAATATTGCGAGGAATGCGGCGAGGACATCCCCGAGCGGCGGCGCGAGGCCCTGCCCGGTGTGCAGACCTGCGTGACCTGCCAGTCGCTGCGCGATAAGGCGTTCCGCGCCGCCGGGATAAACCGGCGCGGCAGCAAGGACAGCCAGCTCAGGTGAAGCTCAGGTGACAGGCCCCTTCATTCTCGCCCAACACCTGGCCCCCCACCAGGGCCTGTCCCGCTTTGCCGGGCGCATCGCCCGCTCCACCCGCCCGTGGCTGAAGGACCGGCTGATCCGGCGCTTCATCGACACCTACGATGTCGACATGGGCGAAGCCGAACGGCCGGCGGGCGATTACACCTGCTTCAACGACTTCTTCACCCGCGCGCTGAAGCCCGGCGCCCGGCCGCTCGCCGATGCCGCAAGCCATGTGCTGTGCCCGGCCGACGGCGCGATCAGCCAGCTCGGCCGGATCACCGACGGCCGCATCGTGCAGGCCAAGCGGCGCGACTACACCGCGCAGGCCCTGCTGGGCGGCGATGCGGAATTGGCGGGCCGGTTCGCGCAAGGCGACTTCGCCACGATCTACCTCTCGCCGCGCGACTACCACCGGGTCCACATGCCGGTGGACGGAACCTTGCGGCGCACGATCTACGTGCCGGGCGACCTTTTCAGCGTGAACACCGCGACCGCCGACGGGCTCGACCAGCTATTCGCCCGCAACGAGCGGCTCGTGTGCATCTTCGACACGCCGCTTGGCACCGTGGCCAGCGTGATGGTGGGCGCGATGATCGTCGCTAGCATCGAGACCGTGTGGGGCGGGCTCGTTGAACCGCACGGCAAGCGGGTGGTGAGCCAGGACTACACGGGCAGCGAGGCCCCGACGCTGAAGGCAGGCGACGAAATGGGCCGCTTCCTGCTGGGTTCCACCGTCATCCTGCTGTTCGAGGAAGGCCGGTTACGCTTCGAAGACCGCTTCGAGGCCGGGACTCCCACCCGCATGGGCGAGGCGCTGGCTGTACGGACGTGAGGTTCAGCGGTCCATTTCCGCCAGTTCTGCCAGCGCCCGTTCGAAACCGTACTGCTGCGCGATCTTGCGCGCATCCGGAACAAGCCTTTCGAGCTGGGCTTCGGAAAGCTGCGGGCCGACCTGGACTATCGCATCGCGAGCAGCTTCGCTTCCCTCGAGACCTGCGACCAGCCAGCACGCTGATGCCGCGAGGTTATCTGCCGGGCGCCCTTCGCCATTGATATGCATCACGCCGAGGCCGAACAGGCCATGCGGCTCGCCGGCGCGCGCCGTTCGCTCGTAAAGCTCCCAGGCCTTGTCGAAATTCTGCGGCACTCCGCGACCCGACGCATGCATCACCGCAAGGCTGGCCATGGCGCTGGTATTGCCCGCAGCGGCGGCTTTCTCGAACAAGGCGACCGCGTCTTTCGGCGTGCCCTTGGACTGGCCGAGATCGATCATCACGCCGAGGCGCCACTGCGCATAGGGATCGCCCATCGCGGCGCCCTGTTTGTAGAATGCGGCCGCCTTGTCCTCGTCCGGAGCGACGCCGCGCCCGTCCTCGTAGATTGTGCCCAGCACGGCAAAGGCTTCGGCGTTACCTTCCGCAGAAGCCTGGGTTGCCTGTTCGAGCGCTTCGGCATCGCGCCCTTCTTCGAGCAAGGCCCAGCTATCCTGAGCGGTGTTGGCAACCAGTAGCAGCGAGGCTGCGCAAACTAACATCCAGCGAACCATGGCAAATTCCTTCCCGCCGGAAAGCCTATGCCGACTGCCGCCCGATGGAAAGCGGTTCCGCCGTCAGCGCAGCAAATGACCGGACTTGTCGCGCTTGGTGGCGAGGTAGCGGGCATTGTGCGGATTGTCGGGCAGCTGGTGGGGCACGCGCTCGGTCACCTGAACCCCTGCGGCTTCCAGCGCCACGACCTTGCGCAGGTTGTTGGTCATCAACCGCACCTCGCCGATGCCGAGCAGGTCGAGCATGCGTGCGGCGGTGGCGAAATCGCGCGCTTCGTCCGGCAGGCCCAGCCGCTGATTTGCTTCCACCGTGTCGAAGCCCATGTCCTGCAGGCGGTAGGCGCGCAACTTGTTGACCAGCCCGATGCCGCGTCCCTCCTGGCGCAGGTAAAGGAGTACGCCCCAGCCGCCCGCCCGCGCGGTGTCCGCCATCGCGTGGAGGGCGGCATCAAGCTGCGGCCCGCAATCGCATTTCAGGCTGGCAAGGACGTCGCCTGTTAGGCACTCCGAATGCAGGCGGACCAGCGGCGCCTGTCCGCTCGGCTCGCCGATCACCAGCGCCACATGTTCCCGCATGTCGTCGGCCTTGCGGAAGGCGACGATCTCGGCATCCTCCGCCGCGCTCACGGGCAGGCGGGCGCGGGTCGCGATGAACAGGCGGCCGGCTTCGGCCAGCGCATCGAGGTCGCTGGCCGCCACCGGCTGGGCCTCGCCCGCTTTTTCGGGATCGACCATGAAGGCGGGCAGGATGCCTGCGATCCGTGCAAGCTCCATCGCCGCGCGCGCATCCTGTGCCCATTCCATCGGGAGCGCGCGAAAGGGGCCTTTCAGCGGGGCGGCTAGGTCGAGCGAGGGATCGGCGATCGGGAGCGCGCTGCGCAGGTCGAAGCCGTCCGCGCCCTCTATCAGCGCGGGGGCTTCGGGTGAGGCGGCCTCGCGCTGGTTGGCAAGCTTCAGCGTCACCGCCCGCGCGTGCGACACCAGCATCCGGGCGGAACGTGCGGCAGGGGCGACGGCGGTTTCCACGGGCAGCAACACCGGCCCGCCATTGAAAGCGATCGGCCACCCGTGGCGCAGCGCGTCGACCGCCTGCGCCGCCCGGCGCGAGGCCGAGGGGCCGCTGCCGGTCAGAGAGTGAACTCCGTAATGACCGGGATATGGTCGGACGGCTTTTCCCACCCGCGCGCATCTTCGCGCAGGCGATGGCCGGTCGCCTGTTTCGCCAGATCCGGGCTCGCCCACATGTGATCGAGGCGGCGGCCACGGTCGTTCGCCGTGTGGTCGCGATTGCGATAGCTCCACCAGGTGTAATAGCGCTCCGGATCCAGGATGTGCTCGCGCCCGATATCGGTCCAGCCGTGCGCATCCTTGAACCGTTGCAGCGTCTCCACCTCGATCGGCGTGTGGCTGACGACCTTGAGCAGCTGCTTGTGGTTCCACACATCGCTTTCGAGCGGCGCGATGTTGAAATCGCCGACGATCAGCGTGGGCCGGTCGATGGCATCGGCCCAGCGCGTCATGCGGCCGAGGAAGTCGAGCTTCTGGCCGAACTTGGGGTTTTTCTCCCGGTCCGGCTCGTCCCCGCCTGCGGGGATATAGACGTTCTCGATCACCACGCCCTTCGCCGGGCCTTCGGTCAGTTCCACCCCCACGTGGCGCGCTTCGCCGTTGTCCTGCCAGTCGTGGCGGGAGAATTCGGCGAGCGGGATTTTGCTGACCGTGGCGACGCCGTGGTATCCCTTCTGCCCGTGCACCGCCATGTGTTCGTAACCCGCAGCGCGGAAGGCGTCGTAGGGGAACAGGTGCTCCTCGCACTTGATTTCCTGCAGGCACAGCACGTCAGGCGCTTCCTCTTGCAGGAACCGCTCGACGATGGGCATCCGAAGGCGGACGGAATTGATGTTCCAGGTAGCGACTGAGACCATGCGCGCGTGGTTAGGCAACGCCGGCGAAAGGCACAACCACCTTCAAAAACAATAAACCCCCATCCCGGGGGCATTGGGATGGGGGTCCACTGTGCGTTCGTCACGCTTGTGCAAGACGGTACCGAAGATTGGCAGGCAACAGGGGGGAAACCCGCCAGGAATGCCGTCTTGAGTTTTGTAAATTAACGACACGACGCTGACAGACGGATGAACGAAGCCTGCGGATTACCGCGTATTTCGTGCATCTGGCGGACGAAGCGAGTGCCCCTAGCGACGACCCGAGCGGCGCGGGTCGGTGTAGGTGAACGTACGGTCCGACACGCTCATCCCGTAGCGCTGATTCGTCAGCCGCACGGTGGTGCGCTTGTTCTGCGAATCGAGCGCGACCCAGCTGACGAGCTCCAGCCCGCCCGGCGCGCTTGCCTTCTTCACGAAGACCAGCGTGATGGTGCCGAATTCGGGCTTGCTCGAATCCTTGACCTCGACGCTAAGCACGTTCGGGTTGCCGGTCGACTTCATGGTACCATAGCGCTTCACGTCGCGGCTGGGATCGAGCAGGGCGCCCAGCGGGCTGTCGCTGATCGGCCAGCGTTCGACCTGGCGGACTTCGTAATCGACCAGCGTCATCGCCTTGCCGTCGGACACGATCAGCAGCGGCACGCCTTCTTCGTACTGGAAGCGGATGCGGCCCGGGCGCTTCAGCGTGAGCACGCCGGACACGCGCTGGCCGTTGCGATCGGCCTGCGTGAAATTGGCCTTCATCGTGGTGATGCCGCGCAGGGCGGCGACCACCTGGTCGATCTGGGAGGCCTGCTGTGCATGGGCAGCCTGGGGGAGTGCCAGGTAGGCTGCGGGAGCGGATGCAACGCCGAAAGCCGCAAGAATCGCGGCCAGGCGGGTATTGCTGAAGAGTTTTCTGGTCATGCCCGTATCCTTAGGAATTCGGGCTTGAACTCGCACTGAACTGCCCGAGTTCCCACCGTTAATCTTGGCACGCGATCCTGCCAACGAAAGGGTGGCTTACTTGATCTTCGCTTCCTTGAACTCGACGTGCTTGCGCACGACGGGGTCGTACTTGCGGAAGGTCATCTTCTCGGTCGTGTTGCGCGGGTTCTTGCGCGTGACGTAGAAGAAGCCGGTGTCGGCGGTGGAGACCAGCTTGATCTTGACGGTTGCAGGCTTCGCCATGGCGTGTTCCTAAGTTTCCTGGTGGGCCATCGCATTGGCCAAAAAACGACAGGCGGCGCGCGAGGGCACCGCCAGTTCGGGCGCGCAATTGGGTGATTCCGGCGCGAAAGTCAAGCGCGAAGGGAGGCCGGAAAGGCAGCTATGGCCCTACCAGTCCACCTTGCCCCGCCGCGCCTTGATCTCCCCGCGTTCCTTCTTCGCCTTCAGGCGCTGGGTCTTGCCGACCCGGTTGAGGCGGGTGCGCGCGCGCCGCTTGGGTGGGGTCATCGCTTCGGTCAGCAGGTCTTCCAGCTTGTCGCGCGCTTCGCCCCGGTTGGCATCCTGCGTCCGGTGGCTCCGTGCGGTGACGAGGATTTCGCCCGCATCGGTCAGCTTGCTTCCGGCAATGTTCTGCAGGCGGCGGAAGGCAAATTGCGGCAGGCGTAGCGCATAGGCGTTGACCCGCAACTGCACCGTGGTGGCGACCTTGTTGGCGTTCTGCCCGCCGGGACCGCTGCCGGCGAGGAAGGCCTCCTCCGCCAGCGCATGGGCGCGGGCGATGACGGCCTCTTTCTCCGCATCGGTCACGGCGGCGTCACACGGCGACGCCGAGCGCCGTGAAATCGGCGGGGAGCGGCGCGCGGGCAAGGATGGGCGTCTTGCCTTCGTGCGTCACTTCCAGCGATTCGGCGTGCAACATCGTGCGCGGCGCGTCCTTGCCGCTGCCCCCGGTTGTACCATAGACCGGATCGCCGAGCAGCGCGGCACCGAGTCCTGCGAGCGCATGGATGCGGATCTGGTGCGTGCGCCCAGTCACTGGCCGAAAGCGGACGATCGAGAAGGGACCGGCGGCGCTCTCGCCGCGTCCGATCCGCTCCCAATGGGTGATCGAAGGCTTGCCTTTCTTCGCCGCGATCATGCGCCAGCCGCGCTCTGCCGAGCTTACCTTGGCGAGCGCCAGCTCGATCGTGCCGTCGTCCTCCGTCAGTTCCCCGGCGACGAGGCCGATATAGCTCTTGGCGACCTGCCGCTCTTCGAAAGCGCGGTTGAAGCGCTTCAGCGCCTTGGGATTGCGGGCCAGCAGCAGGCAGCCCGACGTATCGGTATCCAGCCGGTGAACCGCGACCGGCGGCCGCTGGAATCCCAGCTTTAGATCCTCGAGATAATCCTCGAGCGAGGCGCCGCCCTTGCGCGGACGCTCGATGGAAAGACCGGCGGGCTTGTCGATGACCAGCGCCTCGCCGTCTTCATAAACGATGGTAGGCGCGGTCATGCGCCGATCAGCCGGGCAGGCATCAGGCCGCGCAAGGCGTTGCCGAGGAAGAACCCTTCGGCAAGGTCGTCCAGCTTCACTTCGCCTTCGTCCGCCCGCCCGCTGTCGAGGAGGGAGCGGCGCAGGACGCCCGGCAGCAGGCCGAGCTCCGCGCGCGGCGTAGTCAGGGTGTCGCCGCGCTGCACGAACAGGCTGGTCCAGCTGCCTTCGGTAAGGAGGCCGTCGTCGCGCAGGAACAGCGCCTCGTGCGCCCCTGCCTCGCGCGCCACCTCCAGCGCATCTTCGTAGAAGCCCCGGTCCGACGTCTTGTGCCTCAGCCGCCAGTCCTCGCTCGCCACCGGCATGGGCAGGACCACGCACAGGGCAGGATCCGGCAGGCTTTCGGGCAGGGGTCCGGCCTCCAGCGCGATGGAGCCGCGGCGCGAGGCGACGAGGCGGAGCTTCGCCGGGTCCTCCAGCTCGAAACACAGCGCCTGGATCTGGTTGCGCGCGGCATGGCGGTCGAACCCGAAGCCGAGCTGCTCCGCGCTCGACTTGATCCGTTCGAGGTGGAGTTCGAGCAGCGGGATGCCCTTTTCGGGATCGAACCGCATGGTTTCGATCAGGTCGGCGCCGTTCGCGCCGCTTTCCGCCGAAACCTGCCTCACGAAATTCCCCTTCACCATGGCCTCGCGCCATTCCCCCTGCGCCTCGCTGTCGGCCACGATCGCGCCGCCGACGCCGAGGACGGCGCGCCCGCTGCCATTTTCCTCCGGCGTCAGGCGCAGCGTGCGGATTGCCACATTGAACGCGGCGTTGCCATGCCCTTTGCCATCGGGGGGTGCAATCCGCCCGATCGCCCCGCAATAGGGCCCGCGCGCATCGCGTTCCCTATCGGCGAGCAACTCCATCGCGCGGATTTTCGGCGCGCCGGTAATCGAACCGCAGGGAAACAATGCGCGTACGAGATCGGCGGGCGTGTGCCCGTCCGCCAGCGTGGCGGTGACCGTGCTCACCATCTGATGGACGCTGGGATAGGTTTCGATGGCAAAGGGTTTGTCCACTTGCACGCTGCCCGGCTGTGCCACGCGCGACAAATCGTTGCGGAGCAGGTCGACGATCATCAAGTTCTCGGCCCGGTCCTTCTCGCTTCCCGCCAAGTCCCGGCGCAGCGCGGCATCGGCTTCGGGTGTCGTGCCGCGCGGGCGGGTGCCCTTCATCGGCTTGGTCCGCGCCTGTGCGCCTTTCAGCGACACGAACAGCTCGGGCGAGAAGCTCAGCAGCCAGTGCGACCCGTCGTATATCACCCCGCCGTAACCGGCCCGCGCATTGGCGCGCAGCGCGGCGTAGAGCGCCAGCGGCTCGCCCGAGTAGCTTCCCGCGAGCGGCAGGGTCAGATTGGCCTGGTAGATGTCGCCCGCGCGGATCGCTTCCTGCAGCGCGGCAAAGGCCTGTTCGTAAGCGCCCTGCGACAAGGCTGGCTCCATCGGACCTATGCGCGCCGGGCCGGCACCGAGCCAGTCCGGCACCGCGTCCGCGGCGATACTCTCCGGTCCATCGAACGCGCCGAGCCATACCAGCGGTCCTGCAGCGCCCGTCAGGCGGTCGGCCAGCGGGGCCAGCCGCGGCTCCAGCGCAAGACCCGCTTCATAGGCGATATAGCCCGCCAGATGCGCGCCCGCCTGGCGCGCCGCTTCCGCCTCTGCCAGCACGCCATCCACGTCGGCCGCACGCCGCGCCACGAAGATGCGCGACGGCGCGCGGTACAGCTGCGCATCCGCCGCGCCTGCTGCGCGCGCATCGTCGAGAAGGACGAAAGGCTCCATGCGCGCCAGCCCTAGCGCCTTTGCTGCCCAAGTCTATCTTGACCCGCCGCGCGCGCTTCCCGAAACAGCGCCGTCATCAATCACGGGAAGGCGGCTGGAATGGGCGAGATTTTCATCGGGCTTGGCGCCAACGGGGAGCGACAGGTCCTGCGCATGGGACAGGCGAACCGCCACGGCCTGATCGCCGGCGCGACCGGCACGGGCAAGACAGTGACGCTGCAGGGCCTGGCCGAGAGTTTTTCCGCCGCCGGCGTACCCGTCTTCGTCGCCGACGTGAAAGGCGACCTCGCCGGCATCTCCATGCCCGGCAGCCCGCAGTTCAAACACGCCGACAAGCTGGAAAGCCGGGCGAAGGAACTGGGCATGGACGACTATGCCTATTCCGATAATCCCGCGGTGTTCTGGGACCTCTACGGCGAGAACGGCCACCCGATCCGCACCACGGTTTCGGAAATGGGTCCGCTTCTGCTCGCCCGTCTGATGGATTTGAACGAGACGCAGGAAGGCGTGCTCAACATCGTCTTCCGCTTCGCCGACGACGAGGGGCTGTTGCTGCTCGACCTCGAAGATTTGCGCTCCATGCTGGTCTACACGGCGGAACATGCGAAGGAGTTGACGACCAAATACGGCAATGTGTCGAAGCAGAGCATCGGGGCGATCCAGCGCTCGCTGCTGAGCCTGGAAAGCCAGGGCGCGGACATGTTCTTCGGCGAGCCTGCTCTGGAAATCGACGATTTCATCAAGCTGGACGAGCAGGGGCGCGGCAACATCAATGTCCTCGCGGCGGAAAAGCTGATGCGCAGCCCCAAGCTTTACGCCACCTTCCTGCTGTGGCTGCTGGCCGAATTGTTCGAGACGCTGCCCGAAGTGGGCGACCCCGAGAAGCCGAAGCTCGTGTTCTTCTTCGACGAGGCGCACCTGCTGTTCGACGACGCGCCCAAGGCGCTGGAGGAGAAGATCGAACAGGTCGTGCGCCTGATCCGTTCGAAGGGGGTGGGCGTTTATTTCGTCACCCAGAACCCGATCGACATCCCGGAAGAAGTGGCCGGCCAGCTCGGCAACCGGGTGCAGCACGCGCTGCGGGCCTTCACGCCCAAGGACAAGAAGGCGATCAAGGCGGCCGCCGACACGTTCCGGATCAATCCCGACCTCGACGTGGAGCAGGCGATTACCGAACTGCGCGTCGGCGAGGCGCTGGTCAGCACTTTGCAGGAAGACGGCGCGCCGTCGGTGGTGCAGCGGACGCTGGTGAAGCCGCCGCGCTCGCGCCTCGGCCCGGTGACGGCCAAGGAACGCGCGATCATCAAGTCGATCAGCCCGGTGGAAGGCAAGTACGACAGCGCGGTCGACCGCGAAAGCGCTGCCGAAGTGCTGGAGCAGAAGGCCGCCGATGCCGCCGCGACCGCCGAACAAGTGGAAAAGGTCGGCAAGGCGGAAGTCGCCAAGGAAGCGCGCAAGTCGCCGACGATGTGGGAGAAGGCGGGCAAGAGCGCGGCCCGCGCGGCGGCCGGCTCGATGGCCTCCATTGCCGTGGCCACCGTGCTGGGCCGCAAGTCGAGCGCCGATCCGCTGCGGACCGGGGCGACCGCTTTCGTGCGCAATATCCTCGGCGGGCTGATGCGTTAGGGTTTCCCCTGCGGCATCGCCCCCCCGGAATCGACTACTGCGCCATCACCCACGCGGCCACTTCGGCAATCGCGCGCGGCTGGCCCGCCTGGCGTTCCGCAATCGCATCGAGCGCCTGGTTCACCGGGCGCTGCGCGTCGGGGGACAGCGAGTCGCGATAGGCCTCGATCCGGGCGATGGTGGCCGGATCGCGCGCGCCGTAGAACAGGCGGGCGTAGAAGCCCGAGCGCCCGCTGTTGTCGACCAGCGCGTCGATCGTCGCCCGGTTGTCGAGCACGAAGTTCGCGGCGAGGTCGCCGTTGCTCTGGGCCACCGACCCGGCGAGCTGCGCAGCCACCGTCAGCGGCACTTCACCGCTGAGCGCCAGTTGCAGCGTGCGACGCGCCAGCGCCTCGTCTTCCGCCGCGCCGAGCAGGTTATAGTAGGTGCGCTGCTCCGCGGTGTTGGTGCTTTCGCTCGCCAGCTTCAGCAGCAATTCCCACTGCTCCGGCGTCGCCTTGCTGGCGACAATGCCCAGCCAGCGCGACTTGAGCGGGCCGTCGAGCGCGGCAGGGTTCGAGGCGAGCAGGGCGAAGCGCCGGCTGGCTTCCGCCTGTACGCTTTCGTCGCCGGCCGCGGCCATGATGCCGAGCAGGGTGGAGCGCAGGTTCGATTCCGGGATCGTTTCATCCGGCGACGGTTCGTAACCGAGCGAATTGAGCACCGGGCGGAAACGGGCGCGGATGAGGCCGGCCAGCTTGGCAGCCGCAGCGTCCTGCCCGCCACTCTTGAGCAAGCCGTGATAGCCGCCCCAGTCGCCCGCCGTGGTCTGGAGCACGACCGGATTGGCATCGACCGGCATGGCGGCCAGCAGGTCGAGCGCAGGCGCATAGCCCTGGTAACCGCCAATTCCCAGCGCCTGCGCATCGGCGATCATGCCGAGCTGGTCGATGGGTTCCTGCCGCCGCATCGAAGCCGCCAGCTTCGCTTGCTCGGCAGCAGGGTAGAGCGTGCGGAAATAGCCGAGCTGGCCGGCGTTGAGTTCCACCGTGCCGCACCCGTCGAGCGTGTAGGTCGCGCTCTGTTCGCCGAACACGCGGCGCTGAGGCGCGGCGCCGTCGATGGAAATCAGCAGGGGGATGCGCCAGTCCGGTGCAGCCTCGGTCACGCCCGACCAGTCGCCACGGCGGTATTCGCCTTGGCTGACCGCCAGCGTGGTCTTGCCGCCGCTGCAGGTGGCGCTGTTCAGCGTGACCAGCGGAATGCCGGCCTTGGTGGTGAAATCGCGCGCGACATCGACGAGGCCGGTCGCGCCCGCTTCTTCCACCGCGCGCCACAGGTCCTCGCTCACCGTATTGCCGTACTGGTGGCGTGCCATGTAGCGGCGGATGCCGTCGCGCCACACGTCCTCGCCGGCAAAGGCTTCGAACATGGAAATCACCGCCTCGCCTTTCGAATAGGTGATCTGGTCGAAGGCCTGGTTGGTCTGTTCGACCGTGCGGATTTCCTGGATCACCGGGTGGGTGGTGGGGAAGGCGTCGAGCCGCATGGCGCTTTCGCGGGCACCGACCCGGCCCAGCAGCGGGTACCAGTCCGGATTGAACCGCGCCGTGGTCTTGGTTTCCATCCAGCTGGCGAACCCTTCGTTCAGCCACAAATCGTCCCACCACGCCATGGTGACGATGTTGCCGAACCACTGGTGAGCGACCTCGTGCGCCTGGACGGCGTAGATCGACTGCTTGGTGGAGGCGGTGGAATTGGCCGGATCGAAAAGCAGGATGCTTTCGAAGGTCAGGATGCTGCCCCAGTTCTCCATTGCGCCGAAGAACTGGCTGCTGCCGGGCGCGGCGACGTTGTCCAGCTTGGGCAGCGGGTAGTCGACGCCGAAATAGTCGTTGAACCAGCCGTTGAGCGGGGTCAGCGATTCCAGGGCATAGCGCGCCTGTTCGCCGCTGCCCGCAGGCGAAACGATGCCGGTGACCGTCCCGTCGGCGGCGGTGTCGGTGATCCGTTCGAAATCGCCCAGCGCGAAGAACAGCAGGTAGCTCGACATCTTCGGGCTGGTGTCGAACGTGACGCGCTTCAGCGCGCCCATCGGCTCTTCCGATTTCACCGGCATGTTGCCGACCGCCATCATGTTCGCGGGCACATCGGCGGAAAGGTCGAACGTCGCCTTGTAGCTAGGCTCGTCGAACATCGGGGCGAAGCGGCGCGCGTCGGGCGCTTCGAACTGGGTGAACAGGCTGCGCGTCGGCTCGCCCGTGCGCTTGTCCGGGTAATCGAGCGCGAACAGGCCGTTTGCCTGCTGGTTGATCGTGCCGGTGTAAACCGTGTCGAAGCGATAGCGCCCCGGCTGGATGGTCGTGCCGTCGGAGAAGCTGACGGTCTGCTTTTCGGCATCGAACGCCTGTTTGAAGTCCGACCGCGTGCCGCCCGCGTGATTGTAAAGCCAGGCTTCGGAAATCTCGAGGTCGTTGGCGTGGAGGACCAGCGCGTCGATCGGCTCGAACACTTCCAGTTCGATCGAACCGCGCCCGGCAAAGGTCAGGTTGGCGATGTCGGGCACGATGTGGATGCGATAGTGGCTAGGGGCCGCGCCGCGCGGCAGGTCGCTGGGGATGCTGGCGGCGAGCGGCTGCGGGCCGACCGCTTCAGGCGTCGCGGGGTAGGGAGTATAGGCGGGAACGGTGGCGCAGGCCGACAAAGCCAGCGCGCTTGAAAGGGCGATCAAGGATATACGCATGTGTGGGCTCCCCCGGATATGTATGGCGCGCAATATCACCCGCCGGGCGCGCGAGCGAGCGATTACAGCGGGATGCGAAGCCGTGCGTCGAGACCGGACGGCATTTCGTCGGTCGCGGGGCGGTTCGCGAGCGTCAGCGCTCCGCCGTGCTGCTGCGCGATGGCACGCGCCAGGGTGAGGCCCAGGCCCGCGCCGCCCGTGTCGCGGTTGCGCGAAGCTTCGCCGCGGCGGAAGGGCTCCAGCATCGCGGCCATGTCCTCATCGGGGATGCCGGGCCCGTCGTCGGACACGGTGAACAGCGCCTCGCCGCCTTCGCGGACGAGCGACAGCCGCACATTGTCGGCGTAGCGTAAGCCATTACCGACGAGGTTGCGCAGCGCGCGCCTGAGCCACGTGGCGCGCGCCGGGGCGGCCATGCGCGCGGTTTCGCCCAGTGTCACGGGCTCGCCCATATCCTCGTATTCCTCGACCAGCGCGGCGGCGAGGGCGGACAGCTCGATCCGCTCCGCCGCGTCGGTCGGCCGGCCCACGCGGGCCAGCGTCAGTATGTCGTCGAGCGACCGGGCGATATCCTCGATACTGGCGGCCATTTTGGCGCGCGCAGCCTCGTTCTCGACGCTTTCGATGCGGACGCGCAGCGCGGCGAGCGGGGTCTTGAGATCGTGCCCGATCGCGCCGAGCATCACGTCCTTCTCGTCGAGCAGGGCGACGATCCGGCTTTCCAGCGCATTGTGCGCGGCGATCAGGCGGCGGCTCTCGTCCGGGCCGGCGGGTTCGAGCGGCGCGGCGGCGGACTGGCTGCGGGCGAAATCCTCCACCCGGGCTGTCAGGCCGCGCAGGGGCCCGACGATGCGGCGCAGGACCAGCCAGAGGATGCCGATGAGGACGAGGTAGAGGACAAGGGTTTGCAGCAGGATCGCCCCCAGCGCGCCGCCCGGCCGTTCAGGCACGGGGACGCGGGCCTGCAGCCATGTGTCGCTGCCCTGCGGCAGGATGGAAATGACGGCGAGCCGCTCGGGCAGCGGGCGCCGGGCGGCAAGGCGCGGGCGGTCCTGGATGAACCGGCGCGCGAGCGGGTCGGCGGTGGTTTCGACGATCTGCGCGCGCAGGTCGGTGACGGCGATGGCCTGCGCGTCGAGGCTGTCGCGGACGGCATTTTCTAGGCGCGGCAGGCGCGGCGCGGCGGGGAATTCCGGCGTTGCCGTTTCGATAATCGCGAACCGGCGCAACCCGCGATCCGATCCGCGCCCGCGGCGGCGTTCGAAACGCTGGGGGCGCTCGTCGCCGATCCGTTCGGCAAGACGCACGGCCACGGTGGTGGCGACAAGCTCGGCGGCGCGCCCTTGCGCCGCGCGATATTGCAGGACGACCGAGATCGACTGCGCCACCAGCAGCGCCAGCGCGACGGCGAGCAGCATCTGGCCGAGCAGGCTGCGGGGCCACAGGCGCACGGCGTTCAGTCCTTCGGTCCGGCCACGCGGCGGACTTCGGCGGCCAGGCGATAGCCACCGCCCCACACCGTCTGGATCAGTTTCGGATCCTTCGGGTCTACCTCCATCTTCCGGCGCAGGCGGCTGACCTGGTTGTCGACCGCGCGGTCGAAGGCATGGGCTTCGCGCCCCTTGACCATTTCGAGAAGCCGGTCGCGGTGCATGACTTGGCGCGGATGCTCGAGAAGGACGGTAAGGAGGCGGAATTCGGTCGTGCTGATCGGCACGGTCGCGCCGTCCGGATCGGTCAGGCGCTGCTTCAGCGGGTCGAGCTGCCAGCCTTCAAATTCGTAACGCGCCGTCTCGCCGGCATCGGCATCCTCGGCGCTGCGCCCCGCGCGGCGGAGGACGGAGCGGATGCGGGCGACCAGTTCGCGCGGCTCGAACGGCTTGGTGACATAATCGTCCGCGCCGATCTCCAGCCCGACGATGCGGTCGGTCGCCTCGCCCTTGGCGGTCAGCAATATGGTCGGCAGGTCCTGCGCTTCGATCAGGTGACGCGTCAGCGACAGCCCGTCCTCGCCCGGCATCATGATATCGACCAGCGCGATGTCGGCGCGCCCTTCCAGCAGGCGCGAGCGGGCGGCGGCGGCGCTGTCCGCCTCGGTCACGACAAACCCCTGGCCGGTGAGATACTCGGCCAGGGGTTCGCGCAGGGTCCGCTCGTCATCGACGAGCAGGACCCGGACGGGTGCGTCTTCGCTCAATTGCCGCGGCGCTGCTGGCGCGTTTCGCGCATCGCGGCGCGGGCGGACTGCTTCTCGGCCGCGGTGACGACGCCGTTGCTGTCGGCATCCGCGCGGTCGAAGCGGGCGAGGGCGGCGGCCTGGAATTCGGCCTGCGAGATCGCGCCGTTGCCGTCGGTGTCGGCGCGGCGCATCATTGCCATGCCGCCGCGATGGCCGCGGCCTCCGCGCCGGCCCATCCGCTCGCCGCCCTCACCGCGACGTTCGGCGCGCTGTCCGCGGCGTTCAGCATGGTGCGTTTCGAACTCGGTACGGCTGATCATGCCGTCGCCGTTCGCGTCGAGGCGGTCAAACATCTGTCCGGCGCGCGCTTCGCGGTCTTCGGCGTCGAGCACGCCGTCATCGTTGGCGTCCATCTTCGCGAACCGTTCTGCAGTGCGCTCGATCGCTTCGGCGCGGGTCGTGTCGGCGTTGCGGTCTGCGCTCTGGGCGTAGGCGGCGCCGCCGGCCAGAAGGGCGGCGGTGGAGATTGCTATAGTCAGTTTCTTCATGGTCTTGGCTCCTTAGAACAAATCGTAGGAGCTGCGAAGCGCCGGGCCTTCGGGGGAGAGGGAGAGGGGACCGGCCCGGCGACTTCGCAACTCACATTTACCGTTCTAGGGGCGAGGTGTCGCACGAATTTGCCGGGCTGCGGCGAAAGTGTCGCAAAGTGTCGCGGCGCGGGCGCGCCGTTCATCCGGGAGATATTTCGGCAGCGAGCTAGCGGGGCCGATGCTCCGTACCGAGGCCGGAAGTGATGAAGATCGCCGTCGCGCTTTCGGCCACGTCGGCCGTGTGCCACACGCCGGGCTCGTTGATTGCGTATTCTCCGGCGGCCAGCATGACCTGACCGGTTCGCCCATCGGGCCATTCCTGGGTCAGCACCATTGCACCTTCGATGCAGATCACCACTTCGCTACCCGCAGGATGGACTTCCCAGCTGTCCCAGTCCTCGGTGAAGTGGTGCATCGACACGAGTCTGCCTTCGGCCCCGTCCGCGCCATGCCGCTCGCCATAGGCCTCGTACCATTCCATTCCCGCGAAGGTTGGCTGTGGCACGGCGGTGGCGCCAAGGCCGAGGTGGATGAATTCGTCCCCGAGCTTGTGCGCCTTGGCCATCGGTCAGTCCTTTTCCTTCGTCATGCAGAACGCGTTGAGCTTGTTGCCGTCGCGGTCGCGGAAATAGGCGGCGTAGAAGACATTACCGCCTTCGTCCGCATCGCCGCGCGGGCCCGGGGCGCCTTCGTCCGTGCCGCCGTTGCCCAGCGCGATGGCGTGTAGCTTGCGCACCTGTTCCGGCCCGCTGCACTCAAGCGCCACCATCGTGCCGTTGCCGACGCTCGCCTCGTTTCCGTCGAACGGCTGGGTCAGCGCCACGCCCGGCTTGCCGTCCATGTCGCCCCAGGCGATGAACGTGTCGAAATCCATCATCCGCCCGACGCCGAGCTCTTTCGCGATGGCATCGTAGAAGGGCGCGTTGCCCTGCAAATCGTTGGTGCCCAGTGTGACGTAACCGATCATGTGCTTGCTCCTGCCGACTCGCGAACCCTTGCGACTGACGGGAACATTACGCGAACATCAGGCGCGCGGCAAGACAGCCCTGCCCGGGAGAGCACGTCTGCGGTCAGATCGGCTGGCAGGCTTCCTCCAGCCACGCCAGCACATCGCCATCGAGCTGCGGCGCGAGCAGTTCGCGGGTCCGCGCGTGATACGCGTTCCACCAGTCGCGCTCTTCCGGGGTGAGCATTTCCACATCGACCAGCGTGCGGTCGATCGGGGCGAAAGTGGTGGTCTCGAATTCGAGGAAATCGCCGAAATCGCCGCTCTTGTCGCTGGGCTGGATGATGACGAGGTTTTCGATCCGGATGCCGTATTCGCCCGCCTTGTAGAAGCCGGGCTCGTTCGAACAGATCATCCCGCTGCGCAGCGGTTCACCGGTTCCGGCCTGCCCGCCCGCGGGCTTGGCGATACGCTGTGGCCCTTCGTGGACAGCGAGATAGGCGCCGACGCCGTGGCCGGTGCCGTGGGCATAGTCGAGGCCGGCCTGCCACAGGTGCATCCGGGCCAGCGCGTCGAGCTGGCCGCCGGTCGTGCCGTCGGGGAAGACCTGCCGGGCAAGCGCGATGTGCCCCTTGAGCACGCGGGTGAAGCGGTCGACCACTTCGGCGGGCGGCGCGTCGGGGCCGATCCACACGGTGCGGGTGATGTCGGTCGTGCCGTCAGGATACTGGCCGCCCGAATCGCACAGGAAGACGCTGTTCGGTTCGATGGGCAGGTTTGAATTCTCGTCCACCCGGTAATGCGGCAGGGCGGCGTGCGGTCCGGCGGCGGAGATCGTGTCGAAGCTGATGTCTTTCAGGTCCGGATATTCCTTGCGGAAGGCGAGCAGCTGCGCGGCGGCCTTCAGTTCGTCGAGCTCGCCTTTCGGACCCTCGACGGAAAGGAAATGGAGGTACTTGGCAATCGCCGCACCGTCGCGGATCTGCGCGTCGCGCTGGCCCTGCTGCTCGACCGCATTCTTGCGCGCCTTGGGCACGATGGTGGGGTCGCGTTCCGCCACCACGACCGCGCCGCCTTCTTCCAGCGCCTGCGGGATCGCGGCGACCGAGAGGGCGGGATCAACGGCGACGCGCTTGCCCTTCATGTCCTTCAGCGCGCCTTCGAAATCCATCCGCTCGCGAATGCGCACCGCGTTGCCGAGGTGCTGGGTCAGTTCGGGCGAGACCTTCTCGCCGGCGATGAAGAAGTCCGCCGTCCCGTCCGCATGGGCGATGACGTAGGACAGGGTGACTGGCGTGTGCGTCACGTCCTCTCCGCGCAGGTTCAGCAGCCACGCGACGCTGTCGAGCGCGGAGATGACGGTCGCGTCCAGCTTCTCGGCCTTCAGCCACTCGGCGATCTCGGCGCGCTTTTCGGCGCTGGAGCGGCCGGCCAGCTCCGTCTCATAGGGCATGGCCTTGGCGGGGGAGGGCGCGGGGCAATCATCCCACACGGCGTCGATGGGATTGCCGTCCACTTCCACGATCTCGCCGCCCTTGGCCTGCAGCACGGCGTGCACCGCCTTCGCAAAGCCGCGGTCGTGCAGCCACGCGTCGTAGCCGATGCGCGCGCCGTCCTTCGCATTGTCCTTCAGCCACTTCGCGATATTGGTCTGCGGCACGCTTTCGTATTCCCAATGCGCGGGATCGACCTGCTCGCGCACCTGGATGGTGTAGCGGCCGTCGGTGAACATAACCGCGCGGTCCTGCATCACCAGCGCGCTGCCGGCACTGCCCGCAAAGCCGGAAATCCATTCCAGCCGCTGGGCGTAATCGCCGACATACTCGCTCATGTGCTCGTCCGAAATGGGGACGATGAAGCCGTCGAGACCGCGTTTCGCCAGCTCTTCGCGCAGGGCCTCGAGGCGGGCGGCGAGGGTCTGTTCGTCGGGGGTCTTCATCAGCATGGCTATCGGTCCGTGGGTCTCGTGTCTGTGGTTCTCACCACAGCAGGTGGGCGCTCCCCGCCGCAGGTGCAAGCGGAGTCTGGGCCCGGATCATAGCACAGATCCGACTGGCGTTTTCAGTCGGCGTCGTCGGATGCATTCCAGTACATGAGGCCGCCCCCTTCTGCGCGCCCGAAGATGTCGCGCACAGGTTCGAAATATCCACCTGCCGCGGCGATGGGGCACGCGGCCAAGTCGCCGGAATCGCTGCCGCCCGTTCGTCCGACCCGGCAATGCGTCACCGCACCCGTATTATCGAACCTGAGGATAAGGCGGAGAGTGGAAGGCGCCTTGTCCGGCGCAATCGAGCCGGCAGAGCGCAGGCGGGCACGGAACAGTTCTTCCTGACCTTCGGCGAAGCGCGCATTGCGGTATCCCTCAGCTGCCGGGCCGACCGCGCGCAGGTCATCACCGTCGGCGAAGACGAGCAGCGGGACCGCAGGCGTGCGTCGCCCGGTCGGTTCGGGCCATGTGGGGGCCAGCGTTTCCAGCACGAAAGCGCAGGCGCGCCGGGCCAGGGGATTGCGGATGTCCTCGGCCGACGGATCGCATCGGGTTTCTCCCCGGGCTTCGTAGGCGACCACCCCGACGGCATCGTCCGCAGGCTGTGCACTGTCGGTGCCATGGCGGGGCTCGACGCGCCATTGCGGCTGTGCGTAATGGTAGTTCATCCACCCACCGTGCGGCGGAAATGCGGCCGGCAACAGCGGCGGAGGCGGCGCAGGAACGGCCAGCGCCAGTCCGGGATCGCGGGTAAACAAGGGCCGCCGCGCCTGCCCCTCATCGACCCGGAGAGGGTGGCGCTGGAAATAATAGGCGTAGCTACCGGTGACCTTGTCGCCGTCCGCCTCGATAGCGGGCCGGAAGGCTTCACCGGCCAATGCGGCGCACATCGCTTCTTCGGATACGGGGAGCCGCGCGCTGTCGGAGAGGCGGCATCGGGCGACCGCTCCTTTCTCATCTATCTCGAGATAGACTGTCCCTGACCGCCAGTCGTCGGGGGAAGCCGAGTGCGCAGCGATCAATTCGGTCAGTCCGGATGCCGTGTCCATGATATCGCGGATAGCGACCGGCTGGCGGTAGGGCGGTTCCTCCCCGCGAGGGGTGTATCCATAGGAGGACACGAAGATCTGCAAATCCTGCTGTCCGCCCGCACCGTCCATGCGCGGCGCTTCCTGCGCGTTCGCCAGTCCACCCGGGGTAAACGCAAGCACTGCTGCCAGCGCCACAAGATATCTAACCATTGCTTGCCATCTCCGACCCTGAACGCGCATTTGCTCCCAAAGGGATTGCGCCGTCAACGGTTGCAGCAACCCCTCGCCTGCCATAGAGCCTGCCGCGCAATCCTCACTTGCGGAGCCGCACCATGCGCATCGCCTTTCCCGCCCTTTTCGCAACACTCGCCTGCGCCGCCATGCCGGCCCTGGCGCAAGAGACATCCATGGACGAACAGACCACCGCCCCCACCGCGCCCCCCGTTGCGGAGCAGCGCGCGCACAGCTTCACCCGCCACGGCGTGACGATCGAGGACCCGTACGACTGGCTGTACGACAAATCCTATCCCGAGATCGACGATGCCGACGTGCTCGAATACGTGAAGGCGGAAAACGCCTGGTTCGAAGCCCGCATGGCCCCGCGCGAGGCGCTGGTCGAGGAACTGTTCGAGGAGATGCGGGCGCGCATCAAGGAAGACGACAGCTCCGTGCCCCAGAAGGACGGAGACTGGCTTTACTGGTCGACGTTCGAGGAAGGCGCCGAATACCGCAAGCACTGGCGCCGCCCGGTCGGCGCAGCGAATGACGGCAGCGCCGACGTCCTGATCCTCGACGAGAACGCCCTTGCCGAAGGAAAGGGATATTTCCGCCTCGGGTCTACCTCCGTCAGCGAGGACGGCAATTTCCTCGCCTATAGTTTCGACGACAACGGCTCCGAACGCTTCACCGCGCGGATCAAGGACCTGCGCACCGGCGAATTGCTGGACGACGTGATCCCCGAAACCCTGTCCGGGCTGACCTGGGTCGCGAACGACACGGCGCTCGTTTACGGCAAGGCCAACGCCAACTGGCGCGTCGACAACGCGCGGCTCCACCGCATAGGTACGCCGGTGGAACAGGATGTCGAGCTTTACCGCGAGGAAGACGAAGGCTTCCGCGTCGGGGCGGGGCTGTCCAGCAACCGCGAATGGCTGGTGATCGGCACCGGCGACAACGAGACGAGCGAGGTCCGCTTCGTTTCGGCCGCCGATCCCACGGGCGAGCAGGTGCTGGTCCGCCCGCGTCAGAAGGGCACCGAATACTCGGTCGATATGAAGGGCGACACGCTCTACATCCACACCAACGATACGCATGTGAACTTCCGCCTCGCCAGTGCGAGCATCGGTGCCCCGGGCGAATGGACCGAAGTGCTGGCGGGATCGGATGAATTCTACCTCACAGACGTCGACCTGTTCCAGGGCTTCATGGTCACCGAAGGCCGTCTCGGCGGGCTCGACCAGGTGCAGATCCGCCGATACGAGAACCCCGGCGAAGCGATGCCCATCGCCTTTCCCGAAGCGAGCTACACCGCCGGCCTGTCGAACAATCCCGAATGGGACCAGGACGTGCTGCGCCTGTCGTACCAAAGCATGGTCACGCCCGGCACAGTGTTCGATTACCACCTCACCGACGGGCGGCTCGAAACGCTGAAGGTGCAGGAAATCCCGAGCGGCTACGACCGTGAGCTCTACGTGACGGAACGATTGGAGATCGAGGCGCGCGACGGCATGATGGTTCCGGTGAGCTTGGTCTACCGCAAGGACCGGCCCGAGGGGCCGGGACCGCTCCACCTCTATGCGTACGGCGCATACGGGTATGCCGTGCCGCCGGGCTTTTCGACATCGCGCCTCAGCCTGGTCGATCGCGGCTTCGTTTATGCCATCGCCCACATCCGCGGCGGGGACGACCTCGGTCGTAACTGGTACCTGCAGGGCAAGCTGATGGAGCGGGTGAACACGTTTACCGACTTCGTCGATGTGGCCCGCGGCCTTGCGGACCGCGGCTATACCGAAGCGGGCAAGATCAGCATTTCCGGCGGCAGCGCCGGGGGCGAGCTGATGGGCGTGGTTGCCAACACCGATCCCGAACTGTGGGGCGCGGTGGTGGCGCATGTGCCTTTCGTCGACGTGCTCAACACCATGCTGAACGAGGAACTGCCGCTGACGCCGGGCGAATGGCCCGAGTGGGGCAACCCCATCACCGACAAGGCGGCGTTCGACTACATCCGCAGCTACAGCCCCTACGACAACGTGACCGCGCAGGATTATGCCCCAATGCTGGTCACCGCCGGGCTGAACGATCCGCGCGTCACCTACTGGGAGCCGGCGAAGTGGGTCGCCCGCCTTCGTGCGACGAAGACGGACGACAACGAACTGCTGCTGAAGACCAACATGGGCGCCGGCCACGGCGGCAAGTCGGGCCGCTTCCAGAGCCTTTACGAAACGGCGGAGGAATTCGCCTTCATCCTGTGGCAGCTCGGTTTGGAAGATTGAAAGGTTTGCCCGGCATGACGCTGCGACGAATTGGGGGCCTCTGACATGCGCAAATTGCTGCTCGTGCTGTTCATCCTGGTGGTGGTCGTCGGCGCCTGGTGGTGGGAAAGCCCCGTCATGGCGCTGAAGAACCTGCGCGATGCGGCGCAGGATCGCGATGCGGCCGAACTGTCGCGCTCCATCGACCTGCCCGCCTTCCGCGCCTCGCTGAAGAACGAGCTGGGCGAGATGGTAGACAAGGAAGCCGCCGGCAACCCGATCGCGGGCGTCGCCGGGCGCGTCGCGGTGGACCGGGCGGTTGACCAGCTGATCACGGCCGACGGGATCGCCGCCGCCATGGCGGACGAGCCGCGCGACCCGCTGTTGCGCAACATCGCCGGCGCGCTGGGCGCGGTGGCCACGCAGCAGCAAAACGTCGAGAATTTCGATATCGACCGGGGCTTCAACACCTTCACCGTCTCGCGCATTAACGGGGAGGGCGCGGCGCTCGCAACGCTGATCTTCCACCGCGAAGGTCTGGGCTGGAAGCTGTCCGGCATCGACGTTCCGTGAGCAACAGCCACACGCGCAGCTTCACCGCGCAGGCAGGGCACATCGACGTCAACGGCCACGTCAACAACGCGGTCTGGCTGCAATGGGTGCAGGACATCGCGACCGAACACTGGTTCGCCGCAGCCGCGCCCGAATTCCGCGACGATTACGTCTGGTTCGTGACGCGGCACGAAATCGACTATCGCGGCAATGTGGGCCTGGGCGAGACGGTGGAGGCGACGACCTGGATCCCCGACCCGCCGCGCGGCGCACGGTTCGACCGCGCCGTGACCTTTCGCGATGCGGCGGGCAAGGTGCTGGTCGACGTGCGCAGTACCTGGGCGATGATCGAAAAGGAAAGCGGGCGGCTGGTCCGGATCAGGCCCGAAGTCGCCGCGCCGTTCTTCCCAGAAGACAAGGCCCGAAGACCAGGCCCGACAGCTGGGCCCGAAGACTAGGCTAGGATATCCTCGACCGGGCGATAGTCGTAGCCGAGCTCGCTCGCCACGGCTTCGTAGGTCACTTCGCCCTTGTGGACATTGAGGCCCGCAGCGAGGTGCGGGTCCGCCAGCAGCGCTGCCTTCCAGCCGTCGCGCGCGATGCGCATGGCGTGCGGCAGGGTCACGTTGTTGAGCGCATAGGTGCTGGTGCGCGCCACCGCGCCCGGCATGTTGGCGACGCAATAATGCACGATGTCGTCCACGACGTAGGTCGGGTCGGCATGGGTCGTCGGCTTGGAAGTCTCGAAACAGCCGCCCTGGTCGATCGCAACGTCGACCAGCACGGCGCCCGGCTTCATCAGGCCGAGCATTTCGCGCGTGACTAGCTTGGGTGCCGCCGCGCCGGGGATCAGCACCGCACCGATGACGAGGTCGGCCTGCCGGATCGCGTCTTCGAGGTTGGTCTTGTTGCTGAAGCGGGTGGACGCGCGCGCTTCGAAGAAAGTGCCGACCTTTTCCAGAACTTCTGGGTCGCGGTCGAGGATTTCGACATCGCCGCCGAGGCCCACGGCCATCTGCGCCGCGTTGAAGCCGACGACGCCGCCGCCGATCACGACGACCTTGGCCGGCAGCACGCCCGGCACGCCGCCGATCAACACGCCGCGCCCGCCATGCGCCTTTTCGAGCGCGCTCGCGCCCGCCTGGATGCTCATGCGGCCGGCCACCTGGCTCATCGGGGTGAGCAGCGGCAGCCGCCCACGCGGGCCGGTCACGGTTTCATAGGCGATCGCGGTCACGCCGCTTTCGACCAGGTCCTTCGTCTGCTCCGGATCGGGAGCGAGGTGGAGGTAGGTGTAGAGGATCTGCCCTTCGCGCAGCTTGGCCCGTTCGACCGCCTGCGGTTCCTTGACCTTCACCACCATTTCGCATTCGGCGAAGATCGGATCCGGCCCGTCGACGATGGAGGCACCCGCATCGCGATATTCCGCGTCGGTCGCCCCGATGCCGAGGCCCGCGCCGCTTTCGATCCACACCTCGTTGCCGCGGCTGGCGAGCTCGCGCGCGCTTTCCGGCGTCAGGCCGACGCGGTATTCGTGGTTCTTGATTTCTTTCGGGCAGCCGATCCGCATGGCGCTCTCCAACGGCGATTTCGATTGGAGAGGCCGTTACGGTTGAAACCAGTTGCCCGCAACCTCAATCGAATTCGCCCAGCAGCGCCATCGCCCCGCGCAGGCCCTGCAGCGTGGTGTTCTGGATTTCGATGCCGGGGTGGGCGTTTACCTCGATAACCATCGGCCCGTGGTTCTTGTCGTGGACGATGTCGACACCGCAGTACCCCAGCCCGATGGCGGGGCCGGAACGGCCGGCGATGTCGAGCACCTTGTCCCAGTGCGGCACCTGGAAACCGATCAGATTGGCGCCGGTATCGGGATGGTGGGTCAGCACTTTCGTCCCTTGCTTGGCGCGAAAGAGGATGCCCGTGTCCAGCGCCACGCCCGCGCCGATCCCGCCCTGGTGCAGGTTGGCCTTGCCGTCTGACTCGTTGGTGGGAAACCGCATCATCGCCATGATCGGTTCGTCCTTCAGGCAGATCACGCGCATGTCCGGCAGCCCGTCGTCGACCAGTGCGGCGATGGTCGGGTCGGCGATGATCAGCGGCTCGATCAGCGCCGCATCCTGCGGCTCGCTGTCGCCGGAAAACTGCCCGTCGACCACTTTCTGGACGTGGTTGTAGACGTCCGCCGGGGTCATTTCCTTGCCCGATCCCTTCAGCCAGTTGCGCCCTTTCTTGCCCACGGCCAGCAGGATACCGTCGCCCTGCGATCCACGTGCGGGCTTGATCGCCCACGCCGGCGGCAGGACCTTTTCGGGGTCGAAATTACCGAGTTCCCCATAGCTGGAGATAACGGCTATCGTACCGGTGGTGGCGATGCCGCGTTCGACCAGGGCCACTTTCGCGGCGACCTTGTCGCGGGCCCGCTCGATCGCTTGGCGGCCGTTGTATTTCGCGATTATCGCGTTCCGCAAGTTGATCCCCAGAATCTGGTCCGGTTGACGCACTTTCGGCGCCGGCCGCTTCAGGAGCGCCGACGCCGTTATTGACGAGGAGGTCTGCGATGTTGCCGGGCGGCTCTCCTCCGCCCGGGTCGAGCCCGGTGTTTTCCGTCCCAGGATCCTGTCCCGAAGCGAGCGGATTGGCGTTGGCATTGGCATTGCGTCTTCCTTCCAGCCAGATAGGTGCGAAGCGGATGAGTTCGGACAGCCTCAGGCCGCGGTATCGGCCGAGGACTGCGATCGCGACCGCCATGAAGGCGGGCATGAGCAGCGGTGAGAAATTGATGACCGCGAGGGCCACGGGCGAAACCATCACATAGGTGATGATCAGCGAGACGAGGAACGTGCTGCCGGCGTGCCAGACGGAAGGCCACCAGCCGTCCTTCTCCCACGTCTTGCGCCAGCGTTCGACCACCAGCGCGCACACGACGACGGGGAATGCGTCGACCTGCAGGTTCCGGTCGAGGATGGTCTGCAGCGCGACGAGAATGAGAACCACGAGCGAGATCAGCACGCCGAGGAAACCGACGCGGGTCATCCGCAATTTGAGCAGGGCGGGGGCCATCAGCATCCCGGCAAGCACCGAGGTGCCGAGCACCACGGGGCCGAACACGGGGCCGATCTGCAGGAAGGCGAGGGCAATCAGCATCGGCGTGAACAGGCCGAACGCCTTCACGCCCACGAAGCTGCGGGCCAGCACCACCAGGAAGGCGCCGACCGGCAGGACCATCAGCAGGTTGGAAGGCTTCAGGCCCCAGACGGCCTGCGAAACGGCGATCCCGCCGAGCGCGGACGGCATGTCCGTCCAGCGCGAGGTATTCCAGAAACCGAGTACGACGAGCGCGAGCAACGCCCCGCCGACCGCACAGCCGATGTAGAACGGCCGGCGGACTTGGGGCGTCGCCCGCGCAATAATGCGCTTAAGGAGTTGGGCTTTCTTAGAAAACATATCCCGCGGCAATGGTCAGGCGGTAGCCTGCGCGGTCACGGCGTTCGTCGTTGGAATCGATGAAGATGGCCTTGGCCTCGGCCTCGATGCGCCACTGGCCGGGCCACCACAGCAGCTCGACTTCTGGGGCGATGCGGAAATCGCTGCGCACCTCGCCATCGTCGCCCGTACGGCCGCCGAAGCGGGTGTGGATCGCTTCCACCCCCGGCCGCACCCGCAGGTCGTGGTTGAGCGGGCGAGTGTAGCTGACCGCGCCGGACTGGCGCGAATAGCGGCGGAACGCATCGTCCGACGCGATGCTCTCTGCGCGCAGGTCTGCCGCGAAGTAGTGATAACGACCCAGCCGGTGGCGGTATTCCGCATCGACACGGGGGCCACGGCCGGTGGTGGCGAAAGCGTCAGGTCCGTCTTCCGGGGAAGGATCGTATTCCCGCTCGCGCCAGCTTGCCGACAGGCGGAAGCGGTGGGCGCGTTCGGGTTCGTAGGTGAACCGCACGAGGCCGGACGTTTCGTCCGTGTCGTTCGCTTCGGCGGTGATGAAATCGTCGTAGCGGCGGGCCTGCAGCCGGATTTCCCAGTCGCTGTCCAGTTCCTGGTCCAGCGTGGCGGTGAAGCGGTCGCGCTGGTAGCTGCTGCGACCCTCGCCCAGCCGGTCGACGTAGATCCGGTCGGCCTCGAGCTGGAAGGTGGTGGTGTCGCTGGCGAGCTCGGCGCCTGCCTGCAGGCGCAGCGTCACCGCATCGCCATCGACCACGATCTGCTCCTCGCGGTCGCCGCTCTCGGCGCTGACGAAGCCGAGTTCGACCCGGCCGTAGGGATCGAAGCGCCATCGCGCGTCATCCTGGGCCGCGGCTGACGGTGGAAGCACCAGGCCGAAAATGAGGGAACAAAGCGCGAAAATCCCTTTCACGCGGGCGCGGGTGTGTATTCTGCGTTCCATGCAGGGAATTCTACGGAGCGCCGCGTAAAGAATTTGCTAACCACGCCCGGCAACCACGAGCGCTAACCAGCGCTTTCCAGCTGGACCAAGCGGTTAGGGGACCAAGGCAAGTCCGGGCTCAGTGGTCGCGTTAGGGGGAATCGTTAACGGTTGGCCGGGGCCCGTGCGCCCGCGTCGCGCGTGAGGCGCACCTACGCGGGGGCGCGTCGCGCGCGGGGAGCTGCCGGGAAAACTTAGTCTATATTACAAGACATTACCGTCACGGTCGCGATAGACTTCGCGCTTGCCGACGTGGTTGGCGGGGCCGACCAGCCCCTCCTCCTCCATCCGCTCGACCCATTTCGCGGCGGTGTTGTATCCCACTTTCATCTGCCGCTGGATCCAGCTGGCGGACGCTTTCTGGCTCTCGAAAACGATCTGGCAGGCGGCGCGATATTTTCTTTCCGCCGGGTCGTCGCTTGCGGTCAAATCGTCCTCGAAACCGAATCCGCCGTCTTCCGGCTCCTCGGTCACGCTGTCGATGTATTCGGGGCTGCCCTGGCCGCGCCAGTGGTTGGCAACGTCCTCGACCTCCTCGTCGGACACGAACGGGCCGTGCACGCGCTTGATCGGATCGGTGTTCGGCTTGAACAGCATGTCGCCCTTGCCGAGCAGCTGTTCGGCGCCCTGTTCGCCCAGGATCGTGCGGCTGTCGATGCGGCTGGTGACGTGGAAGCTGATCCGGGTCGGCAGGTTGGCCTTGATGACGCCGGTGATGACGTCCACCGAGGGGCGCTGCGTGGCCATGATCAGGTGGATGCCGGCGGCGCGCGATTTCTGGCTAAGCCGTTGAATCAGAACCTCGATATCCTTGCCGACGGTGACCATCAAATCGGCCAGTTCGTCCACGATCAGCACGATCTGCGGCAGGACTTCGTAATCGAGCTGTTCCTCCTCGAAAATCTCCTCACCGGTCTCCGGATCGAAGCCGGTCTGGACCCGCCGGCCGAGCGGTTTGCCCTTGGCGATCGCGGCCTTCACCCGCTCGTTGAAACCGTTGAGATTGCGCGCGCCGATGCTCGACATCATGCGATAGCGCCGCTCCATTTCCTCGACCGCCCATTTGAGCGCGCGGACCGACTTCTGCGGCTCCGTCACCACCTGACTGAGGAGGTGGGGGATATCGTCGTAACTCTTCAGTTCCAGCACCTTGGGATCGATCAGGATCAGGCGCAATTCGGCGGGGGTGAAGCGGTACAGCAGGCTCAGCAGGATGGCGTTGAGGCCGACCGACTTGCCCGAACCGGTGGTACCGGCCACCAGCAGGTGGGGCATGGCGGCAAGGTCGGCGACGATCGGCTCGCCGGCGATATCCTTGCCCAGGATGATCGGCAGGCCGCCCTTGTGCCCGGCGAAGGCTTCCGACGCGATCAGTTCCTTGAAGCTGACCATCTGGCGCTTCGCATTGGGCAGTTCGATACCCATCACCGTCTTGCCGGGAATGGGTGAGACGCGAGCTGACACCGCGCTCATGTTGCGGGCGATGTCTTCGGCCAGGCCGATCACGCGGCTGGCCTTGATGCCGGGGGCGGGCTCCAGCTCGTACATCGTCACCACCGGGCCGGTGCGCACGGCGGTGATTTCGCCTTTCACGTTGAAATCGTCGAGCACGTTTTCGAGCAGGCGGGCGTTGCGTTCCAGCGCCAGCTTGTCGATCTTCGGCGCGGAATCCTCGGCCGCGTCGGCGAGCAGGTCCAGGCTCGGCAGCTGGACGTCGGCGAACAGGTCTTTCTGCTGTGTTTTCCGTACCTTGGCGCGTTGGGGCGGGGCGGTGGGATCGGTGATCTCGGGCGGTCGGCGCGGCGGCGCGTCGGCGACCACAGGCGGGTCCTCGCTCGGCCCGGGCTCGGCGAATTTGGCGCGGGTGGCGGGGATGATGTCGCGCGCGGCGCCGGGGATCGCGCGCGGGCGGCGCAGCAGCAGCGGCAGCGTGAGGAGCTTTGCCCAGTCGAGCGCGAAAACGCGGCCCGCAACGAACGCTCCGCCGGCCAGCGTCAGCAATGCGGCAAGGCCGATGATCCAGCCCGAAGCGGTATCCCCCGCAAGCCCTGCCAGCCCGCGCACCGCGCCCGCGCCGAGCAGGCCGGTCAGCCCGCCCATCGAGGCCGGCAGCGTGCCGCCGGGGCCGGTAAACATCAGGGAAAGCGCGGTGGAGAGCAGCGCCATGCCGCCCACCAGCTTGCCCACCGTGCGCCACCACTTGCCCGCGACCGGGCCGGTGTCCTCGTTACCGGAATCGAGCCACAGCTTGCGGGCAAAGGCATAAAGCAGCGGCAGCAGCAGGACGGCCGGCACGCCGAACAGCAAGAGGGCGCGCTCGGATGCCCACGCGCCTGCGATGCCCATCCAGTTGCGTACATCGTCGCCCGATGCCGCGGTCGATCCGCTGGGATCCGTCTGCGTATAGCTGGCGAGCGCGAGGCCGAGGAACAGCATCGCCAGCACCAAGGCGCCGGCCCCTGCCATCTGCCCGGCGCGGCGCAGCGACGCGCGGAATGCGGCGCGCCAGTCCGCCTGGGCACTGCGGGTCATTACGCGGGTCGCCATGATAATTTCGTCCTCGTCCTAAGCGGGCGCCATTTGAGTCCTTGCGGGACTCGCCGTCAAGTGCGCCGTTGGGCTCGCAGGCCGTCTGCCAGCCCGTCGATCGCGCCCCAGCGCGGCCAGCCGAGCACTTGCGCGCGCTCCGCCGTCATGCCGCCAAGCGCGATGACCGGGACGAGCGACTGCTGCGCCAGCACCGCGAACCCCATCGGGCCAAGCGCACCGGCGCCGGGGTGGGAGCGGGTGGGAAAGACGGGGGAGAGGAAGACGCCGTCGACCCCGGCAGCGTTGGCTGCCTGCAATTCGGCGCCGTCATGCGCGGCGGCGAGGCGCAGGTGGCCGGCGGCAGGCTGGAGCGCTGCGGAGCCGTAAACGCCGTCCGCGCCCCACTCGCGCGCTGTCTCGACGTCTCCGGACAGGACGACGCGATGGCGATGCGACCGCGCCAAACTAGCCAAATGGGTAAAGCGATCTCGCCGTTTTTCACCATCGAGGTGATAGTGGCGGAAGACGAATCCGGACGCTTCGGGCAGGTTTGCGAAGGCTTGTTCGATCCCGGCATCGTTGCGCTCGTCCGAGAGCAGCCAGAGCAGCGGCAGGGGTTCCGGTGCAGGCGCTGGTGCAGGGGAGGGGTTCCGCATCGTCACGCGGACGCTATAGCGCCTTTGCCATGGCCGACACACGAGAGAATTCCCCGCTCGAAACCGTTCGCGCGAACATCGCCGCCAAGTGCCGGATCGCCCGGCGCGCGCCCGAAGACGTTACGCTCGTCGCGATCAGCAAGACCCATCCGGCAGGCGCGATCGAGCCGCTCCTCCAGCAGGGCCAGCGCCATTTCGGCGAGAACCGCGTACAGGAGGCGCAAGGCAAATGGCCCGCGTTGCGCGAGGCCTATCCCGATGCGGTGCTGCACATGGTCGGCCAGCTGCAGTCCAACAAGGCGGAGGACGCGGTGGCGACTTTCGATGTGATCCATTCGCTCGACCGGCCAAGCCTGCTGAAAGCACTGGCCAAGGCGATGGACAAGGCCGCCCGCCAAGTGCCGTGTTTCGTGCAGGTCGACGTGGGCCAAGAGCCGCAGAAGGGCGGCTGCGCGGTGCAGGCGCTCCCAGGCTTCCTCGCCAAGGCGCGCGAGATGGACGTGCCGGTCGCCGGCCTCATGTGTCTGCCCCCAGCCGACATCGAACCCGCCCCCTTTTTCGCGCTGCTGCACAAGCTGGCGAAAGACAATGGCGTGGAAGGCCTCAGCATGGGCATGAGCGGCGACTACGAAACCGCCGTAATGCTTGGCGCTACCCACGTCCGCGTCGGCAGCGCGTTGTTCGGGGAGCGGGGGTGAAAACCATGATTGCCACTGCAATCGCATTCATGGTGCAGGTGCCTCAGGCTCCCGTCGCTGCTGGCCCGCTGGAAAGTATTCATGCGGTTATCGACGCCGCCAGTGCCTGCGGTATTCGAGCGCTTCGCTTGGAATTACATGGCTCCCACGCGATTGGCGAAGCGCGAGTGTTTTTCGCCTCGACGCCGTCGGATGCAGCCAAGGAATGCCTGGAGGGCTGGATAACGGCGAACGGAGTGAGGCTCGAACTCTTGCCCCGGTGGTACGGTGACGATTTTACCTCAACCAAGCCGATGCCCGATTAGCTTGCTCAGGCTGAGCGGAGGAAGTGAGTCCGGAGCAAAACCTCCCGCCCCGAAACCCAGCCTCAAGCCGCTTCGATCTCGCGCTGCAATTCGTCGCTGGCGGCTTCCAGCAGGCGCGCCTCGACGGCTTTCATCCGGTCGGGCGCGACCACCTTTCCGCCCGTCAGGTCGGTGACGTAAAAGATGTCGACCGCGCGTTCGCCGTAGTGGGTGATGTGGGCGGAATGGACCACCAGCTGGCTTTCGAACAGCGAGCGGGCCAGCCGGTTTAGCAGGGCGGGCCGGTCGCGGGCGGATACCTCGATCACGGTGAAGCGGCTCGATGCGCGGTTGTCAAAGGCGACCGCGGGGCGCACGTCGAAATGGCCGGCGCGGGTGCGGGGTAGCGGGCGCTTGGCGAGGCCCTGTACCAGCTCGCCGCGATTGGCGATGGCATCGCGGATCGATTGCTCCAGCCGTTCCGGCTGCGCGGCTTCCGCAAACGGCCGTCCGACCGGGTCCTGCACCAGGAAGTTGTCGACCGCCTTGCCGTTCGTAGTGGTGTGGATGCGTGCGTCGATGATGTTGCCACCGGCGAGGTGGATGCCGCCCGCGATCCGAAAGAACAGGCCGGGGTGGTCGTCGGCGATGATGGTGACCAGCGTCGCGCCGCGATCTTCCACGAACTCGGTGTGGACCGACAGCATGTGGTCCATTTCTTCCGCCGCGCGGTATTGCACCAGGTTGCGCGCGGCGATGTCCTCGGGCTCGGCGATCCAGTAGCTGTCGGTGAAGAGGTCGGCGATGGCATCGTAATCGACCGCGTCATCGGCAATGAGTTCGCGCACGGTACGGCGCTTCATCGCCACGGTTTCCGCGCGCCCGCGGCTCTTGTGGCCCAGCCGCAGCTGTTCCTCGGCCAGTTCGTACAGCTGGCCGATCAGCTGGCGCTTCCAGTCGTTCCACGTGCCGGGGCCGACGGCGCGGATGTCCACCACGGTCAGGATCATCAGCAGCCGCAGGCGTTCCAGGGTGCGCACTTCGGCCACGAAATCGCTGACGGTCTTGGAATCTGACAAGTCGCGCTTCTGCGCCGTGCGGCTCATCAGCAAATGCTCGCGCACCAGCCATGCGACCAGCTCCGTCTCGCCCTCGTCTAGGCCGAAGCGGGGGCACAATTCCTCTGCCACCTCGCCGCCGAGCACCGAGTGGTCCCCGCCTCGGCCCTTGGCGATATCGTGCAGCAGCACCGCGACATAGAGCACGCGGCGATGGGCGAGCTGCGGCATCAGGGCGGTGGAGCGCGGGTGGTCCTCCACCAGCTCGCCGCGCTCGATCCGGCTGAGCAGGCCGATGGCGCGGATCGTGTGCTCGTCCACCGTGTAGTGGTGGTACATGTCGAATTGCATCTGCGCCTCGACCTTGCCGAAATCGGGCACGAAACGGCCGAACACGCCCGCCTCGTTCATCCAGCGCAGCACCGCTTCGGGATCGTTGCGGCCGGCCAACAGCTTGAGGAACAGCGCGTTCGCTCGTGCATCTTCGCGTACGTCGCGGGTGATCAGCTTCATGTCACGCCGGGCCTGCCGCATCGTGTCGGGATGGACTTCCAGCGCGTGCTCCTCGGCCAGCTGGAAGATCTCGACCAGCCGCACCGGATCGTCCCTGAACCAGCCGTCGGTGGGCGCGGAAATCTTGCCGCCGAACACCTCGTAGCCCTTGAGCTCGCGCGGGCGCGGGCGGAACGTGGCGAGCAGGCCCCGCCGCGCGGTTTTCTTCGCGAACTGTTCGTCCAACTGGCTGAGGAACACGCCCGTCAGGCTGCCGACCCGCTTCGCCTGCAGGAAATAGAACTGCATGAAGCGTTCGACCGCGCTCTTGCCCGGCCGGTCGGCATAGCGCATCCGCTTCGCCACCTCGCGCTGGAGGTCGAAGGTCAGGCGGTCTTCGGCGCGGCCGGTGATGGTGTGGAGATGCGCGCGCACCGCCAGCAGGAACCGTTCCGCCCGGCGGAAGGCGCGGTATTCGGTCTGGGTAAAAAGCCCCTTCTCGACCAGCTCGGCGGCGTTTTCCACGCGGTGGATATATTTGCCGATCCAGTAGAGGGCCTGCAGGTCGCGAAGCCCGCCTTTGCCTTCCTTCACATTGGGTTCGACGACGTAGCGGCTGTCGCCCATGCGCTTGTGCCGGGCGTTGCGCTCTTCCAGTTTCTCCGCGACGAACTGCTTCTCGCTGCCGGAGACCACTTCCGCCCAGAACCGGGCAGAGGCCGCATCGTAGAGGTCGCGGTCGCCCCACAGGTAGCGCCCTTCGAGCAGCGCGGTACGGATGGTGAGGTCTTCCTTCGCCATGCGGATGACATCATCGAGCGAGCGGCTGGAATGGCCGACCTTCAGGCCAAGGTCCCACAGGAAATAAAGCAGCGCCTCGATCACCTGTTCGCACCACGCGGTCTGCTTGCCGGGGGTGACGAAGGCGATGTCGACATCGGATTGCGGCGCCATCTCCTCGCGCCCGTAGCCTCCGACGGCGATCAGGGCGATCCGCTCCCCGCTGGAACGGTTGGCGTTGGGATAGACGTCGGTGACGATGTGATCGTGCAGAACGCGGATGATCTGGTCGACCAGGAAGGTCTGGCCTGCCGCGATCTCGTGCCCCGCGTTGGGGCTGTCGGCAAGGCGGCGCGCGAGTTCCTCGCGCCCCTCGTCGAGCGCCGAGCGGGCAAGCTTCACCACCTCCTGCCGCGGCGCTCCCTCGGCGGCGAGGGCGGCGATCCGGCTGGCAAGCTGGCGGCGATCGATGATCGCCCGCTGGTCGGGAATTCGGATCGCCGTCAAGCCGTCACCCGGCCGCGAGTTCGGCGGTGTATTGCTCGCGTAGCAGCTTGCGGTCGATCTTCGCGGTGCCGAGGCGCGGCAGCGGGCCGTCGGCCTTCCACAGCAATTCGGGCACCTTGAAGCGGGCGATATGCTCGGCCACGAAGGCGCGCAATTCGTCCTCTGTCAGGCTGCTGCCTTCGACCGGCAGCCATACCGCGGCGGGCACTTCCCCCAGCCGTTCGTCCGGCACGCCGAAGACGGAGCATTCGGAAATTTCCTCGTGCGCGTAGATCGCCTGTTCGACTTCGAGGCAGGAGATGTTCTCGCCGCCGCGGATGATGATGTCCTTCTTGCGGTCGACGATGTAGAGATAGTTCTCTTCGTCCAGATAGCCGAGGTCGCCGGTGCGGAAGTACCCGTCTTCCATGATCGCGGCCTTCGTCGCCTCGTCGTTGTCCCAGTAGCCGAGGAAGTTGGCGATGGTGCGGATCGACACTTCTCCGATTTCGCCCTGCGGCAGGCACTGGCCATCGTCGTCCAGGATGCCGATGTCGACCAGCGGGCGGCTGGGCGTGCCGGTGGAGCCAGGCTTGGCGAGGTAGTTCTCGTTGAAATTGCCGCAGCCAACGCCGTTGGTTTCGGTGAGGCCGTAGCCGAGCAGCGGGAAGCCTTCCGGGAATGCTTCCTTGATGCGGGTGACATGTTCGACCGGGCGCGGCGCGCCGCCGGCGGCGAAGCTCTGGCAGGCGGACAGGTCGTAATTCGCGCGGTCGGGATGGGTGGCGATTTCATAGCTCATCAGCGGGACGCCGACGAAATAAGTCACCTCTTCGTCCTCCATCGCCTTCATCGCGGCGACGGGATCCCACTTCGGGATCAGCACCAGCTTGCGGCCCAGGGCGAAGCTCTGCAGGAACAGCGGCACTTCGCCGGTGACGTGGAACAGCGGCACGGCCACCAGCGCGCAGGGCTGGCGCGTCGGCGCCTCGCCCTTGGCAGTGAGGTAGCCCAATGCCATGGCGCTTTGCGCGACATAGCTCATCGTGCCCTGCACCACGCCGCGGTGGTCGGAATATGCGCCCTTGGACTGGCCGGTGGAACCCGAGGTGTAGAGGATGGTGGCGAGGTCGTCCGGCCCCATTTCGGGCAGTGCTTCGGGCTCGCCCGCATTGGTCACCAGGTTCGACAATCCGTCCTGCCAGCTGCAGTCGTGGTCCATCAGCACGATCTTCGCGCCGTGGTCGAACCCTTCGAGCCGTTTCGCCCGCTGCTCGTCTGCCAGCAACAGCGAGCAATCGGCCAGCGCGATACCGTCGCGCAGTTCCTCGCCCGACCACCAGCCGTTGAGCAGAGTGGCGCAGCCGCCCGCCATCAGCGATGCCATGTAGGCGACGATCCAGTTGGCGGAATTGCGCGCGGCGATGCCGATGCGGTCGCCCTTCTTCACCCCGTGCGTCGCGATCAGGCCGGCGGCGACCGCGCGGGCGGCCATGTAGGTTTCACCGAAGGTCAGGCGGATGTCGCCATCGACAAGGAACGTCTTGTCCTTGTGTTCGCCCATGCAGAAATAGCCGAAGTAATGCGGCAGGCTGGGCGGAGCGTTCACGAAGATCGGCAATTCGCGCCCGAACCGTTCGATGGTGCCGACTTCGAAAGGACCCCCCTGGTCGAGCAGGTGGTCCATGACGGTATTGAGGGCGACATCGAGCTCGGTCTTCATCCGCATTCTCTCCAGTTTGATTCGTTTTTTACCATCTAGGGCGGCGCGCGGGGTTTTACCAATCCCCTCCCTATGGCAAAGGCCGCGAAATACAGGCGCGGCGGGCCATTCCGTGCGCGCGGGAGGATTGCCCTGGTGCTGGAATTGATGGCCGCCGCAGCCAACGAACCGATCTATTGGTCGGAGCTTGGCCTCAAGCCCGGGATAAATCTCGGGTCATTCATGCTTGGCGAATACCAGTTCGGACCATTCGTCCTGCGCTATTACTCGCTGGCCTACCTGCTCGGTATTCTGTTCGCCTACTGGCACGTGTCGAAGCAGATCAAGGCGCCTGGCGCGCCGATGGGGCAGACCCATGTCGACGACCTGTTCTTCTATTGCACGCTGGGCGTGATCTTCGGCGGTCGGCTCGGCTACGCGATGTTCTACGACCAGAGCCTGTTCACGACATTCGAAGAAGAGGGCTTGATCAAATATCGCCTGCTGCGATTGTGGGATGGGGGGATGAGCTTCCACGGCGGGCTGATGGGCGTTCTGCTGGCGATCGGCTGGGTGTGCTGGCGCGCCGGCCTCAACTTCATCCGCGTGTGCGATTACATCGCCGTGTCGGTGCCGGTCGGCATGTTCCTCGGCCGGATGGCGAACTTCATCAACGGCGAGCTGTGGGGCCGCACCACCGACGTGCCGTGGGCCATGGTTTTCCCCGGCGCGGGCCCGATGCCGCGCCATCCCAGCCAGCTTTACGAGGCCTTGCTGGAAGGCCTGATCCTCGCCATCGTGCTGATCTATTTGTTCTGGCGCACCCGCGCACGGTTCAAGCCCGGCCTGCTCGTCGGCCTGTTCACCCTCGGCATCGCGGCAGGGCGCTTCACGGTCGAATTCTTCCGCCAGCCGGACGAACAATTGACCGAATTCGCCATGCGCACCGGCCTGTCGATGGGCCAGTGGCTCACCATCCCGCTGATGATCGCCGGTCTCGCGCTGGTGCTCTACGCCATCCGCAGACCGGAGCTTGCCAGCGGGGAGGCGATGAAAGCGAAAGCGGAAAAGGCCTGAGGCGGTGTCGTTCGACGACGGGCTGACCACGGCGGAGCGGTTCCACCGCATCATCGCCCACAGCGGCCCGATCTCGATCGCGCATTTCATGGGCGAATCGAACGCCCGCTATTACGACAGCCGCGATCCCTTCGGCAGCGCGGGCGATTTCATCACCGCGCCCGAAATCAGCCAGATGTTCGGCGAACTCATCGGCCTGTGGCTGGCCGACATCTGGATCCGCGCCGGGCGGACCGAGCCGGTCCACTATGTGGAACTTGGCCCCGGACGCGGCACGCTGGCGAAAGATGCGCTGAAAGCCATGGCGCGCTACGGGCTGGAGCCTGCCGTCCACCTCGTCGAAGGGTCGCAGGAATTGCGGGACATCCAGCAGGCCAATGTGCCGCGGGCGCGCTGGCACAACGACCTGTCGAGCGTGCCGTTCGACGGGCCGCTCCTGCTGGTCGCCAACGAATTCCTCGATGCGCTGCCCGTCCGCCAGCTGGTGAAAACCGCACACGGCTGGCGCGAGGTCATGGTGGCGAGCGACGGCGAAACCTTCTCCCTCGTCGCGGGCGAGCAGCCGATGGAAGGCGCGGTGCCCGAAGCGCGGCGGCAGGCGGAGGAAGGCACGGTGCTGGAAACCAGCCCCGGTGCGGCGGCGACGGTATTCGAAACCGCCGGCCGCCTGACCGAGCAGGGCGGCGCGGCGCTGTTCATCGATTACGGCCACAGCGAGCCACGCACCGGCTCCACCCTGCAGGCGATCCGCGCGCACGAAAAGGTCGATCCCTTCGCCATGCCGGGGGAGGCGGACCTGACCGCACATGTCGATTTCCACCAGCTCGCCCAGATCGCCCAAAGCCGCGATGCGAAGTGGCTTGGCACGACGACGCAGGGCCGCTTCCTTTCTGCGCTCGGGATAGACGCGCGGGCCAAGGCGCTCGGCGACTATGCGCCGCAACATGCCGAGGCGCTGCAAGCGGCGAAGGAGCGGCTGGTCGGGCCCGACCAGATGGGCGACCTGTTCAAGGTGATGGCGCTGACCGATCCGGCCTGGCCGGACGGTGCCGGGTTCTAGGCGGGTCCTGGAGCCCGATCTGCTGCGCCAGCATCGCCGCCGCTTCGGCCGGGGTGCGCTTGTCCTCCTCCCGGTCGACCGCGAAATTGGCCTCGCGCATCGCTTCGACGTCGATTGCGCCGATGAGCGGGCGCAATGCGTTGAGCAGGCGCGCATCCTGTGCACGGGTTGGGGCGACCATCAGCAGCGCATCGTAATTGGGCAGCGCCTCGCGCGGGTCCTCCAACACGACCAGCCGGTCCGCCGCGATCCGCCCGTCGGATGTGTATGCGCTGATCGCGTCCGCCTCTCCCGAGCGCAGCGCGTTGTACATGAAGGTGGGCGAGAAATTGCGCAGCCCGGCGAAATCGAAGCCATAGGCATCGCGCACCGCGATCCATTCGGGCCGCTCGAAGAATTCGGGATCGCCGCCGACGACAAGCTGCGGCGATGCCCGGGCGAGATCGTCCAGCGTGGCGATGTCCAGCGCCGCCGCACGGTCGGCGCGCATCGCGAACGCATAGGCGTTTTCGAACCCCAGCCGGCCCAGTACCAGCGTGCCGCTCGTCTCGCGCTCCCACTCGGTGATCGCCTCGTACATCGCATCGCGGCCCGGATTGTCCTCGCGCCCCAGCTGGTTGGTCCACAGCGTGCCGGTGTAATCGATGGCGATGTCGATCTGCCCGCTGGTGAGCGCGTTGTGGACCACAGCGGAACCGAGCCCGTCGCGGTATTCCACGGCGTATCCCGCCTCTTCCAGCTGCGCGCCGATCAGCCGGGCGAGGATATATTGCTCGCTGAACTGCTTGGCGCCGATCACGATCGTGTCCTCGTCCTCGCCCGCCCAGTCGACCTGGCTGGCGAAGGCGGCGGCAACGCCCAGCAGCACGGCGATCATCCCGCCCAGCCACAGCGTGCGGTTGCGGGCAGCGAAGCCCCGCTCGACGAGGCCGAGCAGCGCGTCGGCCACCAGCGCCAGCGCCGCGCTGGCGATGCAGCCCGCCAGCACCAGCACCCAGTTCTGCGTCTGCAACCCGGCGAAGATGGGGTCGCCCAAGCTCGGCTGCCCGATGGTGGTGGCCAGCGTCGCCGCGCCGATGGTCCACACCGCCGCCGTGCGGATGCCTGCCATTACGAACGGCGCGGCGAGCGGCGCTTCGACCAGCCGCAGCCGCTGCCAGCGGGTCATTCCGACGCCGTCCGCCGCCTGCAGCACGCCGGGGTCGAGATTGGCCTGCGCTGTCACCGCGTTGCGCAGGATCGGCAGCAACGCATAGAGCGAAAGGGCGAGCAGCGCGGGCAGGAAGCCCAAGGTCGGCAGCCCTTCGCCGAACACGGCGCGCAGCGACAGCAGGATCGGAAAGAACAGCGCCAGCAGGGCCAGCGCGGGTATTGTCTGGACGAGGCTGGCGAAACCCAGCGCAAGGCGGCTGACCGTTTCCGAACGGCTGGCCCATACCGCCAGCGGCAGGGCCACCGCGATGCCGAGCGCGATGGCAGCCGCCGACAGCACGACATGGGCAGCCAGCTTGTCGCCGAGCCCGAAAAGGGCGGGGCCGAGGCCGCTCACCGCTCCAGCTCCGCCAGCCGCTCTGCCTGGTGTCGCGGCACTGCGACCAGGCCTTGCGCCACTGCTCCGCCGCCCCCTGCCAGCAGCGACCGCGGCGTTTCGTCGGCCACGATTTCCCCAGCGTCCATCACCAGCACGCGGTCCGCCAGCAGCAGCGCTTCGGCCATGTCGTGAGTGACCATCACGGTGGTGAGGCCCAGCCGTTCGTGCAGGGCGCGCACCCGGTCTCCCAGCGCGTCGCGCGTGACGGGATCGAGCGCGCCGAAGGGTTCGTCCATCAGCAGCAGCTCCGGCCCGCCCGCCAGCGCGCGTGCCACGCCGACGCGCTGCTGCTGCCCGCCGGACAATTCGGACGGCAGGCGATCCGCCATCGCGGAGTCGAGGTCGACCAGCTCCAGCAGTTCGGCGATGCGGCCCGCATCGGCAGGTTCGCCCGCCAGCCGGGGACCGATGCCGATGTTCTCCGCCACGCTCATGTGCGGGAACAGGCCGATCTTCTGGAACACGTAGCCGATCCGGCGGCGCAGCGCGGCCAGGGGGACCGCGGCGACATCCTCACCGGCGAAACGCACTGTCCCGGCAGTCGGTTCGACCAGCCGGTTGACGGTCTTCAGCAAGGTCGACTTGCCCGAACCCGACGCGCCCACCAGCGCGGTGAAACTGCCGCGCTCGACCGACAGGTCGATGCCGCCGAGCGCCGCGATGTCGCCATACGACTTCGAAACTGAGTCGAATTTCAGGATTGCCCGGCCCGCCATGGGGCCATGCTAGCCCGTGATGGCGTCCACCGGAACCGTCAGTTCCACAGTCATGCCGCCATCGGCCCAGCGCCGTTCGATCAACCCGCGCAATTGCCCTTCCACGCTCATGGTCAGCAGGCGCGACCCGAAGCCGGCTTCCGCGTCCTCCGGCTGGGGCACATCGCTTTCCCGCCAGCGGAGGAGCAGCGCCCCGTCCTGCTCGGCGATGGAGAGCGACACGTCTCCTTGCTGGCGCGACAGGACACCGTATTTCGCGCTGTTCGTCGCCAGTTCGTGAAAGACCAGCGCCAGCGGCGTCGCCGCGCGCGAACCCACGGGCACATCGTCGCCCGATATGACCACCCGCGGCTGCCCGTCGTCGGTGTAGGGGGCGAAGATGCCTTCCAGCAGGCTCTTCAGGCTGGCCCCGTTCACGATGCCTTCGGGCCGCACGATGTCGTGCGCCTTGCCCAGCGCGCGGATCTTGCCCGTCAGTTCGCTGGCGAATTCCGAATGGTCCGGCAGCTTGCGCGCCGACAGGGCGATCAGGCCGGAGATGACGGCGAAGATGTTCTTGATGCGGTGCGAAAGCTCGTTCGCCAGCAACTCGCGCGCTTCGTGCACCTTGTGCGCATCGTCGATGTCGAAAATCGTGCCGACCCAGCGGACGCTGCCATCCTCGATCGGCAGCGGAACCGCGCGGGAAACCATCCAGCGCCAGCTGCCGTCGGCCATCCGCAGGCGGAACTGGTCGTCGTTCTGTTCCCCGCGTTCGATCGCATCGAGGAAATTCTGGCGCGCGGCCGGCCAGTCATCCTTGTGGATGACCTCCGCCCAGTCGTCGATACCGCGCGGGCTCTCCCGCCCCACGAATTCGCTGTAGCGCGCGTTGAAGTAATCGAAATCGAGGTCGGCATCGGCCGACCAGGCGATACCGGGCACCGAATCGAGGATTTGCCGCAGCCGCTTTTCACGGCGTTGGTAGGATGCCTGCGACAATCGCTCCAGCCGGTTGGCGAGCAGGCGGCGCATGACCGAACCGCCCAGCACCGCCAGCCCTTCGCGCTGGAAATCCGTCAGCCCGCCGGGGCGGGGTTTCGTGTCGATGATGCACAGCGCTCCGATGGGTGCGCCCTCGGTCGAAACCAGCGGATGGCCGGCGTAGAAGCGGATGCCTGGCTGGCCGGTGACGAGCGGATTGTCGCTGAAGCGCTCATCCTCCGCCGCGTCGGGGATTTCGAGCGGTTCGGCGCCGAGCATGGCATGCGCGCAAAAGCTGGTCGGCCGCGGGGTCTCGCGCTCGTCGATGCCCTCGGTCGCGAGGAAGCGCTGGCGTTCCTTTTCCACCACGGTGACCAGCGCGATGGGCGCATCGCACAACTTGGCGGCGAAGCGGGCGACCCGCTCCAGCTCGCCATCGTCCTGCAGCTGGTCGAGGCCGTACTGGGCTAGCACCTGGGCACGGCTATCCTCGCCGCACATGGCAGCGTCCGGTGCGGCACCGATGGGCCAGGGTATGAAATCAGGCTTCTTCATGTCCTTCGGCGCAGCCGTATAGGCGAATTTCTTCCTGAATTCCAAAAGCTTTGCGTGTCTGCGCAAGAAGTCTCGCTTTACCGTGGTTTGCGTTGCGGGCGCGCGTTGCTATGCGCGCTGGCGAGGAGACAAAGAGCCATGCGCGCAACCCCCGATTTCGACTTCCAGCTCGGCGAAGCGGCCGAGACGATTCGCGACAGCGTGGGCCGCTTCGCCGACGAACAGATCGCCCCGCTGGCGGAAAAGGTCGACCGGGAAGACTGGTTTCCCAAGGCGGAACTGTGGCCGGCGATGGGCGAGCTCGGCCTCCACGGCATCACCGTGAGCGAGGAGGACGGCGGCCTCGGCCTCGGCTACCTCGAACACGTCATCGCGGTGGAAGAAGTCAGCCGGGCGAGTGCCAGCGTCGGCCTTTCCTATGGCGCGCATTCCAACCTCTGCGTCAACCAGATCGCGCGCTGGGGCAACGAGGAGCAGAAGGCGAAATACCTGCCGAAACTCATCAGCGGCGAACACGTCGGCTCGCTCGCCATGAGCGAAGCGAGCGCTGGCAGCGACGTCGTGTCGATGAAGGCGAAGGCGGACAAGGTCGAAGGCGGCTATGTCCTCAACGGCACCAAGTTCTGGATCACCAACGCGCCCTATGCCGACACGCTGGTGGTCTATGCCAAGACCGCGCCGGAGGCGGGCAGCCGCGGGATCACCACATTCCTGATCGAAAAGGACTTCGAAGGCTTCTCGATCGGCCAGAAGATCGAAAAGGTCGGCATGCGCGGCAGCCCCACGGCAGAGCTGGTGTTCGACGATTGCTTCGTGCCGGACGAGAATGTGATGGGCCCCGAAAACGGCGGCGTCGGCGTGCTGATGAGCGGGCTGGATTACGAACGCGTGGTGCTTGCAGGCCTGCAACTGGGCGTGATGCAGGCATGCCTCGACACCGTCATCCCCTACCTTCGCGAACGCACCCAGTTCGGCAAGCCGCTCGGCAGTTTCCAGCTGATGCAGGCCAAGGTGGCGGACATGTATGTCGCCCTGCAATCTGCCCGCGCCTACACCTATGCCGTGTCCAAGAGCTGCGATGCGAACAAGACCACCCGCTTCGACGCGGCGGGCGCGATTTTGCTGGCGAGCGAGAACGCGTTCCGCGTGGCCGCCGAAAGCGTGCAGGCGCTGGGCGGCGCAGGCTACACGCTCGACTGGCCGGTGGAGCGGTACATGCGCGATGCGAAGCTGCTCGACATCGGCGCGGGCACGAACGAGATCCGCCGCATGCTGATCGGCCGCGAATTGATCGGGGCGGCGGGATGACCGCGCCGGTCCTCACCTCCACCCTCGACCGCGAAGCGCCTGACGCCAAGGCGCGGTTCGCGCACAACAAGGCGCTGGCCGCAGAGCTGCGCGAGCGTGTCGCCGAGGCTGCGCTGGGCGGCAGCGAGAAGCATCGCGAGCGCCATGTCAGCCGCGGCAAGCTGCTGCCGCGCGAGCGGGTGGAGCGGCTGCTCGATCCCGGCTCGCCCTTTCTCGAAATCGGGCAGCTGGCCGCGAACGGCATGTACGAAGGCGACGTGTCGGGCGCGAGCATGATTGCAGGCATCGGGCGGGTCAGCGGGCGGCAGGTGATGATCGCCTGCAACGACCCCACGGTGAAGGGCGGCAGCTATTACCCGATGACGGTCAAGAAGCACCTGCGCGCGCAGGAGATCGCGCAGGACAACCGCTTGCCGTGCATCTACCTCGTCGACAGCGGCGGGGCGAACCTGCCCTACCAGGCAGAGGTCTTCCCGGACCGCGACCATTTCGGGCGCATCTTCTTCAATCAGGCGAACATGAGCGCGCTGGGCATCCCGCAGATCGCCTGCGTCATGGGCAGCTGCACTGCGGGCGGCGCATACGTGCCTGCCATGTCCGACGAGACGGTGATCGTGCGCAACCAGGGCACGATCTTCCTCGCCGGACCGCCACTTGTGAAGGCAGCGACGGGCGAGGAAATCAGCGCCGAGGACCTCGGCGGCGGCGACCTCCACGCCAAAAAGTCCGGCGTGGTCGACCATCTGGCGGAGAACGACGAGCACGCGCTCACCATCGTGCGCGATATCGTCAGCCACCTTGGCGACAACCATGCGGCGGCCAGGGACGTGGGCCTGCGCGATCCGCGCCCGCCCAAATTCGACGCGGACGATCTCTACGCCCTGATCCCCGACGATGTCCGCGCGCCTTACGACGTGCACGAGGTGATCGCGCGGTTGGTCGACGGCAGCGAATTCCACGAATTCAAGGCCAATTACGGCAGCACGCTAGTCTGCGGTTTCGCGCATATCTGGGGCATGCCGGTGGCGATCCTCGCCAACAACGGCGTGCTGTTCTCCGAAAGCGCGCAGAAGGGTGCGCATTTCATCGAGCTTGCCTGCCAGCGCCGCATCCCGCTGCTGTTCCTCCAGAACATTTCCGGCTTCATGGTCGGCGGGAAATACGAAGCGGAAGGCATCGCCAAGCATGGCGCCAAGCTGGTGACTGCGGTCGCCACCGCCACGGTACCGAAGGTCACCGTGGTCATCGGCGGCAGCTTCGGGGCGGGCAATTACGGCATGTGCGGCCGCGCCTATTCCCCGCGCTTCCTGTTCACCTGGCCCAATGCGCGCATTTCGGTGATGGGCGGGGAGCAGGCTGCCAGCGTGCTCGCCACCGTCCACCGCGACGCCGACAGCTGGACCGACGAACAGGCCGAGGAATTCAAGGCGCCCATCCGCCAGAAATACGAGGACGAGGGCAACCCCTACTACGCCACCGCGCGCCTGTGGGACGACGGCGTGATCGATCCGGTCCAGACGCGCGACGTCCTCGGCCTCGCCTTCGCCGCCACGCTCGAAGCGCCGATCCCCGAACGGCCGCAATTCGGCGTGTTCCGGATGTAGTGGCGGCCTTGCCGACACGCCGCGGTTCTGTGACGCCATTCTCCGGGATCGAGAGGGGGACGGCATGGCGACGAAAGCGCAGCGGGCGACCGACGAAAAATCCGTGAAATTATGGGGCTACGTGCCGCAGGCAATGGATTACATCCTTGCGGCTGGCTGTGTCGCCATGCTCGGCGCGATGTCGCTCGCCCTTTGGCGGGGCCGCGCGGAGCTGGCGCTGGTACCTGTCACCTACCCGGTGCATTTCGGCACATTGGCGATTGCCCTTGCGCTGACGCCGGTCCTGTTGCTGCGCGCCAAGGGAGACAGGGCCCACAGGATCATGGGCTATGTCTGGATCGCCGCCATGGTGACCACTGCGATCGACACGTTCTTCATCCGGGACCTCAACGACGGCGGGTTCAGCCTGATCCATTTGCTCAGCATCCTGACGTTGTTCGTGTGCTGGCGGATTGTCGCAAGCGCACGGGCGGGCAACCACCTGGCCCACCGCGGACACGTGCGAGGCATCGTTATCGGCGCCTTGCTGGTGGCGGGCTTTTTCACCTTCATGTTCAATCGTCTCTTCGCGCAATGGATCGCAATGTAGCGTCTTGGCGGATTGCCGCGCCTCGACGCTTCGCAACTTCGCTCTCCACTGCTAGGCACCCCTCGTAGGGAGAGAAGCGTGTCCGAAAAGCCTGTCCGCAGCCCGTCGTGGCTGTCGCGCATCGTGCGCTGGATCATCGTGCGCATCTTCAAGGCGAAGGGCTGGCGGATCGTAGGCAACCTGCCCGCGCATCTCGACAAATATGTCATCGCCGGTGCGCCGCATTCGTCGAACTGGGATTTCGTGTTCTTCGTCGGCGCCACAGCGGCGGAAGGGGTGAAGCCCGCCTTCATGGGCAAGCACACGCTGTTCAAGGGCATCATGCGCAATTTCATGTTCGACATGGGCGGCGTGCCGATCGACCGCAGCCGCCGCGCCAACGTGGTCGAGCAGGTGGTCGAGGAATACAACCGGCGCAGCGACCTTGCGCTGGTGATCGCGCCGGAAGGGACGCGCAATTCGAACGGCGAATGGCGGTCCGGCTTCTACAACATCGCGGTTGCCGCCGGGGTGCCGATCGTGCCGACCTGGGTGAACCCGCAGGAGCATGTGCTGGGCTTCGGCGAGCCGATCGAGCCGAGCGGCGATTACGGCGCGGACCTGATGAAGATCGCCCGCTTCCTGCGCGATGCCCGCCCCGATTACGATCGCTACAAGGTACTGGAAGCGCAGGCCCAGGCGCTGATCGACGGGGCCGGCTGACTTCGCCTGCGCGCGAGGTCAGGCCGCCTTTCCGGCAGCCGGCGTAACCTCGACATAGGGCCTGACCTTGGCGGCCAGCCGCTCCAGCGTGACGGGCTTGGCGATGTGGCCCTGCATCCCGGCATCAGCGCAGGCCTTCACGTCGTCGGGAAAGGCATTGGCGCTGATCGCCAGGATCGGCAGGCGTTCGGTATCCCACCCCGCCTCGCGCAGGGCGAGGCACGCTTCCAGACCGGTCATCACCGGCATCTGCAAGTCCATCAGGACGAGGGCGTAGGGCGTGCCGGCCGCATCGGCCGCGCGCACCATGTCGACAGCCACTTGCCCGTTTTCCGCAACATCCACCGCCAGGCCCAGCGCGTACCCCATCTTGCCGATCAGCAGCTGGTTGATTTCGTGATCCTCGGCAAGCAGGACGCGGCCGGGCTGCGCTCCCTTCCGGCTTGCCGGCCGCGGCGAGGGCGCCGGCTGGCGGGCGGCGGAACGGGCCGGGGGATGGGCGGGCGCTTGCGGGGGCTCCACCCGGTGCCGCCGCGGCGCGGCCTCGCTCCGCCGGCAGGGGATCGACAGGGTGAACGTGCTGCCGTTGCCTGGCGTGCTATCGACCATCAGCTGCCCGCCGAGCATCCGGGCGAGCTGGCGCCCGATCGGCAGCCCCAGTCCTATGCCGCCCTCTGGCCGCGCGATATTGACCGGAAGCTGGCGGAATTCCTCGAAAATGACCTTGTGCGCGGCCGGGTCGATCCCGATGCCCGTATCGCGCACGGTGATCTTCAGCATCCCGTCCACGGCCTTGGCCGCCACCACGATGAAGCCGCTGTCGGTATAGGTGATGGCGTTGGCGATGAGGTTTTCGACGATCTGCCGCAGGCGGCGCTCGTCGGTCAGGATGGCGGCAGGCACGCTCTCGTCGAGCCTGAGGGACAGCGACAAGTGCTTTTCGCGGGCGCGCTGGCAGCCCCGGTCCACGATGTCCTTCAGCAGCGCAGCGAGATCGGTCGGCGCGACATCGACCGACATCGCGCCGGCCTCCACCTTGGCAAGATCGAGCACGTCGTCGAGGATTTCGGTAATCCGGCCCGCGCTATGCGAAACCTGTGCGAGCGAGCGCAGCAGATTCGGCTCCTCCACTTCGCGCGACAGCATGTCGCTGTAGCCTACCACCGTGGCCGCGGGTTCGCGCAACTGGTGGCTGAGGCGCGAGAGGAAGGCGGCCTTGGCGCGGCTCATCTCATTGGCGCGGTCGCGCTCGGCCTCCACTTCGCTTCGCATCCGGTATTCGCCGCTGCGGTCGGCCAGCATGCCGAACAGGGCGACCGGGTTGCCTTGCGGATCGAGTTCCGGCTGGCCGCGTGCCTCGACATATTTGTGCGTGCCGTCGGCGGCGATCAGGCGGGCGCGGAAAATCCACGGCGTGCCGTTCGCGCGGCCTTCCTCGACATGGGCTGCCACGGTCTCTCGGTCTTCCGGGTGGTAGAAATCGATCGCTTCGGCCAGCGGAGGCGTCTTGCCGGGCTCCAGCCCATGGATGCGGGCGATCCCGTCGGACCAGAACAGTTCGTTGCTTTCCAGGTCCAGCCGCCAGTGGCCGATTTCGGCGATCTCCTCCGTCAGTTCGAGCAGGCGGTTGCGCTCCGCCAGAGTAAGGCTGGCCGACCGCTCGCGTGCGGCGATACGGTCCATTTCCTTGCGCTGCTCCGCCGTCAGCCGCTCGAAGCGCACGCTGCCCTGCAGCCACGCCACCAGCATGCCGCACAGCGCCACTGCCAACACCACACCGTCCCACCGCAGGATGAATTCGCCCACGTTTCTTCTCTCCGTTTCCTGACGCAACCAGCGTTAGGCGAGGGGGCTTTGGCCCATGGCAAACCGCACCATCCGGACTTTTGCGTAGTCGGGCGCGCGCGAAACCGGTCCGATGCAGTGCAGGACGCGGAACAGGGCGCGTCGTCAGGGGTTTAGAAGGCAATCGGGAGGGTTCACCAGGGAGATGAACCCATGGACAATACTACAATCATCGTGATCGCCGCCGTGGCGGTTGTCGTTCTGCTGCTGATCCTGTGGATGGCGATGCGCAAGAAGCGTACGGACGCCCTGCGCGACCAGTATGGCGACGAATACGACCGCACCGTCGAAGACCGCGGAAGCACGGACAAGGCCGAACGCGACCTGATCGAACGGGAAAAGCGGGTCCACCAGTTCGACATCCGCCCGCTCGATGCGGAGGAGCGCGAGCGTTTCACCGGCGAGTGGACCGAAACGAAGGCGCTTTTCGTGGATGCCCCGAACGAAGCGGTGCTGCGCGCAGACCGCCTGCTGACCAATGTCATGCAGACCCGCGGCTTTCCGATGACCGATTTCGACCGTCGATACGAAGACCTGACCGTCGATTACGGCGATGTGGCGCGCCATTACCGCGCCGGCCACGAGATTGCCGATCGCCAGCACGACGCCTCGACCGAGGACCTGCGCCAGGCGCTCAACCACTACGAGAAGCTGTTCGCCGAAATGGTGAGCGGCGGAAAGATCGACCGAGACGGCGACGGTATCGATGACCGCGCCGAGACGCGCCGCGTCGATCGTGACGGCGACGGGGTAGACGACCGCGTGGAGGCAGCGCCTGCCAGCGAGCGTCCCCACACGACCAAGTCGCTTCTGGGCTAAATAGCAGCGTCAATTGCAAACGGCGCGGCAGCGATGCCGCGCCGTTCGTGTACGTCGCTCAGACGTCGAGGTTGGCGACGTTCAGCGCGTTATCCTGGATGAATTCGCGGCGCGGTTCGACCACGTCGCCCATCAGGCGGGTGAAGATCTCGTCCGTCACGTCGGCATCCTCGACCTTCACTTGCAGCAGGGCGCGGTTGTCGGGATCGAGCGTGGTCTCCCACAGCTGTTCCGCGTTCATTTCGCCCAGTCCCTTATAACGCTGCACCGACATGCCCTTGCGCCCGGCGGCAAGGACCGCGTCGAGCAGTTCGGTCGGGCGGGTGATGGTGCCGTCGAGCTTGAAGGCGGGCGCTTCCGCGTCGGTCTCGTCCTCGGCCGCATCGGCCGCCGCTTGCGCTTCGGCTTCGGCGCTGCCGCGCTTCACCAGCCTTGCGGGATTGGCGTAAATATCGCCCAGCCCGGCGACGAGGCCGTGGAGGCGGCGGGCCTCCGCGCTTTCGAGGAACTTGCCTTCGATGAGATGCACGTCGGTCACGCCGCGCCACACCCGGTCGAGCCGCGCGCCATTATCGGTCAGCGTCCCGCTCCATGTCGCTTCGGGGTCGCTCATCTGCATCCGCTCGGCGGCGCGGGTCATCGCGGCCTCGCGCGCATCGCGCGAAGCTGCGGGATCGAACGCCCCGGCCAGCGCCATCGCCTCGATGATCGCCGGATCGTACTTGCGCGGTACGAAGGCGATCAGGTTGCGGATCCGCAGCGCCTGCTCGACCATCGGGCGCAGCTCGGCCTCGTTGTACTCGTCGCTGTCGGACAGCAGGATGCGGTCCTGCAAGCCGCCATCGACCAGGTAGCGGTCCAGCGCGGCCTGGTCCTTCAGGTAAACCTCGCTGCGGCCCTTGCTGACCTTGAACAGCGGCGGCTGGGCGATGAACAGGTGCCCGTTCTTCACGATTTCCGGCATCTGGCGATGGAAGAAGGTGAGCAGCAGCGTGCGGATATGCGCACCGTCGACGTCGGCGTCGGTCATGATCACGATCTTGTGATAGCGCAGCTTGTTGAGATCAAATTCGTCGCGCAGCCCCGTGCCCATCGCCTGGATCAGCGTGCCGACTTCCTTCGATCCGATGATCCGGTCGAACCTTGCGCGTTCCACGTTCAGGATCTTGCCCTTCAGCGGCAGGATCGCCTGAATCTTGCGGTCGCGGCCCTGCTTGGCGCTGCCGCCGGCGGAATCGCCCTCCACCAGGAACAGTTCGCACTGCGCCGGATCGCGGTTCTGGCAATCGGCCAGCTTGCCGGGCAGGCTGGCGATGCTCATCGCGCCCTTGCGGCTCATCTCGCGCGCACGGCGCGCAGCCTCGCGCGCGGCGGCGGCATCGATGATCTTCTGGATGATGGCCTTGGCGTGGGCGGGGTTTTCCTCCAGCCACTCGGTCATCTTCTCGCCCATCAGGCTTTCCAGCGGCTGGCGCACTTCGGAGGAGACCAGCTTGTCCTTCGTCTGGCTGCCGAACTTGGGATCGGGCAGCTTGACGGAGACGATGGCGGTCAGCCCTTCGCGCATATCCTCGCCCGACAGGCTGACCTTTTCCTTCTTCATCAACCCGCTGGCGCTGGCGTAGTTGTTCAGCGTGCGGGTCAGCGCGGCGCGGAATGCGGCCAGGTGGGTGCCGCCGTCACGCTGCGGGATGTTGTTGGTGAAGCACAGGACGTTTTCGTAGTAGCTGTCGTTCCATTCCAGCGCGACGTCGATGCCGATGCCGTCCTTCTCCGCGCTCACCGAAATGGGATCGGGCACCAAGGGCTGCTTGTTGCGATCGAGATAGGACACGAACGCCGCGATGCCGCCTTCGTAGAACAGGTCGTGCTCGGCCACGTCCTCGCCGCGATTGTCGCGCAGCAGGATGCGCACGCCGGAATTGAGGAAGGCAAGCTCGCGGTAGCGATGCTCCAGCTTGTCGAAATCGAAAGTGGTGACGTTCTTGAACGTCTCCGTGCTGGGCATGAAGGTGACGCGGGTGCCCTTCTTCAGGCCGTTATCGTCGCCGTTGCTCGCCACCGGGGGTGCATCGCCCGTGACTTCGAGCGATTTCACCGCCTCGCCATGCTCGAAACGCATTTCGTGGACCTTGCCGTCACGCCAGATGACCAGCTCCAGCCATTCGGACAGCGCGTTTACCACCGACACGCCGACCCCGTGGAGGCCGCCGGACACCTTGTAGGCGTTGTCGTCGCTCGTATTCTCGAACTTTCCGCCGGCGTGCAGCTGGGTCATGATGACCTCCGCCGCGGAGACGCCTTCTTCCTTGTGCATATCCACCGGGATGCCGCGGCCGTTGTCCTCCACGCTGACGCTGCCGTCGGCGTTGAGTTCGATCAGCACCAGGTCGCAGTGCCCGGCCAGCGCCTCGTCGATGGCGTTGTCGGAGACTTCGAAGACCATGTGGTGCAGGCCTGATCCGTCGTCCGTATCGCCGATATACATGCCGGGCCGCTTGCGCACGGCATCGAGGCCCTTCAGGACCTTGATGGAATCGGCGCCGTAGCTGTTGGAATTGCGGGCGTTTTCGCCCGTCTTTTCGCTGTTCTCGTCCATGCCGATTATATAGGCGCTGCGGGGCGGATTACCAAAGCAAACTGCGCCTTTTGCCCACAGCTTGAAGGGGCCGGCGCGGCCATCGGTTACATTTGAAACCACTTGACCGCATGGGGGCCTGCGCGCATCGCTGCGGCCATGCTTTCCGTGCTCGACATCTTCCGCATCGGGATCGGCCCTTCCAGCAGCCATACGGTCGGCCCGATGCGCATCGCGCGCATGTTTGCCGCGGCCGCGCTGCGTTCGAAGAGATGCGCGGACATTGCCCGGGTCACGGTTGAATTGCAGGGCTCGCTGGCGCTGACGGGGGAAGGGCACGGCACGCTCAAGGCGGCTATGCTGGGCCTGATGGGCCACCGGCCAGATCGGCTCGACCCGGACGAGGGGGAGGCGGCGCTGGAAGCCCTCGCGGCCGGCGGCGAGCTGGTCCTGGGCGGCGAATGTGCGCTTCGCTTCGACCCGCGCCGCGACATCGACCTTGCCGGGCACATCATCCCCGATCTCCACCCCAACGGCATGAAGCTGGCCGCGCATGGCGCGGGCGGCGCGGTATTGCTGGAACGGACCTATTATTCCACCGGCGGCGGTTTCGTGGCGAGCGAGAAGCAGCTGCGCACCAAGCCGACCGACGACCGGGTGGAAAGCGAACCCACCCCGTACGAATTCACCTCCGCCGCCGACCTCCTCGCCCTGTGCGACAGCCACGACCGGCCGATCTGCGAGATCGTGCTCGCCAACGAGGATGCGCGGCGCGACCGGGCGCGCACGATGGCCGGGCTCGACCGGATTGCCGAGGCGATGGACCAGTGCATTGAGCGCGGGTTGACCCAGCGCGGCACGCTGCCGGGCGGCCTGAAAGTCGCGCGCCGTGCGCCCGACATGTGGGAAAACCTGTCCGCCAACCCGCTTTCCAACGAACGCGAGCAATTGTTCGATTGGCTCAATTGCTTCGCCATGGCGGTGAACGAGGAGAATGCCGCCGGGGGCCGTGTGGTGACCGCGCCCACCAACGGTGCGGCGGGCATCATCCCGGCGGTGATGCGCTTCTATTGCAAGGATGGGGAGGACCGCGCCTGCCGCGACAGCCGCCGCAAGTTCTTGTTGACCGCGGGCGCGATCGGCCTGCTTTACAAGCAGCGCGCCAGCATTTCGGGCGCCGAAATGGGCTGCCAGGGCGAAGTGGGCGTCGCCTGTTCGATGGCGGCGGGCGGCCTCGCGGCCCTGTGGGGCGGCACGCCGGCGCAAGTCGCCAGCGCGGCGGAAATCGGCATGGAGCACAACCTCGGCCTGACCTGCGATCCCGTGGGCGGGCTGGTGCAGGTGCCGTGCATCGAACGCAATGCCATCGGCGCCGTGAAGGCGGTCAACGCCGCGCGCCTCGCCCTCCATCGCACCGGCGCGGAAAGCTGCGTCAGCCTGGACCAGGTGATCGAGACGATGCGGCAGACGGGGATCGACATGTCGAGCAAGTACAAGGAAACCAGCCAGGGCGGGCTGGCGGTGAACGTCATCGAATGCTGACGGTCCTTGCCGTCGTCCTGGTGGTGTCCGGCGCGTTGATCGCCGGGGCCGTGTGGGGCGTGTACGGCAAGCTGTCCGGACGGCTCGAAGGGTTTCTCGTCGCGCTTGCGGGCGGGGCCTTGCTGCTTTCCGTAACGAGCGAGCTGATCCAGCCTTCTGTCGAACGCGGCGGGCTGTTCCCGGCCATGCTGGGGGTGGCGGCAGGCGCCATCGTGTTCACCGTGTGCGATTACCTGATCGACGAGAAATGGGGCGAGAAATCTGGCGGGGGCCTGCTCGCCGCGATCACGCTGGACGGAATACCGGAGAACCTGGCGCTCGGCGTGGCGCTGATCGGGGCCGGCGGGCTGGAAGTCGCGGCGCTCGCCGGGTCGATCCTGCTGTCGAACCTGCCCGAAGCGGCGGGCGGCGCGCGCGAGATGGCCGAGAGCGGACGGGCGAAGGGCAAGGTCGTGGGCCTGTGGGCCGGGACCGCGCTGCTCCTGTCCATGGCCGCCATCGCGGGCTATCTCGCGCTCGACACTGTCGGGGAAGAGGCGCTGGCGATCATCCGCTGCTTCGCCGCCGGGGCCGTTGTCGCAAGCCTTGCCACCGAAGTCTTTCCGAAGGCCTATCGCGAAGACAGCCATCTTGCCGGCGTGGCCACCGCGCTTGGCGTCATCCTCGCCTTCGGCCTCGGCAGCCTTGGCGGCGGCTAGACACCCGGCGGGCGATCGGTAGTCTGGCACCGCATGCCGCATCCCGTCGATCTTTCCGCGCCTTTCGGCAGTTTCCCCGCCGCAATCGCCTCGATCGCTGCCGCGCAGGGAGAGGATACCGCCCTGCGCGACCATGGCGGGGATCTATCGTGGCGCGACCTTGCCGACCGGGTCGAGCGGATCGCCGCCCGGTTGCAGGACAGCGGGCTTGAGCGGGGGCAGGCGGTCGCGATCCTCGGCACGTCGTCCATCGCCTATGCGCTGGTCTTCCTTGCTGCCGTGCGTGCGGGCGGGGTCGCCGCGCCGCTGACCACCAGCGCCTCGCCTGCGCAGCTTGCCGCCATGCTCGCCGACAGCGGCGCGCGGCACCTCTTCATCGACCGGGGCAAGCTGGCAGAGCTGGGCGAGGCGTTCGGCGGCGACTGCGAGCGTATCGTGCTGGGCGAAGGGCTGGACGACTGGATGGCCCCGCAAGGCATGTATGCGCAGCCCTTCGCGCCCGAGCCGGGCGATCCGTTCAACATCATCTATTCCAGCGGGACCACGGGGACGCCGAAGGGCATCGTCCACTCGCACGCCATGCGCTGGCGGCAATTCGCGCCGACCGCGGCATCCTATCTGGGCGCGGGGATCGCGGTGCGCTCGCTCGCGTCCACGCCGCTTTATTCGAACACCACCATGGTCGGCTTCCTGCCCGTGTTGCTCGCGGGCGGCACGGTGCGGATCATGGGCAAGTTCGACGCGGCGCGCTGGCTCGCCCATGCGCAGGCGGATCGCACGACCATCGCAATGCTGGTGCCGGTCCAGTACAGCCGCCTGCTGGCAGAGCCGGACTTCGACCGGGCCGACCTGTCCGCCCTGCGCATCAAGTACTGCACCAGCGCGCCGTTCTCCGCCGAACTGAAGGCGCAGGTGCTGCGCCGGATGCCGGGCGGGCTGATCGAGATCTATTCCATGACCGAAGGCGGGGTGGTCTGCCTGCTACCGTGCCACGAATTCCCGGACAAGCTCCACACTGTCGGCAGGCCGGCCCCGGGAAGCGAACTGAAGGTGCTCGACGAAGCGGACAATCCCGTCCCGCCCGGCACGCCCGGCAACCTCGTCGGCCGGTCGCACACGATGATGTCGGGCTATCGCGGCAGGCCGGAAGCCACGGCCGAAGCATACTGGACCGATCCCGCCACCGGCGAAACGTGGCAGCGCATGGGCGATATCGGCCGCGTCGATGCGGACGGTTTCGTGGAGCTGGTGGGACGCGCGAAGGACATGATCATCTCCGGCGGCTTCAATATCTATCCCAGCGACCTCGAGGCCGAACTCGAGCGCGAGGACGCCGTCATCGAGGCAGCGGTGGTCGGCATCGAGAGCGAACGCTGGGGCGAAACGCCGGTGGGCTTCGCGGTGCTGGAACAGGGCGGGGACGCGCAGGCAGTGCTGGATGCGGTCAATGCGCGGCTGGGCAAGACCCAGCGGCTTTCCGCGCTCCATGCCATCGACGCGATGCCGCGCAGCCATATCGGCAAGCTGCTGAAGACCGAACTGCGCGAGGAAGCGAAGCGGCTGCAGGATTGAGCTGGCTGGAAGGTATGGCGGCGGCACCGGGACGGGTGCCGCCGCATCTCCTTGGGTAGCGCCCCGCCGGCTGGGGGAGAGGGGTGCCGGGGACACGGGCCCTAGGGGGAGAGAGTGGCCGGTGTCGCTGCGGCGAGCCGCGGTGCGCTGGAGTTGCCCCCATCTAGTTCGCTGCAGCGCACCATACAAACGCGATAACTGCATTATCCGTTGCAAGAAACGCAACATTCAAGGCGGCCTGCGGTGTCGGAACGGTTTACAACCCGCTAACCTCATTTGCGCCTGCTTCCGCCCGTTAACCGTGACAAACCCCGGAAATCCGCGGTTTTCCGCAATCTGGCACGCGCCGTGCTTAACCATTGCTGTAACCGCCGCTGAGGGCAGATCTGCGGCACAGGACGGAAGACAGGGGAAGTACCATGAAAACATTCAAACTGACCGCACTGGCCGGTGCCGCCGCAATGGCGATGACCGCAATGCCCGCAGCTGCCGACATCATCACCTACGATGTCAGCGACGCCACTTCGGGCAGCTGTTCGCACGGCCTGTGGACCAACAACACCCGCAGCGGCTGCGCGAAGTATTTCTCGTTCCAGGACGGCACCACCTTCACGCTGGACACGGACGCCGGCACCGGCACCTTCACCGGCACGGCAATTAACAGCCTGGGTGAAACCGCGATCCTCGACCTGTCGCTTTCGGGCTATCTCGATGCGCTGAACAGCGGCTTCGACTACAAGGCCGGCGGTGGCGCCTATGACGCCGCGACGCAGGACTTCTTCACCAGCGCAGCCGGCACGATCAAGATCGGCAACAAGACCTACACGCTGAACCCGCACGACCCGCTGGCCGGCAACACGACTTTCCAGTTCGGTGACGGCGCCAACGACAAGACGGGCGATTTCGGCGGTTCGGCGTGGCTCAACGTCCTTCACCCGTGGGGCTATCAGCTGCCGCACTGGGACATCAATTTCGACCTGACGAAGCGCCCGACCGAAGTTCCCGCTCCCGGCGGTGTCGCCCTCTTCGGTCTTGGTCTGATGGGCCTGTGGGCCGGCAGCAAGCGTCGCCGCAAGGTCGCTGCCGCCTAAGCGATCGGTTTCGGACTCGGTACCCGGAACACATCACAGGCCGGGCGGGGAGCGATCCCCGCCCGGTTTGCGTTTGCGGCCTGCAATTCCGCCCCGCCCGGCGTCGCCCGCGATGGTTAGGCGGGCATTAGGCTTTTTGCGTTACGCACCGGCGCCATGAAGACTTTCGCATTCGCCCGCATAATCGCTCCAGGCCTGCTGCTGGCCACCGCCGCCTGCGGCCTCGGCGGAGGCGATCCGCTCGCCAACGCCGAAGAGGCGTTCGCGGAGCGCGACTACCACGCCGCGCGGCTGGAGCTCGCCAAGGCGCTGAAGGAAACGCCGGACGACCAGCGCGCGCTCTATCTCAACGCCAAGACGCTGCTCGCCCTCGGCGACGGGGTATCCGCGCGCTACGCCATTTCGAAACTGGCGGCGGACGGGCCCTATGCGGCGGAAAAGCCGCTGCTGCTGGGCGAAGCGGCGCTGGCAGAGCAGAAATTCGACGAGGCATTGCGCCATGCCGAGGAAGGCGATGGTCCGGAAGCGGCACGGATTGCGACGCTCGCGCTGATGCAGCTCGACCGGCCCGCCGAAGGGATCGCGCGTCTAGAAGCCGGCATCGCCGCCCATCCCGGCGACGCGCGCCTCCTCGCCCTGCGCGGCGCGCTGGCGCTGGCCGAACGCAAGCTGTCGCTGGCGAAGGATTATTCCGCGCGTGCGCTGGCCGCGGATGGCGAGGCGCTCGATGCGCTGATGCTCGCCGGGCAATTGCGCGTGATGCGCCAGGATTACGCCGGTGCGCGCGAATTCTATGCCCGCGCCGTTGAGCACAACCCTTCCAGTCTCGATGCCCTGTTCGCGCTCGCCGCTACAGAGGCCGACCGCGGCGAAGGAGAGGCGGCGCGCAAGCTGCTGGACGACGTGCTGGCCCGCGCTCCGGGCCATCCGCTCGCCGTGCTGCTGCAGGCCAAGCTCGACTTTGCGGACGGCAAGCTCGACCCGGTCCGCGCCACGCTGCGCCAGAACGAGCGCCTGCTGGCGGAGCTGCCCGAAGGCCGGCTGCTAATGGGCGAGGTCGCCCATCTCGACGGGCTGCACCAGCAGGCCATCGCCCATTTGCGCGAAGTGCTGAAAGCCTATCCCGGCCATGCGCAGGCCAGCACCGTGCTCGCCCAGTCTTTCGACGCGACTGGCGAGAAGGCAGAGGCGTTTGCGACCATCCGCCCGATTGCCGATCGCGCCACCGCCAGTCCTCAGGCGCTCGCGCTGGCATCGCGGCTGGCCGATTCGACCGGCGCCGACAACCCTTACAAGGCGCGCCGCGCGCTCCAGCGTGACGGTGAATATGTCGCCCTGCTGCGCACCGCCGACCGCGCGCTCTCCAACGGCGAGAATGAGAAGGCCGCATCGCAGTACGACACGCTGCGCGCCCGCGGCGGTGACGGCGACCCGCTGGTGCTCAACAACGCCGCGGTCGCGCTCGACCGGCTGGGGCGCAAGGGGGAGGCATTCTCGCTTGCCCAGCGGGCCCATGCCCTCACGCCCGACGATCCGCAGGTGCAGGACACGCTCGGCTGGACGATGCTGCGCGCTGGCGGCAACAAGGCGCGCGCGCTTTCGCTGATCCGGTCCGCCAGCAATGCCGTGCCGGGCAACCTGCAGATCCGCTGGCACCTCGCCAACGCGCTGGCGGAGAACGGCCAGCGCGCCGAGGCGAAACGGCTGATCGCCGATATCCGCGAATTCGCCGCGCCGCAGCAACGCGCCGAATTCGACCGCCTGCTCGCCCGGCTCTAGCTTCGGGATAACCCTGCCGGTGCACCGGGCCGCGTGCTGGACAAGCGCGCGCGGCCCCGCGTAAGTGCGCCCATGCAGCACGACCATCTCCCCGATTCCGTCCTGATCGTCGACTTCGGCAGCCAGGTGACCCAGCTCATCGCCCGCCGTGTGCGCGAGGCCGGGGTCTATTCCGAAATCGCGCCGTTCAGCATGGCCGAAGAAGCGTTCGAGCGGATGCAGCCCAAGGGCATCATCCTGTCGGGCTCGCCGGCCAGCGTGCCCGACGATGGCAGCCCCCGCGCGCCGGAGGTGCTGTTCGAGGCGGGCGTCCCGATCCTCGGCATCTGTTACGGCCAGCAGGTGATGAGCCACCAATTGGGCGGCGAAGTGCGGCCGGGCCACGAAACCGGCGAAGGCGGCGAATTCGGCCGCGCCTTCCTGACCGTTACGAAGTCCTGCGCCCTGTTCGACGGCCTGTGGGCCGAAGGCGAGCGCCACCAGGTGTGGATGAGCCACGGCGACAAGGTCACGCAATTCGCACCCGGTTTCGAGATCGTCGCCACCAGCGACGGCGCGCCCTTTGCCGTGATCGCGGACGAGGCACGGCAGTTCTACGGCACGCAGTTCCACCCGGAGGTGGTCCACACGCCCGACGGCGGCAAGCTGCTCGCCAATTTCGTGCACAAGGTCTGCGGCTTGGCGGGCGACTGGACGATGGCCGCCTATCGCGACACCAAGGTCCGCGAAATCCGCGATCAGGTGGGGGACGGCAAGGTCATCTGCGGCCTTTCCGGCGGGGTCGACAGCTCGGTTGCCGCCATCCTGATCCACGAGGCGATCGGCGACCAGCTCACCTGCGTTTTCGTCGACCACGGCCTCCTGCGCCTCAACGAGCGCGAGCAGGTCGAGACCCTGTTCCGCGACCATTACAACATCCCGCTGGTGGTGGTGGACGCGGAGGAACGCTTCATGGCTGGCCTCGAAGGCGTCACCGACCCGGAAAGGAAGCGCAAGTTCATCGGCGGCGAATTCATCGCCGTGTTCGAGGAAGAAGCGAAGAAGCTCGGCGGCGCGGACTTCCTCGCGCAAGGGACGCTCTACCCCGACGTGATCGAGAGCGTCAGTTTCACCGGCGGGCCGAGCGTGACGATCAAGAGCCACCACAATGTCGGCGGCCTGCCCGAACGCATGAACATGAAGCTGGTCGAACCCTTGCGCGAACTGTTCAAGGACGAGGTCCGCGAACTGGGCCGCGAGCTGGGCCTCAACGACCAGTTCGTCGGCCGCCACCCGTTCCCCGGCCCCGGGCTTGCCATCCGCATCCCGGGCGAAGTGACGAAGGAACGCTGCGACATCCTGCGAAAGGCGGACGCGATCTATCTCGAAGAAATCCGCAATGCGGGCCTCTACGACGCGATCTGGCAGGCCTTTGCCGTGCTGCTGCCGGTGAAGACCGTGGGCGTGATGGGCGACGCGCGCACCTATGACAGCGTGTGCGGCCTTCGCGCCGTGACCAGCACCGACGGCATGACGGCGGACGTCTATCCCTTCGACGCGGCCTTCCTGACCGGCTGCGCGACCCGCATCGTCAACGAGGTGCAGGGCGTGAACCGCGTGGTCTACGACTATACCAGCAAGCCGCCGGGCACGATCGAGTGGGAATAGTCTGACGTGTCGCTCGCCATCGCCCTTTCCCTGAGCGCGAGCGCGTCTGCGGCGCAGGAGGTCCCGTTCGCCTACGCGGAGCTCGGCGCAGACGGGCGGATCGAACGCGGCGTCGAAGGCGGCTATCGCGACGGTGCGCTATTCGAAGCGGGGTCGATCACCAAGTTCGCCTGCACGCTGGCGACACTGCGGCTGCACGATCGCGGCACGCTAGACATCGATGCCACGCTGGGCGCGCTGCTGCCCGCATTCGCCGATACGCCGATTGCGCCCGTCACCTTGCGACAGGTGCTCCAGAGCCGCAGCGGCCTCGCCGACGGGCTCATTCCCGCATTCCAGTCCGACCCCGAAACCGTGTTTGCGACGCCCGACGCAGTGGCCGCCATCCGCGCCTTTGCCGCCGGCGAACCGGCATTCGTGCCGGGCAGCGAATGGTCCTACGACCTCGTCAACTGGATCGTGGTGCAAGCCGTGATCGAGGCGAAAACCGGGCGCCCGGTCGGCGATGTCGTGGAGGATCTGGTGCTGCGGCCGGCGGGCATGGGCAGCAGCCGCATCTTTACAGGCACCATCGGCGCGGATGCGCAGGCCCCGGTGGAAGAAAGCACACCGATCCCGGCATTCCTCACCTGCGCCGGGGGTCTCGCGACAACGCCCACGGACCTCATCGCCCTCGCGCGCTTCCCACATTGGGGCGGCTTGTCGGCCAGCTCTCTCGCCGCCCTGACCACCGTGACCACGCCCGAAGAAGGCTATACGCTCGGCGGGCGCTACGCCGACCCGGCCGGGCAAGGCGGCACGTGGATGAGCTGGCAGAGCGGCAGCAACGGCGCCTACAAGTCCCTCGTCACCTACGACCCGGCCAGCGACACCGGTTTCGCGGCCATGACCGCCGCCGACGACACCGCCACACTCGACGCCGCACGCGAGGCTTGGCTGGAAGCCCGATAGGCCTCGGTCTTGTCGATGGCGGATGCCGCCGCCACATCGTACCGGTGCAACTCCCCCTCGGCCCCGATCCGCGCACTGACGTGCTGCGCCGCCTGCAGGCGTTGCTTGTACAGCGCTTCGGGCGGATCGAGCGGGCGGCGGCGGAGTGGCGGCGGCCGGAGTGGGTGCTGGTGCAGGGCGTCATCGGGGCGCGGACGAAGTCCCCGGTGTCGAATGCTGCGACCGACCGGCTGCTGGCGCGGTGGGGCAGCTGGGAGGCGGTGGCGCAGGCGCCGCTCGAGGAGTTGCAGGCCGAGCTCTCCACCCAGACCTATCCCGCCATTGCCGCCGAGCGCTTGAAGGCGAGCCTGTCCGCTTTGGTCGAACAGCGCGGCGCGGTCGACCTGTCGCACCTTGCGGAATTGGAAACCGGTGCGGCGATGGACTGGCTAGAGCGGCTGCCCGGCATCGGGCGCAAGATCGCGGCAGGAATCATGAACGCCTCCACGCTGGACCGCCGTGCCATCGTGCTCGACGGGCATCACACGCGTATCCTCCAGCGCATGGGCCTCGTCCCTCCGAAGGCCGACACGAAGCGCGCCTTCGATGCGATTATGCCCGCCATGCCGGAGGAATGGTCAGGCGCCGAATTCGACGAGCATCACCTGCTGATGAAGAAGCTGGGCCAGACTTGGTGTCGCCCGTCGGCCCCCCAATGCGGCAAGTGCCCCGCGCAATCGCTGTGCGAAACGGGGCGCAAGCGCGCAGTTTGAGCATGCGCCTCATTGCCGGACGAAGACGTTCTGGCCTGCGGTCAACGAAATCAGGCCGTCGGCGTCGACGCCGATGACGATTTCCTGCGCATCCTCCGGATCGATGAACACGGTCGGCGCGATCTGTACCAGCCTGAAAGTCTGGCCGTCGGGCAGCGATCCGGCGAGGTCCGCGCCGTCCACCGTGATCGTAACGAGCGGGCCGCTGCCGTCCGGCATCCGGTATTCGCCGGCAATCGCTTCGAGCGCCGCTTGTGCCGATGGATAGCGGGTCAGGCCGCGCTGCTCACCGCCCGGCCAGCCATAGGTCCGCGCCGCCGTCCGCGTGACGTCCGCCAGCAGGGGCCAGGCGCTTTCGGACACCGCCATCGCCACGATCATGTCGCCCGTTTCGGGATAGGCGACGAAATTCGATTTGTAGCCGTAATTCGATCCCGAATGGCCGATGGAGAGGACGCCGTCCGTATTGCCCACGCCGATGCCGAGCCCGTAATCGTTCGCCACCGGCTGCAGCATCTCGCGCGCGAGGACCGCGGGCAGGGCCGCGTCCGGCTCCCCGCGGTGGGCATCGATCAGGGCCTTGGCAAACAGCGCGTAATCGCCTGGCGTGGTCCACAGCGAGGCGGCGGCCATTTCCGGGTAAACGTTCCACCCGCCCGCGATCGGGCTTCCGGCATAGACGAAGCCTTCGGCGACGTTGCGGCGCGGGAAATCGTCCCGGCGGTCGGCGGAAAAGAGGCTGCGCCGCATACCGACCGGGCCGAGGACGAGGCGCTCCATCAGCGCGGGGAAATCCTCGCCGCTCACTTGCTCCGCCCATAGCTGCGCGATGGTGTAGCCGCCGCCCGAATAGCGATACTCGCCCATCAATTCTTCGCTCAGAACGACCATGCCGGTGTTCGTCGGCCCGTCGCCCATCACAACCTGCGCCGTGCTCGGCACCTCGGCGTCCGCCGCATATCCCGGGAAGCCGGGCACCGCCGCGCCGTTGGTGTGCGACAGCAGGCCGCGCAGGGTAATCGGTACGCCGTCGGGGTTGATCCTTGCAAGGTCCAGCCCGGCGAGGTCGCCGCTGATGTCCTCATCGAGCGAGACGCCGCGCTCCATTGCGAGCAGCACGATCCCGGCGGCCGCCACGGCCTTTGAAAGCGAAGCCGCCTGGAACAGCGTATCGGTATCGAGCCCCTCGCCATAGGCTTCGGCCCACGCCGGCTCGCCGCCGCGATACACCGCGACGCTGGCCGACGGGACGCCGAGCTTGGCCATCCGTGCTTCGAGCGTGGAGGCGTTATCCTCTTCCCCGGCGAACGCCACGGGCAGGACGATGCGCTGCTCGATCTCGGCCTGAGCATCGGCATCTTCCTGCGCGAACGCAGAGCTCATCGTGGAGGCAAGGGCGATGGGGGCGAGCAGCCAGCGGGTCGTGATCATGCAGGCTCTATCGCAAGAGTGTGTTGCAAATGCAATACACGCGCCCGGCTGTCCTGCGGAACCTGCGGGGTCGGCGATCGCTGACAGGGCAATGCTGGATGCCGAACACGTCGAGGAAGTCTTTCGCCGCCTGGCACGGGCGATGCCGGGGCGCACCGCCAATGCGAAGGGGCCGAAGGGGCAGCCCGATGCCTTTCGCAGCTGCGTTTCCTGCATGCTGAGCGCGCAGTCGCTCGACCGCAACACCGCCGCCGCCAGCCGCGCGCTGTTCGCCCTTGCCACCACGCCCGAAGCGATGCTGGAGCTGGACGACCGCGACATCGCCGCCGCGATCAAGCCGTGCGGCCTCTACAACAACAAGACCCGCTCTATCCGCCGCTTTTGCGAGGCCTTGCTGGCCGAACATGGCGGGGTGGTACCCGATACGCGCGAAGGACTGATGAGCCTGCCGGGCATCGGCCGCAAATGCGCCGATATCGTGCTCAGCTTCACCTTCGGGCAGGACGTGATCGCGGTCGACACGCATGTGCACCGCGTGTGCAACCGCATCGGCCTGACCGAGGCGAAGACGGCGGACAAGACCGCACAGCAGCTGGAGGATCGCTCACCCCAATGGGCGCTGCGCGACGGGCATTTCTGGCTGATCCAGTTCGGCAAGCGCATCTGCACCGCCCGCGCGCCAAAATGCGAAACCTGCCCGGTCGGCGATCTGTGCTTGTGGTATCGGGAAAGAGGCGTAGGCAACGCCGCATGAGCGAAAGCAAGTCCGCCCGGCTGACCACGGGCTCGATCCGCGGGCACCTCGTCTCGCAGACCGCGCCGATGATCGTGGGCATTGCGGCGATCATGTCGATCGGCATCATCGACGCCTATTTCATCGGCCAGCTCGGCTCGGCGGAGCTGGCGGCGGTCAGCTTCATCTTCCCGGTCACGCAGGCCCTGTCGAGCCTGGGCGTGGGCGTGATGGCGGGCATCGCGTCGGTCGTCAGCCGCGCGCTGGGGCGCGGCGACGAGGACCATGCGCGCGGGCTCGCCAACCTGGGCTTCCTGCTGGCAGCCGGCGTCGGCGTGGCGCTGGCGGCGATCCTGCTTCTGGTGCGCCAGCCGCTGTTCCAGCTGATGCAGGCCGATCCGGAGCTGCGGCCGCTGGTCGATGCCTACATGTTTCCCTACGCGCTCGGCTTCGCCGCCCTGCCGGCGATGATGGGCGTCAACGGCGCGCTGCGGGCGCAGGGCGCGGCCAAGCGGTCGATGGCGATCCTGATCACCATGGCGGTGGTCAACTGGATCCTCGATCCGATCCTGATCACCGGGGCCTTCGGCTTCGAAGGCTTTGGCATCGCCGGCGCCGCCTATGCCACTATCGTCAGCTGGATCGTGTCCGCCGTGGTGGGCTTTGCGATGCTGCAGACGAGCGAGATTACCTTTGCACCCGGCGACATCCGGCATTGCAGCGTGAAGCGCGACACCGGCGCGCTGACCCGCGTGGCGGGGCCGGCCGCATTCTCCAACTCGATCAACCCCGTCGGCCTGTCGATCCTGACCGCTTTCGTTGCCAGCGCCGGGCAGGATGCCGTCGCCGCTTTCGGGGCGGGGGGCCGGGTGCAGAGCTTCGCCATCGTCCCACTGCTCGGCCTGTCGAGCTCCATCGGCGCGATCGTTGGCCAGAACTACGGCGCCGACAAGGTCGACCGCGCGCGCGCCGCGATCCGCTGGGCGGGCGGTTTCAGCCTCGTTTACGGCCTCGCCGTGGCCGCGCTGATCGTATTGCTGCGCGAGCCCATCGCGGGCCTGTTTAGCGACGAAGTGGCGGTGCGCGAGGAACTTGCGCGGTTCATCCTCATCTCCGCGTGGGGCTATGGGGGTTTCGGCGTGTTCATCATCGTCAACGGAGCGATGAATGCGATCGACCGCGCGGGGCTGGCGCTGGGCCAGTCCATAGCCCGCGTCGCGCTGGTGATGATCCCGGTCGCCTGGTTCCTCCGCCCGCAGTGGGGTGCCGACGCGATCTACGCGAGCGAGCTTGCGGCAAACATCGTCACCGGGCTTGCCGCCGCGCTGCTGGCATGGTGGGTGATGCGCGAACCGGCGGGCAAGGTGCTGCCAAGCAGCGCCTGATTACCAGCTGAAGCCCGCGTCGATGGCGGCCTGCTCTTTCGGCGTCGTCTTGCGGCCCAGCACGTTATTGCGATGCGGGAAACGTCCGAAGCGCGCGATCATGCGCCAGTGGCTGCGCGCAAACGGCAGGGTGCCGGGACGCCATTTCGCAAAATATGCAAGGCTCAGTCGCTGGTCGCGAATATCCTCGCTATGCATCAGCGGCATGGCGAGGAACTGGCGTTCGTCCCGGTCCATCGCCCGGTGCCATCCGTGCGCAATGGCGCCGCGCGTGATGGCTACGGCCAGTGGATCGGTGGCGAAGCTGCGCGCGCTGCCGCGCTGTGTGTTGCGCGGAACCTGGTCGAACAGAAGGACGGCTGCCAACGCCATGCGCGGCGAGGTCAGGAATTCCTGCACGGGCCGGCCTTGCAACGCGTCCAGCCAGTGGCCGAAACGCCGCGCCAGCATCGCATCCACCGCGTCGTTCTTGCGGAACCAGTCCGCGCTTGAAAATTGGTGAAACCACAGGTGCAGCAGGTCTTGCGCCCATTGGGGGGAGCGACCCGGCGGGATCGGCCGACAAAGCCATCATGCGCAGGGTCGCGCCATGCAATCAATCCCTGTCGAGCTGGCCGCGAACGGCGCCGTTGGGATAATCCGCAGTGTGGACCATGACGTAAAAGCCGGTCGGGTCCGCTTCGATGAAGCCCTGCACCCAGTCCGGCGTATCGAGGCAATCCTGGTACCCGTTCTGCTCGTTGCGGTCGAAATTGGCAATCATCGGGCCGTTGGTGCCGGCTGACCCGCGGTGCAGCATCACGGCGGTCACGGTGCCGAGGTTGCGTTCGTCGTTGAGGTCGTAGCAGACCTGGCCGAGCTCGTCCGAAACGGTGACTTCGAAGGTGGCGAAGCCATCCGGGTCGCCCGCGCCCACGATCTGTCCGCCGGTCAGTTCGGCATCGTAGGTCTGCGCGATGAGTTCAGCCGCGCTTTCTTCCAGCGTGGCGCATCCGGAAAGGCCTGCAGCGGACAGGGCCAGCAGCGAAATAGTCTTCATTTTCATGGGGGTTACTCCATACCCGATAATCGGGCTTAACGCGCGGGAGGGCCAATCGGCTCCCGCCGGAGCAAACATTCGTCAGCCGTGGCTGCCGTCATCCGCGGGGCCGCCCTTCAGGACGAAACGCCGGTCGCAATAGCCGCAGTCGACGAAGCCTTCGGCGCCGATTTCGAAATAGGTCTTCGGATGGCCCAGCGCGGCTGCGCGATACAGCTCGCCGCTGCGGATATCGGTCGCCCCGTCGCACCACACGCGGCGCGTTTCGACCAGGCTGGTTTCGGGGGCGGGGATCGACGCGGCGTCTGTCATGGGCCGCGCCGATAGCAAGCGCGGCTGGCCCTGCAAAGCCTTTACAGCACGGCTGCCCGCGGGGCATGGGCAGGCGCATGAGCCACGACACCCCCGCCATCGCCATCCGCGACATCGTCAAGCGTTACAAGGGGGACAAGGGCCAGGAGGACAAGCTGGCTCTGAAAGGCGTCAGCTTCGATGTTCCGCAGGGCGGGATTTTCGGCCTGCTCGGCCCCAATGGCGCCGGCAAGTCCACGCTGATCAACATCCTCGCCGGGCTCGTCAACAAGACCTCCGGCAGCGCCAGCATCTGGGGCTTCGACATCGATGACGAGCGGCGCAACGCGAAGGCCAGCATCGGCATCGTGCCGCAGGAAATCGTTTTCGACCCCTTCTTCACCCCGTTCGAGGCGCTGGAGCTGCAGGCCGGCCTGTTCGGCGTGCCGGAAAAGCTGCGCCGGTCGGAAGAACTGCTGCGCGCCGTCCACCTCGCCGACAAGCGCGATGCCTATACCCGCCAGCTGTCGGGCGGGATGAAGCGCCGCCTGCTTATTGCCAAGGCGATGGTGCATTCGCCGCCGATCCTGGTGCTGGACGAGCCCACCGCCGGCGTCGACGTGGACCTGCGCCGCCAGCTGTGGGAACTGGTGACCGAGCTCAACCGCGACGGCGTCACCGTGGTCCTCACCACGCACTACCTCGAGGAAGCCGAGGAATTGTGCGACCGGATCGCCATCATCAACCACGGCGAACTGATCGCCAACAAGCCGACGCGCGAGATGATCGGCATGGCGCGCGAAAAGATTGTCCGGGTCAGCGTGGACAAGGACCTGGCCGGACCGGTCATGGAAGAAGGCTTCACCAGGGCCGACGTGATCGACGCGCGCACGCTGGAGGTCACATACAACCGCGACGAGATGACCGCCGGGCAGGTGCTCGCCAAGGTGCAGGGCCACGGCTATGCTATCGAGGATGTCACGACTCGCGAAGCCGACCTCGAGGACGTTTTCGTGGAGCTGACCAAGGCAGGATAGGAGGCGTCATGCGCGATGTATTCGTGGCAGGGTCCATCCTGCTTTCAAGCATAACGGGCTGCGCAACGGGTCCAGGGTTGGAAGGACCCGAAGGCCGCGACATGGCGCCGGTGATCTCTTTCACCGATCCGGCGAAGTGCGAGCCTTCGGCAGCGTTCAGCATTCTTCTCGACGGGTTACTGGAGCAGGACGAGAACGGTCGGATCGAAACGGGCGCTGTCATCGTACCCGCCGCGTTTCGCCGCAACTTCGGCACCATCGAGGTGGAGATCGTAGGACAGAACCGGACGGCAAGCGTCCCGGTCGACGGTACTCTCTACGGCTTGCCGCTCAAGTCCATTCACACTGCGCGCTATGCCGGCGGCGATCCCTATCCTTGGGGCGTCACATTCGCAGCTCCGGAAGCGCAAGTGCGTCCGGTGCTGGAGCGAGCAGGTTTCGATTTCGCAAGGTCGACCGCTGATCGAAGCGCGGGGGTGTACGAAATGTTCGTCACCCTGATGCCGGGCGAAGCGGCAGAGACCACCTTGCTCTGCGGTTATTCCTGACCTTTCAGTCCACCGCGCGGCGATCGAGGCCTGCGTCGTGGATTGCCAGCACCCGCCATCCAGCGCCGTCGTTTTCCAGCGGCTTGCGGCAATGGCGGCAACGGCCGACCTGGTTGGAATAAAGCTGGCGCACGCCGCGCGGGTCGGCGGCATGCTTGCCGACCGCGCAGGCGATCCTCCCCATGAACATTTAAAACGACCCTTCCCGCCCCCGGGATCCCCGTCGCAGCCACTGTTATGGGCGGTTTCGCGCGGGAAAAGCGCGCTGCGACGGGCCGTGGCTTGGCGTCGCCGCGCCGTTATCGGGCGCCCTTATTCCACATAAGCACCGACCAACACTTCGGTGCCAACCTCTGTCGCCGCGAAGAGCTTGGCGGCGAATTCGCGCGGCAGGCGGATGCAGCCGTGCGAGGCCGGATAGCCGGGAAGCTCGCCCGCGTGCAGCGCGATGCCGTAGTTGTCGAGCCGCTGCATAAACGGCATCGGCGCGTCGTTGTACCGGTTGGAACGGTGCATGCGGCGCTTTTCCATGATCGGGAAAATGCCCGAAGGCGTGGGGTTTTTCGCGGTGCCGCTGGAAATGGTCGAGACCGCGACCAGGTCGCTCCCCGAATAGACGAACAGGAGCTGTTCGTTGAGGTTCACGACGACGCGCGACGCCTTGGCGCCATCGTCGCTCCAGCGGAACTGGCCGGGCTTGAGCGAGAGGTTGCCATACTGAGCCTCGACATCCTCCAGACCGGCAAGCGCCAGGACGGCGGCCTGCTGGCGCGCGTCGAAATCCTCCGATCCCAAATTGATCGCCTCGGCGGTGAAAGCGGATGCGGCGGGGACGAGCGAGAGCGTCAGCGCAGCCGCGAGTGCGCAGGAAAGACGGGACATGGAAACCTCTGAAACTGTTTGATCGGGAAACGGCCGGGCAGGCGTTCGGGTTCCGGGAATTGCTGCACCTGCGAAGTAGCGAAGCGGCTTGTCGTGCGCGCCCGTCGCGGCCTAAGACGCGGCCATGACCACCCCCCAGACCATACCCCAACACGACGTCCTCGTCATCGGATCCGGCGCGGCCGGGCTGACCGCCGCGCTGGAGCTTGCCGAACAGCGCAAGGTTCTCGTCCTTGCCAAGGGATCGCTGACCGGGGGCAGCACCGCATGGGCGCAAGGCGGGATCGCCGCCGTGCTCGACGAAGGCGACACGTTCGAGGACCACATCCGCGACACGATGGTGGCCGGCGCCGGGCTGAACGATCGCGACACGGTGGAATTCGTCATCGAGAACGCGCCCAAGGCGATCGACCGCCTGTGCGAACTCGGCGTGCCGTTCAACCGCGAGAAGCTGCCCGACGAGGGCGGCGACGGCGACCTCCACCTGACGCGGGAGGGCGGCCATAGCCACCGCCGCATCGTCCACGTCAACGACGCGACCGGCTGGGCCGTGCAGGAGGCCCTGCTGAAGGCGGCGGAGGCCAATCCCAACATCACCCTGCTGCCGAACCGCAGCTGCATCGACCTGATCACCGGGCGCAACGCGGTGAAATATTCGGGCAGCGGGCGGGTGTGGGGCGCCTATGCGCTCAACACCGAAACCGGCGAGGTGGAGGCCCATGTGGCGCGCGCCACGGTGATGGCGGCGGGCGGTGCGGGGCGCTGTTACCTATTCAGCACCGCCCCGCGCGGCGCGACGGGCGACGGGATCGCGATGGCCTGGCGGGCGGGTGCGCGCGTCTCCAACATGGAGATGATGCAGTTCCACCCGACCTGCCTCTACAACCTGGAGGTCAAGAACTTCCTGATCACCGAGGCGGTGCGGGGCGAGGGCGGGCGCTTGTTCAATCCCGTCACCGGCGAGCGCTACATGGAGAAATACGATCCGGAGCGCATGGAGCTGGCCCCGCGCGATATCGTGGCCCGCGCCAACGACGACCAGATCAAGCGCTACGGGCTCGATTACGTCCATCTCGACATCAGCCACCAGCCGCCCGAATTCGTGAAGGAGCATTTCCCCACGATCCACGAGAAGCTCATGGGCCTCGGCATCGACATGACAAAGGAGCCGATCCCGGTCGTACCGGCGCAGCATTATACCTGCGGCGGCATCCTCATCGGCCTCGACGCGCGCACCGACCTGCCCGGATTGTGGGCCGCGGGCGAATGCACCGAAAGTGGCCTCCACGGCGCGAACCGGCTGGCGAGCAACAGCCTGCTCGAATGTTTCGTCTTTGGTGAGGCGGCGGCGGACGACATCCTCGCGCGCTGGGAAACGCTGGACGATCCCCCCGAAATCCGCGCCTGGGATGCTAGTCGGGTGATCGACTCCGACGAGGAGGTGGTGATCAAGCAGAACTGGACCGAGATCCGCCGCTTCATGTGGAACTACGTCGGGATCGTGCGCACCACCAAGCGGCTGGAACGCGCGGCGCACCGCATCCGGTTGCTGGGGCAGGAGATCGAGGAATATTACGGCTCGTTCCGCGTGACGACCGACCTTATCGAGCTGCGCAACCTGCACCAGGCCGCCTATCTCATCGTGCAGAGCGCGCTCAAACGCCACGAAAGCCGCGGCCTGCATTATACGCTCGACTATCCCGAAACCGACGAGGTCGCGCGCGACACCGTGCTGGTGCCGTAGGTCGGGCGCAAAAAAAGCGGCCGCGGCATGATGGACCACCGCGGCCGCCAGAGCCGGCCGACCGGGTGAAGACCGGCCGACCCAAGCTCGAAGTTAAAGCTCCAGACCGCCCATGCCGGTCGGATCGTTGGGGTCGGGCAGACCGAACGGATCCGTCTTCGTCGGATCGGTCACCGGATACATGCCATAGACGATGGTCCCACCGGTGAAGATACCGATGCCCGGGTCCGTGCCGAACGGATCATCTCCGGCACCCGACACACTGTCGACGCTACCCGCATCGAGGGCTTCGATACGCGATTTTGCGACGCCAGCCGCAGCGGCGATCGAGCCGGCGAGGTCGGCATTGCCGAGGCGGCGAGCCTTTGCGGGGCCGGCCATCAGTTCTGCATCCCGTTGAGCTGCTTGATGATATATTCGATCGAACCGGGCTGCGGCTCGTTCGGATCGGGAAACAGGCCCATCGTGACGTCGCCGCCGCCGAGGATGCCCTCGTCGCCCGCACCCGCCACACCGGCGATGTCGGCTTCGTTCATCTTTTCGATCCGTGCCTTGGCGCTGGCCGATGCGGCCGCGATGCCGGCAGCGAGATCGGCACCGCCCATGCGGGCAGCCATCTTCTTGCTGTTCATGACATTCTCCATTGAAAGACCCGGACACTCATGCGTGGACCCTTGCCCCGCCGTCCGGGTCGGAGGCGGGTGACGGGATGGCGTGGGGCCGATGCGGCCCGAAAGGCGTGCGCGGCATGCGCGGGGGCGGCAGTACCGCCTCGTCGGCGCGGCGCTTGGTGGTTATCTGCGGGCAGCGCAGGCAGCTTGCGGTGCCGTTCTCGGCAAACCAGCGGCAGGTGGCGCGCAGGGTACATGCAGGCGCCACGTCGACCACCGGGGCCAGCCGCTTGACGATTTCCTTGCCGAGGCCGCAGCCGCCGTCGCGCCACTGGCCGCAGCCGCTGTTGGCGCAGGGGGCGGAAAAGCGCAGCGCATGGCCGGGGTCGACGCCCAGCGCCTCGACATCGAGCCGGTCGGGCTGGCGCGCCTGCTTGTCGAGATAGGCGACGCGCGGCTGGCCTTCTTCTTCCAGCACGACGCCGAACAGCTTGGCTTCCGGGTGCTGGTGCGGCGCGCTGGGGCAATCGAGCGCAAGCTTGTCGGTCATGGCGGTCCTCTTCCGATCCGGTTGAATTGAGAGGCGAAACTACGCCGGGGGTGGCCCCGCGAAAATCCGACAGGGGGTCTAGTGCAGTCGGCCTAGCGCCTGCCCGGCGCTAGCGGGCCCGCCGCTTGCCGCGCGGGCGCGCTCTGCTATTCACCGTGGCCGAGGAGAGCGAGAATGCCCGAAGCCACCGCCAACGGAATCACCATCCATTACGAAGATCACGGCGATCCGGGCGACCCGCCGATCCTGCTGATCATGGGCTTCGGCGCGCAGCTGACCCTGTGGCCGATCGAGCTGGTAGAGGCGCTGGTGGCCAAGGGCTTCCGCGTCATCCGCTACGACAACCGCGATGTCGGCCTCAGCCAGAAATTCGACGGGGTGAAGGCGCCCGGCATGCTCAAGATGGTGATCATGTCGAAGATCGGCATGACGCCGAGCGTGCCCTATACGCTGGCGGACATGGCCGACGACGGGATCGGCCTGATGACAGCACTCGGCATCGAGCGCGCGCATATCGTCGGTGCGAGCATGGGCGGCATGATCGCGCAGCACGTCGCCGCACGCCATGCGGACCGTGCACTAAGCCTCACCTCGATCTTCTCGACCACCGGCAACCCGAAACTGCCGGCCGCCAAGCCTGAGGCGATCAAGGCGCTGGTGAAGCGGCCCAAATCGACCGAGGAAGACGTGCTGGTCGCGCACGGCATGCACCTGTCGCGCACCATCGGCAGCCCTGCCTATCCCGCCGACGAGGAGCGGCTGCGCGACCGGGTGCGCGAGAATGTGCGCCGCAGCTTCTATCCCGAAGGGCCGACGCGGCACCTGTCCGCCATCGTCGCCGACGGCGATCGCCGCGCGATGCTGAAGGACGTGCGCCTGCCCACGCTGGTCCTGCATGGCGAGGACGATCCGCTGGTGCCCGTGGAAGGCGGGCGCGACACGGCGGCGAGCATCCCGGGCGCCCGGCTGAAGACCATCCCGGGCTGGGGCCACGACCTGCCGCTGGAACTGGTCGACGAAGTGGCCGATGCCATCGCCGACCATGCCCGCGGGGCGATGCAGGACGCCTGAGCGGCAGGCGAAGCCCCCCGTCGAGGCAGGAACGCTGCTCGTCCGCCGGGCTTTGCTCGGCGTGCGAGGTGTGTTAGGTGGGCATTACACGCTCAGGGAGAAAGCCATGAAATTCCGCCATTTGCTCGCCGCCGCGCTCGCGGGCGCCAGCCTCGCCCCGCTATCTGTGGCCGCGCAGGACGCGCCGCCCGCCGTCGACGTCACGGCCGAGCGGGCCGCATTCGACCGGCTGGTTACGGACAGCTACGCCGCTGACGAGCCCGGCGTTGCAGTGATCGTCACGCGCGGCGGGGACGTGGTCTATACCGCCGCCCGCGGCGTCGCGAACGGGGAAACCGGCGTGCCGCTGACCGACGGGTCGGTCTTCCGCTACGCTTCCATCACCAAGCAGTTCGCTGCGGCCACACTGCTGCAGATGGTGGATGACGGGCTGCTGTCGCTGGACGATCCGGTCTCGAAGTTCCTGCCCGATTATCCGGGCGACGGCGCGGCGGTGACCGTGGGCCGGCTGCTCAACCACACGTCGGGCATCAAGTCCTACACCAACCTGCCCGGCTGGATGGCCGAGACCGACACGGCCCAGCCGCTGACAAACGAGGAGCTGGTGGCGATCTTCTCCGCCGAGCCGATGGAATTCGCGCCGGGCAGCGCGTGGAATTACAACAACAGCGCCTACTACCTTGTCGGCGTGATCATCGAAGAGGTCTCCGGCCGCCCGTGGTACGAGGAAATGGAGCGCCGCATCGCCGCCCCGCTCGGGCTCGCGACGCTGGGCTTCCGGACCGACGAAGCCGCCACCACCGCCTTCGCCACCGGCTACACGTTCGACGGCGAGAACCGCTTCGCCGCCTCCAAGCCGATCCACCCCTCGGTTCCGGGCGCGGCCGGCGCGCTGAGCGGGACGGTGCTCGATCTCGCCAAGTGGGCGAGCGCGCTCCACGGCGGCAAGGTGCTGGGCGCCGAGACCTACGCTGCGATGACCGCCCCGACCGTGCTGACCGACGGGGAAGAAATACCTTACGGCTACGGCCTCGGCCTCAGCGACTTGCGCGGTCGCCCGGCCATCGGCCACAGCGGCGGCATCTTCGGCTTCTCGACAGACAGCATCTACCTACCGGACGAAGACGTGTTCGTCGCCGTACTCGCAAATTCCGATTCGCCCGCGGTCGGCGCCGGCACCACGATGCGCCGGCTTGCCGCCATCGCGATCGGCGATCCTTACGAAAGCTTTGCCACCGTCGATGCCGACATCGCCGCGCTTGCCCCGTATTTCGGCAGCTACGCCATCGCGAACGGTGGCGGCGCGCGCGTGTTCTTCGAACGCGACGGGCAGCTTTACACCCAGCGCGAAGGGGCGAGCGAAACGCGGGTCTACGCTGCGGGCGGAAACCGTTTCCACTATGGCCCGGGCAGCCTCACGTGGTTCGAAATCGCCATGTCCGACGACGGCGTGCCGGTGATGCGGATGCATCAGAACGGCGAGACGGCGGCGGAAATCGCTACGCGGACCGGCGACGTTCCGGAGCCGGAGGTCGCCGAAGTGCCCGCCGCGGTGCTGGAATCCTACGTCGGCAATTACGAATCGGCCATCGGCGTGCTCGTGGTCGCGATGGGCGAGGACGGCCGGCTGACCGGCAAGCTCGGCCCGCAGAATGCGCTTCCGCTCACGCCGTCGAGCGAGACCGAATTCGCCGTGCAGGGCGTCGATGCCACGGTCACTTTCCAGCGCGAGGAGGGCGCCGTCACCGGCCTCGTGATCCGCCAGGGCGGGCAGGAACTCCCCTTCGTCCGACAGGCCGGCGAGTAGGCAAACGTCCCGCTGCGGGAGGGTGCCGCACTCTCCCGCAGCGCAACTTTCGTGCCCGCGCGCGGACGATTGATTCACGCGCGGATTCGAATGATTCAATCACCATGTTTTTCTTCACAGATGCGTTTTGGGGCTTGCGCGCGGCGCCAGTCCAGCTTCCTCCACGCGTCGCGGCGTATGCTATGGCTAATACACCCCGTCGGCACGCGGAATCACGGTTAATCCGGCATTGACGGTGAGTCGGTGTTGATTCACTATCTAGTGGTTCGAAGGCCGGGGAGCCCCAAAACCTAGGCGAAAAGCCCGAAAGCGCGGCCCGAAGCGGGGCAGGCGCGCAGCGGGAAAAGATTCGCCAGGGCGGGGTTGGTCACGGGCGCTGTGGAAGAGCTTGTGGGCCTGTCTGTGGACAGGCCGGGGGTAAAAATCGGGCGAAAAGAAGCGGTGGAACCCGCGCGCCCAGTCCCCACATACGCTACATCATTCCCGGCCCGTTCCCGACTCGAACGAAACTGGAACATCCGGCCCTCGCGGGTCGTTCGGAATGAAGGCGGGCAGACAAATGGATTTCAAGGCAGGTGACGACGTTTCGATGGATGATGTGACGAACGAAGCGACGCTGGATGCTCCCGCAACGGATGCCCCGAAGAACGGGGCCAAGAAGGCAGTAAAAATGGACAAGCAGGACGACGGCACCGACGCGTTGGTGGCGGACAAGGTTGCCGAAGGCGCCGCCGCAGCCATGGGCGAGGCGCTGAAGACTGCGCTGGCCCCGCGCGATTCGCACACCGTGTGCGAGCGCCGCTTCACGATCCAGACCGACGACAGCCGCGATGCGCTGCTCACCGAATTCGGCAAGGAAACGCTGACCGACCGCTACCTGCTGCCGGACGAAAGCTTCCAGGACCTGTTCGCCCGCGTGGCCGATGCCTATGCCGACGACCAGGAGCATGCCCAGCGCCTGTACGATTACATCAGCCGCCTGTGGTTCATGCCCGCCACACCGGTACTGTCAAACGGCGGCACAGGGCGCGGCCTGCCGATTTCCTGTTACCTGAACTCCGTCAGCGACAGCCTCGACGGCATCGTCGGCACCTGGAACGAGAACGTGTGGCTCGCATCCAAGGGCGGCGGCATCGGCACCTACTGGGGCAATGTCCGCGGTATCGGCGAGCCGGTCGGCCTCAACGGCAAGACCAGCGGCATCATTCCGTTCGTCCGGGTGATGGACAGCCTGACGCTGGCGATCAGCCAGGGTTCGCTGCGGCGCGGATCGGCGGCCTGCTATCTCGACGTCAGTCACCCGGAAATCGAGGAGTTCCTCGAGATCCGTAAGCCTTCCGGCGACTTCAACCGCAAGGCGCTCAACCTGCATCACGGCGTCCTCCTGACCGACGAGTTCATGGAAGCGGTGCGTGCGGGCGAGATGTTCACCCTGCGCAGCCCCAAGGACGGCTCCGAACGCGGGCAGGTGGATGCGCGCAGCCTGTTCCAGAAGCTGGTCGAAACCCGCCTTGCCACGGGCGAGCCCTACATCGTGTTCTCCGACACGGTGAACCGCATGATGCCGAAGCACCACCGCGATCTCGGCCTCAAGGTCTCGACTTCCAACCTGTGCAGCGAGATCACGCTGCCGACCGGTGTCGACCACCTCGGCAACGACCGTACGGCGGTGTGCTGCCTGTCCTCCCTCAACCTGGAAAACTGGGACGAGTGGAGCAAGGACACGATGTTCATCGAGGACGTGATGCGCTTCCTCGATAACGTGCTGCAGGACTATATCGACCGCGCGCCGGACGAGATGGCGCGTGCGAAATATTCCGCCGAGCGCGAGCGGTCCGTCGGTCTCGGCGTGATGGGCTTCCACTCCTTCCTCCAGTCGAAGGGCATCGCGATGGAAAGCGCGATGGCCAAGACCTGGAACCTGAAGATGTTCAAGCACATCCAGTCCAGGGCGTCCGAAGCCAGCATGATGCTGGCGCAGGAACGCGGGCCCTGTCCCGATGCGGCGGAAATGGGCGTGATGGAGCGCTTCAGCTGCAAGATGGCGATCGCGCCGACCGCGTCGATCAGCATCATCTGCGGCGGGACCAGCGCCTGTATCGAACCGATCCCGGCGAACATCTACACGCACAAGACCCTGTCGGGCAGCTTCATCGTGAAGAACCCGTACCTGGAAGAGATACTGCGCGAAAAGAGCAAGGATTCCACCAATGTGTGGAACTCCATCCTCGAAAAGGGCGGCAGCGTGCAGCACCTCGACTTCCTCAGCCCGGAAGAAAAGGCGATGTTCAAGACGAGCTTCGAAATCGACCAGCGCTGGCTGCTCGAATTCGCAGCCGACCGCGCACCCTACATCGACCAGGCCCAGTCGCTGAACCTGTTCATCCCGGCCGACGTCGACAAGTGGGACCTCGCCATGCTGCACTTCCAGGCGTGGGAGAAGGGCATCAAGTCGCTCTATTACCTGCGGTCGAAATCGGTTCAGCGCGCCGGGTTCGCCGGCGGGGTGGAGGCGGACAACACCGCCGATGCCGCGAAGTACGAATTGAGCGCAGGCGAAAGCACCGACTACGACGAGTGCCTCGCCTGCCAGTAGGCGGCGTTCGGTTCGTCTACCGGTGCAAGAACAGGACACCCGCAGCCGCGCGCTGCGGGTGTTTTGCCGCGCGCTGTCCCTGAAGCGCGGCGGTTCGCACTGGGTGCGGAAGTGAACGAATTTCCCAATTCCTTGGAAATAAACGCGAAATGCCGCGTCTTCGCTGTGCAGATTGTCGCATAAAGACAACCACGCCGCCGAACTTGGCGCTACGCTCGCCCGCATCAGTCCGGTCGCCGAGTCGCAAAGTCGCCCGCCCGGATTTCAATTCGGGGGGAACACAATGACCAAGACTTCGATGCTTCGCGCCGCGCTGTTCGCAGGGGCCGCGACCGCTGCGTGCCTCACCTTGCTGCCGGCGCAGGAGGCGCGGGCCGACGACTGCCTGCTCGACACCAACAATGATGGCAACGCCGACAGCAATATCGACACCGACCTGGGGGCGGATTCGGAGTTCGAGATCAGCAATGTGGCGTGCGGCGACGATGCCCTCGTTTCGGGGCTCAATTCGGTCGGGATCGGCGCGGATGCGCAAGCCACCGGCGGGGAGTCGACGGCCGTCGGGTCGTTCGCCAGTGCGCGCGGGACCGGGGCGAGTTCCGCCTTCGGCTATGCCGCGGAAGCGACGCAGGCCGGATCGGTCGCGCTCGGCAACCGGGCGAGCGCCACGGGCCAGGGGGCGGTCGCCATCGGGGGCGACGATAGCACCGATGTCGACACGATCGCGGCGCGCGCGCAGGGTGCCGGATCGATCGCCATCGGCGAGGATTCACTGGCATCTGCAGATGGCAGCATCGCGATCGGCCGCGACAGCGACGCCTCGCAGGCATCCGCCACGGCGGTCGGTGAAAACGCGCAGGCAACGGGCGCAGGGGGTGCCACGGCACTTGGCGCCCACTCCGACGCCAGCGGCGGAGAATCCACCGCGCTCGGCGAAGCCGCCAAAGCGCAGGGCTTCCAAGCGACGGCTGTGGGCGAACAGGCGACTGCCAATTTCTCCGAAGCGACGGCGCTCGGCAACGAAGCGATCGCGGGCGCTGACACCGCCACCGCAGTCGGTGCCAACGCCAACGCGACCGGCGCCAACTCGGTCGCCCTCGGGGTGCGCAGTTCGTCCGGCGGGGAAAATTCCATCGCAATCGGAGGGGACGGGTCGGACGCCGACACGGTCGGCGCGTCGGCCAGCGGGTCCGGTGCCATCGCCGTGGGGCGCGATTCCTCGGCTTCGGGCGACACCGGCATGGCGCTCGGCGTTACCGCGCAAGCTTCGGGTATCCAGTCGGTCGCGCTCGGTTTTCAATCGCAAGCACAGTCGAATTACGGCCTCGCCATAGGCTCCAACGCCTCGGTCCTTGCCAATTCCGCCACGGCGATATCGATCGGCTACCTCGCATCGAGCGAAGGTTCTGGTGCAATTTCGCTGGGAAGGGGTAGCGACGCTGCGGGAGAGGAGGCGACGGCGCTCGGCTCCTTCGCGGCGGCCGATGGCCTTGGTGCCGTGGCCATCGGGCGCGATTCCGGCGCTGTCGGATCGGGCGCTATCGCGACGGGCGATGGCAGTCTCGCGCAGGGTCTTTCCGCCATCGCGCTGGGAGGCGATGCCGGCGATGCCGACGCTATCGGGGCGCAGGCGGTCGGCGACCGGGCGGTTTCGATCGGGGCGGACAGCTCCGCCACGGCGTCAAGCGCGCTCGCGCTGGGAAGCGGTGCGCGGGCGACGAATGCCGATGCGCTGGCCTTGGGCCGTGATGCGCAGACCCCGGGTAATTCGGCGATCGCGATCGGGCTCGATGCCTTTGCCCGCTCCACGCACTCGGTTGCCATCGGGCGGCAGTCGAGCGCGGAAGGAATCGGGGCGATCGCCATCGGGCGCTTCGCCACCACCGCCAACCGCTCGACTGCGGTCGGATACGCGGCGCGCGCCACTGGCGTGAATTCTACAGCCTTTGGCGGCGACAGCGATGAGGATGCGGGTGTCGACGGGGCCACTGCGACCGGAGCGAACTCGTCGGCCTTCGGGGTGGATTCGCTTGCCTCCCGGTCCGACAGCACGGCTTTCGGCTACCGTGCCTCGGCCACCAACGCAGGCTCGACTGCGCTCGGCGCCAATGCGCAGACCACGGCTGACAACCAGGTGATGCTGGGCAGTGCGGGAACATCGGTCGCAGTGGGCGACATCGCCGCCTCCGACGCGGCGCAGGTGGGCGAGGAGCAGTTCGTGACGGTGGATGGAAACGGCACGCTCGGCGTCTCCAACGCCGCGACCGCCGCCTCGGTCGCCAATGTGCGGGCGCAGGTCCAGTCCATCGCCGCGGTCAGCGACATGCAGTTCGCGGCGCTGGAGGGGCGGGTCGACCTGATCGGCCTCCGGATCGACGATCTCGACAGCGACATGCGAGCCGGTGTCGCGGCCGCGATGGCACAGGCCGATCCTTCCATGCCGAGCGCACCGGGGCGGACGAGCTACCTTGCGAAGGGCGCAACCTTCCGCGGCGAGAATGCCTTCAGCCTAGGCCTGGCGCACCGGCTCAATGTCGACGTGCCGCTGGTGATCTCCGCCAGTGTCAGCCACTCCGGCGGCGACAACACCGGCGCCACCATCGGTATCGGCGGCGAGTTCTGACGGCGCGCGAGGGCGGTGCCTAGCGTGCCGCCCCGCCTTGCTGCGAAGCCGCGAGCTCGGCGGCCGTCACGATTCCGTCGAGGTTCGTGTCGATCGCGTCGAAAGCGCCCAGCATGACGCGGCGATGTTCGACTTGGCTCACGTTGCCGTCGCCATCGAGATCGACGCGGCCCATGAATTGCGAGGGATCGGCTCGCTGGCCGGTCGCGGCCAGCGCGGCGAATTCCTCCGGTGAAAGCATGCCGTCCCGATCGGTATCCAGCTGCGCGAAGAGTTGGCGGTTCGCCTGCAGCGCCTGCATCTGCAGGTCCTGCTGCAGCTTCGCCGCAACCTCCGCCGAGGTGACCACGCCATCGCGGTCCGCATCGTAGGCGGCGAACTCCTGGTCCATCAGCCGCAGGTAATCGGCCCGCGCCAACGGCTCGTCGGCCGATTGCGGCGCAGCGACCAAAAGGAGAGGAAGCAGGATTGCGAGGGTCATCGGCGTGTCCTTGGAAAATCAGTAAGGTAGGGGCACCGTAGGCGAGGGGCACGCGTCTGACAAACCGCCATCGGGGACTGCGGACACACGCTGGACAAACGAAAGGCCCCGCACCATCAATAGATGGCGCGGGGCTTTTCGCGTGTACGGTATCGAGCCGTCTCAGCTGCGGCTCCCAACGAACCGGTCGATCAGCTCATTTCCATCTGGGCCTTGTTGCCCATGCCGACGGGGAGCTTCGTACCCTTGTCGAGGTAAATCCGGTTCTCCGCGATCTTCGCAACACTGTCGAGCTGCAGGTAGTGGTGCTTGTCGTCCGAGCTGTCGGACTTGGTCAGCTTGATCCGCTCGTCCTCGACCTCATCGACCGTTCCAACGTGGTTCCCATCGAAATCGACGACTTCCATATGTTCCTTGATGCGCATCCGTTCGAGCATGTTTTTCCTTTCGTATGAGTGAGTTACCTATATAACGGGCGTGCGCGGGCGCCGTTCCTCGGCTCGTCGCACGGGAAAAACGGTTCGGGGGCGGCGGGGCGGTTAATCCTGTCCGCCCACATCCCGGTAACCGAATGGAAACCCTCGCAAATTATGCAGGCTGACCATGAGCCAGATGAACCTCTCGCTTAACCTGCGCCGCTCCTACCGCGAATGGGGGCCGCTGCGCTTTGTGCTGCTGATCCTGTGCGCTCTGAGCTGGGTGGGGCTGGGGGTCTTCCTGCTCAACACCGCGGTCTATCCCGCGCGCTGTCCGGGCGTCGGACTGTTCGAGATGTATGAATGCAGCTTCGAACTGCCGACCACGCGCGGCTGGCACGAAAGCGGGCTGTTCCTCTGGCTGTGGGCGACGCCGATCCTGCTGCTGCTGGAGATCAGCCGGCGGGTGAACAAGCCCCAGCGCTAAGCCCAAACACCAGGCCACGCCGTTGGCGCAAACGAAAAGGCCCCGCAGCAATGCGGGGCCTTTCGCGTTTGGGGGATATTGAGGTCAGGACTGCTGCAGCGGCCTTTGTGCATCGGCGCGGGCGACCTTCTGCGGCTCGTCCACCAGCAGCGGGTCGTGGTCGGGATCGTCCGAGTTCTCGCCCGCCTGCTTTTCGGCGCCCTTTTCCGCCTCGACCCGCTCGATGCCGTCATTACGGTCGCCATAGCCGAACTTCTGCTGCGACTTGTCGACCTTCGGCTCGGCCGCCGTGTCCTTGTCCGTATCGTGGTGCGCCATGGTGCTGTTCCTTCTGCGATGGGCCTGCGGTGAAAACGATTGGAGCAGCCGCGCGGTTCCGGTATCTTCGGCTGGCAATGGACTGGCTTTCCGTCATCACTCCGGGCCTGGTCGAACAGGCGGCCTGGCTGACGCTGGTGGCGACTGCACCCATGGCCGCGATTTCGAAGCTGCGCTGGCTGCGGTGGCGCTGGCGGGAGTGGCGGATCGAGCGCGCGCTGGCCCATTCCGCAACGACCGACCGGGTCGCCGATTTGCGCTGGAACCACGGTGAGGAGCCGGAGGATGATCACGGCGCCACGTGGCTGGTGCGGCGAGTGCCGCTGGTTTTCGGCGGTTTCGTTGCCCTGCTGCTCGCCTTCCCGCAGGCGGCGGGCGGCGACATCGGGCTGGCGACCTACGAGGAGCTCGGCCTCGACACGCAGACCGTGTTCACCTTCGTCGGCCTGCTGCTGATCGGCACCGGCTTCTATGCCAATCACGAGGCCCGCCAGCACGGGGAAGACGGCGAGGCGGAGCCCCTGCCGCAGCGCTATTCCGATATCGATCCGCTGAAAGTCGCGCCCGGCACCCCTTACATGGGCATGGGCCTTGCGGTGCTCGCGCTGGTCGCGCTGTTCACGCTCATCGCCTGACTTTCTTTTCCCGCGCTTATCCCCGCCGAATCATATCTGCTTGCCTTCGTTTCGCAGCCATGATTCCCTATATGAGTCGGCCACGCGGACCCAGGAGACCACAAGATGTCGTTGCTCGAAGCCAGAAAGACCTACAAGCCCTTCGAATATCCGTGGGCCTACGACTTCTGGAAACGCCAGCAGCAGATCCACTGGATGCCGGAAGAAGTGCCGCTGGGCGAGGATTGCCGCGACTGGGCGCAGAAGCTGTCCGATCACGAGCGCAACCTGCTCACCCAGATCTTCCGCTTCTTCACCCAGGCCGATGTCGAGGTGCAGGATTGCTACCACGAGAAATACGGCCGCGTGTTCAAGCCGACCGAGATCAAGATGATGCTGGCCGCCTTCAGCAACATGGAAACGGTCCACATCGCCGCCTATTCCCACCTGCTCGACACGATCGGCATGCCGGAAAGCGAATACGGCATGTTCCTCGAATACGAGGAGATGAAGGACAAGCACGACTACCTGCAGGAATTCGGCGTCGACAATGACGAGGATATCGCCCGCACGCTGGCGATGTTCGGCGGCTTTACCGAAGGGCTGCAGCTGTTCGCCAGCTTCGCCATGCTGATGAACTTCCCGCGCTTCAACAAGATGAAGGGCATGGGCCAGATCGTCAGCTGGTCCGTGCGGGACGAGAGCCTGCACTGCGAAGGCATCATCAAGCTGTTCCACGCCTTCTGCGAGGAACGCGGCTGCCTGACCAAGTCCGTGAAGGAAGACATCATGGACATGTGCCAGAAGACGGTGCGGCTGGAAGATGCCTTCATCGACCTGGCGTTCGACGCGGGGCCGGTGCCGGGGATGACGGCGAAGGAAATCAAGAAATACATCCGCTACATCGCGGACTGGCGCCTGGGCCAGCTGGGCCTGCAGCCGATCTACATGGTGGAAGACCACCCGCTGCCGTGGCTCGCCCCGCTGCTGAACGGGGTGGAGCACGCCAACTTCTTCGAAACCCGCGCGACCGAATATTCGAAGGGCGCGACGAAGGGCAACTGGAACGACGTGTGGTCCAGCTTCGACAAGCGCCGCGGCGCCAAGGCCGCGAACGAGGAAGAGGCGGTGGACGACGGCCCGGACATGTTCGGGGAGAGCGGGGCTGTGGAAGCGGCGGAGTGATTGAACGCTTGCGCGTTATACCGGAAACGGTATATGTCTGAAGTACATCGCCGCTATCGCCTCGTTGTAGCCGAGGAGGTAGCGGCCGACCTGATTCGCGTGCGAAGCGAAGATAAGCTCGCCTATGATGAGATGCAGGTCCTGTTCGAAGATTTAGAGGGTGACGAGGGTTGGTGTGATGCGATTGCTGATCCCACATATTCCGATAGTCAGATCGAAAGCGTCAAGGCTCTCCGATACCTCGCTAACGAAGGTCGGAACGTTTACCGCGTCAAATTTTTGCGTGTCCGTAAGTGGCGGATCATCACTGCAGCCAATCACCAAGGCAAGATTATCGGCATATTGGGAATAATGCATCGTGACCAAAATTACGAAGACGATTCCACTTTTTCAAAACGGATAAGGCAGTCTTATGACACGCTCGGTTTTCCGATCTTCTAATACTCGCGGGCCAGTCAGATGGCAGAGCGCAGGAGTCGCGCCGCCTAGATTACGTGTGCGGGGTCGGCGTTCGCTTTCAGTAGTCGAATTCACTTCGGCGCCTGACGGGTTCCTTCCCTTGGCGGATTTCGTAAGTCGCCATTTCGAGAACAAAGATCGGCCCGAACTCGCAACTATTCGCAAGAAAAAGGCCGAGGAGAGGCTCGCCCGAGACGGTATGGCAACGCCTGCCTACTTTCGGATGAAGTTGGGCCTAAGTCAGCAGCAGTTGGCTGACGCTATCAGCTCTTCTCAAGCTGCAATCGCCCGCCTTGAGAACGGTCAGGAAAAGCCAGGGTTTGATAAGCTTGAAAAGCTTAAGTCAACATTTGGCGTGACTTATGACGAACTGATGGAGGCTGTCCGCAATGCCTCCTCTTAAAGGAACGTCTTTTTTTTGCGAAGAAGTGCGAACGGAAGACAGTGGGCAGCCCATGTTCTTGGGCGTCATGTCGCGAGATGTTGAGGTCAGCCGGGGCCAAAATTTCCTCAGGTCCCTTGTATTTGTAACATTAGCATATGCTAGCGAAGATCACAGGTCGTTAATTTTGCGATTGACCTTTGAGATCACGCATGTTGATCGAGATGAGGTCATCAAGCGAGGCCCATACACTAAGCCACTTAGCGAAGATCTAGACTTAGATGATCAGCCGAAATTGGTGATTATTAAAATGCCAATGGACGACATAAATCTTTCGGTTGACTCAAGTATTAAGGCTCGGCTGGAATATGGCGACGTTGCGGAAGAATACCTTTTGAACGTTATTCCATTTGAAGAAGGCATTATCGAGTAAGTTCACGTACTCACATGGTGATAATTGCCCTTGTGTTGGCAAAATCAATGAAATTTTTCGGCCGAAGAACTTTTCCCCTCGCCACCCTCCTCGCAGCCACCGCTGCCTGCACCCCCGCGCCCGTCAGCACGCCTGCTCCGCCAGAGGATGACACGCCGATCACGCGGTGCGTGGAGCCTTGCTTTACGCTGATGACCGAGCGGGCCTCTCCCGAGCAGCGGGAGATGGCGCAATTCCTCCTCGCGGCGGAGATGATCCGGATCGGCCTGACGGTCGAATACCAGCCCTATACCACCACCTTCACCCGGCGCGGCGTGGCGACGGAATTCACCGGCTCCAACGTCGTCGGCGTGCTGCCCGCGACCGACATCGACCCAGATAGCCCGCGCCACATCGTCATCGCCGCGCATTACGACACCGTGCCGGGCAGCCCCGGCGTGGACGACAACGGCAGCGGGGTGGAGATCGTGCTGGAGGTCGCGCGCACGCTCGCCGCCATGCCTCGCCGCACCGCGACCGTGCATTTCGTCATGCTGGACCAGGAAGAAGTCGGCCTGGTCGGCGCGCGGGTCAACGCCGCGCGCTGGAAGGAATCGGGCATTCCTCTCGAATCCATGCACAATATCGACATGGTCGGCTGGGACAGCGACGGCGACGGGGTGATCGAATTCGATTCCAATTCCGAAGACCTGACCGCGCTCTACTTGGAGGTGGCGGAGGGCCTGCCGATCTCGCTGCTGGTGACGACCTATCCCAACACCGACCACGAGGCGTACCGGCGCGAAGGCTTCACCGTTGCCAGCATCAGCCAGGAATTCGAGGACGGCAGCGAGAACCCGGATTACCACAAGCCCGGCGATACCGAAATCCAGCGCCCCTATTACGAAGGATCGCGCGACCTGATGCTGGGCGTGTTCGAACGGCTGGTTTCGCGGTAGCGTTTACCGGCTTTTCAGCACTCCGGCCCTATGGCCTTCCGCGACAAAATCACGGGGGTCATATGCTTACATTGTTCGGCGTCTTCATGGTCGGGTTCCTCGGCTGGCGCGCGTTCCTCTATTTCCGCAGCGGCAAGCCGATCGCCGGCGGAGCGGCGTGCCTCGGCATCGGCCTGTTCGGGATGCTGCTGTGGGTGCAATACGCCAAGAGCGTGGACGAAGCCCGCGGCTACACCCGCGCCGAAGCGATCGCCCGAGCTGAAACCGGCGCGGAAAGCGCCAATTCTCCGGCCGAGCCGGAGCTCGCCTCCGACGAACCGGTCATCGGCGATTTCGACGCCTCGAAGATCAATCGCTAGCGGCTTTTCGCCCGACCGGTGATATCGGGGCCGCATGGACGAATTCGATCCGGCGCCACTCCACCTTGCCTATTACTTGATCGCTTGACCTCCCCACGAGGTGTGTTATCAAGGCAACACACATCGGGAGAGATCCACTATGATTGCATTCGCCGCCTTCCTGCTCGCGCAGGCCGCACCCGTACCCGCCGCGCCGGCTGCCGCCACCGAAATGCCGACGGGCACGCAGATGGTCGCGCAGATCGAGGCGAACGATGCGAAGCTGTTCTGGGCCTTCTTCGAAGGCTGCGATCCCGATTCCGTGGCGGACCTCGTCCACCCGGACTTCCGCATGATCCACGATCTTGCCGGCCTTCCGCTCGCGAGCGGGGCGGACATGATCGAGCAATCGCGCAATCAATGCGCCGCGCGCGAGCCGGGCGGGGAGAACGAAGGGTACAGGAACCGCCGCCTGCTCGTGCCCGGCAGCCGCACGATCGAACCGCTCGGCACCTGGGGCGTGCTGGAGGAAGGGCACCACACGTTCCACGAGCTTCGCCAGCGGCCTGCCGGCGCCTATGGTCCGGACGATCCGGGCGGGCCGACATGGGTGCAGACCGGCGGCGGGCGCTATCTCCACGTGTGGCAATGGATGCCGGAAGAGGGGCGCTTCCGCCTGCTCGAAAGCCTCAGCATCGATCACGGACCCGCGCCGCAATACCCGCCCGACGGGGCCTGACCGCGCGGCGTGGTGCGCGCTTTCCTACTTGCGGCGGGGCGTGGCACACTCGCGCCATGGCAGCATCCTCGGCCCCTCTCGCCCGGCTTCACCGCATGAAGGACGCGTGCGGCCGCGCGGGCGGTTTTGCGCCAGGACCGTGTTCCATGTGTTCCATCGAATAGGAGCCGGCGGGCGCGGCTCCTACTCAGGTCCTACACCAGTCGATGGCGGACGCGGCCCAGCCGGAGCCTTCGGCAAGGCCGGCCTCGACCATGTGATCGGCCAGCAGGCGCACGCGGCCGTCGGCGCCGGTGCGGCGGACGCTGCGCAGTTCTCTCCCGTATCGGTCGCGCGGGGGATCGGCGCCGCCGTCCCACTCGAACGGCCCGGCGTTGAGCCAGCGGACGAGGGCGCGCGTCGCCTCTTCGGCCTTGGCGCTCTCGGCCGGGCAGGCGCCATCGCGTTCGGGCGCGTCGAAGCCGGTGAGGCGGACGCGGCGGCCTTGCGGCCCGAAGCCGATGGCGAGCGTATCGCCGTCGAGGGCGCACACGGCGCTGCGCCCTTCGCCGCAAACGCCCACGCGAACGTCGCTCTGCGTCCAAGTGCGCGGCGGGCCGAGCGTGCTTTCCAGCATCCGCCACGCCAGCACGATGGCCGCGACCAGCAGCAGCCAGCGCCCGCTCCGCCACCAGCCGCCGAACCGGCGCTGCCGCGCACGGCGGCGGTTCCACGGCGCATCGAAGCGGGGCGGGCGCGGCGGCGTGCGGGAAGGGCGGCGGGCCATGGTGCGCGCCTAGCACCGCGGCGACCGCTTCGGAACTGGCGCGGCGGGGGCCCGTTGAAGGCGCAGGACACCCCGCAATCCCCAAGGAGAAACCCATGGCCGTCGACCCCGCACCCGGAGAAACCAAGTCCCGCATGTGGATCTGGATCGTCCTGCTCGCCGTACTAGCGCTGGCCGCGATCGTGTTCATGTGGAACCCCGCGGGCGACACGACCGAAGCGACCATGGAAGGCGCCGAAGCCGGCGTCTCCGCCGAAGAGGCGCTGGAAGAGGACCTCCCGACCGTCGTGCCGGAAGAAGGCGCGCTGACCGGCGGTGAGACGATGCCGGACGAGGTCGACGTGACCGTGGGCGGCACCGAAGCGCCCGACGCCGCGCAGCCGCCGATGGTCGACACTCCCGAACCCGCCGACGCCGCGCAGTAACGCGCCCGGCGAGCGGTTGTAGCTGCGGGGGAGAGGTCACGCGCGGCCACTTCCCCCCGCGCGCCCCCGCCGCTAAGGCTGGCGCGATGGACCCGGATACCCAGCCGCGCGCTATCGCGCCTTCGCTCTTCCTCACCGCGCTTGTCTATGGCGGCATGGTGGTGCTCGCCGGCGTGCTCGGCTTCAAGCAGGTCGCGCTCGGCCCGCTGGCGGTGGAAGCGGGCATCTTTGCCTTCCTGTTGCTGGTCGTCATGTCCAGCGCCACGGCGGAACTGCACGGCCGCGCGGTCGCCAACCGGCTGGTCCTGTGGGGCTTCGTGCCGCTCGGCGTGGCCTTCGCGCTGACCCAACTGGTCCTGTGGTTGCCGGTGGACGAGAACAGCTACGCGCCTGAGGCGTTTGAAACCGTACTGTCGGGCACGCTGCGCATCTGGATCGCCGGGCCCATCGCCTACGGCGTGTCGATGTTCCTCAACGTCTACCTGTTCAACCGCCTGCGCGGCAACCAGGAGGGTGAGAGCAAGGGCGGCGCGCTCATGGTCCGCGCGGCCATCGCCAGCGCGCTGAGCCAGGCGATCGACACCGTCATCTTCATCACTATCGCCTTTGCCGGCACGCGGCCCATCATGGACCTGATGATCGGCCAGGCGAGTGCCAAGGTCGCGCTCAGCCTGGTGGTCGTGCCGTTCCTGATCCAGGGCGCGGTGATGCTCGGTCGCAAGCTGGACCGCAAGGGCGCCTGACGTGAGCCGGGAAAGCATCGCCAAAGCACAGGTGCTGATCGAGGCGCTGCCTTACCTGCAGCGCTATGCCGGGCGCACTTTCGTGGTGAAATACGGCGGCCACGCGATGGGCGATGCCGATGCCGCGCGTGACTTTGCCGAGGATATCGTCCTGTTGAAAGCGGTCGGGATCAACCCGGTCGTGGTCCACGGCGGCGGCCCGCAGATCGGCGAGATGCTTGGCAAGCTGGGGGTCGAGACACGCTTCGTCGACGGGCTGCGCGTGACGGACGAGGCGACGGCCAAGGTCGCCGAGATGGTGTTGTCGGGCGCTATCAACAAGGAACTGGTCGGCTGGATCGCGAACGCCGGCGGCAAGGCCATCGGCATCAGCGGCAAGGACGGCGGGCTGGTGACGGCGGAGAAGCTTCAGCGCACGACGCGCGATCCCGACAGCCTGATCGAAAAGGCGCTCGACCTCGGCTTCGTCGGCGATCCGACGTCGGTCGACACCACGCTGCTCGACACGGCCAGCGCGGCGGGCATGATCCCGGTGGTCGCGCCGATCGCGCGCGGGCTGGACGGGCACACCTACAACATCAACGCCGACACGATGGCGGGCGCGATCGCTGCGGCCATCGGCGCGGCGCGGCTGTTCCTGCTGACCGACGTGGCGGGCGTGCTCGACAAGGACGGCGAACTGGTCACCGACCTGACCCCTGCCCGGATCGCGGAATTGCGCGAGGACGGCACGGTCAGCGGCGGCATGATCCCTAAGCTGGAAACCTGCGTGTCCGCCGTGGAGGCAGGATGCGATGCTGCGGTCGTTCTCGACGGTCGGGTGCCGCACGCGATGCTGCTCGAATTCTTTACCGCGCGCGGCGCGGGTACGCTGATCAGGAGAGAGGCATGAGGCTGCTTGCCATGATGCTGGCGCCGCTGGCGCTCGTCGCCTGCGGGGACGCGGACGAAACACCTACGGCCGGCGAGGAGGCTCCGGGCCTGTCCGGTCCCAATCCGCCGGTGCCCATCGCGCCCGCCGACCAGGCCGCGCTGCGCAGCGAGAAATGCGCGACCGCGGCGCAGTTCTATTTCGAGGCGCTGTCCTCCGGCGAATACGGGCGCGCCGCCCTGCTGTGGGACGATCCGGTGATCGACGGCGCCCGGCTGGAAGCGCTGCTGACCGGCTACACCACGCCGCAGATCGCGTGGGAGGAACCGGAAGTCTCGACCGGTGAGGGGATGCCCACCTGCACCGTCACCGGCACGTTGACCGACGCGGCGAAGGCCGACACGCCGCCCCGGCGCGGCTCGCTGGTGATGGACAGGGTGCTGGAGCCGGAAACGAGCGAAGGGCAGGCGACGCGCTGGCGCATCGAGAGCCAGACCTTTATCGAGCCGCTGGAGCGCTCCGGACGAGGGGGCTGAAGCCTGCTCCCTTGCGAGGCAGGCGTACGTGACCTATCTCGCTAACACAGTTACGCGCAGGGAATGCAATGACTCAAATACTGATCGCGCTTTACAATATCATGGACCTGCTGACGACGGTGTTCCTGGTGCTGATCATCGCGCAATTCATCATCGGGCTGCTGTTCTCATTCAACGTGCTCAACCCGTCGAACCAGTTCTTCTCGAACTTCTACACCAGCATCAACCGCCTGCTCGAACCGATCCTGCGGCCTATCCGCCGGATCATGCCGGACACGGGCATGATCGACTTCTCGCCGCTCGTCGTCATCGTCCTCCTGAATGTCATCATGATCGTTCTGGGCGGCATGGTGAACGCATCCATATGACCGCCGCGATCATCGACGGGAAGGGTTTCGCCGAGCGCCTGCGCGGACGTATCGGAACGCTTGCCGCGCAGTTTGAGGAGCAGGCCGGGCGCAAGGCGGGCCTTGCGGTGGTGCTGGTGGGCGAAGATCCCGCAAGCCAGGTCTATGTGCGCAACAAGCACAAGGCGACCGTTGGCGCAGGCATGGAAAGCTTCGAGCACCGTCTCGCCGCAGACACGTCGCAGGCCGACCTTCTGGCCCTGGTCGAGAGGCTCAATGCCGACGATGCGGTGGACGGCATCCTCGTCCAGCTGCCCCTCCCGGCTCATCTCGACGAGCAGGCGGTGATCGCTGCCATCGCGCCGGAAAAGGACGTCGACGGCTTCCATGTCATCAACGCCGGGCGGCTGGCGACGGGCGGCACCGGCTTCGTGCCGTGCACGCCTTATGGCTGCATCATGCTGCTGCGCGACCGGCTGGGCGACCTGTCGGGAATGGACGCAGTGGTCATCGGCCGCAGCAACATCGTCGGCAAGCCGATGGCGCAGTTGCTGCTGGGCGAAAACTGCACCGTCACCATCGCGCACAGCCGCACGAAAGACCTGCCCGCAGTGGTCGGCCGCGCCGATATCGTGGTGGCCGCAGTCGGTCGCCCCGAAATGGTGAAGGGCGAATGGCTGAAGGACGGCGCGACGGTGATCGACGTGGGCATCAATCGCGTTGCGGCAAGCGAGGAGGGCAAGACGCGGCTGGTCGGGGACGTCGATTTCGGCGGCGCCAGCGAGCGGGCCGGGGCGATCACCCCGGTGCCCGGCGGCGTGGGCCCGATGACCATCGCCGTGCTGCTGCGCAACACGCTGGTCTCCGCCTTCCGCCGCGAAGGGCTGGAACTGGACGAAAGCGCGCTGTGAGGGCCTTGCTCGTCCTTCCGGCACTCGGCGCGCTGGCCGCCTGCGCTTCTGCGCCGCCGCCTGCCGTCTCGCAAAGCCGGGCCGAACAGGTCCTTTCGAAAGTCGACGTGATCGCCCAGCCGGTCGAAGTCGTCGCCGCCGATATCCGCTTCGCCCGTGCGGCGCGGGAGACGGGGCAGTGGGCCGCATTCCGCGCTTTTTCCGCCGACGGCGCAGTGATCCACGGGCGCGGCGGTGCGATTGCGGCGCTGCCATGGCTCACCCAGCAGGAAGAGCCCGCCGAAGCCGTGCAATGGGCGCCGTCTGCCGTCTGGGCCAGCTGCACGGGCGACACCGCCGTCACCTATGGTCGCTTCCGCGAGCCCGACGGCAACTGGGGCCAGTACGTGACCGTGTGGCAGCGCCAGTTCGATGGCGATTACAAGTGGGCGTATGACATGGGCGCGGTCGATCCCGACCTTACCGAACGCATGGAAGCCCGGCGCGACGAGGAACCGCTGGAAGAAGGCGCCATCACGGTCGAAGCCTTCGACGATATCGGCGCGCGGGTCGCGGATTGTGGCGGCGCGGAAGCGCTTCCGCCGCCGCGCAATTATGTCACCCTGGATGGCAGCGAACATGGCCAGAACGTGTCGCGCGACAGGAGCCTGGTCTGGCGCTGGGAGCAACAGCCGGACGGCGCGCGGCGGCTGACGGTCGATTTCGTCAAGAACGGCGAGTGGGAAGAAGCCCTCGTGTTCCGCGTCACGCCGGAAGGCAACTTCGTCAAATGACCGAGCTGTTCGTTTCGGCCTTCATCACCCTGTTCGTGGTAATCGACCCGCCCGGCTGCGCGCCGATCTACGCCGGGCTGACCAAGGCCGCCTCTGCCGCACAGGCGCGCACGATGGCCATCCGCGCCTGCTTCATCGCCGCGATCATCCTGCTGATCTTCGCGCTGTTCGGGGAGCAATTGCTGGCTGCGCTGCACATCCAGCTCGACAGCTTCCGCATCGCGGGCGGCCTGATGCTGTTCTGGATCGCGTTCGAGATGGTGTTCGAAAAGCGCACCCAGCGGCGCGAGGAACGGGCGGAGAAAATCGCTGCCACTCCTGAAGTCGAGGATGTGTCGGTCTTCCCCATGGCCATGCCGATGCTGGCGGGGCCGGGCGCCATCGCGGCGATCATGCTGCTGATGAACAATGCGGAAGGCACGGAAGAAACGATGGTCGTGCTCGGCGCGCTCGGCGCCGTGCTGCTGCTGACGATGCTGGCGCTGATCGCTGCCGGCCCGCTGATCCGCCTGCTGGGCGACCGGGTCGAGGCGGTCATCACCCGGCTGCTCGGCGTCCTGCTCGCCGCGCTCGCCGCGCAATATGTCATCGACGGGCTGAAGGGCAGCTTCGGGATCTGATCCTTACTGCAGCGTGACCCGGTCCTCGTCGCCGCCGGGCGCGCCGAAGAACTGCATCAGCTGGACCAGCAGTTCGCACCGCTCCTTCAGCGATGCCGCCTCGAGCAGCGCCTGCTTGGCCGCCGGATCGAATGGCGCAATCTGCGACACGCCGTTGACCAGCGAGACATCGTCCAGCCGCTCCACCGAATCCCAGTCCACCGAATAGCCGCGCACGTCTGCGAAGCGGCGCGATTCCTGTTCCAGCGAAGCGCGCTCGACGGAGCTCAGGTACTCGTCTTCCGGCTCGTCGATCATTTCCGCCTCGATCTGGCGGAACAGCGTATCGACATCGAGCTCGCGGATCATGCGGAAGCGCTGCTCGCCCTCCAGCACAATGTTGTAGCGCCCGTCCTCGGTCGTCTCGACATCCTCGATGATGCCGGTGCAGCCGACCGCGAAGAGGGGTGAATCCTGGCGCGGTTGCTGCGGCTGGATCATCGCGATGCGCCGGTCGCGGGCCAGCGCGTCGCCCACCAGCGCGCGATAGCGTGGTTCGAAGATGTGCAGGGGCAATTGCAGTCCGGGGAACAGGACCGCGCCGGGCAGGGGGAAGATCGAGAGCCGCACGCCTCAGCCGAACAGGATCAGCGACAGGCGGCGGCGGGTGGCGGAGACCCACGGGTCTTCCAGCCCGACCGCTTCGAAAATCTGCAGCAGCTTGGCCTTGGCAGCACCCTCGTTCCATGCGGGATCGGCCTCGATCATCGACAGCAGCGTATCGGCTGCCTCTTCGCGCTGGCCGGCGGCAAAGGCGGCCCCGGCATAGTCGAGACGCGCCTGCGGATCGCCGCCGTCGGCCTTGGCGCGCAAGTCCGCCAGCTCGCTATCGTCGGGGCGGTCGGCCGCCAGCTTCAGCGCGCTCTTCGCCTGTTCGAAAGCGGGGTCGTCCTGCATCTCCTGCGGAAGGGAGGCAAAGGCGGCCTGCGCCTCTTCCTCGCGGCCGGAGGCGAGCAGCGCGCGGATCAGGCCCGCCTGCGCCGCCTTGTTGTCCGGCGCCATCTCTACGACCTGTACGAAAATGCCTGCCGCCCGCTCACCGTCGCCATCGGCCAGCACCTGCTCGCCCATGGCGATGAATTGGTCGATATCGGCCTGCTGCTGCCCGGTTTCGCCGCCGGCGGCCTCGTCCATCGGGAGCTGCTTCAGGATCTGGTCGAGCGCGTCCTTGAGCTGCGATTCGCTGCGCATCGGCGTGAGGTCGGCGACCGGCTGGCCGCGGAACATGGCATAGACGGTGGGGATGGACTGGACCTGGAACTGGCTGGCGATGAACTGCTGCTCGTCCACGTTGACCTTTACCAGCACGACGTTCTTGTCGGCATATTCGGCCGCGACCTTTTCGAGGACCGGGGTGAGCGCCTTGCACGGCCCGCACCATTCGGCCCAGAAATCGAGGATCACGAGCTTGGTCATCGACGGTTCGACCACGTCCTTGCGAAAGGCGTCGACCGCTTTCTGTTCTTCGAGATTGAGGCCCATGCTAGCCAAGGCGTGCTCCTGTCAGTGCGCGAAAATTGGTGCCCTCCATGTGGGGTAACGCGCGGCGATGTGAAGGGTTCAATTAAAGCGGATCGGCAGGCCGATTTCCTCTTGCAGCCCTGCAGAGGCGCTGCTAACTGCCCGCTTCCCATCGGGGCCCTGCGCCCCGGTTTGCGTCAGTGAGCGGGCGTAGCTCAGGGGTAGAGCACAACCTTGCCAAGGTTGGGGTCGGGCGTTCGAATCGCCTCGCCCGCTCCATTTTCCAGAAATCAAATGCGGTCGGCGGCAACGCCCGCTTCGCGCAGGCGCGGCTTCAGCCTGCCGAAGAACGCCAGCCCCGCCATGTGGTGGTCCGCGATGTAGGACCATAGCGGGTAGGTGAAGGTCGCCGGCTTGTTCTTCTCGATGAAGAAATGCGCGACCCAGGCAAAGCCGTATCCCGCCATGAATGCGCCCAGCAGCCACCACCAGTTGCCGGTCGCCAGCAGTGCGCCGAGGCAGAAAATTTCCGCTGCCGTCCCGCAGTAATGCATTGCGCGGGTCGTGGGTTTGGAATGTTCGCGCAGGTAGAACGGGAAGAAGTCTGCATAGGTGGTGATGCGGTTGCCGCTCATGGCGCGAATTCTCCCGAACTGCTCGTCGCTCGCCGATTGCCGTTCGTCGATAGCACGCAAATGCTGCCTTGCGCCAACCGGTCCTTGGCCCTAGCTGCGGCGTTATGTTGTATCATCGAATCGCAAAGCCCGTACTTTCCGCAACCCTGCTCGCCTCCACGAGCCTCGCCATGCCCTCTCTGGCGCACGCGCAGGACTCGCGTCCGCAGGAAAACGAGACCCCGTCCGATCCGAATGCCGACGACGATTTTCACGGCATCGTCGTGACCGCAGCCGGGCTCGACCGTCTCGATATTCTCGCGGGGACGGACATTCTGGCAGGCACCGAGCTTCAGCGGAACATGGACGGGCAGGTCGGCGAGATCGTCGCCGATATTCCCGGCGTGTCCGCGACCTCCTTCTCGCCCGGTGCCTCGCGCCCCGTCCTGCGCGGTTTCTCCGGAGAGCGCGTGAAAGTCCTCGTCGACGGGATCGGCGCTATCGACGTTTCGAACACCTCCGCCGACCATGCCGTCAGCATCGATCCGCTGACCGCCGACCGGATCGAGGTGCTGCGCGGGCCGGCGGTGCTGCTCTACGGCAGCCAGGCCATCGGCGGTGCCGTCAATATCATCGACAAGCGTATCCCGCTGCGGATGCCAGCGGAACCCGTGCATTTCGATGCCTTCGCTGCAACGGCCACGGCGGACGAACTGCTGACCGGCGGCGGGTCCATCGACGTGCCGATCGGCGACCAGGTCGTATTCCACCTCGACGGATCCTATCGCCAGACCGACGACCTGCAGGTGCCCGGCTTCGTCCTGTCCGATGCGCTTCGCGCGGATCTCCTCGCCGACGCAGCGGAAGAGGAAGAGGAAGGCGAATTCGAGGAGGCGGCGGAATTGCGCGAAGCGGCCAACCGCAGCGGGTTCATTCCCAACAGCGGCACGGAAACCTGGTCCGTCGGCGGCGGCCTCGCCTGGCTGGGCGACGGCGCCAACTTCGGCGCATCCTTCGGCATCTACGACACGTTCTACGGTGTGCCGACCGCACCGGGTGCCGGCCATCACCACGGCGAAGAAGGCGAAGAGGGCGCATTCGAGGAAGAGGAGGAGGGCGAGGAAACGGTCTCCATCGGCCTGCGCCAGTATCGCGCCGACGTGCGCGGCGGGGTCGAACTGGCTGGACCGTTCTCCGAAATCCGCTTCCGCGGCGGCTACAGCGATTACTTCCACACCGAATTCGAAGGCGACGAAGTCGGCACGACCTTCGATGTGGAAGGCTATGAAGGCCGCCTGGAAATCGTCCAGCGCGAACAGCGCGGCTGGCGCGGATCGACCGGGTTCCAGTACTATCACCGCGATTTCGAAGCGGTCGGCGCGGAAGCGTATATCGCGCCCAACGTCACCGACCAGTTCTCGTCCTTCACGCTGCAGGAATTCACTTTCGGCGGGCTGGGGCTGGAAGCGGCGCTGCGTTACGAGCGGACCGATGTCGCCGCCGACACGCTGGGGATCAAGCGCGGCTTCGATTCCTATTCCGGCGCCATCGGCCTCTCCAACGATCCCGACGCAGCCATGCGTTACGGCGTCAACCTGAGCCGGGCCGAACGCGCGCCCAGCGCCGAAGAGCTGTTCTCCAACGGCCCGCATATCGCCACCCAGCAGTTCGAGATCGGCGATCCCGGTCTAGGCACCGAGGTGGCGCTGGGCGTGGAAGCCTATGCCGCGGGCCAGATCGGCGACGTGCAGTTGCGGCTGGCTGCCTACAACCAGTGGTTCGACGATTTCATCTACCTGTCCGGAACGGGCGAGGAAGAGGACGAACTGTCGGTCTTTGTCTACCAGCAGGACGACGTTAACTGGTTCGGGCTGGAAGGGCAGGTCATCGCGCCGCTCGCCACTGTCGGCACATTCGACCTCACGGGCGAGCTTGGCTTCGATTATGTCCGCGCCCGGCTGGACGACACGGGCGAGACCATCCCGCGCCTGCCGCCGCTGAGCACCTTTGCGGCGCTGGAGGCGAGCAACGGGCCGTGGACCGGCCGCGTCTCCGCGCGGTATGTCGCAGAGCCCGAAGAGTTGGCGGAATACGAAACGCCGACCAAGAGCTTCACGATGCTGGACGCCTCGATCACGTGGAAACCGTGGAGCGGCAACCGCAACCTTGCGATCATCCTGCAGGGCGAGAATCTGCTGGACGAGGATGCGCGCCGCCACGCCAGCTTCACGAAGGACTTCGTGCCGCTGGCGGGCCGGAACCTGAAGCTGAGCGTGCGGCTGAGCCTCTAGCGGCTCACTCCTCCACCTCAAAGGTCAGGGCGGCATGCTCGCGCAGCCGCTCGACCAGCTTTTCACCCAGGATGGAGGCGGGCGTGCCGATGCCGCCCTCATGGTCGCTTTCGGCAAGCGCGATGCCGGTTTCGGCCAGCATCCGGCTGGTCGAGCCGTAGCCCGGATCGTACTGGCCATGGACGCCGTAATGGATCGTCTCGCCATCGGGCGTGGAGCCGACGAAGAGGAGGTCGTAGAAGCCTTCCTCCCGCTCCTTCTCGCTCGGCCCTTCGCCGGGCTTCGGCCCGCCGTCGCCCAGCATCGCCTTCATCCCGCCGGCGATCGCCTGCGCGGCTGCCTTGCCCATGTCGCCGGGGCTGGTCAGCACCATCTCGTCATAGCGGAAGTCCTCGCCGTAAGGATGGCCGAGCAGGAAATTGCTGCGGTGGACGTTCTTGGTGTTGATCGCCGCCATCACGAAGGGCGCGGCCCAGGTGTTCGAATCCTTCTCGTATTTCGGGATCAGGCCATTGGGCTGGTCGGGACCTTCGAAACCCGGGGTGAGGGCGAAGGGATCGTTGAGGACCTTCAGGATCGATGGCTTCTTGGCCGCCGCGGCCATGGTCGCCTTGAAGCTGGCGGCCGTGCCGCCCGACCATGTGCCCTGCATCTTGCGTACCCGCCCGCGCACACGATTGCACGGCTTGCCGAATTTCTTCTGCGCTTCCTGCTGCAGCATGAAGACGCCCATGTCGAAGGGTATGGAATCGAAGCCGGAAGAGAAGCAGATGCGCGCCCCGCTCGCCTTCGCCTCGGTCTGATGTTGCTCGATCTTCTCGTGCATCCACGCGGGTTCGCCCGACAGGTCGGCATAATGGGTGCCGGTCTTCGCGCAGGCAGCGACCAAATCGTCGCCGTAGAGCTGGTAGGGGCCGACCGTGGTCAGGACGACCTTCGTCCGCTTGCACATCGCCTCGAGGCTGGCGGGATCGTCCGCATCGGCGACCACCAGCGGCGTATCGTCCGGCGCACCGACGAGGCCGCGCACTTCCTGCAGCTTGGTGAGGTTGCGCCCGGCCATCGCCCACTTCGGGCCGTCAGCCTTGCCGCCGTATTCGCGCACGAAATGTTCGGCGACGAGGCGGCCGGTGTAGCCGGTGGCGCCATAGACTATGATGTCGAATTCGCGGGATTGGTCGGGCATTGAAATCCTCCTTCAGCGCGGACGGTGATGGGCCTGCGCTTGCCGGGAGTCAAAGCCGCTACGGCAGCGCGGGTTCCGCCTCAGAGCTTGGGCAGGGTCACGCCGCGCTGGCCCTGGTACTTGCCGGCGCGGTCGGCATAGCTCGTCTCGCACGGTTCGTTGCCAGCCAAGAACAGGAACTGGCACGCGCCTTCGTTGGCATAGATCTTGGCGGGGAGCGGCGTGGTGTTGGAAAATTCCAGCGTCACGTGGCCTTCCCAGCCCGGCTCCAGCGGCGTGACGTTCACGATGATGCCGCAGCGCGCATAGGTGCTCTTGCCGAGGCAGATGACGAGCACGTCGCGCGGGATACGGAAATATTCGACCGTCCGGGCAAGCGCGAAGCTGTTGGGCGGGATGATGCAGACGTCGGTCTCGCGGTCGACCAGGCTCTTGCCGTCGAAATCCTTCGGGTCGACCACGGCGCTGTCGACATTGGTGAAGATCTTGAATTCCGGCGCGACCCGCGCGTCATAACCGTATGAGCTTAGGCCGTAGGAGATGCAGCCGTCGCGTCGCTGCGCCTCCACGAAGGGCTCGATCATGCCGTCTTCGTGCGCGCGCTGCCGGATCCACTTGTCGGAAAGAATCGCCATGGCGCGACGATTCCCCAGCCATCCCGACCGCGCAAGGCGGCGGGGGAATTATACCCCGTGATATTCGCGGAACCAGCGCACGAAGGCGGGCACGCCCTCTTCGATGCTGGTGGTGGGCGCATAGCCGAGGTCGTTTGCGATCGCATCGATATCGGCAAAGGTGCGCGGCACGTCGCCGGCCTGCATCGGCAGCATCTCGACCTCGGCCTTGCGTCCGCACGCATCCTCGATCACGCCGATGACTTTCATCAGGTGTTCGGACTTGTGGTTGCCGATGTTGTAGATCGCGTGCGGCTTCGTGCTGCCACCGGCCTTCGCGCTGCCATCGTCGGCGGGCGGATTGTCCAGCGCGGCGACCACGCCCGAAACGATGTCGTCGATGTAGGTGAAGTCGCGCCACATCTCGCCGTGGTTGAACACCGGGATCGGCTCGCCCTTCAGGATGCGGTCGGTGAACTTCCACAGCATCATGTCGGGGCGGCCCCACGGGCCGTAGACGGTGAAGAAACGCAGGCCCGTTTGCGGGATGCGGTAGAGATGGGCGTAGGTCTCGCTCATCAGCTCGTCCGCCTTCTTGGTGGCGGCATACAGCGACATCGGGTGGTCGACCCGGTCGTCCACCGCGAAAGGCACGCTTTCGTTGCCGCCGTAGACGGAGCTGGAACTGGCGTAGACGAGGTGGCCAAGCTCGCGCTGCCGGGCGAGCTCGAGCATTTCTAGGTGCCCGCCGAGATTGGAGTGCAGGTAGGCGCGCGGGTTGTCGATCGAATAGCGGACCCCGGCCTGCGCGCCCAAATGGACAATGCGGTCGATGGCGACATTCTCCAGCGCGCGATTAAGCGCATCTTCGTAGGAGAAATCGGCCTCGATGAAGCGGAAGCGGTTGCTGCCCTGGCCCTCGACACGCGCGATCCGGTCTCGCTTCAGGGAAACCTGGTAATAGTCGTTGAGGTTGTCGATCCCGACCACGCTGTCGCCGCGCGCCAAAAGGCGGTCGGCTACTGCCGCGCCGATGAACCCTGCCGCACCTGTCACCAATACCTGCATGGCGCCCCCTTAGCGGGCAATGGTTGCCACGTCGCTAACCACCGCAGCCGAGGATCAGCCCGCGGCGAGAAGCGTGGCGTTGCCGCCGGCGGCCGTGGTGTCGATGCACACCACTCGCTCGCTGGCGAACCGCGCCACGTAGTGCGGGCCGCCGGCCTTGGGGCCGGTGCCGGACAGTCCGTCGCCGCCGAAAGGCTGGCTTTCCACCACCGCCCCGATCTGGTTGCGGTTGACGTAGAAATTCCCGACTTTCGCGCGGGCTTCGACGAAGGCGCGCACCGCATCGATACGGCTGTGCAGGCCCAGCGTCAGCCCGTATCCTGTGGCATTGATGTCCTCCATCACCTGTCCGAGGTCTTCAGCCTTGAACCGCGCAACGTGGAGCACGGGGCCGAAATTCTCGCGCCTCAGGTCGTTGATCGAATCCATCTCGATGATGGTCGGCGCGACGAAGCACCCCTGGCTCGCGCCACGCGGCAGCTTGCGCCGCCACACGGTGCGCCCGGCCTTCTTGCGGCGGGCGACGTGGCGTTCCAACGCGGCCTTGGCATCGGGGTCGATCACCGGGCCGATATCGGTCGCAAGGTTCTTCGGGTCGCCGATGACCTGCGCCTCGAACGCGCCGCGGATCATCGCCAGCATCTCGTCGTACACATCGTCCTGGATGTAGAGCATGCGCAGCGCGCTGCAGCGCTGGCCCGCGCTCTGGAAAGCACTGGCGACGACGTCGCGCGTGACCTGTTCGGGCAGGGCGGAGCTGTCGACGATCATCGCATTCTGCCCGCCGGTTTCGGCGATGAAGGTGGCGATCGGCGCCTCGCGCGCGGCGAGCGTGCGGTTGATCGCCCGCGCGGTTTCGGTCGATCCGGTGAAGGCCACCCCGGCGATGCGCGGGTCGCTGGTGATGTATTCGCCGACATCGCCGGCGCCCGGCAGCAGCTGGAAGACTTCCTGCGGGATGCCGGCCTCGTGCGCCAGCCGCACGGCGAGCGCGGCGATCAGCGGGGTCTGCTCGGCCGGCTTGGCGACCACCGTGTTACCGGCGGCGAGCGCAGCGGCGGCGGGGCCGATGAAGATCGCCAGCGGGAAGTTCCACGGGCTGATCGTGGCGAACACGCCGCGGCCGACCAGCGACAGGCGGTTTTCCTCCCCCGTTGGGCCCGGCAGCGGGGTCGAATGCGTGAAGTGGCGGCGCGCCTCCAGCGCGTAATAGCGCAGGAAGTCCACCGCCTCGCGCAGCTCCAGCACGCCATCGACCACGGACTTGCCCGCTTCCCGCCGGCAAAGCGAGAGGAACTCGTCCGTGTGCGCTTCGAACAGATTGGCGGTTTCTTCGAGCAGCAGGGCGCGCTTCTCGCCGCCGAGCGCGTTCCAGCCGGGCTGGATCGCTTCCGCCCGGCCGATCGCGTCGGCGACTTCGCCCGGCAATGTGTCGCGCCGCGTGCCGACTTCGTGGGAGAGGTCCTGCGGGGCATTGATCGGCGCGATTTCCGCCGTGCCGTCGTCGTCCGAAAGGAAGGTCGGTTCGGCATGCCAGCGGACTTTCTCCAGCCGCTCCAGCCGCTCCAGCAAGGGCTCGCGCACCAGCGGGTCAGCAAGGTCCACGCCCGCGCTGTTCTCGCGGCCCGGGAAGATATCGGCAGGCAGCGGGATGGCGGGATTGCGCTTCGGCTCGGTCGCGGTGAGTTCGGCGACCGGATCGGTCACCAGCTCGGACGCGGGCACGTCGGCATCGGCCATGCGGTTGACGAAGGACGAGTTCGCCCCGTTCTCCAGCAGGCGCCGGACGAGATAGGCGAGCAGGTCCTTGTGGTTGCCGACAGGTGCATAGATGCGCACCGGCGTCTGCGGCTGGCCGTCGCGCTTTTCCTGCGCGGCGAGGGCGGCGAACAGCTCCTCGCCCATTCCGTGGAGGCGCTGAAACTCAAAGGTCTTTTGTCGGCCTACCGCTCCGCTGCTTGAGGCCAGGCCGCCAGCCAGCGCCTTGATCGCGCCGACCGAATAGGCGTTGTGCGTGGCGAAGGCGGGCACAATCACGTCGTCGGCGCGCAGCAGTTTCTCGGCGCAGGCGAGGTAGGACACGTCGGTCGCCACCTTGCGCGTGAAGACCGGGAAGTCGCTGTAGCCGCCGACCTGGCTCAGCTTGATCTCGGTATCCCAGTATGCGCCCTTGACCAGCCGGACCATCAGCTTGCGGTCGTGCTTGCGCGCGGCGGCGACGATCCAGTCGCACAGCGGCGCGGCGCGCTTCTGGTAGGCCTGGATCGCAAGGCCGAAGCCTTCCCAGCGCGAACCGTCGGGCCGGGTGAACAGCGCGTCGTCCGCCAGCAGTTCTTCGATGATGTCGAGGCTGAGCTCCAGCCGCTCCGCCTCCTCCGCATCGATGGTGAACTGGACGTTCGCATCGCGCGCGGCAGCGGCAAGGTCGTGGACCATCGGCACCAGCGCATCGGCGGCGGCATCGTGGTGGAGGAAGTCGTATTTCGGATAGAGCGCCGACAGCTTCACCGAAATGCCGGGCGAATCCATGGGGCCGCTGCCCGCGACCTGCCCGACGCGCACGATGGCGTTTTCGTAGGACGCGCGATAGCGTTCCGCATCGGGATAGGTCATCGCCGCTTCGCCGAGCATGTCGAAACTGTGGGACAGGCCGCGCTCGCGTTCCGGCCGGGCGCGCTTGATCGCCTCGTCGATCGTGCGGCCGAACACGAATTGCCCGCCGAGAATCTTCATCGCCTGCAGCGTGGCCTTGCGGATCACCGGCTCGCCCAGCCGGCCGACGGCGCGGCCGAGACTCTTAGACAGCCCCTTTTGCGTCTCGCGGCGCTGTTCCAGCACCTCGCCGGTCAGCATCAGCGAGAAAGTGGCGGCGTTGACGAAGGTGCTGGAGCTTTCGCCCAGATGCTCCGACCAGTCGATGTCGCCCAGCTTGTCGTGGATCAGCGCATCGGCAGTGCGCGCGTCGGGCACGCGCAGCAGCGCTTCGGCAAGGCACATCAGCGCGATGCCTTCGTCCGTATCGAGGCCGTAGGTGTGCAGGAACGCGTCGATACCGCTCGCCTTGCGCTTCCGGGCATCCTCGATCAGCCCGGCGGCATAGGCGCTGGCGGCATCGTGCAGCGCGCTGACGGGGGCGGCCTGCTCGATGCGTTCGCGGTCGACGTCCGCTTCGGCGGCGCGATAGGCGCGGCGCAGCGCGGTGCGGTCGATGGGGGCGGAGCGGCGAAGCATAGGCAATTCCTGCAGGGTCGGTATTCGAGTCGGTTGCGTAAGCGTGCCACTTGGACCCCGAGGCCTTCCGGTTCAAGGAAAGTCGCTTGGCAGCGGGCGGACGCTACGGCAGGGCGGCAACCATGCGGATCGTCTTTTCACGCAAGGGTTTCGACAGTGCGGCGGGCGGGGCCCCGTCGCCCATCGTGGACGGTGTGCCCGTCAGCCTGCCGATCCCTGCGGGCGCCGCCTCGCGCACATCCTACGCCGACATCGGGCTGGGCGCGCTGGTGGAAAGCACGAGCGGCGGCCGCATCGCCCGCAGCGACCTGTGCCACCACGATCCGATGTTCGCAGACGGGGAGTGTTTGTTCGGCCAGTGCGGCGCGGCGCAAACCCACCTCTCCAACCGCGGAGTGGGGGTGGGCGACGTGTTCGTGTTCTTCGGCCTGTTCCGCGAGGAAGAAACGGGGGAGCCGCACCACCGCATCTTCGGCTGGATGGAGATCGCCGAGGTGATCGCCCTTGCGACTGCCGGCGCGGAAACGCTCGCCGGATTGCAGACGCTCGATCACCCGCATGCCATCGCCATGCATGGCCGCAACGATGTGATCTATCGCGGGCCGGGTAGCACCGCCAGGGCCGATCATCCGGACCTGCGCCTGACCGTGCCCGGCGGCCCGCCGAGCCTGTGGCGCATCCCGCAGTGGCTGCGCGAAACCGGGCTAAGCTATCACGACCGCGCGGATCGCTGGCTGCGCGGCCCGCGCCTGCAGAGCGTTGCGCGCGGGCAGGAATTCGTCGCCGACGTGGGCAGGAAAAGGCCCCCGCGCGAATGGTTCGCGCGGGTGCAGGATCTTATCGAACGGACATGAGGTCTAGACGCGTTCGATAATGATGGCAGGAGCCATGCCGCCGGCAGCGCACATGGTGACGAGGCCGCGCTTGAGGTCGCGCCGCTCCAGTTCGTCGAGGATGGTGCCGATCAAAATCGATCCGGTCGCACCGATCGGGTGGCCCAATGCGATCGAGCCGCCGTTGACGTTGACCTTGTCCCAATCGAGATCGAGGTCGCGGACGAACTTGGCGGCGACCACGGCGAACGCCTCGTTGATCTCCCACAGGTCGATATCGTCCTTTGTCAGGCCCGCTTTCTCCAGCACCTTCTTCGCGGCGGGCACCGGGGCATTCAGCATCAGCGTGGGATCGTCGCCCATGTTCGCGGTGGCCACGATGCGGGCGCGCGGCTTCAGCCCGTAGCTGTCGGCGTATTCCTTGCTGGTCACCAGCACGGCGGCGGCACCGTCGACAACGCCGGAAGAATTCCCTGCGTGGTGGAAGTGCTGGATTTCGAGGTCGGGATACTTGCGGTTGATCAGCCCGGCAAAGGTGGTGCCGTCCTTGTCGATCGGCATCTGGGCCATCTTCCCGAACGCCGGCTGCAGTTCGGCCAGCCCTTCGCGCGTCGTTTCGGGGCGCGGATATTCGTCATGGTCGAGGATGACGTTGCCCTCGTCGTCCACCACCGGGACGACCGACCTCGCGAACCGCCCGTCCGCGATGGCTTCGGCCGCACGCTGCTGGCTGCGGTAGCCGACTTCGTCCAGTTCCTCGCGCGTGAAGCCTTCCATCGTCGCGATGGCATCGCCGCACACACCCTGGTGCGATTGCGGGTGGACCTGCTGCAGCCGCTGGTTGTGCGCGCCCATCATCGGCGGTTTGAGGCCCGCGGCCATTTCCTCCTGCGTCAGCTGCCCGGCATAGCTCATCATTTCCGTGCCGCCGGCGATCACGCAGTCTTCCATGCCGCTCATCACCTGGGCCGCGGCCAGGCTGACGGTGGTGATGCCGCCGCCGCAGAACCGGTCGAGCGTGGTGCCGCTGCTGGTGATGTCGTAGCCCGCATCCAGTGCGGCCATCCGGCCCAGGTCGCCCGCCTGCTTGCCGCGCTGGCTGCTGGTCGACCAGATCACGTCGTCGACCGTGCTCGTGTCGAGATCATTGCGCTCCGCAATCGCCTTCAGCACCGTCGCGGCGAGATGCTGCGGGTGCTCGTTCGCTAGCGCGCCTTTGCCGACCTTGCCGATCCCGCGCGGGGTGCGGACGGCGTCGATGATATAGGCTTCGGGCATGGCGGCGGATTCCTTCGTGAGCGGGGTGGACTTGTTTAATCGCCCGATTAAATATGCCCGTCAAGCACGCTTTCGCCAATGGAGGCGGCACCAAGAGAGGAAGCACACCATGAGCGAAGAAGTCCTGACCGAAGTCGATGACGGCGTCCTTGTCGTCACCATCAACCGGCCCGAAGCCAAGAACGCGATGAGCAAGGCCGCGGCCGAGGGAATTGCGGCGGCGATGGACCGGCTGGACGCGGAAGACGATCTGCGCGTCGGCGTCCTGACCGGCGCGGGGGGCACCTTCTGTTCGGGGATGGACCTGAAGGGCTTCCTGCGCGGCGAGAGCCCCAGCGTCGAAGGCCGCGGCTTCGGCGGGGTGGTGCAGAAGCCGCCCCAGAAACCGCTGATCGCCGCGGTGGAAGGCTATGCGCTAGCCGGCGGGCTGGAACTGATGATCGCCTGCGACCTGGTGGTGGCGAACAGCGGGGCGAAATTCGGCATTCCCGAAGCGAAGCGCGGCCTCGTCGCCGCGGCAGGCGGCGTGATGATGCTGCCCGACCAGATCCCCGAACGCATCGCGATGGAGCTGGCGCTGACCGGCGATTTCATCGGTGCGGAGCGGGCCTACGAGCTCGGCCTGATCAACCGCGTGACGGAAGCCAGCGCGCTGGACGGGGCGAAGGAACTGGCCGCTAGGATCGCCGAGAACGGCCCGCTGGCTGTGAAGGTGTCCAAGCAGATCCTGAAGGAATCGCGCGGCTGGGCGATGGACGAACGGTACGACAAGCAGGCCCAGTTGATCGGGCCGGTGTTCGTTTCCGAAGATGCGCGCGAAGGGTCGATGGCCTTTGCCGAGAAGCGCAAGCCCAACTGGAAGGGCAAGTAAGCCGTGGCCGGCCCGCTGGCGGGCATCCGCATCGTCGAATTTGCGGGGATCGGGCCGGGGCCGTTCTGCGGCATGATGCTGGCCGATCACGGCGCCGAGGTGATCCGGATCGACCGGGCCACGGGCGGGCGCGGCGGCAGCACGCCGGTTTCACAGAAAGACGTGCTGGGGCGCGGGCGCAAGTCGATCGCGCTGAACCTGAAAAGCGGGGAGGGTATCGCGCTCGCCCGCAAGCTGGCGGCCAGTGCCGACGGGATCATCGAAGGCTTCCGCCCCGGCGTGATGGAGCGGCTCGGCCTCGGCCCGGACGTGCTCCTCGCCGACAATCCGAAGCTGGTTTACGGCCGCATGACCGGGTGGGGGCAGACCGGGCCCTATGCGCCCTATGCCGGGCACGACATCAACTACATCGCGTTAGCCGGCGCGCTCGCGCATTTCGGGCGGGCGGGCGAAAAGCCGACCCCGCCGATCAACATGGTCGGCGATTTCGGCGGCGGCGGGATGATGCTCGCCTTCGGGATGGTGAGCGCGCTGCTGGCCGTCGCGAACGGAGGCAAAGGCCAGGTGATCGATGCCGCGATGACCGATGGCACCGCGGTGCTGATGGGCATGATCCACGGCATGAAGAACATGGGCGTGTGGAGCGAGGAACTGGGCGCCAACATGCTCGACACGGGCGCGCATTATTACGACACTTACGAGACGGCGGACGGCAAATTCGTCTCAATCGGCAGCATCGAACCGCAGTTCTATGCCGAGCTGCGGCGGCTGGTGGGCCTCGCCGAGGAGCCCGCCTTCGACGCCCAGATGGACCGCCGCGCCTGGCCCGACTTGAAGGCCAGGCTCGCCGAAGTCTTCGCCGCGAAGACGCGCGACGAGTGGGACGCGCTGATGGAGCACACCGACGTCTGCTACGCCCCCGTGCTCACGATGAGCGAAGCGGCAGAGCACCCGCACAACCGGGCACGCGAGACCTTCGTGGAGGTCGCCGGCGACATGCAACCCGCCCCCGCGCCGCGCTATTCCGCAACCCCCACCGACCGCCCCGTTCCCGCCCCCATGCCGGGCGACGACACCGACGCGGTGCTGGCGGGGCTGGGCATGGACGAGGGCGAGATCGCGACCCTGAGGGAGAGCGGCGCGGTGGGGTGAAGGTACGGACAGGCAAGCGTAGCCTCGCAGCTCTGATGGAAGCGTCCTTTTTGCGGCTCCTCTCGTTTCAGAGGTAGTCGATAGCCTCGACCTGTTCGATCTTGTCGATCAGGCAGTCGTCTGCGGCACATTCGACCGACCAACGAATTCCATCCTCACGGTATTCCAGGTCGACTTCGCCTCCGAATGCGTGTTCGACGTTGTTCCGGATCAACATTGTGCCGAAGCCCGTCCTCGCAGGCTTGGTGACGTTCTTCGCACCGCGTTCCGTCCAACTGATCTGCAGACAGGGTTGCCCATCCCCGGCGGTCGCGCGGCTCCACCGAATATCGACCCGTCCGCCGTCCACCGCCAAGGCGCCATACTTCTCCGCATTCGTCGCAAGTTCGTGGATCGCAAGACCCAAGGCTTCCGCATGCGGAACGCTGATGGCGAGGTCCTCGTCCCCTTCCAGATGGATCCGATCCCGGTCCGATTCGTCGATGTGACTGACCTGGGCGCTGACGATGTCCGCGATCTTCGCGCCGCTCCAATCGCCTCCGTTGAGGATCTGCTGATTGGATTTAAGGGCATCGATACGATGAATGAGCGCCTGCGCCAGCTCGCCCGTCGTGTCATAGCGGGAGCGGTTGATCATCGCCTGCATTATCGCCAGCATGTTCCGCGATCGATGATTCACCTCCCGCATCAGCATCGCGATGTGGTTCTTGGCCTCAAGCTCTTCGGTTATGTCGGTGTTGGAACCACACCAGAGGATCACGCGTCCCGCCTCGTCCTTCAGGGGATTGGCCCTGCTGAGGAACCATCGGTAGACGCCGTCATGGCGGCGAAGCGGAAAAGTGTCTTCCCATGCTTCGCCGGTATCCCAAGCTTGCTGGATCCTTTCCACTACCCGATCGACATGGTCGGGATGGTGAACCTTGCGCCAGCCCCAGCCCTCCATCTCCTCCGGAGTTGTTCCGGTGTAGTCGTGCCAGCGCTTGTTGAACCAATAGATCCAACCATCCTTGTCGGCGATCCACGCCAGCTGCGGGATGTTGTTTGCCAGGGCGGTGAATTGGTTGGATGCGCGGTGCAGGTCACTGTCCAGCTTGCGCTGCGGGCGCAGGTCGGTGGCGATTTTCGACGCACCGATGATCTCGTCGTTTTCTCCTCTTACGGGCGACACGGTGATGGCGATGGGGATCAGTTCGCCGTCCTTGGCGACCCGCTCTGTCTCGAACCTTGGAACAAGCTCGCCCTGCCGGATACGCGCCAGAATTTGCTCTTCTTCGGCGATGAGATGGGCCGGTATTATCCGGGAGACAGGCGTTCCGATAATCTCGGCCGCAGTCCATCCGAACAAGGATTCTGCTGCAGGATTCCAGGTTTCCACAATGCCATCGAGCGTCTTCGAGATGATGGCATCGCTGGAACAAGCGACGATCGCAGCAAATCGTCCCGCGTCGGGCGCTGTCGCGCTATGCCCGTCTGACAACGGCAATCTCCCGGAATTCTGCATCGATCCAAGCTAGCTTGACCTGAACGTGGCTTCTTCGCCCGCGTTCCCACGCTGCACTCAAACAACTCGTATCGAGGTATTATCGGAGTTCAGCCCGCGCCGCGGCAGAGACGTTGTGGGTGGCCGATAACGCGCGCAGGAAAGCCGCCTGCCGCGCGGCCGTCCACCCGTAATGGCGCACGGAACTGGCGGGCAGATTTTGCGCGAGTAAGAAAACGGTTTCGGGCGAGGTTCGATTTCAGCGTGGATAGCGGACTTTAGCTTCAGTGCTCAGGCAAATCGTGGGCTGGGAGGGCGCTCAGACATTAAATCGCTCCAACTCCAGCGGAGGCATAAAAGCTAATCGCTCAATGGCCCATTTTACCCAATCGTCTCCGGTATCATAGACGCCCGCTTGATAATAGAGATCTGTCCGGAGTTCTGCGCGATCTGGACCGCAACTTGTATCCACCGTCTGCTTTTCGGCAAAAAGCAGCTCAATCCGATTCATTCGTCCTTGCTGGCGACTCCCGATGATCTTTGCGTCAACCAAAATCTTCGGACCGGTCCAGAGCTTTCGGGTCATCGAATTACGAGAGGAATGAAGAGCATCTTGCACTTCAGCCGAACCTTTGAAGAGCATCTTCGGAGTTCCTCCGAATGTGTCATCGAAGGTGACAAGCGTCGTAAAATCCCGAAACAGGCCGTCCAATCGCGACACATCTCCGGTTCTAAAGAACGCTACAAGCTTTTCGCCCCAAGCATCCTCTTCATACTCTGCATAAGAGCAGGCAGAAACAGGTGATGCTGCTGTCAGCGCCATACCCGCTGCCGCAGTTTTTAATAGATCGCGACGATCAATCACAAGTCACGCTCCCTCGACACCACGTCGAATACGCTCAAGCTACAGGCTGTTAGGAAGTTCGGCAATCAGGTCGTGAGCGGTCAGTCGCGCTTACCCTGCTTCTCTCCGGACCCCCCGGCGCAAAATCGACAAACCTTTCGCAAAAAGCTTCCTCTCATGCTGCGCCGCGACGCCGAGCAGGGTGATGCACCGGCTGAACCACGAAGCCCCGCCGTGAGTAAGAATATCAACCCTCGTTTCGCGCCAGATAGACCGCCTCGTTCACCGGTTCGGGACGGAAGGAGAAGTGCCGGATCATCGTCCCGCTCGGTCCGCCGCGGAAAAATTGCCAACAGTGACTTTCGTGAAAATCGCTACACACACGGTCGTCGAAGAAAGAGTAGCGACCGTAATCTCGCAGCGCGCCGTCCTCGCCGCTGCAGGCCTCCATGCGGCCATCCGTTTGGAAAATGTAGCAGCCGTAACCCGTGGCCGAGGGATTGTCCGCAAAGGTAACCGTCATTCCGGTTACTGCGGTGCGCAATTCGTCGCCGCTCAGGGGTTGCTCGAGTGCCGCTTCGGATGCGGTGGTAGCGCAGCCTGCAAGCATGAGGGAGACGGCGAGGATAAATACATTCTTCATGCGACGAACTCCTTCACCTCTCCCACGAAATCATCGAACCTGTCATGATGCACCCAATGGCCGGCGCGGTCGTAGTTGGTGAGGGTCACGTTGTCGCCGAAGTGGGCCATGCGGCCATCCTCCGCCGGATTGCTGGCCCAGCTGTCGTTGCCGTAAACGAGGCGCGTGGGGCAGGTGATGCGCGTCCATAGCTCCTCCACCTGCGCCTGCGTCACGTCGTCGGGCGGCCAGGCGTGGAGGTGGGGGTCGAACTTCCAGCTCCACGTGCCGTCCTCGTTGCGGATGGCGCCGTGGCGGGTGAGGTATTCGGCCTGCGCGCGGCTGAGATAGCTGTTCGCCTCGTGCATCCGGCCCGCCGCTTCCTCGAACGTGACATAGCGTTTCGGCTGGCGGGCGGAGGCTTCGCGCTTCCTGGCGATCCAGTCCGTGCGGTGTTCGTACCATGGCTTTTCCGCCATCTTCGCCTGCATCTTCGGGCTGGGGCCGAGCCCCTCGATCGCCACGAGCTTGCGCACGTTGTCGGGGTACATCCCGGCATAGCGCATGGCGATATTGCCGCCGAGCGAGTGCGCCACGATGGTCACGGGCGCCAGCTCCAGCTGGTGGATCAGCTGCGCGAAATCGTAGAGATAAGCGGTCATCGGGTAATGGCCGGTGTTGGTCCATTCGCTGTCGCCGTGGCCGCGCAGGTCGGGGCAGATCACGTGCCAGTCTTCGCGCAGTTCTTCCGCGACCCAGTCCCAGCTGCGGCAATGGTCGCGCCCGCCGTGCTGCAGTATCAGCGGCGGCGCGTCCGGATTGCCCCAGTCGGCATAATGCAGGCGGGTGCGCTGGCTGATGAAGGTCTGGCTGACGGGTCCGATCACATCCATGGCCGGTGTTCTAGACCGGGCGGCGCGGAACCTGCAATTGCGCTGATGCGCTACATGAGGCGCGCTCACGCGCTCCATGAAGCGCACTGATGCGCTGTAACAGGCGCGCTGCTGCGCAAACGGAGGGACACGATCCATGGAATATACTCGCCTCGGCAACACCGGACTCGTCATTTCGCGCCTGTGCCTCGGCTGCATGAGCTATGGCGATCCCTCGAAAGGCATGCACGACTGGGTGCTGACGGAGGACGAGGGCCGCCCGTTCATCCGCGCCGCGCTGGAGGCCGGGATCAATTTCTTCGACACCGCCAACATGTATTCGGACGGTGCGAGCGAGGAAGTACTCGGCCGCGCGCTGGCCGATTTCGCGCAGCGCGACGAGGTGGTGGTGGCGACCAAGGGCTTCCTGCCGTGGCGCGATGCACCCAACACCGGCGGGAATTCGCGCAAGAGCCTGTTCAACGCCATCGACGCCAGCCTGGCGCGGCTCGGCATGGATCATGTCGATCTCTACCAGATCCATCGCTGGGACTGGTTCACCCCGATCGAGGAGACGATGGAGGCGCTGCACGACATCGTGAAGTCGGGCCGGGCGCGGCACATCGGCGCCTCCTCCATGCACGCATGGCAATTCGCCAGGGCGCAGGAGATTGCCCGGGCCAACGGCTGGACCGAATTCGTCTCGATGCAGGGCCACTACAACTTGCTCTACCGCGAAGAGGAGCGGGAGATGATCCCGCTGTGCGAGGACGAGGGCGTGGGGCTGATCCCGTGGAGCCCGCTCGCGCGAGGACGGCTGGCGCGGCCGTGGGAGGCGAGCACGAAGCGCAAGGAAAGCGACGGGTTCGGCAAGCACCTCTACGCCGCGGCGCAGGAGGCGGACGAGGCCATCGTGCGGGCCGTGGGCGAAATCGCCGAGGCGCGCGGGGTCGAGCGGGCAAGCGTGGCGCTGGCCTGGCTGATCGCGCGCGATGTGGATGCGCCGATCATCGGGGCAACCAAGGAGGGGCATCTCGATGCAGCCGTGGCCGCGCTGGATATCGAACTCACACCGGAGGAGATCGAGCGGCTGGAAGCGCCCTATGTGCCCAAGCCCGTGGTCGGGCTGGCCGATCCGCGCCCGTTCCGCGGCTCTGTTACGGTGAAGGGATAGCTATTTCCGCGCGTTATCGATCACCGCCATGGTGATGCGGCCGATGCAGACCGGGCGGTCCTCTTCATCGGTGACGCGCCAGGTCCAGACCTGGCTGGTGCGGCCCGCGGTTTCGCGGCGGGCGGTGCAGGTGACGAAGCCGTCCTTCACCGGGCGCACGTGGTTGGCGTTGACCTCCATGCCCACGGCCACGTGGCTCGCCGGGTCGAGCGTCCATGCAGCGCCGACCGAGGCGACCGTTTCGCCCAGCACCACCGAGGCGCCGCCGTGGAGCCGGCCGAAAGGCTGGTGGACATCGGGCCCCACCGTCATGCGCGCGGCCAGCCAGTCCTCCCCATAGTCGCAGAATTCGATGCCGAGCAGGCCGGGCATCACGGCCCCGCCGGACGCGGTCATGGCGGCAAGGTCGGGCGCGGCGAACCAGATCGTCTCGTCCATCTCAGATGCACCAGTCGAGTTCGTGGCACGGCTCGCCCGCGTCGGCCTTGCGGCGGCGATTGGCGACCATCCGCTCGTGCAGGGACCGGATCGTCCCGCTGCCCGTCCGCTCGAACAGGAAGGGGAACACGCCGTGGACGAGGCAGGCGATGCCGCCCGCGATCATCGGCAGACCGAAACTCGCCGCGACGCGCATATGCTGGAGATAGGTTTCACCGACGGTTTGCGGATGGGCGGTAAAGGGCGTCACGGCGCGGCTCCTCCTGTGCTGGCCGCCCAGCGATAGGGGCTGGCCGCGCGGCGCGCAATCGCTCTGCCGCTGCGAAATGCCCCACTCGACGCGGGCCTGCGGGCACGATATGCGCGGCCACAAGTTGCATTTGAAACCGGTTCAAGGATCCGCTGCCACCATGAAAGCCCTCGTCAAATCCCGCGCAGAACCCGGCCTGTGGATGGAGGACGTGCCCAAGCCCGAAGTCGGCATCAACGACGTGCTGGTGAAGGTGAAGCGCACCGCCATCTGCGGCACCGACATGCACATCTGGAAATGGGACGAATGGGCGCAGGCGACCATCCCCGTACCGATGGTGGTGGGACACGAATTCGTCGGCGAGATTTCCGAGATCGGCAGCAACGTGAAGGATTATTCGGTCGGCCAGATCGTCAGCGGGGAAGGCCATGTCGTGTGCGGCCATTGCCGCAACTGCATGGCCGGGCGCCGCCACATGTGCGCCAACGCGCAAGGGATCGGCGTCAACCGGCAGGGCGCCTTTGCCGAACACCTCAGCCTGCCCGCCGCGAACCTGTGGCTGCACAATCCGGGCATCGACCTCGACGTCGCATCGCTGTTCGATCCGTTCGGCAACGCGGTCCACACCGCGCTGCAATTCGACGTTCTGGGAGAGGACGTGCTGATCGTGGGTGCGGGCCCCATCGGGCTGATGGCGGCGGCGGTCTGCAAGCATGCCGGCGCGCGGCATATCGTGGTGAGCGACCTCAACCCCGAGCGGCTGGAACTCGCCAAGACGATGGGCGCCACCCGCACGGTGAACGTGGCCGAAGAAACGCTGGCAGACGTGCAGAAGGACCTCGGCATGACCGAAGGCTTCGACGTCGGGCTGGAAATGTCGGGCAGCGAGGCGGGCTTTGCCTCCTTGGTCGACAACATGTGCCACGGCGGCAAGATCGCCATCCTCGGCCTGCCTGCGGGCGATGCGCGGATCGACTGGCACAAGGTCATCTTCAACATGCTGACGCTGAAAGGCGTTTACGGCCGCGAGATTTTCGAGACCTGGTACAAGATGTCGGTCTTCATCGAGAGCGGGCTGGACCTGACGCCGATCATCACCCACCGCCTGCCGGCGGCCGAGTTCGAGAAGGGCTTTGCCGCCATGCTCGACGGGTCGGCCACCAAGGTCGTGCTGAACTGGGAAGATATCTGATGGACGCGAAATTCTACGACCACCTCGCCAGCGAACTCGCGGATATCGAGGACGCGGGCCTGACCAAGCACGAGCGGGAGATTACCTCTGCGCAAGGGCCGCAGGTCGCGCTGGGCGAGCGCCGCGTCATCAACCTGTGCGCCAACGACTACCTCGGGCTGGCGGGCGACGAGCGGCTGCGCGATGCGGCGCGCGAAGGGCTGGACACGCATGGCTACGGCATGGCGTCGGTGCGCTTCATCTGCGGCACGCAAGACCTGCACAAGGAAGCCGAAGCGCGCCTCAGCCGGTTCCTCGGCTTCGAGGACACGATCCTCTACCCGTCCTGCTTCGATGCCAACGGGGGCCTTTTCGAAGTGCTGCTGGGCGCCGAAGACGCGATCATTTCCGACGAGCTCAACCACGCCAGCATCATCGACGGCGTGCGGCTCTGCAAGGCGCAGCGCTATCGCTACAAGAACAACGACATGGCGGACCTGGAGGCCCAGCTGAAGGCCGCCGATGCCGCCGGTGCGCGCTTCAAGATGATCACCACCGACGGCGTGTTCTCGATGGACGGCTACATCGCCCGGCTCGACGAGATCTGCGACCTGGCCGAGAAATACGGCGCGATCGTGCATTTCGACGATTGCCACGCCACCGGCTTCCTCGGTGCGACCGGGCGCGGCACGCACGAATTCCGCGGCTGCATGGACCGGGTGGACATCACCACCGGCACGCTGGGCAAGGCGCTGGGCGGGGCGAGCGGTGGCTATACCTCCGCAAAGAAGGAAGTGGTCGCGCTGCTGCGCCAGCGTTCGCGCCCCTATCTCTTTTCCAATTCCGTCGCGCCCGCCGTGGTCAGCGGCGCGCTGAAGGCGCTGGACATCGCGGAAGACGGCGCAGCGCGCGAACAACTGTTCGCCAATGCCGCGCATTTCCGCGCCGGGCTGGAGCGGATCGGGCTGGAATCGCTGCCCGGCGAACACCCGATCATCCCGATCATGCTCTACGATGCGAAAATCGCCGCCGAATTCGCGCAAAAGGCGCTCGGCAAGGGCGTGTACGTCACCGCGTTCAGCTATCCCGTGGTGCCCCACGGCAAGGCCCGCATCCGCACCCAGATGTCGAGCGGGCTGTCGACCGACAACCTCGACCACGCGCTGGATGCATTCGCCGCAATTAAGGCGGAGATGGCGATATAGGCCGCGAAATTGTCCTAATCGCAGGGCTCGTCCTGTCGCCGGTAATTATATTCGTCGTGTTGTATTCGATCGATGCCGGATGCTTCGTTTGTCTTTCCGGTGCTTTCGAAGGAAGCTGGCTGGAGAAGCTTGCGAACGCGACAGTGCTCGCAATGTTCGGCTCGGTCATTTTCGTACTTATGCAGCGAAGTTCGCCGAAGAAATAACCCCGGCCGCAAAATGCTTCACTCCGACTGACCCTCCGCCGGCATCTCCGGCTGGTGGACCTTGCCGCCGTGGACCACCACGATCCGGTCCGCGGACTCGATCGTTTCCTTGCGGTGGGCGATGATGATGCGGGTGATGCCCATGCTGGCGATGGCCGCGTTCACCGCCTGCTCGTGCACCGTGTCGAGATGCGCGGTGCCTTCGTCCATCAGCAGGATCTTGGGCTGGCGATAAAGCGCGCGGGCCAGCAGCACGCGCTGCTTCTGCCCGCCCGAAAGCGTGCTGCCCATGTCGCCCACCAGCGTTTCGTACTGCATCGGCATTGCCGCGATATCGGCGTGGATGCTGGCCGCGTGGGCGGCGGCCATCACCCGCTGCTGGTCCACCTTCTCGTCGAACAGGGCGATGTTGTCGGACAGCGATCCTGCGAACAGCGTGTCTTCCTGAAGCACGGCGGCGATCTGGGTGTAATAGCTGCGGTGGCCGAAGCGCTTCAGCGGCATACCATCGACCAGCACCTCGCCGCTGTCGGGATCGACCAGGCCCAGCATGATCTTCATCATCGTGGACTTGCCGCCGCCCGAAGGCCCGGTGATCGCCACATGCTCGCCCGGCTCGATCTTCAGGTCCACCCCGTCGAGCACCATCGGGTCGCTCGGCGAATAGCGGTAGAAGACGTTCTTCAGCTCCAGCCCGCCCTTCAGCGGCGTGTCGAGATCGGGGCTTTCCTCGAAGCTGCGGTCTTCCTCCGTCAGCGCGATGTCGCTGAGGCGTTCGAGATGCAGCGACAGCATGCGGAAGGCGATGAACTGGTCGATCAGCGCCGCCGATTTCTGGATGAACTGGGTCTTGTAGCTCATGTAGGCGAAGACCATGCCGACGCTGAAGCCGGCGCCTTCGATCACGAAGCTGACCGCAAGATAGACCGTGATGATGTTTTCGAGCGCGAAGATCAGCGCGTTGCCGGTCTGCTGCCAGATGCCGATGCGCGCCAGGCGCACGTTGGCGTTGACGGCATCGGTCAGCTTCGTCTGCCACAGCGCGTGGCGCAGTGTCTCGCGCCCGAACAGGCGCAGCGTGGTGATGCCGCGCAGGCTCTCGATCAGCGTGGTCTGTTCCTTGCCGCCGGCGATGATGCTGGCTTCCTGCGCTTCCTTCTGCATCGAGAAGGAAATCGCCCTGACCACGCCGTAAAGCGCGAAAGCGGCGATTGCGATGAAGGCCAGCGTCGTGCTGTAGAAGAACATCACCACCAGCGTCAGGATCGCCAGCATCCCGTCGAGCACGGCGGCGACCGCGCCTTCGGTCAGCAATTGCCGGATGGGGGCGATGGACTGGAAGCGGGACAGGATGTCGCCCGTGTGGCGTTTCTCGAACCAGTCGACCGGCAGGCGGAACAGCCGCCGCGCGATGTTGCTCGACAGCGTGTAGCCCAGCGTGCTGCCGGCAAACAGAAGCACGAAGGATCGCAGGATGCTGGCGCCTGCCTGGATCAGCGCAAATATGCCGAAGCCCACGGCCAGCACCGCCAGCAGGTCCAGGTTCTGTTCCGGCAGCGCGCGGTCGATCGCGATCTGCATGTAATAGGGCAACGCGAGGACATAGGCCTGCAAAACGATGCTCAGCACGAAGACCTGCAGCAGCGCGCGTTTCAGCCCGCTCATGTTGCGCCACAGGTGCGACAGCTTCAGCCGCTCGCGCTGCGACCCGGTTTCGAAATTGTCGCTCGGCCGCAGTTCCAGCGCCACGCCGGTGAAGTGGTGCGACACCTCGTCCATCGGCATCCACTTCGAACTGCCTTCCGGATTGTGGATCAGCGCCTTGCCCGCCTTCACCTGCTCGATGACCACATAGTGGTTCATGTCCCAGTGGAGCACGGCGGGCATGTGCAAATTGCCGAGCTCTTCCAGCGGCAGCTTCACAGCCCGCGGGGTCAGGCCGATGCGGTCGGCAAGGCCGATCAGCGTGCGCAGCGCCGCGCCGCGCAGCGACGGGGCGAACCGCCGGCGCATGGTGCCGAGGTCCACGTCGAGCCCGTGGTAATTGGCGATCATCGTCAAGCTGGCGAGGCCGCATTCCGCAACCTCCGTCTGGCGGACGAGGCGCACGCGGCTGCGGCTGAAGAAACCGAGGTCGAGCATGTCAGCGGTTCCTTACTGCAAACAGCGGCTCGAACAGCCATTCGAGCAGGCTCTGCTTTTCGGCGATGATCCGGGCCGACAGGCTCATGCCAGGGCTGAGCGGATAGTCCCGGCCATAGGCGCGGATCGTGTCGGTCGTGGGGGCGACGGTGACGATGTAGAACGACATCGGCTGGCCGTTGGGGCCGGCGCGGGTCACCACGCTGCGCGATACCGTCAGCACCTTGCCCGGCACCGTGCCGAAGCGCTGGTAGGGATAGGCATCCACCGCCAGGCGCACGTCCTGCCCTTCCTCGACAAAGCCGATGGCCGACGAATCGACATAGAGCTCGGCGCGCAGGCGGGCGCCGCTCGGCACGATGGTCATCAGCGGCGTGCCCGGCTGCACCGCCTGCCCGCTGCGCGCGGTGAGCGCGGTGACCTGCCCGCCGACGGGGGCCTTCAGCGCATAGGCGCGCGCCCCGCTGGCGCTGGCCGCCTGCTGCGCCACGGCGGCGCGGTCGGCCGCGATCAGCGCGCTCTGGCTGCCCGATTGCGCCGCGACCGAGCTGCGCGCTCGCTCCGCCTCAAGCAGGGCGGAACGGCGGCTGCCGAGAGTCTGGTTCAACCGCAACAGCTCCTGCCGGCGCGACAACAGCGTATCCTGGCGGGCCTGAAGGTCGCGTTCGGAGATGAAGCCGCGCTCGGCAATGTCGCGGGCGCGGTCGAATTCGCCCTGCGCGCTTTCGACGAGCGATTGCTGGATGGTGATCTGCGATTGCAGCTGGGCGATCTCCGCCTGGATGCCCGATTGCTGCGCGGCGATTTGCGCCTGCTGGGCGGCGGCGGCGCGGTTGGCCATGTCGACCTGCATCGCCAGGCTCGCATCCTGGCGGCGGATGGCGGCCTCCACCTGCGCAGTGGCGCTGGCGCCGCCCTGCTGGTCTTCTTCGGAACGGATCGAGACGAGCAGCGTGCCGCCGTCCACGCTCTCCCCCTCTTCGACCGCGATGTCGGTGATGATGCCGCTGCGGGTCGGCACGATCTGCGCCACGCCCTTGTCCGGCACGATGGAGCCGGTGGCGACCTGCACCCGCGAATAGGGCGCCTGCCACAGGAACACGAGCGCGATCACCAGCGCGCCGAACAGCAGCAGGCCGATCGTCTGCCACGACGTCGGCAGCGCGATGGCGACGTCGCCCGACAACCTGTCGACCTTCCGGTCGAGGACTTCCTGTCTGAAAAGTGCCAATTGCGGCCCCTGATTTCACCCGTGGCCCAAACTGATGCCCGCCGCGATGCGGGGCGGCAATATGGCATGTGTGCTAATGTGCGAAAGCCGCCGCGGTACGGATGGATGGTCCGTACCGCAGCGGCCTTGCGCGGGGGCGGTGCAGGTCAGACGGCGCTGACGGAAGTCACTGGCACCATGCCCGTTCCGCCGAGGAACGGGTCGATCGGTTCGCCCCGCGTGCCATCGGGGTTTACGTGGTAGATCGGCGTGGTCTGGCCGCAGCCGGTGCCGTCGGGCGCTTCGATAACGCCACCGACCACGTGCGACAGTTCGGTTGCTTCAAGTTTACTGATCATGAGAATGTTCCTTTTCGTGAAATTGTGAAGTGAGGGTCAATTGCCGGTCGGCACGACCTGGATTTGTTTCACCAAGTCGGCAGCAAGGTTCGTGAACACTTCACCCGGGTCCGTGCCGATGGGATCGGGATCGACGCAGCCACCTTCGGTTTCGCCGCCGGCGACAAGGCGCATTTCGCGTTCGTTGAGCGCTTTCATGTATTGCCTCCCATAGATGCAGCCGTTCTCATTGAACCGGCAATGCACAGCCATATTCCGGGCGCGGCGTTACTTTCGCAATACTTCGGGGATACTAGCTGGTCGGGCCTAGTGCTGGTGTGCTAACGCCTTGCGCGGGCGGGCGAATGTGTGGCAGCGTCTTCGCGTGACCGAGGAACAGACCATCCCAGAAAGCCAGGCGCGCGATACCTGCGTGATTGTGGCCGACGACCATCCGGTTTTCCGTGAGGGGCTCAGCAGCCTCGTCACCGAGATCCTGCCCGAAAGCGAGCTGGCCGAAGTCGGCACGTTCGACGAGCTGCTGGCCCGCGCGGAGGCGGGGTGCGAGCCGACGCTGTTCCTGCTCGACCTGCATTTCCCCGGCATGGACCTTGCCAAGGGCATCCCGATGCTGCGGCGCAAATATCCCAAGGCCTCGATCGTCATCGTCTCTATGGCGGACGACAAGGCATCGACCGACCGCGTGCTGGCGGCGGGCGTGGACGGCTTCATCAGCAAGGCCTCTTCGCTCGCCCAGATGCGCGATGCGATCATCTCGGTCACGCGCGGCGAGTTCGTGAATATCTCGACGAGCGGCGGGATGACCAATGTCGCCTCGAGCTCGGCGCTGGCAGACCTGACTCCGCGGCAGATGGACGTGCTGCGCTACCTGGCGCAGGGCATGTCGAACAAGGAAATCGCCCGCGAGCTGGAGATATCGCCCTTCACGGTGCGCATCCACGTGTCGGCCCTGCTGCGTTTCCTGGGAGTGGAATCGCGCTCGGCCGCAGCAGTTCTGGCGGCGAAGCACGGGATCGGGTGAGTCGCTTAATTTCGGCGGTGATGCGCGAAATTGGCTAGGAATTCTTCTAAGAAAACTAAGGGCCGCAAATCCCAGATTTGCGGCCCTTATTGGATTAAAGCATCTGCTCGGTGGGGAACGCCGGCGGCGGCGGCGGCGGGGGAGGCGGCGGGTTGCCATTGATCAAATTCATCAATGTTGACCACTGGTCCCCACCGGAAACCTCTTCCAATTCAAAAATTTGCAAGCCTTCGATAGGCATTGTCACCCTCCTTTGTTAGCCTTCTCTCGATTGATGAGCGAAGCTGCCCGTGCGGTCCATCACACAAGGAGTTTTCTAGGTCCCCGGAGATGTATCGGCAATTAGCACAGGCGGACTATCGGCGCGGAGCAAGCCTGTCTGAGAGCAGGGCCGAGCGCAATTCGACCGGGCGGAGCGGTTTCGAGAGCACGAGATAGGCATCGTCTCCCATCGCTTCCCTGACGAACTCCGGAGGATGGCCCGACAGCACGATCGTATTGATACCTTTGGAACGGAGTCGGCCGATCGCTGGCCTAAAGTCGGAAAGCCGCTTCCCGCCGCCCAGATCGAAGTCGCTAAGGATGACGTCGAATTCCGGACTGTCGGTGAACTGCGGGGACGTTTCGGTGTAACACCCCCACTGCTGGATTATCATCTGCGTGGCATGCAACGTGTCGGGATCGTCGTCGATAATGAGTACCCGCAGTCCATCGAGTAAGGGCGAAGCGACTTCTGCAGTCTTGCGAGATGCCGGGACCTCACCATCCAACAGGGGAAAGCCCTCGATGGTTGCGGAAGTGCCGTGCCCGGGGCGCGAATCAAGGCGAAAGGACAATGCCATCAGCGAGCATATCCGCTCGACGATGGCGAGGCCCAGACCCGAGCCCTCGATAGCCATCGGCCGTGTAGCGCGAAAATACTCCCGCGAGACGTGCCGCAAATCCTCCTTGGGGATCCCTTTTCCCTGATCGTAAACACAAAGGCTGACGCTCTGGCCACGGCGCCGGGCCCCAACCACCGCCTGCTTGCCGGTGGCATATTTGATGGAATTGGACACGAGGTTCTGGAGCAAGGTCACGGTCAAGGCGCGATCCGCCATGATCACGAGCTCGGACGGAACCATTCGCAAGGTGAATCCGGACCTCTCCGCAGCAAGCCCCTGCGTCTCTTCGACCTCGGCCAGGATCTGGTTGACGGACACCGGTCTCGGGTCGGCGTTGATCGATCCGCTTTCCAGCGCCGCGATATCCAGCAGGGACTTGAACATTCTGCTGGACATGTCGACGGACCGGCCGATCTTGCGGACCAGATCCTGCTGGAAACTATCGAGCCCGGTCTGGCGCAGGCGTTCCGACAACATGCCTATCGCATGGATCGGCTGGCGCAGGTCATGGCTTGCCTGCGCCAGGAACCACGATTTGCTTTCGGCAGCCCTCTTGGCTTCGTCAAGTGCACTCCGATAACGACCCGCAACTCTGACCAGAGCGAAAGCGGCCAAGAAAGCGATGCCGTGGGAGGGATCGATGTATAGGTCCCAGAATGGCATCAAGGTTGGCAGGGCGAGAAGGATCCCGAGACTGCCGAGCGCGACAAGCCGCCCTTGAGGTCTGGGAAGACATAGCCATGCAAGCGCCGCGATAACCGCAAGTAGATAGGCAGGCCATGCTCCCAGGTTAGTCGGCCTGCCATCAATCAATGTTTGCGCGGCAAGTAGCGTGGTGGCCGCACTTGTCGCCGGGCCCCTTGCCGTGGACAGCGTATCGCGCCGCGGGTCACCGGTCGCGGCGAGAAGGACGACCTTGCCCGTCAGGTTGTCCAAAGAACCCTCATTCGCGATCAGGTTTCCGAGCGAAAAAGACGGCACGGAATTCACGTCGTATCGCTGGTCGATCGGAGTGTTTGCGGGGATCGCGCGAAAATCTTGTGCGATAAATTGCGCAAGGCCGAAGAGAGACCCACTGCCGGTGTTTTTTTGGGCGGGAATGTAGATCGGCGCACCAAGAAAATTCGATTGAAGCGCGTTATTCGCGATACGGATGTCGTCCATGAGCAAGCGGTTGGGAAGGGTCGCCCGATAGATCATTTGGTCTTGGCCAGGGGAGAATAGGTCGCGCAACCTTGAATTACGAGCTGGCGTCACAGCCACTGAAAATACCGGCTTGTCTGGCAGGGTCTCGATGACCTCCTTCAAACTCTTCGCGCCCTCTTCCGTAAGGGCGCTGAGAGGAAGATGATCTATTATAATGGCCTGCGGCTTCGCCGACGACACGACCTCGAGCGCGCGTGGGACAGCGCTTTCCCGCCCTTCGCCGAATTCAGTCCGCCCGATGTCCACCCGCACGATAACGGCATCGCCGTCATACGGTTTGGAAGCGAGATTGGCGGAAAGCGCGGCAAGGGGCCAACCGAGCGGCTGGAAGGGCGAAATCGGAAGCAGCACCAGGAAGATGGCGCTCAGGATCAGGAATGCCCGGGTGCCTTGCGGCCATCTGCCAGTTTTCACGATGCCTCCCGTGCGCGGCGATTGCGACACATGGACCAAATGCACGAATATGCGGGACGCGGTCCAGTTTTTCCTGCTCCGCCGTCGCATTCGCGCGTCGGCGTCGGCTCGCGGCGACAGGGCTTGTCTCGGACAAGGATTTGGTGCGGTCGAGAAGACTCGAACTTCCACGGCCTTTCGGCCACAACGACCTCAACGTTGCGCGTCTACCAGTTCCGCCACGACCGCACTCAATCGAAAAGGGCCGCGTCTGCGGCGGCCCCCGGAGGTAGGAGCGCGCCCTTAGCAAGCAGGTGAGGGGGCTGCAAGCGGCTTTCGTCCCACGAGGGCAGGGTCAGGCCAAGGTCAGGCTGGCGACCAGCCGATCTCGGCAGAGCGGGCGGTGCGGGGCACGTCGGTCACGGCTTGGTTGATGCTGACGCTTTCGCCCGGCGCGATGGTGCGCTGCCCGGCGTTGATGACCTTGCTGTAGACGATCTTCTGGCGCGCATCGCGCATCACGATCAGGATTTCTGGCAGGCGCTGGGTCGTTTCGCCGACATTCGTCACGCTGCCGCTGACGCCGAAATACTGCGTGCCGTTGGGCAGCTTGCGCTGGTCCTGCCGGTCCTGCGGGAATTCCAGCAGCAGGTCGGGCTGCGGCTGGGCGAATGTCGGCCGCTCGATCGGCACCCAGTCGGGCAGGCCCCAGTAATTCGCCGCGGCGATCAGGCCGACGGCGGAAATGGCGAAGATGGCCGCCGCCCAGGTGAGCAGCTTGAGCTTGTTGCGGCGTGGGCGGAACGGCGGTTCGTGGTCGAATTGCGAACGGTCGTCGTCCGGCTCGTGGATGAACTCGCGCACCGGTGCCGCCTCGGGCGCGGGCGGGACGGGCGGAGGATCGTCGCTTTCGGCCTGGGCGACCGGTTCCTCGCGCGCCGGAGACGGGGGAGGGGGAGGCGGAGGCGGAGGGGCGGGCGCGGCTGCCGCTTCCTCGCTCCGCCGCACGGCGATGGAGGGGCCGGGCGGCGGCGTGGGCGTCGGCGCGGGAATGGTCTCTTCGTTCCGCGGCGTTGCCGCAGGTGCGGTCGCGGGAGAAGGGGCGGCCGCTGTCGGCGCGGCCTTCGCTTCCGGCCTGCTCTGGCTAGCCAGCGCGTCTTCGGACGGATCCTGGAACCAGCTCGTGCGGCACTGCGCACAGCGCACGGTTCGCCCTTCGGGGCCGATCGCCTTGTCGGGCACGACGTAGCGCGTGGCGCAGGCAGGGCAGGAAATGATCATCTTGGCATGGCGTTAAGCACGATTGCGACGAAGCGGGCAAGGTGGTGAAAACCGCCCCATGCGGCGGGATTGGCTTTTTTCCACACCGGCACGCCGCTATAGGCCGTTTTGCCCATGCTCTCCTGCCCCCGAAACCTGCCCTCCTGCGCCCCGACTGGCGCGATATCGTGAACGACCTGCGCGACGATATCATCCAGTTCGACAATGTCGGGCTGCGTTACGGCACCGATCGCGAGGTGTTGAGCGATGTGTCCTTCTCGCTTTTCCCGGGCAGTTTCTATTTCCTCACCGGGCAAAGCGGCGCGGGCAAGACGAGCCTCTTGAAGCTGCTCTACCTCGCCCAGCGCCCGTCGCGCGGGGCGATCCGCATGTTCGGCACCGACGTGATCACGCTGGCGCGCGGCCGCCTGCCTGCATTCCGCCGCCGGATCGGCACCGTGTTCCAGGATTTCCGGCTGGTGAGCCACCTGTCCGCCTTCGACAATGTCGCCCTGCCGCTGCGCGTGGCGGGCGTGCCGGAGGCCGACATCCGCAAGCCGGTGGCAGACATGCTCGACTGGGTCGGGCTGACGGAGCGGATGGACGCGCGGCCGGAAACGCTTTCAGGCGGGGAGCAGCAGCGCGTCGCCATTGCCCGCGCGGTGATCGCCCGGCCCGAACTGCTGGTGGCGGACGAGCCGACCGGCAACGTCGATCCCGACATGGCGCTGAAACTGCTGCGCCTGTTCGAAGCGCTCAATCGCCTCGGCACGACGGTGGTGGTCGCGACCCACGATGTCCATTTGCTCAAGAAAGTGCCGCAATCGCTGATCATGCGGTTGGACAAGGGTCGCCTGTCCGATCCCACGGGCGCGCTGCGCTATCCGCCGCGCCAAACCGAAGGCACCATACGCGGGGGGCGCCGGTGAAGCCGCCTCCCGCCCGCCGTTTCGCACGGCTGCGCGGCCTGTCCCCTTTCCGCGGGGACCGGGCGGCGGAGATCGTGCCGCACGCGCGCCTGTCCGGACCCATGCCGTGGGTGATGGCGATCATGATTGCGCTGACCAGCGTGGCGGCGGCAGGCGGACTGTCGCTCAGCAGCCTCGCCTCCGGCGCGCGGGCGGAGCTGGACGGCGGGCTGACCGTGCAGGTGATGGAAGCCAACCCCGCCGCCCGCGATCGCAAGGCGGAACAGGCGGTCTCCTTCCTCAGCAACCAGCCCGGCGTGATCGCCGCTCAGCGCGTGCCGCAGGACGAGTTGGCGACCTTGCTCGAACCCTGGCTCGGCGAGATGGGCGGCGACGGCGGGGCGGAAGAGGCGGCAATCCCGATCCCCGCGCTGATCGACGCGCAGCTGGACGAAGCGGCCTCGCCCGAGCGGCTGGAGCGTCTGGCGGACGCCCTGTCGGCAGCTGTGCCGGGGGCGACGGTCAACACGCAGTCGAGCTGGCTGGAGCCGGTCTTCGGCGCCATCGCCTCGCTGCAATGGCTGTCGCTCGGGCTCGTCGTGCTGCTGTCGCTGGCGACCGTGGCCGCGGTGTGGCTGGCGGCGCGCAGTGCGCTGGGCGGATCGCGCGACACGGTGGAAATCGTGCACCTGCTGGGCGGGACGGACCGACAGATCGCCGGCGTCTTCCAGCGCTCCATCGCCTATGACGCGATGCTGGGGGGGGCGGTGGGCCTCGCCATCGGCATGGGCGCTATCCTGGTCCTCGGCTCGCAATTCTCGGCGCTCAATTCGGGCCTGATTGCGGAAAGTTCGCTCGGTTTGGGCGAGTGGATGTTGATTGCCGCGATTCCGCTGGTAGGCGTCGCGCTCGCCGCATTGACGGCGCGCGTCACGATCCTGCTGGCGCTGAGGAAGATGTTATGATCGGGCGGCTGATTGCTGCATTCCTGCTTGCCTGGGTGCTGGGTTTCGGCTGGTTCGCCGTCGCCCTGCCGCAACCCGTGGACGACATTCGCACCGACGCGGTGGTCGTGCCGACCGGCGGGGGCGGGCGCATCCAGCGCGGGCTCGAAGTGCTGGAGCAAGGGCGGGCCGAACGCATGTTCGTGACCGGTGTCGACCGCGAGGTGAGGCCCGAGGAATTCGCCGCCGAATTCGGCGTGTCCGACGCCCGCATGGAATGCTGCGTGACGCTGGGCTACGCCGCAGTCGACACGCGCGGCAACGCGGCCGAAGCGGCCAAGTGGGTGGAAAGCAACGACGTGGAAAGCATCCGCCTCGTTACCACCGACTGGCACATGCGCCGCGCCCACCTCGACCTCGGCCGCGAATTGCCGGGCGGGGTCACGATGGTGGAGGATGCGGTGGCGTCGGAGCCCTCGCTCTACATCCTCTTCCTCGAATACCACAAACTGCTGGCGGATTATGCCGGGGGGATCATCCTCAGGTGATCGCGCTGCGCAATATCGTGTTCTACCTGCTGTTCGTGCTGGGCAGCATCGTGTGCATCTCCATGGGTGCGCTCACTTCCCCGTTCGGGCGCGAGCATACGCAGCGCTGGCCCGACCGGTGGAGCCGCTGGCACCGCTGGATGTGCGAGAATATCCTCGCCATCAGGGTGGTGGTCGAAGGGCCGCAGGAAACCCGACCGGTGCTTTACGCCCTGCGCCACGAATCCTTTTTCGAAGCGATCGACCTGCCCGTGCTGCTCGACAAGCCGGTGCCCTTCGCCAAGGCGGAGCTGTTCCGCATCCCCGGCTGGCGCGCCGCATCGCGCGGCTACGGTGCGGTGGAGGTGAAGCGCGACCAGGGCGCCACGATGCTGCGCCAGATGGTTTCGCAAGCCAAGGGATATAGCGCGGAGGGGCGCCCGCTATGCATCTTTCCCGAAGGCACGCGGGTACCGCATGGGGAGGAGCGCGCGCTGCAATCGGGCTTCGCCGGCCTCTACAAGCTGCTGCGCCTGCCGGTGGTGCCGGTCGCGGTCGATTCCGGTCCGCTCTACCACCGCTTCTGGAAGCGCCCCGGCACCATCACCGTTCGCTTCCACGAACAGATCGAACCCGGCCTCCCGCGCGAAGAAATCGAAGAGCGCGTGCGCACCGCGATCACTTCGCTGAACTAGGCTGCCTGCCTCAGTGCCCCCGCCCGAAGTCTGGCGAAGCGTCGTCCTGTCCCTGCTCGATGATCGATCGGCGGATGGCGCGCGTGCGGCTGAACAGGTCGTGCAGCGCCTCCCCGTCGCCCGAACGGATTGCGCGCTGCATGGCGGTGAGATCCTCGGTAAACCGGCCGAGCATCTCCAGCACCGCGTCGCGGTTGTTGAGGAACACGTCGCGCCACATCACGGGGTCGGACGCGGCGATGCGGGTGAAATCGCGGAAGCCGCCGGCGGAATACTTGATCACCTCGCCGCGCGTGACCTCTTCCATGTCGGACGCGGTGCCGACGATGGTGTAGGCGATCAGGTGGGGGATATGGCTGGTCACCGCGAGCACGAGGTCGTGGTGCTTCGCGTCCATCACCTCCACCTTGGCGCCGAGCGAGCGCCAAAGGCCGGTCAGCGCCTCGACCGCTTCGGGCGGAGCGTCGGCGGGCGGGGTCAGGATGCACCAGCGATCCTGGAACAGGCTGGCGAAACCGGCGTCCGGGCCGCTCTGCTCGGTCCCGGCAACAGGGTGCGCGGGGATGACGGTGTGATGCGGCAGCGCTTCGGCCAGCGCCTCCACCACCGATTGCTTGGACGATCCGACATCGCTGACGATGGCGCCTGACGGCAGCGTATCCGCCAGATCGCGGGCCGCCGCGCCGATCGCGCCGACCGGCACGCACAGGATGGCAAGATCGCATCCGGCCACAGCCTCCGCCGCCGTCTCGCACACGGCAGTGACCAGCGCGCGTTCCGCGGCGCGGCGGCGCACGGCGGGATCGCGGTCGTAACCGCAAGTGACGATGTCGGGCCGCCGCACCGCCAGCGCGAGGCCGACCGACCCGCCGAGCAGGCCGAGGCCGATGATGGCGATGCGCTGCACGCCTAGACTGCCTCTGCCAGGTTGCGGATGACCTGCGCGACCCTATCCATCTGCTCGCGCGTGCCGATGGTAATGCGCAGCGCATGGGCGAGGCCCTGCGAGGGCAAGTGCCGCACCGCGATGCCCGCATCCGCGATGGCCGCCAGCGCGGTCTCGGCGGAAAGGCCGCCTTCGAACAGCACCAGCGCGAAATTGGCGCGGCTGGGGATCATGCGGATGCCGTGATTGCCCAGCGCGGCGATGGCTTGCGCAAAGCGCTGCAATTCTTCGGCGTTGTGCGCGCGCGAATGTTCGACGAACTGCCTATCGGCCAGCGCGGCGGTGGCGGCGGCCTGTCCGGTGGCGGACACGTTGAAGGCACCGCGCAGACGGTTCAGCATGTCGACCAGATGCGGCGCGCCTGTCGCCCAGCCGATCCGCTCCGCCGCGAGGCCATGAGCCTTGGAGAAAGTGCGGGTGACGAGCACGTTGTCGTGCGCCGCCGCCAGCGCCAGCCCGCCGTCGTCCTCGCCGGGGGCGAGATATTCGGCATAGGCCTGGTCAACCACCAGCAGCACGTCTGCGGCAAGCCCCGAGTGTAGCCGCGCGACCTCGCCTGCGTCCAGCCAGCTGCCCACCGGATTGTTGGGATTGTCGAGCAGCACGACCTTCGTGCGCTCCGTCACCGCAGCCAGGATATTGTCGACCGAGGCTGCGTAATCCGCATCGTCCGCGAACACCGCCTTGGCCCCGACCTTGTGCGCCAGCAGCGGGTAGAGCGAAAAGGAGTAGCGCGAAAACAGCACCTCGTCGCCGACCCCGGCGAAGGCCTGCACCGCGCATTGCAGCATCTCGCCCGATCCCGCACCGCACACGATCCGCGCCGGATCGATGCCGTGGAGCGCGCCGATGGCCTCGCGAAGGGCGCGGCTGTCGGGATCGGGATACAGCGCCAGCGCGCCCGCACCGGCCTTGGCGGCGAGCGCTTGCGGCGAGGAGCCGAGCGGGTTCTCGTTCGCCGACAGCTTGGCCAGCGGCTTGCCGTCAGCGCCCGAAGACTTGCCGGGCACGTAGGCATGGATCCGCTCGACATAGGGCTTGGGGACCGGCCTGATTTGGGAACGCTGGGTCATGCGCGCGGCTTTAGCCCAAATCCTCCCTTCGACAAGCTTGCGTCGCTGGGTTAGGGCAGGCTTTCCTATCGCCCGCCGCACCCGAGCTTTCCTGCCGACCCGCCCGTGACCGCACCGCGCTCCCTCATCCTGCCCCGCCCCCTGCCGCTCGACAGCGGGCAGTCGCTCGGGAATGTCGAGATCGCGTTCGAAACCTATGGCGACCTGAATGCCGCCAGGGACAACGCCATCCTCGTCTGCCACGCGCTGACGGGGGACCAGCATATCGCCAGCCCGCATCCGGTCACCGGCAAGCCCGGCTGGTGGGAGCGGATGGTGGGCGAGGGCAAACCCATCGATACCGCGCGCCACCACGTGATCTGCGCCAACGTGATCGGCAGCTGCATGGGCTCGACCGGCCCCGCCACCGTCGCGGATGACGGCGCGCCCTATGCCATGCGCTTTCCCGTCGTGACTATCCGCGACATGGTCCGCGCGCTCGTCGCCCTGCTCGACGAACTGGGCATCTCTCGGCTCCATGCGGTGGTCGGCGGCAGCATGGGCGGGATGCAGGCGCTGAGCCTGGCGGCGAATTTTCCCGACCGGGCGGCACGCGTGCTCGCCATCGCCACCACCAGCCGCCACAGCGCGCAGAACATCGCCTTCCACGAGCTTGGCCGGCAGGCGATCATGGCCGACCCGGGCTGGAACGGCGGGGACTATTACGGCGCGGCGGAAGGCCCGGAAAAAGGTCTCGCCGTCGCCCGCATGGCGGCGCACATCACCTATCTTTCCGAAGCCGGGCTGACCGACAAGTTCGGCCGCCGGTTGCAGGACCGCGAGGCCAAGGGCTTCAACTTCGATGCCGAATTCCAGGTGGAAAGCTACCTGCGCTACCAGGGCCTTGCCTTCACCGACCGTTTCGATGCCAACGCCTACCTCTACATCACCCGGGCGATGGATTACTTCGACCTGGCCGAGGAAGCGGGCGGCTCGCTGGCGGAGGCTTTCCGCCGCAGCGATGCACGCTTCTGCCTCGTCAGCTTCGACACGGACTGGCTCTATCCCACGTCCGAAAGCCGCCACATCGTCCATGCGCTGAATGCGGTGGCGAAGCCCGTCAGCTTCGTCGAACTGTCCGCGCCCTTCGGCCACGACAGCTTCCTGCTCGACGTGCCGGAATTGGACCGCGTGGTGGAGGGGTTCCTCGGATGACCGCGCTGCGCCCGGATCTTGCGACCATCCTGCGCCGGATCGAGCCGGGCGCGCGGGTGCTCGACATCGGCTGCGGGGACGGGGCGTTGATGGCGGCGTTGACGGCGAAGGACGTCGACGCGCGCGGGATCGAAATCGACGGCGGCTGCGTCGCGTCCTGCGTGGCGCAGGGGCTCAGCGTGGTGCAGGGCGATGCCGACCGCGACCTCACCTTCTATCCCGACGGCGCGTTCGATTACGCCGTGCTCAGCCAGACCTTGCAGACCGCCGCGCGCCCCGACCGCATGATGCAGGAATTGCTGCGCGTCGGGCGGCGGGCCTTCGTCTCCTTCCCCAATTTCGCCTATTGGCGGATGCGCTGGGCGCTGCTGTCGCGCGGCCGGATGCCCGTCACCCGGCATTTGCCCGTCAGCTGGTACGAGACCGACAATATCCACCACGTGACAGTGCGCGATTTCGAATTGCTGGCCGACGCCCTCGGCATCGCGATCGAGCGGCGCTGGTTCTTCACCCGCGACCGCGAAATGCCCGCAGGCGGCGCCAACTGGCGCGCGGAATACGCCCTTTTCGAAGTGAGCGGCGGGCCGCACGCCGATTGATACACGATAATACAAAGCTTTCCCTTCGCATCGCGGCATAAGCTGCTAATGCGATGCTTTCGCAATAAGAGGATTCGTAATGCGCAACACGATTTTCGCCGCCGCTCTCGCCGGCACCGCCCTGTCGCTTTCGGCCTGCGCCGAAGCGCCGGAAGAGACGACCACGGCTGAAGAAACCGCTGCTCCCGATGGCGGTGAAGAAGCGACCGTGGCTGCCGACGCGGTGCTCGACCCCAACACCGCGACTGCCGAGGAGCTGGCGGTGATCGACGGCATGACGCCGGAACTGGCCGAAGCGATCGTGGCGGGCCGTCCCTACGATAGCGCCATGGCATTCAACACGAAGCTGATGGAAACGCTGGACGAAGGCGCCGCCGCAACGGTGCGCGAGCGGGTGTTCGTGCCGATCAACCTCAATTCCGCCAGCGAAGACGAAATCAAGCTCGTCCCCGGCATGACCGACAAGATGGTCCACGAGTTCGAGGAATATCGCCCTTACGAGAACATGGAAGAATTCGACCGCGAAATCGGCAAGTATGTCGACGAGGCCGAAGTCGCCCGTTTCCGCAAGTACGTGACGCTGTAAGCCGTCACCCGCGGCGCGGCTTTCCCCGCCGCTGCAGCACGATCCTGGCCGTCTCGATGGCGGCCAGGACGCCTGCATGGATCCACGCCGTGGTCGGATCGAAGGCCGACCAGATCCAGTGCAGGAACGTGAGGATCGCCGCCGGATAGACCAGCCGGTGGAGCGTCTTCCATTTTCGCTTGAGCGCCCGCATCGATGCGTCGTTGGACGTGATGGCCAGCGGCAGGAACAGCGCCAGCGCCAGCCAGCCCGCGACCAAGTAGGTGTCGGACAGCTCCGCCACCACCTGCGCCAGCGAGCCCTTCTTCCAGAGATAGACCGCCGTATGCCCCGCGGCATAGGCGAAGCTGGCCACGCCGAGGTCGCGCCGGCGGCGGGCCAGCCATGCGGTCCAACGTGCGCGCTTGAACAGCAGCCGCACCGGCGTGACGGCCAGCGTCGCCATCAGCAGCCACGCCGCCCAGTCCCCGCTGTCCGCAATCGCATGGCCATAGCCATAGGCATCGGGCGTGAACCCCCACGGCCCGAGCATCCACGCGCCCGGCAGGGCGAGGACAAGCCACAAGAGCCAGCGTCCGGCTGTCACGAAGCCTCCGGCTCGCCGTAAACCCACTCGGCGAACAGGGGCGAAAGGTCGCGTCCGCTCGCCGCTTCCATGGCCCCTTGCAAATCCGCGCTCACGACCGTGCCGCCGGCGTGCGGCGCCGTGTAGGCGCGCACACCCTGCCAGAAAACATCGTCGCCCAGCTCTGCGCGCAAGGTGGCGAGGAACAGCGCGCCTTTGGAATATTGCACTGCCCGGCGATAGGCGAGGGAGGGGTAGTCGCCCGTCCATGTCAGCGGCTTGTCCCACCCGCGCTCCGCCAGCTGGGCACGGCGGGCGCGCAGAGTCTCGCTCTCGGCGTCATAGGCTTCGCGCCCGAACCGGTGCTCCTTCCACGCCGCGACCATGAATGTGGCGAAACCTTCGTTCAGCCAGAAATCGCGCCAGCTTTCGCTGGTGACGGAGTTGCCCCACCATTCATGCGCCAGCTCGTGCGCGACGACCCATGCCGATTGCGGATCGTTTTCTTCCCGCGCCAGCCATTCGGCGCCGATGGCGGAAAAGCCTGCGCTTTCCTGCGCCGCGGTACCGGGGACGAGCAGCTGGGTGTACGACCCCGTCGGCAGGTCGAAGCCGGCCTTGTCCGCAAAGAACGCCGCCATCGCGGCCGTCGTTTCCACGTGGCCCGGCGGCACCGCGACGCCGGGTTCCGCCGTGAAGACGCGGATCGCGGGATCCTCGCTCGCGCCGGTGAAATTGCCCGCCGCGAAGGCGAAGAGATAGGTGGACATCGGCGTGGCGCTGGACCATGTCACCCGGTCCCGCCACCCGTCCAGCGGTGTTGTCAGGACGAGCTTTCCGGGCCCCAGCGTGGCGGTGCCCTGCGGGACGACCATTTCCAGCACGAAGGGAGCCTTGGCCCCCGGGCGGTCCTGCAGGCAGACCATCCAGTCGCAGGCGAAATAGCCGGTGTACATCCCGCCTTCGACCAGCGTGGTCCCGCGCTTGGGAGTGCCGGAATATTCGAACTTCAGGAGCAGCGAGGTCCCTGCTGCTAGCGGCTCGTCCGGGATGAAGGCGATCCCATCGTCGGAGCTTGTCGCCGCGATCGGGCGGCCGTCGATCGTCGCCGCGCTTATCGTAAGCGCATTGGGCGAAAATTCGAGTCGGTCCAGCCCGTCCTCGGTGACCTCCAGCATGATACCCTGGCGCGCGGCGACCGAGCCGGTGGCGAGGTCGGGCTCCAGCTCAACCCGGTACCATTCGACGACGAAACCGTCGCCCGGATCGGCATGGGCGGGCGTCGCCAGCGCGAGGCCCAGTGCCGCGGCGGCGAGCGCCCTTGCGCGGGTCATGCCAGCCGCTGCGCGTGCCACGCGACGTGATCGGCCAAGAAGGTGGAGATGAAGTAATAGGAGTGGTCGTATCCTTCCTGCAGGCGGATTTCGGCGTCGATGCCCGCGTTCTCGCAGGCCGCTGCCAGCCGGTGGGTCTGCAGTTGTTCGACGAGGAAGTCGTCCGCCGTGCCCTGGTCAACCAGCAAGTGTTCCATCCGCGCGCCGTCTTCGATCAGGGCGACGGCATCGTATTCGCGCCACGCCTTGCGGTCGTCCACCAGGTAGCGGCCCAGCGCCTTGTGGCCCCACGGCACTTCGCCGGGCGCGACGATGGGGCTGAAGGCGCTGCAACTGCGGAAGAGCCCCGGGTTGCGCAGCGCAATGGTCAGCGCGCCGTGACCGCCCATCGAGTGGCCGGTGATCGACTGTCGCGCCAGATCGACCGGGAACTCGGCACCGACGAGGGCGGGCAATTCCTCCTCGATATAGGTCCGCATGCGGTAATGTTTGGCCCACGGCTCTTGCGTTGCATCGACATAGAAGCCCGCGCCCTTGCCGAAATCGTATTCGTCTTCCGCGTCGGGCACCGCATCCCCGCGCGGGCTGGTGTCGGGCGCGACGAAGACGATTCCGTGCTTCGCACAAGCCGCGCGGTACTCGCCCTTCTCGGTGACGTTGGCGTGGGTGCAGGTGAGGCCGGAGAGATACCACAGCACCGGCAGCTTCGCGCCTTCGGCATGGTCCGGCACGAAGACGGAAAAGGTCATGTCCGTGCCCGTCGCTTTCGACCGGTGGGAATAGACGCCTTGCGTGCCGCCGTGGCTGCGGGTGGTCGATACGGTTTCCATGGGCAGGTCCTAGAGGATGCGAACGAGCAGGCCGACGAGATTGTGGCCGATGATGGGGAAGAGCAGGCTGCCGCTGCGATAGCGCATGTCCGCCAGGATCGCGCCGATCAGTCCGACGTAGAACAGCGAGAATGCGTCGAAGGATATCAGGCCGCCGGGCCGCAGCGCAAAGGCGTGGCCACAGGCCATGGCAATGACGCCCATCGCGAGGCCCCAGCCAAGGTACTTGCGCGCGTTCTCCATCTGGGCGGACAGGCCGAGCGCGAATATGGCGGGCAGGACGGCGCGGTACATCAGTTCCTCCTCCAGCCCAGGCACGGTGAGGTGGTAGGCAACCGCGCCCGCGTCGATCCCGGCCGGGTTCCAGCCGATGCCGCCGGGCAGGGCGGATATGGCGACGAGGACGCCGAGGCCGAGGATGGAGGCAGGCAACGAGCCGGGCGCCTGCCGCAGCGTCAGGCCCAGCGCCTCGCGCTCGAACACCGGGCCGGAATTCACCCACTTGCCGATCGCGACCAGTGACACGGCGAGCGCCGACAGGCGGCTGAGCCACCGCTGCTCCGCCGGCATATCGAGATATGCGGCGGGCAGGGTGAGATAGCTCAGCAGGCCATATACGGCATAAAGACCCGCGCCGACCAGCAGCCAGCGCCAGCGCAGCGTCGCCTTGCCGGCGGCGGACAGCGCCACCGCCAGCAACAGCGCCGGCACCGTCCACGCGGCCACGGCAAGCGCGAAATTCACGGCTGGCGTGCGATCAGCCGGGGCGATGCATCGCGCAGATCTTGTTCCCGGCGGGATCGCGCAGGTAAGCCAAGTACAGCTTCATGCCGGCCCCTTCGCGCAGGCCCGGCGGATCCTCGATCTCGGTGCCGCCATTGGCCTTGCCCGCTTCGTGCCAGGCATCGGCCATTTCCTCGCTCGAGGCGGCGAAGCCGATGGTCGAGCCGTTGCCGCAGCTCGCCGGCTGCCCGTCGATCGGCTTGGTCAGCAGGAAGATGCCGCCATTGTGCATGTAGATGACGCGGCCCTTGGGATCGACCTGCCCCTCGCGCCCGCCAAGCGCCTTGAAGCACGCATCGTAGAATTTCTTGGACGCCTCGATATCGTCGGCGCCCAGCATGACGTGGCTAAACATTCTCGTCTCTCCTTGGTGAAATTCAGTAAACCACCACCGCGCGGATGCTTTCGCCCGCGTGCATCAGGTCGAAGCCCTTGTTGATCTCGTCGAGCGAGAGGCGGTGGGTGATCATCGGGTCGATGGCGATCTTGCCGTTCATGTACCAGTCGACGATCTTGGGCACGTCGGTGCGGCCTTTGGCGCCGCCGAAGGCGGTGCCGCGCCAGTTGCGGCCCGTCACCAGCTGGAAGGGACGCGTCTCGATGGTCTTGCCCGCTTCCGCCACGCCGATGATGATGCTGGTCCCCCATCCCTTGTGGCAGCATTCCAGCGCCTGGCGCATCACGTCGGTGTTGCCGGTGCAGTCGAAGCTGTAGTCCGCCCCGCCGTCGAGCAGCTCGACGAGGTGCGCGACTACGTCGGACGTCTCTTTCGGATTGACGAAGTCGGTCATGCCGAACTTCTCGCCCCATTCCTTCTTCGACGGGTTGATGTCGACGCCCACGATGCGGTCCGCGCCCGCCATTTTCGCGCCCTGGATCACGTTCAGCCCGATCCCGCCGAGGCCGAAAACCACCACGGTGTCGCCCGGCTGCACCTTGGCAGTGTTGGTCACCGCGCCCACGCCCGTCGTCACGCCGCAGCCGACGTAGCAGGTCGTGTCGAACGGTGCGTCCGCGCGGATCTTGGCGACGGCGATTTCGGGCAGCACGGTGAAGTTCGAAAACGTCGAGCAGCCCATGTAGTGGTAGATCGTCTCGCCCTTGTAGGAAAAGCGGCTGGTGCCGTCCGGCATGAGGCCCTTGCCCTGCGTTTCGCGGATCGCGCTGCACAGGTTGGTCTTGCCCGACAGGCACATTTTGCACTGGCGGCACTCCGGCGTGTAGAGCGGGATGACGTGGTCGCCCGGCTTCACGCTGGTGACGCCCGCGCCCACTTCGCGCACCACGCCGCAGCCTTCGTGGCCCAGGATGCTGGGAAATAGGCCTTCGCTGTCCAGCCCGTCGAGCGTGTAGGCATCGGTGTGGCAAATGCCGGTCGCCATGATTTCCACCAGCACCTCGCCCGCCTTGGGCCCTTCGAGGTCCAGCTCGACGATTTCGAGCGGCTGCTTGGGGGCGAAGGCGACGGCGGCTCTGGTCTTCATGGGCGAAATTCTCCTTTGCCGGTGGGCTAGGCGCAAGCGCGCGGCGCGGCAACAGGCAAGAAACGCAAGGGCAGCGTTCACCGCAGCTTCAAGCGCATCGTGGCAGGTAGTGTGCACGGAGGAGACCCCACATGCGCCGTTCCCGTATTTCCGCGCCTGCAATGCTGGCCGCTACCGCCACTGGCGCGCTGTTCGCCGCCCAGCCTGCCGCTGCGCAGGACGCCGAGGCCGCAGCGCCGCTCGCTGCCGAGGAGAACATCGCAGAGGTTGTCGAAGGCCTGCGCGATCCCGCCATGCAGCAGCTCGCCATCGGTGTTCTCGGCGCGATGATCGAAGGGCTGATGGACATGCCGGCCGCGCCGCTGATCGAGGCGGTCGACCGCGCCGACGGCACGCTGGACGAGCCCGTAGATCCCGACACCACGCTGGCGGACCTCGCCGGACCCGATGCCGCGGAAATCCCTGCGCGCCTGTCCGAAGACCTGCCGGCCGCGATGGAAACGGCTGCCGACATGAGCGAAAGCCTCACCGCGATGCTGCCCGTCCTGCGCCAGATGGCGGAGCGGCTGGCCGAAGTCGGCGAAGCCGCCCGCCGCTAGGCCGTAAACTCTCCTTCACCCTTTTCCCCTAGGACCGCTGCATGTTCAGAACGCTCGCATTCGCCCTCCCGCTCGCTTTGGCTCCGCTCCCTGCGGCGGCGCAGGATTTTTCGCTGACCACGGACGAAGCGGACAACCTGCGCTGTGCGGTCGTGTTCGCGCTCACCGCCGGGTTCAATCAGGCCGGGCTCGAAGGCTTCGAGCAATACGGCGACATCGACGCGCGTGGCGAAGAATACTTCGTGGAAACGATGGTGAGCATCTCCGAGGCGCACGACATCGAAGGCCCGGCCCTGATGCCGCTGGTCGAAGAACAGGTCGGCGAATTGATGGAAGATCCCGACACGGTCGCGGCGATGATCCCCGAATGCCTTTACCTGCTCGAAGATTTCGAGGCACGCGGGATCTGACATCGGGTCGGGCGCCGCGAATAGCGCTGCCACCAATTCTTTCGTCCAAGCCGCTTTATCTGCGTGGCTGCTGGCGGTAACGGGGTTGCTTCATGTGGCAGCTCCATTCCTTTCCCCTGTGCCCCTTCAGCCGCAAGGTGCGCCTCGCGCTCAGCGAGAAGGGCGTCACCTATGAAATCTGGCGGGAGCATCCGTGGGAAGGGCGCGACGCGTTCCTCGCCCTCAACCCCGCCGGCCGCACGCCGGTGCTGCGGCACAAGGGCAAGGACATCACGCTGATCGACAGCCAGGCGATCTGCGAATTCCTCGACGATGCGGTGGAACGCAGCCCGCTGATTCCCGGCAACGCCATCCGCCGCGCGGAAATCCGCCGGCTGGTCGCGCTGTTCGACGGCAATTTCTACGAAGACGTCACCGGGCCGCTGTTGGTCGAGAAGATGAAGAAGCGCATCGTCGCCAAGGCCCCGCCGGATTCGCGCACCTTGCGCGAGGTGATGCGGCTGGCGGCGCAGCACCTCGAATATATCGACTGGCTGGTGGACAGCCGCCGCTGGCTCGGCGGCAGCCGCATCAGCCTGGCCGACTTTGCCGCCGCCTCCCACATCTCGGTCGCCGATTACCTCGGCGGGATCGACTGGGACGGGCACGAGGAAGCGCTCGGCTGGTACCGCGTGATGAAGAGCCGGCCGAGCTTCCGGCCGCTCTTGGCCGAACACATGGAAGGCATTCATCCGCCGGCACATTACGCGCAGGTCGACTGACCCGCCATCCGCTGGCGCACGCGGGCGGGAACCGGGGCGCTTCGCCAGCGCTTCTGTCAGGCACAGCCGGAGATACCTTACATGCCCGATAACAAGCTCGACATATCCGAAGCCGAATGGCGCGAACGGCTGACGCCCGAACAGTACCACGTCCTGCGCGAAGGCGGGACCGAACGGGCCTTCACCGGCGCGCTCGACAAGAACAAGGAGCCGGGCGAGTACCTGTGCGCCGCCTGCGGGCAGAAACTGTTCGAAAGCGAAGCGAAATACGACAGCGGATCGGGCTGGCCGAGTTTCTTCCAGCCGACCGCCGTCGATGCGGTGGACGAGGAACGCGATACCTCCCACGGCATGATCCGGACCGAGGTGAAATGCTCCAACTGCGGCAGCCACCTGGGCCACCTGTTCCCCGACGGTCCGCGCCCGACCGGCATGCGCTATTGCATCAATTCCGCCGCGCTGGAGTTCGACGCGGAGTAAGCACGCGCCCCAGGGTCCTGACCCTAGTTGTTCACACCTTGTTACGACAGTCCTATGCAGGTGCGGCGGCGCGGTATAGCTAGGGCCGACCAACTTCGGGGTGACGGGTAACTTGACGGGTATCTCATGGCACGCAAGCGGAGCGTAGGCTCCAGGGCCAGGCCACAGGACAAGGTCCGCGCCGAGGCGCGCGAGCAAGCCGCGCGCCGTCCGCACAAGCCTTCGCGCCGCAAGGCCGAACCGAAGGAACGCGGCCCTGTCTGGAAATGGACCCGCCGGTTCCTGATCGGCGGGACGTTCGCGGCGCTGCTCGGCGCGCTGGCGCTGGGGCTCGCCGTGTTCTTCGCCGCGCGCAACCTTCCGAGCTTTACCACTCTAAAAGCCTCACAGGCCGGGCAGACCATCGTTGTGCGGGCGAAAGACGGCACGGAAATGGTCGAGCTGGGGCCGAGTTACGGCCAGTGGCTGCGTTCCGACGAAATACCCGAGGTGATGAAGACCGCGATGATCTCGGTCGAGGACCGGCGTTTCTACAGTCACTTCGGCGTCGACCCGCTGGGGCTCGGCCGCGCGGTCTACAATGCCTTTCGCGACGACAAGCGGGTGGGCGCTACCTCGACCATCACCCAGCAACTGGCCCGCAATGTCTTCCTCAACAACAACCGCACGCTCGACCGCAAGCTGCGCGAAGGCATCCTGGCGCTGGCGCTGGAAAGCAAGTTTTCCAAGGAACAGCTGCTCGAGCTCTATCTCAACAAGGTCTATTTCGGCGGCGGCGCCTACGGCATCGACAGCGCCAGCCGGAAATTCTTCAGCCATTCCGCCCGCGACCTGACGCTGGGCGAGGCGGCGATCATCGCCGGGCTGGTGAAGGCACCCAGCCGCTATGCGCCCACCGCCGATATCAACGCCGCCGTGAGCCGCGCCAACGTGGTCATCATGCAGATGCGCAAATACGGCGGCCTCTCGCCTAGCGAGGCGGCGCAGGTCGACGTGTCTTCGGTGAACATCAAGAAGGACACCAACCAGAATTCGGTGCGCTATTTCACCGACTGGGTCCTGCCGCAGCTCGACCTCTACCTGCCCGACACGCGCGAGCCGATCGAGGTCTACACCACGCTCGACCTCGGCATGCAGCGCGCGGCGACGGCGGCGATCAAGGACAACGTGCCGTCGGGTGCGCAAGGCGCGCTGGTGGGGCTGGACCGCGACGGGGCGATCCTCGCCATGGTCGGCGGCACCGATTACGTCACCAGCAATTACAACCGCGCCACCAAGGCGGTGCGCCAGCCCGGATCTTCGTGGAAGCTGTTCGTCTATCTCGCGGCGCTCGAAGCGGGCTTCGTGCCCGACGATATCGTGACCGACGAAAAGGTGACGATCGACGACTGGACGCCGCGCAATTCGGGTGGCGGCTATGCCGGCGACATGACGATGCGCACCGCCTTCGCCCTGTCGCGCAACACGGTGGCGGCGCAGCTGGGGAACGAGGTCGGCTTTACCAGCGTGGCGGGCATGGCGCGGCGGTTCGGCATCACGACGCCGATCTCCACCTATCCTTCCATGGTGCTGGGCTCGAACGAGGTGCGCCTGATCGACATGGCGCGCGCCTTTGCCAGCGTCTCCGCCCGCGGGCGCTCGATCGAGCCGTACGGCATCGTCAAGGTGACCGGGCAGAACGGCAACCTGCTCTACCAGCACAGCAAGCCGCGTACCTACCAGCTGGTGCCCGACCACGTGGCCGCGGGCATGCTCGACCTGCTGCAGGCGGCGGTGCAGACGGGCACGGGCCGTGCGGCGCAGATCGGCCGGCCGGTCGCGGGCAAGACCGGCACCACCAGTTCCAACAAGGACGGATATTTCGCGGGCTTTTCCAGCGGGATCACGGCGGCGGTGTGGATGGGCCGCGACGATGCGAAGCGCGTCAGCGGCCTGCAGGGCGGCACCGCGCCCGCGTCCGCCTTTGCCGCCTTCATGCGCTATGCCGTGAAGGACCGCCCGATCGAGGAATTCGATACGGACCTCGACCTGCCGGAATGGCAGCTGGAGCCCGACGAGCAGGACCTCCAGTACACCGAGCCGGAGGATTACTATTTCATCGACGAGCAGGGGAATTTGATCGAGCCCGACCGCAACAGCCCGCGCGGGAACGGCAACCTCGTCGACCCGGACGGGAATCCGATTCAGCCTGGCGTGGGTTCCGGCGGCGGTCAGCCGATGCCGACGGGGCGCCCGGCGCCGCCTGCAGCGGACGACGATTTCCTCGACCGGGCCACGGGCAACAACCAGCGCGTGCCCACCCGCCAGCCGGACGTGCGCAGGCCCGCCCCTGCGCGAACACCGCCGCCGCCGCAGCCCCTGCCGCCGCCCGACCAGGGCGCGGCGGTCGCTCCGCGGGAAGTGCGGATCATCACCGGACGCAGCGATTAGCCACAGGAAAACGGCGCGGAAGCCATCGCCCCCGCGCCGTTTCCGTCTGTCCGGAATGTCGGCCTAGCGCAGGCGGACCGGCACGTAGGCGGGGTTCTGGCCGATCGGCTGGATGCGCAGCAGCAGCGCCGGGCGATCCCGCTCCTTGGCTTCGGCAATGACCTCTTCCAGCTGTTCGACGGTCGTCACCGGCTGGTAGTTGGCAGTCAGGATCACGAAGCCGCGGCGCAGGCCCTTGGTGGCCGCGTCGGACGAAGGGTCGATCGCGTTGATGACCAGCCCTTCAGTGCCCGCATCCACGCGCAGGCGGCGCGCCAGGTCGGGCGTAAGCGGGAAGACCTGAAGGCCAAGCGCCTCTTCGACCGTGGCGCTGCCTTCGCCCATGCCGGGCATCGGCTGATCGCTTTCGGGGTCGAAATTCTGCTGCTGCAGTTCCTGCTCGCTCGGCCGCTGGCCCACGGTCACGTTGACGGTGCGCTCCCGCCCGTCGCGGAAGATCGTGAGCGGGATGCGCGTGCCCGGTGCGATATTTGCGACGAGGAAGGACAGCGTCTGTTCGCGCGTCACTTCCCGGTTGTTCACTTCCAGCACGATGTCGCCTTCGCGCAGGCCCGCGGCCGCAGCCGGCTGGCCAGGGGTCAAGCTCTGGACGATCTCGCCGCGGTCCGCCGGGATGCCGAGCGCGGCCGCCGTATCCTCGTCCACCGGACGGATGCCGATACCGAGGAAGCCGCGTTCGACCGAACGGCCGGCCATCAGCGTTTCCACGATAGGCTGCGCGGTTTCAGCCGGTATGGCGAAGCCGATGCCGACATTGCCGCCGGACGGCGAGAGGATATTGCTATTGATGCCGATCACGTTGCCGCTCATGTCGAACAGCGGCCCGCCGGAATTACCCGAATTGATGCTGGCATCGGTCTGGATGTAGCGGTCGTAAGCGCCCCCGCCGGCGGTGCGCAGGACGGCGGAGATGATGCCGCTCGTCACGGTACCGCCCAGTCCGAAGGGGTTGCCGATGGCAATCACCCAGTCGCCCGCCCTCGCATTTGCCGAATCGCCGAATTCAACGAAGGGGAAGTCCTCTCGCCGCGAGATCTTGAGCACGGCAAGGTCGCTCGCCGGGTCGGCGCCGACCAGTTCCGCTTCGTATTCGGTGCCATCGGCCAGGCGCACCGTGATCTCGTCCACGGTGGCGTTGCGGCTACCGGGAGCGATGACGTGATTGTTGGTCACGATGTAGCCATCGGCGCTGATCAGGAAGCCGGAACCCAATGACTGGCCTTCGCGGCGGACCGGGCCGTTGTTGCCGAAGCGGCGCGCCATGGGCGTGCCCGCGAACGGGTTCTGAACCTCCACGCTCTGGCGCGTGAAGATGTTGACGACCGCCGGCTGCAACTGTTCGGTGAGATCGGCGAAGCTGGCCGGCGCGCCCGCGCGCGGGACTACGCTGCTCATCCGGGAATCGTCGTTCTGCGCGACCTGCGCGCCCGCAGGCACCCCGGTCAGCAGCGATACGGTCGCCCCGCTCAGCAGCAGGGCAGTGGTGATGGAATAGGCATAGCGCACGGGCTTCACGTCCTTGTCGTTCCTTGTCTCTCCCGCCCGGCGCTGGCGCGCAGGCGTATATTCATGCCCCTCGTGGCCAGCGCTTTCGCAAAGCGCAGCCGAACGGCGGCTTAACGTCGAGGTAGGTACGCAAGTCCGCGCTGCAAGGACGCATCTGCCCTTCCGCGCGCGTGAGGCCGCCGGCAGCCCCGGCCTTACTGGCCGGGGTTGCGGAAGCGGTTCAGGTATTCGTTGTCGGGCGACAGGATGATGCTGCTTTCGCCCTTGTTGCCTTCGCCGCGGAAGGTCTGGTCGTAGCTCTGCATGGCCCGGTAGAAATCGTAGAAGCCGGGGTCCTTGCCGAAAGCCTCGGCATAGATGCTCGCGGCTTCGGCATCGGCTTCGGCGCGGATGATGCGGGCATCGCGGTCGCCCTCGGCACGGATTTCCTGCGCCTCGCGCTGGCGGTCGGAACGCATGCGTTCGAACGCAGCCTGCAGGGGGTCGCCCTCGGGCAAGTCGGTGCGCTTGATCTGCACGTCGATCACTTCGGCGCCATATTGCCGCGCCTGCCGGTCGAGATTGGCGCGCACGTTGGCAAGCGCGCTGCCGCGTTCGGCGGTCAGCATGGCCTGGAACGTGCGCCGGCCCAGTTCCTGCCGCAGCACGGAGTTCAGGATCGGTTCGAGCGCGGTCCGCACGCCGTCTTCGTTGCCGGCGCGTTCGACCATCCGGACCGGATTGACGATGCGGAAACGGGCGTAGGCGTTGACGACCAGGCGCTGCTGGTCGCTCGACAAAACTTCCTGGTCTGTCATGTCGAGGTCGAGGATCCGCTTCTCGACCAGTTCGACCTGGTCGACGATCGGGAACTTCAGCTTGAGGCCGGCACCCGTGGTGCCGCCCGCGGTGTTGTAAGTTTCGACCGGCTCACCCGTCCGGATGATGACCGCCTGCTTCTCTTCCGGGACGATGAAGGCGCTCATCGCGAAGAGGACGAGCAGCGCGATCACGGCGATCACGGACAGCTTGTGGTTGGTCCAGAGCTTTTCCATCTTACTGGCCCCCCGTTGCCGGCGCGGCCGGCGTTGCGGCCTGCCCTTCCTGCGCGCGGCGGCGCACTTCCGGCAGCGGCAGGTACGGTGTCACGCCGCGCGGTTCCACGATGGTCTTGTCCGTGTTCGACAGCACTTTTTCCATGGTCTCGTAATACAGGCGGCGGCGGGTCACTTCGGGGGCGAGCCGGTACTGTTCGTAGACCTTGTTGAAGGCTTCCGATTCACCTTCCGCCAGGCTGAGCACCTGCTGCGCATAGCCGCGCGAACGGTTGCGGGCCGCATCGGCGTTCTGTTCTGCAACAGAGACGTCGCGGAAGGCATCGTTGACCTCGGCCGGCGGGTCGGACTTGTCGATTTCCACGCCCAGCACCCGGATACCGGCCTGGTAACCGTCCAGCACACGCTGCATGCGTTCGCGCACGGCGAGCTCGATTTCGGCACGCCCCTGGCCCGAGAAAGTCTGGTCGAGGGTCTTTTCCGCCACCGATGCGCGCATCGCCGCTTCGGCCACTTCGGTCACCGTTTCTTGTGGCTCGACCAAGCGGAATTTGTAGTTTTCGAGATCCTTGATGTTCCAGCGGACGATATAGGTCAGGTCGACCAGGTTCTGGTCGCCGGTCAGGATCAGCTTCTGCTGCTGGCCGTCTGTCGGGATCCTGACCCCGACAACCGTCTGGACGGGGACGATTTCGACCGTCTCGATGGGTGCGGGCAGGGTAATGTGGAGGCCCGGGTCGAGAGTGCGGGAATAGCTACCCAGCGTTTTCACGACGGCCTGTTCCTTCGGGCCGACCTGGTGGAACATCGTCACGACCAGGAACAGGGCGACGAACAGCACCACGATGACCGGCACCCAGCTCTTGCCGCCGGGGCGCTGGGGCATGCGGAAGTTGGGGCCGCTGGGGCCGCCGCCGCCGCTGCGGCGCGGGCCTTCGGGGCCGCGATTCTTGAAGATATCCTCGATGGAGGCGGACCGGCGCTTCCTGCCGTCGTCGCCGCCGCCGCCACCGGGAAGCCAGGGATTGCGCGGGCCATCACCGCCGGATCCACCACCGGAGCCGGACGGCTTTTCGCCGTCGCCGTCTCCGCCAGAACCGCTGCTGCCCCCCCAGGGATTGCGTTTACCTGCCATGGCGAGCGCAATGCGCCCGAAGAACCCACCCGATTTTGTCATGCCATTCTTATAGGGTCGATTTCTGGCGATAACAGGGGTTGCGGCGCAAAATTGCGTAGGAATGGGCGGGAAGATTGCGCTAGCACGCCGGTCATGGACGAAACCCCCGCAGCGCGCCGCAGTCTTTCCGCAGGCGACCTGCCCGATGCCATCGCCGGCCGGGTCCAGCGGCTGACGCTGGAAGGCGGTACTGCGACCTGCATCCTGGACGCAGGCGGCCTCGGCGCGGGCGAGCGGGCGCAGCTGGAGGATGGCGCGCGGGCCGCGCTGCTCGGCATGGCCGGTGTCGACGACGTGCGCATCGCCCTGACCGGGGAGCGGGTGAAGCGGCAGCTGGTCGCCATCGGATCGGGCAAGGGCGGGGTCGGCAAGTCCACGCTGACTGCCAACCTTGCGGTCGCGATGGCGCAGATGGGCCACAAGGTGGGCGTGATCGACGCCGACATCTACGGGCCGAGCCAGGCGAAGCTGCTCGATTGCGAGGGTTTGAAGGCGGAGGCGCAAGGCAAGCAGCTGGTCGCGCTGGACAGTCCGCACGGGGTGCGCGTGCTTTCCATGGCCCACCTGATCGAGCCGGGCCGCGCGATCGCGTGGCGCGGGCCGATGGCGGCAGGGGCACTGACCCAGCTGGTCGAGGCCGACTGGGGCGATGCGGAAATCCTGCTGATGGATTTGCCGCCCGGCACCGGCGACGTGCAGATCACCATGCTGCAGAAGCACCGGCCCGACGGCGCGGTGATCGTCTCCACGCCGCAGGACCTGGCGCTGATCGACGCGATGCGCGCAGGGCAACTGTTCGAGCAGGGGCAGGTGCCGGTGATCGGGCTGGTCGAGAACATGGCGGGCTATGTCTGCCCCCATTGCGGGGAAGCGAGCGACCCGTTCGGGCGCGGCGGGGTGGAAACGGCGGCGCAGCGCCTCGACATCCCCTTCCTCGGCCGCATCCCTCTGACCATGGACTTGCGGCGTGCGAGCGATGCCGGAACGCCGCTGGCCGAGGGGGTGGAAGCGCAGGGCTTTGCCGCTATCGCGCAGGCGCTGGCCGGCTGGCTGGCAGAGGCCGGGCGCTAGGATGCAGGTCACGCGGCGCGGCGTGCTGGTGGGCGTGGCGGCGGCAGGCGGCCTTGCCGCGCTCTACACGCTCGCCCCGCGCGACTACGCGATCCCGCTCGACCCGGCTGACGGCGAAACCGCCTTCGATGCCTGGATCAAGATCGCGACCGACGGGATGGTCACCGTAGCCGTGCCGCAGCTCGAAATGGGGCAGGGCGTCACCACCTTGATCCCGCAGGTCGTCGCGATGGAGCTGGGCGCGGACTGGCGCCAGATCGCGGTGCAGGCCGCGCCGGTCAGCGGCGCCTATGCCAACACCGTGCTCGCCGCCGAATGGGCGCCGCTGTGGATGCCTGTCGCCGGCGGGCTGGCGGAGGATGCGGACGATTTCCTCGTGCGCCGCTTTGCCGGGAGGGAGCGGTTCACCGCGACCGCAAACGGCACCTCGCTCGCCGCTTACGAACAGCCGTGCCGCGATGCCGCGGCCAGCGTGCGCGCGCTGCTCTGCATGGCGGCGGCTGACCGCTGGGGCGTCGACTGGGAGGAATGCCGCACGGAAAACGGCTTCGTCATCCACGATGCGGAGCGCCTGAGGTTCGGCGATCTGGCGGAGGAGGCAGCGGGGTTCGTACCGCCCGATCCGCCGCCGGTCTTCTCCAAACCCCCGGCCGACACGCCCGCCGTCCCATCCGGCCCCGGTTTCGGGGAGGAGACCAACGCCTGGCCCCGGCTCGACCTGCCGGCGAAAGTGGACGGCACGTGGCAGTTCGCGGGCGACGTGCGGCTGCCCGGCCTCGTCTATGCCGCGATCAAGCACGGCCCGCTCGACAAGGCGGAACTGACCGCGTTCAACCGCTCGGCTGCGGCGGACATGCGCGGCGTGGTCGGGATCGTGGAGGGCAAGCGCTGGCTGGCCGCGGTCGCGGAAACCAGCTGGCTGGCGGAACGCGCGGTCGAGGCGATGAGCCCGCGATTCTCGGTCATGCGGCTGGTCGATAGCGAGGCGATCGCGGTCGCGCTGTCGGATGCGGAGCTGAACGGCACGGGCACCGTCGTCGCCACCCGCGGGCAGGGCGCGGAAGGCTTCGGCAAGACCGACCTTGCCCTGCGCTACGAAATCGCGCCCGCGCTCCACGGGCAGATCGAGCCGACCACCGCCACCGCGTGGTACCGCGACGGCACGCTGGAGCTGTGGCTGGCGAGCCAGGCGCCCGAACAGGCCCGCCGCGCGGCGGCAAAGGCGGCAGGCGTCGCGCTGGAAGACACGATCCTTTACCCGATGCCGGCAGGCGGCAGTTTCGACCGGCGGCTGGAGCATGGCCACGCGATCGAAGCGGCGGTGATCGCCCGCGAAATCGGGCGGCCGGTGCAGCTGACGTGGAGCCGGTTCCAGGAACACCTGGCAGGGTATCCGCGCACGCCGGCCTCGCTGCTGCTCTCCGCGCGGCACGGGGACGAGGGGACGATCACCAAGCTGAAAATGCGCGCCAGCCTGCCCGCGACCGCACGCGAATTCGGCGAGCGCCTGTTCGGCAATGCGACCAGCTGGAGCGCCATCGAGAACACGGCGGGCGAGGCGGACCCGATGGCGCTGGCGGGCGCGATGCCGCCCTATGCCATTCCCGACGTATCGATCACCCACGTGCCCGCCGCCATCGACCTGCCGACGGCGCGGATGCGCGGCAATGCCCACGGCTACACCTGCTTTGCGATCGAAAGCTTCATCGACGAGCTGGCCCGGCGCCACGACCGCGATCCGCTGTCCTACCGGATGGCGCTGCTGGGCCAGGACCTGCGGCTGGCCGAATGCATGCAGCGCGCTTCCCGCCTTGCGGCGTGGGACGGCGGCTCGGCGGGTTCGGGGCAGGGGCTCGCCTGCCATGTCATCGGCGGGGCGCGGATCGCGGCCATCGCCAACGCGCAGCCGGGCGAAGGCGGCGTGCGGGTCAAGTCGATTCACGCCGCGGTCGATATCGGCCGCGTGGTCAACCGCGACATCGCGCGCCAGCAATTGGAAGGCGGGCTGGTCTTCGGCATCGGCCTCGCCGTGGGCTGCAGCACCGATTACCGCGACGGCTTGCCGACCAGCCAGCGGCTCGGCGACCTCAACCTGCCGACCCTGGCCGACAGTCCGGAGATTACCGTGGACTTCGTCGACAGCACGCTGCCGCCCGCCGATCCGGGGGAGATCGGGGTCGCGGTCGCCGCGCCCGCCATCGCCAATGCGCTGTTTTCGGCAACGGGGCTTCGCCTTCGCCGCCTGCCGCTGCTATCGGCCGGCCTATGACCTGGCAGACCCAGCAGCTTCCCGGCGATCACGCGCAAGTGAAGAGCGGCCGTATCGGCGTGCTCCTCGTCAATCTCGGCACGCCCGATGCGCCGACACCCAGGGCGGTGAAACGCTACCTCGCCGAATTTTTGTCCGACCGGCGGGTGGTCGAAATCCCGCCCATCGCGTGGCAGCCGATCCTGCGCGGCATCATCCTCAACGTCCGCCCGAAGAAAAGCGCCCATGCCTATGCGCAGGTCTGGGGCGAGGACGGCTCCCCGCTCGCCGCCATCACGAAGGCGCAGGCCGAAGGGCTGGCAGGGCGGCTGGGCGATCGCGTCCACGTCGACTGGGCCATGCGCTACGGCACGCCGTCCATTCCGGAGCGGCTGCAGGCGATGCTGGACGCAGGCTGCGACCGTATCCTGTTCGCCCCGCTCTACCCGCAATACTCCGGTGCGACCACGGCGACCGCGTTCGACAAGGCGGCCGATGCGCTGAAGGCGATGCGCTGGCAGCCCTCCTTGCGCACCCTGCCGCCCTATCACGACGATCCGCTCTATATCGATGCGCTGGCGGCCGATCTTTCGGGCCAGCTCGATGCGCTCGATTTCGTGCCGGAAGTGCTGCTGCTCAGCTTCCACGGCATGCCGCAGCGCACGCTGGAGCTGGGCGATCCCTACCACTGCCACTGCCGCAAGACCGCGCGGCTCCTGGGCGAGAAGCTGGCCCGCGACGGCTTGCGGATCGAGACCACGTTCCAGAGCCGCTTCGGCCCGGCCAAGTGGCTGGAGCCGGCAACCGACGCCACGCTGGAAGCGGAAGGCGCGAAGGGCACGAAACGCCTTGCCATCGCGGCGCCGGGCTTTTCGGCAGACTGCCTGGAAACGCTGGAGGAGCTGGTGATCCAGGGCCGCGAGCAGTTCGTCGGCGCAGGCGGGGAAGCATTCGCGGTGCTCGAATGCCTCAACGCGCGCGAACCCGGCATGACCATGCTGGAGGCGATGGTCCGGCGGGAACTATCGGGCTGGATTTAAGCGTCCGGTTAACTTACATTTATGTAAGTAGATCGCCCGCCCCATCCCATCCGCCCGCCCGGAGTCCTTCATGGCCACGCTTGCATCCCACGCTGCCGAACCCGCCCGCTACACCCACTGGTCGCAGGCGATCCCCAAGGACGCGGTGGACCACATTCCCGGCGAACACGGCCTGCCGGTGGTCGGCCACACGTTCAGCCTGCTGGGCGGCCCGCACGAGTTCACGCGGAAGATGCAGGCGAAATACGGCAACATCTACCGCGTGTGGAGCTTCGGGCGCTGGCACGTCAGCCTGCTGGGTGCGGAAGCGAACGAGCTGGTGCTGTTCGACCGCGAGAAGATCTTTTCGAGCGAGCAGGGCTGGGGCCCGGTGCTCGACCAGCTGTTCCCGCGCGGGCTGATGCTGATCGATTTCGATCACCACCGCGTCGATCGCCGCGCGCTGTCCATCGCCTTCAAGCCGGGGCCGATGCGTCATTACGCGGGCTCGCTCAACGCCGGTATCTCGCGGCGCGTCACCGAATGGGGTGCGGGCGAGATGGAATTCTACCCCGCGATCAAGCAGCTGACGCTGGATTTGGCCGCCGAGAGCTTCATCGGCCTGCCGTTCGGGCCGGAAGCCGACCGGATCAACGAGGCTTTCGTCTACATGGTGCAGGCCTCGGTCGCGCCGATCCGCAAGCCGTTGCCCGGCACGCTGATGCGCAAGGGCGTGAAGGGCCGCGAATTCCTGGTCGATTTCTTCACCAAGGAAACGCATCGCCGCCGCGCGGAAGGCGGCGGGCAGGACATGTTCAGCCAGTTCGCCACGGCCGAGCGCGAAGACGGCACGCTGCTGCCGGTCGACCAGGTGGTCGATCACATGAACTTCCTGATGATGGCGGCGCACGACACCATTACCTCCAGCGCGACCTCGCTCGTCTGGCTGCTCGCCAGGCATCCCGAATGGCAGGAGAAGCTGCGGGAGGAACTGCGCGCCGTGACCGGCGGCGAAGGCCGCGACCTCGATTACGACGATCTCGGCAAGGTCGACCTCACCGAAATGGCGTTCAAGGAAGCGCTGCGCCTGATCCCGCCCGTGCCTTCGATGCCGCGCCGCGCGCTCAAGGAATTCGAGTTCGAGGGCTACACCGTCCCGGCCGGCACGACCGTGGGCATCAACCCGCAGTTCGTCCACACGATGGAAGAACACTGGGACGACCCGCGCAGCTTCGATCCGATGCGCTTCACGCCCGACAAGGTGAAGGCGCGCCACAAATACGCATGGGTCCCCTTCGGCGGCGGCGCGCACATGTGCCTCGGCCTCCATTTCGCCTACATGCAGATCAAGGTGCTGATGGCGCAGCTGCTGACCCGCTACCGCATCGAGGTGGCCGACGGCTACCAGCCCGAATGGCAGGCCTGGCCGATCCCCAAGCCGAAGGACGGGCTGAAGATTTCGCTCAGAAGCCTCTGAGCATCATTTGTTTCATGACCGCGCCTCCGCGCGGTCGTCCTCGCGGCTATTCTCTCCGCCGGGACTTCGTTCCGGCTACGAGGCCGCTGCGGTCGGCCGGTTGGCCTCTGGCACCGCCTGCGCGGTGCGCCAGTGCTACATTGCGAATTAAGTTGCGGAGCTCCGCCGCGCAGGCGGCGGCAAGGGCGACCGCCCGCCCCGCACCTGCCCCGCCGCGCAGCGGTGGGAACAGCAGGGAGGACGAAGCCGCGGAGGCGGCTTCATGAAACAAACAATCCAACTTTCAAAAATCTATAGCGATGCCGTCTTTGACCCAGTCGCCGTATCGCGTCGGGCTGAGCTTCTCGTCCATCTCCGGCTTTTTCGGCGCGGGCGGCGGTTCGCTCGTCCAGTGGGCTGGCTTTTCGAAGGTTTCGGGCCGCTTGGCCGCGCGTTTGGTCATGCGGTTGAAATGCGCATGGCGGGCCGGGGTTTCAACCGCTAGAGGGCCGGCATGGCGATCCAGGGACTGAACTCGCGCAAGGCTGCGCTCAAACTGCTCGATGGCGTACTGCACCGGGGCGAGGTGCTCGACCGGATGCTGCCGCTGGTGACGCGCGAGCTGTCGCCGTCCGACACGGCGCTGGCCCGCGCGATGGCTAGCGAGGCGCTGCGCTGGCTCGCCGATCTCGACGCGCTGATCGACAGCGCGACGAAGAAGCGCCTGCCGGACGATGCCAAGGTACGCAGCGTGCTGCGGCTGATGCTGGTGCAGGTGCTGCGGCTCGATACGCCGCCGCATGCCGCCATTGCCACCGGCCTGCCGCTGCTGGTGGGCGGCCCGCGGCGGCTGGCGCACGGCGTGTTTTCCACCCTGACCAAGGGCGGCGCGGCGCTGCCGGACTATCCCACCCTGCCGGACGGGCCGATGGCGCGCTGGGGGGACATGGCGGAAGATGTGGCGAAAGGCCTCGCCGGGCCGCCGCCGCTCGACCTGACGCTGCGCGATCCCGCCGCGACTGCGCAATGGACGGAGAAGCTGGGCGGCGTCTCGCTGATGCCCGGCCACGTCCGCCTGCCGCGCGGCCAGCGGGTCGAGGATCTCGAAGGGTTTGGCGACGGCGCGTGGTGGGTGCAGGATCTCGCCGCGTCGCTGCCCGCACGGATGCTCGGCGCCACTGCGACCGAGGGGGAGGGGCGCAGCGCGCTCGACCTGTGCGCCGCGCCGGGCGGCAAGACGATGCAGTTGGCGGCGCAGGGCTGGCGCGTCACCGCGGTCGACAGCAGCGTGGCGCGCACCGCGTTGATGCGCGACAATTTGAAACGCACCGGCCTCGAGGCGGAAATCGTCGTCGCCGACGCGCTGGAGTGGGAGCCGGAGGAGCAGTTCGACGCGATCCTGCTCGATGCGCCGTGCAGCGCCACTGGCACCTGCCGCCGCCATCCCGACGTGCTGCACCGCATCGGCGGCAAGCAGATCGCGGAACTGGCGGAATTGCAGGCTGCCCTGCTGAAGCGCGCGAGCGGCTGGCTGAAGCCGGGCGGTACGCTGGTCTACGCCACCTGCTCGCTCGAACGCCGCGAAGGGGAGGGGCAGGCAGGCGCGGTGGAAATGACGCTGCAGCCCATCACGCCGTCCGAACTGCCGGAAGGGCTTGCGCCCACCGACGACGGCTGGCTGCGCACCCATCCCGGCCAGTTGCCGGACGCCGGCGGCCTCGACGGTTTCTTCGTCGCGCGGTGGAAGGCCTAAGGAAAGAACGCCGCCTCGTCCTCCGCGCTCCACGGGGCGTGGCGGACCATCACCGTCTTGAAAAGCTCGCTGCCGACATGGCGGGCGAGCCAGGCGTGGACGCGGGGGATGGGCTGGGCGTCGAACCAGTCGCGGTCCGTTGCGGCGAACTGGCGGACAAAGGGGAAAATCGCCGCGTCCGCCTTGCCGCGCATTTCGCCACACAGGTTGGCGCTGTCTTCCAGCCGGCGTTCCAACTCGTGCAGGAAGGCCAGCCCGTCTGCCCGGTGCTCCAGCGGATCGGTGTCGTAGCGCGTGTGGTATTTGTAGCGGTCGAGCGCGTGTTTGAATGGGCCGTCGCAACGCGCAACGAGGTCCGGGTCGTCGCGTTGCAGCCAGTCTTCCGGGTCGTGGGCGCCCAGGGCATGATCCATGATGGAAAGGCTCTCGTCGATCACAACATCGTCGGGCAGGACGAGCACCGGCACCGTTCCCTTGGGCGAAGCTTCGAGCATCGCCGCCGGCTTGTCTGACAGCTTCACCTCGCGCAGCTCTACCTGTTCGTTAGCCACTGCCAAAGCCAGCCGCGCCCGCATGGCATAGGGGCAGCGGCGGAAGCTGTAGAGGACGGGACCCGCAATCAGTCGGTCTCCAGCACGGCCCCGACATGGGCGCGGCCCTTGCTCAGCGCGAGCGCTTCCTGCCGCTGGCGTTCGCGATAGGCGGCGCGCTGTCCCTCGGTGCGTTCGTCGTGGCAGGCGGGGCAGCTTACGCCGTCCTCGTAGAGGGGAGAACGCCGGTCGGCTTCGCTCACCGGTCGGCGGCACGCGAAGCACAGGCCGTGCGATCCTTCCGCCAGGCCATGGCCGAGCGACACGCGCTGGTCGAACACGAAACACTCGCCGCGCCACAGGCTTTCTTCTTCCGGCACGGTTTCCAGATAGCGCAGGATGCCGCCCTTGAGGTGGTAGACCTCCTCCACCCCTTCGGACTTGAGGAAAGCGGTCGATTTCTCGCAGCGGATGCCGCCGGTGCAGAACATCGCGACCTTGCGCGGTCTGTCACCGTCACCGAGCAGCGCGGCACGGTTGTCGCGGAACCACTGCGGGAATTCGCCGAACCCCTTGGTGGCGGGATCGATCGCGCCTTCGAACGTGCCGATGCCGACTTCGTAATCGTTGCGCGTGTCGATCACCACCGTGTCGGGATCGGCGATCAGCGCGTTCCAGTCCTCCGGTTCGACATAGGTGCCGACGCTGGCGGTGGGATCGATATCGGGCTGGCCCATCGTCACGATCTCGCGCTTCAGCCGCACTTTCATGCGGTGGAACGGCATCACGTCGGCTGACGAGAACTTGACGTCGAGTCCGGCGCAGCCGGGCAGGGCGCGGATATGGGCCAGCACCGCGTCGATGCCCTCGGGCGGCCCGGCAATGGTGCCGTTCACCCCTTCCTTTGCCAGCAGGATCGTGCCGCGCACCCCCCCCGCCTTGCACGCGCCGAGCAGCGGCGCGCGAAAGGCGGCCGGGTCCTCGAACGGGGCAAAGAGATAAAGGGCGGCGACACGGATCATGCGGTCAGGCCTTCACCTTGTTCTGGAAGCTCTTGCGCAGCTTCATCAGCTTGGGCGGGATCACCGCGAGGCAATAGGGGTTCCGCTGGCCTTCGCCTTCCCAGTATTCCTGGTGGTACCCTTCCGCAGGGTACCAGGTGCCGTCCTCTATCGTGGTGACGACGCCGCCGCCGCGCGCCTCGTTCTCGCGCGCGATGCTGGCTTCGGCTTCGGCCCGCTGCTCGTCGTCGAGCGGGAAGATCGCGCTGCGATACTGCGTGCCGACATCGTTGCCCTGCCGGTTGAGCTGGGTCGGGTCGTGCGTCGCCATGAAAATGTCGAGCAGCTCGGCATAGGAGATGGTGTCGGGATCGTAGAACACCTTCACCGCCTCGGCGTGGCCGGTGCTGCCGCTGCACACTTCCTTGTACGTGGGGTCGGCCGTCTCGCCGCCGATATAGCCGCTCTCGACGCTGCTGACGCCGATCACGTCGTTCATCACCGCCTCGGTGCACCAGAAGCACCCGCCGGCCAGGATTGCCTGTTTCGTATCTGCCATGTCGTCAATTCTCCTTCGACGAGCATGTAGGAAGCCGCCTGCGCTTTGTCATCGCACTTGTCTCCCATCCCGCTCTCGGCAATAGCTCGGTGACACGAAACCGGGAGAATTCCATGCGTCGCCTGCTTGCCACTGCCGCCATCCTCGCCATGACCGCCGCCTCCGCGCCCGCGATGGCCGACCATCACGGGGAAATGGCCATGGGCGGCATGCACGCCAGCCACCATGCCTTGCGCTCCGTGCTGGCCAGCGATGCCCGCGGGGAAGACGGCGCGCGCGACGCGTATCGCCATCCGTTCGAAACGCTCGATTTCTTCGGCGTGGAGCCGGGCATGACCGTGGTCGACTACATGCCGGCGGGCGGCTGGTACACGCGCATCCTGGTGCCCTATCTCGGCGCGGAAGGCCGCTATATCGGCCTGATGCCGGATCCCGCGGCCGCCGATGCGAGCGGGTTTGCCGATTACTTCGGCGCGCTGCCCGGCCGGTTCGCGGAAGCCTATCCCGGCTGGAGCCTGACCGGGGCGCCGATCGAAGGCTACGCTTCGCAGGACGTGCCCGAAGCGATGGCCGGCACGGTCGACCGGGTGCTCATCTTCCGCGAGATGCACAACCTCCTGCGCTCCGGCACGATGTACAACGAACTCACCCGTATCCGCAGCATGCTGAAGGACGACGGCAGGCTCGGCATCGTGCAACACCGCGCGAAGGCCGATGCGCCGGCGGACTATACGCTCGGCACCAAGGGCTACCTGCGCCAGGACGATGTCATCGCGCTGGTCGAAGCCCACGGCTTCGAGCTGGTCGGCATGAGCGAGATCAATGCCAACCCGGCCGATCCGGCGAACTGGGAAGACGGCGTGTGGACGCTGCCCCCGGGCAACCGCGGCGACAATGCCGAGGCTGCAGCGGTGGGCGAAAGCGACCGCATGACCCTGCTCTTCGCCAAGCGCTGAGGCGAAAATGGCGCGCACGCTGACCGTCGCAGCGCTGCAGCTGGCCCTGGGCAGCGAGGACGAGACCGCCAATATCGAGGCCGTGTCGGCGCTGGTCGAGAAGGCCGCGGGAGAGGGAGCGCAGGTCATCCTGCCGCCCGAACTGTTCGCCGGCCCCTATTTCTGCAAGGTGGAGGACGAGGCGCTGTTCGACCGCGCGCGCCCGACCGCCGAGCACCCGAGCGTGCTTGCGATGCAGGCGCTGGCGAAAAGGCTCGGCGTGGCGATCCCCACCAGCTTCTTCGAGCGAGACGGCCATCATTACTACAACACGCTGGCGATGGTGGACGCGGGCGGGGAAATCCTCGGGACCTATCGCAAGAGCCATATCCCCGACGGGCCGGGCTACGAGGAGAAGTACTATTTCCGCCCCGGTAACGACGGGTTCAAGGTGTGGGACGTGAACTTCGGTTCGGGGGCGACCCGCATCGGCGTCGGCATCTGCTGGGACCAGTGGTATCCGGAAGCCGCCAGGGTGATGGCGCTGATGGGCGCCGAAGTGCTCTTTTACCCCACCGCCATCGGCTCCGAACCCTATGACGCGGAATTCGACACCAGCGCCATGTGGCAGCGCGCGATGCAGGGGCACGCGGTCTCCAATTGCATGCCGGTCGTCGCGGCGAACCGCATCGGGACGGAAAGCGAGACCGGTTCCGACCAAGCGTTCTACGGCCACAGTTTCATGACCGACGAATGGGGCGAAAAGCTGGGCGAATTCGGGCACGAGAAAAGCGGCGTTCTGGTCCACACGCTCGACCTCGACCGGGCGGCAAAACACCGCGCAGGGATGGGTTTCTTCCGCGACCGCCGCCCGCAGCTCTACGGCCGCATTTGCGAGGACATCTGAGCCACCGCTACCTGATCGCGCTCGGCAGCAACCGGCGCCATGTGCGCCATGGAGGGGCGCGCCGGATCATCACGGCGGCGCTCGCCGCAATCGGCGCGCTGGATGCCCGCGTCCTCGCCGTTTCGCCCACGATGACCAGCCGCCCGCTCGGCCCTTCGCAACGCGATTATGCCAATGCGGCGGCGGTCATCGAAACCGCGCTGCGCCCGCGCGAATTGCTGCGCGAATTGCAGCGTATCGAGCTTGATTTCGGACGGCGCCGGCGCGGACGGCGTTGGAGCGCGCGCACGCTCGACCTCGACATCGTGCTGTGGGACGGCGGGGTCTTTTCGGACGATGCGCTGGCGATCCCCCATCCGCATTTCCGCGAGCGCGACTTCGTACTCGGCCCCGCCGCCGCGATCGCGGGCCGCTGGCGGGATCCGGTAACCGGGCTTTCGCTCGCCCATCTCCATGCGCGCTTGACCAAGCCCTGACCCCGCCTTAGGGCGGCGCGCGGTGGATGGGCCCTTAGCTCAGTTGGTAGAGCAACTGACTTTTAATCAGTAGGTCGCTGGTTCGAACCCAGCAGGGCTCACCACCTTTTCCCCTCCCGCCGTCTTGAGCAATCGTTAACCATCCCGCTGCATAGATCGGACCCGATCATTCCGGGGACGATCGATGGACGACTTGCTGGCCGAATTCGTGGCCGAAACACGCGAAATGCTGGACGCGCTGGGCGGCGAGCTCGTCGCGTGGGAGGCCGATCCGGCCGACCGCGAACGGCTCGACCAGATTTTCCGCTTCGCCCACACGGTGAAGGGCAGCTGCGGCTTCTTCGACTTCCCCCGCCTCGAAAAACTCAGCCACGCAGCGGAAGAAGCGCTCGACGAAGTGCGCCGCGGCAACCGGCAGGCGAGCCCCGCGCTGGTCACCGCCGTGCTGCGCGTGATCGACCGCATCACCGACCACATCAACGCCATCGACGCCGGGCAAGAACTCACCGCCGGCGGCGACGAGCACCTCATCGCCGCGCTGGCCGCGGATGCCGAGGATGTCGATGTCGCACCGCTCGCGGCGCTCGATAGCGATGCCGGGTTGGGCGCGGCGGAGGAAAGCGAAGCGGAACGGCCGCGCGCGCCCGTGGTCCAGCGCTCCATTCGGCTGCCGGTTGAATTGCTCGACCGCATGATGAGCGGCGTCTCCGACCTCGTACTCGCCCGCAACGACCTTGGCCGGGGCCTGCGCGACATGGGCGGCGACCCGGTGGTTGACGGCACGTTCGAACGCATGTCCGCCATCCTTGACGAGGTTCGCGACGCGGTGACGCGGATGCGCATGCAGCGGATCGAACTCCTGTTTTCCTCCCTGCCGCGGCTGGTGCGCGACCTTTCGCGCGAACTCGACAAGCAGGTGCTGGTCGATTTCGAAGGCGGCGACGTGGAACTCGACCGCGAAATGGTGGAATCCATCCGCGACCCGTTGACCCATGCCATCCGCAATGCCGTCGACCACGGGTTCGAGCCTGCTGCCGAGCGCCGCGCCGCCGGCAAGCCCGACGTCGGCACGCTCACCATCGGGGCAACACAGGCAGGTAACCAGATTTATCTGAATGTGCGCGACGACGGCCGGGGCATCGATGCCGAGAAGGTCGCCGCCAAGGCGCTCGAAAAAGGCCTTGTTGACGCGAAACAGCTGAAGGCGATGTCCACGCGCGAGAAAGCCAATCTCGTCTTCCTGCCGGGCTTCTCGACCGCAGAGACGGTTACCGCCGTCAGCGGCCGCGGGGTCGGCATGGACGTGGTGCGGGCCAATATCGAAAAGGTCGGCGGCGGCGTGGAATTGTCCAGCAAGCCGGGCGAGGGCACCTCTCTGGTCATGCGCCTGCCGCTGACGCTAAGCATCATCGACACGCTGAGCGTGGATATTGCCGGCCAGCGCTTCGTCATGCCGCGTTCGGGCGTCGAGGAGATCGTGCTGGGCGCCGACGAAGACCGGCATTTCCACGAACTGGGCGACGGGACCTACCTAGAATTTCGCGGCAAGCGCGTGCCCTGCCTGGAGCTGGAGCGCATTCTCGAGCTCGATGGCGGCATCGCGCGTGCCGACCGCACCTACGTGGTCGTGCGCTTCTCGCGCCAGCACCTGATTGCCTTTGCCGTCGACGCGGTGATCGATCACGAGGAAGCGGTCATCAAGCCGATCGCGCCTGAGCTGACTGCCACGGGCCTCTATACCGGCGCGACTTTGCTCAACGACGGGACGCCGGTCCTGGCACTGGATATCGCCAGCATCGGCCTGCGCAGCGGACTGATGAAGATCGGCAAGGGCGTGGAGGAAATCGCCGGCGAAACCGAGGTTTCGGGCGAGACCGGCAAGGCCGCGGATATCGAAAGCCAGGTGATGCATTTCATCGGGTTCGACGATATCGCCCGTTGCATCCCGATGTCCGAACTCGCGCGGATCGAGACCATCGATGCCGCCACGGTCGAGAAACACGCCGGCACGTACCGCGCGGTGATCGAGGGCACGCTGCGCGTGATCGCGGGCCTTGCGGGCGATCCGCCTGCGGATGGCAAGCTGCGGCTGCTGCGCTTCGAGCGGGACGGGCGCGAAGCCTTTTATGCCATCCGGGCTATCGTGGACGTCGCCGAAGCGACCGGCGGGTTGGTGGAAGGCTCCGGCGAGGCCCTGACGAAGGGTTACGTGGTGATCGGCGGCAAGCCGGTCCCGATGATCGACACGGCGGCGATCGCGGCCGAGGCCGGACAGGTTGCGGAGGCAGGACGATGAGCGAGCGCGAACCGGTGGCCGCTGGCGACCTTGTCCTGGTGATGGAAATCGGCGGAAGGCTGGCTGCCGTTCGCGCTGTCGAGGTCGCGTCGGTCGACGAAGTGGAGCGGATCGTCCCCGTGCCGGGCGCACCGCCGCACATCCTCGGCCTGGGGGCCCAGCGCAGCCGGGCGCTGACCGTGCTGGACGCGTGCCGCGCCGTCGGCGTCGAGGCCGCTTCGGCCCAAGCGTCCGACGACGAACGCTGCCTGATCGTGGTGCGCGAGGAATACTTCTACGCGGTCAAGCCCGACCGCGTGCTCGATGTGGGTCCTGCGGCAGGGGATGAAATGCCGTTGCCGCAAGGTCTTGGCGACGGCTGGAGCCGCACTGCGACGGGCACCATCGAGACAAGCTACGGCGCGGCGCTGCTGCTCGATCTCGATGCCCTGCTGCGCGGGCCCGAAGTATCTGCGGGGAGCCACAAGGCTGCTGCTTAAGGGGATGGTTACCGCCCGCTGCTAGCGCGGTGGTATGAAGAGGGAAGCAACATCATGAAAACCTGCCTAGTCGTCGACGACTCACGCGTGATCCGCAAGGTATCGCGGCACATTCTAGAATCGCTCGATTTCACCGTCGACGAGGCCGAAAACGGCCAGGACGCGCTCGACAAATGCGATGCCGGCATGCCGGACGTCATCCTGCTCGACTGGAACATGCCGGTCATGAGCGGGATCGAATTCATCGTAAAATTGCGCGAACGGCCCGATGGCGCCGTGCCCAAGGTGGTATTCTGCACCACCGAGAACGATGTCGCGCACATTCGCGAAGCGATCGATGCCGGCGCCGACGAATACGTCATGAAGCCGTTCGATCACGAAACGCTCCAGATCAAATTGCAACTCGTCGGCTGCGCCTGACCCAAGGGGCGGCCGGGTGAGTACCATCCAGTCTGGCAAGGCGGGCATCGGGCCTGCCCGACGCCGCGCGCTGATCCGCGTGATGGTGGTCGATGATTCGATCACCGTGCGCAGCGCCGTGTGCCGGACTATCGACCCGGAACCCGACATCGTCACCGTCGCCACGGCGGGCAGCGCGGAAGTCGCGCTGGAAATCCTCGAAGGCCAGCCGGTCGACGTGATCGTCCTCGACCTCGAAATGCCGGGGATGGGCGGGCTGGCGGCGCTGCCGAAACTCTTGGAAACCGCGCCCGAGGCGCAGGTGCTGGTGGTGTCCTCCCTGACCGCGCGCGGGGCGGAAGCGACCGTCCAGGCGCTCGCCATGGGTGCGGCCGACACGCTCGAAAAGCCGCGTTCGGGCCAGTTCGACGATGCCTATCGCAGCCGTTTCCTCGCCCAGCTGAGGGCGCTGGGGGAGCAAGCCCCGCTTGCACCCGAAGCGCCGCCGGTGCCGCGGGCCAAGGCAGCCAAGTCGGCCCGTGTCGAAGCGCTCGCGCTGGGCGCATCGACCGGCGGCATCCACGCGCTTTCCACCCTTTTGCGCGCCATGCCGGCGACGGTCGGGGTGCCGATCTTCGTGACGCAGCACCTGCCCTCTTCCTTCATGACCGTGTTTGCCGGGCAATTGGCTGCGGCTTCGGGGCGCGAAGCCGCCATTGCGCAAGACGGGATGGCGGTGCAGTCCGGCCGCATACACATCGCGCCGGGCGACGGGAATATTGTCGTTAAAGGCAGCCGGGATGCACCGGTCATCCATCTCACGCACGAACGATCGGCGAGCCATTGCCTGCCTTCGCTCGATCCGATGTTCGCCTCGCTCGCTGGTGTCTATGGCGAGGCGCTGCTGGCGGTCGTGCTGACCGGAATGGGCCGCGACGGTCTTGCCGGCGCGCGCGACGTGGCGGCGACGGGCGGCACCGTCCTGGCGCAGTCGGCGGAAAGCTGCGCCGTCTACGGAATGCCGCGCGGCGTCGTGGAAGCGGGGCTGGTGCGCCAGAGCCTGCCGCCTGCCGAACTCGGTCACGCAATCGGCAAGCTGTGCGGGGTCCCCGCATGGACATGAGCAGTGCTTCGGCGCGCATCATCGCCGATCTCTTGCGCGCGCGAACCGGCCAGCAACTGACCGAAAACCGCCTTTGGCGCATTCCCAGCGCGCTTGCCGGCGTCTTCCGCAAGAACGGCCTCAGCAATCTCGACCAGCTTGTCTGCCTGCTGGCCGAGCCGGGCAACGGCGACCTCGCCACCGAGGTGGTCGAGGCGCTGATCAACAACGAGACCTATTTCTTCCGCGACCGGCAGATGTTCGACGCGCTGCAGCAGCAGGTCCTGCCCGAGCTGCTGAAGAAGCGGGCCGATCGCAAGAGCCTGCGCATCTGGTCGGCGGGATGCTCCAGCGGGCAGGAGCTGCTGTCCATCGCGATGATGCTGCGCGATTTGCCGCAGGCGCGCGATGGCTGGGCCTTCACGCTCGTCGGCACCGATATTTCGAGCCGGATCATCGATCAGGCGCGCGCCGGGCTTTACTCGCAATTCGAAATCCAGCGCGGGCTCGCGGTGATCCAGATGCTCGGCAATTTCGAAGAAGAGGATTGCGGCAACTGGCGCGCCGCGCCGGAGCTGCGCCGGATGATGCGCTTTGAACAGCGCAGCCTGCTCGACAGCGCGCCGAACGGCGGGCCGTTCGACCTGGTGCTTTGCCGCAACGTCCTGCTGTATTTCGACGACTGGACCCGGGCGATGATGTTCGACCGGCTGCGCGGCGCACTGGCCGACGATGGACGCCTGATGCTTGGTGCTGGCGAAACGGTTGTCGGTCAGAGCGTCCTGTTCGAACCGCTCGGCGACGGCAGCGGCCTGTTCGGCCCGGCGCCCGCCGCCGGCCAGGATGCGCGCCGCCGCCGCGCCTGAGCATTTCCCGTTTGTATCAATGCGACATTCGTTCGCGGGCATTTATACTTAATTAGCGTTTACCTCTTAGCCCGATGTCCAGCGTGGACAGGGCTGACCTGTCCCGACCGAGGGCATGATGAGGTTCATTTCGACATTCGATCCGAAGGAATGGTCGCCGCGGCAGTTGGTGATGCTGCCGCTGGGCGGGATTTCCTTCGTCTTCGGCCTCATCATCCTGTTCTTCGCGCTTGGCCTGCAAACTTCGATGCTGCCCGTCTGGGCGATGATCGTGACCGGCGTCGCGCTCTACCTGCTGGCCCTCTTCCTGCTTGGCCGGGTCGGCATGGCGAGCGTCGACCGGCTCGAACATCTCGGCCTGACCGACAGCCTCAGCGGCCTGCCCAACCGGCGGGCGCTGCACCGCGATGTGGCGCGCAGGGCGGGGCCTGGCTGCGAAGTGGCAGTAGCCCTGGTCGATCTCGACGGGTTCAAGCAGGTCAACGACACCTACGGCCATGCGGTCGGCGACATGGTGCTCAAGCTTTGCAGCGACCGGCTGGTCGAACTCTGCGGCGACGATTCGCTGTGCTATCGCCTCGGCGGGGACGAATTTGCGGTTGCGGTCGTGGGCCCGATCGCGGGCAACATCCTCGAAGGGATCAGCCGCCGTATCGTGGAAGCTTTCCATCGCCCGCTCGACGTAGGCGGCCGGCACATCGTCATCGGCACCAGCATCGGCCTCGCCCGGTCAAGCGGCAACGACGGACTGTCGTCGTCCGAACTGCTCCGGCAGGCCGACGTCGCCATGTATGCCTCCAAGCGCGGCGGCAAGATGCGCTGCACCTGGTACATCCCCGAATTCGACGAGAACCGCGAATCCAAGCGTGAGCTCGACGTGGAATTGCGCAAGGCGCTCGGCAATGGCGAATTCAAGGTCCATTACCAGCCGCTCGTCGATGCCAACGATCGCCGGATCGTCGCGGTCGAGGCGTTGCTGCGCTGGGAGCGGAAGAATGGCCCGCCCATCGGTCCCAATGTCTTCATCCCGATCGCCGAGGAATCCGGCTTCATCAACAATATCGGCCTGTGGGTCCTGCGCCAGTCGTGCCTCGATGCGCGCGGGTGGGACGATCTCAAGGTTTCGGTCAACATCTCGGCGGCGCAGCTGCGCAATCCGGAATTTCCGGTCCAGGTGGGCCATATCCTCGAGGAAACCGGCTTCCCGGCCGACCGGCTGGAGCTGGAGGTCACCGAGACATGCCTCGTGCTCGATCCGATCGTGGTCGGGCGCAGCCTCGACGTGCTGCGGCAATTCGGCGTCAGCGTGGTGCTCGACGATTTCGGCACCGGCTACGCCTCTATCGGTTTCCTGCGCCAGTTCCGATTCGAAAAGCTGAAGCTGGACCGCACGCTGATCACCAGCGCGGAGGCCGATGACGGCAGCCGCGCGATGATGCTGTCCAGCATTTCCGTCGCCCGTGCGATGGCGATGGCGGTGACGGCAGAGGGCGTCGAGACCGAGGCGCAGGCCACGCTGGCGCGCACCGCCGGCTGCGACCAAATCCAGGGCTGGCTCTATTACCGGGCCATGCCGGCGGAAAAAATCGAGGAATTGCTTGCTGCGGCAAGGCTTGAAAACGGCCGCGGGGGCGGCACTGCGGAGGTAGCATGAGTTCAGTAGACGATCTCGCCCGGGATCTGCGCCAGCACGTCGATAACGAGCTGGTACAGTCGGATCATGGCCCGGAAACCGGTAAGGTTGAAGGATGGTTCTCGCGGCTCGATTCCGACAAGAAGCTGTTCGTCACGACCGGCTTTCCCATCCTTTTCATTCTGGTGCTGGGCGGCACTGCCCTATTCGGAATGTGGCAGGCTTCCAGCATCAACGGCGATCCGGCCGTCGCAAGCGCGCTTCGCACGGCGTCCTGGAGCGTCATCGGCGTCGCCGCCGCGATGGTCGGGATGATTGCCCTCGGCGCCCGTGTGCTGACCAATGACATCGTCGTGACCGTGCGCCAGCTCGCAGCCGTGATGGAACGCATTTCGCGCGGCGAGACCGAGTTCGTAATTCCTTCGCGCCAGCGGACCGACGAGTACGGCGACATGGCCCGCTCGCTCGAGATCATGCGCCGCGGCACCCGCCGCCTGCTCAAGCTGACCGCGGACGAGCAGAAAGCGCACGAACGCAAGGCCCGGCTGCGCGAGGAGCAAAAGGAAAAGATGCTGATGCTGGCCGACCGGTTCGACCGGACGGTGGGCGAAGTGGTCGTGAGCGTGGGCGCGGCGGCAAACCAGCTGCACAGCACCGCGACGCAGATGTCGGCCTCTGCCAATACCTCGTCTGCGCAGGCCGACGAAGTCTTCGAGGCCGTTTCCGAAGCGGCCACCGGGGCAGCCGCTGCAGCGGCCGCGAGCGACGAGTTTGCCATGTCCATCGGCGAGATCAGCCGCCAGGCCGCCAGCTCCAGCGAGCTCGCCAGCCGCGCCGGGCAAATCGCAGAGGAGGCGGACGGCACTATCAGCGGGCTCGCCAGCGCCGCGGAACAGATCGGCGAAATCGTGGGCCTGATCTCCACCATCGCCAAGCGGACCAACCTGCTGGCGCTCAACGCCTCGATCGAGGCGGCGCGCGGCGGGGAAGCCGGGCGCGGCTTCGCCGTGGTGGCGAGCGAGGTGAAGGAACTGGCCGCGCAGACCAGCCGCGCGACAGAGGATGTCGCCGCGCAGATCCGCGCGATCCAGGATTCGAGCAAGGCCAGCGTCGAGGCGCTGCGCACCGTGAACGCGCAGATCGCCGAACTGGGCGCGACCTCGATCTCCATCGCCACGGCCGTGGACCAGCAGTCGATCGCCGGGCGCGAGCTAGCGCAGAGCATCGACCGCGCGTCCAATTCGACGGAGCTGGTTAACAGCCACGTGCGCAAGGTACGCGACGCGTCCATGACGACCGGTGCGGCGGCGAGCCAGGTGCTCGGCTCGGCATCCGAATTGCAGGACCAGGCCCATGCGCTGCGCAGCCAGGTGGACGAATTCCTCGCCCACATCCGCGCAGGCTAGGGGTCAGTTTCCGGGCAGTTTCGCCTTTTCGAAACCGTCCCACACATCGTCGTAGTCGGGCTGGCAGCCGGGGCTCGCCATCGCTTCTCTCGTGGGGCGGAACACGAGGTTGCTTTCGAACATGAAGGCCATCGTGCCGTCGATCTTGTGCGGCTCCAGGTCTGCGCCGGTCGCCTTTTCCCAGCTCGCCTGGTCGGGGCCGTGGCCCGCCATCTGGTTGTGGAGCGAGGCACCGCCGGGCACGAAGCCACCGCCTTCCTTGGCATCGTATTCGCCGTCGATCAGGCCCATGAACTCGCTCATCACGTTGCGGTGGAACCACGGCGGGCGGAACGTGTCTTCCGCCACCATCCAGCGCGGCGGGAAGATCACGAAATCGCAATTCGCGGTTCCGGCGACGGCGGTGGCGCTGGTCAGCACGGTGAAGATCGACGGGTCGGGGTGATCGAAGCTGACGGTGTTCATCGTGTTGAACCGCGTCAGGTCGTAGCGATAGGGTACCAGGTTGCCGTGCCACGCGACCACGTCGAGCGGTGAATGCGGCAGGGTGGTGCACCACAGCGCGCCCTGGAACTTGTGAACCACCTCGCAAGGCTCGTCGCGATCTTCGCACCACGCTTCCGGCGTTTCGAAATCGCGCGGGTTGGCGAGGCCGTTCGAGCCGATGGGGCCGAGGTCGGGCAGGTGGAACAGCGCGCCGTAATTCTCGCATACATAGCCGCGCGCGCGCCCGCCGGGCAGCATGACGCGAAAGCGCAGGCCGCGCGGGATAACGCAGATGTGGAGCGGCGGCACGTCGAGCCTGCCGAGCTCTGTTTCGATGACCAGCGCGCCTTCCTGCGGCACGATCAGCATCTCGCCGTCGGCATTGCAGAAAACCCGCCCTTCCATCGAAGCTGTCGCGGCATAGCCGTGGACACCCAGCCCGGTCATCGAAGCGACATCGCCATTGGTGGCATAGGTGAACAGCGCATCGACGAAGTCGCGCGGCTCTTCCGGCCACGCCAGCGGATCCCAGCGCAGGCGGTTGGGCGAGGGCGCGGGATCGCCCGTCGGCGCGGAGCGAACCTGCGAGATTCCGGTATAGCGCGTGAACGGCGCGTGCTGCGCGGTAGGGCGCATGCGGTAAAGCCAGCTGCGCCGGTTATGGTCGCGCGGCGCGGTGAAGGCGGTGCCGGACAGCTGCTCTGCATAAAGCCCGTACGGCACCTTTTGCGGGCTGTTGCGCCCCACGGGCAGCGCGCCGTCCACCGCCTCGGTACTGAAGTGGTTGCCGAACCCCGGCATGTACGCCGGCTGGTGCTGGGTCATGGACTGGCCTCCTTCAAACCGGTTTCATCTGTAACTATCGGCCGGCGTGCAATCAAGCCGCACCTAGCGGGAGGCTGGCGGTTTCACTTCCTGCTCGATCGCGCCGAAAATCGAATGGCCTTCGCCATCGTCCATCCAGATGCGTACCGTGTCGCCGTGATGCATGAATTCGGTCGAGGGCTTGCCGTCACGGATCGTCTCGATCATGCGCTGCTCGGCAATGCAGCTATAGCCCTTGCCGCCATCGGCCACGGGACGGCCCGGCGAATTGTCGGGATCGCGGTTGGACACGGTGCCAGAACCGATGATGGTGCCGGCGGAAAGGTCGCGCGTCTTGGCGAGGTGGGCCACCAGCGTGCCCATGTCGAACGTCATCTCCTCGCCTGCTTCGGCGCGTCCGAAAGGCTGGCCGTTGTAATCGACGTTGAGCGGTCGGTTGAGCTTGCCGCCCTGCCACAGATCGCCCAGTTCGTCCGGCGTCACGAACACCGGCGACATGGCGCTGGCGGGCTTGGACTGGACAAAGCCGAACCCCTTGCCGAGCTCGGCGGGGATCAGGTTGCGTAGCGACACATCGTTGGTGAGGCCCACGAGGATGATGTGATCGAGCGCATCGGCGGCGGACACGCCCTGCGGGACGTCGTCGGTGACCACCACGATCTCCGCCTCCATGTCGCAGCCCCAGCTCTCGTCCGCCAGCGGGATCGGGTCGCGCGGGGCGAGGAAGCCGTCGCTACCGCCCTGGTACATCAGCGGGTCTTCCCAGAAACTGTCGGGCAGCTCGGCGCCGCGGGCGCGGCGCACCAGCTCGACATGGTTCACGTAGGCCGATCCGTCGGCCCACTGGTACGCGCGCGGCAGGGGCGAGGCGGCTTCGCGTTCATGAAAGCGTTCGCGCGGGATGGCGCGATGTTCGAGGTCTTCGGCCAGCTTTTCCAGCAGCGGGCGGAACCGCTCCCAATCGTCGATCGCCCCCTGCAAGGTGGAAACGATGTGGCTGGCGTCGGCGCACCAGGCGAGGTTCTTCGAGACGACGACGAGGCGGCCGTCGCGGCCCCCCTTCAGGCTGGCAAGTTTCATGGGCTCTCCAATTGCGTATCCGTGCCCTTGGCACACTCGCGAAAGGAATGCACGGGGTGCGCTGTGCGATCCGAAGGCGGATCCGCATACAGGCTCCCGGTCAGGCGGCGCGCAGAAGGGCCTCGGCAGCGGGCGGCGCGGCGATCTCCGCATCCTCGGCCTTGAGCGCCAGTTCCAGCTCGCTGGCGAGCTTGCCCAGCTCCTCTTCCCCGAACATCCCGGCCGTGCCTGCCAGCTTGTGCGCGGTGCGGGCGACTTCGAGCGCGACCTCGCCGGTGAACTGGCCCTCGCGCACGAGCTGGGCTACCGCGTCGAGCGCTTCGCGGCGTCGGGCGAGCCATTTCTCCTGCAGGCTATCCGATGGCGGGGGCGCGGCAAAGCCGGTGGGGAGAGGCGGCGGCGGAGGGGCCTCGCCGCCAGCCGCTCTGCCAGCCACGCCGCCAACCTCGCCGCCAACCTCGACGGCGGGGCCCAGCCAGCGTGAAAGCGCTCCCGCCAGGTCTTCGTACCGGATGGGTTTGGAGAGGTGGTCCTGCATGCCGGCGCTGCCTGCCGCGGCGCGATCCTCGTCGAAAGCATTGGCGGTCAGGGCGACGATCGGCAGCATGTCGCCATCGATCCCGGCCTCGCGGATTTCGCGTGCGGCCCCGTATCCGTCGAGCCTGGGCATCTGCACGTCCATCAGGACCAGGTCGAAGGGTTCGCCCGCCCTGTGCGCCGCGATCGCCTTGTCCGCCGCCTCGCGACCGTCTTCCGCATGCACGACGCGCTGGCCACAATTCTCCAGCATGGCGGTGGCTAGGATGCGGTTGATGTCGTGGTCCTCGGCAAGCAGGATGCGCCGCCCGTGCGGCACATTCATTCCGGTTTGCTCCGGCATCTCGACCGCCGCACCGTCCTCGTTCGCCTCGACCAGCGGCAATTCGAGAGTGAAGCGGGAGCCTTCGCCATAGGTACTCGCCGCAGTCAGCGTCCCGCCGAGCAGTTCGGCGAGCTGGCGGGAGATGGTAAGGCCCAGCCCGGTCCCGCCAAAGCGGCGCGAGGTGGCATTGTCGGCCTGCTCGAACGGTTGGAAAATCGATTCCAGCCGGTCTTCCGGGATGCCGACCCCGCTGTCGCTGACCGACGCTTCCAGCATTCCGTCGGCCCCCGCGTGCACCGCGATCTTCACCCCGCCTTCGGACGTGAACTTGATCGCATTACCCAGCAGGTTGAGCAGGATTTGCCGCATCCGCAGCCCGTCGGTGCAGATGGTCCGCGGCAGTCCATCCTCGACCTCGCACGTAAGCGCGATTCCTTTCGCCGCCGCATTGGCCGATTGCAGCTTCACGCAGCTGTCGACGAGGTGGCGCAGGTCGACGGGTTCGGGCGCCATCACTGTCTGGCCGGCCTCGATCTTCGAGATGTCGAGAATGTCGTTGAGCAGGCGCATCATCGTCTTCCCGCTTTCGGCAATCAGCTGCACCTGCCGCGCCTGTTCCGGCGGCAGGTCGCTGCGCTGGAGCAGCTCGGCAAAGCCGAGCACGCCGTTCATCGGGGTGCGGATCTCGTGGCTCATGTTGGCGAGGAATTGCGACTTGGCCGTGGCCGCGTTTTCCGCGTGGCGACGGGCGCGGATCAGCTGCGCTTCCAGCGCGACCCGCTCCGTCACGTCGCGGGCGCACACGATGATGGTGCGCTCGTCATACTGCCGGTCGTCGACGAGGGCACAGTCGGCCTCGATGTAAACGGGCGTGCCGTCCGGCGCATCGAGCAGGCGGCGATAGGTGAAGCGCAGGTTGTCGTCCTTGCCGCCGGTGAGACGGGCGAGGGCGTCGGTGATCGAGACCTGAGCTTCGGGATGGACCACGCTGTCGGGCCGCTTGCCGATGAAATCCTTCGGTGGGCGGCCGAGGACCGTGCGGACCGAAGGCGAGGCATCGATGCACACCCCGTCGAGGTCGAAGCGCATCACCGCATCGGTGAGGTTGTTGGCGAGCAGCGCCAGCTTGCGCTTCTGGTCCTCCAGCGTGCGCAGCAGGCGGCGTTTCCGCCGGAGCGCGGCGGCGACGGGGACACCGGTCAGGAAGACCGAGGCAAGGAAAGCCTGCAGCACCATCAGCCGCTGGTCGAGCGGGGCGGCCATCAGCGAGATCGGGCCGCTGTCGTACGCCGTCGCGACGATCGCGACCAATGCGATCCAGATCGTGCCCATCACCGTGGCCAGCAGGCCGAGGTGGTAGGCGAAGACGACCACGACGGTCGCGCAGAAGAAGAGCAGCGGGTAGGAGCTTTGCGCGAATACGCCCACCACGACCAGCAGGCCGAGCGGCATGATCCAGCCCCGCGTGCCGCGCAGGTCGAGCCATTTGCGGCCCTCGCCGTCGATGCGCCGCCAGTCGGCGAGGGCGTCCCACAGGATCAGCACGCTCGGCAGGCCGAGCATCATCCCGAGCGAATCCGTCAGGTACCAGCGCAGCGTCTCGCCCCATTCCAGCTGGCCGGTCAGCGGCAGCAGCAGGCCGACCAGCGGAGCCAGGACACAGGCGGCGAGGAGGAACTGGCCGACGAATTCGAGCCGGGAGGGGTCGGGACGCTCCCCGCACCAGCGGCGCAGCAGGAGCACCGCGACGGCGATTTCGGCGACATTGACCACCGAGAATGCCAGCGAGGTCGCCAGCGCGCTTCCTTCGACCAGGTTGATGGAGACGCCGGCCACGAAAATCGCCGCCAGCGTCATGCCCAGCCGTGTCGAGGGAATGCGCAGGATCATTGCCACCGCCACCGCATTGGGCAGCCACACGGCGGCGAACTGTTGATCGCCGCGGGTCAGCTCGATGCTACCCGCGGCGATCGCCAGGAAACCGAGCGCGATGGCTATCGCGCCGGCCATCGCCCGGATGATCGGAACAGCGTGCCCGGTCATGCGATCAAACTGCGCTGGCAAGGATGCCGCACGAGCAGCGCGGCAATGCGGCGCGCGAACTCGTGCGGCGAAAACGGCTTGGCGAGGAAATCGTCCGCGCCCGCCCGCAGGGCTTCCAGCGTGAAGCGCGGATCGTTCTCCGCCGTGACCATCATCACCGGGATCGCCGCCCCCATCCGCGCCGCACGGATGACCTGCAGCGCCTCCAGCCCCGAACGGCGCGGCATGCGATGGTCGAGCACGATCACGTCGGCGGATGCCTGGGCATAGCGATCGAGCAATTCATCGCCATCGCCGACCACGCGGACTTCGTGACCGCCGTCGATCAGGCAGGCGCGCATGGCGGCCCCCTGCAGTCGGTCGTCTTCGGCTATCAGGATACGGCTCAATTCGTTTCCCCCGCTGAGGCTTGCGGGGGTAGGGCTGCCTCCTTAATCGTAGCGAAGCCGAGACTTCGGTACGAACGCGTAGGACGAGACGGACCCGGACACGATGAGCGATACCGAATTGCCGCAGGAGCGGACCGGATACCTGGGCGCGAAGAAGTGGAACTGGAAGACGATCATCGTGGTCGCCGTGCTCCACGTGCTCATCTTTGCCGGGCTGATCCGCGCGCTGGCGCCGGACTTCGTGGCCGATGCGGTGGACAGCGTGGAATCGCTGGTCACGGTGACCGTCAACACGCCGGACGAACCCGAGCCGGAGCCGACGATGGCGCCGACGCCCGAGCCCGACGCAGGCCAGGAAGCCGCTGCGGGCGAGCGGGCCACCCCGCGCGAAGTGACCGCCCCCGAAACCCGCATAACGCCGAGCGCGCGTCCCGCGCCGCGTGCCAGTTCCACCGGCAATGACAACCGCTCCGGTGCCAGCGAAAGCGGCAGCGGCACGGGATCGGGCAACAGCGGCGACGGCACGGGCGGCGGCGGAACGGGCAGCGGCAGCGGCGCCGTGGGGATCGCCACGCGGCCCTCGGTCAGGTCGGGCGCAATCGACGAGGCGCGCGACTTCCCCATCCCGCCGGGCGGGCGCGAAACGCGCTTCGGCAAGCGGGTGGAAGTCATCTTCACGGTGACGACCGACGGACGGGCGCGCGGCTGTTCGGTCAGGTCTTCCAGCGCGGATGCCGACACCACCGCCCGCGTGTGCCCGCTCGTGATGGAAAAGGTCCGCTTCAACCCGGCGATAGACACCAACGGCAATCCGGTGGAGGCGCGCTATGGCTATCGCGTGGATTTCCGGGCACGCTGACTTGCAGTAAACGCACTGGTCGCCGCGCCGTCGCGGTCTAAATGGCGGGCATGATCGCCCAGACCATCCAGCTTGCGCTGACGCCCGTGTTCGTCCTCGTCGCCATCGGCAACCTTGCCGGCACGCTGTCCAACCGCCTCGGCCGCGTGGTCGACCGCAGCCGGGCCCTGCAAACGCGCCATGCGAACACCGCCGATACGGAGCATGACCGCGTCGTGCGGGAATTGCGCGTGGTGAACCGCCGCATCCGGCTGATCAATGCGGCGCTGCTGCGGCTGGTGCTGTCCGGCCTCTCCATCGGCCTCACCGTGCTGGTGCTTTTTGCAGAAGAGACGTTGGCGGCGGACTGGCAGCTGATTGCGGCCGCCACCTTTTCGCTCGCCATCGTGCTGCTGATGTGGTCGCTGCTCTTGTTTCTGCGGGAGACGCGCGCCGCGACCGAGGCGCTTGCGATCCCCGACGACTACCTGGAGCTCGACCGCAAGCTCTAGGTTTCCGGCGGGGCGAGCAGCTTGGGCGCCTGGCTGCGGATCGCGCTCTGGATCATCGGCTCCACGAAGCTCAGCATGCCGGGCAGTTCGATCTGGAAGATGACCTGGTGCTCTTCCACGATGATGTCGCCGGTGATGGACTGGCCCATCGCTCCGACTTCGATGGCGAGCACGTCCTCGCTCTTCCAGTGATTGCCGACCTTGGCACCGCCGGGGACGAAGTCCTTCAGCTCGCCGATATTCTCGCGCAGGCGGCGGCGGACCTCTTCCTTCGGCAGCTGGTGGGGAATCGCGGCACGCATCAGTCGCGGCCCTCAACATTACTGTCGACCGGACTGGCGGGGTCGCCGTACTTGTACTCGAGGAAGCGCCCGCGAACGGACAACTCATCCAAGTTTCCTTCCGCCAGATTGCGGGTGATCCCGTCGATCTCCTTGCTGATCTTGGCGAGGCTATCGGTCAGTTGCTCGTCGGGCGTCTTGCCGTCGGCGCGTTTCTCGTTGCGCAAATGCTGCGGCACCTTGCGGTAGCTGTCGACCATTTCGGGCAGGTGTTCGCCCACCAGCTTGCGCACTTCGACCGCTTGCGGGGTATTCTGGTCCAGCCCTTCCAGCTGCACGCCGAGCGCATCCAGCTGCACGCCGATGCCGTCCACCACCTTTACCGCCGGCGGGGGCAGGGCGGGGCGCTGCGCTTCCAGCCACAGTTCGGTGCGGCCGACCATCGTCTTGACGTCGCCCTTGTTGATGTCGGCGCGCCGGGGCGTCTTCACCTTGTTCATCGACACCGCGCCCACGACCAAGCCGATGGCCAGAAGCGTCAGCATCACGCCCCAGAAGCCGATGCCGTTCAGGATCGCGCCTGCAACGCCCGCCGCGACCAGCACGGCGACCACGCCCAGCGCCATCTGAACCAGCTTCTTCGCGTAATGCTTGGCCTTCAGTTCGGCCGAGCCGCGCCCGATCGAATGCTGCAGCCGGTGGCGGCCGCCGCTGCGATTGTCGTCGCGCACCCGGCGCGCTTCGGCCAGGATCCGGTCGCTGTCGGGCGTGTAGTCGCCCAACTCAGCTCTCCAGTTCCAGCAGCCCGGCGCTTTCCGCCTGCTTCTGGGCCTGCGCCTGGCCTTCCGCGCGGGCGATGTAGCCCTTGGACTTCTCGACCTCGTCCGTCAGCACGTTGACGGTCTGCTTCATGCTGTCGAGCGCCTTCAGCTTGAACGTGTCGACTTCGTCCATCGTGTCGTAGATGTTCTGGAAGGCGCGCTGTAGCGTTTCCAGCGGGATGGTGCTGGAGGCCGCCTGTTCGTGAATCTTGCCGGTCTGTTCGCGCAGCAGCGTGCCGGTGGAATCGATGATGCCGGCGGTCGTTTCATTGAGGCTGGTGATCTGCTTCAGAACCAGGCGCTGGTTGGTCATCGCCTGCGCCACGGTGACGGCGGTGCGCAGCGCGCCGACGGTGGTGGTGCTGGCCCGGTCGACGCCCTTCACCAGCTCGACATTGTTCTTCTTGACGAGGTCGAGTGCGAGGTAGCCCTGCACGCTCACCGCCATTTGCGTCAGCAGGTCCTGCGTGCGCTGGCGGACATAGAACAGCGCAGTCTCGCGGATTGCCTTGGCCTTGGCCGGATCGCTCGAATCGAGCTCGGCCGCCTTTTCCTCCAGCCGCTCGTCCAGGGTGCGGGAGATGTGGATCATCTGTTCCAGGTTGCCCATCGCTTCCCACAGCTTCTGGCGCTCCACATCGATGGCGGCATTGTCCATCAACAGTTCGTCCTTGCCGCTGGAAAGCCGCGCCAGGATCGCCTGAATGTGGCCCTGGCTCGACTGGTAGCTGTCGAAATATTTCTTCAGCGAATTGCCGAAGGGGATCACGCCGAACAGCTTGCGGCCGCGCAGCTTGCCCTTGCGGCCGGGATCGAGGTCCTCGACCGTGCGGCGCAGTTCGGCCAGGTCGTTGCCGACGCCGGTATCCTTGTCCATCGCGCGGATCGGCCGGTCGAGGAACCGGTTGGACATCTGCGCCGCCGCCATGATTTCCTTGCGGCCCATGTTGGTGATCTGGTCCACTTTCTTGCCGAATTCGGGCGAAGCGGCATCCTGGCTGACGAGGTCGGTGATGAAGCTTTCGACCTTTTCATCGAGCTTGCTCTTCTTCTCGTCCGTCACGGGCACCAAGCCGACGGCCTTTTCCGGCGCGACCTCGGGCACCGGATCGGGCGCGGTCAGCTCGAATTCGACGGCAGTCTTGGTGGCGGTCTCTGTGTTGGCCATGGCCCGGATGGTCTCCCGTTGGTATTCGCGTACTGTGTTAGTCGCTTAAGACACGTGTTTCAAGCGTAAACGATGGCACGCAGTATGCCTACGGGTTTTGCGGATCGCGCTTCGCGCGCGCGCGAGCGGCAGCGGTATCAGGCCGCTTCGAGCAGCTTGAACGGTTCGATCTCGCCGCTGAGATACTGTTTTTTCGCCTTGGCGCGGCTGAGCTTGCCTGAGGACGTGCGCGGCAGGGTGCGCGGGGGCACCAGTTCCACCACGCAGTTCATGCCGGTGACGCTGCGGACCTTATCCTTGATCTGCTCGTGCAGGCGGACCCGCTCGTCCGGGTCGCTGACGCGGCAATGGACCAGCACGGCGGGCGCTTCCTCGCCGGTGTCGGTTTCGATCGCGAAGGCGGCGATGTCGCCGTGGTTGAAGCCGGGCAACTGCTCTACCGCCCACTCGATATCCTGCGGCCAGTGGTTCTTGCCGTTGATGATGATCATGTCCTTCGCCCGACCGACGATGAACAGGTAGCCATCGGCCATGTAGCCCATGTCGCCCGTGTCCAGCCAGCCGTCGACCATGCATTCGGCCGTCGATTCCGGATCGCGGAAATAGGAGTGCATGACGGAGGATCCGCGGCACCAGACCTTGCCGATCTGGTGGTCGGGCAGCGCCCTGCCGCCTTCGCCCCGGATCGCCACTTCCATGCCTTCCACGGCCTTGCCGCAGTTCACGATGGCGCGATAGCGGGCCGGGCGGGCGAGATCGCGGGCGTGGCCCGACAGGCGCTCTTCCTCCACCAGTTCCACGCGGATGCCTTCGCCCGGCGGCATGATGGTGACCGCCAGCGTGGCTTCGGCAAGGCCGTAGCTCGGCAGGAAGGCGCCGGCGGAAAAGCCTGCATCGGCAAAGGCATTGACGAAGCCCTGCATCACGTCGGGCCGGATCATGTCCGCCCCGTTGCCGGCGACGCGCCAGCGCGACAGGTCGAAGCGTTCGGCGACATTGCTCTGGCTGGAAATGCGCCGCGCGCAGATATCGTAGCCGAAGGTGGGCGAATAGCTGAGCGTGGTGCCCGGATTGCGGCTGATCATGTCGAGCCAAGCCAGCGGGCGGCGGGCGAAATGTTCCGTCCTCAGGTAATCGGTCGAAACCTGGTTGGCGATCGGCGACAACAGGCAGCCGACAAGGCCCATGTCGTGGTACCACGGCAGCCACGAGACGCAGCGGTCGCCCGGCTGCAGTTTCATGCCGAGCCCGTGCGCGGCAAGGTTGGCGAGCAGCGCCTCGTGCGTCACTGCAACCCCGTGCGGGAAGCGGGTCGAGCCGCTGGAATACTGCAGGTAGCAGATGTCGTCCGGCTTGCTTTGCGGCAGCGCGGCATCGGGCACGTCGCCGGCGCCGAAATCTTCGTAGCTGGCGCCCTTGCAGCCCTGCCGGTCGGCGGCGGCCTGCGTCATTTCGGAAATTTCTGCCGGGTAGAGCAGCATCACCGGGTCGCTGCTCGACAACTGGACCGCCAGCTGGTCGACATAGCCTTCCTTGCCGCCGAAGCTGGTCGGCAAGGGCAGGGGCACGGGCCAGACGCCGGCATAGACCGCGCCGCAGAACGCAGCGGCGAAATCGGGCGCGGTCTCGGCGATCAATGCCAGCCGGTCACCCGGCTTCAGCCCGGCAGCGACCAGTCGGCGCGCCATGGCGATCGCATCGTCGCGCAATTCGGAAAACGGGTAGGCCCGCTCCAGATCGCCGCGCGCGTCGTGGAAATTGAGGCCCAGCGTGCCGCTGGCTGCGTAGTCCAGCGCTTCCCCGAATGTCCCGAAATCGGAAAAACGCCGTTCCTGCGAACAGTCATTGGGGGTGGGTTCGATGGTGGAATCGGTGGTCATATTGTGTTTTGATTGTCCTCGAGTTGCTGGCGCCCCCTCGGCTACCCGTGCAAATTCAGCGATTTATGCGTGCAGTGACGCTCCTCACGCTTAACGAGGCCTTTCCCATTCTATACCGACTGTGGCACGAATATGGCCGATTATGACGGCTCCACCATCGTCCCGCCGCGGGAAACGCCCGCCGAAGCCGCTGAATAGCGCGAGTCTGCGCGATCTGGCGCTGTCCTATGTCGCCCGGTTTTCCACGAGCACGGCAAAGCTGGAGGCCTATCTCAAGCGCAAGTTGCGCGAACGCGGGTGGGACGGGGAGGGCCAGCCGGACCCGGCGGGACTCGCGGCGCAGTTCGCCGACCTCGGCTATATCGACGACGAGGCCTATGCGCGGATGAAGGCCGGATCGCTGCTGCGGCGTGGCTATGGCGCGCGCCGGATCGAAGGCACGCTGTTCCGCGACGGTATCGACGAGGACGGGCGGCAGCGCGCGGCCCCGAGCGGGTCGGAAGCGCGCCAGGCGGTTCTGGCGCTTGCGCGCAAGCGCCGCTTCGGGCCCTTTGCGCTCGAACGCGGGGAGGAGCTGCCCGACCGGCCTACCCGCGAAAAGCAACTGGCTGCCTTGCTGCGCGCCGGGCACCCTCTCGACTTCGCGCGCGAAATGGTGAATGCGCAGACGGTCGAAAACGCAGAGGATTGGGCCGCACGATGCGAGGATTGAAAATGCTTGATGGGCTGCGCGTGGCAGGCGCCCTGGCCGGGGCCGCGGCCCTGCTGGCGTGTTCGCCGCAATCCGAAGTCGCGCAGGCAGAGCCGACCCAGTCGGCCAGCGTCCATCCCGAATCGGGCCTGGAAATCATTCCCGTGACGGTGGAGACGGCGGACGGGACCTTTACCTTCCGCACGGAAGTGGCGGCAACCGCGCAGGAACAGGCCAAGGGCATGATGTTCCGCACCGAAATGGCGCCGGACGAAGGGATGATTTTCCCCAGCGAGGAACCGCGCGAGCGCAATTTCTGGATGCGCAACACGCTGATCCCGCTCGACATCATCTTCATCGGCCCGGACAGCCGCATCGCCAACATAGAGGCGGATGCGGTTCCTTACGACGAGGGCCAGTACAGCAGCGCCGGCGCCGTGATTGCGGTGCTGGAGATACCGGGCGGCCGCGCGGCCGAGCTCGGCATCGTCCCCGGCGCCAAGGTGGAATGGTAGGGGAAACCTTGCTTGCAGGCCGCTGTCACGCGGGCTAACGGAGCGCGCATGTCCATTCTCGGCAAGATCTTCACCTGGTGGAACGGCGCCACGATCGGCACCAGCCTGTTCACCATGCGGCGCGGCGAAAAGGTCGGCACCGATGCCGCCGGCAACACCTACTACCGCGCGAAGAACAAGCGCGAGAACACGATCGGCTCCTACATCGGGGACGAGCGGCGCTGGGTCATCTACGAAGGCAGCAACGATGCCAGCAACGTGCCCGCCGAATGGCACGGCTGGCTGCACGGCGCATTCGACGACGTGCCGGAAAGCAACCTGCCGCCGCCGCGCATTTGGGAAGCGGACTATTCCCCCAACGCGACCGGCACCGACACGGCGTATCTGCCGCAGGGCGCGTTGCAGCGCGGCGGCAAGGCTGCGCCGGCGCGCGGCGCCTATGAAGCGTGGACGCCCGACGCGTGACCGGACGTAGCGCTGCCTGCGCGGCCGCGCTGCTGCTGCTGGCCGCCTGCGGAAGCGGCGAGCCCGATGCCACGCCGACCGAGGAAGCGACCGAAGTCCCCGAGGAGTTCGCGCAGAGCGAGGAACCCGAAGCCGTCGAAGCTGCGGAAGGCCTTGGCACCCCGCGCGAGGAACGCGTCGCGACGCTCGGCCTGCTGAACAAGCGCAACAACGTCAGCCGCGAGATCGAGATCAAGCCGGGCGAGGCGAAGCGCATCGGCAATGTCGTGGTGCGCCTGTCCACTTGCGAGAAAAGCCCGCCGTGGGAAATGCCCACCCAGACCGCCGCCTTCGTGCAGGTCGCGGTCCAGCAGCGGCAGGACATCGGCGAGGACCTGGAATGGCAGCGGGTCTTTTCCGGCTGGCTGTTCAAGGAATCGCCGTCCGTGAATGTGGTCGAGCACCCGATCTACGACGTCTGGCTCAAGGAATGCGCGATGAGCTTTCCGGGCGAGGAAGCGGACGAACCGGCTGCGGAGAGCAACGAGGCATAGCCTTGCGGCAAATGCGCCGGCTCGCCGCCGCGCGCCGCTTCGATCAGCGCCAGATACTCCGCCTGCGGCATTTCGATCGCGCCCAGCGAGGCCAGATGGTCGGTCATGAACTGGCAGTCGAGCACCGCCGCGCCCGCCGCATTCAGGCTCGCCACCAGCCATGCCAGCGCGACCTTGCTGGCGTTGGGCACGCGGCTGAACATGCTCTCGCCGCAGAACACCCGGTCGAAGCCCACCCCGTAGAGCCCGCCGACCAGTTTCTCCTCGCCATCGACATCCTGCCAGCATTCGATCGAATGCGCATGGCCTTCCATGTGCAGCGCGACATAGCTCGCCTCGATGCGGTGGCTGATCCAGCTGCCCGGATGGTCGGGCCGCGGCTCCGCGCATTCGCGCACCACTTGCGCAAACGCCGTGTTGCAGGTGACGCGGAACCTGTCCTGCCGGATGGTCTTGGCGAGGCTCTTCGAACAGCGGAAACCGTCCAGCGGCAGGATCGCCCGCTTGCGCGGTTCGACCCAGAACACCTCGCTGTCCTCGCGGTCGTCCGACATGGGGAAGATACCGCTGCGGTAGGCCAGCAGCAGGACCCGCGAAGGGATGAGGGGCGGCGTGGGCGCGTGCATCGCTCTTGCCGCGCTAGTCCATCGGCGCGGGCAGGGGAAGGGCGGCGCGTCGTCGATGGCATTGGGGCGCAGGGCAGAAGGGCGCTTGCCAGCATCGCCGCCAGTGACTAGAGGCACAGCCCGGCCACGCAGGGGTGTAGCTCAGTTGGTAGAGCATCGGTCTCCAAAACCGAGGGCCACGGGTTCGAATCCTGTCACCCCTGCCAGGCCGCCAGGCTAACCGCCTCGTTTCCCGAAATTTTCTGCGATGGCCTGCATCCCGCCATTTCTGCTGCCTGCGATGGTTAAGCTGCGCCTTCTCGCCATGGTGAAGCATGTCTTGCGGGGAACCTGCGCGGAGTCCCGTGCATTTGATCTTCCGGACGGAGCGGATTGGCAAACAGGGAAGGACTTCCGATGTCAGCATTCAGCTTCAAGAGCAGCAGGCCCGACAGCTGGACCCAGCCGCGCGCGCATCAGGACCCGATGCTGCGCGATTACATGTACGGCAAGATCCAGCCGATGGAGGAACCGCGCGGGATCTTCTCGCGCCTCTTCGGCATGCGTTGACCTGAAACTCTAAGAGTCACGAAAAAGGGGCCGGCCGCACTGCGCGACCGGCCCCCTTTCGTGCCGCAAAGGCGCGCCGGGCCTAGTACTCGTTCGGCTCTTCCGGCGTTTCGGCGGTATGCGTCGGACCCGCATCGCGCTGCCCCTTAGCCAGCTTGAACACGACGCCGCTCAACAGGGCCAGCGCCAGGAGGTTCGGCAGTGCCATCGCGGCATTGGAAATGTCTCCGAGGCGCCAGACGAGCGTGAGGTCCTGGGTGGAGCCGATGTAAATCACCACGCACCACAGGACGCGCCAGATCATGTGCAGCACCTTTTCCCCGCCGCGAGTCGATCCGGGGATGCGATCATAGATAAAGGTGATCGCCCGTTCGCCGTAATAGCTCCAGGTGAGCAGCGTCGTGAAGACGAACAGGATCAGTGCGAGCGATGCCACCAGCGTGCCGATCGGGACGCTGAAGACTTCCAGCGGGAATGCGGCCGCAAATGCCCCGCTCGTCATCGCGAAGCCTTCAAGGTCCGAATTCCATGCATGCCGCACCGTCTCGCCGCCGGCGGTGAAGTTACCTTCCACTGTCAGCATGACGAGCGCGGTCATCGTGCAGATGACGATCGTGTCGATGAAGGTGCCGAGCATGGCCATCCGGCCCTGCTGCTGCGGATCGTTGGTCTGTGCGACCGCGTGGGCGATCGGGGTGGAACCCTGGCCTGCTTCGTTGGAGAACAGGCCGCGAGCAACACCTGCGCGAATGGCCAGCATGATCGCCGCCCCGGCAAAACCGCCCGTGGCAGCCTGCGGGTTGAAAGCGCCATCGAAGATCAATGCAAAGGTTTCGCCGAGGTCGCCGAAATTCAGCGCCAGCGCGATCACTGCCATCACGATGTAGGATGCGGCCATAAACGGGATGATCTTTTCGGCCACGTTGCCGATCGACTTGATCCCGCCGATGATGACGATGAAGACCAGGATCGCCGTGACCAGGCCGCCGATCCATTCCTCGATACCGAACAGCTCGCTCATGCCGTCGGCGATGGCGTTGGCCTGGATCGAATTGCCGGTGACAAGTGCGGAAAACAGCGTGCCGAGGCAGAAAAGGATGGCCAGCCAAGTCCATTTCTTGCCCAGCCCCATCATGATGTAGGTCATCGGACCGCCGCGATAGACGCCGTCCGATGTCTTCTCGCGATAGCGGATGGCCAGCGACCCTTCGGCAAAGGCGAGCGCCATGCCGACCAGCGCGGTGATCCACATCCAGAAGATCGCGCCCGGCCCACCCAGTGCGATTGCCGTGGCGACACCGGCAAGGTTACCGGTCCCGACTTGCCCCGACAGCGCGGTCGACAAGGCGGCGAACGGAGAAATCTCGCCTTCGCCTTCGCTCTTGCGGCTCTTGAAAAGTCCGGCAAATGCGCTGCCCAGCTTCACGATCGGATAGAAGCGGAGCCCGATCATGATCCACAGACCGATGCCAAGCAGGATCAGGGTCATGGGGGGGATAGGCTGGTCACCGATCGACAGCCATGGCAGCGGTTCGCCGGCCCACGTGCCGCCCCAGATGAAATCGGATATATTTGTGACCCGGTCGATCAAACCGGTCGATGCAGTGTCAGTTGCCGCCACGGAAGCGTCCCCTCCAGAATTTGTCCCTGCCGCCCTGCTATCGGCGCGGGCGGGCGCTGACTAGGGGCTTGTCCCGCTTTTCTGCCGAAACGCGCAGGGCTGTTGCCGCGCAATCCTTGCAAGGCGGGCATGCACACGCTACATCGCGCGGCGTCTTCCGACATTTTGGAGCCAAGCCCCTCCCGGATCAGCCCGGGGCGGCGCGGAGCCTATGGCGAAAGGCAAAACGACAATTTCTTTGCAAGGCAGCGAGAGCCATGGCCGACAACAAGGCTGACAAACCGAAGGCAACCCCCGGCGAATTCATGCGCCAGGTGCAGGCCGAAACGCGCAAGATCGTGTGGCCCACGCGCGAGGAGACCGTGAAGATGTCGATCTTCGTCGGCATCATGGTGGTGATCCTGTCGCTGTTCTTCCTCGGCGTCGATTCGCTGTTCGGCGCGGTGGTGAAGTTCCTCCTCACCCTCGCCTGATTGGCCGACACGCCGACGCCTGACCCAATTCATTCGTATACGGGAATTTTGAGACAGATGAGCCGCTGGTACATCATCCACGCCTATTCGGGCTTCGAGAACAAGGTGCGCGACGCGATCCTCGCCGAGGCCGAGCGGCTGGGCCTGCAGGAAGGCGTGGAGGAGGTTGAGGTCCCGACCGAGACCGTGACCGAGATCAAGCGCGGCAAGAAGGTGCAGACCGAGCGCAAGTTCATGCCCGGCTACGTGCTCGCCAAGCTCAAGATGACCGACGATATCTACCACCTGGTCAAGAACACGCCCAAGGTGACCGGCTTTCTCGGCAATAACAACAAGCCGCAGCCGATTTCGGAGCGCGAGGCCGCCCGCTATTTCGGCGGCGTGGAAGAAGCCAAGAACGCGCCCAAGAAGGACATCAGCGTCGATTACGAAATCGGCGATGCGGTCAAGGTCCTGGACGGCCCCTTCGCCAGCTTCAACGGCGTGGTGGAAGAGCTCGATTTCGACAAGAACAAGGTCAAGGTCAGCGTGTCCATTTTCGGCCGCGCGACGCCGGTGGAGCTCGACTTCGAACAGGTCGAGCTGGTCAAGTAATCCGGTTGCGTTTCGGCGTCCCGTCGATTAGGGGCGCCGCTTCGCCTGCCACACGGCGGGTGATTCCACGCGGGAGGCGGCTTTCGGGCTGCCGTTTGCACCGCTTACCATGAGCCCTTTTGCGAAAGCGGCGGGCGACAGTGAGAAAGGAGGCCTCTCATGGCCAAGAAGATCGACGGCTATATCAAGCTGCAGGTGCCCGCGGGCGCTGCCAATCCGTCACCCCCGATCGGCCCGGCACTGGGCCAGCGCGGCGTCAACATCATGGAATTCTGCAAGGCGTTCAACGCCGCCACGCAGGACCTCGAGAAGAGCGCCCCGATCCCGACGGTCATCACCGTCTATGCCGACCGTTCGTTCAGCTTCGAGACGAAGACCCCGCCGGCATCCTTCTACCTCAAGAAGGCCGCCAAGCTGAAGTCGGGTTCGAAGGAACCGGGCAAGGTCGTCGCCGGCACCGTGTCGCGCGCCGCCGTCAAGGAAATCGCCGAGGCCAAGATGAAGGACCTCAACGCGAACGACATCGACCAGGCCATGAAGATCATCGAGGGCTCCGCGCGCTCGATGGGCCTCGAAGTGGAGGGCTAAGGACATGGCTACCCTGACCAAGAAGCAGAAGATGGTCGCCGAAAAGGTCGACAGCGAAAAGTTCTACACCGTGGACGAGGCCTTCGCGCTGCTGCGCGAGATCGCCGAAACCACCAAGTTCGACGAAAGCGTCGAAGTCGCCATGAACCTGGGCGTCGACCCGCGCCACGCCGACCAGATGGTCCGCGGCGTGGTCTCGCTTCCGGCCGGCACGGGCAAGGACGTCCGCGTCGCCGTGTTTGCCCGCGGCGACAATGCCGACAAGGCGACCGCCGCCGGTGCCGACAAGGTTGGTGCCGAAGACCTCATGGAAGACATGCAGAACGGCAATCTCGATTACGACCGCGTGATCGCGACGCCGGACATGATGGCCGTGGTCGGCCGCCTCGGCAAGGTGCTGGGCCCCAAGGGCCTGATGCCGAACCCGAAGCTGGGCACCGTCACCCCGAACGTGGAGCAGGCCGTGAAGGACGCCAAGGGCGGCCAGGTCGAATACCGCGTCGAGAAGATGGGCATCATCCACTCCGGCATCGGCAAGATGAGCTTCAAGGACGAAGACCTGCGCAAGAACTTCGACGCACTGACCGAAGCGGTCGTGAAGGCGAAGCCGTCGGGCGCGAAGGGCAAGTATGTCCGCAAGGTCACGCTGACCAGCTCGATGGGCCCCGGCCTGAAGATCGACCTCGGCGAAGTCGCCGGCGCGTAATTACTCGCTGCTTGCGTGCTCGCAAGCGCGACGAGAAAAAGAAAGGGGCCGGAGGAGAAATCCTCCGGCCCCTTTTCGTTACTCTTGCCACGCGGATTGAAAAAACCGGGGCCGGGTTTCCAAGGGAGCGTCACCCGGCCCCGTCCTTCCTGATCCGCAGGAAGAAACCGTAGGACTTACCAGGCGACCTGGAAGCCGCCGCGAGCGCCGACTTCGCCGCTGTTGAAACCGACACCGACGCCGGCCGAAACCGAGGCGTTGTTGCCGACCCGGGCGCTGACCGCCATCGTGCCGGCCGCTTCGTCGGCGTAATAGCCCACACCACCGGCAAGCCCGAAGCTGGTGCCGGCCGGCAGCATCGGCGATTCCATCGCCAGTGCCATCGCGACACCTTCGTTGGCGCGCTTGATACCGTCCGAGTTGCGGGCGCTTTCATCGAACAGGGCGTTGATCTGCGATTGCTGGTCCGAAGACATGGCCTGCAGCGAAGCGATGGATGCACTGTTCGCCGCGATCGCCGAGGTATTGGCCGATACGGCAGCCTGGCTCGCTATGGCGGAGCTGCGGCCCAGCGTGCCGGTGTTGTCCGTCGTCACGACATAGATCTGGCCGGTTTGGCTGGCGGTGCTGGTGTCGAGATTCGACAGGACGACCTGGCCATCGTTGGCCGCGACCGCGCCATTGCCGATCGCGATCGAATCCACGCCCGATGCAACGCTCTGGTTGCCGACTGCGATGGAGCCGTCACCCGAAGCCATTGCCGCTTCACCCAGTGCCGTGGCGCGGACGCCGCTGGCGTTGGCGAGGTGGCCGATGGCCGTGGCGCGCTCGGCCGTCGCTTCGGAACGCCAGCCATAGGCGGTTGCGCCCGGACCCATGGCGAGTGCCTGCCCGCCGACCACGGTGGTCGAAGGGCCGCTTGCGACCGTTGCACGGCTGCCGTCACCGCCGCGATTGCCGCCGATGGCGATACTGTCACCGCCCTGCGCTTCGGCCTGGAAGCCGATGGCAATGGCGCTGATGCCCGATGCGATGGAGTCTTCGCCGCCGGCAAAGCTCTGGTCGCCGCTGGCGGTGGACTGATGGCCGACGGCGGTTGCCATCATGCCGGTCGCCTCAGCTTGCCAGCCGAATGCCGAGGAGCCCGGATTCATCGCAACGCTTTCGCCGCCGATCGCGGTAGTGGAGGCGCCCATCGCCATGGCCGTGTCGCCGACGGCCAGAGCGTCGGTCCCGTTGGCGATGCTTTCGTTGCCTATGGCAGTCGAGAAATCGGTTTGCGCGTCGGCGTTTTCACCGACTGCGACAGAGCGGAGACCGGTCGCGGTGGCGAGGTGCCCCACCGCCGTCGAACGCTCACCGGATTCGCTGCGCCAGCCAAGAGCCGTCGAGCCCGGTCCTGTCGCAACACTCTCGCCGCCGACTGCCGTGGTCGAGGGGCCCATGGCCATCGCGGTATCGCCGATGGCAAGGGCATCCGTGCCATTGGCGATGCTCTCGTTACCGATGGCGGTCGAAAAGTCGGTCTGCGCATCGGCATTCTCGCCGACCGCCAGCGAACGGATGCCCTGCGCGGTCGCCAGGTGGCCCAGCGCGGTGGCGCGTTCTGCCGTTGCAGCCGAGCGCCAGCCGATGGCCGTGGTGCCGGGGCCAGTGGCATCCGCTTCCCCGCCTATTGCGGTGGTCGAAGGTCCGCTGGCGTTGGCATCCTCGCCGCAGGCCAACGCATCTTCGCCGTCGGCCGTAGCGTTGGCGGTGGTGTTGGACATGGTGGCGTCATTGTTGAGGACGCATTCGTAGCCTCCGTCGCCATCGATTTCCTGTGCGCCGGCAGTGCCGGCAAAGCCGAGCGAGGCGGTGCCGACAAGCAGGGCTGCGGCAAAACGTTTGTTGAAGTTCGACATGGTCTTTCCCTCTTCCGAAAGTGCGGATCAGAAGCCGGCAATCGTCGATCACTCCCGTCCGGCTTTCGGAGAGGGCGCCGCCGGGTTGCTCCCGGTCCTTTACCCTGTCGTCTGGCCACGATCGCCCATCAACGGCTTGCCATCCAGCGGATGACGCAAGCAACTACGCAGGATCCGCCGACTGGATGCAGCGGAACGGGAAGGAATTTGCGTGAAAGTCACAGCCTTTTGAATTGCTGCGGAAAATATCAGACCTGGTCGAGCGGTCCGGCAACGAGGATCGGGGTCGACGGCGCATCATGGGGCGCCCCGTCGCGTTGCTCGATGGTCACCGCGAGCGTCGCACCTTCAACCAGCAAGGCGCGCTCTTCGGCAGAGAGATCGCGTTCGAACTCGTCGCTTGCAGGGATCAGGCCGAGAGAGATCGGCGCGCCGCCCGCGGGGACGACCCACAATTCGGGCGATTCCTCGGGCCCCGGTTCGAAGCCGCGGATCTTGAGCGCCAGCCGCTCTGCCGACGGGTCGATAACGCTGGCGATGCCGAGTGCGCCGCTCTCGTCGCTGAGCTGGGCGACGAGCTGCGGTCCGCGCTGGTTCTGCGAAGGCTCCACGGCCGGACCGACAGCGGCGGGCCGCGGGGTGGCTAGGAACAGAGCGAGGGCAGCGGCGGCCAGGCCTGCCCCGCCAACGGCAAGCGCCACGCTCCATCCCGCCGGACGGCGCGACGTGACTGCGCCGAGGGAGGCGGGCGTATTCCCGGACCGGTAGCTGTCGAGCCGCTGCTCGATCGCTCGCCAGACGCCTGCTCCGGGCGACATCGCAGCGGCTTGCTCCGCCATCGTCCCGAGCCGGTTGTCCCACCAGGCGACCGCGTCAGCGAAGTCGGGATCTGCCAATTGGTCGCGCTTGGCGGTAGCCAGCTCCTCGCCCTCAAGGACGCCGAGCGACAACTCGCCCGCGCGGACGAAGCGTTCGTCTTCCGGTGAGAGGGGGGGCAGGTCGTCAGCCACCGAGACACCCTTTCAGCCCGAGAAGCCCGCGGCGGATCCAGCTTTTCATCGTGCCCAGCGGCATGCCGAGGCGCTCGGCGAGTTGCGAGTGGGTCAAGCCGTCGAAGAAGGCGAGGCGGATACAGCGGCGATGATCCGGCTTCAATTCCTCCATGCACCGGCGCAGGGCGGCATTGTCTTCGGCAGAGCACAGCATTTCGTCCACCGGTATGGCGTCGTCCTCGATTTCGGGCAACGCATCGCTCGTCGTTTCCGGCGCCCGGCCGGTGCGGCGCAGGTGATCGATCGCCGTGTTCCGCGCGATCGTACAGAGCCAGGTTATCGGGCTGGCGCGTTCCGGGTCGAACCGGCCGGCGCGGTTCCAGACCTTGAGGTAGACATCCTGCAACACGTCTTCGGCGGCTTCGCGGTCGCGCAAGTGACGCAGGATGATGCCGAAAAGCTTGGCGCTGGTGGCGTCATAGACGGTCTTGAGCGAGTCACGCTCCCCGCGCGCGACACCGTCCATCGCCCTCACCAAAGCGGCGCGGCGTTGCGCCATGTCGGATGAACCGGTTTCCCCCATCTGCGACAGGGCTAAAGCAAAAAACGCTTTTGCGTAAGTGTCTTAACGATTGGGCTAATTAAACCCCGCCCGGCTGCCAGTCCCATCCGGCCTCGCCGAGGCCCTGGCACAGTGCGTCGAGGCACTGCGCAAGCTCCTCCGCATCGGTGCTGCGGATCACGAAATTGGCGCCGACGCGGCCCTCCTTGAAGAAGGGGTAGCTGCCGATCTGGCAATGCTCGTGCGCCTTTTCGACTTCGCGCAGCAGGTCCGACACTTCGCTTTCGGGGATGAAGCCGCCGATGGTTTCGGACAACAGGGGCTCGCCGCCTTCCAGCGTGCCGGTCAGCGCGTCGAGCATCCCGGCGGTGATGTGGGGGACGCCGGCCATCAGGTGGACGTTGCCGATCTTGATCCCCGGCGCCCCGCTCATGCGGTTGGGGATGAGGTCGCCGCCTTCAGGCACGCGGGCCATCCGCAGGCGCCCTTCGTTAAGGCCCCCCTTGTCGGCATAATACCGTTCCAGGATGGCGCGCGCTTCGGGGTGTACCACCACATCGACACCAAGCGCGCGGGCGACGGCATCCACCGTGATATCGTCATGCGTCGGGCCGATGCCGCCGGTGGTGAAGAGATAGTCGTTCGCTTCGCGCAGGGCGTTCACCGCCTCGACGATACGGTCCTCGACATCGGGGACCACGCGCACTTCGGCGAGCCGGATGTTCTGCACCTGCAGCCAGCTGGCGACCTGCGCGATGTTCTTGTCATGGGTGCGGCCGGAGAGGATTTCGTCGCCGATCACGACGAGCCCGGCGGTCCAGATACGCTGTGCCAAGTGTTACTCCGCCGCCTCTAGCTTGCTGTCGGCCTGCGCGGCCAGCGCATTCCCGCTCGCGAAAGCAAGGATGCCATCGTCGATGGGATCGCTCGCCATGCGCTTGCGGTCGGTCACATATTCCTGGTTCAGTCGCCACGGATATTCGACCGCGTTCTTCGGCATGATGTCTTTCGAGCGCTGGATATACCCGCTGGAAAAGTCGAAGATGTCGTCTTCCTCCAGCGCCGCCTCGTCGGCCACGGTCAGCACCGGCACGGCAAGATTCGCATCGCGGGCCCGCATCTCGTTCAGCACGCGGCAGATGTAATCGGAATTGATGTCCGCCCGCAGCGTCCAGCTGGCGTTGAGATAGCCGAACACCACCGCAAGGTTCGGCAGGTTCGAGAACATGCAGCCCTTGTAGTAATACCGCTGCGCGAAATCGACCGGCGCGCCGTCATGGCTGACCGCGATCTTGCCCGCGATGGCGAGCTTCAGGCCGGTCGCGGTCACGACGATGTCGGCCTCCAGGAATGTGCCGTCCTTCAGCCGCACGCCGCCTTTTTCGAAGCGTTCGATATGGCCGGTGACGATGTCCGCCTTGCCCGCCTTCATCGCTTCGAACAGGTCGGCATCGGGGACCAGGCACACGCGCTGGTCCCACGGGTCGTAGGGCGGGGTGAACGTCGCCGCGTCGTAATCCTTGCCCAGCGCCTTGCGGATGCGCTTGGTCAGGTTCTTCTTCATCTTTTCCGGCTTGTTGCGGGCCAGCTTGAAGCCGAAATCCTGCATCTTCACGTTCTTCCACCGCGTGATCCGGTAGGCGGTTTCCTCGGGCAGGATCTTGCGCAGGAAATTGGCGAGCCGGTCCTTCGCCGGGCGGGAGAACATCCATGTCGGCGTGCGCTGCAACATGGTGACCTTTGCCGCCTTGTCCGCCATCGACGGCACGATGGTCACCGCGGTCGCCCCGCTGCCCACGACCACCACCTTCTTGCCCGCATAGTCGAGGTCTTCGGGCCAGAATTGCGGGTGGAGCACCTGCCCCGCGAATTCGCCGAAGTCGAAGCCGGGGTCATAGGGTTCGTCGTAATCGTAATAGCCGCTGCCGAGATACAGCCAGCGCGCGGTGATCCGCTTGCGCTCGCCATCGGACGTCTCGACGGTCACGGTCCAGCGTGCCGACGCCGTGTCGAAATCTGCGGCGGTTACCGTGTTGCCGAAGCGGATGTGCCGGCGAATACCGCGTTCGTCGACGATGCGGTCGAGATATTCGAGGATCGAAGGACCGTCGGCGATGGATTTTTCGTGCTTCCAGGGTTCGAACACGAAGCCCAGCGTGTGCATGTCGCTGTCGGAGCGTACGCCCGGATAGCGGAACAGGTCCCACGTCCCGCCCAGATTCTCGCGCCGTTCCACGATGGCGTAACTGCGGTCGGGGCACATCTTTTCCATGTGCGCGGCCATGCCGATGCCGGAAATGCCGGCACCGACGATCAGCACGTCGATGTCTGGTTGGGTGTCGCTCACGAAAAGGCTCCGATCCTTGGGTTTAATCGACAGGTTAAACGACTGTTCCCGCCATAGCCATAGCGGCGTTGCACGCGCGGACCGCATGGGGCAGGGCGGCATCATGCGTCGCATCCTGACAATTGCCCCCGCGTTCCTGCCGTCGCCCGCTGCCGCGCAAGACACCGAGGAGCCGGAAGAGATCGTCGTCATCGCCGGCCTGCCCGCCACGCCGGGGGACGCCGCCTATGCGACGAGCGAGATCGACCGCGAACAGGTGGTGTCCACGCCATCGGGCCGCATCGACGAGGTGTTGCAGGGCGTGGCCGGGGTCCAGCAGTTCCGCCGCTCCGACAGCCGCTCCTCCAATCCCACCGCGCAAGGGATCACGCTGCGCGCGCTGGGCGGCAATGCGACCAGCCGCGCGCTGGTGACATTAGACGGGGTGCCGCAGGCCGACCCCTTCTTCGGCTATATTCCCTTTGCCGCCATCGCGCCGGAAACCATCGGCAGCGTGCGGGTGACGCGCGGCGGCGGGGCGGGTCCGTTCGGCAGCGGGGCGCTGGTCGGCACGATCGCGCTGGCGAGCGCCGGGCCGGACACGGTCGACGGTGCGCTTGCCTCCAGCTTCGTCAACGACCGCGGGGAAACCGAGGTCGCCGCAGTATTCGCGCCGCGTATCGGCGAAGGCTACCTGCTCGCCAACGCCCGCTGGGACCGGGGCGAGGGGTTTTTCACCGCGCCCGAAGACGACCGTGTGGCCGCCAGCGTACCGGCCGCTTTCGACAGTCTTTCCGGCGGCTTGCGACTGGTGCAGCCGGTCGGCCCGAACCTCCGGGCAGAGCTTGCCGGCCGCGCCTTTCGGGACGAGCGCACCCTGCGCTTCGCCGGGGCGGACAGCCGCATCGCCGGACAGGATCTGTCGCTGCGGGTGAGCGGCGGGGACGACTGGCAGGTGGAGGGGCTCGCCTATGCGCAATGGCGCGATTTCTCGAACATCGTCGTCAGTTCGACGAGCTTCGTGCCCGTGCTCGACCAGCGGGAGACGCCGTCGACCGGCTTCGGCGGGAAGGTGGAAATCCGGCCGCCCGTCGGCGCCGACACGATCCTGCGCCTCGGCACCGACCTGCGCGTCGCTGAGGGCGAGATCGCCGAGGACCGGATCAGCGCCGCGAGTGGCAACGTCTTCGCCTCGCGCACGGCAGGCGGGAGGACGAGCGACCTCGGCTTCTTTGCGGAATTCGACCGGCGCTTCGGCCCTGTGGTCCTGACGGCGGGCCTGCGTGCGGATCGCTTCGGCGTTACCGGCGGTTTCCAGCGCGATTTCGATGGCGGCGGGACGCTGACGGGGGAGGTCCTGCCCGCCGACCGCAGCGATTGGGGCGTCACGTGGCGCGGCGGTGCGGCCTACGAGATCACGCCCCGCCTGTCCGCGCGCGCTGCTGCCTATCGCGGGTTCCGCCAGCCGACCCTGAACGAGTTGTATCGCCCCTTCGTGATCTTCCCGCTCGTCACGCTCGCCAATCCCCAGCTCGAAAACGAGGAACTGACCGGCTTCGAAGTCGGCGCGGACTGGCGCGGCGAAGACGGGGCGGAATTGTCCCTCACCCTCTTCGACAACCGGCTGGAGAATGCGATCGCGAATGCCACCATCGGCCCCAACCTGCGGCAGCGCCGAAACCTCGATGGGATCGAGGCCAGGGGTATCGAGGCTTCGGCGGGCTATGGCGCGGGGCCGCTGCGGATCGATACGTCGGTCGCCTATACCGATGCGGCGCTGGCATCGGATGGCAGCCGCCCGCCGCAAAGCCCTGCCTTCTCCGCCACCGCTTTCCTGCGTTGGGAGGCTTCGGAGAGGGCGCGCATGACCCTATCGCTGCGTCACGTCGGCGAGCAATTCGAAGACGCCGATGGGGCCGATGTTCTGCCGGCCTTCACGACCTTGGGAGCCACTGCCAGCTATCGCCTTGCAGGCCCGCTGGAATTGGTGCTGCGGGGCGAGAACCTGACAGGCGAAACCATCGTGACACGCAATTCCGGCGGCTCCGTCGATGTCGGCGTTGCGCGCACCGTGTGGCTGGGAATTCGCTCCGGTTTCTGAAGGTTGGACGAACCCAGTTTTTTATCAAATCATAGGAACCGGCGAAACTGGAAGCGGTTGCCATTGCCATGGGACCCGAAAACCAGAAAATCCTCGTGCTGGATGACGAGGCGCTGATCGCCTTCGATCTTGCCGCTACGGTGGCGAACCTCGGCTATGCGGTGGCCGGCCCCGCCATTTCGCTGGACGAGGGCTTTCGCATTTTCGAGGCTGAGAATCCCGATCTCGCCCTGCTCGACATCGACGTCGACGGATCTCCCGTATGGCCGCTCGCCCGCAAGCTGGCGGCCAAGGGTTGCCGGCTGGTTTTCGTGTCCGCCGATGTCAGCCATTCTCAGCTTTGCGACGAATTCTCGCGCAGCCCGCTGATCGAGAAACCGGCGTCGCCGGCGCAGATTGGCGAGGCGATCAGCGCAGCGGGTGGGCTGCACTAGACTACAAAACGACCCTCAGGCGAGGTCCGGTGCGTCGGCAAGCTCGAATTGCAGGCGCCGGCAATACCCTGTGTCGGTCCGTTTGCCGCTGACTTCCGCGTGCAGCTGACGGGCGGTGCCGTCGATCAGGTTCGAGCCGAAGCCCGCCTCGCCCTCTTCGGACTGGGTCGTGCCGGTTTCGTCCCAGTCGATGGACAGGACGCCGTCCTTGCAGGTCCAGCTGACGCCGATCCTGCCATCCTTTACCGCCAGCGCGCCGTATTTCGCGGAATTGGTCGCCCATTCGTGGAAGATGAGCGCAATCGAGGTGATCTGGCTGTCGGGGATGACGACTTCCGGTCCCTCAAGCGTGATGTCCTGCTTATCGCGCATCGCCGCGGTGACGGTTTCGATCAAGTCGCGCAGCGGAGCAGAGCTCGTATCGCTGCGCCGTCCGCTGAGGGCGTGGCTCTGGGCAAGCGCATGGATCCGTCCGCGCAGGCTGGCGGCAAGTTCCGCAGGATCGCCGCTTTCGCGGGCGCTGATCGAAACCATGGCAGAGATCACCGCAAACAGGTTCTTGATGCGATGGTTCATCTCGCGCAGCATCAGCTCGCGCTGTTCCAGCATCTCGCGCTCGGCCGTGACGTCGTAGGTCACGCCGACGAACCGGGCATCGTCCTCCTTGCCCATGCGGCGGCCGAGCCCGTGCAGCCAGCGGGTGCGGCCGTTTTCCACCGGTATGCGGAACACCTGATCGAAGTCGCTCTTGCCGTCCATCGCCCGGCGCAAGGCGGCGTTCACGCTATCGCGGTCTTCCGGAACGAGGTTGGCGAGGATCGGCTCCATCGTGTCGCCTTCGTCATCCGACAGGTTGAGGAGGCGCCGTTCGGTTTCGTCGATGTAGGTCGCATCGGTCGACGGTTCGTATTCCCAAATCCCGACTTGCGCGACTTCGAGCGCAAGGCGAAGGCGTTCGCGCTCCCTCTCGAGCTGTGTTTGAAGCGATAGAGTATCCGTCACATCCGTGAAAACGAGCGTGGCCCCGGCAATCTCATCGTCCTTCAAGCGGTAAGGAACACTGCGAACGATCAGTTCGCGCTTTTCGCCGGCGTTGGACGTGATTGTCATCCGATCTTCGCGCGTCACCCCGCGCTCGGCGGCCTCCCGCGCAAGTTCGATATGCTTCGAATTATCTAGACGGGTGGTAATGGCCGCGAGCTGTTTTCCGACCTCGTCCTCCGTAATGCGGAATAGGTCGGTCGCCGGCTTGCTGTAGCTGCGCAGCGTCAGGTCTTTCGCCACCACCAGTGCCGCGATTTCCGTGCTGTTGTAGAAATTGCGCAGGTCGGCGTTGGCCATGGTGACCTGGTCGATCTTGCCCTTCAGCTCGTCGTTGACCGTCGTCAGCTCCTCGTTGGTCGACTGGAGCTCCTCGTTCATCGACATCATTTCTTCGTTGGAGCTCTTCAGCTCCTCGTTCGTCGTTTCGAGCTCCTCGACCGTGCTGCGCAGGCGCTGTCGCGTCTGTTGGAGCTCTTCTTCGAGAAACTCCACGCGGCCCTCTTCGGCCACGAAATCCTGCAAGTCGTCGGGCTCGAAAGGTTCGAGCTTGCCGGTTTCGCGAATGACGAAAAGGAAGGCATCTTCATCGATCGGCTCGCAAACGATGGCTGTCTCGATAATGCCAAACTGGGTCTTGATCTCGACACCGCGTGAGACGATCCGCCGATGGTTCTCCCGCGCGTCGCGCAGCATCGGTCCGACAAGTTCGCGCAGGCCAGGACGAGCGAGCCCGGGCAGGTGGATGTTGCGATCCAGCCGCTCGGGAAAGTCGAGAAAGCGCCCGGCCGGCCCCCAGCGTTCGAGCAGCATAGCTTCGTGATCGACCAGCAGGCTGACGGGGGCGTAGGTTTCGGCCACCCGTTTCAACGCAGCGATTTCCGCGCGATTTTCCGGGCGTGGGCTGGGCAGGTCGCCGGGGCCGTTGAAACGGCGGCGGCGCGGTACGCGGCGCTGGCTGGCGCTATTGGGTGGCGGTGCCTGCAGCGTGTAGCGGCTCTTCACATCGCGCCGGCAGAAGATGCGTGCATGCTGGACGTGCGGTTCAAAAAGGTCGTCGAACCGGCCGATGCTTTCGCTCGATCCAAGGAACAGCATTCCTCCCTTGTCTAGAGCGAAGTGGAACATGGGCACCACTTCCTTCTGCAAGGTTTCGTCGAAATAGATCAGCAGGTTGCGACAGCTGATCAGGTCCATCTTGGAAAAGGGCGGATCGCGGATAAGGTCGTGATGGCTGAAGCGCACCATGTCGCGCAGGTGGCTCGTGAAATGAAAGGTTTCCGACCCGGCAACGACGTAATTTTCAGCGTAGACGGCTGGAATGTCATCCAGCGCGCTGAGCGGGTAATTGCCGTTGCGGCCGATATCCAGCATCTTCTCGTCGATATCGGTCGCGAAAATCTGGACGTAGGGGGACTTGCCGGCGCGTTCCAGCGCGTCCGCGAGCAGCATTGCGATGGTGTAGGCTTCCTCGCCGCTGGAACAGCCGGGCACCCAGACGCGCAATTCGTCCTCGCTGCTGGTCTGATCGACCAGCGGGTCGATAACTTCCGATCGCAGCGCCTCGAATTCCCCGGAATCGCGGAAAAAGCGCGTGACGTTGATAAGAAGGTCGCTGAGCAGTGCGTCGCACTCGTGTGAATCCGACTTTACGCGGTCGATATAAGCCCGCGCAGTGTCCAGCCCGACCACCTGCATGCGCCGGGCGATCCGCCGCGCGATGGTACTGCGCTTGTAGTTCGAGAAATCGTAGCCGAGCTGTTCGCGAATGACCGCGCACAGCTCGTCGATATGGTCGACAACGCCTTCGGCTTCCTTGTCGAGCTCGACCGTGTCGCCTTGCAACGTGCGTTCGAAATAGGTGCACAGCGCATCAAGCATCTCGTTGGGGTGCGTGACGATGTCGACAAGTCCGGTGTTGATCGCGGCCGTGGGCATCCCGTCGTAGCGCGCGCTCGATGGCTCCTGCGCCAGGCAGAGGCCGCCGTTCTCCTTGATGGCGCGCAGACCCCTGCTGCCGTCGCTGCCGGTCCCTGAGAGAATCACGCAGGCGGCCAGTTCATTGCAGTCGTCTGCCAAGGATTCGAAAAAGTCGTCGATCGGCCGGCGCATCCCGCGCGACTCTTTAAACTCGGTCAGGCTGAGGATGCCGCCGTCGAGAGCAAGCCCGTGACCTGGCGGGATGATGTAGACGTTTTCCGCCTTCATCTCTTCGCCGCCCTGAGCCTGCTGCACGTGCATGTCCGTGTAGCGCTCGATAAGCTGGGACATCAGCGATTCGTGCGTGGGGTCGAGATGCTGCACGACGACGAAGGCCATGCCGATATTGCCCTCGGCACCGCCGAAAAATTCCCGCAATGCTTCCAGCCCCCCGGCGGAAGCGCCGATCCCGATGACCGGGACGCTCATCTCGCAATTTCCATAGCGAAATCAGCTAACATCCTGCGGCTATTCGTCAAGCCGCGCTTCCGCGATGAGCCGGTGGCTGGAGGCGATGGCGTGGTAACTGCCGAGCATAACCCAAGCCGAATCCTCGGCAATCGCCTTCAAGTTCACGAGGTCGGATTCCAGCGCGGCCTCGTAGTCGGCGCGGGTCGTATAGTCGTCGGCATCGATGGCGAACTGGGAGGCGATCACGAGCTTGCGGCCATCCCGGCTGTTGAGGCGCCCCATGTAGACGAGGTTGAGGAACTGGTCCCCGCCCTTCGTGACGTTGGGAATAACGAAGCGTTCTTCGGGCTCGTCACTCTCATAAAGAAATTCGCGGATGCGCGCACGAACGGGCCCGCCGCCGGTTTCGGGCTGGAGGAAACGGCAATTCTTGCCGAGTGATTCCTCCGCACTGTAACCGCAGATATCGAGGAATGCCTGGTTCAGGCCGATCAGCGGTGCGTCCTCTCGGTCGAGGTCGGCGATGGTGAGCGAAGCCCGGCTCTTCTCGAACAGGCTTCGAATGCCGTTCGGCAAGTCAACGTCGGGGAGGAAATGTACCATGGGGGCGACATAGGCACGCCCAACGCCGCCGCCAAGGGCCTGAATTCTAGCGCGTATCCACCAGCACGATTTCACTGTCTTCCAGCGCCTCGATGCAGATGGTCTCCACCTTTTCGACGGCGACACCGTCACGTTCGTTGGCGAATTCGCCGTTCACTTCGATGGAGCCGGTTGCGGGCACGAGATAGGCCTTGCGCCCGTCGCCCAGTGACCACTCCGCGCTCTCGCCGGCGGACAGGGTGATGCCGGCCACGCGGGCATCGGTGCGGATCATCAGCGCGTCCTCGTCGCCCATGCCGCTCGCCAGGATCGCCCAGTCGCCGGCGCGCTCGCCCTTGGGGAATGGCTTGGCACCCCAGCGCGGATCGCCGCCCGCTTCGGTCGGCTGGATCCACAGCTGGAACAGGCGGGTTTCCTCGTCTTCCAGGTTCATTTCGGCGTGCTGGATGCCGCTGCCCGCGCTCATCACCTGCACGTCGCCCGCGCCGGTGCGGCCTTCGTTGCCGAGGCTGTCCTTGTGCGTGATCGCGCCCTGACTGACATAGGTGATGATTTCCATGTCGCGGTGGGGGTGCGGGGGAAACCCGCTCTTCGCCGCGATCTGGTCGTCGTTCCAGACGCGCAGGGCGCCCCAGCCCATGCGGGCGGGATCGTAATAGTTGGCGAAAGAGAAATGGTGCCGCGCGTTGAGCCAGCCGTGGTCGGCATGGCCCAGGCTGTCGAAGCTGCGTACGTCGATCATGATACAATGCTCCCGATTGGGTGTCCGGGATCTATGTAGGATCGAAGCGCGGCGTTTGAAGCGGTGGCGGAGACGGAGGGATTCGAACCCTCGATACCCGTTACCAGGTATGGTTCCTTAGCAGGGAACTGGTTTCAGCCACTCACCCACGTCTCCGGACCGATGCGGCGTGGGCGGGCCTATAGCGAGCGGGCTGGCATGCTTCAAGCGCGCTGTGGGCACGGGGTGAAAACACTTGGCCGGAGATGTGTGCGGACTCGGTTCGCCGCAGAATCGATTCGGTTCGGCGCGCATTCATTGCCGCTTCAGCGTGCAAGGACTCTGATCGCCCGCGGACAGGCGCGCATGGCGCGCCGCGGGATCGTCCCTCGGAGGAACATATGGCTCAATCGCTCAAGCACATGGCCCGGTCGCTGGCACTGGCGGCGGCGGCATTCGGCCTCGCGGCAGGTGCGCCCGCGCTCGCGCAGGGGATCGAGACGATCGATCCCGACACGATGATCGACGGCGACCTGGCACAGCCGCAGACCCCGCCTGCCGACGGGCCGGACGCACCCATCATCACCGCCCAGCCGGTCTACGAGCAGGACGCGCCCGAAGATTACGATGACGGCGGGGCCGAGGTCGACACGTCCGGCGGCGTCGCCACATGGTCGGGCGAGGATTTCGCCCAGCCGGTCGGGGCATCGGAAGCCGCTGCCGAAGCCGCCGCCGACAGCCAGACCTACCAGTCCGACGACCTGATCGGCGCGGCGGAAGGCCTGTTCGGGGAGGGCGCGGAAGGCGTCGCCCGGCTGATCGAGGACCTGCTGAAGGAACAGGGCGAACCCAACGGCTACATCGTCGGCCGCGAAGGCGGCGGCGCGTTCATCGTCGGGGTACGCTACGGTTCCGGCACGCTGTACCACAAGGTGGAAGGCGAGCGGAAAGTCTACTGGACCGGACCGTCGGTGGGCTTCGATGCCGGCGCGAATGCGGGCTCCACCTTCGTCCTCGTCTACAATCTGTTCGACACGCAGGACCTGTTCCGGCGCTTCCCCGCAGGCGAGGGGCAGGCCTATCTCGTCGGCGGCATGTCAGTGTCCTACGTCCGGCGCGGCGACATCGTGCTGATCCCGATCCGCGCAGGCGCCGGGCTCAGGGCAGGGGTCAATGCGGGCTACCTGCGCTTTTCCGAAAAGCAGCGTTGGCTGCCTTTCTAGGTCCCTCGCGAATAGCTATCCACGACGGCGCCCTGCCGATTGCCGCTTGAAGCGCGCGCGCGGGCGCGGCATTGGGCCTCCATGCTCGAAAACCTCTCTGCGCAGGCGCCCGACGCCCTCCTCGCCCTGATCAAGCTCTATGGCGCCGACACCAGGCCCGACAAGATCGACCTAGGCGTGGGCGTGTACCGCACGGACGATGGCGCCACGCCTGTCTTCCGCTCGATCAAGGGCGCGGAACGCCAGCTGGTCGAGGAACAGGACAGCAAGAGCTACCTTGGCCCCGAAGGCGACACCGGCTTCGTCCATGCGCTGAAGCCCTATATCTTCGGCAAGGACCCGACGCGCGGCGGCTCGATCGAAGGGATGCAGACCCCCGGCGGCACCGGCGCCGTGCGGCTGGCACTGGCGGTGGCGCAGGCAGCAGGCGTGACCCGCGGGCTGATGGGCACGCCGAGCTGGCCCAACCATGCGCAGATCCTGAAGGACCTCGGCCTGGAACTGGCGGGCTTCAATCACGCGACGGCGGAAGGCGAGGCCGACCTCGCCGCGCTGGAACAGGCGCTGGCGGGTGCCGGCGCGGGCGATGCGCTGCTCCTCCACGCATCGTGCCACAACCCCACCGGCGTCGACTACACGATGGACCAGTGGGAGCGGATCGCCGCGCTGGCGAAGGACAGCGGCGTGCTGGTGATCATCGACAGCGCCTACCAGGGCTTGGGGCAGGGCATGGAGAAAGATGCCGCCGGCCTACGCCTGATGGTCGATGCGCTCGACGAACTGCTCATATGCTACAGCTGCGACAAGAACTTCGGTCTCTACCGCGACCGCGTCGGCGCGCTCTACATCAAGGCGAACGACGACGAGGTGCTGGAGCGGACCTTTTCGAACTGCAATTCGCTCGCCCGCGCCAGCTGGTCGATGCCGCCCGACCACGGCGCCGCCGCCGTGCGCCATGTGCTGCGCGACAGCGACCTGACCCGGCAGTGGCAGGACGAGGTGGACGAAATGCGCGCCCGCATGCGCAGCGTCCGCGCAAAGCTGGCCGCCGCCGACAACCGCGTGCCCGGCCTCGATCTTAAGCAGCTCGAAGACCAGAACGGCCTGTTTGCCATGCTCAAGCTGGACAAGGACCAGATCGAGCGGCTGCGCAAGGATCACGGCGTCTACATGGCGGGTTCCGGCCGCATCAACATCGCCGGTTTGACCAGCGGCAATGTCGAGAAGTTCATCGCCGCGCTGGAAGACGTGACGAGCTAGGCGTGCTGGATCGGCAACCGGTCCTGCAGGACGACCGCGTCCGTTTGCGACCCTTGCAGGCGGACGATTGGGACGCCCTGTATGCGGTAGCCGGCAACCGCGAGCTATGGGCCCTGCACCCGCGCAGCGACCGGTGGCAGCAATCGGTCTTTCGCGAATTCTTTGACGACGCGCTGGCGAAACAGGGTGCGCTGGCCATCATCGACCGGAAGGGCGGCCGCATCGTCGGGTCGAGCCGGTTCCAGAGCTACGACCCGGCGGATGGCGGGGTGGTGGAAATCGGCTGGACCTTCATCGCCCGGGAGCTTTGGGGAAGCGGCATGAATGCCCGCGTGAAGCGATTGATGCTGTCCCATGCGCTGGCATCGGTGGAGCGCGTGGTGTTCCGGGTCGGCGAGAACAATCTCGTCTCTCGCAGGGCGATGGAGAAGATCGGCGGCCGCCTGACTGGCCGGACCGAAGAGGCCGAAGGGGCGACCGGGCCCCAGCGCAATGTCATTTACGAAATCGACCGCGCCGCGTTCGCGCAAGGGCCGCTGGCCTAGCCCCGCAGCGCGACCATCCGCTGGAGGTAGCGAGCCAGAGTGTCGATCTCCAGGTTCACACTGTCGCCGGATGCGAGGGTGCCCAGTGTCGTCACTTCGGCGGTGTGGGGGATGATGTTGAGCCCGAACTGGCAGCCATCGTCCGTATCCTCGACAGAATTCACGGTGAGCGAGCAGCCGTCGACGGTGATCGAGCCCTTGGCCGCGATATAGGGCGCGAGCCCGGCCGGGGCGAGGATGGTGAGGCGGGTCGAATCCCCCTCGTCTTCCGCCGCGACGACGCGCCCGACGCCATCGACATGGCCGGTGACGATATGGCCGCCCAGCTCGTCGCCCATCTTCAGCGCGGGTTCGAGATTGAGGCGCGCGCCTTCCGCCCAGCGCGCCGCATTGGTCAGGCCCACGGTCTCTGCCGAAAGTTCGACGGTGAACCACGCGGCGCCCGCATCCCCGCCCTTGCTCACCACGGTCAGGCAGCAGCCGGAGCAGGCGATCGACGCGCCGATGGCGATGTCCGCCGGGTCCCACGGGCAGGCGATGGTGAGCCGCAGGTCGCCGCGCTCTTCGCGGTTGGTGACGGTGCCGATGGCGGTGACGATGCCGGTGAACATGGACGCTCCTGTCAGGCCGGATTGCGGCTGCGGGTCCGCTCGTAGACTTCGAGCACATCGCTGCCAAGCGCTGCGGTTGCGGTCCGCTGCCAGCGGCCATGCGCCTGCGCCAGGTCGGCAAGGCCGATGTCGCCGACGGACGCCATGCCGCCGCCGATGACGATGGGGGCGCGGTAGACCAGCAACCGGTCGACATGGTCGGCGGCAAGGAAAGCTGCCGTAGCCCCTGCGCCGCCTTCCACGAAGAGATACTGTGCACGCGCAAGCGGCGACAGGTCGGCAGGATCGCGCAGCACCTGCCAGCCGTCCGGCGCCTCGCCGCGCGTCAGCACCCAGCGGGCGGGAGAGCGATCCTCCAGCCCTTCCAGTCGCACGTCGAGCGATGGCGTGTCGGCGCGCAAGGTCCCGCCGCCGACGAGGATGGCGTCCGCCCGTGCCCGCTCTCGGTGGGTATGCGCGCGCGCGGCAGGCCCGGTGATCCATTGGCTGGTCCCGTCGGCGAGCGCGATTGAGCCGTCGATGGAAAGCGCGAGCTTCAAGGTGACGTGCGGGCGGCCGAATGCGGCGCGCGTCAGGTAACCGGCAAGGCTATCCGCGCAGCTCGGGCAATCCGCCAGAACGGTCTCGATCCCGGCCGCCTCCAGTCGGGCGATGCCGCCGCCTGCCGTACGCGGGTCGGGATCGCCGGCGCCGATCACCACGCGCGCCAGCCCGGCCGCTGTGACCAGCGCGGAGCAGGCCGGGCCGCGCACGCTGGCATGGGCGCAGGGTTCGAGCGTGACGTAAAGCGTGGCCCCTGCCGCAGCGCTACCGGCCTGCGCCAGGGCGACAGCCTCCGCGTGAGGGCGGCCGCCGACTTGCGTCCAGCCGCGCCCGATGACGCGGCCCTCTTTCACGATGATGGCGCCGACGGAAGGGTTGGGCGCACTGACGGGGCGACCGCGCTCCGCCAGCGCGGCCGCTGCGGCGAGCCAGCGCAGGTCGGCCTTACTGGCCGTCAAGCAGCGCCCTTTCGGCATCGCGGCGGCGTGCGTCGAGCCGCTGCTGCTTGGCGGCCTTTTCTGCCGCCTCTTCCGCTGCCAGTTCGCGCTCCATCTCGTCCACGTCGAGGCCGGTGGCGCGGCCCAGTTCGCGGTAGAGGCTCTTGCGCAATTCGACCCGCTCCTCGGCCTCGGCGCGCAATTCGTCCTGCCGCTTCTGGTTCTCGATGTTGGACGCCATGATCTGCTCATCGGTCCGGCCGGGCTCGAAGAATTCGATGTAGTCCACCTCCGGCCGTTCCGGCTCCATCGGCTGGTCTTCTGGCAGGAAGGTGTAGAAAATCGCGAAAGTCGCCGCGCCCGCAACGCCGAGGATATGCCAGCGATAGGGGTTGGGTCGGCGCCATTGCCCGGCGAAATCGGACACTGCGCGCTTGGGCGAGAGGTTCTGCAGGAAGGTGCGGAAAATGCTCATCTTCCGCTCAAGATAGGGATTTGTGCCCCCGCGCGCCAGTCTTAGCCGAACTGCGCGTAAAGGCTGCGGCCGTGCGCTTTCAGCCAGCGGTCTGCGGCCGCGATGTCGGCGTCGTAGATCTGCCCCAGCAATTCGTGGAAGGCGGGGCTGTGATTGAAATGCACGAGATGCGCGACCTCGTGGGCGACCACGCTGCGGCGGACGTGCGCGGGTGCCTGCACCAGCCGCCAGTTGATCCGCACGACCTGCTTGCCCGAGCAGCTGCCCCAGCGGCTTTTCGCCCGGCTGAGGCGGATTTCGGGCAGCGGCACCCCGGCGCGTCCGGCGTAGAAGGCGAGGTCGGCGGCGCACAGGCGCAGCGCCTCGCTCTCCAGCCAGCGCTGCAGGCGCACGGGCAAGCGGTCCTGCGGCCCACCGAGGGTGAGCGTACCGGCGTCCGCGTCGGCGCGCGGGGTGCGCGGGTGGGCGGCGTGCCAATCGATCCGCCAGTCTTCCCCGCAATAGCGGAAGGTCCCGCCGGTTTGCGGCGGATCGCGCTGCGGGATTTTCTCGAGCTGGCCAGCCAGCCATTCCGCCTTCGCATGGGCAAAGGCGATCGCCTCGCGCGTCGGGGCCCAGCGCGGCACGGTGAGGTGCACCGCGCTGCCGTCACGCGCCAGCCGCAGGGTCAGCCTCCGGGCGCGGGCATTGCGCTTGAGAAGGATGGGGAGGGGCCGTCCGGCGAGGACGATTTCGGGATCGCCCGGCGCGCCCTGCAGCCATTCGATCACGGCTCCTCCTCCCAGTCGACCATGTGGTGCTCCAGCGCTCCCGCATCGGTTTCGCTGATCACGCGGTTGTGGACGGAGACGCCCGCCTTGCGCACCGCGTCGCGGTCACCGCTGAGGAGATAGTGCCAGTCGGGCAAGTCCTCGCCCCGCGCGCGGCGGCGATAGGCGCAGGTTTGCGGCAGCCACGGCAAGTCGTCCACATTGCCCGCGGTTAGGCGCAGGCAATCGGGCACGCGCGCCTTGCGCTGGCGATAATCGCTGCACAGGCCGGTCGCCGTGTCGAGCAGCTTGCAGGCGACATTGGTGTCGTAGATGCGGCCCGTATCGGCATCCTCCACCTTGTGCAGGCAGCAGCGCCCGCATCCGTCGCACAGGGCTTCCCATTCAGCGCGGCTCAGCTCCGCCAGCTCGAGCTGCCAGAACCTGTCCCTCAGCTCACCCACTGCTTCAGCTCTGCCTCGACCGCCTTGCCGCCCTGGTCGACGGAAATCGGCGCGATCGGTTCGCCCGAAGGGCCGAACAGGATAGCGGACCGGCTGTGATCCATCAGGTAGCCGCCGTCCGGCGTTTCCTCGCCCTTCGCATAATAGACCGCGAACTTCTTCGCCGTGGCGGCGACCTGTTCGGGGGTACCGGTCAGTCCGACGATGTCCGGCGAAAAGGCGCTGGCGAATTCGGCGACCACGTCCGGCGTGTCGCGTTCCGGATCGATGGAGATGAAGATCGGCACCAGCGCTTGCGCGGCGGCGGGATCGCTTTCCTTCAGCGCCTTGTAACCGCGCGCAAGGTTGGCGACGTCGTTGGGGCAGATGTCGGGGCAGAAGGCGTAGCCGAAATAGACCAGCCGGTATTTGCCCTCGAAATCGGTCCACGACACGTCCGCGCCATCGGTGCCGGTGAGCGTGAAATCGCCGCCGATCGACGCACTGGCCAGCGGCGGTTCCGCCGGCGGGGGCGCTTCGGCGCAGGCGGTGGCAAGCAGCAGCATGCAGGCGGCAGCGATGGTTTTGGTCGGGGACAGCATGGTGTCCCTTGAATGGGCGCTGCTGCCGTGCTGCGCAAGGGGTCGCAGGGCGGGTTCAACAGCCGGCAAAAAGCCCGCCCGGCGCGACTGCGGCACCGGGCGGGCAAGGTGCGCCGCCAACTCATACGGCCCTTGGCGGCGGGGGAATGGTCGCGCGGGGCGCTCAGCCCGGCAGGAAGACGCTGTCGGTCACGTGGATCACGCCGTTCGACACATCGACGTCGGCCTGCGTCACGGCGGTCGCGCGCCCGGCGGCATCGGTGATCACGATGGTGTCGCCGGAAAGCCGCGCGGTCAGCGTGTCGCCGGACAGCGTCTCGAAGCTGTAGCTGCCGTGGTTGTCGCGGATCGCGTGGACGAGGTCGGCCGATGATACGTCGCCGCTGACCACGTGGTAGGTAAGGATCGCGGTCAGCGCGGCCTTGTTCTGCGGCTTCACCAGTTCGGCCACCGTGCCGTCGGGCAGTTTTGCAAAGGCGGTGTCGGTGGGCGCGAAGACAGTGAAGGGCCCATCGCCCGAAAGCGTGCCGGCGAGGCCTGCGGCGGTGACCGCGGCGACCAGCGTTTCGTGGACGCCGGTCGATTGCGCGGCCTCGACCACGTTCGGCTGGCTCCGCGACGCTTCGCGGTGGTGGTCGAAAGCGCCGGCGGGCGCGGCAATCGCGAGCCCGGCAGCGGATAGCGCGGCAAAGCCGGCAAGGGTTGCGGCCTTGGCGTTATGGAAATGGATCATTGGAAACTCCTCTTTATGCGCAAGCCCGTCCATTCTTGCGTGAGGAGTTTCGGAATGCGGGCGCGGAAGGACGCACCCCGGCCGAAGTTTTTTCAGGTCTCGGTGAACCTGCCCTCGGCCACGACCGGGCCTGCCGCCTCTCCCACAGGTTTCCCGCCGAGCGGTTCGCGGGTGAGGACGAGGCCGGCCCTGGCGGTAATCCGTTCGGCGATTTCCGGACTGATCGGCATGCGCCTCTCGGTTCCCGGAGCGACTACGCCAAGCGATTGCAGCGCGCCTTCGTCCGGGACCAGCCACAGCTCGTGGTCGTGCACGCCGTCGGCAGTGAGGCCGCTTGCGCTGACAAGCATTTCCCCGCGGTCCGGAAGATAGGTAACGGACAGGCGCAGGTCGGTATCGCCGATGGGCACGTTGGCGACCAGCGGGGCCGCATCGCGTTCGGGTGCGGGTGCTGCGCGGTCCGCCGGTTCGGCCACCAACACCGCCATCACGATCGCCGCAGCCGCAGCCGCCCCGCTCGCGCAGCGCCAGCGCGTGACGGACCGGCGCAGGGCGATGACCTGCGCGCCGTCCCCGGCCCCTGCGATCTGCGCATGGACGCGGGCCAGGACGTCTTCGTCCGGCACATGCCCTTCGCCCGCGTCGAGCAACGGGGCGGCGTGGTCCTCCCACCTCGCCACCAGCGCAGCGAAGCCGGGTTCGCGGGCCAGCCGGGCGCGTGCGGACAGTAGGTCTTCGCCGTCCAGCAGTCCGAAGACATATTCGGCGGCGAGGCGTTCGTCGTCGCTCATCGCATCAGTCATCGTCGGCCTCCAGGCAGGTCTTGAGTTTCGCCAGGGCGCGGCGGATCCGGCTTTTCATGGTCGAAAGCGGAATGCCGCCTTCTTCCGCCTGCGCCGCATAGGTCCGCCCTTCGAAAAACGCTCGGGTTATGGCACTGCGGCTCGAGCCTTCCAGCGCTTCGATGCACCGGTGGATACGGGCGCGGCGTTCGCCATCCTCCAGCAACCGGTCGGCGAGCGGGGCGGCATCCGGCACCGTCATGGCCGCGTTTTCAGGCACTGCGCCCGCCCGCACCTTGCCGACGCGCAGCCGGTCGACCGCACAATTGCGCGCCATGACGGCCATCCAGCTGATCGGGCTGGCGCGGTTCGCATCGAAGCGCCCCGCGCTCCGCCACAGCCTGACGTAAACTTCCTGCAACGCGTCCTCGGCCTCCTTCCTGTCGTCCAAGATACGCAGACAGATGCCGAAAAGTTTGCGGTGGGTGGATCGGTAGATCGGGTCGAGTGCGGCGCGGTCCCCGGCAGCGAGCCGCTCAATCGCGGCGGCCAGCGCCTCGCGATCCGCTGCTGCGCTCACACGCAGGCCTGCGCGCAGTCGTCGCTGGTTTCGACCTGGATGGTGGCGTGGCCGATGCGGTGGTGGTGCTTCAGTTCTTCGGCCACTTCCATCAGGAAGCCGTCCCCCGGATGGCCGCCCGGCATCACCAGGTGCGCGGTCAGCGCGGTTTCGGTGGTGCTCATCGGCCAGATGTGGAGGTCCTGGACCCGCGCCACGCCGTCGATCCCGCCCAGGTAGCCGCGCACCGCGCCTTCGTCGATGCCGGCGGGCACGCCGAGCAGGCTCATGCGGATGGAGTCCTTCAGCAGGCCCAACGTACCCCACGCGATCAGGGCGACGATCAGCAGGCTGGTGACGGGGTCGATCCAGAGCGCGCCCGTGTACCAGATCAGCGCGCCGGCGATGACCACACCCAGGCTGACGAGCGCGTCGGCGGCCATGTGCAGGAACGCGCCGCGGATGTTGATGTCGCTCTTCCGGCCGGACATGAAGAGCAGCGCGGTGGCGGTGTTGATGACGATGCCGATCCCGGCGACGATCATCACCGTGCCCGGCTCGATCGGCTGCGGGTCGGCAAAGCGGTGCAGCGTTTCCCACAGGATCACGCCCAGCGCGGCGAGCAGCAGCATCGCGTTGGCGAGCGCGGCAAGGATGGTAGAGCTCTTGTAGCCGAAGGTGAAGCGGTTGCTCGGCGGTTTCTTCGCCAGCGTCGCCGCGCCCCAGGCAAGGATCAGGCTGAGGACATCGGACAGGTTGTGGCCCGCATCCGCGACCAGCGCCATCGAACCGGACAGGAAGCCGTAGACCGCTTCCACGACGACGAAGGCGGTATTGAGGACGATGCCGATGGCAAAGGCGCGGCCATAGTCCGCCGGGCCGTGGTCGTGGCCATGCCCGTGCCCATGCCCATGCCCGTCGCTATGGCCATGGCAGTGCCCGTGCCCGCTACCGTGTGAGTGTCCCGCCCCCATGGTGCTCAGTCGTAGACGCAGGCGTCGAGCGCGTCACGCCTGACGACGCCGATGCGGGCGGAAATCGTGTTGCCGTGGCGGCGCAGCCAGCCGTCCGGGTTCTTCACACTGCGCTCCTTGGGCAGGGGCAGGGCGGCCGCCATGCGCGCCGCCTCGATCGGCGTCAGGCTGGCAGCGGACTTGCCGAAATAGCGCTGCGCCCCGGCCTCGGCTCCGTAGGTACCGATGCCGGTTTCCGCGACGTTGAGGTAGACTTCCATGATCCGCCGCTTGCCCCAGATATTCTCGATCAGGAACGTGAACCAGGCTTCCAGCCCTTTGCGGAAATAGCCTCCGCCCTGCCACAGGAACACGTTCTTCGCGGTCTGCTGGCTGATGGTGGAGCCGCCGCGGATGCGCCCGCCTTCCATGTTGCGCCGCATGGCATTCTCGATCGCCTCGCGGTCGAAGCCGTCGTGGCTGCAGAACTTGCCGTCCTCCGCCGCGATCACCGCATCCACCAGGTTGCGGTCGATCTGGCTCAGGCTTTCCCAGTCCTTGGTGATGCCGTTTTCGTCCATCACCATGGTCGCGGTGACCGGCGGCGGGACGAAGCGGAACACGATCACCAACAGCAGGCTGAGCGCGATGAACCCGACGACGAACTTGGCAAGGAACTTGGCGACCCGAAGCATGGGCAATGCCTATGGCGGTGGGAGGATGATGGCAACGCCGACTTGTAGGCCTGCGTGCCGCAGCCTAGGCAGCGGAGATGTTGTTCGCGGCAATCATTCTCTCGCTTCAGGCCATGCAGCAAGACATGGAAGAGGCCGCCGGGCAAGATGCCGCACGGACCGATCGGGTCCTGCAATCGGAAATCAATTCGCCTTTGCCGCTGTTTTCCGACTTCGACGCCGATCCGATATGGCCGCGAAGGGTGCCTTCTACGGGGCCACTCCCGTGGCAATGCCAAAGTCCGATGTGGTATGGGTACTGGAGACTCATCGGCGATCCCTGGTACGGGGATGCCACCATGCAGCTGAGTTCGGCGCATCTGGGACTCTACGCCTGCCACAACCAGTTCAAGGAGGTCGATGGCAACGCGGTCAGCACATTCGGCCAGGATATCTTGCTTGTTGCCCTCGGCACCACCACAGATCGGGCCGGCGAACACGACCTTTGGGCTTTGCAATATGGTTTCGGAGCCGGGCCGCGATACCAGTTGCTTCGCAGCAAGCCTTTCGAAGGCTCCGAGATCGAAACTTTCGAATATCTGCAAAGCGTCTGCCCGGAAGATTCCCGGGTGCCGAGCCAGCTTGCCGACCATGAATTTTACCACTGCATGATCGAAACGCAGGACGATCTCGCCGTGATGGCGCGGGATATGGCGGAGCTACCGGCAATCGGTTCCATGTCCTGGATCCCCGAACCGCCGAGGGCGGAATCGAAAGAGCCGGACACTGGGCCCGGCTCCTTCTAAATCGATTTGGCTGTCCTCAGCCCGTAACCGCTGCCGGCAGGAAGCGCTCGCCGGCGATGCGGAGCATGGCCTTCTGCAGCTTCTCGAACGCGCGCACTTCGATCTGGCGGATGCGTTCGCGGCTGACGTCATACACCTGCGACAGTTCTTCCAGCGTCTGCGGATTGTCGGTCAGGCGCCGTTCGGTGAGGATGTGCTGTTCGCGTTCGTTCAGCGCTTCCATCGCTTCGGTCAGCATTTCGCGGCGCACCGTCGCTTCTTCGGCGTCGGCGACCGTCTCATCCTGCAGCGGGCGATCGTCGGTCAGCCAGTCCTGCCACTGGCCGCTGCCGTCCTCGCCGTTGCGCATCGGCACGTTCAGCGATCCGTCCCCGCCCATCATCATCCGGCGGTTCATGTTGATCACTTCCTGCTCCGGCACGCCGAGATCGGTGGCGATCTTGGCGACGTCTTCCGGATGGAGATCGCTGTCCTCGTAGGCTTCGAGCTGCTTCTTCATCCGGCGCAGGTTGAAGAACAGCTTCTTCTGCGCGGCGGTGGTGCCCATCTTCACGAGGCTCCACGACCGCAGGATGAATTCCTGAATCGATGCCTTGATCCACCACATCGCATAGGTGGCGAGGCGGAAGCCGCGATCGGCCTCGAACTTCTTCACGCCCTGCATCAGGCCGACGTTGCCTTCGGAGATGAGGTCCGACACCGGCAGGCCGTAGCCGCGGTAACCCATGGCGATCTTCGCCACGAGGCGCAGGTGCGAGGTGACGAGCTGCGCTGCAGCTTCGCTGTCCTCATGCTCCTCGTACCGCTTTGCGAGCATGTATTCCTGCTCTGCCGTCAGTACGGGGAACTTCTTGATTTCGGATAGGTAGCGGTTGAGGCTCTGCTCCCCGCCCAGTGCTGGCACTGTTGGTCGTTTCGTATTGCTCACGTCTTTCCCTGACCTTTCATTGTCGACCGCTGGTGCATGGACCCCTGATGGGCATCCTGCGTGCACGGCCACTCGGTAAAATCCTTATAGGATATTTCTTGCGCGATTGCCCGCGAATTTCCTTAATAAGAACCAGAAACCCGCTCGATCAGTTCCGCCATGTCGGACGGTAAATCGCTGGTGAAATGCAGCTCGTCGCCGGTGACGGGATGGACGAAACCGAGCTTGGCTGCATGGAGCGCCTGGCGGGTGAACGCCAAGTCCTTGAGAAGGCGGCGTAACGGGGCGGGAGTCCGGCCATAGACAGGGTCCCCCAATAGCGCATGGCCGATTGACGCGCAGTGAACGCGGACCTGGTGGGTGCGCCCGGTTTCCAGCCGGCATTCAAGCAGGCTTGCAGCGGGGAAAGTTTTTATCGTCCGGTAATGCGTCACGGCATGCTTCCCGCGCTGCGAGTCGGGCGCGAGGACGGCCATTTTCTTGCGATCCCGGTCGCTGCGGCCCAGCCGTGCGTCGATCGTACCGGATGGCGGGATTGGCATCCCGCCGACCACCGCGAGGTATGCGCGGGTGAGCGAATGGTCGGCGAACTGCCGCGCCAGCCCTTCGTGCGCCGCATCGCTCTTGGCCACCACCAGCAGGCCCGACGTGTCCTTGTCGATCCGGTGAACGATGCCCGGCCGCGCGACCCCGCCGATGCCGCTGAGGCTGCCGCGGCAATGGTGCAGCAGCGCGTTGACCAGCGTCCCGTCCGGATTGCCGGCGGCGGGGTGCACCACCATGCCGGCGGGCTTGTCGACCACCACGAGATGCGCGTCCTCGAACACGATGGGCACGGGGATGTCCTGCGGGATCGCCGCCAGCGGTTCGGGCGGGGGCAGGGCTACGGCGTATGTCGCGCCGGCGCGCACCTTCGCCTTGGCGCTCGTCGCCGGCTCCCCGTCCACCGTGACGGCGCCGTCGGCGATCAGCGCCTGAACGCGGGCGCGCGACAGGCCGGTCGCTTCGGCCAGCGCCTTGTCGAGCCGGTCGGCGGTGGCAATCGTGCCGTCTATGTGCGTGTCGCTCGCCATTGCGCCGCGCGCCATAGCGCGGCGGCAGCAGGCTTGTCGAAGCCTGCGTGGGTCAAGGCGCGATCCACAGCCGCAGGATCCATGCGACGAGGCCGAGCACGGCAACGCTGGCCGCCCAGATCGCGGCCATCCAGGCGAGGCGCTGCCACAGGGGTGCCTCGGTTTCGGGCGGCATTTTCTTTCGCGCTACCGCTTCGCTGCGTGAGCGCATGTCAGTGATACCCTTCGTCCGCCACCTTGCCGCGGAACACCCAGTAAGCCCACGCGGTGTAGGCGATGATCAGCGGCATGGTGATCGCAACGCCCACCAGCATGAAGACCTGGCTGCGCTCCGGCGCGGCGGCGTCCCAGATGGTGAGGCCGGGCGGGACGACATAGGGCCACATGGTCACGCCGAGCCCCGCCATGCCGAGGGAGAACAGCGCGAGGCTTAGCCAGAAAGGCTTGCTGTTGCGCTCCGTCCGCACGGCACGCACGATGCTCCACGCGGCGAAGCCGGTGAGGATCGGCACCGGGGCCGCGAAATATATCTCCGGCGCGGTCAGCCAGCGCTCGGCATACTCGGCATTGAGGAACACGTTGTAGAGGCTGACCGCGCCCATCAGCGCAATGGTCGCCAGTGCCGCCTTGAAGGCCAGCGTGCGGGCATGGGCCTGCCCTTCGCCGTCCAGCTTCCAGATCAGCCACGTGCTGCCGAGCAGGGCGTATCCAGCCACCGTGCCCAGCCCGCAGAGGAGCGTATAGGGGGTCAGCCAGTCGAACCAGCTGCCCGCGTAGGCGCGGCCCGACACTTCCACGCCCTGGAGCAGCGCCCCCAGCACCATGCCCTGCGCCATTGCGGCGACGAAGGACCCGCCGGTAAAGGCCGCGTCCCAGAAGCCGCGGTGCGCGGGGTCGCGCCAGCGGTATTCGAAGGCAACGCCGCGAAAGACGAGGCCCAGCAGCATGGCGATGATCAGCGGATAGGTCGCCGGGAGGATCACCGCATAGGCCAGCGGGAAGGCGGCAAACAGCCCGCCGCCGCCCAGCACCAGCCAGGTCTCGTTCCCGTCCCACACCGGCGCGATGGAGTTCATCGCCCGGTCGCGCTCCCGCCCCGGGTCGAAGGTGGGAAAGAGGATGCCGATGCCGAGGTCGAACCCGTCCATCACGACATAGGCGAAGACGGCAAAGGCGATGATGAAGGCCCAGACGACGGTGAGATCCATTATTCCGCCTCCTCTTTCGAACGGGGCAGCACATCGTCGTCGCCCGGGTTCTGCGTCGGGCCCGGCGTGATGCCGGCGGTGCGGATTGGTCCGGTATCGCCGCGCTTGACGCCGGTCTCGCCCACATGCGGCGTCTGGCTCATCAGGCGCAGGATGTACCACACCCCGATGCCGAACACGGTGAAATAGACGAGGATGAAAGCCAGCAGCGAAGCGGCGACGGCCGGCGCGTCGAGCGGGCTGGCCGCGTCCGCAGTGCGCAGCACGCCGTAGATGACATAGGGCTGGCGGCCGACTTCGGTGGTGATCCAGCCGGCCAGCACGGCGGCAAAGCCCGACGGTGCCATCAGCAGCGCGGCGCGGTGCAGCCAGGTCCATTCATACAGTTTCCTCCGGGTGCGGGCGTAAAGGCTCCACAGCCCGATGCCGAGCATCGCGAAACCGATGCCGACCATCACCCGGAACGACCAGAAGACCACGCCGACGGGCGGCTCCTCGTCATCGGGGATCGTGTCGAGCCCGGCAAGCGGCGCGTCGAGGTCGTGCTTCAGGATCAGCGAGGAGAGCTTGGGTATCTCGATCGCGTAACGCACCGTCTTCGCTTCGCTGTCTGGAATGCCGAACAGGATCAGCGGCGCGCCGTCCGGATGGCTCTGGAAATGGCCTTCCATGGCCATGACCTTCTGCGGCTGGTGCTCCAGCGTGTTGAGGCCGTGTGCATCGCCGGCTGCGATCTGCAACGGGGTGACGATGGCGGCCATCCACATGGCCATGGAGAACATCTTGCGCGCGTGGGCGTTCGTCCGGTCCTTGAGCAGGTGCCACGCGCCGACCCCGCCGACCACGAATGCGGTGGTGAGGTAGGCCGCCATCACCGTGTGGACGAGGCGGTAGGGGAAGCTGGGGTTGAAGACGATGTCCCACCAGCTCGCACCCGGCATGAACTGCCCGTTCGCGCCCATCTCGTACCCCGTCGGCGTCTGCATCCAGCTGTTGACCGACAGGATCCAGAAAGCGGACACGAACGTGCCGAGCGCGACCATGCAGGTGGCCGCAAAATGCAGCTTCTTGCCGACCTTGTTCATCCCGAACAGCATCACGCCGAGGAAGCCCGCCTCCAGGAAGAAGGCGGTCAGCACCTCGTACGCCATCAGCGGCCCGATCACCGGGCCGGCAAGGTCGGAAAAGACCGACCAGTTGGTGCCGAACTGGTAGCTCATCACGATGCCGGAGACGACGCCCATGGCAAAGGCGATGGCGAAGATCTTCAGCCAGTATTTGAACAGGTCGAGATAGAGCTGCTTGCCGGTCTTCAGCCACAATCCTTCCAGCACCATCAGGTAGCTGGCGAGGCCGATGGAAAAGGCCGGGAAGAAGAAGTGGAAGCTGACCGTAAAGGCGAACTGGATCCGCGCGAGCAGCAGGGCGTCGAGATGTTCGAACATGAGCCGGTCCCTTACATCACTTGCGGTTCGCACGGCAGCGCAAAGCAGGCAACCGCGCTTGCCTGCCGTGCAACTGTCAGATCATCCCGCGGGCGATGAAATGGTCCTGCGGCAGCCCCGGCGCGCCATCGTCGCGCACCAGTTCGTCGAAGGCGCGGTTCTGCGACAGGTAAACCTTGCCGTGGAGCTCCTCGAGGAAGTCGGTGCGCTTCAGCCGGTCCATGACCGGGCCTTTCACTTCGGACAGGTGCAGGCCGATGCCGCCGTCCTCCAGCCGGTGGTTGATCGCCTCAAGGCTTTCGAGGCCCGAGGCGTCGATTTCGTTCACCGCGCTGCACATCAGGATGACGTGGCGCAGCTCCGGCTTTTCGGCGACGCGCTCCAGCACGTATTCCTCCAGCCAGCGGGCGTTGAGGTACGTCAGCGCCTCGTCGATGCGGATGGACAGGACGTGCGGCACCGTGAAGACCTCGTGCCGCTCCACGTTGCGGAAATGCTCGGTCTCCGGCACGCGGCCGACGATGGCGGCATGGGGGCGGCTCGCCCGCCACAGGTAAAGCAGCAGGCCGACCGCGACCCCGGCGATCACGCCCAGCTCCACGCCCGCGACCAGCGTGATGCCGATGGTGGCGACATGAGCCGCAAAATCGGCCTTGGAATAGCGCCACAGCCGGCCGGGTGTCTTGAGGTCGACGAGGCTGAGCACCGCCACGATGATCGTCGCCGCCAGCGTGGCGATGGGCAGGCTGAACAGCAGCGGGGTGAGGAACAGCGTGGCGAGCGCGATGCCGACTGCGGTGAAGGCGCCGGCCGCAGGTGTCTCCGCGCCGGCATCGAAATTCACCGCCGAACGGGCGAAACCGCCGGTGACCGGGTAGCCGCCGGAAAAGGCGCTGGCGATATTCGCCGCGCCGAGGCCGATCAGCTCCTGGTCCGGCGAAATGCGCTGGCGGCGCTTGGCGGCCAGCGTTTGCGCGACCGAAACGCTTTCGACGAAACCGATGATCGAGATCAGCAGCGCGGGCACCCACAGCTTCTCGATCAGGGAGAGGTCGGCAGAGGGCACGGCGAAGGGCGGCAGGCCCTGCGGGATCCCGCCGACGAGGTTCACGCCCCTGTCGCCGAGGTCGAGCAGCACCGCCGCAAGGATCGTCAGCGCGACGGCGGCGACCGGTCCGGCCTTGGCGGTCATGTCGGCCGCGCGCGGAGGCAGGCCGAGGCGCTGCAGGGCGGGCTTGCCGCCCTTGCGGACCCAGAACAGGAACAGCGTGGCAGGGATGCCGATGGCGAGCGTCCACGGGTTGGTCTGCGCGATCCCGGCGGCCAGCGAGCCGAGCATGTCGGGCCAGTTGTCGCCGCCCGCCTTGATGCCCAGGATATGCTTCAGCTGGCTCGTCGCGATCAGTATGCCGCTGGCGGTGATGAAGCCGCTGATGACAGGGTGGGACAGGAGATTGGCAAGGAAGCCTGCCCGCAGCAGCCCCAGCACCGCCAGCATCACGCCGGATAACATGGCCAGCGTCACCGCCGCCTCCAGATATTCCGCCGTCCCCTGCGCCGCGACCGCGCCTGCCGCGCTGGCGGTCATCAGGCTGATCACGGCCACCGGCCCGACGGCAAGCGTGCGGCTGGTGCCGAAAATGGCATAGAGCACCAGCGGCAGGATGCTGGCATACAGGCCAACGACCGGCGGCAGCCCCGCCAGCAGCGCATAGGCAAGGCTCTGCGGGATCAGCATGATGGTGACGATCACCGCCGCCATCAGGTCGTTCGTAAGTACCGACCGGTTGTAGCTCCGCCCCCAGTCGAGGATCGGGAAATAGCGCGACAGCGACATCGGGTGCGTCCGGCCCTAGTCTTTTTCGACCAGCCGGACGATGCCCATGCCGGCCAGCATGGCGACCACGAAGATCGCGGCCGATGCCGGTTCGATCACCAGCGCGGCGAGGCCGGGTCCAGGGCACAGGCCGGCGATGCCCCAGCCGATCCCGAACAGGGCCGCGCCGCCGATCAGTTTCGGGGTCAGGTCGCTGCGGTCGGGCAGGGCGAATTTCTCGGCGAACAGCGGGTGGGCCATGCGTGGCTGGAAGCGCCACGCGATCGCCATCACGATGACCGCGCCGCCCATCACGAAGGCCAGCGTCGGGTCCCAGTCGCCGAACAGGTCGAGGAAGCCGCGCACACGGGCCGGGTCCGTCATCCCGCCAAGCGCAAGGCCCGCGCCGAACAGCGTTCCCGACAGCAGCGGGGGAAGGATGCGGCGGATCATGGCAGCACCTCCATGCCCAGCGCGTTCATCAGCGCCACCGTGGCGATGCCGGCGGCCATGAAGGTGACCGTCGCGACGAGCGACCGCTGCGACAGGCGGCTGACCCCGCATACGCCGTGGCCGCTGGTGCAGCCGCTGCCGAGACGGGTCCCGATGCCGACCAGCAGGCCGGCGACGACGAGGTAGGCCGGACCGGCGAAGTTTGCCGGCAGGCCGCCGGTTGCAAGCGCGACGATGAAAGCGCCCAGCGGCAGGCCGAGGACGAACATCCACGCGCCCGGTTTCGACATGCCGCTGTCGCTGAGGCCGGTTGCGCGCGCGAAGATGCCGGAGACTCCGGCAATGCGCCCTGCGCCCAGCAGCATCAGCGCGGCGGCCAAGCCGATGAGGATGCCGCCGCCGAGACCTGCCAGCGGTGCCGCGTCGGGAAAACCGGGCAGGCTCATACCGCGTTCACCGGAATCTTGATGTAGCTGACACCGTTATCCTCCGGCTCCGGCAGGCGGCCGCCGCGGATGTTGACCTGCACCGACGGCATGATGAGTTCGGGCATGGCGAGCGTCTTGTCCCGCGTCGTGCGCATCTCGACGAACTCGTCTTCGGTCACGCCGTCCTTCACATGCACGTTCTCGCGCCGCTGCTGGCCAACGGTGGTCTCCCACGCATACTCGTCGCGCCCCGGCGCCTTGTAATCGTGGCACAGGAACAGCCGCGTGTCGTCAGGCAGGGAGAGCAGGCGGCGGATCGACTGGAACAGCTCGCGCGCATCGCCGCCCGGGAAGTCCGCCCGCGCCGTGCCGAAATCGGGCATGAAGATCGTGTCACCCACGAAAGCGGCATCGCCGATGATGAAGGCCATGTCGGCCGGTGTATGGCCGGGGACGTGGAGCGCGATGCCCTCGATCTTGCCGAGCGAGAAGGTCTCGCCGTCTGAGAAAAGCTTGTCGAACTGCGATCCGTCGCGCTCGAAATCGGTACCGGCGTTGAACAGCTTGCCGAAGACATCCTGCACGCGGACGATGTCCTTGCCGATGGCAAGCTTCCCGCCGAGCTTGTCCTGCAAATAGGGCGCGGCCGAGATGTGGTCGGCATGGGCATGGGTTTCGATCAGCCATGTCACTTGCAAATTGTTCGAAGTGACGTAGTCGATGATGCGCTCTGCCGAGCCATGGGACGTCCGCCCGGCGGCCGCTTCGTAGTCCAGCACCGAGTCGATGATCGCGGCTTCGCATGTTTCCGGGTCATGGATGACGTAGCTTACCGTATTGGTGGTCTCGTCGAAAAAGCCCGCGATCGAGGGGCGGAGTGTCTTTTCGCCCGTGGCGCGCCCGATCTGGTCGCGGGCCGCCTGGAGCGACGCGTCTGCATCAGACATGAAATAACTCCTTCGATTACATAAATCGTGTATATGTATTGCAATCCGCGAGTCAAGGGGGTAGATCGTCCGTCATGGACAACGCAGCCCCCACCGGCCCGGCTCCGCGGCCCCTACGCATCGGCGATAGCGCGCCCGATTTCGAAGCGCGCAGCACGGCGGGGCCGGTGCGCCTGTCCGATTATCGCGGGCGCTGGCTGGTCCTGTTCTCCCACCCGGCGGACTTCACGCCGGTCTGCACGACCGAATTCGTCGCCTTGGCGCGCGAGGCGGCTGCCTTCGAGGCGCGCGACTGCGCGCTGATGGCCCTGTCGGTCGACAGCCTGTTTTCCCACTTCGCGTGGCTGCGCATGATCCGCGACCGGTTCGACGTCGAAGTGCGCTTCCCCATCGTGGAGGACCCGACGCTGGTCGTCGGCCGCGCCTATGGCATGGTCTGCGCGCAGGACAGCGACAGCGCCACGGTGCGCACGACATTCTTCATCGATCCCGCCGGTACGATCCGCGCGATGAGCTGCTATCCCGCAAGCGTCGGGCGTTCGATCCCAGAAATGCTGCGCACGCTCGACGCGTTGCAGGCGATCGACGCCGCCGAAGGCCTTGCTCCTGCGAACTGGCAGGCGGGCGATGCGCTGTTGCGGCCGCCTGCGCAGGATATCGACGAAGTCTTTGCGGCCGAGGGGCAGGCGGACTGGTTCCTGCGCGAAGCGACGCCGCGGAAGGGCAAGCGCCGGTGAGCGATGCGGCTCTCACCGAGGACGCGGCGGTCGATGCCTTCAAGGCCATCGGCCACCCCTCGCGCCTGCGCATCCTCGACCTGCTGAAAGCCGGCGAGCGCAATGTCGGGGAGATCGAGGCTGCGACCGGCATCGGCCAGCCCGCGCTGTCGCAGCAGCTCGGCGTGCTGCGCAAGGCCGGGCTGGTGGAAACGCGCAAGGAAGCCAAGCTGGTGTTCTACCGCCGCGACGAGGAGCGGCTGGCGGACCTCGCCGACATGCTCGGCACGGTGCCGGGCCGCACGCCTGCGCCTGCGACCACGCGCAAGCCCGCACCGGGGGCGGCGAATTTCGCGCGCCTCTCCTGACCTAACTCCAGTGGCGGCACGCAAAAGGACGGGTGGCAGCGCGGCAAATTTCCTCTAGGACATCGGGGATGCGAATTACCCGATCAAGCGGACCTGTTATTCCATGAGCGATATCGATCCCGTCCAGCTGGCCAGCCTGCTGTGTTCCAAGCTTTGCCACGACCTGCTCAGCCCCGTCGGCGCGCTGTCGAACGGGCTGGAACTGCTCACGGACGAGAAAGACCCGGACATGCGCGACCGGTGTTTCGAACTGCTCGAACAGAGCGCGCAGATCTCGACCGACAAGCTCAAGTTCTTCCGCCTCGCCTTCGGGGCCGCGGGCGGTTTCGGCGACATGATCGACGTGGACGAGCCGCGCGCGCTGGTGGATGCGCTGGTCGCCAAGAACGAACGGGTCGAGGCCAACTGGGCGCTCGCCACCGCGCGCCTGCCGAAGGGCGCGGTGAAAGTGCTGCTCAACTTCGCGCAGATGGGCCTCGATGCGCTTGTGCGCGGCGGAACGCTCGACATCGGGGCGGAAATGCGCGGCGGCGCGACGGAGATCGTGGTGCGCGCGACCGGCCCCAAGATCGCCTTCGACGAGACCATCGGCAAGGCGTTGTCGGGCGAGGGCGAGCTCACCAGCCGCACCGCGCCCGCCTTCATGCTGTGCGAACTGGCCGAGGCGGATGGCGGCGGGCTCCAGTACCACCTCGGCGAAGGCTCGCTCGTCCTTGGCGCGGAATTGCCGACCGATACCGACGGGCTGATCGGATAGCGCCGTGGCCGACGAACTGGTCCACCGCGAGGCGTTGTCGCCCAATTACGACGAGCGGTCGGAGGCGATCTCGATGGTCGTGCTCCACTATACCGAGATGGAGGATGCGGCGAGTGCAGAGGCGCGGCTGTGCGATCCCGACGCCAAGGTCTCCGCCCATTACCTGATTTCCGAAAGCGGGGAGGTCACGCGGCTGGTGCCAGAGGACAAGCGCGCCTGGCATGCCGGCGTGTCCTACTGGCGCGGGCACACGGACGTAAACGGCATCTCCATCGGGATCGAGCTCGACCATCCGGGCCATGCGCTGGGCTACCGCCCGTTTTCCGACGCGCAGTTCGAAGCGCTTGTTCCGCTGCTGGCGCGCATCGTGAAGGATTACGACATCCCGCGCGCGAACGTGGTCGGCCATTCCGATGTCGCCCCGCCGCGAAAGATCGATCCGGGCGAGCTGTTCCCGTGGGACCGGCTGGCCGAATACCACCTGTGCCTGCCGAAGCCGGAAAAGCTGGAGCTGGGCGACCCGTTCGACAACGACGGCGCGTTCTACCTCGCGCTCGAACGGTTCGGTTACGACATTTCCGATGGGCACAAGGCGGTCGAGGCGTTCCAGCGCCGCTGGCGGCCCGAAAAGATCGATGGAGAGATCGACGGGCAGATCCGCGCCATCCTGTTCCAGCTGCTGCTCGACCGCGACCGGGGGCAGGCGCGATAGGCCGTTCTATTCGCGCATCGCGCGTGCTATGGCGCTCGTGCCAGGGGGCCGGGCAGCCGCGTTATCGCTTGCGATACCGAGGAAAGTCCGGGCTCCACCAACCGAGGGTGGCGGGTAACGCCCGCCGTGGGCGACCACAGGGAAAGTGCCACAGAGAGCAGACCGCCTGACCTGGTCAGGCAAGGGTGAAAGGGTGCGGTAAGAGCGCACCGGGGCGGCGGCAACGCGGCCCGCATGGCAAACCCCACCCGGAGCAAGGCCGAATAGGGGCGGCGCGCCTTTCCGCAAGGGAGGGCAGGGACCGGTTGGTCCCGTGACCGCCCGGGTTGGCTGCTCGAGCGCGGGAGCGATCCCGCGCCCAGACGAATGGCTGCCCCCGCGTGGCTATGATGCGTTCGCGCATATCGCACGCGGGACAGAACCCGGCTTACAGGCCCCCTGGCATCGATTTGGCATGTGGCGACGTGTCGGGTAGGTACCCGGCATGAACGTACTAGCTTCCCTTGCAGCCCTGCTTCTTGTGGCGGGCCATCCGGCCCAAGCGAACAGCGATGAAGCAACCGTTGATGAGCGGGCGCAGTCAGCGGTGCCCAAGGACATGGCGCGCTGGGCCATCCGCATCCTCGACGACTATCCACGGCGCGCAGCGCAACGCGGATTGTATGGCAGGGTTCGCGTTTTCGTGATCGTCCAGGCCAATGGAAGGGTCGCTGACTGCCGGGTCATCGAATCGAGCGGGCAAGATATCCTCGACGAGGCGGCTTGCGCCGGGATGGTCGAGCACGCCCGCTTCGAGCCGACGCCGGACGCGGACGGCAACGCCGTGCTGCCGTATTACGCAATGTACATCGAGTATCGGCAGCGCCGCTAGCGGAACCGCGCGCCCCTGCGGCCATTGAGGCGGCATGGAAACTCACGACCAAACCTATCGCAGCACAATGCAACGGGCGGCCATCGTGCTGGCCGTGGTCTTCCAGATCGGGGCGACGACCCTGCCGCAGTTCGGCATCGGCGAGGCGATCGGCAGCCGGTCGGACGATGTCCGCACGCTGATCACCCCGGTCGGGTGGGCCTTCGCGATCTGGGGGCCGCTGTTCTTCGGCACCGTGGTGTTCGCAATCTACCAGGGGCTGCCGGCACAGCATCGCAGCAAGCTGCTGGACCGGATCGGCTGGTATGCGGCAGGCGCCTTTGCCGGTAACGGCCTGTGGGCGTTGTATACGCAGCTGGCCGACATCACCGCGATCTCCGCCGTGATCATCACCGCGACTTTGCTGTGCCTGCTGGCGATTTACCGCACATTCGCCGGCTGGCCGCATCGTTTCACGGCGGGCGAGCGGTGGTGCGCGGTGCTGCCCCTGAGCGCGCTGGCGGCATGGCTGACCGCAGCGACCATCGTGAACTATGCCTCCACCCTGACCTATTACGGCGTCGGCGGCGCGGATCCCGAGCCCTTGCTGGCCGCCGGCGTCGTCATCGTCGGCGGGCTGATCGCCAGCCTCGCCATCCTGCGCGGCGCGGGCAATCCGTGGTACGCGGTAGTGTTCCTGTGGGCGCTTTTCGGCATTTACAACGGCGGCGGCCAGCGCGCGGGCGAGGTGGCGGGAGCCGCCGTCGCCGCCGCTGCGCTGGTAGTGGTCGCGGCGCTCTTCGCGCTCGGCAAGGCGCAAAACCGCGCCCGCTGGTTTGGTTAGCGATGTGCGATACCGGGGCGCGCCCGGTAATCAGCCGCGGCCGATACTCGTGTAGGTAAAGCCCTTGGCCGCCATTTCGTCGGCGCGGTAGACATTGCGCAGGTCGACCAGCACGGGGCTGGCGGCGATGTCCTTCACCCGGTCGAGGTCGAGCGCGCGGAATGCGTCCCATTCCGTCACGAGCGCGATGGCATCGGCGCCTTCGATCGCGGCGTAGGGATCGTCCATCATCTCGACATCGGGCATCAGCGGCTTGGCGAGCTCCATGCCTTCGGGATCGTAGGCAGCCACTTTCACGCCCGCATCGACCAGCGCCTGCGCGATGGCGATCGCCGGGCTGTCGCGCATGTCGTCGGTGTTCGGCTTGAAAGTGAGGCCCAGCAGCGCCACGCGCTTGCCGCGCGCGTTCTCGGCGCCGCCCAGCGCATCGATGACCTTGCGGCCCATCGCCCGCTTGCGGTGGTCGTTCACCTTGACGACCGCTTCGACGATGCGCGTCGGGCTGTCGTAATCCTCCGCCGTCTTCAGCAGAGCGAGCGTATCCTTGGGGAAGCACGATCCGCCATACCCTGGGCCGGCGTTGAGGAACTTCGACCCGATGCGGTTGTCCATCCCGATGCCGCGGCTGACGTCCTGAACGTTGGCGCCCACCTTTTCGCACAGGTCGGCCATCTCGTTGATGAAGGTGATCTTGGTGGCGAGGAAGGCGTTGGCGGCATACTTGATCAGCTCCGCACTGCGGCGCGAGGTGAACAGGATCGGCGCTTCGTTGAGGAACAGCGGGCGATAGACTTCGCGCATGACTTCGCGGCCAAGGTCGCTGTCGGCGCCGATGACGATGCGGTCGGGGCGCTTGAAATCGCCGATGGCCGCGCCTTCGCGCAGGAATTCGGGGTTGGATACGACGGCGAAGTCGACGCCGCTGCCCTGTTCGCCGACGATCCGCTCCACTTCGTCGCCGGTGCCGACGGGCACGGTCGACTTGGTCACGATGACGGCCGGGGTCTTCAAATTGCCGCCGACTTCCTCGGCCACCTGATAGACGAAGGTGAGGTCGGCGTGCCCGTCGCCCCGGCGGCTGGGCGTGCCCACGGCGATGAAGATCGCGGCGGCATCGGCCATGCCTTCGGCAAGGTCGGTGGTGAAGCTGAGCCGGCCTGCCTTCACGTTGCTTTCGACCAGCTCGGCAAGGCCCGGCTCGTAGATCGGCATCACGCCGTCCTTCAGCTTGGCGATCTTGCCCGGATCCTTGTCGATGCAGACCACCTCGTGCCCGAAATCGGCGAAGCATGCGCCCGACACCAAGCCGACATAGCCCGAACCAACCATTGCAATCTTCATGTGCTCAAACCTCTTGCGACAGCACCTTGATGCCGCCCTTCTTTGTCTTGGTAGACAGGATGCGCCGCTCGGTGCCTTCCAAAACGAGGGCGGTCAACACCCCGCTGTCGTATGCGCCCGTATCGACGCCGATCCGATTGCGGCGTACGTCGATCCCGTCGGTGATCGTGTGGCCGTGGACGATCACCGCCTCGTGCTCGCCATCGAAGCTGAGGAAGGGTTCGCGAATCCAGCGCATGTCGTGGGTGCGCTGCTCGGCGAGCGGTATGTCGGGATCGATCCCGGCGTGCACGAAGACATAGTCGCCGATGCGCAGCTGGTCGCCGAGGCCCTTGAGGAACTTGCGGTGCTTTTTCGGCACGCGCTCTTCCATCATCGCCTGCAATTCCTCGATCTCGCTCTCGCGCAGTTCCTTCTTGTCGATGCCGTAGCTCAGCAGCGTTTCGCGCCCGCCGTAACGCAGGAAGCTGCGCAGCGCGCTCGGCTTCTTGAAGGCGAGCAGGAACATGTCCTCGTGATTGCCGCCCAGGACGCGGGCACCGCGTTCCTCCGCCAGCTGCATCGCGCGCTTCACCACGCCCTTCGAATCCGGCCCGCGGTCGACGAGGTCGCCGAGGAGGATCAGGTGTACCGTGTCCACCGGATGGGCGGCGATGTCGGCATCGATACCTTCGATCAGGGCATCGAGGTGTTCGAGGCAGCCGTGGATGTCACCGATCGCGTACACGCGCTCGCCCGGCGGCACTGCCGGCAGCGGGCGGGACGAACCGCCCATCAGTTTGCGCAAACCCTTCAACATGGCGCCCATATCGCCCCGCCGTTGCGGAACTGCAACTGCCGCGCGGCCAGAATCGCGATATGCGCAATTTTCCTTGTGCGGCGCAGCAAAAACCGCCAAGTTTGTTGCGTTCGAGGTACAGGATCGCCCATTCGACAACGAGGCGGCCGGCCCCGGCAGCAGGTGGGACGAAGCGATCTTTTCCGTAACAGGAGCATAATATGCGCACGTCCATTCGCGGTATCCTCGCCGCAGCAACTCTCTCCACCGGCATGCTTGCCGCCCCCGCCGCCTTTGCGCAGGACACCGACGTACCGGGTCCGGTCGAAGTGTCCGCCAACATCGGCGTGGTGACCGACTACCGCTTCCGCGGCGTTTCGCTGACGGAAGGCGATCCGGCCGTGCAGGGCGGCCTCGATATCGCGCACGAAAGCGGCTTCTACATCGGAACCTGGGCCTCCAACATCGTGGGCGGCGATACGTTCGGCGAAGTCGAGGTGGATCTTTATGCCGGCTTCGCCACGCAGATCACCCCGCTGGTGAGCCTCGATGTCGGTGCGACCTATTATGCCTATCCCACCGGCGACGGTCCGGCCGATTACTACGAGCCCTATGCGAAGCTCGGCGCGCAGCTCGGCCCGGTGGAAGCGGGCGTGGGGGTGTATTACGCGCCCGACCAGGAATCGCTGGGCGACGAGGACAATCTCTACGTCTCGCTCGATCTCGGCGCGGGCATCCCGAACACGCCGCTCACCGTCAGCGCGCACGCCGGCTATACCGACGGCGTCCTCGCGCCCGACCTGCTCGCCGGCGGGACCAGCGACAACGGCTGGGACTATTCGGTCGGTCTCGGCTATTCGACGCCCTTCGGGCTCGACTTCGGCGTCAGCTACATCGCGACCGACGGACTCGACGTGGAAGACTTCACAGATGATGCGATTGTCGGCTCGGTGAGCTACTCGGTCACCTTCTGATCCCTTCGCCCTGACCTATCGCGGGGCCTTGCCAGCCGGCCTGCCCTTCGCCTAGCGCGGTGACCACGTTCACCGCAACTTCCGGGCGAAAGGGCAGGCCGATGGCCAAATATCTCCACACCATGATCCGGGTCGCGGACCCGGATGCCGCCATCGAATTCTTCCGGCTAATCGGGCTGGAGGAGGTGCGCCGTGCCGACAGCGAAGGCGGGCGATACACGCTGGTCTTCATGGCCGCACCGGGACAGGAAGGCGTGGCCGAGCTGGAGCTCACCTACAACTGGCCCCCGGAAGACGGCAGCGCGCCGGAAGAATACTCGGGCGGGCGCAATTTCGGCCACCTCGCCTACCGCGTCGAGGATATCTACGACACCTGCCAGCGCCTGATGGACGCCGGGGTGACGATCAACCGCCCCCCGCGCGACGGGCACATGGCCTTCGTCCGCTCGCCCGACGGGATTTCGGTGGAGCTGCTGCAGGAAGGCTATCTCGAGCCGCAGGAACCCTGGGCCAGCATGCAGAACACCGGCAGCTGGTAGGCAGCCGATCGGTAGGGGTCAGCCCGCCTGCGGGTTCGCCATTTCCGGATGCCTCGTTGTCAGGCGCAGCACGCCGTAACCGAGCAGCGCCGATATCAGCGAGCCGAGCAGGATGCCGATCTTGGCTTCCTCCACCAGCACCGGGAAGCCGGGGAAGGCGAGGCCGCTGATGAACAGCGACATGGTAAAGCCGATGCCGCACAGGATCGTCACGCCCCACATTTCCACCCAGCTGCAGCCATCCGGCTTGCGCGCGAAACCGACACGGTCGGCGGCGTAGACGGCGGAGAATATGCCCAGTTGCTTGCCCACCACCAGGCCGGCGGCCACGGCCAGCGGCAGCGGGTCGAGCAGCGCATCGAGCCCCAGTTCGCGGATATCGACCCCGGCGTTGGCGAAGCCGAACACCGGCACGACGAGGTAGGCATTCCAGCCCACCAGCGCGTGTTCGATGTTCTCCAGCATCGACCGGCCGTCGCGGCGTTTCATGGGGATGGTCAGGGCGGCGACGACGCCTGCAATCGTGGCGTGGACGCCCGAAAAGAGCACGCAGACCCACAGCACGAGCGCGGCCAGGATATAGGGCGCGATGCGGCTCACATGGGCGCGGTTCATCCCGATCATGACCGCCAGCACCACCAACGAAGCGATCAGCCATACCAGCTTGATATTGGGCGTATAGGCGAGCGCGATGATCGCGACCGCGCCGATATCGTCCACGATGGCGACAGTCAGCAGGAAGAGGCGCAGCGGTCCGGGCACGCGCGTGCCCAGCAACCCGACGACGCCCATCGCAAAGGCGATGTCGGTCGCGGCCGGGATGGCCCAGCCGGAATGCAAATTGGCGTTGCCGCCGACGAGGAACAGGAAGACGGCGGCGGGCGCGGCCATGCCCGCAGCAGCGGCCAGCACCGGCAGGCGGCGCGCCTTGGGATCGGCCAGGCTGCCCGCAATCAGCTCCCGCTTCACCTCCAGCCCGACGACGAAGAAGAAGATCGCCATCAGCCCGTCGTTGATCCACAGGTGCAGCGTGTCGAGCTTGGGGATCGGGGTCCAGGCCAGGCGCCCATGGAACAGTTCGTGATAGGCGTGCGACAGGCCGGTGTTGGCCACGATCATGGCGGCGGCGGCCACGAAAATGAGCAGGATGCCGGCAAAGGCATCGCTGACGAACAGCGCCTTGAAGGGCCGGATGGCCCGGGCGAAAAATACAGGTGCGGCAGCCATGGCGGCCCCTCTTTCGCAAATGCCGCGCCAATGCAAGCCCGGAGCGAGCCGCCGGGGGCTACACCTGCCCTATCTTGCCGCAGTTGCCTTGCGCCCGGATGGCGTTACTACGTTGAGCTAAGGGGATTTACGGGGGTCGCGCTTTGGAAATCGACGGGTCGCAGCTGCTCGCCGCACTGGCGCTGGTCGAGCGCGAGCTGGTGCTGTTTGCCGGAACGTTTTTCATCATCGGCGCGCTCGACGACCTGGGCGTGGATTTCGCATGGGCGTGGCTGCGGCTGACAGGGCGGGCGCGGACTGCGCGTGTCGAAACCGCGATCGCGCGCGACACTGCGCTCAGCGGTCCGGTGGCCGTCGTCATTCCCGCTTGGCGCGAAGCTGCCGTGATCGGGACCACCGTGCGCCACATGCTTGCTGCCTGGCCTCATGCCGACATGCGCGTCTACGTCGGCACTTATCGCAACGATGCGGCGACCATCGCCGCAGTCCAGCGGGCCGCTGGCGGGGATCCGCGGCTGAGGTTGATCGTCCATTCCGCGTTCGGCCCCACGACCAAGGCCGATTGCCTCAACCGGCTGTACCGGGCGATCGTGCAGGACGAGGCACGCGAAGCCGCGCGAACGCGCATGGTGGTGATGCACGATGCGGAGGACATGGTGCATCCCGCCGCCCTGGCGCTGCTCGACCGTGCCTTGGACAGCGCGGAATTCGTCCAGCTTCCGGTCCTGCCCGCCATCCCTGCGGACGGCCAGTTCATTGCCGGTCACTACGCCGATGAATTCGCGGAAGCCCACGCGAAAGGGATGGTGGTCCGCTCTGCGCTGGGGGCGGGGCTGCCCGGTGCCGGCGTCGGCTGCGCCATCGACCGGATGGCGCTGGAGCGCGTGGCCCGCGCCGCCGGCCGGCACGGCGCGCCCTTCGCCGCCGACTCTCTGACCGAGGACTACGAGCTCGGCCTGTCGATCGCGCAAGGGGGCGGCCGCACGATGTTCCTGCGCGCGCGCGACGAAAGCGGACGACTGGTCGCCACCAGCTCCTATTTCCCCGCCGAATTGGGCGATGCGGTCCGGCAGAAGACGCGTTGGCTGCACGGGATCGCTTTCCAGGGGTGGGACCGGCTCGGCTGGGCCCGTTCCGCGCGCGAATTGTGGATGCGGCTGCGCGACCGGCGCGGGCCCTTCACGGCGCTGGTGCTGGCGGCAGCCTATGCGCTGCTGGTGGTCTCGGGAATTTTGATGCTGGCAGGCTTCGCAGGCGCGGATCGGCCTTACCGCCTCGATCCGGTTGCGGAGACGATCGTGGCCGTCAACCTCGCGTTCTTCGCATGGCGGGCACTCAACCGGCTCGCCTTCACCGCGCGGGAGTACGGGCTTGCGCAGGGCCTCCTAGCCGTGGCGCGTATCCCCATCGCCAACATCATCGCGATCATCGCCGCGCGCCGCGCGATGGCGGCGTACTGGCGCACCTTGCGTGGCGGCCCCGCGATCTGGGACAAGACCGAACATTTCGACCATCCGGCAATTTCTTGGGCTGGCGAAGCGCATAGATGACTGCCACATCGGTCCCCACGCGCCGGGGTCAGCCTCTTTTCGCACTTGCCATGATCGCGGCCACCTGGCTCGCGATCCGCCTCGTCGCGTGGGGAGGACCGGAACCTGAGGCGCCAGCGTTTTTCGCGCCACCGTTAGTCGTCGCGAGTGAGACTCCCATTTTACTGAGGGAGCGACATACCCAATACGCAAATCCTTCCGGTTCCAGTGGGCCCTCTGTCGTTTCTGGGATTGGTCGTTCAGTTGTTCGGAACGAGAGTTCGCCGCCGCTTGAGGCCCACATACCTTTTGCGGTTCTGACGGCCGACTTTCCAAGCGAGACCGACGGATCGCCCCCCGCTGCGAGTCCAAAGCCTTCGAGGCTTTTGAATATTCCTCTGTCTTCGATCCGTCCCGCCGGCCCGCTGTCGCCAGCCTATGTCATCGACCAACGAGCCACGAGCCGCTGGTCCGCCGGCGCCTGGCTGCTCGCCCGCCAAGGTTATTCCGCCGCCCTATCGTCGCTTTCGCCGTCCTACGGGGGCAGCCAAGCTGGCGCCGTCGTGCGTTACCGGCTCGGCGACAGCGACAATCGCCCGACCGCTTACGCGCGGGTCAACCGCTCGCTGGCGCGTACCGCTGCGGATAGCGAGCTCGCGCTCGGCCTGAGCGCACGGCCGCTTGCCCGTGTGCCGGTGGTGGCGGCGGTCGAAGGGCGCGTGCGGGAAGTCCGCGGCGGCGCGGACACGCGCGCGGCGGCGCTCGCGTGGACTGAATTGCCCGTACAGAGCCTTCCGCTCGGCTTGCGGGGCGAGGCCTACCTGCAGGGCGGCTACGTGACGGGCCGCGACGCGACCGCATTCGCCGACGGGCAGGCGCGGATCGACCGCGAGGTTGCTACGTTCGGCGGTGGCGCAGTGCGCGTGCGGGCCGGCGGCGGCGCGTGGGGCGGGGCGCAGGAAGGCGCGGCAAGGCTGGACATCGGCCCCAGCGCGACCATGCAACTGGACCTCGGGCAGCCCGCCGCGCAAGTGGCGTTCGAATGGCGCTTTCGCGTCGCGGGCGAGGCCGCGCCTGCATCCGGGCCGGCCGTGACCGTCACTTTCGGCTTCTGACCGGGCGGGCGAGGCGCGAAAACCCGCTCACAAAGGCGCTTCGCCGCTTCCGTTAGCGGGCTGCGGCGGTTACGGCTGGGCGGCCCATGGATATCTACCTCCCCATCGCCAATCTCGCCGTCAACGGCTGGGTGATCCTGGCGCTGGGCGGGGTGACCGGCATCCTTTCGGGTATGTTCGGCGTGGGCGGCGGGTTCCTGACGACCCCGCTGCTGATCTTCTATGGCGTGCCGCCCACCGTGGCCGCCGCGTCCGCTGCCAGCCAGGTGACCGGCGCCAGCGTCTCCGGCGTGTTCGCCCACACGCGGCGCAGCGGGGTCGATTACCGGATGGGCCTCGTCACCGTCGCGGGCGGCGTGCTGGGCACCGGGATCGGCGCGCTGCTGTTCAACTTCCTGCGCTCGCTCGGCCAGATCGATACGGTCATCAACATCCTCTACGTCATCCTGCTCACCAGCATCGGCACGCTGATGGCGCGCGAAGGGATGGACGCGCTACGCCGCCAGCGCGGGGGGGAGGGGCGCAAGGCGGCGCGCCGCCGGCACCACCCGCTGGTGGCGACCCTGCCGTTCCGCTGGCGCTTCTATGCCTCCGGCCTCTACATCTCGCCCATCGCCCCGCTGGTGCTGGGCATATTGGTCGGCGTTCTGACGATGCTGCTGGGGGTAGGCGGCGGCTTCATCATGGTCCCGGCGATGCTTTACATCCTCGGCATGAGCGCAGGCGTGGTGGTCGGCACCTCGCTGTTCGTCATCCTGTTCGTGACGATGGCGACCACGATGATGCACGCGCTGACCACCCGGGCGGTGGACATCGTGCTCGCCGCGATCCTGCTGTTCGGATCGGTCACCGGCGCGCAGCTGGGCGCCAAGTTCGCCTCGCGCGCGAAGCCCGAAATCCTGCGCCTGGTGCTGGCCGCCATCGTCCTGGCGCTGGCCCTCAAGATGGTGTTCGACCTTGGTGTGACGCCGGCGGACATCTACACGGTCGACCCGCTATGAGGCTGCTGCTAGCCATCCTCGCGCTCGTCCTGTGCACCGCCCAGCGCGAGCCGATCCTGGTGCCCGAAGTTTCCCAGCACGAAGTCGCGCTGCAGCAGGGCTTTACCGGCACCGAACTGCTGCTCTTCGGCGCCATCCTCGATCCCGCCGGCACCCGCGCCGGCGGGCAATACGATATCGCCGTGGTCCTGAAAGGCCCGACCGAGGCGATCCGCCTGCGCGAAAAGGACCGCATCTTCGGCGTGTGGATGAATGCGGATTCTACCGAATTCCGGTCCGCCCCCAGCTTTTACGCCGTGGCATCCTCGCGCCCCATCCCGGCCATTGTCGACGACAAGACGGCGGCGATCTACGAGCTCGGCCTGCGCTGGCTGCAGCTGTCGCCGGTCGGCGCCATCGACCCCGAAGAACAGGCCCGCTTCGCCGCGGGACTCGTCGATTTGCGCAGCGAACAGGGCCTGTTTTTCGAGCAGGCGAGCGGCGTTACGATCAGCGACGACGTACTTTACCAAGCGCGCATCCCGCTGCCGTCGAACGTGTCAGCCGGCACTTACACGGCAGAGACTTTCGCCATCCGTGACGGCCGCGTCCTCGCCTCCGCCGTGTCGGAGGTGGAGGTGCGCAAGACCGGGTTCGAGCGGGATGTGGAGCTTTTCGCGCTCGACAGCGGGTTCTGGTACGGGCTGCTGGCGATTTGCCTGTCGATCCTGCTGGGCTGGATCGCGGGCCGCCTGTTCGCATTCATCTAGGCGATTTGCGGTCGCCGCAGGCCGCCAAATCTTAGCGCCAATTTAACCAATCCCGCCGTAACCCGATGGCGAATACGGGCAATCGTCAGGAAGGTTTTTCGATGACCGATATGGGTCACCAGCGTTTTTCTCCCGCCGCGCACGGTAACGCTCCCACGGGGGATGTCGACACCGGGCGACCTGCCGCGCAGCCCGCGGGTGGGCTGGGTTCCGCGATCCGCCGGGCACCTGCAGGCGAAGCGCCGCAGCCTGCACCGGCCCGCGCGGAAGCGCCCGCGCAACCTGCCGCCAAACCTGCGCCTGCCGCTGCCGCACCGAAAAGCGTCGACCAGGCCGAACCGGCGGACAATGTGACGCCCATCGGCGTCGTCCTCGAAATCGCCGGGTCCGGTTCGCAGATCGCGCTCGACCCAAAGCGCCTCAACGAATGCGCCAAGGACGGCGACCCCTCCATCGCGCTCGCCGGTCAGGTGGGTAGCCAGGTCAAGATCCGCGCCGCCGACGGCTGGCTGCTCGCCAACGTGCGCGACCAGCGGCAGGACCGGCGCCAGGGCGGCGGGATCATCGCCGGCATCGATTTCCTCGGTGAAGGGCAGGAAGAAAAGCTGACCGGGCGCATCCATGGCTTCCGCCGCGGCGTGACCCGCTACCCGATCCCCGGCGCGATGGTCTATCCCGCCACCACGGCCGACCTCAAGCAGATCTACGCCTCCGACGGGCGCAGCTCGATCCGCGTCGGTACCGTCTATCCTACCAAGGATATCCGCGCCGGCATCTATATCGATGCCATGCTCGGCAAGCACTTCGCGCTGCTGGGTTCGACCGGTACCGGTAAGTCGACCAGCGCTGCGCTGATCCTGCACAAGATCTGCGATGCCGCGCCCGAAGGCCACATCGTGATGATCGATCCGCACGGCGAATATTCGGCGGCCTTCCGCAACACGGGCGTGATCTTCGACGTCGACAACCTCCAGATGCCGTACTGGCTGCTCAATTTCGAGGAACATTGCGAAGTCCTGCTGTCGACCGAGGGCAAGGAGTTCCAGGAAGACAGCGACATCCTCGCCAAGTGCCTGCTGAAGGCGCGGTCGAAGAACCGGCTGGCCGAACAGCTCGGCAAGATCACGGTGGATTCGCCGATCCCGTACCTTCTCAGCGACCTGACCGGCATCATCCAGGACGAGATGGGCAAGCTCGACAAGGCGTCCAGCTCCGCCCCGTTCATGCGCATCAAGACCAAGATCGACGAGCTGAAGGCCGATCCGCGTTACCAGTTCATGTTCTCCGGCATGCTGGTGGGCGACACGATGGCGGACTTCATTTCGAAGATCTTCCGCATGCCTTCGGACGGCAAGCCGATTTCCATCATCGACGTGTCGGGCGTGCCGTCGGACATCACCAGTACGGTGGTCGCAGTGCTCAGCCGCCTGGTGTTCGACTTCGCGATCTGGGGCCGGAACGAGGCGACCAAGCCCATCCTGCTCGTGTGCGAGGAAGCCCACCGCTACGTGCCGAACGAGAAGAACGCGGACGGTTCCTCCGTCGGCACGATCCTCAGCCGCATCGCCAAGGAAGGCCGCAAGTACGGCATCAGCCTGGGCCTCATCACCCAGCGCCCCTCCGACCTTGCCGAAGGCGTGCTGTCGCAGTGCGGCACGATCATCTCTATGCGCCTGAACAACGACCGCGACCAGGATTTCGTGCGCGCCGCCATGCCGGAAGGCAGCCGCGGATTCCTCGATTCGATCCCGGCGCTGCGCAACCGCGAATGCATTATCTGCGGCGAAGGCGTGTCGATCCCGATCCGCGTCAGCTTCGACAATCTCGAAGAAGTGAAGCGCCCGGCGTCCGACGATCCCAGCTTCGTCGATCTGTGGAGCAAGTCGGGCGGCGAGGAAGACCTCGTCATCCGCACGGTCGACCGCTGGCGCAGCCAGGGCAAGTAGGCGCTATTGCCGCGGGGCCGGCGCCTCAAGTGCAGGTCGTAATTCGGCTGCCAGCGCACGGTATCCTGCACGGTTGAGGTGCACTCCGTCGCCGCGCTCCAGCGCCGGCGACAGGCCGCCATCGGCATCGACCAACCTTTCCGTCACATCCACGAAGGTGCAGCGCGCATCGGCCTCGCACCGCTGCGCGATGCCCGCATTGATGCCGGTAATTGTGGAGCGTAGTCCCTCGTCCGCGACGGGTAGCAACGGTAGCGAAACGATCGGTGTTTCCGGCGGCAGGGCAGCCAGGACCGCGCCGTAGTCCGCCACGATCGCATCGACATTGCGGTACTTGATATCGTTGTAGCCACCATGCAGCACGATGGCGCGCGCACTGCCCAGCTTGCGATAGTCGCCCACCCGCGCGGCGATATTGCGCAAAGTGTCGGTGCCGATCGCGTAATTGCGGACCGGCCGGCCGAGGAGGGCAGGGTCCATGCCCTCCAGGTGGCTTGTGCCGATCAGCACGATACCGCCCGGTTCGCCCTGCGCGTCAAGGTTGACGAGATAGCGATGCCGCTCCGCCACATAGGCGGTCGGCTCCGGCGGATTGAGGCCGAGGCGCCAGCTCTGGTCCGGCAGCAGGTGCGGCGCGAAGAAGGCCAACGCCGCAATCCCGTGCAGCGCCGCCACCCATATGATGCCGAGCGCGATGACCGCGCGTTTCACCTCAGGTCCCCCGCGTGTCGCCGTGGATATGGATGTGCAGCCGGTCGCTGAAGCGCAAACCGTGTTTCAGGCACAGCTGCTCCAGCCAGGTGGCGCGCCAGCGCAGCATTTCGCTGCTGGTGCCTTCGGGCATCAGGAACGTGCGTTCGTTCGGGAACCGATAGCGTTCCTTCAGCGCCAGCACCTCATCAAGGTCCTCCTCGCGCTGGATCACGAACTTGAAGAAGGCGCGCGGATCGGTGGCGTAGGCGTCCAGCCGCTCGGCGACCAGCGCCAGCTCGCGCGGGTTGCCGCTGTGGGCGAGCTTGGGGCTGACGTTGTACTGGTCGATGCGAATGTCGAGCGGCGGCGGCGCGGTGGTGGTGCCGTTGGTCTCGATCTCCAGCGTCATGTCGGGCAGCAGGGCGACCAGTTCTGCCAGCGCCGCGCCCTGAAGCAGCGGTTCGCCGCCCGTTATGACGAGCCGGTCCTGCCCCAGCGCCAGAATACGCTCCGCCACATCGGCGACATCCAGCGTCACCTGGTTGGGCTTGCGCGGCCATTCCTCCCCGCTTTCGTGCGGGCGTTCGTCGCCTTCGAAATGCCAGGTGTACGGCGTGTCGCACCACACGCAGGCAAGGTTGCAGCGCGACAGGCGGACGAAGGCGACGGGCCGCCCCATGCTCGCCCCTTCGCCCTGCAACGCGGCGAAGATCTCCGGCCCGCCACCGGCCTCCATCGCGGCGAGGACGAGCTTCACGCGCCTGTTATCCCAGCCGCGCGAGTGCCGCGTCGATCCGTTCGACCTCGGCGGTGTGGTGGGCGAGGTCGGCGCGCGCCTTTTCGACGGCTTCCGGCTTGGCGCGCTCGACGAAGTTTGCGTTGCCGAGCCGGCCTTCGAGCGATTTCGCTTCCTTGGCGGAGGCTTCCCGCGCTTTCGACAAGCGGCTGCGTTCTGCCTCGATATCGATCACGCCGTCGAGCGGCACGATGACAACATCGTCGCCCGCGATGACCTGCATCGCGGGGCCTGCGGGCGCCTCGCCCACGGTGACGGGGGTAAGCCGCGCCAGCCGCTCGATCGCGGCGCTGCTGCGCTCGATCACGCCCGCCGCGACCGGGGAGGGGCTGGCGATAAAGGCCGCCAGCTTCTCGCCCGGCGAAATGCCCAGTTCGTTGCGCGCACCCCGGGTCGCCGTGGTCAGGGTAATGACCCAGTCGATCGCCGCGACCGCCTGCGGGTTCACCGATGCCTGCGGCTCCGGCCACTTGGCGGTGATGAGCGGATAGTTCGCCCGGTCCCCCTGCTTGGACCACAGCTCCTCGGTGATGAAGGGCATGAAGGGGTGCAGCATGACGAGGATCTGGTCGAGCGCCCAGCCGGCGACGGCGCGGGTTTCCGCCGCCGCTGCCTCGCTCGCGCCGTCCGCGAAGACCGGCTTGATAAGCTCGAGATACCAGTCGCAGAACCGGTCCCACGTGAAGTGGTAGATCGTGTTGGCCGCCGCATCGAACCTAAGGTCGGCCATCGCCGCTTCCAGCACCTCGACCGTCTTTGCGACCTCGCCGATGATCCACTGGTTGGCGGCCAGCTTCGCTTCAGGCGCGGCGATGGTCTCGCTCGCGCCGATGCCGTTCGACTGGCAGAAACGCGTCGCGTTCCACAGCTTGGTGGCGAAGTTGCGATAACCCTCCACCCGCTTGTCATCCATCTTGATGTCGCGGCCCTGGCTTTCCATTGCCGCCATGAAGAAACGCAGCGCATCGGCGCCGTACGTGTCGATCAGGCCGAGCGGATCGACCACGTTGCCTTTCGACTTCGACATCTTGGACCCGTCGGCGGCGCGCACCAGCCCGTGCAGGTAGAGGCGCGGCCACGGGTCCTGCCCGGTCAGGTAGCGCCCCATCATCATCATCCGCGCATCCCAGAAAAACAGGATGTCGAAGCCGGAAACCAGCAGGTCGTTGGGGTAGTGTTTGGCGAGCAGGTCCGTCCGTTCCGGCCAGCCGAGGGTGGCGAAGGGCCACAGGGCGGAGGAGAACCACGTGTCGAGGACGTCGTCGTCGCGCGTCAGTTCCACGCCTGACCCGGCGAACGCCTGCGCTTCATCTTCGGTTTCGGCGACGAACACGTTGCCATCACCATCGTACCACGCCGGGATCCGGTGGCCCCACCAAAGCTGGCGAGACACACACCACGGCTGGATGTTCTCCATCCAGTTGAAGAAGGTCTTCTCCCAGCTTTTCGGGACGATCTCGACCGCGCCGGTCTTCACCGCCTCGATGGGTTTAACCGCCAGCTTCGCCGCATCGACGTACCACTGGTCGGTCAGCCACGGTTCGATGACCACGCCGCCGCGGTCGCCGAAGGGGGTGGCGATGGTGCGCGGCTCGGCGTCGAGTTCCTGCTCCTCGCCCTTCTTCGTCTTCGCGATGTGCGGGATCAGGTAGCCCTGTTCCTTCATCCGCTGGACCACGAGCTCGCGCGCGCCCTTGCTTTCGCCGGCAAGGTGGATGTTGCGGAAGCGGTGCAGGCCGATGAATTCGTCCGGCACCAGCCCGTCGGCCGTCTGGCAGACGTTCGCTTCGGCATCGAGCATGTTGAGCATGTCGGCCGGCTGGAAGCCCGCGCGCTTGCCGACCTCGAAGTCGTTGAAATCGTGCCCCGGCGTGATCTTCACCGCGCCGCTGCCAAGTTCTGGGTCGGCATGCTCGTCCGCCACGATCGGTACGCGGCGGCCCGTCAGCGGCAGGACCACGTGCTTGCCGACGACCCTAGCATAGCGTTCGTCGGTCGGGTGGACGGCAACCGCCATGTCGGCCAGAATCGTTTCGGGGCGGGTGGTGGCGACCTCGATGTAATCCTGCCCGTTCGCCAGGGTCACACCGTCTTCGAGCGGGTACTTGAAGTGCCAGAAATGCCCGGCGACGTCCTGCGTTTCGACCTCCAGGTCGCTGATCGCGGTTTTCAGCTTTGGGTCCCAGTTCACCAGCCGCTTGTCGCGGTAGATGAGGCCGTCGTTGTATAGGTCGACGAAGGTTTTCAGCACGGCCTTGGTGAAATGGTCGCTCATGGTGAACGCTTCTTGGTCCCACGCCACGGATTCGCCGAGCCGACGCATCTGGTCGAGGATCATACCGCCACTTTCCGCCTTCCAGTCCCAGACCTTGTCGACGAATTCCTCGCGGCTGTAGTTCGTCCGCTTATCCTGTTTCGCTTCCAACTGCCGTTCCACGACCATTTGTGTCGCGATACCCGCATGGTCCATTCCGGGCAGGAACAGCGCGTCCTTGCCACGCAAGCGTTCGTAGCGGGTCACGATATCCATCAAAGTGTGGTCGAGCGCGTGGCCGATATGCAGGCTGCCCGTCACATTCGGCGGCGGAAGCATGATTGTGAATGGCTCGGCATCGGGCCGTTCCGGGCGGAACAGGCCGTTTTCTTCCCAGTGCGCGTACCAGCGGGCCTCGATCTCCGCCGGATCGAAGGTGGTGGCGAGGGTGTTGCCGGATGCGGTATTCTTTTCGCTCGTCATGCAGGCGGCATTGCCAGCGGCCCTGCGCCATTACAAGCGGGCCCGTGCAAACGCTTGTAAGGCCCTGCGAAACCCCGCATAAGCGCCCGCGATGAGCGACGGGGCACTTTTCCGGCAGGACGACGACGGCACACTGGTGCTGGAAGGCAACTGGCTGGTCAGCACGGTGGGCGAGGTGGACCAGTCGGTCCGCGCGCTCGACGGCGAGGTGCGCCGCGTGGACCTTTCGGGCGTGGAGGAGATCGACACGGTCGGCGCCTATCTCGCCTGGTCCGTGGCCGCCCGGCACGATGCATCGATCGAAGGCGCGGACGAACGCGCCACCCGCCTGATCGAAGCGGTGCAGAGCGACGAGGGTGAGGAAATCGACGTGCGCGCCGAACGCGCCCCGGTCATGCAGCGCGTGATGGGCGAAACCGGCGACAAGGTCATCAATTTCGGCTACGGCACGCGCGACATGGTCGGCTTCTTCGGTGCGGCGATTTCCGCGCTGGGCGCCGTCATCCGCCACCCCAGCCGTTTCCGCAGCAAGGCGCTGGTTCGCCAGATGGAGCTGATCGGGGTCTCCGCGCTCGGCATTGTCGGGTTGATGAGCTTCCTGATCGGCATCGTCGTCGCGCAGCAGGGCGCGGTGCAACTGCGCCAGTTCGGCGCGGAAATCTACACCATCAACCTTACCGGCAGGCTGTGTCTGCGCGAACTGGGCGTGCTGATGACCGCGATCATGGTCGCGGGCCGTTCCGGCAGCGCCTTTGCCGCGCAGATCGGCACGATGCAGCTGACCGAGGAAGTCGACGCGATGCGCACGATCGGCATTTCGCCGATGGAAGCGCTGGTTGTGCCGCGCATCCTTGCCATCGTGTTCATGATGCCGCTGCTCGGTTTTTACGCCAGCGTGATGGCGATCATCGGCGGCGCATTCGTGTCCTCGCTGACGCTGGGCATCCCCTTCGCCACTTTCCTTTCCCGCGTGCAGGAAGTGGTTCCGACCTACGACCTGTGGGTCGGCCTCATCAAGGCGCCGCTGTTCGGCCTCATCATCGCGCTCACCGGCTGCTACCAGGGCATGCAGGTGAAGGGCGATTCCGAACAGGTCGGCCTGCGCACCACCACCGCCGTGGTACAGGGCATCTTCGCCGTCATCGTGCTCGACGCGTTCTTCGCGATCTTCTTCAGCGAAGTGGGCTGGGCATGACCAGGCTGATGGATCCCAAGTCCGCCGACGTGCTGCGCCACCGCCACGGGCGCTTCCGCGGCGAATACCCGATCCGCGTGCGTGGCCTGCGCAACGCGTTCGGCGATCAGGTGGTCCACGAAGGGCTCGACCTCGACGTGAAGCGGGGCGAGATCATCGGCGTCGTCGGCGGCTCGGGCACCGGCAAGTCGGTGCTGATGCGCTCCATCATCGGGCTGCAACAGCCGAGCGAAGGCGATATCGAGGTCTTCGGCAAGTCGATGACGGAAGCCGAACCGGACGAGGAAATCGGCGTGCGCAGCCGCTGGGGCGTGCTGTTCCAGGGCGGCGCCCTGTTCTCCACCCTGACGGTTGGCGAAAACGTGCAGGTGCCGCTCAAGCAATTCTACCCCGACATCGAACCGTGGCTGATGAACGAGATCGCGCGCTACAAGGTGCGCCTGTCCGGCCTGCCGGAAGAGGCGGCGAACAAATACCCGAGCGAGCTTTCGGGCGGCATGAAGAAGCGTGCCGGCCTCGCCCGTGCGCTCGCGCTCGATCCGGAACTGCTGTTCCTCGACGAGCCGACCGCCGGTCTCGACCCGATCGGCGCGGCCAAGTTCGACGAGCTGACCCGCAACCTGCAGCAGACGCTGGGGCTTACCGTATTCCTCATCACCCATGACCTCGATTCGCTCTACGAGATCTGCGACCGCGTGGCGGTGCTGGCGGACAAGAAGGTCATCGCGGTTGGTACGATCCCGGAGTTGAAGCAGACCGGCCATCCGTGGATCGAGGATTATTTCAACGGGCCGCGCGGACGCGCCGCTCTCGAAGGCAAGACCACCGGCGATGCCGACAAGTTGGATGCAGAGAGGGCGGAGGCCGCGAAAGCGGATGCCGCAGCCATGGACAAGCGTCCGGAAAACGGGGAATAGGGCCGCAATGGAAACTCGCGCAAACCATCTGTGGGTCGGTGTCGTCACGCTCGCCCTGCTGGCGGCACTGGCGGCGGCGATCATCGTGCTCGCCGGGCTCGGCAAGGACGACCAGCAACGCTACGACATCTTCTTCAAGACCAGCGTCGACGGGCTCGCCAACGGCAGCCAGGTCAGCTTTTCCGGCGTGCCGGTGGGCCAGGTCGAGGAAATCGAACTGTGGCCGCAGGACCCCGAATTCGTGCGCGTGCGCATCCGGGTGAAGGAAGGCGTGCCGATCCTGCAGGGCACCACGGCGACCGTGCTGGGCAGCTTCACCGGCGTATCGACCATCCAGCTCGACGGCGCGCGCAAGGACGCGCCGCCGATTACCGAACCGGGGCCGGAAGGTGTGCCGGTCATCCCGTACAAGCCGGGCGGTTTCGGCGAATTGCTGGCGAACGCGCCGCTACTGCTCGAACGCGTTGCTACGCTGACGGAGCGGCTGACGATGTTGCTGTCGGACGAGAACCAGGCCTCGATCGCCGGCATCCTCAACAACACCCAGCGCCTGACCGACCAGATCGCCGACCAGGCGCCCGAAATCACCGAGACGCTGAACGCCCTGCAGCGGGCGACCGACCAGGGCACGCAGACGCTGGCAGAGGCCGAAGGCTTGCTCCGCAGCGCGACCGGCGCCGTCGATGGCGTCAGCGCCGAAGCGCCCGCCATCGCGGCCAGCCTGCGCCAGACGCTGCAGGCAGCGGAAGGCGCAACGCGCGAACTGGAAGCGACGCTTGCCTCCGTGCAGCCCGCCGCCGCCCGCGTGAACAACGAGACACTGCCGGCTGCCGAAGCCACGCTGCGCGACCTGCAGCGGACCAGCCAGTCGCTGCGTGCGATCGTCGAACGGCTGGAGGACGAAGGTGCGACCAGCCTGATCGGGAGCGAGAAGCTGCCGGATTACAAGCCATGACCACGACCGGGAACAAGACCATGAAATCGATCCGCATGCTGGTTGCCTTGCCGGTCGTCGCAGCGCTTTCCGCCTGCATCAGCTTCGGCGACGATCCGCCCGAAAGCCTCTTCGACCTCACCCCGCAAGTCATGCGCCCGGCGGGTTCGGGCAGCAGCGGCCTGATCGAACAGGCCATCGGCGTGAGCGAGGTCGACGCGCCCAAGAAGCTCGCCGTACAGCGCGTACCGGTGCAGATCGATGCGGCCAACGTCGCCTATCTGGAAGACGCGCTGTGGGTGGAGCGGCCGACGCGCCTGTTCACCACGCTGCTCGCCGAAACGCTGCGTGCGCGGACGGACAGGCTGGTGGTCGACACCGGCAATGCGCAGGTACTGCCCGACACCAAGCTGACCGGCACGCTGCGCGAAATGGGGTACGATGTGGCCACCAGCTCCGTCATCGTGCGGTTCGACGCGATGCTGACAACGGGGGAGAACGTGGTCCGCACCCGCCGCTTCGAAAGCCGTATCTCAGGCGTCGCGCCGCAGGCCGCAGCGGTTGGCCCGGCGCTCAACCAGGCTGCCAACGAAGTTGCGATCGGCGTGGCCGACTGGGCTGGCGGCGCTTAGGCTTTCCTGCTCAATTCGATAAACCGCGCGGCGGCCGCGAATTGCGCCTCGCGCCCGTCGCGGCGTTCGCGCGCAGCCGGGTCCCAGCCCCATTGCTCCGCCTGCCAGTCCTCTTCGAGATTTGCCGCCGCGAACAGGCTTTGCGTATCCCCGCCTTCGCTGGCCTCGAGCGCGACGCAAAGCGATGCGGCGAGCGAGGCAAGGGTCTGCAGCCCGGCCAGCGTGAATGCGTCGCGCTTCGCCAGGCTCTCGACCAATGCGGCCTTCGTCTCTTCCGGATGCGCGCGGTAGCCGACGCCGCTGACTCTCTCCAGCCGCACGCCTTCGCGCGCTTCGAATGCGGATAGCAAGGGCTCCCAAACGTCCGATTGCTTGCGCCACAGCGGCTCGTCCGGGTCGGCGCGGTAACAGAGCGTGTCGGTTTCTAGGAACTGCAGTAGCTTGTCCGTCACGGCGGCGCGGTCGCGCGCGACGTGGTCGATGGCATAGTCCGCCATGTCGCGCAGCGGGAAGGCGGCGGGGTCGACCTTGTCGCCCTGGGCCCGCCATTCGTCCGCCAGCGCCTGCGCCAGCGCATGGGTCGGCACGATCTGCGGCGCACCGCCCTGCGTGCGGATGCGCCGCCCGTCGAGCGCCACCTGCCAGCCGCCATCGACCTGCTCGACCGTGGTTTCCTTCCAGAAACGCTTCATTCCTTCGGGCTCCGGAACTGCTTCGCCATGATGACGGGGATCACGAAGGTCTCCACTATGCCGGCGAGGATGAGGCCGTAACCGACCACCGGGGCCGGCCCGATCACGCCGTTCGCCATGGCCAAGCCTGCCAGAACCATGACGATGCCGACCAGCCGGCTTAGCTGGATCAGCATGAAGCGCGCGAAGGCCGGGTCTTTCTGCTGCTGCTTCGGGTCGTCAGCCACGGATCATCGCCTCCAGTTCCTCCATATCGCGCGCCACGCCGATGGCGCCGGCGCCCAGCAATTCGTCTGCCTCGTGATAACCCCACTCGACCCCGATGGCGCGCACGCCCGCGTTGGTGGCGGCGGCGATATCATACGTCGTATCGCCGATCATCACCGTGTCGTCAGGCGGGGTGGCGGTTTCGAACATCGCTTCGGCCAGCATCGCGGGATCGGGCTTCGACGGATGGCGGTCGGCCGTCTGCAGGGAGGAGAACAGGTCGATAATCCCGTGCGCAGTCAGGCAACTGACCAGCCCGCGGTCGGACTTGCCGGTCGCGACAGCCAGCGCCCAGCCATCGGCATGCAGGCGGCGGAGCAGCGCCTCGATCCCGTCGAACAGCGGTTCGTGCAGGCGGCCTTCGGTGCGGGCTGCGCGGAAATTTTCCTTGTAGGCTTCCACCACTTCGGCCCGCTCCGCATCTTCGCCATCCGGCATCAGCTGGCGAACCGCCTGCGGCAGGCTGAGGCCGACGATGCGGCGGATGGCGCTGCGCGGCGGGGGCGGGGCGCCGATCCGGGCGAAGGCCTGCTCCATCGCCTCGCACACGGCCGCCTGTCCGTCGACGAGCGTGCCGTCGCAATCGAAGATGGCGAGGCGGCCGCTCACGGCAGCGTCCGCATCAGTTCGGCAACGCCGAGCGAGCCTTCGGCCTCCAGCGCGGCAGCGACCCGTTCGCGCTCGTCCGCCGGCTGGTTCTGCGACAGCTTGATCGTCTCGCGCCAGGCCATGACTTCCATCTCGAAGCCCACGATGCCGCGCAGCTGGGCGCGCATCGCCTGCGGCGTCAGCTTGTCCATCGTCCACGGTTCCCCGCCGGTAGCGATGCGCCCTTCATGCCGCGAAGACAGGGTTTCGAGCAGGCCGACCAGCCCTTCTTCCTCCATCTGCCGCACCGGCCCTTCCAGCTCGATCGCGACGTAGTTCCACGTCGGCACCTTGTTCGGATCGTCGTACCAGCGGCTGGAGACATAGGCGTCCGGCCCGTTGACCACGGCCAGCGCGGTTGCACCCGGCAGGTGTCGGGTCAGTGCGTTGGCGCGGGCGAGGTGGAATTGCACCGCGCCGTCTCCCGTCGACACGAGCGGGGTGTGGGCGACGCGCGGCCCGTCGGGCGTGGTCAGGAAAACCATGCCGAAGCCGACCTGGTCGATCAGCGCCTCGTGCAATGCGCGCTCGTCGCGCCGGAAGGCGGGATTGGGATGCATCAGCGCTTCTTGGGCGGTTTCTTCTTCGCGGCCCCCTTGGCCGGGGAGGTCACGCGGCTGCGGCGCTCGCCCCGGCGCGACTTGCGGTATTGCTTGGCGTGCTGGCGCGCCGCCTGCTTCTTCTCCGCCTTGCTGCGTTCGGGCGGGCCCTGTTCCGGCGCGGCATCTGACAGGGAAGGGTCGAAGCCGAGCTGCTCCATCGATTCGGCGAAATGATCGGGCAGCTCGGCGGTGACGTCGATCTTGCCTGCGCCGGGACTATCGATGATCAGGCGGCGCGCGTGAAGGTGCATCTTGCGGCTGATGCTGCCGGTCAGGAAGGCATCCTGCCCGCCGTACTTGCCGTCGCCCACGATCGGATGGCCCATCGCCGCGCAGTGGACGCGCAGCTGGTGGGTGCGGCCGGTCAGCGGCTCCAGCTCCAGCCAGGCGGCCCGGTTGCCGGCACGCTCGACGACGCGGTAGCGCGTCTTGGCGGGCGCACCCTCGTCGTCGACATGCATCTTCTCGCCGCCGGTGCCGGGCTGCTTGGCGAGCGGGGCCTCGATCAGCCCTTCGTGGATTTCCGGCACACCAACCACCAGCGCCCAGTAGATCTTCTTTGCGCTGCGCCCGGAAAAACGCTTGGAAAAGAACGCTGCGCTGCCCGGCGTGCGGGCGATCAGCAGGACGCCGCTGGTATCCTTGTCCAGCCGGTGGACCAGCCGCGGGCGCGGTGCATCGCCATCCGCATAGGCATCCAGCAGCCGGTCGACATGGCGCGTGGTGCCGGTGCCGCCCTGCGTGGCGAGGCCCGGCGGCTTGTTCAGCACCAGCGCGGCCTTGGTTTCCCTGATCAGGATATCGGCGGCAAGGCTGCGATCTTCCTCCGACAGCTCGACCGGCTTGCGCGGTTTGGCTGCCGCCCCGCCCGGGGGCACGCGCAGCACCTGCCCTGCGGCGAGGCGATCGTCCGGCTTCACCCGCTTGCCGTCCACCCGCACCTGTCCGGTGCGCGCCCAGCGGCTGACCATGCCGAAGCCGATCTGCGGCAAGTGGCGCTTGAACCAGCGATCGAGGCGGATGCCGTCGTCGTCCGCCGCAACGGTGAACTGGCGCACCTCGTCTTCGGGGTTTTTCGTGTCGTCGGCGCTCATCCTGCCACCCGCATCATCGTGAGGCCGAAGAACAGCGCCGAAATGCCCAGCGCCACGCTTAGCACGGCATAGAGCACGGCAAGGCCCAGCTGACCGCGCTCGATCAGCAGCACGCATTCAAGGCTGAACGCGCTGAAGGTGGTGAACCCGCCCAGCAGGCCCACGCCGAGCAGCAGCCGCGCCTGGTCACCGCCCGCGCCGTGCCGCGCGAGATAGCCGGCGAGGATGCCCATCAGCAGGCTGCCCGCGGCGTTCGCCGCCAGCGTCGCCCACGGGAAGACGCTGACCATCTCCGGCCCCAGCCAGCGGGTCATGCCGCGCCCCAGCTGGTAGCGCGCGGCAGCGCCCATCGCGCCGCCAAGGGCGACCGACAGGGTGGGGATGAAGGAAGGGGCGGCAGACATATGTTCGCGCCTTAGCGGCGCCGCGATGGGCTGACTAGTCGCGTGTGTCCGCGCCGCGGCGAGCGAGCGCCTTGCGTTTTCCGGCGATTCGGCATATACAGCGCGCTGTCGGGCCCGATCCGGAACGGATGCGGTGCCTTTTTTGTTGTCTAATCAGACAGGAATACAACGGCAACCCCGCCACTGCAGGCGGGCTCTGGCCGCATCGTTTTGAAAGAGGTTGAGTAATTTATGCAGATCATGGTTCGCGATAACAATGTCGACCAGGCCCTCCGCGCGCTCAAGAAGAAGCTGCAGCGGGAGGGGGTGTATCGCGAAATGAAGCTGCGTCGCCACTACGAAAAGCCGAGCGAGAAGCGCGCCCGTGAAAAGGCCGCTGCCGTGCGCCGCGCCCGCAAGATGGAGCGCAAGCGGATGGAACGCGAAGGCTGAGCCATCGTTCGAATAGGCGCTTGCGGGCACCTTTCGACTAAGCCATGAGGGCGCGGAATTTTCCGCGCCCTTTTGCGTATCAGGACATGTGTTGAAATGACCGAGATCACCCGCGTACCACTCCGCCCGATCAAGCAGGGCTCGCTCACCAAGCTGTGGGTGGCGATCGCCGTGCTGGTGCTGGCCGCGGCCGGCCTTGCCTGGGCCTCCATGCCCAAGGTCCAGACGCTGGACGGCGGCACCACGGTGCAGGTGATCGAGGAAGGCGAGGGCGACAGTCCGGCGTCCAACGATTTCGTCCGCGTCGCCTACACCGGCTCGCTGGAAGACGGTACGGTCTTCGACCAGAACGACGATGCGGCCTTCCCGGTCGACGGCGTGGTCCCGGGCTTCTCCAAGGCGCTGCAGGTCATGCAGCCGGGCGGCAAGTACCGCGTGAAGATCCCCGCCGCCGAAGGCTATGGCGAGGCGGGCAGCGGCCCGATCCCGGGCGGCGCCGACCTCAATTTCGAAGTCGAACTGCTGGAATTCCGCACCCGCGCGGAGATCGAGGCGATGCAGCAGCAGATGCAGATGCAGCAGGAACTGCAGCGCCAGTTGCAGGAACAGCAGCAGGGCGCGACTCCGGCTCCGACTGAATAAACAGTCGCGGCGAATAACTCGCGGCGCCCACTTGCGTGGGGATGCGGGCGGGTGAAAACTCGCGCCCCATGGACGACGATATCGAACCGCAGGGGCCGCAGGCGGCTGCCCTGAACGACTGGCCGCTGCGGCCGTGGATCCTTGCGAGCTTGCTGGCGATCGCCGGCTTTATGATCTTCGCGGTCACGCGCGCAGATGGGGCGGGCGACAATCCCACGCAGATGGCGCTGGCCGCCTTCGCCCTCTTCGGCGGGCTTGCCGCGGCCTTTGCCATGGACGAGGGGCGGGAATTGCGCGCTGCGCTGTTCGGCTTCGTTGCCGGGCTGGTGATGGCGGGGATCGCCTATCGGGCCGTCAGCGCCGGCGACAACACGGCAGATGCGCCGTTCTGGGTCGCGGCGGGCATCCTCGCCCTCGGCCTCGCCCTGCCGCTGTTCCAGGCGGGCTTCCTGCGCGATCGCTGGCGCACCTCGTATGAGGTGATGCATTTCCACGTCTGGACCGACGCGCTGAGCGCCGCCGGGGCGTTTGCCTTCACCGGCCTGTCGTGGCTGCTTATGGTGCTGCTCGCAGCCTTGTTCCGCACGATCGATATCGACATCCTCGACGACCTCATGCACGAGCCCGCTTTCGGCTGGATGTTCTCCGGCGCGGCCTTCGGCGGGGCGCTCGGCGTCCTGCGCAACCAGCGCCGCGTGCTCGGGACGGTGCAGCATGTCGCGATGCTGGTGCTCTCGATCCTCGCCGTGCCCTTCGCCGCCGCGCTGACGCTGTTCCTGATCGCGCTGGTCGTTTCGGGGCCGCAGGTGCTGTGGAATGCCACGACAAGCGCCACGCCGCTGCTGCTCGCCTGCGCTGCGGCAAGCTTCGTGCTCGCCAACGCGATCCTGCGGGACGACGACCGCGCGATGACCGGCAATGCGGTGCTGCGCTGGTCCGCGCGCGTGCTGGCCGCGCTGATCCTGCCGCTGACGGTGTTCGCGGCCGTCTCCATCGGCCTGCGCATCGGCCAGCACGGCCTCAGCCCCGAACGCATCTGGGCGCTGCTGACCGTTGCGGTCGCTACCGCCTATGGCCTCGCCTACGCCGTATCGCTCGTGCGCGGGTGGAAGTCCGGCACCTGGCGCGACACGCTGCGGCAGGCGAACTTGCACCTCGCCGTCGGCACCAGCGTGCTCGCGCTGCTGCTGGCGCTGCCGATCCTCGACCTCGGCGCGATCAGCACGCGCGACCAGCTCGCCCGGCTGGAAAGCGGGGCGGTGAGCGCGGAGGAGTTCGATTACGCGGCGCTGAAGTGGGAATTCGGCGATGCCGGCCGCACGGCGCTGGCGCGGCTTGCAAAGTCGAACGACCGTGACATTGCTGAACGCGCAACAAACGCACTGAACGACGATGACCGTTGGGGGTATGAAATCGAGGCTCGTGCGGAGGAGCAGGGCGAGATCCGCTACGCCTTTACCGACCCCGCCCTGCGCGAGGCGGTGGAGAACTACATCGATGACAATCCGTGGCAGTGCGAGCAGGCCTGTATCGCGCTCGACGCGGGGGAACGCGATGGCCGGCGCCGCGTCGTGCTGACCAACGGGCTCGGCACCTCGCATGTGTTTTTCCGCGGGGCCGATCTGGTGCCGTTCCCTCCTGAAGCCCCTGATGGCGGCCGCGCAAGCCAGCTTGAAGTGGAGAATCTCGACGCTGCGAGCGCCGAAATTCGCGAGGTCACCGGGCGGCGTGTCTATGTGGACGGCAAGCCGGTCGGCGACATCTTCGAATAGGTCTGCTGCGTCCGCTAACACCGCTTGAAGCAAAGCCTGCGCAAGGCTAACGCCCTCGCCATGTCCGTAGATAAGGAAACAGTGGCCAAGATCGCCTCTCTGGCACGCATCCGGCTCGACGATGCGCAGTGCGAGGCGATGGTGCCGGAACTCAACAACATCCTCAGCTGGGTGGACCAGCTGGGCGAAGTCGACTGCAGCGACGTGGAGCCGATGACGGCGGTCATCCCCAACCAGCTGCGCCTGCGCGACGACGTGGTCGATGCCGACCCGCTGACCGGCGGCGGCGTGCGTGACAAGGTGCTGGCGAACGCGCCCAACGCGGAACACGGCTTCTTCGCCGTGCCCAAGGTGATCGAATGACCGACCTTACCCAGCTGGGCGTGCGCGCCATCCGCGACGGTGTGCGCGGCGGTGAATTCACCGCGCGCGAAGTGACCGAGGCGTTCAACGCCAACGTCGCTGCCGCATCGGCGCTCAACGCCTTCATCGTCGCCACGCCGGACAAGGCGCTGGAACAGGCGGACGCGGTCGACACCGCGCGGAGCGATGGCAAGGACCTGCCCGCCATGGCCGGCGTGCCGATCGGCATGAAGGACCTGTTCTGCACCAAAGGCGTGCAGTCCACCGCGGCCAGCCACATCCTCGAAGGCTTCGTGCCCGAATATGAAAGCACCGTCTCGCAGAAGCTGTGGGACGCGGGCTGCACCATGCTGGGCAAGCTCAACATGGACCAGTTCGCCATGGGCTCCTCGAACGAGACGAGCTACTTCGGCAACGTCATTTCGCCGTGGCGGCGCGGCAACGGCGATAATGCGGCGCTGGCCCCCGGCGGCTCGTCCGGCGGATCGAGCGCGGCGGTCTCCGCCCGGCTGTGCCCCGCGGCGACCGGCACCGACACCGGCGGATCGATCCGCCAGCCCGCCGCCTTTACCGGCATCACCGGCATCAAGCCGACCTACGGCCGCTGCTCGCGCTGGGGCGTGGTGGCGTTCGCCTCCAGCCTCGACCAGGCAGGGCCGATGGCGCGAGACGTAGCCGACTGCGCGATCATGCTCGGCGCGATGGCTGGCTTCGACTCGAAGGACGCGACCAGCCTGAAGATGGACGTGCCCGACTGGTTCGGCGGCCTGTCGGACGATCTTGCGGGCAAGCGCGTCGGCATTCCGCGCGAATACCGGATGGACGGCATGGACGCGGAAATCGCGGCCAGCTGGGACCAGGGTATCGCGTGGCTGAAGGATGCGGGGGCCGAGATCGTCGACATCTCCCTGCCGCACACGAAATACGCGCTGCCGGCCTATTACATCATCGCCCCGGCGGAAGCCTCCAGCAACCTCGCGCGTTATGACGGCGTGCGTTACGGCCTGCGCGACCTGCCAGAAGGCGCGGGGCTGCAGGACATGTATGCCGCGACCCGCGCCGATGGCTTTGGCGACGAGGTGAAGCGCCGCGTGATGATCGGCACCTATGTGCTCAGCGCCGGGTTCTACGATGCCTATTACACGCAGGCGCAGAAGATCCGCACGCTGATCGCGCGCGACTTCCAGCAGGCGTGGGACCACTGCGACGTGATCCTTGCGCCCACCGCGCCGAGCGCGGCCTTCGCGCTGGGCGAGAAGAGCGACGATCCGCTGGCGATGTATCTGAACGACGTGTTCGCCGTGCCCGCCAGCCTCGCCGGCCTGCCCGCGATGAGCGTGCCCGCCGGCCTCAACGGCGAAGGCCTGCCGCTGGGCTTGCAGATCATCGGCAAGGCCTTCGACGAGCAGGGCGTGCTGAATGCCGGCCTCGCGATAGAAAAACGCGCCGGCTTCACCGCGCAGCCGGAGAAGAGGTGGTGAGCGCCTTCGCCAAAGCGATTATCGGAACATTTTTCGTCGTCTTACTAAGTTTCGTCGCCTTCTCCTTATACCGTGGCCCCGGCCTGTTGACGGCATTGGTCGAGCCGAAGGGTGCAATCGATTCCGGGTGCAAATTCAATATTTGTACAGGCGATAGTTATGTATCGTCGGCACGAAAATTGAATTCTCAAGGTTACGCCCGCACGAGCGTAAATGAAGGTCGCTCAATTTTTCTTGAGAAGAAGCGCAAGTCGCAGACGATATCTTTACATGAAGAGAGGGGTAAAGTTGTCAGGGTTGCGTGGAACTTTGAGGTTTGGGCACTCTAAAGATATGGCAAACGCTATGAGCAACTACACGATCCACGGCGCCACTGGCGACTGGGAGGTCGTCATCGGCCTCGAAGTCCACGCGCAGGTCTCGACCCAGGCGAAGCTGTTCTCCGGCGCCTCGACCGAATTCGGGGCGGAGCCGAACACGCAGGTCTCCCTCGTCGATGCGGCGATGCCAGGCATGCTGCCGGTGCCGAACCGCGAATGCATCCGCCAGGCGGTGCGCACCGGCCTCGCCATCGATGCGAAGATCAACAAATGGAGCCGGTTCGACCGCAAGAACTATTTCTACGCCGATTTGCCGCAGGGCTACCAGATCAGCCAGCTCTACCACCCGTTGGTGGGCGAGGGGCAGCTGGTCATCGATGCCGACGAGAAAGCCGGCATCCCCGAGGACAAGACCATCGGGATCGAGCGCATCCATGTGGAGCAGGATGCGGGCAAGCTGATGCACGACCAGCATCCCGCCTTCTCCTATGTCGATCTCAACCGCAGCGGCGTGGCGCTGATGGAAATCGTGTCGAAGCCCGACATGCGCTCCCCCGCCGAAGCGGGCGCCTATGTCCGCAAGCTGCGCTCCATCCTGCGCTATGTCGGATCGTGCGACGGCAACATGGAGCAGGGCTCGATGCGTGCCGACGTCAACGTCAGCGTCCGCAAGCCGGGCGAGGAATTCGGCACCCGCACGGAAACGAAGAACGTCAATTCGGTGCGCTTCGTGATGGCGGTGATCGAACAGGAAGCCCGCCGCCAGGTCGACCTGATCGAGGACGGCGGCACGGTGGTGCAGGAAACGCGGCTCTACGATCCCGACCGCAACGAAACCCGCTCCATGCGGTCGAAGGAAGACGCGCACGATTATCGCTACTTCCCCGATCCCGACCTGCTGCCGCTGGAACTGGACGACGATTTCGTGGCCGAATGCCGCGAGTCCTTGCCCGAACTTCCCGACGCCAAGCGCGACCGCTATGTGAACGAGCTCGGCCTGTCGGCTTACAACGCCAACGTGCTGACCGCCGAAGTCGATACCGCCGCGTGGTTCGAACAGCTGCTGGAAGCGACCGCGCGCCGGGCGAACAAGGGCAAGGGCGATGTCGCGAAACAGGCGGCCAACTGGCTCACCAGCGAATTGTTCGGCGCGCTCAACCGTGTGGACAAGACGCTGGAGACCAGCCCCGTCACGCCGGAAAAGGGCGCAGAGCTGCTCGCGCTGGTGGCCGACGGCACGATCAGCGGCTCCATCGCCAAGCAGGTCCTCGAAAAGATGCTCGAGACCGGCGACGGCGCACAAGCCATCGTGGAACGCGAAGGGCTGAAGCAGGAAAGCGACACCGGCGCCATCGAGGCGGAGATCGACCAGGTCCTCGCCGCGAACCAGGACAAGGTGGAACAATACCGCGCGGGCAAGGACAAGCTGTTCGGCTTCTTCGTCGGCCAGACGATGAAGGCGATGCAGGGCAAGGCCAACCCGCAGGTGGTCAACGAACTGCTGCGCAAGAAGCTGGACGGGTAGGGACGGTCAGCCGCGACAAGTAAGATCGGTCGCAGCGATTGCACAATTCTCGTGTTGCGATAAAATTTGGCGATGCGCGATTTGCTTCTTCCAATTGTTGCTGTGCTGAGTTTCGGTCTCGGTGGAGATGCGAAGGGGACCGATCCCTCTGCATGTCTCGGCAATATTCGAGAGGCCTTGGTATCCAGTGGCTTTTCGGGGTCCGTGGACTGCGAAATGGACGATATTTCTCTCGTTTATGTCGGCCAAGTGAAGGCCGCGGACCATCTATTCCGTATTTGCGAGCATCGATACCGGCTGCGGCCTGCCTGTCCGGAATGCGCAGTCCACGGCGGCAGGCGTTTCCTGTTTCTCAGCAACGGAAGGTATCTCGGTCAATACCGATCCGATTTCGTTAATGCGCACATCGAGGACGGAATTCTCGTGTTCGTTCCGGACGATCTGGCCTCGGCACGGACCGAAGTCGTGTTCACGCGGGACGGACCCCCCGCCGAGATTCTGGTCGACGGGGAGGTCGTTAGGCTATTCCGCTGATTGCGCCCTTTCATGCCGAAAACAAAAAGGCCCGCCGGATCGTATCCGGCGGGCCTTTCCTTTTAGCTGCGGCTACGCGTCAGTTTACGCGGGTGCCGGTCATCGCCATGTCGCCGAATGCGCCGGCGTTGACAGTGCCGTTGAGCTGGTCGCCGTCCACCGTGGCGGTGGCGTTCAGGGTCATCGGCATCGGCACGACCATGTCCATCTTCCAGGTCAGCGTGTTGCCGTCGATCGTGCCGTCCTTGATTTCCAACTCGCCCATCTGGCCCTTGTTGGTGCCGGTAAAGGTCTTGCCGTCGTCGCCCGGGATCACGGTCAGCGTGCTTGTCTGGTCGCCCATCGGGCTCTTGGTCACGCAGTCGTACTTGCCACCAACATCGGTCATTCGAATTCTCCTGTTATCGTTCTTGGGTAGGGGGTTTTCTTATCAATCCGCAGAGGCCTTGCGAAGTTCCACATCGTAGCCGAGATCGGCCAGCTGCGGCATCACCACGTCAGCATCGCCGACGATCACGAACACGAGGTCGCCGAAGCTGAAATTCTCGCGTGCAAGGTCGCCCAGCGTATCGGCGGTCAGCGCCTCGTACTTGCCGGCCAGCGTTTCGTAGTAATCGTCCGGGCGGCCGTATTTCACGATGTTGACCAGGCCGTTGAGGACGGAACCGGAGGTTTCGAACTGGCCCGGCAATTCGCGCACGTTGCCGTTGACGGTCCGCTCCAGCTCTGCCGCGGTGACGCCGTTGTCGCCGGAATAGCCGGTCAATTCCTTCTCGATTTCCAGCAGCGAGGCACCGGTCTTGTCGGCCTGGATTTCCGCGACGACCACGTAGCTGAGGCGGTCGACGGCCGACTGGACGAAGGAGCGCGAGCCGTAGGACCAGCCCTTGGTCTCCCGCAGGTTCATGTTGATCCGGCTGAGGAAGCTTCCGCCGAGGATCTCGTTCGAGGCGAACAGCGCGGTGTTGTCGTCCGTGCCGCGCACATTTAGCACGCGGCCGGCGGTCAGCACCGACTGCGGCGAATTCGGCCGGTCGATGAGGACGATCCGCTGGCGCGCCTCCGGCACGGCGACGTCGAGGTTCTTGGCCGGCAGGGGCGCGGCCGGCGCGGCCCACGACCCGAAGGTGCCTTCCAGCTGCGCAGTAACCTCGGCCAGCGTGGTATCGCCGACCACGAAGACCTTCGCGTTGTCGGGCCGCAGCCACGTGTCGTGGAAGGCGGCAAGGTCGCCGCGCGAAAGGCCGCGCACGACGTCGATATCGCCGGTCCCGCTGGGCGGCACGGCATAGGGATGCTCCCCGAACAACACCTGTGCCATGGCGCGCTGCCACATTGCTTGCGGGTTCTTCAGCTCCGACTCGATCCGGTTGAGCTGCTGGGCGCGCACGCGCTCCAGGTCGCTGTCGGCAAAGGCGGGGTTGCGGATGTAGTCCGCCAGCAGCGCCAGCGACGGGGCGAGGTTGGGGGCGAGGGCGGACAGTTCGAACGTGGTCCAGTCCCCGTCGGCAGAGCTGCCGATATCGGCGCCGAGCACTTCCTGCACGGTCGCCAGCGCAACGGAATCGAGCGAGGTGGTGCCTTCCTCCATCAGCTCCAGCATCAGCGACTGGGTGCCCAGCGCGTCACGCGGATCGGCGGAGAAGCCCGCATCGAAAGCAACCTCGACGGACACGGTCGGCACCGCGTCGCGGCGGGCGAAATAGACTTCCATGCCGTTCGACAGCGTGGCGCGTTCGATATCGGGGAAGTCGAGATCGGTCAGCTGGCCGACGGGCGGCAGCTGCGAACGATCCTGGAACGACAGTTCGGCCAGTTGTTCGTCCGAACAGGTGGAGGCACCGCAGAAATAATCGAGCGCGGCCGCGTCGAGCCCGCCGATATCTTCGGGGATCGCCGCGCCGCCGCGGCTTTCGCCGCCTTCGGTCCGCTCGCCCGGTTCGTAGACGAGGGCGAAGCGCGGCTTGGTCAGCCAGCGCTGCAGGAAGGCGGTCACGCTTTCGGGCGTGGCGGCGACCATGCGCTGCAGGTCGACCGCATACTGGCCGGGGTTGTCCTTGTAGAGTGCGCCGCCGGCCAGTGTCACCGCCTTGCCACCGGTCGATTCGAGGCCGGAAATGGTGCCCGACGCGATCGAGACCTTGCTGCGCTCAAGCTCGCCCGCGGTCGGCCCGCCGGCGATGTAGTTGGCGACTTGTGCATCCAGCGCGGCTTCCACCGTGGCGCGGTCGGTACCCGGCTTCACGTCGGCCTGCACGATGAAGACGCCCGCGTCCTCGTTGCTCCAGGTCCAGCTCGACACGCTCACGGCGACCTGCTGGTCGCGCACCAGCGCGTTGTCGAGGCGGCTGCTGGCGAGCCCGCCCAGCGCGTAGGCGGCGAGCTCGATCGTCATGTTGTCGGCGCTGCCCGAACCCGGGATCGGCCACATGCGATAGATGCGGGTGGTGGAAATCTGGTCCTTCACCACCTTTTCGGTGTTCGCGGCGAGGGTTGGCACCGGCACGTCGGGATGGACGACCTCCGGACCGCGGTCGATTGCGCCGAACCACTGCTCGACCATCGGGCGCGCTTCGGCGGCGTCGATGTCGCCGGCCAGCACGAGCACCGCGTTGTTGGGGCCGTAATGGTCGCGGAACCACTGCTTCACATCGTCCAGCGTGGCATTAGACAGGTCGTCCATCGAGCCGATGGTGGAGTGGTGGTAGGGGTGGCCGCGCGGGAAGATGTTCTCGACCACTTCGTAGCGCAGCAGGCCATAGGGACGGTTGTCGCCGCGCCGCTTTTCGTTCTGCACGACGCCGATCTGGTTATCGAGCTTCTCCTGCGTGACCGCGCCGAGCAGGTAGCCCATGCGGTCCGATTCCAGCATCAGCGCCCGGTCGAGCGCGGCGGTCGGCACCGTCTCGTAGTAGTTGGTGCGGTCGGCGTTGGTGGTGCCGTTGAAATTGGTCGCGCCGACCTGTTGCAGCGGCTCGAAGAAGTCGCCCGGTGCGTTCTCGCTGCCGTTGAACATCAGGTGTTCGAACAGGTGGGCAAAGCCGGTCTTGCCGGCGGGTTCGTGCTTGGAACCGACGTCGTACCAAACGCTCAGCGCGACCACCGGGGCCTTGCGGTCCTCGTGCACCACAACGGTCAGCCCGTTGTCGAGCGTGAACTGTTCGTAGGGAATGTCGATCGCATCGACCAGCTGCGACAGCAGCGCGGCCTGCCGACTGTACGCCTCGACCGTGGTCGGCGCGGCGACCGGCTGGGCGGCTGCGGCCTCGGACGCGGCGGCCACGGTGGCCATGTCGTCCATCGGCTCCATCGTGGCGCAGGCGCCGAGCAGCGCGAAAGCGGATACGGCAGGCAAAAGGCGGCTCAAACGGCGTGTCATCGATGTCTCCCCCGTGGCAAGCCGCTCCGTCCGGCCCGACTCGCCTTCGTTCGTTATGGCGCGCAGGATAGTCGCTGCGCCCCGCGCGGCAAAATCCCTTACGGAAATCAGCGGCTGCTGACGGTGTAGCGAACCCGCGAGTTCGCGCGTGCATCGCTACGCCAGAAATGCACGGGCTTCAGCCGGTGCATGACGAACAGCGCAGCCTGATCGGCGAAATGCATGGAATCGGGCCGGGTGATGGCCTGGCCGTAGGGCTGGATCGATTCCGAGGACACGGGTTTGCCCGGCGCCCACTCCACGAACATCAGGAAGCTGTCGCCGTGGCGCACGGCCAGCCTGCCGTCGTCTTCCACGTCCCACAGGGTGGAGGCGCGCAGCGTGTCGCTGCCGCCGTCGAGCGGCAGGTCGGTATCGCCCTGGCGCAGTCGCAAAAGCTCGCCCTGCGGCACGTCGAGATGGCCGAAATGGGTCATCAGGTGGTCGACTGCGGCTTCCAGCTGTTCGCGCGTGTCGGGCGCGGCCTCGTTGTTGTAGCGATTGCCCATTGCCTCGCGGATCATCAGCAGCGCGAGCGCGTCGCCCGTGCCGATCCCGTCCGCCTTGAAGTCCCACCCGGCGAGCAGCGACTGGGCCTCGAGCAGCTGCGGGTCGTCCGACACGTCGAGCCCGGCGATCGCATCGAACAGGTCGGCGACGTAATCCTTGCGTTCGTAGCCGGTGTCGTACTTGATCCGCTCCAGCGTTTCGCGGTCGATCGTGTCGGCCTCGCGCATCAGCTTGTCGGCGCGAAAGGCGCGGTTGGTCATCGTCAGCTCGACGCCCATTTCGGGCGCCACGCTGTCGGGAGACAGGTCGCTGGAGCCGGCGGCGAAAAACGGCTGGTTGTTCGCGTTGTAGAGATAGCCGGAGCCGGGATTTTTGTACTGCGGCAGCGCATCGTAATCGACCAGCCCGTTCCAGATCGCCGCGCTCTCGTCGCCCGGCAGGATCCCGCGCCAGTCGTAACCTTCGGGCCGGTCGGGGATGGAGGCGTTGTAGATATAGGCGATGTTGCCGGTCTCGTCGGCATAGATGAAATTGGTGGAAGGGATCGCGTGGGTCGCCAGGATCCCGCGCCATTCCTCGAAGCTTTGCGCCTTGGGCAGGCGGTAATAGGCATCGAGCATCGCGATCGAATACATCCCGCCATAACGGATGGCGTAGAAATCGCCGTCGTCCTGCCGGATCACGGGGCCGTGCACGCTGCGATAGATGCTGCGGGTCGCGGGCACCGTCAGCGGGCCGATCTTCGCCGCCAGCGTCACATCCTCCCGCTCCAGCGGCAGCCACTTGCCGTCGAGCCGGTATTCGGTCTCGTCCTCGTTAACGACCAGCTTGTAGACGTCGGTCATGTCGGGGCGGTTGACCGTGTTGGTCCAGCCCAGCTTCTCGTTATGGCCGAGGAAGATGAACGGGCTGCCGGGGAAGGTCGCGCCGGCGAAGTGCAGGCCTTCCTCGCTTTCGACCACCGCCTCGTACCACGCCACGCCGCCGCGCCACGGCTGGTGCGAATTGGACACGAGGCGGGTGACCCCGTCGCCCGATTTCTGCGGCGCGATGGCAAAGGCGTTGGAGCCGACGTTGGCCGCATCCTCGCCCTGCGGCAGCGGGGCGGGCGGGGCGCTTTCGGCATCCAGGATGATGCGCGGGCCGAATTCGCGGTTGAGCGGTTCGTCCGCCACCAGCGGGCCGACGGTGTTGAACAGGCCGAAGAACAGCGGCTGGCGCAGCGCGAAGCCGGCGGCGATATCCTCGCCGTTCACCGGGAACAGGTTCGCCAGCTTCAGTTCCCCCGGATGGGCGGCGGCATGATCGTTGAGGCCGCTGGCATAGGCTTCCAACACGGCGCGAGTGTCGGCGGGCAGTTGCGGATAGTCGCGCTGCGCCGTGCCGCGCGCATCGAGCAGGGCGAGCGCGAAATCGAGCTGCGCGCCTTCCGTGCCGGCAATCGCGCCGTAACGGCCGCGGGTCATCGCCACCACGTCCTGCAGGGTGAAGAAATCGTCCTCCGCATGGGCGCGGGCGAGGCCGTAGGCGACGTCGGCATCGGTCTTGCCGTAGATATGCGGCACGCCGAACTGGTCACGGATAATCTCCGCCCGGTAATCGCGCTCCGGCGGCGGCGGACTCGCTTCGGCGGCGATCCCCTCCCACACCAGCAGCACCAGCAGCGTCAGCGCCAGCAGCGCGAGCGCGCCCCAGCCGATCCATGCGCGCAGCTTCTTCGTGCGCCTCCCCTCTGCAAGTGGGTCGGCAATAGTGGCAAGCGTGCGGGGCTGGGTGCTCATGCAGCCGGGGTAGGCGCTCCGGCCCTGCCTGCCAAGGTTCAGCGCATCGCGCGGCGGCCCAGGTCGGCCAGCATGGCGAGCGCAGCGCAGACACCGCCGCCGATGCCGAGCCAGACCGGCCACAAACCGCCCTCCGGCCGAACGGACGTCAGCGTCAGCACCCACGGGAACCAGCCCGCCTTATCGGTGCCCGTGATCAGCACCGCCAGCCCCACCAGTGTGCCGCCGATCCCGACGGCGAGGGGAATCACGAAATTGCCGAACCGCAAGGCGGACCACAATTGCAGCACGACGAGGAAGAAGGCTGCGCCCAGCAGTCTCGGCACCTTCATGCCGAGCTCGTCCAGGCCCAGCGGGCCTTGCGGCAGGATGCCGAGCGCCGCCGAAACCCCGCCGACGAGGACATAGGCATAGGCAAAGGTCAGGACCGTCATCCCGGCGATGGCGAGGCTCACGACGACGAGCTTTGCCGCGAAGACCTGCCAGCGCGGAAACGGCTGGCTGAGGACGGTGTCCCACGCCTTGGCCCGGTATTCGATCTGCGCAACCAGCGTGCAGAAGGCGGCCGTCGCCATGGGCAGCAGGAACATGACCCACAGGGGCAGGACCAGCCGGTCGATGATTGTCAGCCACCGGCTTTCCTGCATGTCGGTGACCAGCGCCAGGACGGCGAGAAGCGCGGTGAGCGCGGGGACGACCAGCGCAAACAGCAGGGCCAGCGAGCCGCCGAGCTTGGCCAGCTCGGCGCGGACGAGGGCGATCATGCTGCCAGCCCCCGTTCCTGCGTGCGCGGCCCGTCGATCTCGCGATAGATTTCTTCCAGCGACCGCTTTTCTTCGCACAGGCGCATTACCGGAACGCCGGCCGTGACCAGCGCGGCGTTTGCCTGAGCAGAGATGTCGGCGGCGCTTGCGCCATCCGGCACGGCAACCAGCAGCGAAGCTGCGCCCGCCTTCTCCGCCGCAAAACCCTTCGCGGCGAGCACGGTGGTGGCGCGCGCGGCATCGTCCACGGTGACGCGCACATTCCGGCCTGCGCCTAGCAGCATTTGCAACGGTCCTTCCTTGACGAGGCTTCCCGCCCGGAGGAGCCCGACGTGGTCCGCGACCTGCTCGACTTCGGCCAGCAGGTGGCTGGAGAGGAAGACCGTGCAATTCGCCTGCTGCGGCAGGCTGCGGATCAGCCAGCGCATGTCGGCGATGCCTTCGGGATCGAGGCCGTTGGTCGGCTCGTCCAGCAGCAGCAGCTCGGGCCGGCCCAGCAAGGCGCGGGCAAGGGCGATGCGCTGCCGCATGCCGAGCGAGTAATCGCGCACCTTGCGCCGCGCGTGGGAGGCCATGCCGGTGATTTCGAGGACCCTGTCCGCCTCGCGCGGAGGCAGGGACATCATCCTTCGCGCAAGATCGAGATTCGCCCTGCCCGACAGGTGATCGTACACCGCCGGGCTTTCGATGAAGGCGCCGATCCGCCGCAACAAGGCGATCCGGTCCGTGCGCAGCGGCTTGCCAAGCAGGTGGACGGTGCCGGCATCGGCCCGGACCAGCCCGAGCAGCAAGCGCATGGCTGTGGTCTTTCCCGCGCCGTTGGGGCCGAGAAAGCCGTAGATACTGCCCGTCGGCACACAAAGGTCGAGGCCGTCGATGATCGTCCGGCCGCCCAGTCGCTTGCGGAGACCCGCGGTTCGTATCGCCATTTCCATTGCCACGACGCCTTCTGTAATTTAACTAAGGCATAAATGAAGGGGCAAAAATTTAAGTCAAGGTTAAATTATGTCGGATGATCGATCGAAGATGCGCCGCGAAGGTCTGTTGGTGATGGTGTGTGCGGGGGGCGGGGCGATCCTGGTGGCGCTGATCGTGCTGTTGCCGCTGGCATCCTGGCTGGGCGGTTGGGGCGAAAGCACGCCCTGGACGGTCAAGCGACTGGGCGCAGCGCCTTACCTGATGGCGCTCGCGGGGATCACCTGGGCGGGCTGGAAGGTATGGCGGGGGCGCAGCTTTGCGCCGATCCTGCCGCGCCTGCTCGGCGCCGTGGGTGTCTTCATCGCCTTGGGCGGCGCGATGGATACGCTCGGCACGCCGCTGTTGCTGCGCAGCCTGTTTCCGGATGAATATTCCAGCATCGCCGTATTCGATCCGACGTATCTGTCGATCGTCGCGGTCGGCTTGCTGCTGGTCATGGTCGGCCGGCTGACCGGCCAGTCCTTCAGCAAGGCGCGCGAACTGGACGAGTTCGTCTGATGCCCGTCGCGATAACGCTTGACCGCGTGCTCCACGACAGGGGCATGACCGGCAAGGAACTGGCCGGAAAAGTGGGCATCAGCGAGACGCAGATGTCGCTTTTCCGGTCCGGCAAGGTCCGCGGCGTGCGGTTCTCCACGCTGGCGAAAATGTGCGCTATCCTGGAATGCCGGCCCGGCGATTTGCTCGATTACAGCTTCGAGGAAGCTGATCTGGAATAAGCTCCGGACCCGCTCTCAGGAAGGTCAGAAAGAGCCTTCCATGCCGAATAGCAGCACGTTGGTCAGCGCATCCTGGCGCGACCACGTGGCGCCGCCGGGCAGGTTGCCGCCGCTGAGGAAATTGAGCGGGACGAAGCCGTCGGCGCGGATGAATTCGCCGAACAGGTTGACGTTGCTGACCGGGAACCATGACAGGCCGGCGACGAACTGGCTCTGCGCTTCCCACGGCGAACCATCGTCGCCCGCGATGAAGCGGCTGAATTCCGCCGACACCGCGAATTCGTGGCGGGCCTGGTCTTCCTCGTTCGCGCCGAAGCCGTAGCGCCCGCCGAAGGTGAAGCTGGTGACCTTCACCGCTTCGAATTCGCTCAGCGGATTGGTCGGGTCGGGCACGGCCGTGCCTTTCCAGATGTCGGTCGTGCGGGCGAGTTCGCCGAGCAGGGTCAGGTCTTCAAGGTCGGCCTTGCCGTAAGCCGCCCACGCGCCGTTCGGCTCCTCGCACGGGTTGAAATGGAACACCGGATAGCCTTGGCAATAGGCGGTCGCATGCTGGTAGCTGCCGCCGAAGCGCACGCGATAGCGGGGCGCGAATTCCGCTTCGTAGCTGGCATCCACTGCGAAGTTGTTGAGGCGCGAGGGGATGGCGGTACCGTTGACCGGCGCGTTCGCCCCGCGGAACTGCGCGCCGCCCTGGATCGCCATACCGCGCAGGCTGAGCCCGTCGGCGTAGTACCCGACCTGTGCGCCGTAGGCGAGGCCGGCAAAGGCGTGCCAGTTGGTCGAGTTGGTGAAAGGGCTGACCGTGTCCTGGAGGCCGAAGGGAATGTCCATCTTGCCCAGCAGCGCGTAGGCCGGACTACGCTCCAGATCGCCGACCATCACCCAGCCGCGGCGCAGCTGGACCTGGTTTCGGGTGAGTGTGGTGATCGTGCCGGTGCCGAAGCTCTGCTGCGGATCGTAAAGCAGCTCGGCATAGCCGGTGAAGCCGTCCGCCAGCCGTGCAGTGAAGGCGAGCTGCGCGGAATGGAGCACCGCTTCGGATACGTGCTTGCCGTTCTGGTTCGCGCCGGTGGGGTGGCGCATCAGGTAACCGAACGTGTCGTCGATATTGCTGTTCTGGTAGTTCACGATGGCCGTGACGCTGCCGGAAAAGGTGACCGTATCGTCCAGCGTGCCGTCGGCTATGGCGCGCAGCTGCAGCAGCGGCTTTGTGTTCACGCTTTCCGCATGGTCGAGCATGGCAAAACCGTAATCGGGCGCGACGCCCACGATCTGCGGGTCGCTGTCGCCGGCAACCTCGTCCACGGTCGGTGCGATGCCGGTGGCTTGCGGGCCTGCCGCGGCGACGGTGGTTGTCACGCGGGGCTGGGCCGGCGCCGCGGCGTCTGTATTGCGCAAGGCCTCGACCTCGGCGCGCAATTCGGAATTCTCGCGCTCCAGCCGGTCGAGCCGCTCGACGATGGCGGCCAGCTCGTCGCCGTCCTGTGCCATGGCGCCGGGCGCAGCCAGCGCGGCGAATGCGGTGCAGGCCATCAGTACACTGCGCGAAACGATAGTCTTGGTCATGAATTCCCCCGGTCCGGCGCATTCGCCGTGCGGAACCTGACTTAGGCAAACGTGGTAAACGGAGCGTAAACGCCGCGCTGCGAGCGGGCCCGAACGGGCTTGCTTTCGGCGCGAGGTGACTTAGTTAGGCAACACAGCGTAAAAATGCGCGCGTCCGGCCCTTGTGTTGCAAATTTGCAACATTATCTCCGGCGGGACATTCAACGAGGGATTTTCGATGAACCTGGAAAAATTCACCGACCGCGCGAAGGGTTTCCTGCAGGCCGCGCAGACCGTGGCGATCCGCATGAACCACCAGCGGATCAGCCCCGATCACATCCTGAAAGCGATGATCGAGGATCCCGAAGGCATGGCCAGCGGGCTGATTGCGCGCGCCGGCGGCAATCCGCGCGCCGTGGAAGACGGTGTCGATGCCGCGCTCGCCAAGGTCCCGGCCGTCAGCGGCGGCGGGGCGCAGGGCACCCCGGGGCTCGACAACGACGCCGTGCGCGTTCTCGACCAAGCGCAGCAGGTCGCCGACAAGGCGGGCGACAGCTACGTCACCGTGGAGCGGCTGCTGGTCGCCTTCGCTCTCGCCACCACGACCTCGGCCGGCCAGGCGCTCAAGAACGCGGGGGTGACCCCGCAGGCGCTCAACGATGCGATCAACGAACTGCGCAAGGGCAAGACCGCGGACACCGCCAGCGCCGAGGAATCCTACGACGCGATGAAGAAATATGCCCGCGACCTGACGCAGGCGGCGCGCGACGGCAAGCTCGACCCGGTGATCGGCCGCGACGAGGAAATCCGCCGCACGGTGCAGATCCTCGCGCGGCGGACCAAGAACAACCCGGCGCTTATCGGCGAACCCGGCACCGGCAAGACCGCCATCGCCGAAGGCCTTGCCCTGCGCATCGCCAATGGCGACGTGCCCGACAGCCTGAAGGACCGCACGCTGATGTCGCTCGATCTCGGCGCGCTGATCGCGGGCGCGAAATATCGCGGCGAGTTCGAGGAGCGACTGAAGGCCGTGCTGGACGAGGTGAAGGGCGCCGACGGGCAGATCATCCTGTTCATCGACGAGATGCACACGCTGATCGGCGCGGGCGCGTCGGAAGGCAGCATGGATGCATCCAACCTGCTCAAGCCCGCCCTGTCGCGCGGCGAACTGCACTGCATCGGCGCCACCACGCTCGACGAGTACCAGAAATATGTCGAGAAGGACCCCGCGCTCCAGCGGCGCTTCCAGGCCGTCTATATCGACGAGCCGAGCGTGGAAGACACGATCAGCATCCTGCGCGGCATCAAGGAAAAATACGAGCTGCACCATGGCGTGCGCATCACCGACGGTGCCATCGTGGCCGCGGCGCAGCTGTCCGACCGCTATATCCAGAACCGTTTCTTGCCCGACAAGGCGATCGACCTGATGGACGAGGCGGCAAGCCGCATCCGCATGGAAGTGGAATCGAAGCCGGAGGAGATCGAGAATCTCGACCGCCGGATCATCCAGCTGAAGATCGAGGAATCCGCGCTTCAGAAGGAAACCGACAGCGCTTCGAAAGACCGGCTGGAAAACCTGCGCAAGGAACTGTCGGAGCTGGAGCAGCAGTCGAGCGAGCTCACCACCCGCTGGCAAAACGAGCGCGACAAGATCCACGCCGAAGCCAAGGTCAAGGAACAGCTCGACGCCGCAAGGCTGGAGCTGGAGCAGGCGCAGCGCGCCGGCGACCTGCAGAAGGCGGGCGAGCTGTCCTATGGCCGCATCCCCGAGCTTGAAAAGCAGCTGGAGGAGGCCGCCGGCCAGACCGACAACGCGCTACTGAAGGAAGAGGTCACCGAAGAGGATATCGCCGGTGTCGTCAGCCGCTGGACCGGCATCCCGATCGACAAGATGATGGAGGGCGAGCGCGACAAGCTGCTGCAGATGGAGCAGTTGCTCGGCAAGCGCGTGATCGGGCAGGAAGCGGCGGTCACCGCCGTGTCCAAGGCGGTGCGCCGCAGCCGTGCCGGCTTGCAGGACCCGAACCGCCCGCTCGGCAGCTTCCTGTTCCTCGGCCCCACCGGCGTCGGCAAGACCGAGCTGACGAAGGCGCTCGCCGGCTTCCTGTTCGACGACGACGACGCGATGGTCCGCATCGACATGAGCGAATTCATGGAAAAGCACGCCGTGTCCCGCCTGATCGGCGCGCCTCCGGGCTATGTCGGGTACGACGAGGGCGGGGTGCTGACCGAAGCGGTGCGCCGCCGCCCCTACCAGGTCGTGCTGTTCGACGAGGTGGAGAAGGCCCACGCCGACGTGTTCAACGTGCTGCTCCAGGTGCTCGACGACGGGCGGCTGACGGACGGGCAGGGCCGCGTGGTGGACTTTTCCAACACGCTCATCATCCTCACCAGCAACCTCGGCAGCCAGTTCCTGACGCAGCTGACCGACGAACAGACGGTGGACGATGTCGAACCGCAGGTGATGGACGTGGTGCGCGGGCATTTCCGCCCCGAATTCCTCAACCGGCTGGACGAGATCATCCTGTTCCACCGCCTCGCGGCAGAGCACATGGCGCCGATCGTCGATATCCAGGTCGCGCGGGTGCAGAAGCTGCTGAAGGATCGCAAGATCACGCTCGACCTGACCGACGGGGCGCGCAAGTGGCTCGGCCGTGTGGGCTACGACCCGGTCTATGGCGCGCGGCCGCTGAAGCGGGCGATCCAGCGCTACTTGCAGGATCCGCTCGCCGACAAGCTGCTACAGGGCGACATTCCCGACGGCAGCACCGTCCATATCGACGAAGGCGACGGCGCGCTGGAAATGACCACCGAAGCCGGTTGAGGGATCGGTTGAGAGTGCGCTTGCGGCGCGCGGCGATTGAGCCGGGGGATGGGGCGCGCTAGGGCAGGGGCGTGACGTCGCCCCCTGCCACCAACTCCGCTGCCACCAACCGCGTGCTCGCCGCCGTGGAGGCGCTGAAGCGCCTCGACCGCGATGGCGCGGTCGCACTCCTGCGCGAAGAGGTGCGCGAGGGGCCACCAAATGGCGAGCGGTGGCAGAGCATCGGGCGGCTGGCAAAGCAGATCGGCGCGGTCGACATCCAGCGCGAGGCCGCGCGCCGTTTCGCCGCCACGCCGCCGCCCACGCTGAGCCGCCTGCTCTATGGCTGGGGCGAGCTGGTCGAGACCGGGCGCAGCCGCGAAGCGCGCGAGCAGGTCGCCCGGCTGGCGGAAAAGCACCGGCAGATCCCGCAGGTGCAGCACTTCCTCGGCACGCAGGCCGTGGGCGAGGGCAAGGCGGAGGAAGGCGCAAGCCATTTCCGCGCCGCATTGGCGCAGAAGCCGGCGATGATCGAAAGCTGGTCGGCGCTGGCGATGACCAAGACATTCGCGCCGGGAGACCCGGATCTTGCCGCGCTTGAAAAGCTGCGCAGCGCGCCGGGCCTCACCGATCCGATGCTGCGCAGCCGGCTGCTCTACACGCTGGGCAAGGCCTATCACGACTGCCGCGATTTCGGCGCTGCCTTCGAAGCCTATTCCGAAGGCGCGGCCCTGCGCCGGGGCACCGAGACGTTCGATTACGACGCGATGGAGCGGCAGGCGACGCAGGCGCTGACCGACTTCACGCCCGAGCGGATGGCGAGGCTGCGTCCCTCCGGCCATTCGGGCAGCCGCGCGATATTCGTCAACGGCCTGCCGCGTTCGGGAAGCACGCTGACCGAAACGATCCTGACCGCCCATCCGGACATTGCCGACGGGGGCGAGATCAACCTGCTGCGCCCTGCGCTGATCCCGGTAGCGGGCGAGACCATGATCGGCGCGCATGAATTCGAAGCGGCGATGGGCGATCATCCCGATCCGTGGGGCACGCTGGCGCGGACATACGAAGGCCTGTTGGCGGAACGCTTCGGACCGGAAGGGCGCATCGTCGACAAGACGCTGCAGCAATCGCTGCGAATGGGGCTGCTGCTGCACACGCTGCCCGATGCGCGGGTGCTGTGGATGCGCCGAAGCCCCGAAGACACGGCGCTGTCGTGCTTCCGCACCTACTTTACCGCGGGCGTGCCGTGGAGCTGGTCGCTGGCCGATATCGGCCGTGTCTTCGCGCTGGAGGACCGATTGTTCGCCCACTGGGTGAAGCTTTTCCCGGAGCGGATCATGACCGTGCCGTACGAGGAACTGGTGAGCGCGCCCGACGTCTGGATCCCGAAGATCGCCGACCACGCCGGCGTTTCCTACGACCGGGCGATGGCGCAGTTCCACCGGCAGGAGCGGGTGGTGCGTACGGCGAGCGCGATGCAGGTGCGCGAACCGATGCGGACCGACCGCGTGGGGCAGGCCGAGGCTTACGGCCCCCTGCTCGACGAATTCCGCGCAGCCTACGCCGGCTAGGGAATTCACGGCGCGGCGCCGCAGCCCGCTTTCACATATCGATTACGCAAAAAGAAAGGGGCGGTCCGAAGACCGCCCCTCCCTGTTTCGATTCGTGTTCCGATCTTGCGATTAGAACAGGATGTCGATGCCGAAGCGGACACTGCGCGGAGCCTGGTAGCCCGTCACGATGTCGTAGTTCGGGTTGTAAAACACCGACGTCGGTTCGCCAGCTGCGTTCGCGGTAGCAATATCCGTCTCGCCGAATTCGTTACGCTGGGTAACGTTCTGGAAGTTGAAGATATTGAACACGTCTGCAGTGAAGCTGATCTGACGATCCTGGCCCGCATCGATGTTGTAGCGGAACGACATGTCTACGTTGTAGATCCAGTCGGTTTCGCTGCCTTCGCCGCGCGGAGCGGGCTGCAGACCGCAATAGTGCGAAGCCGCACCATAGAGGTTGCCGAAGACATCGGTGGGGTGGAAGCCGAAGCAGCTAAGCGGACGCGGCGAGTCGACCGAGATGTTCGTACCGACGACAAACTCTTCGATCGGTGCATAGGCACCGAAGAGCTTGAAGCGGTGCGTACGATCGTTCGGCAGACGGCCTTCGGCGAAGTCGGTGAAGCCCGGCTGGTCGAAGTCCTGCGTAATGCCGGCATCGTCCTGACCGAAGTCCGACTGCACGTAGCCTTCCGAGTTACCGTAGCTGCGCGACCAGGTGTAGCTGCCCTGGACACTCCAGCGGCCGTCCCACGGACGTTCGAACGTGAATTCGACCGCGTCGTAGGTACGCTTTGCTGCCGGCAACGGAATGTCTTCCGCCGGGATGGTGAGAACCACGCCGTCCAGCGGAACGCTGGTCACGTCGTCGTCACCCAGCAGGGCCACCGTGAGGTCGCCGCCGATGTTGTAGGTCACGTACTGGTGGAAGCCGGTCCAGACCGTTTCACAACCGGTGATGCCGTTGGCCTGACAGTAATCGATCACAGCCGCGTCGATCGCTGCGTCTTCCGCGGTGCGGTCGAGGTTGCGATGGATGTAGGCGAGACCCAGGCTGAAGCCGCCGAAGTCATGCTCGTAACCGAGGATGTATTCGGACTGCTTGGTGGCCTTGAGGTCGGCTGCGAAGAAGGCGTCGCTCGGCGGAACCGAACCGTCGCCCGTGACCGAGCAGTTCACGCCGTTGCCCTGAGGCGTCAGAGCGAACGGACAGGTGTTCTGGTAGCTCGGGTTGTCGGTGACCTGGCTGGTGATGACCGGAGTACCATCGCTGCGGACGCTGCTGTAGTTGTAGCGTTCGCGCAGGAAGAACTCGGCACCGGCACCGCGGAAGGCGGTGTTCGACGCGACGGGCAGGAAGTACTGACCGAAGAAGCCGAAGAGGCGGCCGTTATCGCCGACATCGTAGGTGAAACCGACGCGCGGAGCGTAGTTTTCTTCGAGGTCGAGGAAGTCCGTACCGTCAGCCTTGTCGAGCGTGAAGTCGTCACGACGCAGGCCCAGGTTCAGGGTCAGGCGATCGGTGACGTTCCATTCGTCCTGGATGTAGAACGCACGGTTGGTCGATTCGAAAGCACCGCCCGAGTTGAAGTAGTTCAGCTCGACGATACCGCCTGCACGATAGACGTAGGCGAAACCGGCACCGCCGGCACCAGCGTCATAGGCTTCCTGCGTGATGCGACCGTTGCCGAGCAGGTAATCACCACCCGTACGGACCGTACCACGACGCAGCGTGTTGATTTCGGTGTCGAAACCGGCACGGATGTGGTGCGAACCGAGAAGGTCGAAGTACAGGTCGACGTCGGCGCGGTAGAATTCACGCCGGGTCTCGTACGGAGTCGACAGCGAAGCAGCGCGCTGGCCGTTCAGCAGACCGCCGTTGCCGACACCGTTGATCGGACCGCCGGAGACGTTGACGCTGTACGGCAGGGCCGCAGCGGCACCGCTCGACACGTTGTCGAAGCGATCTTCCATCACACCGTAGGCAGCCGAAACGGTCAGCCAATCGGTGAACGTACCGGTGTACTTGCCGACGTAGCTGATGCCACCGAAGTTGAAGATACCGGTCGTTTCATAGTCGCCGATGTTGAAGCCGTTGTCCCCGGCACCTTCGGTGTACGGAGCGGTCGACTGGACCGTTTCGCGACGCGTGTCGAAGATGGTGAATTCGAAGTGCTGGCTGTCGATCGGATACGCATCGACCTTGGCACCCCAGAACGGGTTGTCCTGGATGTTCTGGGTCGACAGGCCGCTGATGCGGTTCACGGTGTTCGACTTGGTTTCGCGGAATTCCACGAGGCCATAGACAAACAGGCGATCTTCGATGATCGGGCCACCGGCTTCGATGACGGCCGAGTAGCTGGAAGCTTCGTCGGCGTCGCGGTTGGTAAGATCGACGCACGAGATCGGGCCGGTGACAACCGGAGTGCCGGAGATGGAGCCCGGATCGTCGAACGAGCAGGTCTGCAGTTCATCACCGTCGGTGCGGCCGAACTTCGGCGCCCAGTCGAGGTGGACACCGCCGAAGAAGTCGTTCGAACCCGACTTGGTCACGGCGTTGACGATACCGCCGGTCGCACGACCGAATTCGGCCGGGTAACCACCGGTCTTCGCTTCCACCGAACGGTAGAAGTCGAACGGCACGCGGGCCGAACCGAGGTAGTTGTCGAAGTTCGTCGTGTTGAGGCCGTTCACGTAATAGGCGTTCTCAGCGACCGACGAACCGCCGATGGAGGCGAGGTTGCCGAATGCGCTGTCGCCCTGCGTGGTGCCCGGTGCGAGCAGCACGACCGAAGTCAGGTCGCGCGGCAGCGGAACGCGCTTGGTCAGCTCTTCCACGTCGATGTTGAGGCCCTGGGTGGTGCCTTCGAAGTCGCGGACGATGGTGGTACCGATAACGGTGATGACGTTGGCCGAAGACACCGAGATGTCCACGCCGACAGCCTGCGAAGCCAGCACGTTCACGCCGGTGGCGGTGAAGTCTTCGAAGCCGCCGCCGTTGACGACGATGTCGTACGAGCCGGTCGGCAGGGCGTTGAGGCGGAAGTTGCCGTTCGAACCGGTCGTCGTCGAGCGGGTCTGGCCCGTGGAGGTCGACGTTGCGGTAACGGTTGCGCCGCTGACGGGCACACCGCTTTCATCGGTTACCTGGCCGGTGATGGCACCGGAGGTGTAGTCCTGCGCTGCGGCCGGAGCGATGGCTCCGGTCGAAGCGGCAACACCAGCACCCACCAGTGCGAGAGCCTTCAGCGCCGAGCTCGACGCCAGCAGACCCTTGCGGAAAGTGGTATTCTGCATGTTTGCTAGTCCCCTAAGACGGCCACCCGGCAGCATGCAGGGCGGCAGTTTTACCATCCAAATATCGAAACCCGCCGGAACGGGAGCGTTGGATGCATCGCTGACTAGCGCAGCCCTGCCTTCACGCAAAAGGATTCGGGGCGGTTTTCCGCCATCGGTTCATGACTGTGACATTCCGGTTACAGGTGGAACGGTCTCGCAGTCGCACAACGTTTCGATCTTCGCCGTTGCCTCGCCCATGCCTTCGTATGCACAGGTGGCGGAAGTGGCGGCACAGGTTGCCCGCGCACGCGTATGGATGCGGGGACTTGACCGTTTGCCCCCTGCTTCACTAGGCGCTGCGGGAAGCGTATTTAATCGATCGATTAGGAAGGCGGTTTTCCATGGCGACGGCATATATCGTGGAGGCGGTGCGCACCGCCGGCGGCAAACGCGGGGGCAGGCTGGCGGGGGTCCACCCGGTCGACCTTGCGGCAAAGTCGCTCGATGCCATCGTGGAGCGCAGCGGGATCGACCCGAATGCCGTCGACGACGTGGTCATGGGCTGCGTCAGCCAGGGCGGGGAGCAGGCCATGCAGGTCGGGCGCAACGCCGTGCTGGCGGCGAAGAACCTGCCGCAGTCCACCCCGGCGGTGACCATCGACCGGCAGTGCGGTTCCAGCCAGCAGGCGATCCAGTTCGCCGCGCAGGCGGTGATGAGCGGCACGCAGGACGTCGTCATCGCCAGCGGGGTGGAAAGCATGAGCCGGGTGCCGATGGGCTCGACCGCCATGCTCCACATGAAAGAGGGCCTCGGCCACTACAAGTCGCCCGGGCTGGAGGAGAAATATCCCGGCATCCAGTGGTCCCAGTTCATGGGCGCGGAGATGATCGTCAAGAAGCACGGCTTCACCAAGGACCAGCTCGACAGCTTCGCGCTCGGCAGCCACGCGAAGGCGGCGAAGGCCACCGAAGCGGGCGCGTTCGCGGACGAGATCGTCGCGGTCGAGGTGGAGACGCCCGAAGGCACGCAGCTGCACACCGTGGACGAGGGCATCCGCTTCGATGCGACGCTGGAGGGCATCGCATCGGTCAAGCTGCTGACCCCCGAAGGAACGATCACCGCGGCCACCAGCAGCCAGATCTGCGACGGGTCGAGCGCGGTGCTGGTGGTCAGCGAGCGGGCGCTGAAGGACCACGGGCTCACCCCGATGGCGCGCATCCACAACCTGACCGTCACCGCCGGCGATCCGGTCATCATGCTGGAAGAACCGCTGTTCGCCACCGACCGCGCGCTGGAGCGGGCGGGCATGAAAATCGGCGATATCGACCTTTACGAAGTCAACGAGGCGTTCGCCCCGGTGCCGCTCGCGTGGCTGAAGCACACGGGCGCGGACCCGGACCGCTTGAATGTGAACGGCGGCGCGATCGCCCTCGGCCACCCGCTGGGTGCCAGCGGGACGAAGCTGATGGCGACGCTGCTCCATGCGCTGAAGCGCGGCGGCAAGAAATACGGCCTGCAGACGATGTGCGAAGGCGGCGGCGTCGCCAACGTCACCATCGTTGAATCGCTGTGAGCGAATTCACGGTTTTTGGCGTCGAGGCGCTGTAAGCCCATTCACGAATAGCGGCGTCGAGGCGCTGTAATCCGACGAGTTCAAGAGAGGATATTTTCATGGAAGTCAGCAGCAACACTCCCGCCGTCGTCACCGGCGGCGCATCGGGCCTCGGTGCCGCGACCGCGCGCGCGCTTGCGGCCAAGGGCGCGAAGGTCGCCATTTTCGACATGAACGAGGAGAAGGGCGAGGCGATGGCCGCCGAACTCGGCGGCGTCTTCTGCAAGGTCAACGTGACGAGCGAGGAAGAGGTCGACGCCGGCTTCGCCAAGGCGCGAGAGGCCCACGGGCAGGAGCGTATCCTCGTCAATTGCGCGGGCATCGGCAACGCCATCAAGACCGCCAGCCGCGACAAGCAGACGGGCGAGATCAAGCATTATCCGCTGCAGGCCTTCGAGTTCGTGATCCAGGTCAACCTGATCGGCACGTTCCGCTGCATCGCCAAGTCGGCGGCCGGCATGCTCACCCTCGACCCGCTGAGCGATGACGGCGACCGCGGCGCGATCGTCAACACCGCGTCCGTCGCGGCGGAAGACGGGCAGATGGGCCAGGCAGCCTATTCCGCATCCAAGGGCGGCGTGGTCGGCATGACCCTGCCCATCGCGCGCGACCTGATGAAAGAAGGCATCCGCGTGAACACGATCCTGCCGGGCATCTTCAACACCCCGCTGATGAACGCCGCCCCGCCGCAGGTGAAGGACGCGCTGGCCGCCAGCGTCCCGTTCCCCAAGCGTCTCGGCAATCCGGACGAATACGCCAGGCTCGCCATGTGCATGATCGAGACCGGCTATTTCAACGGCGAGGACGTCCGCCTCGACGGCGCGATCCGCATGGCCCCGCGCTGATACTGCAATTGCCGCAAAACGAAGCGCCGCCGTTCCGCGCCCGGAACGGCGGCGCTTTTCATTGCGGAGACGGCTGGGTCAGTACACCGTTTCCATCAGCTTGACCGCGCCGGCCCAGTCGTCCTGTTCGGCCGCATCGGCGAGCACTTGCGCCACATCGCCGCGAGCCGCCTTGCCGCCGGGATCGACATTGTCGCCCAGCTTCACCGACCCGGTCGGCCCGTCGTCGGTCAGCGAAACGGGGCGCAGGATCGCATATTCCAGCCCGCTGTTCTTCAGGTGCTCGTCGGCCGCGTGCTTGGCTTCGAGGTAATGCGCCAGGTCGCTGTCGGGATCGGGATCGCCCGCGCCGACGGAGCTGAGCATGACGAAGCGGCTTACGTCGTTTTCCTGCGCAATGTCGATCAGCCGGATTGCCCCGTCGCGGTCGACCTTGTCGGTCATTTCGGCGCTGGTATCGCCGCCCGAACCGGCAGCGAAGATCACGACGTCGCAGCCCTCGGTCACGTCGTCCGAAAGGTCCGTCAGGTCGCCCTGCCGCAGCGCGACATCGTCCGGCAGCACGCTGGTGTCGGACGATGGGCGGACGAGGGCGACGGTGTGGTGGCCACGGTTCTGCAGTTCCTGCACGAGGCGCGCGCCGGTGTTGCCGGTCGAGCCGGCGACGAGAATGTTCATGAAAAATCTCCTGGTTTGCCCCGCATCAACCGGCGCAGCATCGCGCAGTTCCGCATCGGATTCCGTCGGCCTGCGCGGCCCGAGGGAAAATGGATGGCTTTCGCTTGCCACAGGCGTGTTGCGCGTGCTCCATTCGGCCGAACCAGTTTGAGGAGGAGCGCCGTAATGGCCTGGACGCAGATTGAAGTCGACGTGGCCGATGGCATCGCGACCATCACGCTCAATCGCCCGGAAAAGATGAACGCCTACACGCCGGTGATGATGCGGGAAATCATCGCCGCGATGGACGATATGGATGCGGACGACGCGGTGCGGGCGGTGATCTTCACCGGCAGCGGCGACCGCGCGTTCTGCGCCGGGGCCGACCTGACGCCGGAAGACGGCAGCGGGCCGTTCAGTTCCGACCGCCCCGATGCCGACCTGTCGGACGAGATCGTGCGCGACGGCGGCGGGCGGCTGACCTTGCGCCTGTTCAATTCCACCAAGCCGCTGATCGCCGCCTGCAACGGCGTGGCGGTGGGCGTGGGCGCGACGATGCAGCTGGCGATGGATATCCGCCTCGCCGCCGACAGCGCGCGTTATGGCTTCGTGTTCGCGCGGCGGGGCATCGTGCCCGAAGCATGCTCCAGCTGGTTCCTGCCTAAGATCGTCGGCATCCAGCAGGCGCTCGAATGGACTTACACCGGCCGTATCTTCGATGCGGCGGAGGCGAAGGAGGGCGGTCTCGTCCGCTCCGTCCACCCGCAGGGGGACCTGATGGATGCGGCGCAGGCCCTTGCGAGGGAAATCGCCGACAACACTTCTGCCGTCACCATCGCCATGACCCGCGCGATGATGTGGCGCCTGTCCGCCGCCGACCATCCGATGATGGCCCACCGGGTCGACAGCCGGGCGATCTATCGCATGTCGAAAGCCCCCGACGCGGCCGAAGGTGTGCGCAGTTTCCTGGAAAAGCGGGCCCCGGACTTCCCCGGCAGGCCATCGGGCGATATGCCGGACTTTTACCCGTGGTGGGACGAACCCGGGTACGAATGAGAACATTGCGCCGCCGGGGAGGGTGGCCGGGGATATGAGCCTGAAGGGGAGCGTTGGACAATGAACGCAAAGGCCATCGACAATCCGCCCGACGGCGCGCGGGAAAAGCTGCTGGAAACGGCATCCGCGATCATGCGCGAAGGCGATGCGGTGGATATCTCGCTGTCCGAACTCTCGCTCCGCTCCGGCCTCAATTCCGCGCTGGTGAAGTATTATTTCGGCAACAAGGCCGGGTTGCTGAAGGCGCTGCTGGACCGGGACATGGAAAGCATCGTCCAGTCGGTGCAGGCGCTGATGCACAAGGACATGGAACCGGAAGCCAAGCTGCGGCGGCACATCTCCGCCATGGTCGATACCTATTACGCCACGCCCTATCTCAACCGCCTGCTGATGCGGCTGGTGCGCGACAGCGACGACGAGGAAGCCCAGCGCATCGCCGACAGCTATCTCACCCCGCTCAACGAAGCCTACCAGCAGCTGATCGCCGAAGGGGTGGAGCGCGGCGTGTTCCGCGACGTGGACCCGCAGCTGTTCTATTTCACCGCCACCGGCGCGTGCGACCGGTTCTTTTCGGCACGGCTGGTACTGCGCCATTGCTACGGCCAGGACACGCTGACCGAAGGGTTGCGCGATGCCTATCGCGAACACGTGATCGAATTCCTGACCTCCGGCCTGAAGCGCTGATCCGATGAGCGAGACGACACGGCTGGCGCGCTTCGTGCCGTACCTGCTTTCCATCACCTCCAACGCAGTGAGCGAGCGGATCGCGCGCGAGTATCACAGCCGGTTCGGGCTGAAGATCGCGGAATGGCGGATCATGGCGGTGCTGGGCGACACGGGCGAGGCGACGCAGCGGGAACTGACCGAGCTGACGGTGATGGACAAGGTCGCAGTCAACCGGGCGGTGAAGGCGCTGGCAGAACGCGGGCTGGTCGACCGTGCGCCGAACCGCAGCGACGGCCGTTCCCACATGCTGGAACTGACCGCCACGGGCCGCGAACTGCACGACGAGATCCTGCCGCTGGCACTCGGCCTGGAAGAGCGGATGCTGGACGGGCTGGACGGTCCCGAACGCGAGGCGCTGGTTTCGGCGCTGGCCAAGATAAGAGAGGCGGCAACCGGATAGCCGGCGCCGCCTCGTCTCGTTTACTGCCTCCTGAAGAGGCCCTGTTTCGCCCGGTCGCTAGACGCTGCCGCCGTTCGCCGGGCCGTTGGATGCGAAGGCATCGGAGATGTCGCAGGCTGCCGGGCCGAGAATGACGATGAACAGCGTCGGCAGGATGAACAGGATCAGCGGCACGGTCATGATCGCCGGCAGGCGGGCGGCCTTTTCTTCCGCGCGCATCATGCGCTCGTTGCGGAATTCGGCCGACAACACGCGCAGCGCCGAAGCGAGCGGAGTACCGTAGCGTTCGGTCTGGATCATGGTCGTCACCACGCCCTTCACCGAATCGAGATCGACGCGGTAGGCGAGGTTTTCGAACGCCTGGCGCCGCTCGGTCAGGAACGACAGCTCGATCGCGGTGAGGGCAAACTCATCACCCAGTTCCGGATAGGCGCGGCCCAGTTCCTTGGCGACGCGGTTGAAGGCGGCGTCCACGGTCAGGCCGGCCTCGGCGCAGATGACCAGGAGGTCGAGCGCATCGGGCAGGCCCTTGCGGATTTCCGCGGTCCGCTTCGTCACCATGTTCGTCACGAAGACGTCGGGCGCCTTGTAGCCGATCAGCAGGGCGACGGCGAACGCGGCGACGCGCTTGGTCGTGCCCCAGTCGGGGAACATGTCGGACCAGAACACCACCATGATGGCGATGAAGCCCAGCACGATCGGTGCGACCATGCGGGCGCCGATGACCACCGGGGCCCAGTCCTTGTCGCGGATGCCGGCCTGCGCCAGGCGCTGCTGCACCTGCTTGAGCTGGCTTTCCTGGAGGACGTTGATGCCTTCCAGCGATTCGCGGACCTTGTCGCGGGTCTCGTTCTTCTTGACCAGGCTCTGGCGCTTGCGGGCGCTGCCGGTGACGATGCCCGCCTTCAGCTCTTCGCGCCGGGCGTTGAGCGACTTCACGCGCTTGGCCATCGGGTCCTTGATCGTGACCGCGGCATAGACCGCCATCATCACGGCAAGGGCGGCTACGCCGGCGAGGATGGAGCCGACGAAAATCACGTCGACGCCCATCAGGGTCGGGCCGGAGGATGTCTGCAACATTGTTATCGTCCCCCGCTCAGATCTCGAAGCTGACCATCTTGGCCATGATGAACACGCCGATGCTCATCCATACCAGGCCGCCGAGGCCGGTGATGATCAGGCGTTCCTCGACGAAGAAGCCGCCGATGTAGTCCGGGTTGATCCACCAGATCATCGCGAACACGATGAACGGCAGGGCGCCCACGATATAGGCGGAGGCCTTCGATTCCGAGCTCATCGCCTTGATCTTCAGCTTCATCTGGCCGCGCTTGCGGAGCACGTCGGCGAGGTTGGAAAGCGTTTCGGCAAGATTGCCGCCCGTTTCCCGCTGGATCGCCAGAGTGATGCAGAAGAAGCTGAATTCCGGCGTGTTGAGCTTGTCGGCGGTTTCCTGCAGCGCCTCTTCCATCGTGCGGCCGATCTTGATGCGTTCGACCACGCTCTTGAATTCGATGCCGACAGGGCCGGGGATTTCCTGCGCGACCACGGCCAGCGTTTCCGTGACCGGGAGGCCCGAACGCAGGCCGCGAACCAGTAGCTCGATTGCGTCGGGGAATTTCGCCGTGAAGGCGTTCGAACGCTTCTTGATGAAGTGGCCGACCGCCAGGTGCGGGATGCCCGCACCGAACACGATGCCGAGCGCCAGGCCGAGCATCAGGCTGCCCGATTTCATGTAGATGATCAGCATGACGGCGAGCGCGATGCCGATCGAGGCATACATGTACTGCGTCAGCGTCCAGCCCTTGCCCGTCCGGTCCAGCCGCAGTTCCAGCGCCTGCACGCGCGAGCCGGAGCCGGCGAGCTTGTGCGCCTTGGGCTTGCGTGCCGCGATCGCCTTTTTCAGCTGCGATTCGACCTTGGTTTCCGCGTCCTGCGAGTGGCGGAAGCGCACGGCCTGCAGGCGGCGCTGGCTTTCCTTGGCGGCAGAGGGCGCGGCGATGAAGGCATATCCCAGCACCATAAGCGCCATGATGCCTGCCGCGATCAGTGCCAGCGTGAAGATATCCATGGTCTATTCGCCTCTTGCGTTCGGATGGGCGGGATGGCGGGGAGGGCCGGGCGCACGCGGCACCCGGCCCGCCACCTCATTCCGCAGCTTCGGTTTCGGCTTCGGACTTGGCGCCCTTGGCCTTCTTGGGCGTGAGGAACGACTTGATGTCGAACTTGCCGAGCAGCGACTTGTCGCCCGCTGCCGCCAGTTCCTCCACGCCGTCCTCGTCGCCTGCCCCGACGATCGCCTTGGCGATGTCGCGCACGACCGAGCCGGACTTGGCCGAGCGGTTGGCGTCGGCAAAGGTCTGGCCGAGCTTGGCGGCGTTGGTCGCAGCCTTCACGTCGTAAGGGATCGTGAAGTTGATCTTGCGCTCGATCGACGCTTCGAAATCGGCCTTGCTGATTTCGCCGGCACCGCCCTGCACCTTGTTTGCGACCACCAGCGGGGTGGCGTGCGGGGCATTGGTGTTCAGCCACGACAGGATGCGGATCGCATCGCGCGCACTGGCCAGCGTCATTTCGGTCGCCACCACCACCACGTTCACTTCGTGCAGCAGGTGCGGGAAATTGATCAGCATGTTGCGCGGCATGTCGACCACGGTCATCTCGAAGGCCTGCTTGAACTCCTCCTGTAGCTGGGCGAAGGCCGCACCGTCGGTCATCAGCGGCGCATTGATCGGCGCTTCTGCGGACAGGATGGCGAGATTGTCGTTGGCGCGGATCATGGCGCGTTCGATGAACAGGCCGTCGATACGGCTGGGGTTGTCGATCGCGTCGGTCAGGCCCCGGCCCGGCTCCAGGTCCAGCGTCAGCGCGCCGGTACCGAAGTGCACGTCGAGATCGAGCAGCGCCGTGGGCGATGCGTGATCGGTGCTGAACAGCCAGGCGAGCGAGGTCGCCAGCATCGAGGACCCGACGCCGCCGCGCGTGCCGACCACTGCGGTCGATACGTGCTTCTTGGCGACCGATCCGTCACCGCCCTTGGGCGCGGCGAACACGGCCTGCGCCTGGCTGAGCGAATCGCGCAGCTGGCCCGCCGACAGCGGCTTCAGCAGGTAATCGTGGATGCCGCTCGACAGCAGGTCGCGGTACAGGCGAACGTCGTTCACCTGGCCGACCGCGATCACCACCGTGCCGGGTTCGCAGACCTCGGCCAGGGCGTTGATATCGTTCAGCGGGTCGCCGCATTCTGACAGGTCGACCATCAGGATGGCAGGGCTCGCGGCGATCGAGAGCGACTGCACCGCGTTGCGCAGGCCGCCCTTGTTGCACTTTTCGGGCTGCCAGCCCATTTCGACCACGACGGGCCGCAGCACGTCGAGCGAGGTTTCGTCGCAGATGAATGCGGAGAACGGATCGCGATTGCCGCCTGCGCCGGGTTTCCAGGGTGCGTTCATGGCTCAGTTCCCCCCTTCGCTGAGGCTTTCGCCCTGCAGGCCGCCGGCGCCGGTCGGTTCGGCGTCGCGATAGCTCTGGATGGCGCGATTGGATGTGGCGACCACGGTTTCGCCGGTTCCCTTTTCACCTTCGATCAGGTGCTGCGGATTGGCGACCATGGCGGCCAGGTTCGAATTGACGGCGCAGCCGTATCCGGGGCTGGTCCCGTTGGTCCAATTGAAGCCGTCTTTCGACGACCAGTCCGGACAGCCGGGGACATATGCCCGTGCGCGGCTGACGACGACGCGGGTCGTGCCCGGATCGACGTAACCGGGGGTCACCGGGGCTCCTTGCGAAATCAGCACACCGTGGCGGCCGGCGATCTGGGCCACGGCCTCGCGGGTGGCGCCGCTCGACAGCGGATCGTCCACATAGACGCTGTCGCCATAGCCGAGCTCGAGCGTTTCGAACCACGAATTGAGGCGGGCCTGTTCGGCCACCGTCAGCCCGCCCGCGCCGCTGGCAAGGTCGAGCGAGTAGTTCGAGCGTTCCACGACCGGCTGCTTGGTTGAATAGAGCGAGCGGTTCTGCGGCTGGCCGCTGCAGGCGCCCAGCGCGAGGCCGAGCGAGACGGCGATGGCCACGAAGCCGGTTTTCTTGTTGAAGTTGGACATGGTGGTCACCTTTCTCAGTCGTTCAGGCTGAAGCCGGGGGTGGGCAGGGCGGCGGTGCGCGCGGGCGCGGTGTTGCCCTGCTGGGCGGCACCGACTTGCGGCGCCTGCTCCACGATGGCTTCGGTCGGGCCGGGGCGGCGTGCACCGCTTTGGCCGTCCTGGTTCTGGTTCAGCAGCAGCTGCTGGGCTACGTTCGGCGAACGGAAGCCGTCGGTCGGCAGGATGATGTCGCGGTCGTTGACCGGGTTCACCAGGTACGGCGTCACCACGATCACCAGCTCGGTTTCGCCGCGCCGGAATTCGGTGCTGCGGAACAGGTTGCCGAGGATCGGCAGGTCGCCGAGGCCCGGAGCTTTCTCGATCGAGCTCTGCGAGCTGTTGCTCATCAGGCCGGCGATCATGAAGCTCTGGCCGGAGCCGAGTTCCACGGTCGTCTCGGCGCGCCGGATGGTCAGCGCCGGGACCTGGAAGCCGTTGAGCGTCACCGCCCCCTGGCTCGACAGTTCCGACACTTCCGGCCGCACGCGGATCGAGATCCGGCCGTTGGCGAGGACGTAGGGCGTGTAGGACAGGCTGACGCCGAACTTGCGATATTCGATCGACGTGCTGCCGAGGCCCTGGCTGATCGGGATCGGGAATTCGCCACCGGCCAGGAAGCTGGCGGTTTCGCCCGAAAGCGCGGTCAGGTTGGGCTGCGACAGCGTGGTCACCAAGCCCTGGCGTTCGGCAAGGTCGAGCGCGCCGGCAAGGTCGAGGCCGAGGAATTCGCCGACCCCGGCAATGGTCGTGCCGAGCGAGGCGGGGGGGATGTTCGTCCCGTCGACCTCGATGAACTTACCGGGGTTGTTGGGATCGGGAATCTGCGTCTTGATGCTGCTGCCCACGCCCGTGGCCGAACCCGGCCGGAAGGTGGTCGGGCCGCGTCCCTGTCCGATGCCGAACTGGAAACCATCGGTCCCGTCGATGCTGGCCAAGTTGGCGCCCAGCGTGCGGACCAGCGAGCGGCTGACCTCGGCAAAGCGGACCTGTAGGTTCACCTGCAGCGGCGTCGCCATGCGCAGGCGGCTGACGACATTGGCGTCCTCGCCCACGAAGGCTTCGACCAGCCGTTCGGCTTCGGCCGCATCTTCCGGCGAAGCGATGGTGCCGGTCAGCAGCACGGTGTTGGTGCCCATAGTGGCGACCGAGATGCGGGCATCCGGCATGGCCAGCGCCAGCATCTGGTCGACGCTGTCGATGTTCGATCCGACGCGCACGTTGGCGGACCAGATGACATCGCCGGCGGCGTTGCTGGCATAGACCGTGGTGGTCCCGCCCGACTTGCCGAAAACGTACAGCTGGCGCTGCGACTTCACCTGGACATCGGCAATCGCCTCGTTGGCGACGAAGATGTCGGTCATCGCGCCGGGCACGGTGATCAGTTCGCCGCGGCCCACCGACAGGACGATGTCCGAAGCGGGGCGGATGACCGACTGGGCCCGGGCCGGCGCCGTCGGCGCGAGGGCCAGCGGAGCGAGCGCGCAGGTGGCGGTCAGCATGGTTGCAAACAGGCGTTTCATGGTCTTGCCCCTCGAAGTCGTGCCCGTGCGGGCGGCGAATGTGGTTGTCGTGTTCATGGCCACCCTCAATCCACCGGTACTGCGGTGGTGCTCTTGCCGCGGGTCACCCGGACCACGGGGCCGCGCGGAACGGCGACGGTGGTGGTGGTGCTCTCGGCCGCGCGAGGCGGACGGACTTCTGCACGCGGCCTGTAGCTGCTCTGCTGCGACAGGCGGGCGCGTTCGGCTTCCATCCGCAGGCGTTCACGCTCGCTGGTCTGCGACGGGACGCTGGAGCGCTGGAAGCGCGACACGTCGCCGCCGGTCGAGAAGGTGGCGCGGCCATCCAGCGGGCGGCTCATCGCGGCGCGCAGGATTTCCTCTTCCTCTTCGGGCGTGGCGCCTTCCGGCAGGGTCACGTCACCGCTGGCGATGGCGCGTTCCAGTTCCGACTGGCTGTCGGCGATCGAGCGCAGCGACAGGCTGAGCGTACCGATCGTCTGGGCGACGAAGATCTTCTCGGCGATCGTCGGGGTCACTTCCAGCGTCACCGTGCGGAACGCGGTGACCACGGTCTTGCCTTCGACGATCTCCTGCTCGGTCGACTGGTCGGTGGCGAGCACGCGGACGTTGCGCAGGATGGTTTCGGTCGCCTGCAGCGGCGGGCCCTCTGCGCCCTTGACCGTCTGCGTCAGCATCAGGTCGACACGGTCGCCCGGGAACACGAAGCCGGCAACGCCGGTCTTGGCCGAAACGGGGACGGTGACGGCGCGCATGCCCGGGCCGAGTGCAGCGGCCAGGAAGCCGCGGTCGCCCGGCGCGACGAGCGCACCTTGCGTCACCGGCTCACCGGCCGTGATCGGGTGGCGGACCACGGTGCCGAGCAGCTTGCTCATGTCGGCCTCGCCGTCGATGAAATAGGCATCGCGGACCATTTCCTGCGGCCACAGCTGGAAGCCGACCGAATCCGCACTGATGATAGTGCCGACGGGGAGGGCGCGCTGCGCCACCAGGACCTTCGGACCCTGCGGCTCGACCGGACCGGCCTCCGCCTGGGGTGCGCTGGCACCGGCAATCAGACTACGGGCCGCAAAAGCGGTGCCGATGGCAATCACCAGCGCCCCAACGAGCAAAATAAGCTTCTTCCTGTCCATGGCGCGTTATGCCCCCTCGATTGGCCAAGCGTTACGAATGGTGCGCTTATCGGCCGGATTGGTTAAAATCAGGTTCACCCCGCGATGCCGCCCTGCATCTGGGGAATGTAATGGGAGCCGAGCACCCAGAGCCCGGCAGACGAGATTGCGACCCCGTAAGGAATGGCCAGCCGCTCTCGCTGGCGGCGCATGATGTGCCACATGCCCATCAGCAGCGTCAGGACGCCGCCGATCAGGGCCATGAACACGATCAGGCGCAGGAACATGGTCGGCTCCACCCACAGGGCGAGCGCGGTCAGCAGCTTCACGTCGCCGCCGCCCATCCACTTCATCGCGAACAGCGCGGCGAAGACGGCGAAGGCGGCGATGGCGACGCCGAATTGCAGCGCGACGCCGGGCCACAGAGACAGGCCCGTCGCCCACCAGAACAGCGGAGCGGAAACGGCGATGGAGCCGGTCAGCCAGTTGGCGATCCGGCGCTCCTTGATGTCGGTAAATGCAGCGATGACGAGCGCGATTGCCAATGCGGCAAGCAGCACGTACTGCACGTCAAATCCTGGCATGATGCCCCCCTGGCGGTCCCACGGAAGGCATCGTTACGGGGAAGGGCTTACCAAAAAGTAACCACGCCGAGGAGGTTGGAATTAGCCAAACCAGCAACACCGATGCCGCGGAGCGCACTGCGGGCCGCGTAATTCCCGCAATTGCGCGGGAAAGCGTCTGGAAAGCAGCCGACGGCCACGCGATCCGGCGGATCGATTTCGCAGCCAGAAATCCGCGCGGTTCGCTGCTGTTCTGTCCCGGGCGCGGCGATTTCTACGAGAAATACCTCGAAACGCTGGAGCATTGGGCGGCGCGGGGCTGGCACGTCACCGCGATCGACTGGCGCGGGCAGGCGCTGTCCGGGCGGCTGGGCGGCGACGAGGTCACCGGCCATGTCGACGACTTCGGCACCTGGATCGCGGACCTGAAGGGCTTCTGGCACAGCTGGGTTGCGGAAACGCCCGGCCCGTATGTCCTGTGCGGCCATTCGATGGGCGGCCACCTTGCCCTGCGCGCCGTGGTGGACGGTGCCGCAGCGCCCGACGCGCTGGTTCTGTCCGCGCCCATGCTCGGCTTCACCGGTCCGCCGCTGCCGCTTCCCGTCGCCCACGGCTTTGCGAAGCTGATGATCGCCATCGGCGATCCGAAGCGGCCGGCGTGGAAGTGGAGCGAGAAGCCGGGCGAGATACCTGCAGGGCGCGAAAAGCTGCTGACCCACGACGACGATCGCTATGCCGACGAGCAGTGGTGGCGGACCGAGCGCCCCGGCCTCGTCATGGGGCCCGGCAGTTGGGGCTGGGTCGAACGCGCCTATGCCTCGGTACGCGGCCTCGACCGCCCCGGCGTGCTGGAGGCGGTGCGCGTGCCGACCGTCGCGATCTCCACCTCGCACGACAAGCTCGTCAGCCACGCTGCGGTGGAGCGCGCCATCGAGCGGATGCCGAATGCCACGCTGGTCCGCTTCGGCACGGAAGCCCGGCACGAGATCCTGCGCGAAGTGGACGGCGTGCGCGACCGCGCGCTGGGCGAGATCGACGCCTTCCTCGACGAGACGCTGCCGAAACAGTGAGCCTGCGTTTCGACATCGCCATCGTCGGTGCAGGCATGGCGGGGGCCAGCCTCGCCGCCGAATGCGCGCGTGCGGCCTGCACGAATGGGGCCAAGCTCTCCATCGCGCTGCTCGAGGCGGAGGATGCGCCCGGCTACCACGCGACGGGGCGCAGCGCGGCTTTCTGGGAGGAATGCTACGGCGGGCCGGAGATCGTGCCGCTCACGCTCGCCTCAGGATCCTACCTGCGCGAAGGCGGCTTCCTCGGCCGCCGCGGCGCGCTCTATCTTGCGCGCGAAGGGGACGAGGGTGCGCTCGACCGCTTCGAGGGGCGGTTCGCGGACACCGGCGCAACCTTCTCCCGCATCGACCGGGCAGCGCTCGAAAGCCGCGTCCCCGGCCTCAGGGCCGAATGGGACCGCGCCATCGACCAGCCCGACTGCGCCGATATCGATGTCGGCGGGCTCCACGCGCATTACCTTGGCCTGGCGCGTAAGGGCGGGGTGACGCTGCTGACCCGGTCGCGGGTCGTCGCGGCGAACAGGAGCGCCGACGGCTGGACGCTCGACCTCGCCGGCGGCGACACGCTGTCCGCAGGGACGCTCGTGAACGCTGCGGGCGCCTGGGCCGATATGCTGGCGCAAATCGCCGGTGCGCGCCCGCTCGGCATCGCGCCGCTGCGCCGCACGGTCGTGCAGCTGCAGACCGATCCCGCGCCGCCCGCCGACATGCCGCTGTGCCTCGACATCAATGGCGGCTTCTACTTCAAGCCGGAGAATGGCCGCTTGTGGCTGAGCCCGCATGACGAGACGCCGTCCGCCCCCTGCGACGCAGCACCGGAGGAAATGGACGTCGCGCTCGCCATCGACCGGCTGGAGGCGGTGACGACGTGGAAACCGCTGCGGGTGGAGCGCAAATGGGCCGGCCTGCGCAGCTTCGCGCCGGATCGCCTGCCAGTCTACGGCTTCGACCCGCAAGTTGGCGGTTTCTTCTGGTTCGCCGGGCAGGGCGGATATGGCATCCAGACCGCGCCGGCCGCCGCGCGGCTCGGCGCGCAGCTCCTGCTCGGGAGGCCGCGCGATACGATGACGGAAAGGCTGGACGCGGACCTCTACGCACCGTCGCGCTTCGCGCCCTAGCCAACTTCATATCATTTGATAGGGTGTCACCGGATCAACAACCAAGGGAGACCCACGGATGGCGCATCATTTCAAGATCAAGAAGAACAAGGCCGGCGAGTTCGTGGCCTACTTCATGTACAATTCCGAGGCGATCTTCTGGACCGAGGGTTACGCGTCCAAGACCGGCGCGAAGAATGCCATCGAGTCGATCAAGAAGAACGGTCCGGGCGCCGACACGATGGACGACAGCTAACGGGCTGATTGAATTTTCGGGGGTGGGGGTGCGAGAGTTGCGGCCCTACCGCCGCCCGGCGCGGGCGATCTCGTCTGCGGCGTCGCTTGCCAGCCGGTCCACCCGCTCGTTCTCCGGGTGGCCGGAATGGCCCTTCACCCAGTTCCACGCGATGTCGTGCCGTTCGGCCAGCTCGATCAGTTCGTGCCACAGGTCGGCGTTGCGCACCGGTTTCTTGCTGGCGTTGACCCAGCCGCGCTTCTGCCAGCCGCCGATCCACTTGGTCATCCCGTCGATCAGGTACTTGCTGTCGGTATAAAGAGCCACGGCGCACGGTTCGGTCAGCGCGCGCAGCCCCTCGATCGCGGCGGTCATCTCCATGCGGTTGTTGGTCGTCTCCGCTTCCGCACCCGCCAGTTCCTTTTCGTGGCGGCCAAGGCGCAGCAGTGCGCCCCAGCCGCCGGGGCCGGGATTGCCCTTGCACGCGCCGTCGGTGAACAATTCGACCTGCTTCACTGCGAAACTCCGAATGCCGCCGTGCCGAGCCGTTCGTAGGCCTGCCCGCGGCGGACGAAATCCATCGGGTCCTTGCGCGGGGCGAGGACCGATCCGTCATGCGCCAGCCAGTCCTGCGCACGGGTGGCGACGAAGCGCAGGCAGGCCTGCCGCGCAAGGGCGGGCAGGGCGAGCCGTTCGGGGCCGGAGATGGGCCGCGCCGCTTCGTACCCCTGCACCAGCGCCGCCCCGATCGCGGGCCGGAATTCGCCTTCCGGGTCGAACGCCCACGCGGCGTGGGTGGTGGCAAGGTCGAGCGCTAGATGATCGGTGCAGGCGAAGTAGAAATCGATCAGGCCGCCGACCTTGGTCCCGCGCATCAGCACATTGTCGGGGAACAGGTCGGCGTGGATCGTGCCGCGCGGCAGCTCCGCGAAAGACTGCGTGGCGACGAAAGCCCGCTCGCCGGCAACGAATCCGGGCAGGGCGGGATCGATCTGCCCGAGCGCGTCCTCGCCCATCGCATCGAACATCGCGGCCACCTGCTCCGGGCCGAGCGAATTGGCGCGCTCCCCGGCAAAGCCTTCCGCGCCGGAATGGATGCCCGCCAGCGCCGCGCCGACGCTGCGGGCCTGCGCTTCGTCCGGATCGTCGATGGAGAGGCCGGGCAGGAATTCGATCAAGGCCGCCGGTCGACCGGCGAGCTCGGAGATCGATTCGCCTGCCGCATCGTGGATCGTGCGCGGCACCGGGCAGCCGCGGGCCGACAGGTGGTCCATCAGGCCGAGGAAATAGGGCAGGTCCGCCGCGTCCGTGCGGTGTTCATAGCGGGTTAGGATGAAGCGCGCGGATGTCGTCTCCACCAGCCAGTTGCTGTTGGAAACGCCTTCCGCGATGCCCTTCACCGATTGCGGCTCGCCGACGTCGTAGCGGGCGAGGAAGGCCGCGATCTCTCCCGCCGAAAGCTGGGTGTAGACCGCCATCGCGGCATCAGTCCATCAGCTGGCGGGGCAGCTTGAAGACCATCTTTTCCTCGACGGTGCGGACCTTCTCCTCGTCGACGGTGCGGAACTCGGCCAGCCGGTCGATCACTTCGCGCACCAGCTTTTCGGGGGCGGAAGCGCCGGCGGTGAGGCCGAGCGTGCCGACCCCGTCAAGCCAGGACGGATCGATCTCTGCCCCGCGCTGGACCAGCTTCGCATCGGCGCCGCAGCGTTCGGCCACTTCGACCAGCCGCAGCGAGTTCGAGGAATTGGGCGCGCCGATCACCAGCACCAGGTCGCACGAGGGCGCGATGGCCTTTACCGCCGCCTGCCGGTTGGAGGTCGCGTAGCAGATGTCTTCTGCCTTGGGTCCGACGATATTCGGGAAGCGCGTCTGCAGGGCGCTGACGATTTCCGCCGTGTCGTCCACCGACAGGGTCGTCTGGGTGAGGAAGGAAAGCTCCTCCTCTTTCGGGAAATCAAGCCGAGCGACGTCCTCGATCGTTTCGACCAGAGTCATCGTACCTTCGGGCACCTGGCCCAGCGTGCCGATGACTTCGGGATGGCCTGCGTGGCCGACGAAGATGATGTGGCGCCCCTTTTCCAGCTGGCGTTCGGCCTGGCGGTGGACCTTGCTGACCAGCGGGCAGGTGGCGTCGAGATAGTCCAGCCCGCGCTCTTCCGCCTTGGCCGGCACCGCCTTGGGCACGCCGTGCGCGCTGAACACCACGGGCACGCCGTCGGGCACCTCGTCCAGTTCTTCCACGAAGACGGCGCCCTTCGCCTTCAGCTCGTCGACGACATAGCGGTTGTGCACGATTTCGTGCCGGACAAAGACCGGGGCGCCGTAGCGATCGATCGCGCGTTCGACGATCTCGATGGCGCGGTCCACCCCGGCGCAGAAACCGCGCGGGGAGGCGACGAGGACTTTCAGGGCGGGCATGCCGCGCGCATCGGGGTTCGCTTGCGGTGTGTCGGGATTTGGAAAGGGGGCGTTCATGGACCCGCCTCTAGCGGTTGTGGCGCGCCTGCGAAAGGGCTAGGACGCGCGCCGTCGCGCTCCGATGACCGGCCGCGCGATACGCTAGAAGGAATTGCCCCGGAATGATCGCTCGTAACGCCGCACTTGCTGCCATCGTCCTTGCCGCCACGCTCGGCGCGTGCCGGTCGAGCGGCGATATCGTGCTGGAAGACGGCGTCGGCATCCAGACCGCGCGCTCGCTGTGTCCGGCCGTGGGCGTGCCCGATTTCACCGGCGACATCACCACGTTCAACGGCACGGGGCGGACGCTGGCGGACATGGACGTGACCGCGACCATCACCAACGTGCGCACCACCTGCGACGAGACGGGCGACCAGATCTATGCCGGCGCCACGTTCGACGTGCTCGCCCGCCGCACCGACACGCGCGGGGCGCGCAGTGTGCAGCTGCCCTATTTCTCCACGGTGCTGCAGGCGGGCCGCTCGGTCGTCTCCAAGCAGGTTGGCACCGTCACCGTGAACTTCGCCGACGGGCAGGAGCGCGCGCAGGCGAGCGGCCAGGCCGGCGCCTTCGTGAACCGCGCCGCGGCAGCGCTGCCCGCCGATATCGAGCAGGAAATCACCCGCCGCCGCCGTCCGGGCGAAGTGGAGGCCGCAGTCGACCCGCTGTCGAAGCCGGAAGTGCGCGCCGCCATCGCCCGCGCCACTTTCGAACTGCTGGTTGGATTCCAGCTCGACGAAAGCCAACTGCGCTATAACGCCACACGCTGAGCGATACCGCCTTCGCGCAGCCCGATCTGCGCGTAAGCTTCCCTCCCTGTCGTTAAGCCGCTACCGCGCGCGGCCATGACCGATAGCCAGATGACCGACACACTCACGATCCACGCCCGCCTCGCCGCCCGCGTCGATGCCGCGCTCGATGCGCTGGTCGATGGCGGCATGCTGCCCACAGGGCTCGACCGCCGCAACGTGAGCGTCGAACCGCCGCGCGATCCCTCCCACGGCGATCTTGCCACCAACGCCGCGATGGTCCTCGCCAAGCCTGCCGGGACCAATCCCCGCGCGCTGGCAGAGGCGATTGCCGACAGGCTGCGCGCCGAAGATGGCGTCGCGGGGGTCGAGATCGCAGGGCCCGGCTTCCTCAACCTGCGGCTCGACCGGTCGATGTGGCTGGGCGAGCTCGCCGCGATAGAGGCGCTCGGCGACAATTACGGCCGCAGCGCGATGGGCGGGGGCAAGCGGGTGAACGTGGAATACGTTTCCGCCAACCCGACCGGGCCGATGCACATGGGCCATTGCCGCGGCGCCGTGGTCGGCGATGCGCTCGCCAGCCTGCTTGAATACGCAGGCCACAACGTCACGCGCGAATATTACGTCAATGATGCCGGCGGCCAGGTCGACGTGCTCGCCCGCTCCGCCCACCTGCGCTACCGCGAGGCGCTGGGCGAGGATGTCGGGACGATCCCGGAAGGCCTTTATCCCGGCAGCTACCTGCAGCCGGTGGGCATGGCGCTGGCGAAGGAATTCGGCGACCGCTACGCCGACGAGCCGGAAAGCGAATGGCTGGAGATTTTCCGCACCGCATCGGTCGCGGCGATGATGGAAGTGATCCGGCAGGACCTCGCCTCGCTCGGCATCCATCACGAAACCTTCGCGTCGGAAGCCGAATTGCAGGCCGCCGGTAAGCCGGCCGAGGCCGAGGCCAAGCTGCGCGAGGCAGGGCTGGTCTACGACGGCATCCTCGAAGCGCCCAAGAGCAAGACGCTCGACGACTGGGAGCCGGTAGAACTGCCGCTGTTCCGCAGCACGCAATTCGGTGACGACCAGGACCGCCCGATCCGCAAGTCCGACGGCAAGTGGACCTATTTCGGCGCCGACCTCGCCTATCACATGCAGAAGGCGGAAAGCGCCGATGCGCTGATCGACATCTGGGGCGCGGACCATTCGGGCACGGTGAAGCGGATCAAGGCCGCCGTCGCCGCGCTGGCGCAGATGGAAGGGCGCGAGGTGCCTTTCGACGTGAAGCTGGTGCAAATGGTCCAGCTGCTGCGCGACGGCGAACCGGTCAAGATGTCCAAGCGCTCGGGCAATTTCGTCACTCTCGCCGAAGTGGTCGAAGAAGTCGGCAAGGACGTGGTGCGTTTCACTATGCTGACCCGCAAGCCCGAAGCGCAGATGGATTTCGACTTCGCTAAGGTTGTGGAGGCCTCGAAGGACAACCCGGTCTTCTACGTGCAATATGCCCACGCGCGGATCCATTCGACATTGCGCAAGGGGGAAGAGGCCGGCGTGCGGCCCGATTCCGCCGCGATCGACCGCTTGGGCGAGGACGAAATCGCGCTCGTGAAGCAGGCCGCGCAGTTCCCGCGCATCGTGGAGCAGGCGGCCAAGGCGCGCGAGGCGCACCGCATCGCGTTCTTCCTCGGCGACCTCGCGGCGGCCTTCCATGCCTTCTGGAACGCGGGCAACGACGACCCGGAAAAGCGCATCATCGTGGCACAGGATGACGCCCTGACGGCAGCGAGGCTTTATCTCGCCGACCAAATCGGGCAGGTTTTCCGCAATGGCCTCGCCATTTTGGGGGTGCAGGCGGTCGAGGAGCTGTGACCATGACGTCCTGGGGCGACGAGAACGAGCACGAATACGACGATGCCGGGCACGAGGAAGAACGCCTCGAATTCGCCGACGAGGACGAGCACCTTCCTTGGCTCGAAGGTGACGAGGACGAGGAGGCCGGCACGGTCGATACCGGTCGGATCGTCGGGATTGCAGTCATCGGTCTGCTGGTCGTTGCCGCGGTCGTCGGCGCGATCTGGGCCCTGACCCGCGCCGGACCCGATCCCGAAATGGTAGCGGACGGCAGCACCATCGAAAGCCCCGAAGGCCCGATCAAATCCCGTCCCGAAGATGCTGGCGGCCAGCTGGCCGCAGGCACCGGCGACGTCGCCCCGCAACAGGGGGAGGGCCGCGAAACCGAAGGTCGGATCGCCGCCAGCGAAACCGCGCGGCCCAGCATCGACCGCCGCCAGCCGGGCGAAGAGGAAGCTCCTGCCGCTGCGGCCAGCGGGGTCGGCGTGCAGGTGGGCGCCTTCTCCTCGCGCCAGAACGCCGAAACGGCGTGGAATGCGCTGCGCAGCAAGACCGACGTGCTGAACGGCGTCAGCCGCTCGATCGTGCAGATGGAGGTCGACAACGGCACATTGTTCGCCCTTCGCGCGATGGCCGGCAGCGCGGGCGAGGCGAATGCGCTGTGCGGCCGCCTGAAGAACGCCGGCATCGACTGCCAGGTTAAGAACTGAGCGCACTCGCGGCTCGGCGGCCCGGTTTTTGAACAGCCGGGGCGCGGGGCGCGCTTGTCGGCCCGCATCGCCTGTGCCAGCGTCACGGCGATGACACCGGCGATTTTCGGCCTTTCCGGCACCAGCCTGACCGACGCGGAACGCGGCTTTTTCCGCGAGGTCGATCCGGCGGGCTACATCCTGTTCGGTCGCAATATCGACACAGCGGACCAGCTTCGCGCGCTGACGGACGACTTGCGGGGCATCCACGGCCGCGACGTGCTGGTATCCATCGACCAGGAAGGCGGCCGCGTGCAGCGGATGAAAGCGCCCAATTGGCCGCCCTATCCCGCCGGGGAGAAGTTCGACGCGCTCTACCGCCTCGCCCCCGCGAGCGCGATCGAGGCAGCCCGCGTCAACGCCGAAGCGCTGGGGGCGGACCTCGCGGAGGTCGGCATCAATTGCACCTATCACCCGCCGCTCGACGTGCGGCGGCCCGGCACCCACGACGTGATCGGCGACCGCGCACTGGGGAGCGAACCGATGCAGGTCGCCGCGCTCGGCCGCGCGATCCTGCAGGGGCTGGAGCGCGCAGGGGTGGTCGGCTGCATCAAGCACATGCCGGGCCACGGCCTGACCTATGTCGATACGCACAAGTCGATGCCGACGGTGACCGCCGGGGCGGAGGAGCTGGAGACCGACATCGCGCCCTTCCGTTCGCTCAACGATTGCCCCGTCGGCATGACCGGCCACCTGCTGTTCACCGAATGGGATGCGGACAATCCGGCGACCCTGTCCGAAACGGTGATCCGCGAGATCATCCGCGGGCGGATCGGTTTCGACGGGCTGCTGCTGACGGACGATATCGACATGCAGGCGCTGGAGGGCACCGTGCCGGAACGCGGCGCGCGCGCCATCGCGGCGGGGTGCGACATCGTGCTCAACTGCTGGGCGAAGATGGAGGACCAGCAGGGCCTAGTCGACCGGCTGCCCGCCCTGTCGGAGACCGGCAAGGCGCGGCTCGATCGGGCGCTGGCTGCCACAGGCTCGCCCGCCCGCACGGCCGATCATGCGGAATTGCTCGCCAAGCGGGATGCGCTGCTCGCGCTCACGGAGGCAGCGTGAACGACGGCGACCTCCTCTTCACTGCTGCCGACGAGGCGCAGCCGCAGGAGGACTGGGACGGCATTGCGTCAGCCCCGGGTGCCGACGAGGCGCTGTACCTTGAGCTCGACGGGTGGGAAGGCCCGCTTGACTTGCTGCTCGACCTCGCACGGCGGCAGAAGGTCGACTTGCGGCAGATCTCGATTCTCGCGCTGGTGGATCAGTACCTCACCTACATCGAGCGTGCCGAGGCGCTGCGGCTGGAGCTTGCGGCCGATTACCTCGTGATGGCGGCGTGGCTGGCCTATCTCAAGTCGGCCATGCTCCTCCCGAAAGAGGAGCAGGAGGACCCGTCGCCTGAAGAGATGGCGCTGCGCCTGCAACTGCGGCTCCAGCGGCTGGGCGCCATGCGCGAGGCGGCGGCGCGGCTGATGGGCGGCGACCGGATCGGGCGCGACGTTTTCCTGCGCGGCGCCCCGGAGGGCCTGCGCATCGACCGCAAGACCGCGTGGCGCTGCGAATGGTACGACATCGTGCAGGCTTACGGGCAGGTGAAGGCGCGCACGCAGCCGGCGATCCACATGGTCCGCGAACGGCCGGTGATGACGCTGGAAACCGCGCTGGAGCGCGTGTCCTCCATGCTCGGCCTCAAGCTCGACTGGTTCGAGATCAAGGACTTCATCCCGCCCGGCAGCGAGCCCCGGTTGCGCAAGTCGGCGCTCGCCAGCAGCTTCGTCGCCATGCTGGAACTGGCGCGCATGGGCCGCGCCGAATTGCGGCAGGAAACGACCTTCGGCCCGTTGCACGCACGGCGCCTGCAGTGAGGGAAATGTCCGATCTCGAACGCTCGGTCGAAGCGACGCTGTTCGCTTCCGAAGAACCGATGAGCGCGGAGGCGATTTCCACCCATCTCGGCGGGGCGGACGTGCGCGATGCGCTGCGCGGCCTGGAAGCGCATTACGAAGGGCGCGGGATCCGGCTGGTCGAACGGGGCAGGCGCTGGCAGTTCCAGACGGCTCCCGACCTTGCCCACCTGCTACGGCGGGAGCGGGAGCAGGTTCGCCGCCTGAGCCGGGCGGCCACCGAGGTTTTGGCGATCGTCGCCTACCACGAGCCCGTGACCCGCGCCGACATCGAATCCATTCGCGGTGTGCAGACCTCCGGCGGCACGCTTGATGTGCTGATGGAAGCGGGCTGGGTGCGCGTTGCCGGACGGCGCGAGGTGCCGGGCCGCCCCGTGATCTATGCGACGACGCCGGAATTCCTCAGCCACTTCGGCCTCAAGAGCCGGCGCGAGCTGCCCGGCATCGACGAGCTGAAGGCGGCCGGCCTGCTCGATCCGGTAGACGACGCGTTCGATGCGCTGCTGGGGCCCGACGAGGACCCGGACCGGCCATCGGCGGAGGATGGGGCGGCGGAAGAAGAAGCCTCCCACGCGGGCGAAGACTAGGCTTCGCTGGCCAAGCGGCGCGGCAACGCCTATGTTTTGCGCCGACCAATCAATTTCGGAAGATTTCCCATGGGTAGCATCGGACCGCTGCAGCTTATCATCATCGCGATCGTCATCCTCGTCCTGTTCGGGCGCGGCAAGATTTCTGAGATGATGGGCGATTTCGGCAAGGGCGTGAAAAGCTTCAAGGACGGCATGAAGGAAGGCGAGGACACGCCCAGTGAAGGTGCGCAAAAGGCGATGCAAAACCGCATCGAAGGCCCGCAGCACGACGCCAAGCCCGCCTCCGAAGCTGCCGCCGACCCGCGGCCTGCCGACAAGAACGAAGGCTGACCGGCACCGGCTGACGCCCGCGGGACGCGAACATGTTCAATATCGGTGCGGAGGAACTGCTGCTGATCGTGGTGGTCGCGATCCTGGTGATCGGGCCCAAGGACATGCCGCTCGCCCTGCGCACCGCCGGGCGCTGGATCGGCAAGATCCGCCGCGTCTCCGGCCACTTCCGCGCCGGTCTCGATTCCATGATCCGCGAGGCGGAAATGGAAGAGATGGAAAAGAAGTGGAAGGCGCAGAACGAGGCGATCATGAAAGCCCATCCCGGCGCCGCTGCGGATGTGCGCAAGACGGCGGGAGAGCCGACCAACCTGCTGCCTGACGAAACCGGCGAAGGGCCGCAGATGCAGCCGCTCGCCGCCAATCCCGATCCGGAGCGGGACCAGGCCGCTGACGCCGCCCGCGAGCGTGCCCGCCCCAAGCCGCCGCCCGCCGACGAGGCGGCCCCGCGCCTGCCGCTGGGCGGGGAGGACGAGGCATAATGGGGATCATCAAGGATCTCGACGATACGCAGGCCCCGCTGCTCGATCACCTGATCGAACTGCGCACCCGGCTGGTGCGTGCGGTGCTGGCGCTGATTGTGGCGTTCGGCGCGTGCCTGTTCGTGGCCGACGACATTTTTGGCATCCTCGTGCGCCCGCTGACCAATGCGTTTCCGGCGGGCGAGGGGCGGCTGATCTACACCAAGCTCTACGAAGCGTTCTTCGTGCAGGTGAAGGTGGCGCTGTTCGCCGGCTTCTTCATCAGCTTCCCGATCATCGCCAACCAGCTATGGGCCTTCGTCGCCCCGGGGCTTTACGCAAAGGAAAAACGCGCTTTCCTGCCCTTTCTTCTCGCCACGCCCATCCTGTTCTGCGCCGGCGCGGCGCTCGCCTATTTCGTGGTGATGCCCAACGCCTTCAAATTCTTCATCGGCTTCGAGGGGCAGGTCGCCGATATCCCGATAGAGGCGCTGCCGGCGGCGGGCGATTACCTCAGCCTGGTGATGCAGTTCATCCTCGCCTTCGGGATCAGCTTCCTGCTGCCGGTGCTGATGATGCTGCTGAGCCGCGCCGGGTTGGTGACGCGGGATCAGTTCGTGAAGTCGCGGCGCTTCGTGATCGTCGGTATCGTGATCCTGGCGGCGGTAATCACCCCGCCCGACTGGGGCAGCCAGGTCGTGCTCGCCCTGCCGCTGATGCTGCTTTTCGAAGGGTCGCTGGTGCTGATGCTGCTGACCGAAAAGCGTGCCGCTAAGGCGCGCGAGCGGGCAGAAGCCGAAGAGGCTGAGACAGAGGCGGGGGCGAAGACCTAGCGGACGATCTCCGCTTCCTCCTCGGCCACGATTTCCGGTGCGTCGCCGCTGCGGGTCCGGGCGTCATAGACTTTGCGCCCACCGATCCACGTTTCCAGCACCTGCGTTTCGCGGATTTCGGCAGGAGAGGAAATCATCGGGTCGCGGTCGACCACCACGAAGTCCGCTTGCTCGCCCACTGCCAGTTGGCCGAAACGCCCTTGCGCGAACCCGGCATAGGCGCCGCCGGCGGTGTAGGCTGCCAGCGCCGCGCCGCGATTGACGGCCTCTTGCGGATACCAGCCGCCGAAGGGCTGGCCGTCCGCATCCTCGCGGCTGATGGCAACCGCGAGGCCGGTCCACGGATCGGGCAGCTCGACCGGCGCATCGGAGCCGAAAGCGAGCGGTGCGCCGGTCGCGGCGATGGAATGCCATGCATAGGCACCGTCGAGCCGGTCAGCACCCAGCCGTGCCTCGGCCATCAGGCGGTCGCTCGTCTGGTGGACCGGCTGCATCGATGCGACGATGCCGTGGTTGCCGAACATGCCCATGTCGGCGGGATCGACGACCTGTGCGTGTTCGATCCGCCAGCGAATATCGCCGGGATAGACGGGCGCAACATCGTCGATGGCGCGCAGCGCTTCCAGGTTGGCGCCGTCGCCGATGGCGTGGACCGCGGGCTGGTACCCGTCGATGGCCGCGCGGGTCAGGGCGTTGCGCAGTTGCGCCGGCGACATCAGGGCGAGGCCGCGATTGCCGGGATGGTCGGCGTAATCCTCTTTCAGCACCGCCCCGCGCGATCCCAGCGCGCCATCGAGATAGAGCTTCACGCCGTTGAGGCGCAGTTTATCGCCATACAGCCAGGGGGAGGGGCCGCTGCCGCCGATCAGCACTGTCTGGTCGATACCCGCGCCATAGCTCATGATGCGGATATAGAGCCCGCCGGTGTCGCCCGCGCGGCGGAAGGTCTGCCAGTCCTCGATCGACGTGCCCATGTCGGCGATTGCCGTCACACCGCGCGCAACCAGCAGGCGCTGCGCCTCGCTGAGCGCCGCGTCGCGGTCGCTCCCGCGCGGGGGCGGGATCTTGCCGGAGACGAGCTCCATCGCCGCATCGACCAGCACGCCGGTCGGGTTGCCCGCCGCATCGCGCTCGATACGGCCGCCGGCGGGGTCGCGCGTGTCCTTCGTGATGCCCGCGAGGCGCAGCGCGGCGGAGTTGGCCCAGCCGGCGTGGCCGTCGACCCGTTCCATCCATACCGGACGTTCGCTTTCGGCAAGGTCGAGCTCGGCGGCGGTGGGGAAGCGGCCTAGGCCCCAGGTTTCCTGGTTCCAGCCGCGCCCCAGCAGCCAAGGGCGTCCGGGGAAGCGCGCGGCGTAGGCGGCGATTTCGGCCTGCGCCTCGCCCAGCGACGCGGTCTGCATCAGGTCGAGCGACAGCGCGCCGAGGCCGATGCCCATGACATGGCCGTGGCTGTCGATCATGCCCGGCAGGACGATGCGGCCCTGCCCGTCCTCGCGATAGTCGGTCTGCGGCCGCCGCTCCCCGCGCGCGAGCACGTGGGTGATCCGCCCGTCGTCGCCGATCACCAGCGCTTCGAAGCGGGTTACGTTGCCTTCGCGGTCCACGGTGATGCCCTGGACATTGTCGAGCAGCACATCGGCCTCGGCGGGCGCAGCGATCAGGGCGATGGCCGCAGTGGCGGCGGAAAGTAGCGTCTTCAGCACGAAATCATCCTTCGAGGTGTTTGATGAGGGCGCTGGTATCCAGCCGCCCGGCGCCCCGGCTTTGCACCTGGGCATAGAATTGGTCGACCAGCGCGGTCACCGGCATGGACAGGCCGCGGCTGCGCGCCTCCTCAAGCGCGATCGCGAGGTCCTTGCGCATCCAGTCGATCGCGAAACCGAAGTCGAATTCGCCTTTCGCCATCGTGTCCCAGCGGTTGACCATCTGCCAGCTTTGCGCCGCGCCGCCGCTGATCGCTTCCAGCACTTTCGCCATGTCGAGCTCGCTTGCCTGTGCCAGTTGCACGCCTTCGGAAAGCCCGGCGAGGATGCCGGCGATGCACGCCTGGTTGACCATCTTGGTGGTCTGCCCCGCGCCCGGCCCGCCGACATGGACGATCCGCGCGGCATAGGCTTCCATCACCGGGGTCGCGGCGGCCATCGCCTCTGCGCTGCCCCCGCACATGATGGCGAGCTGGCCGTTCTCCGCACCTGCCTGTCCGCCCGAAACCGGCGCGTCGACTGCCAGCAGGCCGCGCGTCTCCGCCTCCGCCGCGATTTCGCGGGCGATGGCGGCGGATACGGTGGTGTGATCGACGAAGCAGGCGCCCGGCTTCATGGCGGCAAGCGCGCCGTCTTCGTCCAGCACGACGCTGCGCACGTCTTCGTCATTGCCGACGCAGGTCAGCACGACATCGGCTTCGGCGGCGGCCGCGGCGGGTGTGCCTGCGGACCTGCCGCCATGCTCTGCAACCCAGGCATCGGCCTTCGCACCCGTGCGGTTGTAGACGGTGACCGCGTGGCCGGCCCTGGCAAGATGCCGCGCCATCGGCGCACCCATCACGCCGAGGCCGAGGAAAGCGACTGATTTTCCTGTGCTCATGGCCAGCCTGATGGCGGCCCGCGCGCGGCAAAGCAAATCTTTCGCGCGGGCAAATTGCGCCGCGATAGGCAGTGTGGCGGATTTCCGGTAGGCAGGGCGCCCTATGACACAGCCCCTGACCGACGCGGAGCATCGCGCCCAGCCGCTTACCATCGACGATGTCCGCGCCGCGGCCGCACGGATTGATGGCGCGATCGTGCGCACGCCCATGGCGCTGTCGAAGACGCTGTCCGATATCACCGGCGCGGAAGTCTGGCTGAAATTCGAGAACCACCAGTTCACGGCCGCCTACAAGGAACGCGGCGCGCTCAACGCACTGCTGCAGCTGACCGACGAGCAGCGGGGGCGCGGCGTCATCGCGGCAAGCGCCGGCAACCACTCGCAGGGCCTGTCCTACCACGGCAGGCGGCTCGGCGTGCCCGTCACCATCGTGATGCCGAAGACCACCCCGGCAGTGAAGGTCATGCAGACCGAAAGCGTCGGCGGGCAGGTCACGCTGCACGGCGAGACCTATGACGAGGCCTATGCCCACGCGCGCCATCTCGAAAGCGAGCTGGGCCTCACTTTCGTCCACCCGTTCGACGATCCGAAGGTGGCGGCAGGGCAGGGTACCGTGGCGCTGGAAATGCTGGACGAGCAGCCGGACCTCGACCTGCTGGTGATTCCTATCGGCGGCGGCGGACTGGCCACCGGGATGGCGACGGTCGCCCGTGCGCTCAACCCGAAGATCGAGATCATCGGCGTCCAGGCAGAGCTCTACCCCTCGATGCACAACCGCGTGAAAGGCGCCGATGGCGCTTGCGGGGGCGACACGATTGCAGAAGGCATCGCGGTGAAGGAGCCGGGCGGCTTCACCGCAACCCGGCTCGCCGAACTGCTTGACGATATCGTCCTGGTTCCCGAACCCGCGCTGGAGCGGGCGGTGTCGCTGCTTCTGCAGATCGAGAAGACGGTTGTCGAAGGCGCGGGCGCAGCGGGCCTCGCGGCGATGCTTACTTTCCCAGACCGGTTTGCCGGCAAGAAGGTCGGCACGGTCCTGTGCGGCGGCAACATCGACACGCGCCTGCTTGCCAACGTGCTGCTGCGCGACCTAGCGCGGTCGGGCCGCCTCGCGCGGTTGCGGGTAACGCTGCAGGACCGGCCGGGTTCGCTCTTCAAGCTGATGCGGCAATTCGATGCGCACGACGTCAACATCATCGAAATATACCATCAGCGCATTTTCACCCACCTGCCGGCCAAGGGCCTCATCACCGACATCGAGTGCGAGGCGCGCGACGAACGCCAGATTGCCGACCTCGTCGAGCGCTTGCTCGATCTCGGCTACGAGACGAAGATGGTCCAGCTCGCCTGATCCAGGGCGCTGATTTCACGCGTTAACACTTGACCCGCACCCCTGACCCAAAGCGGGCCATGGCGGGGGTTGATCGGGTGAACTGTGCAAAATAACCTCTGGTTAACCATGATTCTTGGTTAAGACGGTTCTACCGGGCGACTCGCTCGGGCAGAGAGGTGGGGCGGCGCGGCGACGAACCGGTCGATGCGCGCCGACCATGCACCCGCAGGCCCGACTGGGCAGAGAGGATTTTTCGCGAAGTGACGGCTCCGGTACGATTCCCGCGATTTTTCGTCACTGCCCCGGCGCCGTGTCCGTACCTGCCCGGCCGGACGGAGCGGAAGGTCTTTACCGAGCTGAAGGGCGAGCATGCCGATGCGCTGAACGATGCGCTCGGCCGGATCGGCTTCCGCCGCAGCCAGACGGTTGCCTATCGCCCGTCCTGCGCCAATTGCCGCGCCTGCGTATCGGTGCGCGTGGTGGCGAACGAATTCCGGCCTTCGGCCACGCAGCGCAAGAACCTGCGCCGAAATTCCGACCTCGTGGCGACTGAATGCCGCCCATGGGCGACCGACGAACAGTACCAGCTGCTGCAGAAATACCTCGGCGCGCGCCATCCCGGCGGGGGCATGACGGCGATGGACGACATTGATTTTGCAGATATGGTGGAACACACGCCTGTATCCAGCTATGTGATTGAATACAGGGAGCCCTCCGACGGTGAGCGGCCCGGCCGTCTGGTCGGTGCCTGCCTCACCGACCGGCAGGGGGACGGGTTGTCGATGATCTACAGTTTCTTCGACCCCGAACATGAGGATCGCACGGGTCTTGGTAACTATATCATCCTGGACCATATCCGGCGCGCCGCTGACAGCGGGCTGGGCTATGTCTATCTCGGCTATTGGGTCGATGGCTCGCCGCGTATGCAGTACAAGGTGCGCTATCGCCCGCTCGAACGGCTCGGCCCCGATGGCTGGGTGCGCATGTCGGAAGACGAGCAATCCGGCCTCATCGCAGCCGCTACCCGCCCGCGCGACCGGTCCGGCGATTTCGTCGGCAACAAGGACGGATTGCCCGAGCAGGTCGAGAGCTTCTCGCCTGCCGACTGAAGCCACGCGAAGGCTAGCGGGCATTTCCCCGCGTGCATTGACCGGCGCGCTGGCGATGGCTCTGGCCGCCGCCGCTTCGCCTGCCCTCGCGCAGGATCGCGATACCTCTGCCGAGCTCGAGGAGCTGATCCCCGACAGCGCGATCGACAACCCTGACGGCTGGGCAGGCGAGGGCGTCCCGGCGGAAAATGCCGCGCCCGATGCCCTGCCTCCGCTCGCTGCCGACGCGCCGCTCGACGATATCCCGGACATCACCGTGCCGTGGCCCGACGAGATCGAGCTGGCCGACGTGCCCGACCTCGAACCTACGGAAGATGTCCAGTTCGCGGAGAATCCGTTCGAAGTGCTGCCGGTGCTGGAAGATGGGTTCGAGGTCCGTGTTTCCGACACGACAACTCTTGTCTTCCCGTCGGAACGCTCGCTGTTCCCCGAGCAGGACGAATTCATCGACCGGTTCAAGGCCCTGTCGCAGGTCGAGGCGCTGGACAGCGACGAGGACAGCATCGCCCAACTCGCCGCCCGCGCGCGCGCCGACGAGGAACTGCTCATCCGGCTGATGCGCATCTATGGTTACTACAGCGGTGAGGTCCTGCGCTCCGTCGGTGGGATCAGCCCGGGCGAAGAGGCCGCGTCGCTGGCCGAAGGCGCTGTACGCTTCGATGTCCTGCCCGGCCCGCAATACACCATCGGGGCGGTCGACCTCGGCGAATTGGCGCAGGCCGACGATTCCGACCTCCTGCGCGATGCTTTCGAAATCCGCGCCGGCGATCCCGTGCTGCAGGACAAGATCGTCGAGGAGCAGTTCGATCTCGATACCGCGCTGGGCGCCAACGGCTATGCTTTTGCCGAGATCGACGCGCCCGAGCTGCTGATCGACCACGCGCGCGACGAAGGCGATCTCACCATGATCGTCCGTCCCAACGGCAAGTACAACTTCGGCGTGGTCACAAGCGACCGGCCGGATTTCCTGTCCGGAAACCACTTGGGCGACATCGCCCGCTTCGATCCGGGCGACCTCTACACCCGCGAAGACGAGCTGGACCTGCGCCGCGCCATCCTCGCCACCGGCCTCGTCTCCTCGGTCACGATCACGAAGCGCGAAGTCGTGGCACCGCAGCCGGGCCAGCCGGGCACCGTCGACCTCGACGTCGGTATCACGCCTGCACCCGTTAGGACGCTGGCCGGGTCGATCGGATATGGCAGCCAAGAAGGCTTCAAGATCGCCGCGAGCTGGGAACACCGCAACCTGTTCCCGCCCGAAGGTTCGCTGCGCGTGCGCGGCATCCTCGGCACGCAGGAGCAGCTGCTGGGCGTGACCTTCCGCCGCAACAACGTGGCCGGACGCGACCGCATTTTGACCATCGACGCCTACGCCAGCACGATCGACACCGTCGCTTACGACCGGCAGGCCATCGCGCTGACCGGCGTGTTCGAGCGTATTTCCACCCTGCTTTACCAAAAGCCGCTGACGTGGGGCGTGGGCGCGGAAATCCTCGCGACGCAGGAAAGCGCGGTCGACGTGGACGGCAACCGCCTGCCGCGGGAAACCTATTTTGTCGGCTCTGTCTTCGGGCGCGCGGAAATCGACACGACCGACTCCCTGCTCGATCCGCGCAAGGGCTTCCGCCTCGGCGGCTTCGTCGCGCCGGAAATCTCGCGCAACAACGACATCAAGACAAACAGCTTCTACGTCCGCACCGAAGCCACCGGCAGCTATTACCAGCCAGTGAGCGAAAGGGTGGTTGCAGCCGGCCGCTTCCGGCTCGCCAGCATCAACGGCGCGCCGCTGGAGGCCATTGCCCCGTCGCGCAGGCTTTACGCGGGCGGCGGATCTTCGGTGCGCGGCTATGGCTACCAGGCTATCGGGCCCATCACCGCCGACGGCGTGCCGACCGGGGGGCTTTCCGCCTTCGAACTGAGCGCGGAGGCGCGCATCACCACCCCGCTGCTGAACGGGCTGGTCGAGGTCGTGCCCTTCGTCGACGCCGGCACAGTCGCCCGCGGGACGACGCCGGACTTCGACGAGATCAAGATCGGCGTCGGCATCGGGGCCCGGTACAAGACCGGCTTCGGACCTATCCGCGTGGATGTGGGCGTGCCGCTCAATCCCGGCGAATTCGATAGCTCCTTTGCGGTCTATGTCGGCCTGGGGCAGGCCTTCTGATGAGCGAGGCCGAAGTAGCGGAAGTGGCCGAAGAACCGGCACCCGAGCGGCGCAAGGGTGGCTGGCCGAAGCGCATCGCCAAATGGCTGCTCGGCCTGTTCGCCTTCGTGCTCGCCGTGCTGGCAATCGGCGTGGTGGTGCTCAACAGCCCAATCGGCAAGCGCTTCGTTACCGAACAGATCGGCAAGGTCGCGCCGGCGTCCGGCCTGCGCTTCGAAGTCGGCCGGATCGAGGGTTCGCTCTACGAAAAGGCCACGCTGCACGATGTGTCGGTCTACGACCAGAAGGGCCTGTTCCTCGAAATCCCGGTTATCGAACTCGACTGGAGGCCCCTGTCTTGGTTCAGGAGCGGGCTCGATGTGCGCGAACTGATCATTCGCCGCGGGCGCCTGATGCGTCTGCCAGAGCTTATCCCGGGTGACCCGGACGCGCCGATCCTCCCCGATTTCGACATTCGCGTGGACCGCCTGATCATCGATGATCTGACCGTCGACGGCAATATTTACGGCGGCGAGGACCAGCAACTGAACCTTTTCGCCCGTGCCGACATCCGGGAAGGGCGGGTCGACTTGCTCACCAACGCCATGGTCGGGGCGGAAGACCGGGCGCTTTTCAAGCTGATCAATGTGCCCGCCGAGGGAACGTTCGACCTCAACCTCTATTACAACGCGCCTGCCGATGGTTTCTTTGCCGCGATGACCGGCATGGACGCGGACATCCGCGCCATCGGCTATGGCGACGGAACCTGGGACGCCTGGAAAGGCGGGCTTTATGCCAAGCGCAATGACAAGGAACTCGCCGCTTTCCGCCTGACCAATTTCGAAGGCAGGATCGGCCTTACGGGTCGGGCGCGCCTTGCCTCCATGCTGGATGGCATCCCAGCACGCGCAGTGGGCGAAGTGCTCAATTTCAAGGGCCTCGGTACGCTCGAGCAAAGCGTCCTGTCCGGCGAGTTTACCGCCATCAGCCCGGCCTTGCGCGTCAGCGGCGACGGCGGCGTCGACTTGGCCGACAAGGTGGTCGACGCGCTCAACCTCAGCGGGCGACTGAATGATCCGAACCTGTTTGGTGACAGCTTCACGCTGCGGGGCACGCGTTTCGATGCGCTGGTGAATGGCGATTTCCGCGACCTTACCATCGAACACGACGTGGACGTGGCCGAGTTCGTCACCGGCGACACGCGGATCGTAAATCTCGCGCAGCGCGGCACGGCGACCTACGACGGCTCGCGCTGGGTCATCCCGCTCGATGCGAGGGTGCAGCGACTGGTCACCAACACCGACTTCATCGACCCGCGACTTGTCGGCGGCACCGCGACCGGCACGCTGGTCTACACCGGGCGCGACTTGCTGGCGGACGACCTTTCTGTGCGCTTCCCCGGCCTCGCGGCCGACGTGGCGCTCAACGCCAATCTCGCCGACGGCATCTATCGCATCCGCGGGCCGGTCAGCGCAGACGTTCTCGCCATCGAGAACCTCGGCGCGATGTCTGGCAATGCGAATATCGACTTCGTCTTCGACAACGCGGGATGGCGGGTCAGCGGGCAGGTCGAGGGGCGCATGACCCGCATCGACAACGCCACGCTGGCCGACCAGACGGGCGGCAACATCCGCTTCGACGGCGGCTTCGCATTGGGCAGCGCGCAGCCGATCCGTTTCAACAACGCCACTTTCCGGTCGGCCAAGATCACCGCGAATCTCGACGGGCGTTACCAGAACGGCAATTCCACCATCGTCGGGCGCGGTCGCCATGTCGATTACGGCCCGTTCACCGTGCAGGCATCGCTCGATGCGGGCGGACCGCGCGCTGACCTGGTGTTCGCCGAACCCGCCGGCGGGTTTACCGATGTGGCGGTGGCATTGCGCCCGATCGACGACGGCTTCGGGATCGAGACCAGCGGCATCTCCCCGCTCGGCGACTTTGCCGGGACGGTGAATCTCTATGCGACCCCAGGCTCCGATACGCGGCTTGTCTTCCAGGAATTCCGCGTCGCGCAAACCGATGTGGCGGGGGAAATCGCGCTGGTGGAAGGCGGGGCGGCGGGCGACCTGCAACTGGCCGGCGGCGGACTGGACGGCACCATCGTGCTCGCGCCGCGCGAAGGTAGACAGGGCTTCGACGTCAATCTCGTCGCCAATGGCTTCGACATCGCGAGTCCCAGCCGGATCCAGATCCGCAGCGGGACGATCGATGCAAGCGGGCTCGTCGGAGGCGACGAACCGCCCACGGTGGAGGCCGACATCGACCTCACCGGCGTGCGCTATGGCGGGCTCGTCATCAATCGCCTGCGTGCCGAGGCCGACCTGGTGGACGGTGTCGGCACGTTCGAAGGCGCGCTGGCTGGGCGCAGGCGCAGCCGCTTCGCGCTGCAGTTCAAGGGGCAGGCGACATCCGAGCAGGTCCGTTTCGTGGCCGGGGGCGAGTATGCCGGGCGCGATATCGTGATGCCGCGCTACGCCGTGCTCGACAAGGATCCGGACGGCACCTGGACCCTGATGCCTACGCAGCTGCGCTATGCCGGCGGGTCGCTGACGGTGGAAGGCGGCTTTGGCGGACCGCGCGAGCCGCGTATCGATCTCGCCGTCTCGAACATGCCGCTCTCGCTCGCCGATGTGGCAGGGGCCGATCTCGGCCTTGGCGGCACCATCTCGGGGCGTATCAACTACGCACCCAGCGCGGACGGCCAGCCGACGGGCGAGGCGCGGGTAAAGATTTCCGGGCTCACTCGTTCGGGCCTCGTCCTCACCAGCCGCCCGATCGACGTGAACCTGGTCGCAAACCTCACCCCGACACGGCTCGATACGCGCGCGCTTATCAAGGCCGACGGCGGCATCAGCGGGCGCTTGCAGGGGCGGATCACGGGCCTGCCGGGTAGCGGCGGGTTGGTAGACCGGCTCTATGCAGGCGACCTGCTGGCCCAGTTCCGTTACAGCGGTCCGGCCGAAGGCGTATGGCGTCTCGCTGCGCTGGATGCATTCGACATCACCGGCCCGCTGAATGCGGCGGCGGATGTCACCGGCAGCCTCGGCCAGCCACGCTTCCGCGGATCGGTGGCGGGCGACAATCTTCGCCTGCGCAGCTCGCTATCGGGCACCGATATTACCAATATGCGCATGCGCGGCGAATTCGACGATGCGCGCCTGCTGCTGCGCAGCTTCAGCGGCACCGCCCCCAACGGCGGGACCGTGAGCGGCAGCGGCTACATCGATCTCGCCAATCTCGGCACCGGGCGCGGACCGGACATCGACCTGCGCATTGCCGCTCGCAACGCCGAACTGATCGAGCGGGAGGGGCTGGGCGCCACCGTCACCGGACCGCTTCGCATCGTCTCCAACGGTATCGGCGGGACGATTGCCGGGCGCGTGCGCCTGAACGGTGCGAACTGGTCGCTCGGCGGGCCGGCCGCGGCCCAGCGCCTGCCGGACATCCAGATCCGCGAAATCAACCTGCCGCAAGACCGCCGCGCCGCGGTGTCGGTAGCCGCACCTTGGCGCTTCCTGATCGATGCGGAGGCGCCGCTGGGCGGCATCGACGTGAAGGGCCTCGGCCTCGAAAGCGAATGGCGCGGCAATATCCGGCTGCGCGGGACGACCGATGAGCCGCGGATAGGCGGCCAGGTCAGCGTCGTGCGGGGCGACTACACCTTTGCCGGAACTCGGTTCGAACTGACGAAAGGCGAGATCAGCTTCACCGAAGATGCGCCGATCGATCCGTTGCTGGACATCGTGGCGGAGACGAGCGTGCCGGGGCTGGACGTCACGGTCACCATCGGCGGTTCGGCGACGCGCACTGACATCGACTTCAGCTCGACCCCGCCGCTGCCGCGCGAGGAAATCCTTGCCCGGCTGCTGTTCGGCGGTTCGATCAGCGACCTGTCGGCAACCGATGCGCTGCAGCTGGGCGCGGCCATCGCCTCGCTCAACAGCAGCGGGGGCGGCGGGCTCGACCCGATAAACCGCCTGCGCACCGCCGTCGGCCTCGACCGGCTGCGCATCGTCGCCGCCGACCCGGCGCTCGACCGCGGCACGGCGGTGGCGCTGGGCAAGAACATCACCGACCAGCTCTATGTCGAAATCATCACAGACGGGCAGGGCTACAGCGCGACCGAACTCGAATACCGGGTCACGCGCTGGCTGGTGCTTCTGGCAAGCGTGTCGACAATCGGCCGCGAGAGTGTCGCGGCCGAGTATCGACGGGATTACTGAGAGTTATTCGGCGGCGGTAGTCGCGGCCGGAATATCGACCAGCACGCCATCGATGGGGATGACCACGCCGTTGCTGGCGGTGCTGGCAGAGCCTTCGAGACGGGCGGATTTCCCGCCCGGCCCGGCCACCATGATCGTTTCTCCGTCCATGGTGAAGGTCAGGTCTTCCCCGCCATAGCTGGCCATGGTGACCGATCCGCCATCGGCACTTTCGATCGCCTTGCGGATGTCGTCCGGGCTCAGGTAACCCGGCACGATATGCTGCCGGACGACGGCGACCGCGAGCGGTCGGCCTTCGGCACCGGTAAGGGCTGTGCCTTCGGGAACGGCAGCCTCGAATGCGGCGTCGCTTGGTGCCAGCACGGTGTAGGAAGCGGCACCGTCGAACACGCCTGACAATCCGCTGTCCGACAGCGTCGACGCAACCGTCGAGATCCCGTCGGCCTGGCCGATCACAGTGGCCAGGGTGGACGAGTCGCTCGCGGTCCCTGCGGGTTCGCTTGCGCCATCTTCGGCGCTGCATCCGGCAAGCGCGAGGGCACCTGCCGCGCAGGCAAGGAACAGATGTTTCATTCCGGGCTCCCCTCAGAGGATCAATTCGATGGCGGATGCGATCAGTCGCGTCTCCGGATCGACCTGGTAGATATAGCCGTCCGAGTAGCGGTAATTCGCCTGCGGCGTGTCGTAGTACTGGTCGCGATAGCGCGGCGGCACGTTGTAGACATCGTACCCACGCGGCATCGGCTGGCCGATGCGGAAGTCGTCTCCGGTCAGCAGCGCTGCGATCGAGGTGATCGCAGCCGTTTCCGGATCGACGCGGTAAAGGACGTTATCGGAATAGCGATAGCTGTCGCGGCCGCCGAGGGACCAGTAATCCTCGTAATAGGAGGGCACGGCGGTACGCTGGTAGCTGTTCGGCCAGACATTGCCGATCGACAGGGCTCCGCCCAGCAGCGGCAGGTAAGAACCGATCCCGCCATCGCGGCCAAGCCGCACGAGATAGCCGTCGTCGTAATAATAGCGTCCGTCGTTCAGGCCGCGATAGCCGAAGAAGCCGGGATCGTAATCGCGCTGCTTCGCGAGGCCGGGAGGGGTGCAGCCGTTGCGCTTCTTGGCGAGACCCGGGGGGCACCCGTCGAGCAGGCTGGTGCGCCGCGTATCGCGGATTCCGAAGACTTCGCCGACTGTGCCTATAATGCCGTCGTTCCCGCGGCGGTCCGGACCGCGATCGACCGCGACGGCGCGATTTCCATTGCCGTTGCCATTGCCGTTATTCCCGACGCGGATGCGGTCATTACCGTTGCCGCGGTTGCCGTTATTTCCGTTGCCGCGAGCGTAATCGTTGCCGCGGTCGGCTTTTCCGGCGTTCGCATTGCCGCGATTGCCGTTCCCGTTGCCGCGCATGGCCTTGTCGGGGCCGCCGCGCTGCTGCACGGCGCCGCCACCACGGTTGCCGTTACCGTTGTTCTTTTGCGCAGACTGTGCCGCGGGCGGGCCGTTGCCATTACCGTTTCCGTTGCCATTACCGTTGCCCTTACCTTGGGCGTAGGCACCGCCCGAAATGGCGAGGGCGGCGCAAGCGCATGCAAGTGCCAGATTTCTCATGTTACAACTCCTTTGCCGATTAACGCTTGTCGGCTTGGGAGTGTTCCTGCCGGCTTCTCAGCCTTGGTAAAGCGCCGCTTCGGCAGCGCGCCTGCGCACGAGGCCTTTCAGCACCCTTCCGCCGGCGCGATTCCATCGGGCGAATTCGCGGACAGCGTCGTCGTGGCGGCCGGCGCGGTGGCGCTTGGTCAATGTGGCCCTGTGGATCGCTCCGGTGTTGAAATGGAAGGAAACGAGCGCGTCGAATTGGGCCTGCGTGGTCACGGTATCGCCGATGGCAACATCGACATCCTGCGCGTGGCGGGCGACGTCCTCTTCCAGCCGCGCATCGCATTGCGCGCGGGTCCATACGGTTCGCGGGCCGATGTCGGGCCCGGTCGCGCCCCAGCCGATGGTCCATGGCGCGCCCCCCGTGCCAGGGTCCGGATAGGCGGCGTAGCTGCCGTCCGCCCGCCGTTTCGCGCAGCCTTCGAATCGCTGGATCAACGCAATACCTCGCGGGGAAACCCTGCGTTCGCCGGCAACGGTTGGAGCGGGGCAAGACCCGAACGCTTCGTCCAGCGCCTCGCTCAATCGCCGGCTTTCTTCGGCATCGAGGCCGCGCCCGGCGATTGCGCGGACCGTTTCGAAAATCAGGGGATGGTGCATGATGTGCCCTCGTCGTCGGATTGGGGCCGGGTCAGCTATCGCGTCTTTGTCGTGTAGGAAAACGGTTTCAAGCGGGGCGGACAGGAGCGGCCCGATTGCCGGACTTGCTCATCCACGGTTAAACTCCATATGAGCACCGCGTCGGCGACGATTGCATTTGAAACCGATCCGCAGTCCGGGCCGTAGCTGTCGGGGTCTGCAAACTTGAAGACTGGAACCGCGATGCCCGGCTCGGCAAAGCCACTGCTGATCTGCGACCTGACGCAAAGCTACTCCGCGCACGGCGGCGGGGGCATCAGCACCTACTTACGCGAGAAGCGCGAATATCTCGCCGCCAAGACGCCGCATCGCCACCTGCAGATCGTGCCCGGCCCGGAAGACCGCATCGTCGAGCGTGGCAACCATATCTGGTGCGAAATCGGCTCCGACCCGGTGCGCGGTAGCCCCAACTACCGCTTCATCCTGCGCACGTCGAAAGTGCGAGAGGTGCTGGCACATTACCAGCCGGACGTCATCGAATCGCTCTGCCCGTGGATCCTCCCGTGGACGGCGATCCGCCATCGTCGCGCCTTTCCCGGCACCGCGCTGGTGGCCGGATACCGGACGGATTTTCCTGAAGCTCATGTCCACCGCGTCGCCACCGATGTCGGCGGCAAGTGGTTCGGCAAATTCATGCGCTTCATGAGCATTTGCTACGGCGAGATCACCTACCGCGAATTCGACCGTATCTACACGCTAGGCCGGGACAATTTGCCGGCGTTGGCGGAAATGAAGGTCGACAGGGTCGACATGCTCAACCTGGGCGTCGACACGAACCTCTTCTCCCCCGAAGCCCGCGATCCGGCTTTCCGGCGCGAGCTTGGCTTATCCGGCCATGGGCCACTGCTGGCCTATGCCGGGCGCATCGACAACGAGAAGAAGGCCGATCGCCTTGTCGAACTGATGCGGCGCCTGCCGCGCGAGATGGGCGCGGACCTTGTCATGCTGGGTGACGGAAAGCTGCGCGAGCCGCTCGAGCTGGTCGCCCGTTCGGAAGGTCTGCCGATCGCCTTTACCGGCTTCGTCGGCGACAGAGCGCAGCTCGCCCGCGCGCTGGCATCGTCGGACATCTACGTGTCCGCCATGGCGGACGAGACTTTCGGCATTTCGATCATCGAGGCGCAGAGCTGCGGCTTGCCTGTGGTGGGTGTGCATTCGGGTGCCATGCCGGCGCGGGTCACCCCGCAGCTCGGCCGGCTCGGTCCGGTCGACGATATCGACGCAATGACCCGCTTCGTGCAGGAAATCTGGCGCGGCGAAGTTGAGGCAATGGGGCAGGCCGCGCGCGACCACGTGCTTGCCAACTTCAGTTGGGACCGCACCTTCGAGCGTCTCTTGGGGACGGTCTATCCCCCCGCGCTGGCCCGCGCAGCCCGGCGCGTCGGCCGTCCCGCACCCACGACCGTGATTACTGGCGCACCGATCCCGGAAGCCACATAAAGAAACGGCGCCCGGTCTCCCGGACGCCGCTCTTTTCCTTGCGCTACCGCTTTGCTGCTTGTGCGCAGGCCGGCGCTTACGCGCTGTAATACATGTCAAATTCCGCGGCCGTCGGCGTGGTTTCCCAGCGCGAGACGTCTTCCCACAGCAATTCGGCATAGGCGAGGATCTGGTCCTGGCTGAAGACGTCGCCTTCCAGCAGGAACTGGTGATCGGCCTCCAGCGCTTCGAGCGCTTCGCGTAGCGAACCGGCGACGGTCGGCACATTGGCCAGCTCGGCCGGCGGCAGGTCGTAGAGGTTCTTGTCCATCGCCTCGCCCGGGTGGATCTTGTTCCGGATCCCGTCGAGGCCGGCCATCAGCAGCGCCGAGTAGCACAGGTAGGGGTTGGCCATCGCGTCGGGGAAGCGGAATTCAACGCGCTTCGCCTTCTCGCCCGCACCATAGGGGATGCGGCACGATGCCGAACGGTTGCGCGCCGAATAGGCGAGCAGCACCGGCGCCTCGAAGCCCGGAACCAACCGCTTGTAGCTGTTCGTGGTCGGGTTGGTGAAGGCGTTCAGGGCCTTGGCGTGCTTGATGACGCCGCCGATGTAATAGAGGCAGGTTTCCGAAAGGCCGGCATATTCGTTGCCCGCGAACAGGGGCTTGCCGTCGTCCCAGATCGACATGTGGGTGTGCATCCCGCTGCCGTTGTCGTCCTTGATCGGCTTGGGCATGAAAGTCGCCGTCTTGCCGTAGGCGTGGGCGACCTGGTGCACCACGTACTTGTATATCTGCATCTCGTCGGCGGTCTTCACCAGCGTGGAGAAGGTCAGGCCAAGCTCGTGCTGGGCAGCGGCAACCTCGTGGTGATGCTTGTCGCAGTCGAGACCCATTTCGAGCATCGTCGCGACCATTTCGCCGCGGATGTCCATGGCGCTGTCGACCGGCGCGACGGGGAAGTAGCCGCCCTTGGCGCGCGGGCGGTGGGCCATGTTGCCGCCGGGCAGTTCAGCGCCCGAATTGGTCGGCAGTTCGACATCGTCGATTTGGTAGCCGCTGCCGGCATAGCCGTCTTCGAAGCGGACGTCGTCGAACATGAAGAATTCGGCTTCCGGACCGACGTAGATCGTGTCGCCGATGCCGGTCGACTTCAGGAACGCTTCGGCGCGCTTCGCAGTGGAGCGGGGGTCACGCGAGTAGAGATCGCCGGTCGAAGGCTCCAGCACGTCGCAGAACAGGACCATCATCGGCGTTGCGCTGAACGGATCGAGATAGGTGCGCTCCAGATCCGGCTTCAGGATCATGTCGCTTTCGTTGATGGCCTTCCAGCCGGCGATGGAAGAACCGTCGAACATCAGCCCGTCTTCCAGCGTATCTTCGTTCATCGCGCCCGCCGTCATGGTCAGGTGCTGCCACTTGCCGCGGGGATCGGTGAAACGCAGGTCGACCCATTCGACCTCGTTGTCCTTCATTTCCTTCAGAACGTCGCTAACCTTGGACATGCAAATGCTCCTGCTTTGGTGTTTGTTCGGGCCGGCGGCTGGTCCGCCGCGCCCCTGTTTCCGGTATTGAATTGTTGTGCGTCAGATCGCGTCGTCGTCGCGCTCTCCGGTGCGGATGCGCAGCGCGCTCTCGATGTTGGTGACGAAAATCTTGCCGTCGCCGATGCGGCCCGTCTGGGCAGCCGATGCGATAGCTTCGACGCAGCGTTCGGCGATGTCGTCGCCCACGATCACGTCCAGTTTCACCTTCGGCAGGAAATCGACGACATATTCCGCCCCGCGGTAAAGCTCGGTGTGGCCCTTCTGCCGGCCGAAGCCCTTGGCCTCCGTCACGGTGATGCCGGACACGCCGACTTCGTGCAGCGCCTCCTTCACCTCGTCCAGCTTGAATGGCTTGATGATGGCTTCGATCTTTTTCATCGCCGGCCGTGGCCCCTCTCGTGCGTCCCTGATTTTCCGACCCTGACCGACCAACGCAGCGAAGCGGCGATTCGGTCCCGTCGCGTGCGCATGGTATCAAAATTCGTGCCAGAAAGCGGGCACTCGTTTTACGGATGGGGGCGACCAAATCGCGGGGAATGGCGGCAAAGATTGCCCGATTCTTGCGCGGGGCGATGCCGCAATTTTGGGCAGGTCAGAGCCGCAGCCCGGCCGTTTCTTCCAGCCCTGCCATCAGGTTCAGGTTCTGCACCGCGGCGCCGCTGGCCCCCTTGCCGAGGTTGTCGAGCCGCGCGACGAGCCGCGCGTGCCATCCGCCCGCATTGCCGAACACGAACAGTTCCATCCCGTCGTGCGGAGCGGTATCGACGTCCAGCAACAGTTCGCCAACCGGTTCTTGCGGATGGACGGTGACGATGCGGGAATCGGCGTAGAACGTGGCCAACGCCTCCCGCAGGTTGTCGGCGGTCGGATCGCCCGACATCGCACCAAGATGGAGCGGCACCTCGACGATCATCCCGCGATAGGCCGGCACGACGGCTGGGGCGAAGATGACCGGATGGGCCAGGCCCGCATGGGCCTTCATCTCCGGCAAATGCTTGTGCGCAAGTTCGTAGCCATAGGCGCGGAATGCAGGTGCGCCGTCCGCTTCGTACCGTTCGATCAGCGCCTTGCCGCCGCCGGAATAGCCGCTGACGGCGTTTATCGTGAAGGGCCAGTCTGCCGGCAGGAGGCCGGCGCGGACCAGCGGCGCGACAAGGCCGAGGAAGCCGGTCGGGTAGCAACCGGGATTGCTGACGAAGCGCGCGCGTGCCACGGCCTCGCGCCCGACCAGTTCGGGAAAGCCGTAGGTCCAGCCATCGGCCACGCGGTGGGCGCTGGAGGCGTCGATAACGCGCGTGGTGTCGTTGTCGATCAGGGCGACCGCTTCGCGCGCCGCGTCATCTGGCAGGCAGAGGATCGCGACATCGCACTCGTTCAGCGCCTCGCGCCGGGCGACGGTGTCCTTGCGCCGGTCATCGTCGAGCACGATCAGGGAGAATTCGCTGCGCCCCTGCAGCCGCTCGGCGATCTCGAGGCCGGTGGTGCCGGCTGCCCCGTCGATGAAGACCTGCATCAGCCCGCCGGCTCGATCCGGTCGAGCGCGACATAGCCGACCGGACCGTCGAGCGAGACGCAGCCCCAGGCATAGCCGCGCGCCACATCGAGCACTTCGAACGGGCTGCCCGCCTCGAGATGGGTGCGCTTGTCCGACGCGCTGTCGCAGTCGGCGAGCAAGTCGGCTCCGCCTTCTGCGATCGTGTGCGGTTCGGCCTCGGCGTAGTGGGGCACGAAATAGCGCCCGGCGAGGCCGATATGCGCCAGGTCGCCGCGCAGCGGAACGCGCGCAGGGTCGGGCTTCTCGACCTTGCCACCGAGGATAAACGGCCCAAGCGGATCGATTCCGGCGTCTTCGCTCAACTGTCTTCCTGCCCCTTGGCCCTTGCGCTGCAAACCCAGCGTTTCCGCGACTTATACAGGCGGGTCCTTACGCACAAGTTCACGCCGCGTAGCGTCCACGGAGCATGTGGTAGGCCGCACGAAGGCCAAGCGCCTCGCCGCCCTTGGGCCGGCCGGGCTTGGCGAAGGGTCGCCAGGCGAAGGTGTCGAAATGCGCCCAGTCGATCCCGTCTCCGACGAACTTGTCGAGGAACAGGCCCGCGACGCTCGCGCCGGCATAGGGGTTCGAATGCGCGTTGTTGGTGTCCGCGATATCGGACTTCAGATATTCGCGATAGGCATCGGGCAGGGGCAGGCGCCACGGTTCGTCGTCGTGCGCCTTGCCCGCCGCGACCAGCGCGTCTGCCGTTGCGTCGCGCCGCGCCATCAGCGCAGGCAAATCGGGGCCGAGGGCCACGCGCGCCGCGCCGGTCAGGGTCGCGAAATCGAGGATAAGGTCGGGATCGTGCTCGCTCGCCAGCGTCAGCGCGTCGCCCAGGATCAGCCGGCCTTCCGCGTCGGTGTTGCCGATTTCGACCGTCAGCCTCTTGCGACTGTTCAACACGTCGCCCGGGCGAAAGGCATTGGAGGAGATCGCGTTCTCTACCGCCGGCACGATGCAGTGCAGCCGCACGGGCAGTTCGGCCTGCATGATTAGTTCGGCCAGTGCGAGCGCGTGCGCCGCGCCGCCCATGTCCTTCTTCATCAGCTTCATACCGGCTGCGGATTTGACGTCGAGACCGCCGGAATCGAAGCAGACCCCCTTGCCGACGATGGCGAGGCGCGGATTGCCTTCCTTGCCCCATTCGAATTCGATGAGGCGCGGTGCGTGATGGCGGCTGGCGGCGCGGCCGACCGCGTGGACCATCGGGAAGCCTCGTTCCAGCGCGTCGCCGCGCACGATGTTCAGCTTCGCCCCGAAGCGCTTGGCGAGCTTTTCCGCATGCTCTTCCAGCGCGGCCGGGCCCATGTCCTCGGCCGGCGTGTTGACGAGGTCGCGCACGGTGCACACTGCCTGCGCTTCCGCCTTGGCGCCGTCGATCGCCTTGACCTGCTTGGTCAGCAGGACGCGCGGGCCCTGCGCCTTGTCGTCTTTCGTATAGCGGTCGAAGCGGTATTGCGCGGTCTGCCAGCCGTGCAGTGCAGGGCCCGCATCGCCGGAATTGAGGCGATAAGTGCCGGCGGGAAGGACTTCTGCCAGCCGGGCGAGGCACCAGCTCGACAAGGATTGCGGATCGGCGACTCCGCCGACGGCGAACCAGCCATCGCCATCCGGCACGATGGCTGTTTCGTATCCCCCGCCGGTGAATTTCTGCGCATCGAGGGCGGTACGCTGGCCGCCGCTCAAGCCCTTTTTCCAGTCGCTGAAGCTCGCCTCGTTGACGAGATGGATGGCAACCGCGTCCTGGTCGCGATCCGGCTGGATGAGATCGGTCTTGTCTGTCATGGTTTCCCCTAACGCCCTTTAGGAGAAGAAATCCAATGCGCCGTGTCCTGTTCCCCGTGTTGGCTGCGCTGACCCCGGCAATGGTGCTCACAGCCTGCCAGCAACCGGATGGGCAGACGGCGGGAAAAGATGGTGCAGCAGAGACCTCGGTGCGGACGACCGCATCCGCCAGCGCGTCGTCGAGTGCGGATTCCGATACGCCCGAGCCAACGCCCGGTGCGACCGCGAACGCCACGTCGATTTCGGAGAAACTGCAGGGCGGCGAATTCACCATGGAATATTTGTGGCCTGCCGCCGTCTCCGCCATCCCCGCACTCGCGCGGCGGCTGGGCGAGGAGCGCGATCGTATCGCGGACGAGGAGAAGGCGGAGTGGCGCGACATGATCGTCGAATGCCCCGCGGATGCCGTGACCTGCCGGAACCGCAGCTTCGGCAAGGAATGGAAGGTCGTCGCCGACCTGCCGTCCTATCTCAGCCTGTCCGCCGACGTCTCGACCTATCGCGGCGGGGCGCACGGCAATTACGGCATGGAATCGCTGGTGTGGGACAAGCGCGGGGGAGAGGCCGTGGACGGGATCGACCTGTTCCGCTCTCCCGAAGCGCTCGGCGAGGCGGTGGCCGCGCGGTATTGCAAGGCGCTCGACCAGAAACGCTTCGGCCGCCGCGGGATCGAGCTTCCTTCCGACGATCCGTTCTCCGATTGCCCGACGATGGACGAGCTTGCCGTGCTGGTCGGCTCCTCGAACGGCAAGACCTTTGATCGGATTACGCTCTACGCCGCGCCCTACGTGGCGGGCAGCTACGCCGAAGGGGCTTACGAGGTCGATCTCGACATCGACAGGGCCGTCATCGCGTCAGTCAAGCCTGCCTATCGCCGGGATTTCAGCGTCCGGCGCTAGCGCACTCGCAATTTGCCGCCCGGATCGCTACATGGCGGCACATGAATTTGTACCAGACAGTCGATAGCACCCAGACCGTCCTGCGCGACGGCACGATCAAGCTGCATGACGAGGCAGGCTTCGAAGGCATGCGCAAGGCGGGCCGGCTGGCCGCCGAAATCCTCGATGCGATTGCCGAACACGTGGTGCCGGGCGTCTCGACGGAAGAGCTCGACACGCGCATCCGCGAGATGATGCTGGATGGCGGCGCGGTGCCGGCGACGCTGGGCTATCGCGGTTACACCCATTCCAGCTGCATCTCGATCAACCACGTGATCTGCCACGGCATCCCGTCGGACAAGGTCCTGCGCGACGGCGACATACTCAACATCGATGTCACCCCGCTGCTGGACGGCTGGCACGGCGATACCAGCCGGATGTACTTTGTGGGCGAACCGCCGCTGAAGGCGAAAAAGCTGGTCGATGTGACTTACGAATGCCTGATGAAGGGCATCGAGGTTGCGCAGCCCGGCGCGCGGCTGGGCGATATCGGCGCGGCGATCCTCGAACATGCGCAGAACCACCGCTACGGCGTGGTACGCGAATTTTGCGGGCACGGCCTCGGCCGGCTGTTCCACGATGCGCCCGAAGTGGTCCATGCTGCAAAGGCCGGCACCGGGCCCGAACTGAAGCCGGGCATGTTCTTCACGATCGAGCCGATGATCAATCTCGGCAAGCCATGGGCGAAGATCCTCAAGGACGGCTGGACCGCGGTGACCCGCGACAAGTCGCTCTCGGCCCAGTTCGAACACTCGATTGCCATCACCGAGACGGGCAACGAGATTTTCACGAAAAGCCCGACCGGCAAAGACCGGCCGCCCTACTGACGCGAGGGCCTCAGCGGCCGGCGCGGATCGCCGCCGCGCCGGCAAAAGGCGACAGGGCGACAAGGACGAGGCTGGCGGCGGCCGTATAGGCGAGCGTCGCCGGATCGTCGTTCGCCAGCGACCCCGCGCCAAATATCAGCACCGGCACCGCAAGCGGTATGAGCAGCAATCCGGCAAGCGCAGTCCCGCCGCGCAGGCCCGCGGTGATGGCGGCGATGGCAATGCCCAGCGCGGCGAGGCCGGGTGTGCCGGCAAGCAGGCTCAGAATCAGGCGCGGCAGGGTCTCGGCTGGCACGCCGAGAAGGGCCGAAGCGGGCAGGGCGGCGACCAGCAGGGCAGGGCCGAAAGACAACCAGTGGGCAAGGATGCGGGTCGCAAGGACGCTTTCCTCGCTCAGCCCCCGCAACCGCCACTGGTCGAAGAAGCCCGCGTCGAGATCGGGCCCGACCAGCCGGTCGAGCGGCAGCAGGGCGGCGAGCAGTGCGGCGATCCAGATGATCGCACCGCCGGTTTGCGCAAGCAGGGCCGGCCGCGCACCGACAGCGAAGGGATAGAGCATCGCCACGGCGAGGAAGAACAGCACGGGCAACACCGTACCCGGCACCAGCCGCGCAAGGTCGCGTTTGAGCAGCGCGGCGATCACGGGGCGAAATCCGCGATGGCAAGGGATCTCGCGCCGGGCAGGCTCAGCGGCTGGTGCGATGCGACCACGCAAATGCCGCCTCCGCCGCAGTGCAGGGCGACCAGGCTTTCGACCTTGGCCCGCGCTTCGTCGTCCAGTCCGTTGAGCGGCTCGTCCAGCAGCCATATCGGGACACCGCGATTGAGCAGGGCGGCCAAGGCAGCGCGCTTTCGCTGGCCGGTCGAGAGATAGCGTACGGGTACGTCCAGCAGCGGATCGAGACCGAGTACCGCAAAAGCGCCCGACGGATCGCCGCAACCATCCAGCCGCTGCCAGAAGCCGAGCGCCTTGCCGAGCGGACGGTCTTCGTCGAGCGCCAGCCGCTCGTCGATCAGGCCAACCGCTCCGTCCGCCTCGCACGTGCCTTCGAACGGGCGGGCGAGGCCGGCGAGGATACGGATGAGGCTGGTCTTGCCGCTGCCGTTGGGACCGGTCACGTGCAGTGCCTCGCCCGGCGACAGGGCCACGTCGACCCCGCGAAACAGCAAGCGGTCGCCCTTGCGGCAGGCGAGATTGCGCGCGGTGAGAGTGGCCCCTTGCATGGCCGCGCGGGTTAGGGGAAAGCGGGGCTGCTCACAAGCACGCCGGGTATGAGGAGAGCGAACCGATGGCCGTAGCCGAACTGACCGAAGCCGAACGCCAGTCTGCACTGGCGGATTTGTCCGAATGGTCGCTTTCCCGCGAAGGAAAGGCCATCGAACGCAAACTGGAATTCGGCGATTTCAGCGAGGCGTGGGGCTTCATGAGCCGCGTCGCGCTGCTCGCCGACACTCACGACCACCATCCCGAATGGTTCAACGTCTACAACAAGGTCGAGATCACGCTGACCACCCACGACGCGGGCGGGTTGAGCGAGCGGGACGTGAAAATGGCAAAGGCGATCGACGCGCTGCTTTAGCGCCCCAGCGCACCCTGCCGCCCGTGCATCTGCTTGCGCACCGCGCCGGGGAACCAGCGTAGCGCGAAGGCGAGCTTCTTCGCCGTCTTGCCCACCGTGGTGTGGATCCGGTCGCCATGGACGGCGGCCCAGGCGGCTTCTGCCACATCCTCGACCGGCGTGATCTCCAGCCCGGCATCCTTGACCCGCTGGCGGATGGAATTGTTCTCGCGCGCGTTGGGATTGTGGTCGAGCAGCGGGGTCTCGATGAAACTGGGCATGATAGTGCGCGCCTTGATGCCGCTTTCCGCCCATTCGCTGTCGAGCGATTCCGTCAGCGCCCGCACGCCGAACTTGGTCGCCGAATAGACGCTCGCGCCCGGCGAGCCATAGAGCCCTGCCGCGCTGCTGGTGGTGAGCAGGCAACTGCCCGGTGCGGTCTTCTCGAGGAACGGCTGGCTTGCCTGCGCGCCATAGATCGCGCCGCGCAGGTTGATGTCGAGGCAGCGGTCGATCTCTTCCCGCGAATTCTCCGACAGCGATCCGCCAAGCGGGATGCCGGCGTTGTTGGCGACCACATCGATCCGCCCGCCGGCGGCCATCTCGAAGCTTTTCAGCGCATGGTCCCAGGCCGCCCGGTCGCGGACGTCGAAAGTGTGGGCGTAGTTGAAGCCGTTGTTCAGCAGGCCCTGGGTTTCCGCCATCCCGGCTTCGTCGATATCGCCGAGCCCGACGAACCAGCCCTCGCTGCCGAACTTGAGGGCGATGGCGCGGCCGATGCCGGAGCCGCCGCCGGTGATGAAGATCGATTTGCGGGTGGTCACCGAAGGCTCCTTACAAACAGATAGGGCTGCGCGTGGGACGTATCCCTTACGCGCAGCCCCGTGTCTGTAGGAAATATCCTACACGGCCGACAAGCCTTACTCTGCCGAGAGGCCTTTCACATATTCCGCGCCGGTCACGATCTGCGCGGTCGAGCCCGCCACCGTGTCGCCGATCGGTTCCGCACGCCCGCCGAGGCAGGTGGCGAGGAAATTCTCGGTTACCGCGTTGAAGGCGATGTTGTTGGTCGGCTTGGCAAACCCGTGCCCTTCGTCGGGGAAGAGGACATAGGTCACCGGAATGCCCGATTCCTGCATCGCGGAGACGATCTGGTCGCTTTCCGCCTGCTTCACGCGCGGGTCGTTGGCGCCCTGGCCGATCAGCAGCGGCTTGGTGATCTGGTCCGCCTTGTAGAGCGGGCTCGCGTCCTTCAGCAGTTGCAGGCCTTCGGGCGTGTTCGGGTCGCCCATGCGGGTGTGGAACTGCTTCACCATCGGTTCCCAATAGGGCGGGATGGTTTCCAGCAGCGTCTCGAGGTTAGACGGGCCGACGATATCGACCCCGCAGGCGAATTCGTCCGGCGTGTAGGTGAGGCCGACCAGCGTGGCATAGCCGCCATAGGACCCGCCCATGATCGCCACGCCGTCTTCCCTGGCGACGCCGCGTTCCACCGCCCAGTTCTTCGCATCGATCAGGTCGTCATGCATCGCGCCCGACCATTCGAGGTTGGCGGCATTGATGAAGTCCTTGCCGAGGCCGGTTGAGCCGCGGAAGTTGACGCTGAGCACCGCGTAGCCGCGGTTGGCGAGCCACTGGTGATAGGAGTTGTAGCCGTACCCGTCGCGCGCCCACGGGCCGCCGTGGACCAGCATGACCATCGGCACGGCTTCGTCCGGCACGCCGTCGCCATCGGAATCCGAACCGGGCGGCAAGGTGAGGTAACTCACCAGCGTCATCCCGTCGCGGCTCTCGATCTCCAGCGGGTGCATCGGCTGCAGCGGCGCGCCGGCGAGTTCGGGGCGCGAGGTGTAGAACTTCGTCAGCGTGTTCGCGTCGCGATCGTAGACATAGCTGCTGGCGGGCGCGGTCACCGGATCGTTCCAGACGAGCCAGGTGCGGTCGTCCTCCGTCCGGCTCTGGACGCCGTATTCACCGTCCAGCTGGGTGCCCAGCCAGTCGAGCGAGGCCTTGATCTCCGGGTCGGTCGCGGTCCATTCGTTCTTGAGGTAATTGACCGAATAGGCTTCGACATAGCCGGTCTTGCGGTCGGTCAGGATACCGCCGATGTCCGCCTTGTCGCTTTCGGCGACGATGGTCTTCTCGCCCGTTTCCACGTTCTCGGCGATCAGCGCGGCAGTGTTGCGGCCGCGGCTGTCGAGCCAGTAGATGATCTTGCCGTCGTTGGTGAAGCCGGCGGCGCCGGTGGACAGCGAATCTTCCATCGTGGTGCTGTCGCTCGGCGTATCCTCGACCACGCCGTCCACGACCTTGAACATGTCCATCCCGCCTGCGGCGTTCTGGCGAATGGCGAACCTGAGGTCGAGATTGTCGTCCGCCATGAACCCGGCATAGCCCGCGTTTTCCAGCACCAGGTCGAGCTCGCCCGTGTTGAGGTTGAGCATGTAAACGTCGTGCAGGCGCGGATCGCGGTTGTTGAGGCCGACTAGGACCTTGTCCTTGATGCGGGTGGAGCCGCCGATCATCATCACCCGCGTGTTCTCGAACGGGGTGAGGGTCGTCTCGGTCCCGCTTTCCACGTCAATGCCGTAAAGCAGGAAGTTTTCGTCCCCGCCCTTGTCCTGGATGTACAGCACGCTCTTGCTGTCGGGCGCCCAGAAATAGCTGCGGATCGGGCGGTCGTCGGCCGAGGTGATCAGCCGCGCCGCGTCGGGATCGTCCGCGGGGGCGACCCACACGTTGAGCACGCCGTCATTGGGCGCGAGCCAGCTGACCCACTTGCCGTCCGGGCTGATCTGTCCGCCGGCGCGCGTCGGGTTGCCGAACAGGCTGTCGCGCGGGATCATCGGTGCCGCCTGGGTGGTGGTGGATGTGGCGGTCATGGTTTCTCCGTGATGGTCTGCTGCGGCAGGCGCTGCGACGCCGGCAATGGCGAGGCTGGCGCAGGCGGCGAAAAGTAATGGCTTGGCAAGTCGTTGCATCGTCTCTCTCCCGTCCGTGTGTTGCCTTGGTGATACACGAAGGGAGGGGCGGTTTGAAGTCGTTCGTCGATTACAGCGTGAAGTTCGAATAATAGTGCCAGGTGAAAATCGCCGCGGCACCGCGGTGGGGCGACCAGCTTTCGGCCAGTGCCCGCGCCTCTTTCTCGGATGGCCGCGCGTCCAGCGACAGGATGCGCGCCATGCCTTCCTGCACGGCCAGGTCGCCGGCGGGGAAGATGTCGGGGCGCCCCTCGGCGAAAAGGAGGTAGATCTCCGCCGACCAGCGCCCGATCCCCTTGATGCGGGTCAGTTCGGCGATGGCGGCCTCGTCGTCCGCCGGCAGGTCCTCGAAATCGACGGCGCCGGCCTCCACGAGTTCGCACAGGGACCGGGCATAGGACTGTTTCTGGCGCGACAGGCCGCAGGCCCGCAGCGTGTCGAAATCGCGCTTAAGCAGGCAGGCCGGAGTGAAGCCTTCGCCCAGTTCCGCCTCCAGCTTGTTCCACATGGAAGATGCCGCCGCCACGCTGACCTGCTGGCCAACGATGGTGCGCAGCATGGTCATGTATCCGCGCTCGCGGATGCGCGGCTCGGGATAGCCGACCGCTTCGATCGCCTGCGCCATCGCCGGTTCGCGAAGCGCAATGGCATCGAGCCCGCCGACGATCTGTTCCCTTGTCAGGCCCACGTAGGCGCCCCTCCTGCATGGACTTGCGCGATTCTTGCCAAGCCTTCGCCCTTCGCCTAGCAGCCGCGACACAGCCCGCATACAGCGGGGGCCGAATGAAGGAAGCACGCCCGATGCCCAAACTGATCGTCACCACCCGCGAAGGCGAAACGTCAGAAATCGACGCCGGAAACGGCCTCACCGTGATGGAAACGATCCGCGACAACGGCATCGACGAGCTGCTGGCCCTGTGCGGCGGGTGCTGTTCCTGCGCCACGTGCCACGTCCATGTCGACCCGGCCTTCATGGACAGGCTGCCGGCCATGAGCGAGGACGAGGACGACTTGCTGGAATCGAGCGACCACCGGGCGGACAACAGCCGCCTGTCGTGCCAGATCCCCTTCACCGACGACCTCGACGGGCTGAAAGTAACTATCGCGCCGGAAGATTGATCTTCGTTGCGGGCATGGGGCGGAGCGCCTAGCTGGTTACCGATGAAACCGCCTGCACCGCTCCCCAATATTCTCGCCAACACTCTCGCCAACACGCTCGACCTTATCGGCAACACCCCGCTCGTGCGGCTGGCCGGGCCCAGCGAGGCGGCGGGCTGCGACATCTACGGCAAGTGCGAATTCGCCAATCCCGGCGCCTCGGTAAAGGACCGGGCGGCGCTGGGCATCATCCGCGATGCGGAAAGCAGCGGCGAACTGAAGCCGGACGGCACGGTGATCGAAGGCACGGCGGGCAACACCGGCATTGGCATCGCGCTGGTCGCCAACGCGCTCGGATACAAGACCGTGATCGTGATGCCGGATAACCAGAGCCGGGAGAAGATGGACACGCTGCGGGCCCTTGGCGCGCGGCTGGTGCTGGTTCCGCCCACCAAGTTCGCCAACCCGGGGCATTTCGTCCACACCTCCCGCCGGCTCGCGGAAGAAACGCCGGGCGCGATCTGGGCCAACCAGTTCGACAATATCGCCAACCGCCGCGCGCATATCGAAACGACCGCGCCCGAAATCTGGGAGCAGATGGGCGGCAAGGTGGATGGCTTCACCTGCGCTGCGGGCACCGGCGGGACGATCGCCGGCGTGGGCCTGGGCCTCAAGGCGAAGAGCGAGAAGGTTCGCATCGCCCTGACCGACCCGCACGGCGCGGCCCTCTATTCCTATTACGCGGAAGGCGAATTGAAGTCCGAAGGCTCTTCGGCGGCGGAGGGTATCGGGCAGGGCCGGATCACCGCCAATCTCGAAGGCGCGCCGATCGACACGCAGTTCCGCATCTCGGACGAGGAAGGCCTCGTCTGGGTGGGCCGCCTGCTGCAGGAAGAAGGCCTGTGCCTGGGCCTGTCGAGCGGCATCAACGTGGCGGGCGCCATCGAACTCGGCAAGCAGCTGAAGGCGGACGGGATCGCCAATCCGCAAGTCGCGACCATCCTGTGCGATACGGGCTTCCGCTATCTCTCCAGCCTCTACAATCCGGAATGGCTGGCGGAAAAGGAGCTTCCGGTCTTCGACTGGCTGAAATCCGGCAATGGCGCTGACAGGGACGATTAAGGCGGCGCGGATTATGGGGCAGGGGATGGACAGCAGCGAACCCGTGATGGACGCGCCCGGCCGGCAGCCCCGCTTGCGGCCGGAGTCGGTCTACCGCCTGCAAGTCGGCACGATCGGGCTCGGCGCGATGCTGCTGCTGGTCAGTCTTGCCAACATCATCATGGAACGCGCGCGCGAAAGCGATGCCGCCGCCGTGCCGGACACGGTCGCCACCGTGGCCGCACCTGCGGCGAGCGAGGCCCCGCAGGATCCGCTCGCCGATACCGGCGTAGTGCCCGAAGTCGCGCCGACGGCAACGCCGAGCCCCGAAGCATCGGCGGCAGCGTCTGCGGCAGGCGGCGGCACTGTCCGTAACCCGATGGACGCGCGGGCAAGCCCTGCTCCCGGGACCGGCGCCCGGTGATGCTGCGCCACGTTGCGGCGCTGTTGCTCGCCGCCCTTTCCACCCCCGCCTTTGCGCAGGACCCAGCTCCTGCCGAGCGGCCTGCGCTGGGCGTCTTCACCACCTTGCCGCTCGCCTGGGGCGAGGCGAGCGATCTCGGCGCGGTGATCCGCGGTGAGACCGAGAGCCACTGGCTGCGCGGTGCGCTGGATGCCGAATATTCCTATGTCGCGCTCGACACGCTGGGCGAGGAACTCGCCGGGCTCGATTACCTGCTGCTGGCCCAGCCGCGCGGGCTGGGCGGGGCGGAGAATGTCGCTCTCGACGATTGGGTGCGCGGCGGCGGGCGGCTGTTGCTGTTCGCCGACCCGATGATGACGGGGGAGAGCCACTACGGCATCGGCGACCGCCGCCGGCCGCAGGATGTCGCGCTGCTCTCGCCCATCCTCGCGCGCTGGGGCCTGACCATGACGATGGACGAGGCGCAGGAGGGCGCCGACGGCAAGATGCTGGACGGCACCATGATCCCGGTCTCGCTCTACGGGACCTTCGCCCTGCGCGATCCCGCCGGCGGTGCGCCGGCCGACTGCACGCTCGCAGCAGAGGCCGTGGTGGCCGAATGCACGGTTGGGGAAGGGCGGGTCGTGATCCTCGCCGATGCGGCCATGCTCGATCCCGGCATGGGCGAATTCGCCGGCGTGCGCACCGCGCTTTCGGTGTTGCTCGGCCGTGCCTTCGCCGCCGACTCGCAATAGGCCGGGGAATTTGCGGGACGGCGCGGGTCGCCGTGGCGGTTCCTTACAAAAATCCAGCAAAAACAGTCTTGAAGATTCGCGAGCGGAGACCGTTTGCGCGCTTCGCCTCGCAAACCTGTGGTAAAAATCCATAGGTTAAACATAGGTTTACCAATCATTCCCCTGAATTCCCGTAATTTTCCCTTCCCTCCCGCCGGTGTGAAAGGTAAACGGTCTTTCCATCGACACGATTGTTGTCTCGCGCCCGCAGCCTACCGGCTCGGGAGCCCCGATGCGGCTGGCCGCTTTCGGGGGCGGGAAAGGCGTGTCGCCAGGCCGCAGGGGAGCGGCGTTCGAAGGGCGAGGAACGGGGCCAGGTGGCGACGGGAGCAGGCACGGATTTCAACGGACAGGGCTTTTCGCTGCGCGGCGAAAAGTGCCGGTTCGTGCTGCCCGTATCCCTGCGCAAGCAAGTGGCCGCCGAATCCGACGGGCGCATCCTGTGCGTCGGCAAGCACGAACGCTGGGACTGCCTGATCGGCTTCGGCCTGTCGCGCATCAAGAGCTTCGCCGACCAGATCGACCGCGAGGAAGAGCGCGCCCTGCGCCTGGGCCGCGATTACGACCCCGAACTGCGCCGCATGCAGCTGTTCGCCTTCACCGAAATCCCTTTCGACGCCAGCGGCCGCTTCATCCTGCCCGACCACCTGTCGAAGCTCGGCGGGATCGAGGGCGGGGTCTATTTCCATGGCGCGGGCGACTTCATCCACATGTGGAACCCGGACCTGCTCGCGAAGATGGGCGCGGGCTGGGAAAGCGCGCAGGCCTATTGCGAAACAACCATGGCCGAAGCGCAGGCGAAGGCGGCGAAATGACGGCGCCCGAAACCCCCACTCAGGATGCACCGCACATCCCCGTCCTCTTGGACGAGGTGATCGAGGCGCTGGACCCGCGCGAAGGCGACGTGATCGTCGACGCGACGTTCGGGGCCGGCGGATACAGCCGCGCCATCCTGGCGCGCGGCGCGCAGGTCCACGGGTTCGACCGCGATCCCGATGCGATCGCCGCCGCCCGCGCATGGGCCGATGCGGAAGAGCGCCTGACGCTCCACCCCCGCCGCTTTTCCGAAATGGTCGCCAGCCTTGCCGAGGCGGGCGTGGGGCAAGTGGACGGCGTGGTCATGGATATCGGCCTGTCGTCGATGCAGATCGACCAGGCGGAGCGCGGTTTCGCCTTTTCGCACGACGGCCCGCTGGATATGCGCATGAGCCAGAGCGGCGAGAGCGCGGCCGATTTCCTCAACACGGCAGACGAAGCCGCGATTGCCGACGTGCTTTACGATTATGGCGAGGAGCGCCAGTCCCGCCGCGTCGCCCGCGCCATCGTCGCCGCGCGCCCGCTGGAAACCACCGGCGACCTCGCCCGCGTGGTGCGCAAGGCGCTGGGCCACCGCCCGCACGACAAGAAGGACCCGGCCACCCGCAGCTTCCAGGCCGTGCGCATCCACGTGAACGGCGAGCTGGACGAATTGCGCGAAGGGCTCGCCGCGGCCGAAACGCTGCTGCGCGAAGGCGGCCGGCTCGCGGTGGTCAGCTTCCACAGCCTGGAAGACCGCATCGTGAAGCGCTTCCTGCGCGAGGCATCGGGCGCGGGCCGCGCCGTTTCGCGCCACTTGCCGGGCGAGCCCGAGGCTGCCGCCCCAACCTTTGACAAACCTGCCAAGGCCGTCCGCCCCTCCGCAGCCGAGGAAGCGCGCAACCCCCGCGCCCGCTCTGCCACGCTGCGCTCCGCCATCCGCACCGCCGCACCTGCCCGCATGGAGGCCGCATGACACTGAACCGTCTTCGCCAGATCGGATGGGCCAGCCTGCTGCTAGGCTGTACCGCGTTGTTCGTGGTCCTGTGGGTGCAGGTGAACAGCGTGAAAAGCGACGTGCGCATGGCCGAACGCGAGATCGTGCGGCTGCAGAACCAGAAGCTGGCGCTGGAAATGGAATTCCAGACTCGCGCCAACCAGTCCCAGCTTGCCGCATGGAACGCGGTCGATTTCGGTTACGAGCCGCCGGCGGCCGACCAGTTTCTCGATGGGGAGCAGGCGCTGGCCGAATTCGGCGTGCCGCGCGCGGAGGGCGCGCCCGACCCGATCCGCGTCGCGCAGAGCGAGGCGGATGCGAAGGTCCCCGAATTTCCCAAGATGGTCTCGCCGGTCGGAGAGCCGGAGCAGGCCGACCTCCCAGCGAAGGTCCAGAACAACGCCATTCGCCTGGACTTCGGCCGGAACGTATCCGCTTCGGGTAGCGGCCGCGTCGCATTGAAGGCGACCCTGCCATGACGTTCTACGCGCCGGTCGGCACGCCCGGCATTTCCGCACGCTCCACCGGTCGCCCGCGCAACCTGACTTCGCTCGGCCAGCGCGAACGTTCGCTGCTGGTGGCGCGGATGCGGGTCCTGTTCCTGATCGGCGCCTTCTGCCTCGTGGCCTTCGCCGCGCTGCTCCGCATCGCCTATTTCGGCATCGCCCATCCGGGCAACGAGGCGCGCTCCATGGCCGAAGCGCTGCTGCCGCCGCGGGGCGATATCGTCGACCGCAACGGCGTGCCGCTGGCCCGCGCATTCCCCGCCCACGCGCTGTGGTTCAACCCGGCGGCGATGGATGACGGGGGCGACCCGCTGGTGCGCGGCGCACAAGACGTTGCGCGGGAACTGGTCGCCATCTTCCCCGACATGGACCTGGCGGAAACCACCGAATTCCTCGCCTCGGGCCGCGCCGGGTACCTGCGCCGCCGGGTGCTTCCGGAAGAAGCCAACCGCATTCACGCCATCGGCGAAATCGCGCTGGAGACCCCGCGCGAAACGGACCGCTACTACCCGCAAGGATCGATGGCCGCCCACGTGCTCGGCTATGTCGCGGCAGACGGTCATGGCCGTGTCGGCATGGAAGCCGCGCTGGACGAACACCTTGTCGACCCGGCGCTGCGCGGCCAGCCCGCCATGCTCTCCATCGACAGCCGGGTGCAGGGCGCGCTGGAAGACGAACTGCGCCGCGGCATGCTGGCCGTGGATGCAAAGGGCGCGGCCGGCATCGTGCTGGACGTGGATTCGGGGGAAGTGCTGGCGCTCGCCTCCCTGCCCGAATTCAACCCGAACAAGATCGACGCCGCAGGGCAGGACCTGATGTTCAACCGGGTGACCAACCAGGTGTACGAACTGGGTTCCACCTTCAAGCCGTTGGCCGTGGCCGTTGCCATCGACAACGGCGTGGTCACGAACATGTCGCGGCGCTATCCCGCCGCGCCGGTCAAGATCGGCGGCTTCGCCATCAAGGACAGCCACCCGCTGGGCGACAGCCTCAACGTGCCGGAAACGCTGATCCATTCGTCCAATACGGTGACCGCGCGCATCGCCGACGAGGTCGGGCCGATCGTGATGAAGCGCACGATGGTCGAACTCGGCATGTCGGAGCGTCCCTTCATCGAACTGCCCGCGCGCGGCGCGCCGATCTGGCCCAGCGGCGAATGGCCGCGACTGCGCAACATGACGGTCAGCTACGGCCACGGGATCGCGGTGACCCCGCTGCACCTCGCCAGCGCCTATGCCGCGATGGTCAACGGCGGCATCTGGCGCCCCGCCACGCTGAAAAAGATCGAGCCCGGCTATGCCCCCAAGGGCCGCCGCGTGTTCAAGGCCAGCACCAGCGCCCGGATGAACCAGCTGCTGCGGATGATCGCGCTCTACGGCACCGGCAAGAACGCCGATGCGCCCGGCTTCCGCGTGGGCGGCAAGACCGGCTCTGCGGAAAAGCCGGGTGCGGGCGGCTATCGCCGGACCACGCTGGTTTCCACTTTTGCCGCCGCCTTCCCGATGGACCGCCCGCGCTACGTGATCGTGGCCATGATGGACGAGCCCAAGGGCACGCTCGCCAGTTCCTTCCAGCGGACCGCCGCGTGGAACGCCGCGCCCGTCGTCGGCCGGCTGGTGCCGCGCATCGGCCCGATGCTGGGCGTGCTGCCTGACGAGAGCCGCGATATCGACCTGTCCGACCTGCGCCCGCTGATCAAGGCGAACGACTGATGCGGCTGGCGAAGATCCTCGAACGTGCCGGCCTCGATGGTTCCGGTGCGGCGGACGCGGACGTGACCGGCTTCGCCATCGACCACCGCAAGGTCGCGCCCGGCACCGTGTTCGGCGCGTTCCAGGGCGCGAGCGTCAATGGCGAGGATTTCATCGCCGCCGCGGTCCAGTCCGGCGCCGTGGCCGTGGTCGCCCGGCCCGAGGCCCGGGTCGAAGGCGCGCTCCACATCGCCGACGATACCCCGCGCCGCGCTTTTGCACGCGCCGCCGCGCAGTTCTTCACCCCCGTGCCGCAGCACGTCGTCGCGGTGACCGGCACCAACGGCAAGACATCCACGGTCGAGATGACGCGGCAGATCTGGCGCATGTGCGGCGAGCGCGCGGCCAGCATCGGCACGCTGGGCGTGACCACCCCCGAAGGCAGCACCTCCACCGGCCTTACCACGCCCGACATCGTCACGTTCCTGTCCAACATGACGGGCCTGGCGCGCGAAGGGGTGAGCCACGTGGCCTACGAGGCTTCGAGCCACGGGCTCAGCCAGTATCGCAACGAAGGCCTGCCTGTGGCTGCGGGCGCCTTCACCAATTTCAGCCGCGACCACCTCGATTACCACGGCACGATGGGCGAATATTTCGAAGCCAAGATGCGGCTGGTCGACGAGGTGGTGTCAGGCGGCGGCAGCATCGTCGTCTGGGCCGATGATCCCAGATCGGGCGAAGTGATCGAGCGCGCGGGCCGCCGCGGCCTCACCGTGTTTTCGGTGGGCGAGAAGGGCGAGGATATCGCCCTGCTGCGGCGCGAGGCGACACAGCTCGGGCAGGAACTCACCATTCGCCATGGCGGGACGGAGCGCAGCTTCCGCCTGCCGCTGATCGGGGCCTACCAGGTGGCCAATGCGCTGACGGCGGCCGGACTGGCGCTCGCCACGGGAAGCGATGCGGCGCAGGTCTTCGATGCCACCGCGCGGCTGCAGCCCGTGCGCGGCCGGCTGGAGCGGGCGGCGATCACGCAGGCCGGCGCGCCCGCCTATGTCGATTACGCCCACACACCCGACGCGCTGGAAGCCGCCATTGCCGCGCTGCGGCCGCACACGTCGGGCCAGCTGATCGTGGTGTTCGGCGCCGGCGGCGACAGGGACGAAGGCAAGCGCGGCCCGATGGGCAAGGTCGCCTGCGAAAACGCCGACGTGGTCATCGTGACCGACGACAATCCGCGCGGCGAGGACCCCGCCGCCATCCGCGCCGCGATCATGGCCGACGCGCCGGGCGCGCGCGAGATCGCCGGCCGGCGCGAGGCCATTGCCGCCGCGCTCGCCGAGGCCGGGCCGCAGGACATCGTCCTCATCGCCGGCAAAGGCCATGAAACGGGTCAGATCGTGGGTTCGGGAGAAACCATGCGCGTATTGCCATTCGATGATGTGGAGGTGGCGCGCGAATGCGCCGCCGTGCAGGAGAGCCAGTGATGAGTGCCCACCCCGCCTTGCTCCAGTGGCCCGTCCGCGCCGCCGACAGCCTGCCGCTCGCCCTGTGGACCTCCGCCGCCATCGCCGAAGCGACAGGCGGCGTGACGAGCGCAGAATTCCAGTGCTCCGGCGTCGAGATCGACAGCCGCGACGTGATGGAAGGCGACCTGTTCGTGGCGCTGAAGGGCGAAAGCACCGACGGCCATCGCTTCATCGAAAAGGCCTTCGAGAACGGCGCCGCCGCTGCGCTGGTGGATCGCCCGGTCGATTATCCGCACGTGCTGGTGGACGACACGTTCGCCGCGTTGCAGGCGCTGGGCGCAGCGGCGCGCGCGCGTGCAAACATGGTGGCGATCGGCGTCACCGGCTCGGTCGGCAAGACCGGCGTGAAGGAAGCCCTGTTCGCCGCGCTCGACCGCTCCAGCCGGGGCCGCGCCCATCGCAGCGTCAAGAGCTACAACAACCACGTCGGCGTGCCGCTCAGCCTTGCCCGCACCCCGGCGCGCAGCCGCTTCGCCGTGTACGAGATGGGCATGAACCACGCGGGCGAGATCGACGCGCTCACCCGCCAGGTGCGCCCGAATGTCGCGGTCGTCACCACCGTCGCGCCCGCGCATATCGAGAATCTCGGCAGCATGGAGGCGATTGCCGACGCCAAGGCGGAAATCTTCGCCGGGGTGGAGCCGGGCGGCACCGCGATCATCCCTGCCGACAACGCCCATCACGCGCAGCTGAAGGCGGCGGCCGAAAAGCTCGGCCTGAAGACCGTGTCCTTCGGCACAGCGGCGGATGCCGATGCGCGGCTGCTCGATGCGATCCCCGTCGGCAGCGGCGGCTCCCTTGTCACCGCGATGCTCGGTGCAACGCGCGTCTGCTATACCGTGGCGGAGCCTGGCGAACACTGGATCGGCAACTCGCTCGCCGTGATGGCGGCGGTGCAGGCCGCCGGCGGCGATCTTGGCGCGGCCGGGCTGGCGCTCGCCGAAATGGGCGGACTGAAAGGCCGCGGCGCGCGCCACCGGATCAAGGCGCCGGGCGGCAGCGCGCTGCTGATCGACGAAAGCTACAACGCCAACCCCGCCTCGATGCGCGCCACGCTCGCGCAGCTGGGCAACACGCCCGCCCACCGCCGCATCGCGGTGCTGGGCCAGATGGGCGAACTCGGCGATTTCAGTGCGAAATTCCACGCCCAGCTCGCCGAACCGATCGTGGAGGCCAAGGTCGATCACGCGATCCTTGTGGGCGAGGGGATGACCGCCCTTGCGCGCGAACTGGGGAAACCGAATGCGGCAACGCTTGCGGGCGGGCTGACCTTCACCCATTGCGATACCCCCGAAGCTGCCATCGCGGCGCTGGAAGACCACGGGCTGGTCGGCGGCGATGCGGTGCTGGTGAAGGGATCGAATGCCGTCGGGCTCGCCCGGCTCGTGGACCATTTCGCCGCTGCGGAAGACTGAATGCTTTACTGGCTCGCCCAGCTGCTGGATTTCGAGGGGATCCTGAACCTCGTCCGCTACCAGACCTTCCGGGCCGGGGCGACGCTGATGACCGCGCTCGTCATCGGACTGATCATCGGGCCGAAATTCATCGACATGCTTCGCGTGCGCCAGGGCAAGGGCCAGCCGATCCGCGAGGACGGGCCGCAAAGCCACCTCGCCAAGCGCGGCACCCCCACGATGGGCGGGCTGATGATCCTGGTCAGTGTGGTGCTATCCATGCTGATCTGGATGGACCTGTCGAACCCCTTCGTCTGGGCCTGCCTCGCGGTCACGATCGGCTTCGGCATCATCGGGTTCCTCGATGATTACGACAAGGTGTCGAAGAACAGCCACCGCGGCGTATCGGGCAAGGTGCGCCTGTTGGCCGAATTCGCCGTGGCCGGCGTTGCCGCTTGGCTGATCGTCAGCGAAATCCACACCTGGCTCTACGTGCCCTTCGTGTCCGACCGCGCGATCCCGCTCGGCCCGTTCTATTACGTCTTCGCCGCCATTGTGATCGTAGGTGCGGGCAATGCGGTCAACCTGACCGACGGGTTGGATGGGCTCGCGACCATGCCGGTCATCATCGCAGCGGGCACCTTCGCCATCATCTGCTACCTCGCCGGGCGCGTCGACTATTCCGAATATCTCGGCATTCCGCACGTGCCGATGGCGGGGGAGCTGGCGATCTTTTGCGCCGCGATCATGGGGGCCGGGCTGGCCTTCCTGTGGTTCAACGCGCCGCCCGCCGCCGTGTTCATGGGGGACACCGGATCGCTGGCCCTCGGCGGGGCGCTGGGTGCCATCGCGGTCGCCAGCCACCACGAGATCGTGCTCGCCATCGTCGGCGGCCTGTTCGTCTTCGAGGCGCTGTCCGTCATCATCCAGGTCTTTTGGTTCAAGCGCACCGGCAAGCGCGTGTTCCGCATGGCGCCGATCCACCACCATTTCGAACAGCTGGGCTGGAGCGAAAGCAAGGTCGTGATCCGGTTCTGGATCGTCGCCATCGTGCTGGCGCTGGTCGGGCTTTCGACGTTGAAGCTGCGGTGAAGCGGGAGTGATCACGGGAACCGCCTTCAAGGACAAGCGATACGCCGTTCTCGGCCTTGCCCGCTCGGGCCTCGCCACGGTCGAGACGCTGCTGGCCAGCGGGGCGTATGTCACCGCGTGGGACCGGCAGGACGAGGCACGCAAGGCGGTGGACGGCCGCGCGGTGCTCGCCGATCCGCTCACGATCGACCTTGCCGGGTTCGACGGCATCGTGGTTTCCCCCGGCGTGCCGCTCAACACCCACCCGATTGCGGAGCGTGCCGCAGCTGCGGGCGTGCCGGTGATCGGCGATGTCGAGCTGTTCGCGCTCGCCCGGCCGGACCTGCCGCCGCACCGCGTGGTCGGCATCACCGGCACCAACGGCAAGTCGACCACGGTCGCGCTCATCACGCACCTGCTGAAACAGGCCGGCGTGCCCGCGCTGATGGGCGGCAATATCGGCTTGCCGGTGCTGAGCCGCGAGCCCTTGCAGCCGTGTGACAAGGGCGCGGGCGTCTACGTGCTGGAACTGTCGAGTTACCAGATCGACCTCACCCGCTCGCTGGCGTGCGAGGCGGCGGGGCTCACCAACATCACCCCCGACCATCTCGACCGCTATGCGGGGTTCGAAGAGTATGCCTTTTCGAAGAGCCGGCTGTTCGCGATGCAGGGCAGCGGGCAGTTCGCGGCGTTCGGCTGCGGCGACCCGTCCACCCGCGCCATCCGCGACGGGGCGGCGGCGCGCCGGGCAGAGGGCCGGGCGGTGTGCGCCGACCTTGGCGCGTTCGAGGCGGAAGCCGACCGCTGGCCTTCGCTGCAAGGGCCGCACAATCGCGAGAACGCGGCTATCGCCATCGCCATCGTCCGCGAGCTCGGCCTGACCGATGCGGAAATCTCCGCCGGGCTCGCCAGCTTCACAGGCCTTCCGCACCGGATGGAACGGCTGGGCCGTCACGAGGGCGTGGAATTCGTCAATGACAGCAAGGCGACCAACGCCGCATCCGCCGCACCGGCGCTGGCGGCATTCCCGCCCGAACCGCGCCCCCGCGTTCACTGGATCGTCGGCGGACTGTCCAAGTCCGACGGCCTGGAAGAATGCGCCGACCAGCTAGGCAATGTCGCGGCGGCCTATACCATCGGGGAAGCGGGGCCGATGTTCGCCGAATTGCTGGACGGGCAGGTCCCGGTGGAGAATTGCGAAATGCTGTGTGAAGCGGCTCGGCGTGCGTTCGGCGCGGCAGCACCCGGCGATGTCGTGCTGCTGTCCCCCGCCTGCGCCAGCTTCGACCAGTTCCGCGATTACGAGGCTCGCGGCGAAGCCTTCCGCTCCATCGTCAACGCTGTGGCGGAAACCGGCAAGGTGCGCTGCGCACAGGACGAAGAAGAATGACCCCCGGCCAACCATACCTGCCGCGCGGCGCCGAACGGCTGCACAGCGCATTCAGCCCGCCGAAGAACTGGCGCAGCGAGCTGAAAATCTGGTGGCGTGAGGTCGACCGCGTGCTGCTCGGCCTGATAGGCCTCCTTATGGTCTGCGGCCTGTTCGCGGTTGCGGCGGGCTCCCCCGCCAGCGCCGCGCGGCTTTCGACGGCCGAGGTTACGCTGTCGCCGCTGCGCTTCTTCTGGATGCACGCGGCCTTCCTCGCGCTCGGCGTCGGCGTGATGCTGGGCATTTCGATGTTGCCGCAGAAAACCGTACGGCAGGGCGGCATCTTGCTGGGCGCGGTGATGATCGTCCTGCTGCTGCTGGTCCCGATCATCGGCAGCGAGGTCAACGGGGCGAAGCGCTGGATCAACCTGGGCATCCGCTTCCAGCCGAGCGAGTTCCTGAAGCCGGCCTTCGCCATCATGCTGGCATGGATCCTGTCATGGCGGCTGCGCGATCCGACAATGCCGGTCATGGCTCTTGCCGGCATCCTCACCGGGCTGGTCGCGCTGCTTTTGATGCTGCAGCCCAATTTCGGGGATGCGGTGCTGTTCGCGGGCGTCTTCCTTATCGCGGTGTTCCTTTCCGGCCTTCCCCTGCAATTGCTCGCGTGGCTGGGCGGGTTCGGCCTGCTGCTTGTGAGCGCGGCTTATATCTTCTACGACAACGCCCGCCACCGGATCGACAGCTTCCTTGGCGGCGGCACCGCATTCGACCAGGTCGACCTTGCCGAACGCGCACTGCTCGGCGGCGGGTGGACTGGCACCGGCATGCGACTGGGTACGGAAAAGATGCGCCTGCCCGAAGCGCATACCGACTATGTCTTTTCGGTCATCGGCGAGGAATTCGGCCTTGTCGCCTGCGCGGTGATCGTGGTGCTGTTCCTCGCCATCATCCTGCGCGTGCTGTCGCGCCTGATGGACGAGGAGAACCTGTTCACCATCCTCGCGGCGACCGGGCTTACCGCGCTGTTCGGCGGGCAGGCTTTCATCAACATCCTCGTCAACCTGCAGCTCTTCCCCTCCAAGGGCATGACGCTGCCGCTGGTGTCCTACGGCGGATCGTCGACCGTCGCGATCTGCCTGACGCTGGGCGCCTTGCTGGCGATTACCCGCCGGAATCCCTTCCTCCAGCGCGAAAGATTTGACTGGCGCGCCTTGCTGCCCAAGGGACTGGCGCGATGAACGATATCGTGCGCCACTTCGTACTCGCCGCCGGGGGCACCGGCGGCCACATGATCCCCGCTTTCGCGCTGGCGGAGGAGCTGATCGCGCGCGGCCACCACGTCGCGCTGATCACCGACGATCGCGGCGCGAAGATTCCCGGCAAGCCGGAGGCGCTGACCGCGCATGTCCTGCCCGCCGGCAAAATCGGCAAGAACCCATTGAAGTGGGTCGGTGGGGTGAAGGCGATCCTGCAGGGCCGCAACATGGCGAAACGGCTGTACGAAAGCTTCGCGCCGACGGCGGTCGTGGGCTTCGGCGGCTATCCGTCCTTCCCCGCCGTGCTGGCTGCGCGCTCCGCCGGCGTGCCCGCTGTGCTGCACGAACAGAACGCCGTGCTCGGCCGGGTGAACCGCTTTTTCGCGCGGGGCGTGGAAGCGATTGCGACCTCCTATGAAAAGGTCGACCGTCTCGACGCCAAATACGCGGACAAGGTCCACTTGGTCGGCAATCCGGTGCGCGGCGAGGTCCTGTCCCTGCGCGACAAGCCGTTCCCGCATTTCGCGGAGGAAAGCCTGCTGCGGGTACTGGTGACCGGCGGCAGCCAGGGCGCGCGGGTGCTGAGCGAAGTGGTGCCGGACGGGCTGGCGATGCTGCCGCCTGCGCTGCGCGCAAGGCTGCAAGTGACGCAGCAATGCCGGGCGGAGGATCTCGACGCGGTGCGCCACCGCTATTCCGAGCACGGCATCCCGGCAGAACTCGGCACCTATTTCGAGGACATGCAGGACCGGCTGGCCGACACGCATATCTTCATCGGCCGCGCAGGCGCGAGCACGATTGCGGAGCTGACCGCCGTGGGCCGTCCCGCTATTCTCGTACCGCTGCCCATCGCGACCGACGACCACCAGGCGGCCAACACGCGCGAGCTGGCCAAATCGGGCGGCGCGCGGATGATCCGGCAGGAAAAGTTCACTGCCAAGGAACTGGCGAAGCAGATCCAGGCGCTGGCCATGAAACCCTCGACCCTTGCCAACGCGGCCCATGCGGCGTGGAATTGCGGGCGGCCCGATGCGGCGATCGCGCTGGCGGACCTCGTCGAAAGCTTCGGCGGGGCGGGGCTGCAGGACGTGATCCGCGTCGGCGGCAACAACGCCCGCGGCGCCACGCAGGGCGCGCCCGTGGGCCAGGGTGCCGCGCGGGAGACTGCGCGATGAAGGGCGTTCCGACAGATATCGGCGTAGTCCACTTCGTCGGCATCGGCGGCATCGGCATGTCCGGCATCGCCGAGGTCATGCACAATCTCGGTTACACCGTGCAGGGGAGCGACCTTTCCGAAGGGCCGAGCGTGGAGCGGTTGCGCGATCGCGGCATTTCGGTGCGCATCGGCCATGCGCGCGAGAATGTGGAAGGCGCCGCCGTGGTGGTCACCTCCACCGCCGTGAAGCGCACCAACCCCGAAGTCGCCGCCGCGCTCGAAAACCGCACGCCGGTGGTCCGCAGGGCGGAAATGCTGGCGGAACTGATGCGGCTGAAATCCACCGTCGCGGTGGCCGGCACGCACGGCAAGACGACCACCACCAGCATGATCGCCGCGCTGCTCGATGCGGGCGGGATCGACCCCACCGTCATCAACGGCGGCATCATCGAACAATACGGCTCCAACGCCCGGCTCGGCGACAGCGAATGGATGGTTGTGGAAGCCGACGAGAGTGACGGCAGTTTCCTGCGCCTCGACGGGACGATCGCGGTCGTCACCAATATCGATCCCGAACACCTCGACCACTACGGCGATTTCGACGGAGTGAAGAAGGCGTTCGTGGAATTCATTCATAACGTGCCGTTCTACGGCGCGGCGATCCTGTGCATCGACCACCCCGAAGTGCAGGCGGTTATCGGCCAGGTGCGCGACCGGCAGGTGATCACCTACGGCCTGTCGCTGCAAGCCGACATCTGCGGCGTCAACCTGCGCACCGAAGGCGGGGCGAGCGTCTTCGACGTCGTCATCCGCCAGCGCGCCGAAGAGGACCGGCGGATCGAATCCGTCCGCCTGCCGATGCCGGGCCGCCACAATGTCCAGAACGCGCTCGCCGCCATCGCAGTCGCGGTGGAGATGGGCTGCAGCGACGACATCATCTGCAACGGCTTCGACAAGTTCGGCGGGGTGCGCCGGCGCTTCACGAAGACAGGGACCGCGCGCGGCGCGACCATCATCGACGATTACGCCCACCACCCGGTCGAAATCCGCGCGGTATTGCAAGCCGCGCGCGAGGCCGCGCAGGGCCGGGTCATCGCGGTGATGCAGCCGCACCGCTATTCCCGCCTCGGCGACCTGATGGACGATTTCCAGAGCTGCTTCGACAACGCCGACCGCGTGTATGTGACCCCGGTCTATGCCGCGGGCGAGGATCCCATCGAGGGCGTGAGCCAGGACGCGCTGGTCGAAGGGATCAAGGCGCGCGGCCATCGCTCGGCAGAGGCGGTGGCGGACCGGGCGGAGCTGGTCGCGACGCTGTCCGAGACGCTCGAGGAAGGCGACATGGTCGTCTGCCTCGGCGCGGGCGACATCACCAAATGGGCCGCCGCCCTGCCGCAGGAACTCGGGGGCGCGGCATGATGCAGCCGGGCGAGGACTGGATGTGGGGCGACAGCGGCATGGCGCCCGAAACCGATGCGGGTGAGGCCCCCACGGGCGCCGCGCCCGCGGGCGAATGGCGCGGCAAGCTGCGGCAGGACGCGCCGCTCGCCAAATATACCTGGTTCAAGACCGGCGGCCCGGCGGACTGGCTGTTCGAGCCTGCGGACGTCGATGAATTGCGCGAATTCCTCGCCCGGCTGGGCGGATCGCTGCCGGTCATGCCGCTCGGCCTCGGCTCCAACTTGATCGTGCGCGACGGGGGCATCCCCGGCGTCGTCATCAAGCTCGGCAAGCCTTTCGCACAGGTCCGGCAGCTGGACGAGACGACGTTGGAATGCGGCGGCGGGGCGCACGGCATCCTCGTGGCGTCCGAAGCGCGCGATGCAGGGATTGCGGGGCTGGAATTCCTGCGCGGCATTCCCGGCACGGTCGGCGGCTTCGTACGGATGAACGGCGGCGCTTACGGGCGCGAAGTGGCCGACATCCTCGTCGATTGCGACGTCGTGATGGCGGACGGGCAATGCCACTGCCTGACGCTGGCCGATCTCGACTATTCCTATCGCCATTCCGCCTTGCCGGACGGGGCCGTCGTGGTCGCCGCGCGCTTTCGCGGCACGCCCGGCGATCCCGAAACCATCGGGGCGGAGATGGATCGCATCGCCGAAGAGCGCGAGAATTCGCAGCCCCTGCGCACCAAGACGGGCGGCTCCACGTTCAAGAATCCCGAAGGGGGCAAAGCCTGGCAGCTGGTCGATGCCGCCGGCTGCCGCGGCCTGACGTTGGGCGGCGCGCAGGTGAGCGAGAAGCACACCAATTTCCTGATCAACACCGGCGATGCGACCAGCGCCGATATCGAAGGGCTGGGCGAGGAAGTGCGCAACCGCGTCCGCGCCAGCCAGGGCGTCGCACTGGAATGGGAGATCAAGCGGGTGGGCCGGCCATGAGCACCTTGGGTAAACTCCACGTGGCCGTCTTGATGGGCGGCTGGGCGGCGGAACGCGAGGTTTCGCTGATGAGCGGCAACGGCATCGCCGATGCGCTGGAATCGCGTGGCCACCGGGTGACCCGGATCGACATGGACCGCGATGTCGCGGCGCGCATTGCCGAAGCGAAGCCCGATGTCGTGTTCAACGCGCTCCACGGCGTGCCGGGGGAAGACGGCACGGTGCAGGGCATGCTCGACCTGATGGGCGTGCCCTACACCCACTCCGGCCTCGCCACCTCGGTCATCGCGATCGACAAGGAACTGACCAAGCAGGCTCTCGTCCCCCATGGCATCCCCATGCCGGGCGGCCGGATCGTGGACTGCGAAACCCTGTATGACGGCGACCCGCTGGCCCGGCCCTATGTGCTCAAGCCTGTCAACGAAGGCAGCAGCGTGGGCGTGGCCATTGTCACCGACGAAAGCGATTACGGCAATCCCATCGCGCGCGATGCGAAGGGCCCGTGGCAGGATTTCGAACGGCTGCTGGCAGAGCCTTTCATCCGCGGGCGCGAACTGACCACCGCGGTGATCGACCGTGCAGGCGGGCCGGAGGCGCTGACGGTGACCGAGCTCGTCGTCGCATCGGGCTTCTACGATTACGAAAACAAGTATACCGACGGAAAGACCGAGCATATCTGCCCGGCGCAAATCCCCGACCGGATCGCCGAACTGTGCCGCGAATACGCGGTGCGCGCGCATACTGTTCTGGGCTGCAAGGGCACCAGCCGCACGGACTTCCGCTGGGACGACGAGCAGGGCGAAGATGGCCTGTTCGTGCTGGAAACCAACACCCAGCCGGGCATGACGCCGCTCAGCCTCGTGCCCGAACAGGCGAAGCATTGCGGCATGGATTACGCAACGCTGGTCGAAGCGATCGTGGCGGCCGCACTGGAAGGGAGGGCGGCGTGAGCCAGAAGATCCGCCGGGGCGGCACGGGGGCGCGCAAGGTTGCGCGGCGGCAGGGCACGCAGGCCCGCGTACGCCAGACGAAGAAACAGGCGAGCGGCGCAATGGGCGCGGCAATCCGTTTCCTGCCGTTCACCGAAGAACAGCTGCAGCGGGTGTTCCTCGCCATAATCCTGGGCGGCGCGGCCGCGCTGGCCTGGTTCGTCGCCAGCCTCGCCGGGGTGCCGGCCATGGCGCAGCAGCAGCTCGCCAACCTGGCCGGCGATGCCGGTTTCGAGGTGAAGAACGTGGAAGTCCGCGGGACGGAGCGGATGAACGTCCTCACCGTTTACGAACGGGTGCTGGGCGAACAGGACCAGGCGATGCCGCTGGTCGATGTTGAGGCCCTTCGCGCCGAACTGCTCGACCTCGACTGGGTTAGGGATGCCCGCGTTTCGCGCCAGCTGCCCGATACGCTGGTCATCGACATCGTCGAACGCGTGCCCCACGCCGTGCTGCGCAAGCCCGGCCGGCTGGTGCTGATCGACGCGACCGGCCACGCGCTGGAGCCGATTTCCGCCGCGAATGCCAAGCCATACCTGATGATCGAAGGGCCGGGCGCGCAGCGGCAGGTGCCCGCGCTGGCAACGCTGCTGGAAGCCGCGCCCGCGCTGAAACCGCAGGTGGCAGAGGCCGAATGGGTCGGCAACCGGCGCTGGGACATCACCTTCAAGACCGACCAGGTGCTCGCCCTGCCGGAAGGGGAGGAAGCCTCTGCCAAAGCCCTGATGAGCTTCGCCCGGCTGGACGGGGTAAACCGCCTGCTCGGCGGCAAGGTCGCCAGCTTCGACATGCGCGCGCCGGAACGCATCTACATGCGCTGCCCTGGCTGCGGCGAAGGGGAGGGCGAGGACCTGGCCACCGGCGAAGGCGAGGTCCGCAGCGAATGAGCGACACACCCCGCCTCGACCAAGTTTTCGGCTGCATCAACATCGGCAGCTTCCGCATCGCCGCGATGGTCGCCGCGCTGACGGAAGACGGCAACATCCTCGTTTTGGGTTCGCACCACCGGCAGGCGCAGGGGATCAAGCGCGGCTATGTCACCGACATGGCGGCCGCGACCTATGCCGTGCGCGAGGCGATGGAGCGGGCGGAGAAGATCGCCGGGCAAAGCGTGCGCAAGGTCCATATCGGCGCCTCGGGCGCAGGGCTCGCCAGCCGCATCGCGCAAGTGGAAATCGACATCGGCGGGCGGCGGATCGAGGAAGAGGATATCGAGCACCTCCTGCTCGAAGCGCGGGAGGGGCTGGAGCCCGACGGGCGCATGGTCCTGCACGCACAGCCTGCGCATTACACGCTCGACGGGGCTCACGGCGTCGCCAATCCCACCGGCCTGCATGCCGAACGGCTGGGGGTCGATGTCCACGTCATGCTCGCCGACGGCGCGCCCATCCGCAACATCACCGAATGCGTACAGAACGCGCATTTGGAGGTGTCCTCCGTGGTCGGATCGCCCGTCGCTGCCGGGCTTGCCTGCCTGTCGGAAGAAGAGCGCGAGCTGGGTGTGGCGCTGGTCGAATTCGGCGCGCAGGTGACCAATGTCTCGGTCTTCGCGGCGGGAATGCTGCTGGGGCTGAAGTCCATTCCGATCGGGTCCGCCGACATGACCGATGCGATCGCCTCTGTCTTCGGCATCAAGCGCTTCCAGGCAGAGCGGCTGAAGTGCCGCTATGGCAGCGCCGTCGCCAGCCCCAGCGACCACCGCGAGATGATCCCGGTCGACGGGCCCGGCGATCCGCGCGGCGGCGAACCGGCCCGCGGCGCGGACGACCACGGCCGCATCCCGCGCGCGCAGCTGATCTCGGTCATCGCCGACCAGCTCGACCGGGTGCTGAAAGAGGTCGACCGCGCGCTGAAGGACATGGGCTTTTCCGGCGCCGGCGGGCGGCAGGTCGTCATCACCGGCGGCGGGGCGGAACTGGCGGGCATTGCGGACTACGCGCAAGGTTCGCTCGGCTCGCCCGTGCGGATCGGCAAGCCGCCGGAACTCGACGGGTTGGCGGAGGCGCACCGCGTGCCCGCTTTCGCCACGCTGGCGGGCCTTGCGCTCTATGCCGCGCGCGATCCGGTGGACATCCGCGTGCTGCGTCCGCGGCACCAACAGCAGGACGTAATCGGCTTCCCCGCGCTCGCCGGAAAGGTCTGGCGTGCCATGCGCGAGTATTTCTGATGAATTTCGCCGCCGATTTTCGGGCACAAGCCGCTGTGGATAAGGGTTTACACCCTGTCCCGCGCGGAATCGCTTTGTGTCACAATCGCATCAACCATAATTTTCCCGCGTCCAGCCCTGAAAGGGAACGCACATGAGCATCAATATCGGCCCGCCCTCCGTCGAAGAACTGCGTCCGCGCATCACCGTGATCGGTGTCGGCGGGGCGGGCGGCAACGCCATTGCCAACATGATCGACGCGCAGATCGAAGGCGTCGATTTCGTCGTCGCCAACACCGACGCGCAGGCATTGAACAATTCGTCGGCGGAGCAGCGCATCCAGCTCGGCCCGGAAATCACCCAGGGCCTGGGCGCAGGGTCGCGGCCCGAAGTCGGGCGTGCGGCGGCCGAAGAGACGATCGAGGAAGTCGAACGGCTGCTCGACGGGGTGAACATGGTCTTCATCGCGTCCGGCATGGGCGGCGGCACCGGCACCGGCGCGGCGCCCGTGATCGCGGAGGCCGCGCGCAAGATGGGCGTGCTGACCGTGGGCGTGGTGACCAAGCCCTTCATGTTCGAAGGCGCGCGCCGCATGCGGGCCGCCGAAGCGGGTATCGAGGAACTGCAGAAGCACGTCGATACGCTGATCGTGATCCCCAACCAGAACCTGTTCCTGGTCGCCAAGCCCGACACCACGTTCAAGCAGGCGTTCCAGCTGGCCGACGAAGTGCTGCAGCAGGGCGTGCGCTCGATCACCGACCTGATGGTGATGCCGGGCCTTATCAACCTCGACTTTGCAGACATCCGCTCGGTGATGCAGGAAATGGGCAAGGCGATGATGGGCACTGGCGAGGGCGAGGGCGACAACCGCGCACTCGAAGCCGCCGAACGCGCCATCGCCAACCCGCTGCTCGACGGTGTCAGCATGGCCGGTGCGAAGGGCGTCATCATCTCGATCATCGGCGGGGAGGACATGCGCCTGCTCGAAGTGGACGAGGCGGCGAACCACATCCGCGAACTCGTCGACAGCGATGCCAACATCATCTGGGGCAGCGCCTTCAACCCCGATCTCGACGGCAAGATCCGCGTGTCGGTGGTCGCCACGGGTATCGAGGACGGCGCGGAAGGCACCGTCGCCCCGGCACAATATTCGCAGCGCCCCGTCGATCTCGGCGCCTCGCGCGGGCCCAAGACCCCGGTGCTACCGGTGCCGAGCGCCGAGGAAATGGCCGAGGATGGCGAGGACGAAGACGACCAGTTCGCCATCGGCGGCAGCGATGCCGGCGATAGCGACGACGGGCTGTCCGGCTTCTCCGGCCTTTCCGGTGGCTACGACTATGACGAGGAAGAGGGCGAGGACGACGACGATGTCGACGATATCGTCGATCCGCTGGCCGGCCTGCGGCAGGACGACGAGGAAGACGACTTTTCTGCCCCGCGCGTGCCGAGCGGCTACGACGCGGAACCCGCTACCGTGGAAGAACCGGCGACCGACGACGCCCACATGAACCCGGGCGAAGGCGGCTTCCACCCGCCCGCAAGCGGCGCGGATGACGACGAAGGCCCGCTGGAACTGAGCGGCGGATCGTCCCCGGACGACAGCGACGACGAGGCGAGCAGCGACGAACTGCTCCTCGACGCGACCCGCCTTGCCGAAGCGGACGAGGACGTGCAGCCTCCCGCACAGGGCGGGCGCAGGCGCGGCCTTGTCGCCGGGTCCGGCGAAGCGGGCGCGGAATCCGGTGGCGGAGCCGCCGGCGGCGCAGGCTCGGTTGGTTCGGGCGGCGAAGGCAGCGGCGGCGGCAGCACGCTGTTCGAACGCATGGCCAACCTGTCGCGCGGGGGCGGTTCGGGCGCATCGGGTTCTTCCGATGACGAGGACGATGACGACGACAAGAACGACGGCGGCGGCATCAATATCCCGCGCTTCCTCGGCCGCCAGAACAACCAGTGACGCATGACGCGGGCGGCTTGCGGGCCGCCCGCGCACGCGCTTTGCCGGCGTTCAGGCCTTCGCAAGCCGCGATTTGTACTGCATAAACGCGGACCTATGGGACATTCCGGCCTGATCTTCTCTTTTGGCGCGTTTGCGCTCGCCCTTAGCGTCATGGCGCCGCCTGCCCACGCGCAGGTGCCGGACTACACCGACACGGCTTCCACCGAGGAGGCGCAGGAAAGCCTGCGCGCCGCGACCCGCCGTCTGGCGCAGGACCCGCGAGACCTCAACGCCCTGCGCATGGCCGGCTTCGCCGCGCTCGACCTCAATGACGACGAGGCCGCGCAGGATTATTTCAGCCGCGCGCAGGCGCTCGCGCGCGGCGATGCGCGCATCCTCCTCGGCCTTGCCGTGGTCGCAGTGCGCACCGAGGACCCCTACCAGTCGCTGTCCCTGTTCGAACGCGCCGAGGCATCGGGCGCGCAGTTGGGCAAATACTGGGGCGACCGTGGCCTCGCCTACGATCTGGTCGGCGATACAGCCCGCGCGCAGCAGGCCTACCGGGCCGCCCTGTCGAGCGGCGAGGACGCAGTCGTCACCCGCCGGATGGCGCTCAGCCAGGCGATCGACGGCAACATCGTCGGGGCGGAATCGACGCTCCTCCCGCTGCTCCAGCGCGGCAACCGTGCCGCCTTCCGCACCCGCGCCTTCGTGCTGGCGATCGCCGGCCGCGCGGACGAGGCCATGGCCATCGTCAAGGCGCTCCAGCCGCCGGCGGCCGCGGCGCGATTCGAGCCTTACCTGCGGCAAATGCCCGCACTGACCGCGGCGCAGCAGGCAGCGGCGGCCAATTTCGGCCATTTCCCGCGCAACGAGGCGGTTGCCTTCGCGCCCGCCGACCCCACCCGCTCGCGCTACGAACAGGCCTTGGCCGCGCAACGCGGGGCAGAAGCGCCGAGCAGGCTTGAGCCGCAAGGGCCGCAGCTTGGCCCCGCGGTCGCGCAGGCCGAGCCTGCTCCCGCCCAGCCGGCGCCTGCGGTCACCCCGCCACCAGCACAGCAGCCGGCGCAACAGCCGGCGCTCGCGACAGCCGAGCTTCCCCCGATCTCCCGGACCCCGGTTACGGAAACTCCGGTAGCGCAACCCCCTGCGGCTTCGCCAGTGATGCAGCCTGTCCAGCAACCGGTCGAGACCGCCGCGCAACCTGCTGCCGAGGCAGTGGTCGCCGCGATCGAAAATGAGGCGGACGAGGTGGCCGGGCCGACCGAAGCCGAGACACCGCGTCCCACTATCGAGATCGTCCGCGCGGACATTTCGCCCGCTCCCACCGACGTCCCGCCGATCGAACCGGCGCCGGCGACGACTGTCGCGGTTGCAGAGGAGCCCGCGTCTCTGGACGAGGCGTTCAGCAGCTTCCGCCTGCCCGCTGCCGCGCCCGCGGCGCCCACCGGCGGCGTCGACATCACCGCTATCCAGCCCCCGCGCGAGCGCGCCGCACCGCCTCCGCCTGCCGCGCCGTCGCGCCAGTGGGTGCAGGTGGCCACGGGCCGCGACCGCGACGCGCTGCGCTTCGACTGGCGGCGGATCCGCCGCACGGGCGGCGATTTGCTTGAGGGCCGGGAGGCCTATGTCGCCACCTGGGGCGAGACCAATCGCCTAGTCTTCGGCCCCTTCGACAGCGCCGCCGCAGCCAATAAAATGGTCAGCGATTTGAAGGCGTTGGAGATCGATAGCTTCCGCTTCACCAGCGCCGAGGGCGAGGCGGTCGACAAGCTGCCCTGAGGCTGCCCGCCTCCCTTCCAATGCTGGCGGGTCCGGCTTTTGCACAAGGTTTGAACAAGCGAAAACGGTTGTGCACCGCTGCGCGATGCCGCGCGATTGCGCGGTGGGGCGGGCCTGCGCCATGTCACCCTGCATGAGGTTCGCAGGACTATCCGCCCGATGATCGACCGCCAGCAAAGGCAGGCCACCACCGTCGACCAGTCGCCCCCGGTCGACATGCTCGCGCAGCTGTTCGAAGCGCGCGGCTGGCCGTGCGAGTTCGTCGAGGAGAACGAGATCACCGGCGAGGTGCAGGGCAGCTGGGCGAATTACCAGCTGCGCGCGATCTGGCGGCAGGAAGACCACGTGCTGCAGCTGCTCTGCCTGCCCGATATCAGGGCCACGGAAGGCCGCCGCGCCAATTTGCACGAGCTCATCTCGCTCATCAACGAGCAGGTCTGGCTCGGCCATTTCGAAACGTGGTCGAAAGGCGGGATGATCCTCTATCGCAACGCGATGATGCTGGGCGACGACGGGATGCTGGACCTGAGCCAGGCGCAGGCGCTGGTGGAGAACGCCGTGGCCGAATGCGACCGCTTCTACCCCGCGTTCCAGTTTTCCCTGTGGGGCGAGAAATCCCCGCGCGAGGCGCTCGATTCCGCGCTGATCGACCCCGCCGGCGAGGCTTAGGCCGGGTGGACGGCTTCGCGCGCATCCTGGTCGCGGGATACGGCGCGATGACCGGCGCGATGGTGGAAGGCTGGCTGCGCGCCGGCCTGCCCGCGGACCGCTTCACGATTTGCAACCCGCGCCCGAAGCCGGTGCCGGAAGGCGCTCGGTTCACGACCGAATGGCCAGCCGGACCGTTCGACGCCGTGGTGATCGGGATGAAGCCGCAGCAGCTCGCAGAGGCCGCCCCGGCCATCGATGCGGTGTGCGGTCCGAACACGGTGCTGCTGTCGGTGCTGGGCGGGGTGGACTTGGATACGCTGGCCGACGCCATTCCATCGGCCGGCGCGTGGGTGCGCTTCATGCCGAACCTCGCCTGCGCGATTGGCAAGTCGCCCAATGTGCTGGTCGCCCGCAATCTGGATGCCGCCGGGCGCGCCAAGGTAACCGCGCTGGCCGAAGCGCTGGGCAGCGCGGAATGGATGGCGGACGAGGCGCAGTTCGACCTTGCCACCGCGCTTGCCGGATCGGGTCCGGGCTTCGTCTATCGTATCATCGATGGCTTCGCTGCGGCCGCGCAGCACCTGGGGCTCGAGGCCGAACAGGCGGAGCGACTGGCGGTGCAGATGGTCGAAGGGGCAGGTGCGCTCGCCGCCCGGTCCGACCTGTCCCCGCGCGATCTTGCCGCCCGCGTCGCCAGCCCCGGCGGCATGACGCAGGCGGGTCTCGATGTGCTCGACGAAGGCGGCGCGCTGGAGGCATTGCTTGTCGAAACCTTGCGAAAGACACGCGACAGGGGCGCCTATCTCGCTGGAAAGGCGCGCAAACAGGGTTAATGTGGGCGCATACCGATTTCGTCCGGTTTTCCTTGAAATCGGCGGCGAAAATGCCGATATTTCCCCTTGAACCGGCCCCCTTCTGGCGACCGGAACCGTAAAGGGATCAAACATGGCAAACTGGAACGACCCCCGTCAGGCCCAGCAGGGCTACGGCGTGTCGCCGGGCCTCGATCGCACCGAAGGGCGCGTGACCTTCGACGAAGGCCTGCGCAAGCACATGCTGTCGATCTACAATTACATGACCAGCGGCGTGCTGCTGACCGGTATCGTCGCGATGCTCGCTTCCACGTCGGAAGCTTTGATGCAGGCCATTTTCGGTGGCGGCATCCTTCGCTGGGTCGTGCTGCTGGCACCGCTCGGCTTCGTCTTGGCGATGAGCTTCGGCGCGAACAAGTTCTCCAGGCCGGCGCTGCAGGCGATGTTCTGGGGCTTCGCGGTCGCGATGGGCCTGTCGCTCTCGTCGATCTTCCTCATCTATACGGGCGCGTCGATCGCGCAGACCTTCTTCGCCACGGCAGCGGCCTTCGCCGGTCTTAGCCTGTGGGGCTACACCACGAAGAAGGACATCTCTGGCTGGGGCAGCTTCCTCATCATGGGCGTCGTCGGCCTCATCGTGGCATCGCTGCTCAACGCTTTCCTGATCGGTTCGCCCGGTCTGGAGCTGGCGATCTCGGCTCTCGGTGTGCTGATCTTCGCGGGCCTCACCGCCTACGATACGCAGCGCCTGAAGACCGAATACCAGTACCTGCGCGGTACCGAATTTGCCGGCAAGGCGGTGATCCTCGGTGCGCTGACGCTGTACCTCGATTTCATCAACATGTTCCTGTTCCTGCTGCGTTTCATGGGCGCCGCCCGCGAATAATCCGCGACGCAGAGCAGACGAAAGACACCCCGGGTCGCATCCTTGCGTCCCGGGGTTTTCTTTTGCCCTTGCCCGGCGCATCATGCGGCTTCATGACGAGGTCAGGTCGCGCCGCTATACCATGCGGGTGAACCGACCGCCGAGAGAGAGGTTGCCCCGATGTCGTCCCGTTTCGCCGCCCGCCTTCGCCTTGCTTCACTGGGGGGCATCATGCTCGCCATGGCCGGCTGCACCGTAGCTCCGCCGCCCGTGCTGCAGACCACGCAGCTGGCCGCGCCGCCGCTCGTTTCCGTGCCGCCGCTGCGACCGACCCCGCCGTTCAGCGCCTCGCTCTACACGGAAATCCCGCAGCGCGACGCGCTTGGCAACCGGCAGACGATCAACACCGGCATCACTTCGACCGAAACGCTGTGGAACCTGCGCTCCGCCTGGAACGTGGCGGCACTCAACTGCCTGTCGGGCCGCTACCAGCCCATCGGCGAGGGCTACCGCCTGCTGCTGGAGAACAACGAAAGCGCGCTGTCGGCTGCCAATACAGAGCTCGACGCGCAGTTCCGCCGCGACTTCGGCGGCAATTTCAAGCGCACGCGCGATAGCCACTCGACCCGCGTCTACAACTATTTCGCCCTGCCGCCGGCGCGCACCTATTTCTGCGAGGCGCTGTTGGACACGGCCAATCGCTACCAGGCGGCCCCGCCCGAAGACATCTCCAGCTTCGCGGCCGCCGAACTCGCGCAGATCGAGCGGGCGTTCGACCGCTTCTACGGCGAATTCGAACAGTACCAGAGCGACGTGGTGACGTGGGACAATGTCTATGGCCCGCAATACGGTGCGGTCTATGCGACGATCGTCCCGACCGTCATCCCGAACGCCGGCGGCGAGGTGGTCCAGCCGGTTCCGGACGAGAGCGGCACGACGCAATAAGGCGACGCCGCTTGTCCTTGCCGGTCCCCGCGCCTAGGGGCGGGACACCATGCATTTCCTCGACCAGGCCAAGATCTATCTGAAATCCGGCGCCGGCGGCCCCGGCGCCGTTAGCTTCCGGCGCGAGAAATACGTCGAGTTCGGCGGGCCGGACGGCGGCAACGGCGGCAAGGGCGGCGACATCGTGTTCCGCGCGGTCGGCGGTCTCAACACGCTGATCGACTTCCGCTACACCCAGCATTTCAAGGCCAAGCGCGGCATGCACGGCCAAGGCCGGGACCGCACGGGCGCAGGTGCGCCCGATCTCGTCATCGACGTTCCGGTCGGCACGCAAATCCTCGACGAGGACAAGGAAACCGTCCTCGCCGACCTGACCGAGGAAGGGCAGGAAATCACCCTGCTCGAAGGCGGCATGGGCGGGCGCGGCAACGCCAGCTACAAGACCAGTACCAACCGCGCCCCGCGCCAGCACCAGCCGGGCGAACCGGCTCAGGAAATGTGGGTCTGGCTGCGGCTGAAGCTGCTCGCCGACGTCGGCCTCGTCGGCCTGCCCAACGCGGGCAAGTCCACCTTCATCAACCAGGTCACCAACGCGCGGGCCAAGGTCGGCGATTACGCCTTTACCACGCTGGTGCCCAAGCTCGGCGTGGTCCGCCACAAGGGCCGCGATTTCGTGCTGGCGGACATTCCCGGCCTGATCGAGGGCGCGGCAGACGGCGCGGGCATCGGCGACCGCTTCCTGGGCCATATCGAACGCTGCCGGGTGCTGATCCACCTGATCGACATGAGCCACGAAGACCCGGTGGAGGCGATGCAGATCGTCGACGAGGAACTGGCCGCATACGGTGCCGGGCTGGAAGACAAGCCGCGCCTTGTCGCGCTCAACAAGCTCGACCTCGGCGATGCGGAACTGGCCGAGGATTTCGGCAAGCTGCTGGTCGAGGCCGGGGCCGAGCGGGTCTTCCCCATCTCCGGCGCGACGGGTGCCGGGATCGAGGCGCTGTTGGACCAGGTCATCGGCTATCTCCCGGCGAAAACCTCCACCGAGACCAAGCGCGCAGGCGTGGAAAACGAGGACGACGAGCCGGAGGAATGGTCGCCGATCTGACGCGCGGCTTTGCAGCCATCGCGCGCGCCGCTAGAGGCGGGGGCACCATGGCGATCACCGGACATTCCCAGCTTCAGGATGCGCAGGCCTGCGCGCGGGTGGTCGTCAAGATCGGCTCGGCGCTGCTGGTCGGTGCGGACGGCGCGCCGGATGCCAGCTTCATGGCGGCGATTGCCGGCGACATCGCAGGCCTTCGCGCGCGCGGGCAGGCGGTGGTGGTCGTGACCTCCGGCGCGATCGCGCTGGGTGCCGCGCGGCTCGGCCTGACGCATGCCAAGCGGAACCTTGCCGATGCTCAAGCAGCGGCAGCAGTCGGGCAGATCCGCCTTGCCTCGGCATGGGCGGATGCGCTGGAGCGCGAGGGGCTGGTGGCGGCACAAATGCTGCTGTCGCTCGACGATTTCGAGGATCGCGCGCGCTATCTCAACGCCTCCGCCACACTCGAGCGACTGCTCGAAGGCGGGGCGGTGCCGGTGGTGAACGAGAACGACAGCGTCGCGACGGAGGAAATCCGTTTCGGCGACAACGACCGGCTCGCCGCGCGCGTCGGGCAGGCTGCGCGGGCGCAGGCCGTGGTGCTGCTAAGCGACGTGGACGGGCTCTACACCGCCGCCCCGGGTACGAAGGGCGCGGAAAAGATCGAGCGGGTCGAAGGCGTGACGCCCGATATCCTTGCCATGGCGGATGGGAGCAGCGGTTCCGGCCTCGGCACTGGCGGCATGCTGTCCAAGCTGCGCGCCGCCGAGATCGCCGAGCGTGCCGGGATCGCACTGGTCATCGCGAAAGGCGCGGGCGACCATCCGCTGGCCGATGCGCTGATGCCGCGCGGCGGCACGCTGTTCGTGCCGCAGGCCGATGCCGACGCACGGCGCAGCTGGCTCGGCGGCAGGCAGCGCGCGGCGGGGCGACTGGTCGTCGATGCCGGCTGCGTCCGGGCGCTGCGCAGCGGGATGAGCCTGCTGGCGGCAGGCATTACCGGCGTGAAGGGTGAATTCGCCCGCGGCGACCTGCTCGAAGTCTATGGGCCCGATGGCGTGGCAGTTGCGCAGGGCCTGTCGGAATATGCCGCCGACGCCTGCCGCGCGATCATGGGCCGCCGCAGCGATGCGCTGGAGGCCGTGCTGGGCCACGCGCCGCGCTCCGCCGTCATCCACCGCGACCACATGGTGCTGCTATGACGGTGGCGATTACCGGTGCGACCGGATTCGTGGGCCTGACGCTGCTCGACGAGGCAGCGCGGCGCGGCATCGATGTGCAGGCACTGACGCGCAGCAAGCAGAAACCGCGCGACGGGGTGCGCTGGATATCAGGCGATCTCGCCGACGAGGCCGCGCTCTTCGACCTCGTGGATGGATGCGAGGCGGTGATCCACGTCGCAGGCGTCGTCAACGCGCCCGATGCCGCCGGTTTCGAAGAAGGGAACGTGCGCGGCACCGTCCGCCTGATCGACGCGGCGCGCAAGGCGGGCGTGCAGCGCTTCGTCTTCGTCTCCTCCCTGTCGGCCCGCGCGCCGGAGCTATCGAACTACGGCGCTTCGAAAGCGCGTGCGGAACGGCAGGTGCGGGCGAGCGGGCTGGACTGGACGATCTTGCGCCCGCCGGGAATTTTCGGGCCGCGCGACCGCGAGGTGCTGGAGATGTTCAAGGCGGCGAAATGGGGCGTGGTCCCGATGCCGCCGCCGGGCCGCGCGTCGTGGATCCATGTCGAGGACCTCGCGCGCCTGCTGCTGGCGCTGGTCCCCGGCGGGGAGGATGTCAGCCACCGTATCTTCGAACCCGACGACGGGCGGCGCAACGGCTGGAGCCACCGCGAATGGGGCCGCGCGATCGGCTGGGCGGTGGGGCGGCGGCCGTGGGTCCCGCACCTGTCGCAAGGCCTGCTGGAAAAGGCGGCGAAGGCCGACCGGATGCTGCGCGGCGGCAAGGCGAAGCTGACGCCCGACCGCGTCGGCTACATGGTCCATCCCGACTGGACGGTCGATCCGGGCAAGGCGGTGCCGCAGGCGCGCTGGACGCCGCAGGTCGATCCGCGAAAGGGGCTGAAGGACACCGCCCGCTGGTATCGCGAGCACAAGTGGCTCTGACCCAAGCCTAAAGGAAAGGTTCGATCCCCGGCTGGTGGATGCCGCATTCGGTCTTGTCCCAGCCGCGCCAGCGCCCGGCACGCGGGTCTTCACCGGGCTTCACGGGTGAGGTGCACGGCGCGCAGCCGACCGAGAGGAAGCCATCGGCCTCCAGCGGGTGGCGCGGCAGGTCGTGTTCCTCGAAATACGCATCGAGGTCCGCTTTCACCCAGTCGCCGAGCGGGTTGAGCTTCAGGCGGCCCTGTTCGACCTCGAAGCGCGGAATGTCCTGCCGCGTCACGCTCTGGAAAGCCTTGCGTCCCGAAATCCAGCTGTCGAGCCCCTCCTTGGCGCGGGCCAGCGGCTCCACCTTGCGGATCGCGCAGCAGCCGTCCGGATCGAACGACCAGCGCAGGCCATTCGCATCGCTATCCGCCAGCACTTGCGGGTCGGGCTGGACGACGCGCGGGTTCAATATGCCGAAGCGCTCGACCAGCGTGTCGCGGTAGGCGAGGGTTTCGGGAAACATTTTCAGCGTGTCGACGAAGACGACGGGGATCGCCTTGTCGGCCTGCGCGACCAGGTGCAGCAACACTGCGCTTTCCGTGCCGAAGCTGGAAACCACAGCCGTGCGGCCGAGGATGTCTTCCGCAAACAGCGCTTGCAGCATCTCAGTGGTGCCGGTGCCGGCGAAGCGGGCGTTGAGCGCGTCGGCGTCCTGCTGCCGGAACGCAGGCGCCGTGTCGATCCGGTCGACGTTGCGGGCAGGCTCACCCATGGCGCAGGGTCCAGATGGGCACGGCGGAATCGGCGGCCGGTTGGTAGACATGCGAGAAGCGCGACAGGGCTGCCTCGACCTCTGCCGGATCGAGCGGCGCGTCGGGCTGGAACGCGTCGACGCCGCAGCGCCGCATATAGGCTATCTGGTCCACCAGCACGTCGCCCACGGCGCGTAGTTCGCCGCGGTAGCCGGCTTCGCGCAGGATACGGGCGGCGGAGTAGCCGCGCCCGTCGCCAAAGACCGGGAAATTAATCTCGACGAGTGCAACGCGGTCCAGATGCGGCAGCAGGTCGCGCGCATCCTCGCCGGGTTCGATCCGCACGGCCGTGGCTGCGGACTGCGAAAGGAACGCCTCCACCGTCACGGCGGGCTCGCCGGGCACGGCATCGTCGCGGAAACGCAAATCAGCCATACAGCGCCTCCTTGAAGGGAGCCATGCCGACGCGGCGGTAGGTATCGATGAACCGTTCGTCCCCGCTGCGTTCCCGCAAATACACGTCGGCTGCCGTCTCGACGGCGTCGACGATGCCGTCGGCGTCGAAGCCGGGCCCGGTGATCCTGGCGAGGCTGACGTCCTCCGCCTCGCTGCCGCCGAGGAGGAGCTGGTAGTTTTCGACCCCCTTCTTGTCGACGCCGAGGATGCCGATGTGGCCCGCGTGGTGATGGCCGCAGGCGTTTATGCAGCCCGAAATCTTCAGCTTGAGCTCGCCCAGCGTGTCCTCCTTTCCGGACGCGGCGAAGCGCTGGGAAATGGCCTGCGCGATGGGGATGGAGCGTGCGTTGGCGAGGCTGCAGTAATCGAGGCCGGGGCAGGCGATGATGTCGCCGATCCGGTCCAGGTTCGGCGTGCCGAGACCGCTGGCCTCCAGCTTCTGCCACAAGGCCGGCAGGTCGGCCTTGCGCACATGTGGCAGGACGATGTTCTGCGTGTGCATGACCCGCAATTCGTCATGGCTGTATTCCTTGGCGAGGTCCGCCATCAGCCGCATCTGGCCTGTCGTCGCATCGCCCGGGATGCCGCCGACCGGCTTCAGGCTGATGACGGCGGAGACATGGCCTGGGTGCTTGTGGGGCACCGTGTTGCGATCGAGCCAGACGGCGAAGTCGGGATCCGACCGGTCGGGATCGGCGGGCGCGGCGTCCGCATAGTCAGGCGCTGCGAAATACTGCGCGATGCGCTGCAGCTCCGCGCGGGGCGGCTCCACGCCGACGTCCAGCAGATGCGCGAATTCCTCCTCGACCTGGCGCGTATATTCCTCCGCGCCGAGTTCGTGGACGAGGATCTTGATGCGCGCCTTGTATTTGTTGTCGCGCCGGCCGTGGCGGTTGTAGACCCGCAGACAGGCCTCCGCATAAGTCACCAGCTGGTCGATCGGCACGAAGTCGCGGATCAAGGGGGCGATCATCGGCGTGCGGCCCATGCCCCCGCCGACGTAAAATTGTGCGCCTGTCTCGCCACCGCGCTCCACGATGCGGATGCCGATGTCGTGCAGCCGCATCGCCGCGCGGTCCTGTTCGCTGGCGATCACCGCGATCTTGAACTTGCGCGGCAAGTAGCTGAATTCCGGGTGGAAGCTCGACCACTGGCGCAGCAATTCCGCATAGGGCCGCGGGTCGGTAACCTCGTCCGCCGCAGCGCCGGCGAAATGGTCCGAACTGATGTTGCGGATGCAATTGCCGCTGGTCTGGATTGCGTGCATCTCGACCTTGGCAAGGTCGGCAAGGATGTCGGCGGCATCCTCAAGCTTGATCCAATTGTACTGGATGTTCTGCCGCGTGGTGAAGTGGCCGTAGCCACGGTCGTACTTGTCCGCGATGTCGGCCAGCGCGTGCATCTGCCGGCTGTCCAGCGTGCCATAGGGGATGGCCACGCGCAGCATGTAGGCGTGCAGTTGCAGGTAGAGTCCGTTCATCAGCCGCAGCGGCTTGAACTGGTCTTCGGTCAGCTTGCCTTCGATGCGGCGCTGCGCCTGGTCGCGGAATTCCGCAACGCGCGCGTCGACCATCGCTTGGTCGTATCGATCGTATTGGTACATCAGATCACCTCCCGGATCGCAGCCGGGTTTTCGGGTTGCAGGGTGAGGTCGGGGCGCACCGTCGGGCCGAGGCCGCGGATGCGGTCCTTCACGTGCAGCGGGCGGGGGATACCTTCGGCGTTTCTCTCGGCAGGCACTACGTAGGGCGCGTTGACCCGGCGCGCGGCTTCCTCGCGGGCGATGATCGCCTCGCCTCCGTCGCCCGCGTCTACGGCCTTGGCGATATCGGTCGTCCAGCTTTCGCCGTCCCACCACACGACGGCGCCGCTCAACAGGTCGTTTCCGGTGAGGAGGTTCATGCCGCCACCTCGCTTGCCAGCGCTGCCACGGCGGCATTCTCGCGCGCGGTCACTTCGCCGATCACGATGAGTGCGGGGCTGACGACGAGCTCGCGCTCGACGAGGTCGGGCAGGCCTGCCAGCATACCGCGCAGCACGCGCATTTCGGGCCGCGCCGCGTTCTCGATCACCGCGACCGGCGTTTGCGGGGCTAGCCCGTCCGCCATCAGCTTCTCCGCGATTTGCGGTGCGGTCTTCACGCCCATGTAGATCACCAGCGTGCGGCCCTTGCCGGCGAGACCGGCCCAGTCCTGCTCCGAAAGGCCCTTGCACTGGCCGGCGACAAAGCTGACGATGCTGGCCGCGTCGCGGTGGGTGAGGGCGATTTGCGCGGCCGCGGCAGCGCCGTTGGCTGCGCTGATGCCGGGCACGATCTCTACGGGCACGCCTGCGGCATGGCAGGCCTCCGCTTCTTCCCCGCCGCGTCCGAAGACCAGCGGATCGCCGCCTTTCAGCCGCACGACATCGTGGCCGCGCCGCGCCTCTTGCACCAGCAGCGCGCAGATATCTTCCTGCGGCAGGGTGTGATGCGCGCGCCGCTTTGCGACGGATACCAGCCGCGCATCGGGCCGCGCGAGGGCGAGGATCGCGGGATCGACGAGGCCGTCATGCACGATGATCCGCGCCTCTGCGATCAGCCGCGCTGCGCGCAGGGTCAGCAGGTCGGGATCACCCGGTCCTGCGCCGACGAGATGGACTTTTCCTGTTTCGCTCATGCAGCATAGCTGCGCGCGCGGGCGCCGTCGCAACAGGCAAAACGCGTTTGGCCGGGGGAAGCAGAAGTTTAAGCGGGTGCGGGAAGCCGCAGCAAACCGCTATTCCTTGGGCGTATCGATCCGCTGACTGATGGCGGCGACGAGCTGGTCGAACTGGTCGTTGCCGCGCAAGTTGAGGTCGCGCTGGGGGAAGGGAATCTCGATCCCGTTGGCCTGGAACTTCTCCCACAGCACCTTCAGCACTTCGCTTTTCACATTGCCGACGCCCTGTTCCGGATCGCGGATCCAGCAATGGATTATGAAGTTGACCGAGCTGTCGCCATAGGCATCGAGCCAGCAGGTCGGTTTGGGCGATTTCAGCACACGGCCGCATTCCGTCGCCGCCTCCAGCATGAGCTTTTCGGCCAGCTTGATGTCGCAATTGTAGCTGACGCCGACCGGCACCTGGATCCGCACGTTGCGGCTGGAATAGCTCCAGTTTTCGACCTGGTTGACCATCAGGTTCTCGTTCGGGATCAAATATTCGCGCTCGTCCCGGGTTGTTACGGAGACGGCGCGAATGCCGATCTTGCGAATCTGGCCGAAAGTAACGGCGCCCGCCTGGTCGGCCACCGCGATCACGTCGCCCGGCTTGATCGACCGGTCCATCAGCAGGATGATCCCGGCGATCAAATTGCCGAAGGTTTTCTGCAGGCCGAAACCGATGGCGAGGCCGAAAGCGCCGGAGAATACCGCCAGCGCGGTGAGGTCGATCCCCAGCATGTCGATCCCGATCAGGATCGCGCCCGCCCAAACCACGATGGTGACCAGCTTTTCGACCAGCAGGCGCCGTGCCGCACCCAGTTTGGTGATCCGACCGATCACCCGGTGGGCGAGCTTGCTGACCAGCCACGCGAACAGCCAGACGCCGAAAATGACGAGCAGCACCACGATCCCGTCCCACACGGAAACGCGGGTATCGGCAAAGCTGATGGCCAGCCCGTCCAGCGTGTCGATCACGTCGGACGCTGTGCCGGGATTGGATGCCACCGCGTCGCGCACGGCATCTGCGCCGGACACGGCCGTTTCCTGCGGAGCCTCGAACGCGTTGACGCCCGCCGGTGCCGCGTCACCGCCTACAGGTGCCGAGTGGCCGGCATCGCCGCCGCCTTCCGGCGCCGCGGTTTCCGCGGGGGCGGGCGCTTCCTGTTGGGACAGGGCGGTATTCAAGCGTCGTTCTCCATCGCGGCAAAACCGCGCTCAAGGTCTGCGATCAGGTCTTCGGGGTCTTCCAGCCCGATTGCAAGGCGCACGAGCGGGCCTTGCACTGGCGATCCCTCGCGCGGCCAAGGGGTGGCGCTGCGGCAGGTTGCGGGATCGACCGGCAGGACGAGGCTTTCGAACCCGCCCCAGCTGTAACCGATGCCGAACAGGTCGAGCGCGTCGATGAAGCGGGCCCGCGCAGCCTCGTCGCCGCCATGCAGTGCGAAGGAGAACAGGCCGCAGCCGCCCGTGAAGTCGCGCTGCCAAATCTCGTGACCTGGCGATCCCGGCAGCATGGGGCACAGCACCGCGGACACCGCGGGATGCGCCGCGAGCCACTTGGCCACCGCAAGCGCGCTCTGCGTGGCTCGCTCGAGCCGCAGGGGCATTGTCCTGAGGCCGCGGGAGGCGAGCGCCGCATCGTCGGGCGAAACCACGATGCCGAGCGACTGGGCCGTGCGGCGCAGCCGGCGATAGAGACGCTCCCCGGCAGCAGCGGAGCCCATCATCACGTCCGAATGGCCGCCGACATGCTTCGTCAGCGACTGGATCGCGATATCGCAGCCATGCTCCAGCGCCGCAAAGCCGAGCGATCCCGCCCAGGTGTTGTCGATCAGGCTGGTCGCGCCATGCTCTCGCGCGATCGCTGCCAGCGCGGGAACGTCGCACACTTCCATCGTCAGGCTGCCAGGGCTTTCCAGCATCACCGCCTTCGTCCGATCACAAAAGGCCGCGCGGTAGCCATCGATGTCGAGCGGATCGAAATAGCGCGCTTCCACGCCGAACTGCTTCAATATGCCGTTCGCGATGGTGCGCGTGGGTTCATAGGCGTTGTCGGTCACCAGCAGCACGTCGCCGGGCTTCAGTACTGTCAGCAGGGCGGAAGAAATTGCGCTGGTTCCGCTGGGATACAGCATCGTGCCGAAGGCGCCGGGTTCCAGTTCGGTCAGCGCGTCGGCCAGCGCCCACTGGGTCGGGCTGCCGCGGCGGCCGTAGTAGAAATGGCCGTCCTCGTTGTGCTTCAGGCCCGCCTTGCGCGATGCGCTGTCGGGATAGAGATGCGTGCTGGCGCGCCAGACGGGCGGGTTGACCACCGGCCCCGTCCATTCCTCGCGCCGTCCCGCACCGACGGCGCGGGTGCCGCTGCCGTATTTGCCGTGGTCTCTGTCCGAAGCCTTGCTCATGGCTCGCGCTGTAGCCGCAATCAGTCCGCCGGGCCAAGGGCGGTCGGCAGCGTGCTGTCGGCGGCCCACTCGCTCCAGCTGCCATCGTAAAGGGCGACGTCCTGCTTGCCGATCTGGTGAAGGGCGAAGGCGAGGACTGCGGCCGTCATCCCGCTGCCGCAGCTTGTGATGACCGGCCGGTCGAGATCGATGCCTGCGTCGGCGAAGACCTCGCGGATGGCGTCGGGGGATTTCCATGTGCCGTCGTCGCGGAACAGCGCCGTGTGCGGCAGATTGCGCGATCCGGGAATGTGACCGCTCGGGATGCCGGGGCGGATGTCCGGCTCCTCACCGGTGAAGCGCGCGGCGGGGCGGGCATCGACCAGCACTTCCCTGCCGGTCTCGATATTGGTGAGGACCGCGTCCTTGTCGCGCAGCTTCCGGTCGTCGGCCCAGGCGGTATAGTGCCGTTCGCGCAAGCTCACGGTGCCGCTTTCCAGCTCGCGCCCCTCCGCCTTCCATTTGGCGAGCCCGCCGTCGAGCACGGCGACATATTGCGCGCCGAACATGGTCAGCATGAACCACCCGCGCGCCGCGCTTTTCAGCGGGCTGTCGTCATAGACCACGATGCGGCTGCCGTCGCCGAGGCCGAGCTTCTGCATCCGGCTGGCAAATTTTTCGGGGCTGGGGAGGGTGTTGGGGCTGGCCGCATCGCTATCGACCAGCGAGTCGAGGTCCATGAAGACCGCGCCGGGAATATGGCCTGCCTCGTATTCCGCGCGCGCATCGCGGGACGGGTCGAGATGCTTGCTGGCATCGACGATGCGCAGGTCGCTTGCGCCAATATTTTGCGCCAGCCACTGCGTGCTAACCAGATTGTCCATCCCAGCGTCTCCTCCACGCCGTGAGCGGGGACAGGAGGGTTAACGGCGTAAAGGGGCGCCGTAAAGCACGCAGAATGGCGGAATTGCGCGGCTCAGGCGAAGCTGCGCTGCACCAGAGGCGCGAAGACGCCCGGCCCCTTGTCGAGCGGGAAGGGCTGGATGCCTTGCTGGCGGCGATCCGACGGCTGGCCGACGAGGAAGGTCTGCACCAGCGGTTCCAGCGCGGGTTCCTGCGCCACGATGCGCCAGCGCGACAGCGGCACCAGCAGCGGCGCGCGCCCTTGCGCCACGGCGCGGATTGCGCTGAACGGCAGGCGGATCTGGCCCTTGATGACCTGGTTTTCGCCCGGCGCCAGCTCGGCAATGGCGTGGCGCTTCTCCAGCGGGCGGCCGGCGGCGGCGACCTGCTGGTCGGCGGGCAGCGACGCGTGCGCGCTGACAAGGTCGCCCTGCACCTCGATCCCGCGAATGGTCTCGCTGCCCGAATTGACCAGCGTCAGTTCGTAATCGAGCGTGGCAGCCATCATCGAAAGGCTGATCCGGCGCGATGTCATGGCGAGGCCGAGCGGGCCCGATGCGGCGGCGATGACCGGTGCCGGTGCAGGCGCTGCTGCAGGCGAGGACGCGGGCGCGTCGGCGGCGAGCTTGCGCGGTTTGGGGCGCTCGATCTGCGGCGCTGTGACAGGCCCGGCAGTCGGCAGGCCGCGCGCGCGAACCCACAGGAATGCGCCTGCAGCCAGCAGCAGGGCAAGCAGGCCGAGCGCATAGTATAGCCAGTTGCTTCCACCGCTGTCTTCGCTCGCCGTTGCGGGCTGCCCTGCCTCGCCAGCGGGCGCAGCCGGGGCGGAGGACGGGGCCTCGTCGAAATCGAACGGGTCTGCGCCGACCGTCGGCTGGGGCCCGGGCGTCTCGATCGTCGGGGCGGGACGGTTGTCCGGCACCTGCTGCGGCAGCGGCGAGGGGATGCCGGTCGCGCGCGGCTGCGGGGCTTGCGAGCGGGTGGGCTGCGGCTGCGCGACTTCGCCGCGGCGCGGCGGCGTGGTTGCCGTGGGCGTGGGGGCCGGCGTGACGGCGGTAGCGCGCGGAGTGGGCGTCGGCGTCGGCGAAGCTTGCGGCCGGCGGGTCTGGCGCGATTCCGGCACGTCGGGCGCGACCGGGCCGATCACTTCGCGCGACGGCGTGGGCGAAGGCGTGGGCAGGCGGAAGCCGCCGACGCTGGCCATCGCCGGCAGCGGCGCGGCAATCGCCATTGCGGCGGCAACTGCAAGCAGGGAAGGTGCGGTGTGGCGTGTCATGGTCTTGCGAAAGGCGGCGCGCATCCGGCGGCCTTTTGCCCCTTGCGCAGCGCCGCCGTGAATAGCCCCTTAATCCGCCCGCGCAATGGGGCGGCTTGTGCGCCGGGCGAGATCGCGGCATGGGCGTTGCCGATGAGCGACACCGAAGACACGAGCGTGCCGAAGTTCCTCGGCAAGGATACCCCGCTGCCGCAATCGCCGGAACAGGCGGTGCTGGATTACGTGCCCAATCCGCGCGCGGGATCGCTTTACATGGTGCGCTTCGCCGCGCCCGAATTTACCTCGCTGTGCCCGGTGACCGGGCAGCCCGATTTCGCCCATCTCGTGATCGACTACGCGCCGGGCGAGACCATCGTGGAATCGAAGAGCCTCAAGCTTTTCCTCGGCTCGTTCCGCAACCACTGCGGCTTTCACGAGGATGTGACCGTCGGCATCGGACAGCGCCTGACGGACGAAATGAAGCCGCAATGGTTGCGCATCGGCGGGTACTGGTACCCGCGCGGCGGCATTCCCATCGACGTGTTCTGGCAGACCGGCGCACCGCCCGAAGGCCTGTGGGTGCCGGACCAGGGCGTCGCGAGCTACCGCGGCCGCGGCTAGGGCGCGTATTCGCCGAAATTTCGCGCGCAGGCGGCCAGCATGGCATCAATCCGCGCCGGATCGGCCAGCGACGCATCGGCGGGCAGCGGCTGCATCTTTTCCGGCGGCGGGAAGCTGCCATAGCCTGCAAACAGGCAGTGCCAGCTGGCGCTCGAATAATATTCCTTCGGATAGAGCTCGCGGTTGGCGGCGGCGATGTCGCGGTGGGTGAACCACGCGGTCATCATCGCCTTCAGCCTGTCGGAGATGGCATCGTTCGCGGCGTTGGCGCGCCAGTAGTCGCCGTCGCGCCGGTTGAGCCGGTAATGGGCGACGATGTAGTCGCGGATCCCGTCGTACCGCTCCCCGATGGAAGCGTTGAACGCGTCGCGGTGCCTGGCGGTGAACCCGCCTTGCTCGTGTGCCTGGATGAATTCGAGCGCGGTGTGGATCACGATGTGAAGCGCGGTCGCCTCCAGCGGCTCGATGAAGCCCTGCGACAGGCCTGCGACCAGGCAGTTGCCGCGCCAGCTTTCACGCATCCGACCCACCCGCATTCTCAGCAAACGCGGCTCTGCGTCGCCGCCGCATTCGCGCGCCAGTCCGGCCGCCGCCTCGTCGTCGGAGATATGGGCCGATGAATAGACGTAGCCGTTGCCGGTGCGGCCGGTGAGCGGGATCGACCAGCGCCAGCCCGCGCGCATGGCGATGGCGCCGGTGGCCGGCATGATGCGTGTTCCATCGCGCGGCGTCGGCATTACCACGGCGCGATCGGCGAACAGGTTCTCGCCATAGGACTGGAATTCGCTGCCGAGCGCTTCTGCGATCACCGCGCGGAAGCCCGAGCAGTCGACGAACAGGTCGCCCCCTATCCGCGCGCCGTCTTCGCAGACGAGCGCCTGTACCTCGCCCGCCGCCACCTCGACATCGGCGACTTGCGCTTCGCGGTGGACGACGCCGCGCGAAACGCACCATTCGCGCAGGAACGCGCCCAGCTTGTGCGCATCGAAGTGGTAGCCATAGCTTGGCGCGAAGGGGAAGTTATCGCCCGCTTGCGGTGCCTTCGCCTCGTCCGCCAACCGGGTGGCGAGGAACCAGCGGTCGGGATGCGCGCCCGCCTCGTATCCGCGCCGCTGGGCCGCGCAGGCTTGCTCGAAAGCGGGCTGGGTGTGGAGGTCGGTGGGGCCGGGGAAGGGGTGGAAATAGGATTCGAAGCCGGGCCGCGCGCTCCAGCCGGAAAAACGGATGCCCAGCTTGTAGGTCGCGTCGCAGGCGGGCATCCATTCCGCTTCATCGATGCCGAGCAGGTCGAAGAACGCCTTCAGCTGCGGGGTGGAGCCTTCGCCCACACCGATGATGCCGATGGCGGGGCTTTCGACCAGCGTAACCGACGCGCCCTTGTCGGCCCATGCGTGGTGGAGCAGGGCGGCGGTGATCCAGCCCGCGCTCCCGCCGCCGAGCACGACGATGTCGGGCGCCTTGCCGCCGTTCATTCGCGCCACAGCCACGCCAGCATGTCCGCCATGCGGGCATTCCAGGCTATCTCGTCATGCTCCGCGCCTTCGTAGACGCGCGCGGTGAAATCCTTGTCCCGCGTCCAGCCGGCCATCGTGTCCAGATGCTCCGCGATGCCCAACTGGTACGGGCCGTAGTAGGAATCGAGTGCGGCGGTGCCGTGATCCATCCAGATGCGGCGGCCTTCCGGCAGGGCGAGGCGGTGGTCGAGATAGGATCGCCAGGCGCCGACGATAGCGGGCGTATGCCGGGCGGCGATGTCCGGTGCTGCCACCGCGAAGTGCGAACTGACGCAGCCGGCGCGGCCGAAGACGTCGGGGCGCTCTATCAGGCTGTAGCACGCCAGCACGCCGCCCATGCTGGCGCCGACGATCGTGGTGCTTTCGGGCGCGGCCTGCGTGCGGAAAGACCGGTCGACCCAAGGCTTCACCGTGTCCGCCAGCCAGGCGACATTGGCGTCGGATGCGAGCGGGCCGCCCGCCATGTCGCGAACGCTGGCCGCAACCCCTTCGGGGACCAGTTCGGCGATGGCTTCGGGCTGGTAGGTGCGGTAGCGGTCCTTGCCCGGCGGCGACCAAAGGCCGACGACGATGTGCGGCTCGGCCTCCCCGCGCGCGACCATTCCGGCCAGCACGTCCTGCGCCATCCAAGCCTTGCCGTAATGCGTGCTGGCGGGATCGAACAGGTTCTGCCCGTCCCACATATAAAGCACCGGATAGCGCCGTACGCCCTCGTCGTAGCCCGGCGGCAGCCAGATCGAGATGCGCTGGTCGGGCAGCCCATCGACCGCGAGCGGGCCGTAGTCCAAGAACCGCCCGCCGCGTGCGAGGTCGCCGTCGTCCGGCGCGGGAACGCTGGCGCAGGCGGCCAGCATCAACGCGGCGAAGAGGGCGAAGGCGCGCCCGATCATTCGCCGCTGAACTTGATTTCCGCCGCGAAGCCCCCGGCGCGCGCCATGCCGATGTCCAGCGTATCGCCCTTGCGCACGATGACTTCGCGCACATTCATCGCGTGGCGATTGTCACCCAAGCCGTCCGCTCCTTCGCCGTCTTCCCAGATCGTGGCGACATATTCGGTGTCGGGATAGAGAAAGTCGAGGCTTAGCGAAACGTCGCGCGGGTCCTCGTCGGTCACGCCGCCGAGATACCATGCATCGCCGCCGCGCGCGCGCCGCGCGAAGACGGCGTATTTGCCGACCTCGCCGGCGAGCAGGTGGCTTTCGTCCCAGTCGACCGCGACGCGCTTGATGAAATCGAGCCCCTGCGGCCATGCGGCGAGGTTTTCCGGCAAATCCGCCGCCATCTGGATCGGCGAATAGATCACGACGTAGAACGCCAGCTGGCGGGCCAGGGTGCTCGGCAGGTCGGGCTGCGTCGCGCCGCGGCCCTCCAGGCTGAGGACGCCCGGGGTGTAGTCCATCGGGCCGGACAGCATCCTTGTATAAACCAGTTCGGGCACGTGGCCGGGATCGTTCTTCGGCACTGCCCAGGCATCGTATTCAGCCCCGCGCGCGCCCTCGCGGCTGACCCAGTTGGGGTAGGTGCGCCTGAGGCCGGTATCCTTGATCGGTTCGTGCGGGTTGACCGCGATGCGGTGACGCGCGGCAGCCTTCACCACATTCAGGTGGTGCTGTGCCATGCGCTGCCCGTCATGCCATTCGAAGATTTCCTCCGCGCAGGGGTCGGCCTCGTCGGCATTGCAGGCGATGATCCCGCCGGCATCCGCGACATAGCCCGATTTGACCGCGTCGATGCCGAGCCTTTCGTAGAGCGCGAAGCCATCTTCCAGCTGGCGCTCGTACACTTCGATATTGCCGCCGGTTTCGTGGTGGCCGATGATCCGCACGCCCTTTTCCGCAGCGTAGCGGGCGACTTCCTCGATGTCGAAATCGGGATAGGCCTGCGTGAAGCTGTAATCGCGCCCGTTGCCGAACCAGTTGCCGTCCCAGCCGACATTCCACCCTTCGATCAGGATGCCGCGAAAGCCGTTGGCGGCGGCGAAGTCGATGTATTCCTTCGCATTCTCGGTGGTCGCGCCATGCTTGGGCCCGCTCGCCCAGCTGCTGTCTTCCAGATGCATCTCCCACCAGATGCCGATGTATTTGTGCGGTTCGAACCAGCTGACGTCGCCCAGCTTGTTGGGTTCGTTCAGATTGAGGTCGATGTCGCTTTCGACGAGGCCGGCCGGATCGTCCGACATGCGCACGGTGCGCCACGGCGTGTGGAAGGGCAGTTCGCGCACCACCTTGGCGCCGCGGCTGGAGGGCGAAAGCGTGGCCCGGAACCGCGTGCCGGCGATCCGCTTCAGCCACATGCCGGAATAATCGACCAGCGCCGCTTCGTGGAAAGACAGGTGCAGGCCGGTGTCCGTCACCATCGTGATCGGCGTGTGCGCCGTGCTGACCGCATCGATCGGCGTGGTCTCATACAGATACTCGTAGCGGTTCCAGTCCCCCGCCGGTATCCACCATGCGGTGCCCGATACGCTAAGGTTGAACTCGGTCAGCTCGTCGGCGATGCGCGCGACATCCCAGCCCGGCTGCTGCGGGAATTCGTAGCGGAAGCCGAACCCGTCGTCGAACACGCGCACCTGCACGCTGAAGCTGCGCGGCGTGTCGTCCTTTTCCGCGAAAGCGACCGTCATGGCGCGGTGGTGGTCACGCACGTATCGGCGCTCGCCCCACGGCTGCTCCCACGTCTCGTCCGCCTGCGCACGGGTCACGCCGACGACTTCGAAATTGCGCCGCAGCGGGTCGCCGTCGGTCAGGTTGAAGCCCAGCGTGGAGTAGGAGATCACTTCCTCTCCGTCGCGGGTGACGCGGTAGAACGGCTTGCCTTCGCCATCCGCATCCACTTCCACCACGATGCGCCCGTCGGGAGAGGCAACTTCATCGGCAAAAGCGAGCGAGGGGGCAAGCGCAAAGAGCGCGGTGCCGAGGGCGAGTTTTTTGCGGGTCAGCATGACAGGAACAAGGCTCCGTATGGGGGGAGGGTGCCAGTATCGGCGGCGTTGACCGCAAAGATCGGCGATCCTGCGGCATCGGCAGTGTCGATCGTCTGGTCCGACAGGTTGAACAGGCAGCGGATACGCTCCCCGTCTGCGATGCGGTCGAAGCTCAGCAGCGCCGCGCTTGCCCGGCAGCGTTCGAGCGCCCCGTGGTGGAGCGCCGGGTGGCCATTTCTTAGCGCCAGCACGTCGCGCGTGAAGTGGAGCAGGGAGGCATCGTCCGCTTCCTGCCGGTCGATGGCGAGCGGGCGGTGATCCTCGCTCGCCGGCAGCCATGGCTTGGCACTCCCGAAGCCCATGTCCGGCGCATCGCCCGCCCACGGCAGAGGCGTGCGCACCCCGTCCCGGCTCAGTGTGAGCGGCCAGTTCGCGATCGCCTCGGGGTCCTGCAACTGCTCGAAGGGGATGTCGACCTGGGTCAGGCCCAGCTCTTCGCCTTGGTAGACGATGATGTTGCCGCGCAGCGCCGCGAGCAGCGCCATCTTGCAACGCAGGAAGGCGGCGCGATGCTCGGGCGCCGCCCAGCGGGATACCGCGCGGGGCGCATCGTGGTTCTCGAACGCCCAGCTGGGCCAGCCTTCGCCCGGCTGCCCCGGCCAGTCGCCCAGCGCCCGGCAGACGAGCTGCGGCGTGAGCTTGTCGGCATAGAGGAAGTCGAAACCGTAGGCGCTGTTGAGGCGCGCGTCGCCTTGGGTGAAGCTCTTCATTTCCACCAGCGCCTCGTCTCCGCCGACTTCGGCCAGGGTAAAGGTCGCATCGTAGCGGTCGGCCAGGCTGCGCAGTCGTTCCAGGAACAGCGGGATGTCCCGGTGCGACTGGTTGTAGGTCTTGAGCTGGAAATCGAACGGGCGGGTGCGCGGCTTGTCCGTCGGCGGGGCGGGTGGATTGTCGCGGAATTCAGGATCGTGCATCGAGAAATTGATCGCATCGATGCGGAAACCGTCGACACCGCGGTCGAGCCAGAATTTCGCCACGTCCAGCAGGGCCTGCTGGACGTCGGGGTTGTGGCCGTTCAGCTGCGGCTGGCTGGCGAGGAAGTTGTGCAGGTAATATTGCCCGCGCCGCGCGTCCCACGTCCACGCCGGCCCGCCGAAGACGGACTGCCAGTTGGTCGGGGGCGACCCGTCGGGCTTCGCGTTGTGCCAGACGTACCAGTCGGCCTTGGGATTGTCGCGGCTGGCGCGGCTTTCGGCAAACCACGCATGGTCGTCGGACGTGTGGGAATAGACCTGGTCGATCAGCACCTTGAGGCCGAGTTCGTGCGCGCGCGTGACCAGCGCGTCGAAATCGGACAGCGTGCCGAAGATGGGGTCGACATCGCAGTAATCGGCCACGTCGTAGCCAAAATCGCGCATCGGGCTGGTAAAGAACGGGCTGATCCACACGGCATCGACGCCTAGGCTGGCGACGTGGTCCAGCCCGGCGGTGATGCCTGGCAGGTCGCCGATGCCGTCGCCGTTGGAATCGCGGAAGCTGCGCGGATAGATCTGGTAGATCGCCGCGCCCTGCCACCACGGCAGGGCCTGCGCGTCCGGCGCCGGGGAGGAGGCGTGGCTGCTCATTTCAGTTCGCACACGGCCCAGCCGAAGGCGGGCAGGGTTACGGCGACGCTGCCGGGCGCGGCGACCGTTGCGGGACAGGCGGCGCCTGCCAGGGTCGTCACCTCGCGTGCGGCGTAATCCACCGCGACATTGCCGCTGAGCGGCTGGGCGGTGTTGTTGAAGGCGAGCAGAACACGCTGCCCGCTTTCCGGATCGTGCCGCGTGACCGCGAACATGCCGGGCGCATCGTCCCACTGGCGCATTGTCTGCAGGCCGCGGCGCAGCGCCGGGTTGGCCTGCCGGACGGCGGAAAGCTGCGCGATAAGGCGATAGAGCGGGTGGCTGCGGTCGAAATTGTCCGTCGCCGTGGTGGCGTCGGTGCCGATCAGGTCATTGTCGTTGTAACTGGCGACGCGGCTGGGGAACATGTCCTCTCGCGCGGCTTGGTCGTTGCCGTCGCCGACGAAGCCCTGCTCGTCGCCGGAATAGACCACCGGATTGCCCCGCAGCGTCATCAGCATGGCATGGGCCAGCTGAGTGCGCGCCAGCAGCTCCTCCTGCGAGATGCCGGGCTTGCGCTGTTTCGTCATGGTGGTGAAGCGGCCCATGTCGTGGTTGCCGAGGAAGGTCGGCAGCTTCAGCGCGGCCGCTTCGCCACCTTCGTAAAGGACGTCGCCGTCGAACAGGCGGGTCATGATGGACGCATCGCCGCCCGCCCCGGCATAGCGCAGCACCGCCTGCTGGAACGCGAAGTCGAGCACGGCGGGAAAGCCGTCGCGCCGCGTGTATTCGGCGATATAGCCCGCCATCGGGTCTTCGGCGTAGACCTCGCCGAAGATCAGGAAGTTGGGAATGCCTTTTCCAGCGGCGGTCTCCAGCATGGCAGGCACGAATTCCCGCCAGAAACCGGGATTCACATGCCGCGCGGTGTCGATGCGGAAACCGTCGATGCCGAAATCCTCGATCCACTGTGCGTAGATGTCGATCATGCCGCGCACGACGAAGGGTTGCTCGGTGTAAATGTCGTCGAGCCCCACGAAGTCGCCCAGCCGCGCGCTTTCGCCGCTGAAAGTCGTGTCGCCGCGGTTGTGGTAATAGCGCGGGTCGTTGAGCCACGCCGGTACTTTCACGTCGCGCTCCGCCTCCGGCACATAGGGTGTGTAGGCGTAGGTCATGTCGGTCAGCCGCGCGAAGTTCTCTTCCGTGCGGACCTCGTCGCCCATGAAGCCTTCGTTGATTGCCTCCCCGTCGGGCCCGCCGCGGGTGGAGTATGGGTAATCGCCCTTGCTGCGATAGGAGAAGCCTTCGCGGTACTTGATGACATCCGCCGTGTGATTGGTGATGATGTCCATGTAGACTTTCATCCCGCGGGCATGCGCGGCATCCACGAAAGTGCGGAATTCCTCGTTCGTGCCGAAATGCGGGTCGATCCGGGTGAAATCGGTGACCCAGTAGCCGTGATAGCCCGCGCTCTCGTCGCCCGCGGGGCCCTGGACCGGCTTGTTGGCGAAGATCGGCGCGAACCAGATCGCGGTGATGCCCATGCCCTGCAGGTAATCCAGCCGCGCGGTCAGGCCGGCGAGGTCGCCGCCGTGGTAGAAGCCCTTGTGCGTGGGATCGTATCCGCTGACGAGCCGATCGGCGCCATAGCCGCCGTCATCGTTGGCGGGATCGCCGTTGTCGAAACGGTCGGGCAGGACGAAATAGACCACTTCGTCTTCGGCCAGCCTCTCGCGCACCTGCTCCAGCGTGGGCGCGGGTGTGGCGGACGGAGTGGTACCCTGAGTGGTAGCTGGCGCGGACTGGGCGAGAGCTGGCGCGCAGCCGGGCAGGAGCGCGGCGCCGGCGAGCGACATGGCGAGGGCGGTGCGAATGGTCATGCGGCAACTTCCTTGGTGGTGCGCGCCAGCAGGGCGCCGAGGTAATCGTGGTGGGTCGGCATCGGTTCGACGGCCTTCACGCAGGCGCGGTGGGTCGCCTCGAGGAAGCGCTCCAGATCATCGTCCGGCAGCGCATCGGCGAGCGGGTGCCAGCTGTCCGGCATCACGCCCTGGCCGAGGAGGACCTGCGTCCAGCCGACTTCGGTGAACAGCTCCTCGTGCTCTCGGGTGATGCGGGCGCCTGCGCGCCAGAGCTCGAGTTTCGCGGCCAGTGTGTCGGGCAGCGTCGCTGCACGCCGCTCGTCCCAGAACGCTTCGCCGGTGCGGCCGTTGGCGTAGTAATGCAGGACGAGGAAATCGCGAATCCGCGTCCATTCGAACTCTGCCTGCCGGTTGAATTCGCTGGCAAGAGATGCCGTGTCGGCACTGCTGACGCTGTCCGGCATCAGTGTCAGGAAACGGGCGATGGCGGACTGGACGAGGTGGATCGAGGTCGATTCCAGCGGCTCCATGAACCCGGCGGCAAGGCCGAGCGCGAGGCAGTTGCGGTGCCAGTGCCGGCGCCGCATGCCGGTGGTGAATTTCAGCGTTCGCGGGTCGGCCAGCGGTTCCCCGTCGAGATGGGCGAGCAGCGTATCGGCTGCCGCCTCGTCCGACAGGTGGGCGCTCGAATAGACATAGCCGTTGCCGATCCGGTGCTGCAGCGGGATGCGCCATTGCCACCCCGCCTCGCGCGCGGTGGAGCGAGTGTAGGGGGTGAAGTCGCCGCCCGACTTGCAGGGGACCGCGACCGCGCGGTCGCAGGGCAGCAGGTCCGACCAGTCGGCATAGCCCGCGCCCAGCGCCTGTTCGATCAGCAGGCCGCGAAAGCCGGTGCAGTCGAGGAAGAACGCCCCGTCGACGCTGCGCCCGTCGCCGAGGTCGAGCCCGGCGATGTCGCCGCTCTCAGGGGACTGCCTCACGTGGTCGACCGTGCCTTCGATGCGGGTAACCCCGCGCGTTTCCGCATACGCGCGCAGGTGCGCGGCATAGAGGCCGGCGTCGAAATGATAGGCGTAGGGAAAGTCGGTCCCGGGCGCCCCCATGCGGTTGTTGCGCGCCGCAATGTCGTTGGCGCTGTAGGCGCTCAGCGGGCGGGCCTTGCCGGCATCTCGCGCGCGCAACCAGAAATGGTGGAACGGCACCACTCCGTGCGCGCGGCCCACGGGACCGAAAGCGTGTAGGTAGGAATGGCCGGGCTCCCGCCAGCCGGCGAATTCGATGCCGAGCTTGAAGCTGCCCTTGGTGGCGGCGAGGAATTCGGCCTCGTCCAGGCCCAGCGCCTGGTTGAAGAGGTGGATCTGCGGGATCGTCGCCTCGCCCACGCCGACGGTGCCGATGGCATCGCTTTCGACGAGGATCGTGCGCTTGTGCGGGGCGAAGCGGGCAAGCGCGGCGGCGGCCATCCAGCCGGCGGTACCGCCGCCGACGATGACGAAATCCGCGCGCGCTGCCGCTTTATCGCCAGCTGCGCCTGAAGTTTGCTGACCTGTCATAGGTTCGGTCCCGTCTGCCCGGGCCGACCCCAGTGGCCTCCGGTGCCGACCTGCTCGGATGTGAGCATGGCCGGCACCGGATCATGCCTTACTGGAACTTGTAGGTGAAGCCGGCGAGGAAACGACGACCGTAGATCTGGTAGTCGATGACCTGCAGCGGGGTGTCCTCGTTCACGACCGAGGCGAAACGCTCGTCCGTCAGGTTCTGGCCCTGGAAGTAGAGCGACAGGCCATCGAGCGCGCTGTTGTCCTGGAAGTCGTAGCCGATCTGCGCATCGATGATCGTTTCTTCCAGCGCGGTCCGGCGCGTCGGCGTGCCGCCGAAGCCCGTGAAGTCGCCCAGGAAGGTCGAACGGTAACGTGCGCTGGCACGGGCGTTAAAGCCGCCCTGTTCGTAGAACAGCGTGCCGTTCACGACCCACTTCGAATAGCCCGGAATGACGATCTCGTTGCCCGCCTCGTTCTTGAGATCGGTTTCCGTGATCGACGCGCCGCCGGTGAAGCCGAAGCCTTCGAGCGCCGGGGTCAGGATGTTGAACGGCAGCGTCAGCGCCAGTTCCGCACCGTACAGCAGGCCATCGGCATTGCTCGTTGGGGCATCCAGCGTACCGATGGTGGTCGGGACCGTCACCCCGGGGGCGAGCGGGAAGTTGGCGAAGTCGAAGTCGATCCGGCCGCGGTCGATGTAGTCCTCGAAGTTCTTGTAGAACAGCTGGAGGGCAACGACGCCCTGGCTGCCGCCGAAGTACTTCTCGAACGTCATGTCGATCGCGCTGGCGCGGTAGGGCTGCAGCGTCGGGTTGCCGCCGCCGCCGCGGATGATGCCGCCAGGCACGCTGGTATCGACGCCGTAGCCGATCGACACCTTCATGTCGTCGAGGCGCGGGCGCATGATCTGGCGCGACGCCGACATGCGGACGACGAAGTCGCTGTTGAAGCGGGCCGACAGGTTGAAGCTGGGCAAGAAGTCCCAGTAGGTATCGCCCAGTTCGATGGCCTGCGGGCCGTTCGGCGTGAAGATGAAGCCGGTCGAGGACTGGTCGGTGTTCACCACCTGCAGGCCGACGTTACCGGTCAGCACCGCGTTGTCGTACACCTGGTCGATGTCGAGCTGCGCATACATGGTCAGCAGGTCTTCGTTGACCGTGTAACCCTTCGCGAACACGTCGGTGACGTCGTTCGGGTCGAGGTCGTAGGTGCCGTTGGCGAGCAGGGTGCGCGGGTCGTAGCTCAGGATCGGACCCAGGCCGAGATATGTGAGGTCGGTCGAGCCCAGGATCGCGTCCTGCGGGATGGTCGCCTCGTTCGCACCGCTGGCGATGGACACGAAGAATTCGTCCGGCGTCAGGCCCTTCTCGCGGGTCGTGTAGCTGGCGCCGATGCGCGCACCGCTGAAGAAGCTGTCGGAGAATTCGTAGCCGAGCTCGGCGCGGGCCTGGATCAGCTCGTCTTCGATGATGCGGTTGTTCCAGTAACCGGCCTGAACGCGGCTGCCGCCCCAGCCCAGCGGGTCGGTGAGGACGATCTGCGACGGGTCGGAATAATCGAAGTTCGGGCTGAAGATGGTGCCGGTTTCGGTCGAGCGGAAGCCGATGTCCACCGACGGGCCGGAGCTGTTGTAGCCGGTGCCCGAATAGCTTTCGATGCTCAGTTCGTTGCGGTCGGTCTTGGAATAGCCGACGTCGATGAAGCCGGTGAGGGCATCGCCGCTGTCCCACCGCGCGTTGAAGCCGGCCGAATACTGGTCGGCTTCGCGCTGGAAAACGTCGTTGCGGATCACGCCGCGCACGTTGGTGAAGGTGCCGTCGACATACTGGCCGTTCGATGCCGTCGCCGTGGCGGGGTCGAAGCCCGTGCCGAAGGCGAAGAAGCCCAGCGGCAGTTCGATGCCGCGCTTCGACTGGTCGTCGTCGAAGTTGGAATAGAAGCCGTCGAAGGTCAGCATCAGCGCATCGGATGCCTCGACCTGCACCGTGCCCATCACGCCCAGGCGCTTGAGCTGGGTGGAGGTCACGAAGCTCTTCGAGCCGCCGATCAGCGCGTTGCCGTTGACGTTGTTGTAGCCCCAGGCGTTGAATTCCTGCAGCTGGTACGGCTCATCGACATAGGATGCCGCCAGGCTGACGCCGATCGTGTCGTCGGCGAACTGGTCCACGAAGGTGCCGTTGACGCGGTAGCCGAATTCGTTGGAGCCGGCGTTCAGCGCGCCGAGATCGGCGTAGGAACCGCGGGCGCCAATGGCGAGCACGCTCTGGCCGTAGTCGAGCGGGCGGATGGTGCGGATGTCGACCGTGCCGACGAGGCCCTGACCGACCAGCGCGGCGGTCGGCGTCTTGTAGATGACGACCTGGTTGACGACTTCCGACGGGTACTGGTCGAATTCGACCGCGCGGTTGTCGCTGGTGTTGGTCTGTTCGCGGCCGTTGAGCAGCGTGGTGGAGAAGTCGGGGCCGAAGCCGCGGATGGCGATCACGTTGGCGCGGCCGTTGAGGCGCTGCGAGGTGATGCCGGGCAGGCGGGCAATCGATTCGCCGATCGAGCTGTCGGGCAGCTTGCCGATGTCTTCCGCGGTCACCGATTCAACGATCTGGTCGGAGAAGCGCTTTTCCGCCGTGGCGCTTTCCAGCGCGGCGCGGAAACCTTCCACGATGATGACGTCGCCTTCCGCTTCGTCATCGACCGGATCGCCTTCTTCGGTCCCGGCGGCGGTCGGCGGCTGGGTGCTGGCACCCGTATCCTGTGCGAAAGCGGTCGACGGAGCCAGCAGTGCCAGCGCCATCGCGCCGCTGCTGATTCCCAGCGAAAGGGTCTTGTTCCAGGCCACGATTCTCTCCCGTTGTTGCGCCCCGGCTTCCCCCGTTCGGGCGCGATAGAAATGCCACGTTGCGCAAAGGTTTTTCGCGAAACTGTCACACTCCTATTGACGTGGCGGCAACGGTCGCGAAACTCGGCATACGTATGTTTGTGCAGCGCAGCACGCCGCGGTGTGGCCTTTTCGCACCAGCCGTGCCGGCGCAGCAATCGCCGGCTGAAGGGGAGAGCAGCCTTGGGTCGCAAGCCGTCCGGACGGCCGACCAGTTTCGATATCGCCTACATGGCGGGGGTGTCGCAGCCCACGGTCAGCCGTGCGCTGCGCGGCAGCAAGTCCGTTAGCCAGGCGACCCGCGAGAAGATCGAGCGGATCGCGCGCGAGCTAAACTACACGGTCGACAAGAATGCGAGCTCGCTGCGCAGCCAGCGGTCGAACACCATCGCCCTCTTGTTCTTCGAGGATCCGACGCCCGACCAGTCGAACATCAACCCGTTCTTCCTGTCGATGCTCGGCGCCATCACCCGTGCCTGCGCCGACCGTGGCATCGACCTCCTGATCAGTTTCCAGAGCATGGAGGACGACTGGCACGTCCAGTACCAGGACAGCCACCGCGCCGACGGCCTGATCCTGCTCGGCTACGGCGACTACACGCTCTACATCGCGCGGCTGGAACAGCTGCGGGCGCAGGGCACGCAGTTCGTGCGCTGGGGCAGCGTGGGGGAACACAATATCGGCCTCACCATCGGGTCCGACAACCGCGGGGCGGGGCGGCTGGCAGGCGAGCACCTGCTGCAGCAGGGCCGCAAGCGCATCGCCTTCATCGGCAACAACGACGAACATTATCCCGAATTCGCGGACCGCTGTGCCGGGCTCGCCGATGCGCTGGAAGCGGCGGGCAGCGGGATCGACGTCGCCTTGCAGGCCGATGCGCTCAACAGCGAGGAAGACGGGTTCAAGGCGGCCAATGCGCTGATGGAAACCGGCAAGGATTTCGACGCCGTCTTCGCCGCCAGCGATCTGATCGCGATCGGCGCGATGCGCGCCTTTGCCGAAAGCGGGCTCGACGTGCCGGGCCATATCGCGGTGGTCGGCTTCGACAACATTCCCGCCGCCAGCCTTTCCAGCCCGCCGCTCACCACGCTGGTGCAGGACCTGCAGGGCGCCGGCGAAAAGCTGGTCGATGCCCTGGTCCGCCAGATCGAAGGCGAGCCGGTGGAAGGCGAGGCGCTGCCTGCGCGGCTGGTTGTACGCGGGTCGTCGCAGACCGTTTCCTGATCCATCACATTCGTATGCGGGATTGCCGCTAGGCCCCTGCCGTGCCAGCCTTTATCCATGAGACGTGCCGCCAAAGCGCACGCCGGGAGAGACAGCTTTATGGCAACCGCCGCACCGACGGGCGACGCCCTCGCGCATACGCAGAAACCGCGCATGGGCTTCTGGGGCCTGTGGAACATCAGCTTCGGCTTCTTCGGCATCCAGATTGGCTTCGCGCTGCAAAACGCGAACATGAGCCGCATCTTCCAGACCGTGGGCGCGGCGATGGACGATCTGCCCGCCCTGTGGGTCGCGGCCCCGCTGACCGGCCTGATCGTGCAGCCGATCATCGGCCACCTGTCGGACAGGACCTGGAACCGCCTCGGCCGGCGCCGGCCCTATTTCCTGACCGGCGCGATCATGGCGGCGATTGCGCTGTTCCTGATGCCGCTGGCCCCCGGCTTCGGCGCGCCGCTGCTCTTCGCCGCCGCGCTGCTCTGGATCCTCGATGCCAGCCTCAACATCTCGATGGAGCCCTTCCGCGCCTTCGTGGGCGACATGCTGGGTACAGACCAGCACAGCGCCGGATACGCGGTACAGACCGCCTTCATCGGCGCGGGCGCGGTGGTCGGGTCGATCTTCCCGTATTTCCTGGAGCAGGTCGGCGTCAGCAACGTCGCGCCTGCGGGCGAGATACCAGACACGGTGACGTGGAGCTTCTGGGGCGGCGCGATCGCGCTGTTCTTGGCCGTGCTGTGGACGGTGATGACCACGAAGGAATACTCGCCGGAGGAAATGGCCGCGTTCGAAGGATCGGACGCCGCCGTGCCGGACGATGCGCAGCCGCTGCGCGCACTGGCCGCCAAGTCCTATCTTTCCGGCGGGGTATGGATCGCCGCCGGGCTGGTCGTGGTGCTGCTGGTCGATGCGCTGGGGCTGGAGAAGGAAGTGCTGCTGCTCGGCGCTCTCCTCGCCGTATACGGCCTGCTTTCCATCATCGCGATCTCGATGGCCAAGGGCGGCAAATCGGCCAACATGCTGTCCAGCATCGTCGGCGATTTCTCCGGCATGCCCGAGGTGATGAAGCGCCTTGCGCTGGTGCAGTTCTTCAGCTGGTCGGCGCTGTTCATCATGTGGATCAACACCACCCCGGTCGTGACCCAGTATGTCTTCGGCAGCACCGACACGGCCAGCGTCGCCTACAACGACGGGGCGAGCTGGGTGAACGTGCTCTTTACCGTCTACAACGGCGTTGCCGCCATCGCCGCGCTGGCGATGCTGCCGTGGCTCAGCCGCAATTTCGGGCAGGTGAAGACCCATGCGATCTGCCTGACGCTGGGCGCGCTCGGCTTCCTGATGTTCTTCTTCGTGCGGGATGCGAATGCGCTGTTGCTGGCCGAGATCGGCATCGGTATCGCGTGGGCCAGCATCCTTGCGATGCCTTATGCGATCCTCGCCTCCAACCTGCCGCAGGGCAAGCTCGGCATCTACATGGGGCTGTTCAACATCTTCATCGTGGTGCCCCAGCTGCTGGTCGCCACGGTGATGGGATCGATCATGAAGGCGCTGTTCCCGGGCGAGCCGATCTGGACGATGCTGTTTGCCGCCGCCGCGTGGCTGATCGCCGCCGCCGCCATGTTCCGGGTGCAAGCCGCCCTGCCGCAGGAGACCGCCCGTGCCTAAGCTAGCCTTCGCCCCCCTGACCGCCATCGCCGCCGCGCTGCTCGCTGCGCCCGTCGCCGCGCAGGATGCCGACCCGTGGACGCCCAGGCAGTATGTCCAGCTGGAAAATCCGGAGTGGAGCCGCGATGCCGTGCTCTACCAGATCAACACGCGGCACTTCACGCCCGAAGGCACCTTCGTCGCGGCGCAGCGGGAATTGCCGCGGCTGAAGGCGCTCGGCGTCGATATCCTTTGGCTGATGCCGATCCATCCCATCGGGGAGGAGAACCGCAAGGGCACGCTGGGCAGCCCCTATTCGGTGAAAGATTATTACGGCGTGAACCCCGAATTCGGCACGGCGGAGGAGTTCAAGGCCTTCGTCGATGCTGCGCACGCGCAGGGCTTCAAGGTCATCCTCGACCTCGTGGCCAACCACACGGCGTGGGACAATCCGCTGCGGAGCGAGCATCCGGACTGGTATGAGAAGACCTGGGACGGCGATTTCCGGCCGACGCCGTGGTGGGACTGGTCCGACATCATCGACCTCGACTGGTCGCAGCCGGGCGTGCGCGCGCATGTCGGCGGGGCGATGGAACAATGGGTGCGCGATTACGGCGTCGACGGGTTCCGCGCCGATGTGGCGGGTTATGTCCCGGTCGATTTCTGGGAGACGATGCGCCAGCGTCTGAACGCCTACCGCCCCGTCTTCATGCTCGGCGAAGTGCAGGAAACCGCCTATCACCGCGCCGCCTTCGACGCGACTTATGCATGGGACTGGCACCACACGATCAAGGATATCGCCCGCGGCAAGGCGGGGCCTTCGGCGCTCTACGGCTATTACGCCGAGAACGAGAGCCTGTGGCCGCGCGAGGCGATGCGTATGACCTATATCGAAAACCACGACAGCAATGCCTGGGAAGGCACGCTGTACGAGAATTACGGCGAAGGGCTGGAAGCAGCCATCGCCCTGAGCTTCGTGACCGAGGGGATCCCGCTGGTCCACAACGGCATGGAAGCCTGTAACGCCAAGCGGCTGGAGTTCTTCGAGCGCGACCCGATCGACTGGAGCCAGGGCGAGGATTGCACGCTGGGCGCGCTGATCGCGGACCTGATCGATTTCCGCAAGGCCAACCCGGCGCTGGAAAACGGCAAGTGGGGCGCGCGGATGACCAAGGTCGATACCGACAGCGACGACCGCCTGTTCGCATTCGTCCGGCAGGAGGAAGGCAACAAGGTGCTCGGCCTGTTCAATTTCTCGGACGCGCCGGTGACCGCCGAATTCAAGGACGGCCTGCCGCTCGGCTTCTATTCCGAATTCCGAGGCAACCGCATCACGCTGAAACGCGGCGAGGCGGTGACGATACCGGCGCACGGATATCGCCTGTTCTCCGGCACGGGCGAAAGCGCCCCGCCGATCATGGGCGCGAACTAGGGGTTAGCCGCCCGAACTGCCCTAATTGCCGCCTTCGCCGCCGCTCCACAGCGAATAGCCGAGGCCGATGGCGCCGATGCCGAGCGCGGTGGCAACGATCATCAGCAGCCCGTCGCGCACCATGATAGCGACGCCGAAGCAGGCGATTGCCAGCATCGGCCCGGAACTGGCGAAAGGCAGCACCTCCAGCGGCGGGATGCTGGCGCACAGGAACAGGATGATGAGCGCAGCCAGCCGGCGGTACCAGCGGCTGGTGAAATGCTTCATCCGGCCATGGAACCATTTGTCCATGAATTTGCCGACGCCGCGCAGCTTCTTCGACGCCTTGGCCAGCTTCTCTCCCTTGACCGAGCGGTTCTCGATGAAGCCGGGCAGCCACAGATGGGATTCCCCGACCAGCATCTGGACGGCGACGACAGCGATGATCAGCGCGAGGAACGTCGGTACGCCGGGGATGGCGCCGATGGGGGTCAATTCGACCAGCGCGGGAACCAGAAGGAAGGGGCCGTAGGACCGGTCGCCGAAAGCTTCGACCACGTCGGCGATGCAGACCTCGTCCTTGTCCTCCGCCAGTTCGTCAAGGTCGTCGAGGATGTCCTTGACGCTGTGCGGTTCTTTCATTTCGGCATCCCCTGTTGTGAGGAAATAACAATCGGAGCCGCGCTTGGGTCCGAGGCTTGCGAATTGCCACGCGGCTGGTGACTCCGGCCGCCAAATCCTTATGCAGTGCGGCCCATGGCTACCGGAACGATCATCTCGCTCGCCCTCTATTTCGTCCTGATGCTCGCCATCGGGCTCTACGCGTGGCGCAAGTCGACCGAGGATAGCGAAGGCTACCTCCTCGGCGGGCGGCAACTTTCGCCCGCCGTCGCGGCGCTGTCTGCCGGAGCATCGGACATGTCTGGCTGGCTGCTGCTGGGCCTGCCGGGTGCGCTCTACGTGACCGGACTGGTGGAGGCGTGGATCGGGATCGGGCTGTTCCTGGGCGCGCTTGCCAACTGGTTCATCGTCGCCCCGCGCCTGCGCGAACAGACGGAGAAGCTGGGCAATGCGCTGACCATTCCCGAATTCCTCGCCAACCGCTTCCCCGACAAGGCCGTGCTGCTGCGCGTGGTGAGCGCGATCATCATCGTGACCTTCTTCACCGTCTACACGGCGAGCGGGCTGGTCGCAGGCGGCAAGCTGTTCGACAGCGCCTTTCCCGCCCTGATCCCCGGCATGGAGCCATATTGGGCGGGCATCTGGATCACCGCCGGCGTGGTCCTTGCCTATACGATGGTCGGCGGCTTCCTCGCCGTCAGCCTGACCGATTTCGTGCAGGGCTGCATCATGGTGGTGGCGCTGGTGCTGATGCCGCTGGTGGTGATGTTCGGCCCCGGCGGCAGTGCGGGCGAGAGCCTGACGGGCATCCAGCCCGGCTTCCTCAGCCTGACCGAAGGATTGACCGCGATCGGCTTCCTGTCGGCGGTGACCTGGGGCCTCGGCTATTTCGGCCAGCCGCACATCATCGTGCGCTTCATGGCCATCCGCAGCGTCGCCGATGTGCCTAAGGCGCGCAATATCGGCATGACCTGGATGGGCGTGGCGCTGCTCGGCTCCATCGGCATCGGCATCGCCGGGCGCGCCTACATGGAGCGCAACGGCCTCGTCATCGACGATCCCGAGACGATCTTCATCGTGCTGGCCGACCTCCTGTTCCATCCGCTGATCACCGGCTTCCTGCTGGCCGCCTTGCTGGCCGCGGTGATGAGCACGATTTCCTCGCAGCTGCTGGTCAGCTCCAGCTCGCTGACGGAAGACTTCTACCGGCTGTTCCTGCGCCGCAATGCGAGCGAGCGGGAGGCGGTAAATGTCGGGCGGATCAGCGTGCTGCTGGTCGCGCTGGCGGCGATTGTCATCGCGTCCGATCCGGACAGCGAGGTGCTGGGCCTCGTCTCCAACGCATGGGCCGGTTTCGGCGCGGCGTTCGGGCCGCTCATCATCCTGGCGCTGACGTGGCGCGGCATGACGGGCGCGGGCGCGGTTGCCGGCCTCGTGACCGGGGCGGGCGTCGTCATCGCGTGGATTGCGCTCGGCTGGAACCGGGAATTCATGGGCGGCCCCGGCGTGTACGAGATCATCCCCGGATTTGCGCTGGCATGGCTCGCGATCCGGCTGGTCAGCGCCGCGACCCGCCGCGAGGAGGCGGTGGCTGCTGAGTAGCCTATCGGGAGATGGTGCCGGCTGCAGGAATCGAACCCGCGACCCCCTGATTACAAATCAGGTGCTCTACCAACTGAGCTAAGCCGGCACTCTTTTTTGCCCTACCGCTTCGCTGTTTGAGGGCGCGAGGGCGCTTGCTTCAAATGGCTCCGAATGTCCAGCCTTCGGTCTGCGCGATCTGCGGCGTCAGGGCGGGCGGATTCCAGCGGGCTTCTTCATGCGCGACCGCGCGCAGCCATGCGGCAGTGAGGAGCGCGTCGGAGGAATGATCGTCGATCGCCCCGTCGCCCGAGACCGGTGGCGATCCGAGCACGGCCAGCGCATCGTTCAGCTCCGCATAGGTGCGCAGCTTGGTCCTCCCCGCGCTGCGCCCTGCCTCCAACGCGGCAAGGGCGGTGTAGATCTCCACGATGACCGATCCGGTATCCGGCAGCGGATCGATTGGCCACACGGGCAGGTGGCCGCGCAAGCGATGCAGCATCCGCATGCCCGTGAGGCTCGACTTGCCAACCTGCGCCGCGCCTACCAACCGAAAATTGGAGTATGGTTTGCAGCCCATTCTGGCTTGCGCTGTCTCCGTAACGCGTAACCGGCCGCCACTGTGCTTCGCTCCGTCGCAATGGTATTCTTCGCCCGGTGCCCGACCGTCGTGATAGTATTTTTGAACATCGGGGTGCGTTAGAAAACCGTTTGCAGCCAAATTTGGATCATCGCTCGATTGTTGATCAACCAATTCCCATAGCTCAACCGCATTTTCTGGACTTCCGTCCCAGGCCGGAAAAAAGGCGCCGCAGTCTGCAAAAGGCAATCCTATTCCAAGATCCAGTCCCACAAGAGAATTTTCAGGGAGATCGTCGCGGAGAACCGTCAGCACCTCGTCCCGTGACCATCGCTGCCCTCTTTCAACCAATACCGGTTGCCCACCGTCGGCAGAACAGACGGCGATTGCGATACCTGATTGAGTTGGGCCCTTGGCTCCTGACCAATCAATCGCCACGAAGTTGTCAAATTCTCTCATGACTTGCCCTGTTTAAGGTTGTCCCAATAGGCGATCCGTTCGCGCACCTTGCGTTCGAACCCGCGCTCGACCGGTTCGTAATAGGTCTGCGGCTCCATCTCTTCCGGCCAGTAATTGTCGCCCGAGAAGCCCTCGTCCGCATCATGGTCGTAGGTGTAGCCGCTGCCGTAGCCGATGTCCTTCATCAGCTTGGTCGGCGCGTTGAGGATGTTGGCGGGAGGCATCAGGCTGCCGGTTTCCTTGGCGCTGCGCCACGCTGCCTTCTGCGCCTTGTAGACCGCGTTCGATTTGGGCGCGGTGGCAAGGTAGAGGCACGCCTGCGCCAGGGCGAGCTCGCCTTCCGGGCTGCCGAGGAATTCGTACGTGTCCTTGGCCGCCATGCACTGGACCAGCGCGTTCGGGTCCGCGAGGCCGATGTCCTCCACCGCCATGCGCACCAGCCGCCGGGCGAGGTAGCGCGGTTCCTCCCCCGCCGTCAGCATCCGCGCGAGGTAATAGAGCGCCGCTTGCGGGTCCGATCCGCGCACCGCCTTGTGCAGCGCGGAAATCAGGTTGTAATGCCCGTCGCGGTCCTTGTCGTACACGGCGACGCGGCGCTGCAGGAACTTGCCGAGACCGGCCGGATCGAGCGGTTCGGGAATGTTCGCTGCGTAAAGCGTTTCCGCCTGGTTGAGCAGGAAGCGCCCGTCGCCATCGGCGCTCGCCACCAGCGCATCGCGCGCTTCGGGGGTGAGGGGCAGGGGGCCTTCCAGCGCCTCTGCCCGGTCCAGCAAATTGCCCAGCGCTTCGTGCCCCAGCCGCTCCAGGATAAGCACCTGAGCCCGGCTGAGCAGCGCGGCGTTCAGCGCGAAGCTGGGGTTCTCCGTAGTCGCTCCGACTAGCGTCACGGTGCCGCGCTCCACGAAGGGGAGGAAGCCGTCCTGCTGCGCACGGTTGAAGCGGTGGATTTCGTCCACGAACAGCAGCGTGCGTTGTCCCGCTTCGGCTGCCTTGTCGGCGGCGGCGAAGGCTTTCTTGAGGTCGGCTACTCCGGTGAAGACCGCGCTGACCGCCTCGTACCGCATGCCCACGCTGTCCGCGAGCAGGCGGGCGATGCTGGTCTTGCCGGTGCCGGGCGGGCCCCACAGGATCATGCTGGAAAGTTTGCCCGCCGCGACCATCCGGCCGATCGCGCCTTCCGGACCGGTCAGGTGCTCCTGCCCGATGACCTGCGAAAGGTCGCGCGGGCGCAGCCGGTCGGCCAGCGGCGCATCCTCGCGGATCGGCTCGGCAGTTCGGGAGGGCGGGGGATCGTCGGCGAAAAGGTCGGCCATGGCCCCCATGTAGGCAGGCGCGCCCGATTTTGCTATCGCCACGCCAAGGGCCGCTTGGGGGAGTGGAAACGATGAACGAGACGATAGCCGGAACGGGCGCGAAGACGCCGTGGCACGTGTGGGTGGTGGGCGTGCTCGCCACGCTGTGGAACCTCGGCGGCGCGGTCGACTATACGATGACGCAGACGCGCAACGAGGCCTATCTGGGCCAGTTCACAGCGGAGCAGCTGGAGTATTTCATGAGCTTCCCCGCTTGGTTCGACGCCTTCTGGGCCATCGGCGTCTGGGGCGCACTGCTCGGGTCCATCCTCATCCTGGCGCGCAGCCGCTTCGCCTACCACGCGTTCGTCGCCTCGCTGGTCGGGATCGCGGGAACGACATTCTGGACTGCGACCAACGCGATGCCCGAAAGCCTCGACACGGCAGGCATGTGGGCCTTCACCATCGCCATCGTGGTCAGCGTGGTTTTGCTAGCGGTCTACAGCCGCCGGATGACGGCGCGGGGTTTGCTGCGGTGATTGGTCTGGCATTGACTCTCGCGGTGCTGCCAAGCGCTCAGGCAGTAGGTCCAAGTCGCGCCGAATTGCAGCAGGTGTTGCAGGATAGGGGCTACAATCTGGAAGCGCGAAATCTGACAGCACTCGAATGCCATGGCTTCGGCGATGATGAACCGACCGAGTTTTCGTGCTCCTGGACGGCTGGCAGCCCGGACGAAACTCGCAGATATGAGACGACTTTGGCCATCAGCGGTTTGGGTTGGCAACTGATCGACGGCGTCGCCGCGCTTGAAGCTCAGTAATTTAGCCCTACTGCTTCGCTGCAATCAGTCGCAGATACGTGTCCGCCACCACCTGGTTGATTGCATCCCACTCGTAGCCGTCGGCTTTGCGCGCGCCGGCTTCTCCATGGGCGCGGCGCAGCGCCGGGTCTTCCGCGTAGACCTGTAGCTTGTCGGCATAGGCGGCAATGTCGCGCGGCGGGACGAGGTAGCCGGTTTCCCCATCGGTCACGAGGCTGCTGGCTCCCGTCGCGTCGGCCGCGACCACGGGCACGCCGCAGGCCATCGCCTCCAGCGTGACGTTGCCGAACGTCTCCGTGACGGAGGGGTTGAGCAGCACGTCCATGCTGGCGACCGCGCGGCCGAGGTCCGGCCCGTTCTGGAAGCCGACAAAGATCGCGTCGGGCACCTTGGACTTGAAGAAATCGTGCGCCGGGCCTTCGCCGATGACCAGCACCTTGAAGGCGACGCCGCGCTTCTTCAGCTCGACCATCGCCTCGGCAAAGACGTCCAGCCCCTTTTCCAGCACCAGCCGGCCGAGGAAGCCGATCGCCATGTCGTCGTCCGCGATGTCGTGGCTGCGCCGCCAGGCACGGTCGCGCTTGTCCGTGGAGAAGATCGTACGGTCCACCCCGCGCGTCCACAGGCCGATGTCGTGATGCATCTCTTCCTTGCGGAGTTCCTCGATCATGGAATCGCTCGGCGCGACAAGCGCGTCGGTGCGGCGGTAGAAGCGGCGCAAACCCTTGATGAAAAGCGGTTCCAGCCACGTCGCGTTGTAATATCGCGGGTATGTTTCGAAACGCGTGTGGACGCTGGCGAGGATGGGGAGGCCGCGCGCCCGCGCCCAGGTGACCGCGCGGTGGGCGCTGGGATCGGGGGATGAAACGTGCACGATATGCGGGTCGAACGCCTCAAGGTCGGCCTTCACCGCCGCGCTCAAATACATCGGCACGCGGTATTCGTCGCGGCCCGGGATCGGGATTGCGGGCACGCCGACCAGCGTTCCCTGCGGCTCAAAAGCGGGCTTGTCGACAGTGGCGGAATAGACGTGGACCTTCGCGCCCTGCCGCTGGAGATATTCGACCAGCCGGTTCAGCGCCTTGTTCGCGCCGTCGACCGTGATGTTGTAGTTGCCGTTGAACAGCGCAATGCGAAGGTCGGAAATATCCATCGCTGCGCCTCTAGCGCCGCAATCGCGCGAGGCAAAGGCCCGGCGGCGCACGGTCGGTGCGCTGCCGGGCCTCCGAGTGGACTAGAATTTCAGCAAGGCACCGACGACGAACTGGCCGCGGTCGGCCTCCGCCCCTGTTTCCGCGCCGAACACTTCGAGGTCGCCATAGTCGGTCCGGCGGTATTCGCCGCGCAGCGCCACGTCGAACGGCAGGTCGACTTCCACGCCCGCGCCGTAACGCAGGCCTTCGACCTGGCGGTCGTCGATGATGACCACGTCGCCATCGTCATAGGTCGCTTCGAAACCCGTCCAGCTGTAGCCGAGCTTGCCGTAGGCGCGAACGCGCGGGAGAACCGAGAAACCGGCCCGGGCGCCGACGTAGTAATCGACGTTGGATTTCACTGCGAGGCTGTCACCGTCTTCGGCGAAGTCGAGGATCTGGGCGCCGGCTTCGGACTGGGCGATTTCGCCCTCGATGCCCACGAAGGCGGACGCGAAGGCGACATCGTAGCCGACCACCGCGCCGTAAACGATGTCGCTGGCGTCATCCTCGGTAAAGCCATCGTCGACGGTGACCTCGTCCACCCCGGCGATCACGCCGATGTAGGGGCCGCCGCTGGGGACGACCTGCGCGGCAGCGGGGCTGGCGAAAGCAGCGGCCACGGCGGCGGCTGCGAAATAGCGGTACTTCATGCAAAATGCTCCCTCATCGCCGCCACGCGGGCGGCGATGAGAGGCGTGGCAGCACCGGGCTTGCGCGGGAATGAACCGCTGGCCGGTGCTGCCGTTTCAGTTCAGAAGCGCAGGCCAATCCCGGCGACGAGCTGGTCGCTGGCGGCATCGCCGAAATCGGTGCCGTCGACCGCGTCGTATTCGCTGCGGCGATACTCGACGCGCGCTTCGAGCGGGCCGGGCAGGGCAACCTGCACGCCCGCGCCGTAGCGCAGGCCGCTGGCGTTCTCTTCGAGCTCTGCCAGCGAGCCGGATTCGGTGAAGGCGTTTACGTCGATCGAGGTGTAGCCGATCTTGCCATAGGCCGCGATGCCGGGCGTCAGGGCCACGCCGACACGGGCGCCGACGTAATACTGCGCATCGCTCGACAGGCTCTCGCGCGCGGCGCCGAAGCTGTCCGGGAAGGTGGCGGTACTGTCGCTCTTGGCGATCTCGCCCTCGACCCCGACGAAGGCGTTGCCGAGCGAGAGGTCGTAACCGATCGTCGCGCCGTAGACGCTGGAATCCGCATCGGCGGAGACGGCGCCGTCGGCGGAATCGACGTCGATCCCTTCGTAACCGGCGAGCACGCCGACATAGAGGCCGCCTTCCTGCGCCATGGCAGGAGCTGCGGTGAAGGCCGCAGCGATGGCGACGGTGGCGAGAAGATTCCTCATGATACGATCCTTTTGCATGTGTGCTGATGAGCGGGCGCTGCTCATGGCGCGTGCGCCTTGCCCCGCGCTGAACGACGGGTCCAGCGGAGGGCGGCACGCGACGAAGCACAGCCAAGGTTGACCTACGAAGCCATTTAGCCTATTGCCTAAATAGCTAATGGCCTCTGTTTTCGACGCCTTGTCGCACCCGATCCGTCGCGAAGTGCTCGAGTTGCTGAAGGGCGGCGGCCGTTCGGCGGGCGATTTGGCGGATCATTTCGACGTGTCGAAGCCGACCATGTCCGGCCATTTCGCCAAACTGCGAGAGGCCGGGCTGATCCGCGGCGAGCAGCAGGGCGGGTCGATCATATACACGCTCAACATGTCCACGCTGGAAGAGGCGTTGATGGGCTTCATGGGCCGCATGGGCATGGACGGGGCCACGCGGGACACCGATCCGGAGGGGAAACAGTCGTGAACACGAAACGCCTATTTATTGCAGCACTGGTGCTGGCTGCGGCCCTGACAGGCTTCGCCGTCCTGACAGCCGAGCGCCTGCCTGCCGATGCCATGCTGCCGACGCACTGGAACGCGGCGGGGGAGCCGGACAGCTTCAGCCCCGCGCTCGAAGCGCTGCTGTTTCCGCCGATGCTGCTGGTCGGCGTGTCCCTGCTGTTCCTCCTCATCCCGCGCATCGAGCCCTTGCAGGACCGGTTGGAAGGTTCCGCCCCGGTGCTGCGCGCCAGCTGGATCGGCATGATGGGGCTTTTTACGATCATCTCCGCCGCCGTAGGCCTGCCTGCCTGGGGCGTGGAGCTGCCGGTCAACATCGTCATGCTGGGGGTGGGGCTGCTGCTGGTGGTGCTCGGCAATGCCTTGCCCAAGAGCCGGCCCGGCTTCTTCGTCGGAATCCGTACGCCGTGGGCCATTCTCGACACCGACAACTGGATCGCGACGCACCGGCTCGGCGGCAAGCTGATGCTGCTGGCCGGCATCGCGATCTGCATCGTGGCGCTGCTGCCGGTGTCCCCGGAACTCACGACCTGGGTCGTGCTGGGGACCGTGCTGGCGGCGGCATTCATACCGTATCTCTACAGCTGGTGGCTCTGGGAGCAGGCGAAGCGCGCCCACTCCAACACCGGCGACAGGAAGGACTGATCCTATGCGCATCCTCGCCTCCACCGCCGCCGCGGCTCTCCTAGCCATAGCCGCGCCCGCTTTCGCCCAGGAAATTGGAACGGAAATTTCCGCCCCGGCCGGGGAGGGGATGCTCGGCGGCATGTTCACCGGCGCGCGCGACGGATCGCAGCCGGTGGTGCTGATCATCCCCGGCAGCGGCCCGACCGACCGCGACGGCAATAACCCGATGGGCGTGCGCGCCGCCACGCTGAGCCTGCTCGCCGAGGGGCTGGAGCAGCAAGGCATCGCCAGCGTGCGGATCGATAAGCGCGGCATGTTCTCCAGCGCCTCTGCCACCGCCGATCCCAATGCAGTGACATTGGCGGACTATGCCGGCGACGTGCTGAGCTGGGTTTCGGTGATCAAGGCGGAAACCGGCGTGTCTTGCGTCACCATCGCGGGCCATAGCGAAGGCGGGCTGGTCGCGCTGCTTGCGGCGAGGGCCGGGGGCGCCGATGTGTGCGGCCTGGTGCTCCTCGCCGCGCCGGGCCGCCCGCTGCGCACGACGCTGGAGGCGCAATTGGGCGCAAGCCCCGTGTTCGCCGGATCGATGGACCAGATCCGCGCGATGTTCGACCGGATCGAGGCGGGCGAGACGGTGCCGCTGGCCGAAATGCCCGCTGCGGTCCGCGGCGTCCTGCCGCCGCCAGTCCACCCCTTCCTCGGCAACCTGTTCCGGACCGATCCGGCAGAAGCCGCGGCCGCCATTCCGGGCACGCCGATGCTGCTCGTCTATGGCGAGAAGGACAGCCAGATCACGCTGGAAGACTGGCACGCCCTGCGCACCGCGCGGCCCGACGCGCACAGCCTGATCCTGCCCTTTGCTACCCACGCTTTGAAGGATGCGGCGGGCAACGATCCTGCCGCCGCGGCTGCGACCTATACCGATCCGGATTTGCCTCTGACGACGGGCGTTGCCGAGGCGATGGCCAGCTTCGTGAGGCTGCACGCGGGCAACTGAGCGCCCCGGTTGCCGCATATCGGGCCAGGGTCTAGGGCGCGGTCATGACCGCGCCCTTCGTCACCGGCCTCATGGCGCTCGCCTTTTGCGCCGTGCACGTGTTCATCGGGCGGCTGCGCCAGCTTCATCGTACGCCGCGCAGCCGCTGGCTCAGTTTCGCGGGCGGAGTGGCGGTGGCGTATGTCTTCCTCCACATCCTACCCGAACTCGCCGCCCATGCCGTGACATTCGAAAGGGCCATCGGCTGGCGCACTGCAGTCGCGGAAGGCTGGGTCTACACGCTGGCACTGGGCGGGCTGGTGCTGTTCTACGGGCTGGAGCGCGCGCTCAGCGTGTCGCGTGGAGACCGCCGGGCGGAAGAAGGGCGCGACCGGCCCGCGCACGGGATTTTCTGGCTGCACATCGCGGCATCTTCCACCCTCATCGCCATCATCGCCTACTTGCTCAACCACCGCGAGGACGGCAGTGCGATCGGCCTCGCCCTGTTCTTTGCGGCGATGATCCTGCACCTGCTCACCGCAGATTACGGCGCGCGCTCCGATCATCCCGAGCTTTACGACGTGCGCGGTCGATGGGTCTTGGCGGCTGCAACACTGGGCGGCTGGGCGCTGGGGCTGGTGGTGGAATTGCCCGACATCGCCATCGGCGGCCTGTTCGCGTTCGTCGGCGGAGCCATCGTGCTGGTGGTTCTGAAGGAAGAGTTGCCTCAGGAGCGCGAGAGCTATTTCCTGCCGTTCCTGGGCGGTGCGGCGATCTACGCGGCCCTCGTGCTGGCAGAGCTCACCCTAGCCGCCTGAGCGAAAGCCGGCATAGTTTCGACGCAATAAGCCTGAAGCCTGACGCGGGGGAGTGCGGCGTCAGCGCATCCAACGGCCAGCCGAACTTCCGCGCCGCGCGAAAGTCAGGCTGCGCCGCGATCAGGCCTCGTCCTTGCGCTTCGCTTTCTTGCGCTCATGCGGGTCCAGGATCGCCTTGCGCAGGCGGATCGTGGTCGGCGTGACTTCGACCATCTCGTCGTCGTCGATATAGGCGATGGCCTGCTCCAGCGTCATAAGCCGGGGCGGGGTCAGCTTGATCGCGTCATCCTTGCCGGTGGAGCGGAAGTTGGTCAGCTGCTTCGATTTCAGCGGATTGACTTCGAGATCCTGCGGCTTGGCGTTTTCGCCGATGATCATGCCTTCGTAGATCTTGGCGCCGCCGCCGATGAACATCTCGCCGCGGTCTTCCAGGGCGAACAGGGCATAGGACGTCGCCTCGCCCGTGGCGTTCGACAGCAGCACGCCGTTCTGGCGGCCTTCGATCGGGCCCTTGTGGGCATCGTACTTCTCGAACAGGCGGTTCATGATGCCCGTGCCGCGCGTATCCGACAGGAATTCGCCGTGGTAGCCGATGAGGCCGCGCGACGGGGCGGAAAAGGTGATGCGGGTCTTGCCCTGTCCCGACGGGCGCATTTCGGTGAGCTCCGCCTTGCGGCGCTGCATCTTCTCCACGACCGTGCCAGAATGTTCGTCATCCACGTCGATGACGACGGTTTCGTACGGCTCGAGCCGCTGGCCGTTCTCTTCGCGGAACAGCACGCGCGGGCGTGAAATGCCGAGTTCGAAGCCCTCGCGGCGCATCGTTTCGATCAGCACGCCCAGCTGCAGTTCGCCGCGACCGGCGACTTCGAAGCTGTCCTTGTCCGCACTTTCGGTCACGCGGATGGCGACGTTAATTTCCGCTTCGCGCAAGAGGCGGTCGCGGATCATGCGGCTGGTAACCTTGGTCCCCTCGCGCCCGGCATAAGGGCTGTCGTTGACCGAAAAGCGCATCGCCAGCGTCGGCGGGTCGATCGGCTGCGCGGCGATCGGTTCCTTCACCGAAGGATCGGCGATGGTGTTCGCGACGGTGGCCTTTTCCAGCCCGGCCATCGCGATGATGTCGCCGGCCTGCGCGCTTTCCACCGGCACGCGCTCCAGCCCGTCGAAGCTCATCAGCTTGGTCGCGCGGCCCACTTCCACGACGTTGCCGTCCATGTCGATCGCGTGGATCGGGTCGTTGATGTTGATCCTGCCGGACTGGACGCGGCCGGTCAGCACGCGGCCCATGAAATTGTCGCGGTCGAGCAGGGTGGCAAGGAAGCTGAACTTGCCGTCGACGTCGAGGCCGGGGGCGGGCACGTGGCTGGTGATCAGCTCGAACAGCGGGGCGAGCGTACCGTCGCGTGCATTCTCGTCGTCGCTGGCATAGCCGTCGCGCCCGCTGGCGAAGAGGCTGGGGAAGTCGAGCTGCTCGTCGTTGGCGTCGAGGCTGGCGAAGAGGTCGAACACTTCGTCGAGCACTTCCTGCGGCCGGCCGTCTGGGCGGTCGATCTTGTTGACGACCACGATGGGCTTCAGGCCCAGCGCCAGCGCCTTGCCGGTGACGAACTTGGTCTGCGGCATCGCGCCTTCCGCGCTGTCGACCAGCAGGATGACGCCGTCGACCATGCTCAGGATCCGCTCCACCTCGGCGCCGAAGTCGGCGTGGCCCGGCGTGTCGACGATGTTGATGCGGGTGGTGTTGCCGTCGGCACCTTCCCATTCCACGCTGGTGCATTTCGCCAGGATGGTGATGCCGCGTTCTTTTTCGAGATCGCCGGAATCCATCGCCCGTTCGTCCACCCGCTGGTTCTCGCGGAAGGTGCCGGACTGGCGGAACAGCTGGTCGACCAGCGTGGTCTTACCGTGGTCGACGTGGGCGATGATGGCGATATTGCGAAGGGGCCGGGGGGCGGTCATGCGATTGGTCCGATAGTAAAGGAAAAGGCCGCGGCGCTTGGCGCGCCCGGCCCGGTCGCAGCGCCCCTAGACGATATGCCGCATTGCAGCAAGCCGTGTGTCGCCGTGGACACATGCTGGGCAATTTAGTGCGCAAGGCGGAACGCTAAGGACTTAATCCGCTTGAGGGATTCAGGTCGAACGCGTATCCGCGCGACCAGAGCGGCGGTGTTTCTCCCCAGGACAACGAAAAACCGCCGTTGGAGTGAGAGGAGTTTCCATTGAAAGTTTCTTATATCGGCCGCCGTGCCGCCATGCTCGCCGGTGTCGCCGGGCTGGGCCTGATCCTTCCCGCCGCCGCCCATGCGCAGGCCGCGGCCAACCCCGTCAACCAGGACGGTGACGAATTCCCGGCCGAAGAGGAATTCGCCGTCGGCAACGAGATCGTCGTTACCGCGACCAAGCGCGAACAGACGCTGCAGGAAATCCCGGTCGCCGTGTCCGTGACCGGTGCCGAAACGCTCGAGCGTGCAGCCATCCGCGACCTCAACGACCTGCAGACCGTGGTGCCGTCGCTGCGCGTCAACCAGCTGCAGAGCTCGGCCAACACCAACTTCATCATCCGCGGCTTCGGCAACGGCGCCAACAACGCCGGCATCGAGCCGTCGGTCGGCGTGTTCGTGGACGGCGTCTATCGCAGCCGCACCGCCAGCCAGATCAACGACCTGCCCGACGTGCAGCGTGTCGAGGTCCTGCGCGGCCCGCAGTCGACTCTGTTCGGCAAGAACGCTTCCGCCGGCGTGATCTCCATCGTCACGCGCGAGCCGCAGTTCCTGCCCGAAGGTACGCTGGAAGTCAGCTACGGCAACTACAACGCGCTGGTCGTGAAGGGCTATGCCACCAGCGGCATCAGTGACACCGCGGCGCTGAGCCTGGCTGCCGGCGTCAACCGCCGCGACGGCTATCTCGAAGACCTGAACACGGGCGTCGAATCGAACGAGCGCATGCGCGCCTTCGTTCGCGGTCAGGCCCTGTGGGAGCCGACCGCCGACCTTACCTTCCGCCTGATCGCCGATTACGACGTGATCGACGAAGTGTGCTGCGGCGTCGTGAACCTGCAGCAGTCCGCCGCCACCCAGGCCGTCCGCGCCGTGGGCGGTAACGTGAACGATCCGGCAGACCCGTTCGCCGACCAGATCTACACGAACTTCCCTTCGACCAACCTGATCAAGAATTACGGCTTCTCCGGCCAGATCGACTACGATCTCGGCCCGGTCACGCTGACCTCGATCACCGCCTACCGCAATTCCGATGCGGTAACGAACCAGGATGCGGACTTCACCAGTGCCGACCTGATCGGCGAGCTGAGCCAGGACCTGAACATCGACACTTTCACCCAGGAAGTGCGCGCCAACGCGTTGATCGGCGATCGCGGCAGCCTGCTGATAGGGGCGTACTATTTCGACGAGAGCATCGATCAGGACAACGTGCTGTCCTACGGCGACGATTTCCGTCCCTATGCCAACCTGCTGGTTCAGGGTGCTACCGGCGGCGCGCTGAATGTACCGGCACTGGAAGGCACTTTCGGTGCGCTTGAGGGCGCGCCCGGCCGCTATATCGGCCAGTTCTTCCGCAGCGGTACCGGGCTGGACGAGACTTACACGCTCGACAACCAGGCGTTCTCGATCTTCGGTCAGTTCGATTACGAGCTGATCGATGGTCTGACGCTGACGCTGGGCGGCAACTGGACCACCGACGAGAAGACCTTCACCACCGACGTGGTTTCGACTGACGTGTTTGCAGGCCTCGACCTCGACAACCCGGCTTACGCCCCATTCCGCCAGCAGCTGCTGCTTGGCGGTGCGCTGGCCCAGGCGGGCGTCAACGTGAACGATCCGGCGGGGGTGTTCGCTTTCGCGACCAGCCCGACGACGGCGCCGATCTACCAGCAGTTCCTGCTGTTTGCGCAGGCCAATGCCAACAATCCGGCCGCCAATCCGCTGGGCGGCCTGCGGGCGCTGCAGTTCTCGCCGCCGTTCCTCAACGTCCCCAACGCGGTCGAGGATGGCAAGACGGAGGACGACAACTTCTCCTACACCATCCGCCTCGCCTACGACGTGTCGCCGGACCTCAACATCTACGCAAGCTATGCCACCGGCTTCAAGGCGAGCTCGATCAACCTGTCGCGTGACAGCCGTCCGCTGCTGAGCGATCGTGCCGCCATCGAAGCGGCCGGCATCGACCGCGTCAACCAGAGCTACGGCAGCCGCTTTGCAGGGCCGGAAGAAGCCAAGGTGATGGAATTCGGCGCCAAGCTGAACCTGGACCGCTTCAGCGCAAACCTGGCCGTGTTCGACCAGACGATCGAAGGCTTCCAGTCCAACATCTTCACCGGCACCGGCTTCGCGCTGGCCAACGCCGGTGAGCAGTCGACCTTCGGTGTCGAGCTGGAAACCAGTTTCAACCCGATCGATGCATTGTCGCTGACCTTTGCGGCAACTTATCTCGATCCCATCTACGACAGCTTCCCGAACTCCGCGTTCGGCGACGCTTCGGGCCGTGCCCCGGCCGGTATCCCGGAATGGGTGCTGCAGGCAGGTGCCAACTACATCGCCGAACTCGGCGCGGACGACCTGATCTTCAACGTCGGCTACTACTACGCCAGCGAAACGCAGATCGCGGACGGCCTGCCGGGCTTCATCACCACCAACCCCGATGGCTCGCCGAACTACCAGACGGCGTTCGATGCCGCCGCGCCGTTCACCCGCGAAGTGAACCAGCTCGACGCGTCGATCACCTGGGCGATGGAAAACGGCATTTCGCTGCAGGTGTGGGGCCGCAACCTCCTCGACGATCGCTACATCTCGACGATCTTCGACTCGGTCGCCCAGTCGGGCTCGATCTCCGGCTACACCAGCCCGCCGCGCACCTACGGCGTGGCCCTGCGCTACAAGTGGTAGGCTGAAGCGCTACTGCCGAATAACGAAAGGGCTCCGCTACGGCGGGGCCCTTTTTCGTTCGGAAGCGCGGTCCGCGCCATACGCAAGACAATCGCAACCATTCGGGTCAAGGCGCTGTCCACTATCACGGAACACCGCGTGGTCATTGGTTCATCGCTAGGGCTAACGGGCATTTTACCAAGGACCCGATACCATCGCCCAGTTTTTCACCCTCGATGCCGAAACCATCTGCGCCACGCAGATCGAACCGGCGGACATGGCCCAAATCAAGGCCATGGGGGTGACGCTTATCGTCAACAACCGGCCGGACCGGGAATCGAGCGACCAACCAGATGGCGCGGAAATAGAGGCGGCAGCGCGCGACGAGCGGATCGCCTATCGCGAAATCCCGATCACGATGGGCGGGGCCGGCGAAGACGATATTGCCGCCTTGGCGAGAATCCTCCAGCGGCACGGCGCCAAGCGATTGCTCTATTGCCGCTCCGGGACGCGCAGCGCGCTGCTGTGGGGACTTGCGCAGGCGCAGCTGAGCCGCAGCGCGTCGGAAGTCTGCGCAGCAATCGAGGCGGCGGGTTTCCGTTCCGGACCCGTGCGGGCTTCGATCGAGCGGATGGCTGCGGGGAAGGCCGCCTAATCCGAGCGTCTAATCCGAACGCAGGGCGCGCGCCGGCTTGGCGCGCAGCAGCGGCAGCGATCCGCCCAGCGCAAAGGCGATAACCAGCGCGAGCCCGGCCCCGAGCACGCCCAGCACCGTGCCCCAGTCCGGCAACCAGTCGAATTCGAACAACTGCGTCACGACCAGCCATGCAAGCCCGGACCCGAGGCCGAGCGCGACCAGCGCCAGGATCGCGGCGAGCGCGCCATATTCGGCCAGTTGCAACAGGAGCAACTGGCGCCGGCTCGCGCCGAGCACGCGAAGGATCACCGTGTCGTAAATCCGGCTCGCCCGCGCCGCGGCTATTGCGCCCAGCAGGACGGCCAGGCCCGCCAGCACCGCGACCGATGCCGCGGCCAGGATCGCGGTGCCGACCTGCCCCAAGAGTTCGCGCGCTTGGGTGAGGACCGAACCGATCTCGATCACCGAGCTTGAGGGCAGGGTGCGGACGAGGTCACGCAGCAGCGGACCGGTGTCCGCGCCTTCCGGCAGTTCGATGGTGGCCGCCAGATTGTGCGGTGCGTCGCGCAGGGCATTGGGGGAGAACACGAAAACGTAATTGAAGCCGAAGCTGTCCCAGTCGATCGTGCGGAAACTGGCGATCCGTGCGGTGCGCTCCACGCCGAGGATGCCGACGGTGATCGTGTCGCCCAGCTTCAGGTCGATCGCTTCGGCAAGCTCCTCGTCGACCGATACGAGCGGCTCGCCCTCGTAATCCGCACCCCACCATTCGCCGGCGGTCAGCGTGTTTCCTTCCGGCACTTCGTCGGCATAGGTGAGGCCGCGCTCGCCGCGCAGGGGCCAGGCACCGTCGGGGATCTCTTCCAGTTCGGCGACCACGACCTGCGCATCCTCCGGCCCGTAGGCCAGGATCTTGCCGCGCAGGGCCGGGACCGTTCGCACCTCCGCCGCCGGGTTGTCGCGTGCCACCAGCGCGCGGAACTCCGCCTCGCTGTCGCGCGGCACGTCGAGCACGAAATAGTCCGGCGCCTGCGCGGGGACGCGCTGCCGGATATTGCCGTCGATGGCGCTCTGGATGGCGGCGAGCAGCACGAAGGCGGACAAGCCGAAGCCGAGCGCGGTAACCAGCTGGCCGGTCGGCGCGCCCGGACGGTGCAGGTTCGCCTTTGCCGTGCGGAGCAGCGGGTTGCGGGGGCTGGGCAGGCGCGCGGCGAGCTTGCGGATGATCCAGCCGAGCAGCGCCAGCAGGCCGAGCAGGACCGCCGCCCCGCCGAGGAAGCCGGCGCTGAGCAAGGGTTGCGGCGCGCCGACGAGTGCGAGTGCCACGATCCCCGCGAGCCCTCCCACGACCCACGGTGCGCCTTCCTTCCAGCGCTGCGACAGCGGGCTCACCCGTGCGCGCATCAGCGCCATGGCCGGAAACCGCCGCGCGGCTAGCAGGGGCGGGGCGGCGAATACCAGCGCCACCAGCAGCCCGAAGCCGGCTGCGCGCAGCAGGGCTAATGGATCGATGGCGAAACCGCTCCCTGTCGGCAGCAGGTCGGCCAGCGCACGGGCGAGGAACGGCGTGACCGCCATCCCGACCACCAGGCCCGCGACGCTGCCGATCAGCGCCGCCGCGCCGATCTGCAGGGCGTAGATGCGGGCGATGTCGCGGCTCGACGCGCCGAGGACTTTCAGCGTGGCGATGCTGCTGCGGCGCGCTTGCAGGTAGGACGACACACCGCCGCCGATGCCGATGCCGGCAATGACCAGCGCGGCCAGGCCGACGAGGACGAGGAATTCGCCCATCCGGCTGACGAAACGGTCGGCTCCGGGCGAGGCATTGTCGCGGGTGCGATATTCGAACCCTGCTTGCGGGAAACGCTCCTCCAGCGCCTCCGCCAGGGCTTCCGTATCGCGGCCGACATCGTCGAGCGCCACGCGGTACCGCGCCCGGTAAAGCGCGCCGGGTTCGAGCAAGCCTGCTTCTCCCGGAAAGGCGCGGTCGACGATGACCGTGGGGCCGAGCGAGAAGCCTTCGGAAAGCTGGTCGGGCTCGGTCTCGATAATTCCCGCCACGCGCAGTTCCTGCCCGGCGATGGTCACCGTGTCGCCCACCGCCGCGTCGAGCCTGTCGGCAGCGCCTTTCGCGATAAAGGCCTCGCCCGCGGCCGGTGCGTCGGCCGCGCGCCCGCCTGTCAGGGTGAGAGAGCCGACCAGCGGATACTCGCTGTCGACCGCCTTCAGCCCGACCGGCGCGGCGTTCTCGCCCGCCGTTGCCATCGCCTGCATCCGGAAGCCGCCGGATACGGTGCCCAGCTGCTCCAGCGCAGCCAGTTCGTCCGGGGCGAGGTCGCGTTGCCAGACCGAAAGCTGGATGTCGCCGCCCAGGAATTCGCGGCCGCGCGCCTCGATCTCGCCGCCGACCGCGCTGGTCAGCGTGCCGATGGCCGCAAGAGCGCCGACGCCGAGGAACAGGCAGATAACGAGCAGGCGCAGCCCGCGGAAGCGCCCGTTGAGGTCGCGCCGGGCGATCCGCCAGGCGGTGGCCCAGGAGATATTGCTCACTCGCGGCCGTCCGAAGCGACGAGCCCGTCGGCGAGGCGCACGATGCGCTCGCAGCGCTTGGCGAGGCTTTCGTCATGGGTGATGACGACCAGCGTCGCACCGGTTTCTGCGCGCCGTGCGAACAGCAGGTCGACGATTTCCGCGCCTGTTGCCGCATCGAGGTTGCCGGTCGGCTCGTCGGCGAAGATAATGGCCGGGCGCGGTGCAATCGCGCGGGCGATGGCGACGCGCTGCTGCTCGCCGCCGGAAAGCTGGGTCGGGTAATGGCCCCGCCGGTGGCCAAGGCCGACAGCCACCAGTTCCGCCTCGGCCCGCTCCGCCGCGTCCGCCATCCCGGCCAGTTCCATCGGGGTCGCCACGTTTTCGCGCGCGGTCATGGTCGGCAGCAGGTGGAAGGCCTGCAACACGATGCCGATGCGCCCGCGCCGCGCGGCGGCGAGCGCATCTTCGTCCATATGCGTGAAATCCTGCCCCGCAACGCCGAGCGAGCCGCCCGTCGCCCGCTCTAGGCCGGAAAGGACCGCCATCAGCGAGCTCTTGCCCGATCCCGACGGACCGAGCAGCGCCACCATCTCGCCGGCGCGGACCGTCAGGTCGATGCCGCGCAGGATATCGACCGGTGCGGCGGCATCGCCAAGCGTCAGGGTGAGGTTTTCGGCGACGATGGCCGGGCTGGTTTCGGGAGAGGTGGACACGGGATGCAGCGATGGCATAGCTGGCGGGCAAGTCCAAGGAGGTTGCATGCTGAAACCTGTTTTTCCCGCTCGCGCGATGGCGCTGGCCCTGGCCATGACCCTGTCGGCTTGCGGGAGCGCGGAGCCGGCGCAGGCGCCGGAAAGCGACGCGACCCCAGGCGGAGTCGTCACCGAGAGCGCGGCGATAGCGGGGCCTTCGCGCACCATCCTCGCCTTCGGTGACAGCCTGTTCGCCGGCTACCGTTTGCAGCCTTCGGAAAGCTATCCGGCGCAGCTGCAGGCGGCCCTGCGCGCGGAAGGCATCAACGCGACCGTCCAGAACGCGGGCGTATCGGGCGACACCACCGCCGCCGGCCGGCAGCGCTTCGCCTTCACCCTCGATAACATGGCGACGAAGCCAGACCTCCTGATCCTGGAGCTGGGGGGCAACGACCTGCTGCGCGGCCTTCCGGTAGAGGAAACGCGCGCTAACCTCGACTTCATGATGGCCGAAGCGACCAAGCGCGGCATTCCCGTGCTGCTGATGGGCATGCGCGCGCCGCCCAATTACGGCGGCGATTTCCAGCGCCAGTTCGACGCGATCTACCGCGACCTCGCGCGCGAATACGACGCCGATCTCGTGCCGTTCTTCCAGGAACCTATCATTGCGCGGCCGGAGCTCAACCAGGCGGACCGAATCCACCCCACGGCACAAGGCGTGGCCGCGCTGGTCGAAGCGACGCTGGACGACGTGCAGGACGCCTTGCCGCCCAGCTAGAGCCGCGTCACCTCGCCATGGGATACCCGCCAGCGGGCGGCGTCGGCGGGCAGGTCGCTGAAGGGCGCGAGCTCGGTCCCGGTCAGCCAGACCTGCGCGTCCATGCCGGCAAGCCGTTCGAACAGGGCCGCGCGTCGAACCGGGTCGAGATGGGCGGCGACTTCGTCCAGCAACAGCAGGCCGGGCCGCTCCCTCAAGGCGAGTTCGAGATGCGCGAGGACGATGGCGATCAGCATCGCCTTCTGCTCCCCGGTCGAGGCCTGCGCCGCGGGCACGCCCTTGCCCGCAAGGGTCACGGAAAGCTCGCTGCGATGCGGGCCGGTCAGCGTGCGCCCCGCAGCCCGGTCGCGCTCCCGCCCGCGGGCCAGCGCCTCGGCCAGTGCATCACCGTGTATCGGGCCGCCGTGGTCAAGCGCGAGTTCGGGCCGCGCGAAGGGTTCGTCCGGCATGGCGGAAAGCGCCCCCGCCAGTGCCTCGACCAAGCGCGCCCGCCCGGCAGCAAGAGCCGCGCCCTGTTCGGCCAGCTGGGCCTCGACAGCCGAAAACCAGCGCGCTTCGGGCATGGTGTCCGCCGACAGAAGGCGGTTGCGTTCGCGCAAGGCGGCTTCATATCGGCTCGCATGGCGTGCGTGGACAGGTTCCAGCGCCACGACCAGCCGGTCGAGGAAGCGGCGCCGTGCGCCCGCGCTATCGGTGAAAAGGCGATCCATCGCGGGCGTCAGCCACGATGCGGCGAACCATTCGCCGATCTGCGCCGTGCTGGTCTCTGCGCCGTTGATGCGCGTGACGCGGCGGTTGGGCCGGCCGGGGAGGGTGCCGGTGCCGATCGCCAGCTCGTCCTCGCCCGCCATCAGGGCGTTTACCGCAAAACTGCCATCGCCACCTGCCATCGCCATCTCCGCCAGCGCCGCCCGGCGCAAGCCGCGCCCGGGGGCGAGGAGGGACAATCCTTCCAGCACATTGGTCTTGCCCGCGCCGTTCTCTCCCACCAGCAGGTTGAAGCGCGCCAGGCCGCCGAGCGAAGTCGCGGCGTGATTGCGGAAACGGACAAGGGAAAATTGGGCGAGCGGCATGATCCTTGCCAGCGATACGAGGGGTTTTGCGGCGCGCCAATGGCCGTGTGAATTCGAACTGCGGCAATGTGCTGGAATTGCCAAACCAACAGTTGGTGAATTTTACCAAGCAATGGCATTCAGCAAAATGAAAGCAATCATCGATGGCGCAGAAATGGCGGAAAACAGCCATTTTCCGAAACTGGCACGGCCCATGCAATGGTGTTTGTGTCGGCAGAATGGTTCTCCGGCACCGATGAAAGGAAACACAATGTTTGGTCTGTCCGCAAAATTCGAACAGCTCGCTTCGGTCGTTTCGGCCTTCGCGATCTCCGCAGCCTTCCTGGCTTTCGCCATCGTTCCGGCCGAAAATGCCAGCGCCGTTGCAGGGATGGTCGCATGAGTCAGCTCGACAAGAAGGGCCCCGTGATCGGTTCGAGTCCCGCAGAATTCCGTCTCGACAAGGACAACGGCAAGCTGCTCGGTGTCTGCGCGGGGCTCGCCAACCGGTTCGACTGGGACCCGATGATCGTCCGCCTCGGCTTCGTTGCCGCGACCATCCTCGGCTTCGGATCCGCCATCCTGATCTATCTCGCCATCGGCCTGATCGCGGATTGATTTACAACTGCCTCGCTACGGGAGAATTTCCAATCCGTCCCGCAGGGGACGGCAAGGCCGACCGGCCGCCCGCAGCGGGTCCGGCGAAGCCGGACGCAAGCGAGGATATCGCGCGCCGGAGGCGTGCGGAAACAAACTATCTGAAAGGAGAGAAATCCGTATCCGTATCGAAAACATCCACCCCCTCGCGGCGCTTCAGCCAGCCGACAGCGGCATAGGTCGCGGGGGTAAGAAGGGCCTCCCAAGCGGTTTTTAGCGCCCACTGGGTCAGCGCCACCGTGACGACCAGTTCGGTGGTCCAGCCTTCCACGCCGAGGAACGCTATCGGGTAGAATAGCGCGCTGTCCACGCCTTGGCCGACCACGGTCGACCCGATCGTCCGGGTCCACAGATAGCGGCCTCCGGTCCAGATCTTCATCTTCGCCAGCACATAGGCATTCACGAATTCGCCGGCCCAGAAGGCGACGATCGAGGCCGCCACGATGCGCGGGACCTGGCCGAAAACGCGGGTATAGGCATCCTGGTTGCCCCAGTCCGCTGCCGGCGGCATCGCCACCACCGCCCAGCTCATGAAAGCCATGAAGACAAGCGCGGCAAACCCCGTCCAGATCACCCGCCGCGCGCGGGCATAGCCGTACACTTCGGTCAGCACGTCCCCGATCACATAGGATACGGGGAAGAACAGCAGCCCCGCGCCGAACGGGATGGTGCCGAGCCCCGGCACGGTAATCTCCGCCACCTTGCCTGCGCCGATGACGTTCGACAGCAACAGCACCGTCACGAACGCCGCCATGACGAAATCGGCATAGCGGAAGCGGGGCGGCGTTGCCGGCGTGGCAGGGGGTCCGGGCGGGGTTTCCGTCATGCCAGCCGCCTAACCCGATTTGCGCCTGCCGCAAAGCGCGCTAAAGCGCCGCCCAGCGCGCGCCCGTAGTTCAACTGGATAGAGCACGAGCCTTCTAAGCTTGGAGTTGCAGGTTCGAGTCCTGCCGGGCGCGCCAGATCGTTTCGGCCCGGAAGGGCCGGTCATCCCCGCATGGCACTGCCGATTTCCTCTTCCGTTACCGGGTAGCCGAGGTCGCCGGGGATCGTCAGCACGCGGCCGCCTTCGCGATCCTCGATCTGCGGTGTGATGGTGCGGACCGGAGTTGCTTCGGCACGGGCCTTCGCAGCGCAGAAATCGGCGAATGTGGCCAATCGTTCGAGGTTGCGGCGGGTCGGGAATATCACCGAAATTTCGCCGCGATCGGCCGCGGCCAATGCATCGTTGGCACTGGTCCAGAACAGGCGAGTGTTCTCCGTCGCGTCCACGGCGATGTCGACTGCGCCGGTGCCGATGTCGTAGAGGTAGAAATGCGTGTCGAAGCTGCGTTCGTGGCGGAAACGCGGCCACCAGCGCGCGAAATAGACCAGCCGCGACAGGTCGAGCGTCCAGCCGAAGCGAACGAGCACGGGTGCGAGCGCCACGGTTTCCAGCAGCATGGCGCGCGCATCGGAGGCCTCCGCCGCGCTGACAGCTTCCTTCACCGCGATGACGAGGCCGGTTTCCTCCAGCGTTTCGCGCATCGCGGCGATCATGGCGGCGCCTTGGGTTTCGTCGAGCTGCGGTGCGATGCGCGCGGCAAGATCGCGGTCTGCCGGGTCGATGCGTCCGCCGGGGAACACCGCCATACCGCCTGCAAAGCTCATGTTGCGCGATCGCGTGACCATCAGCAGCTGCGGCGGCCCGCCGGCCGGATCGTTACGGAAGATGACGACGGTTGCGGCCGGGATCGTTTCGGGTTGCGGATCGCCACTCATGTGGCGCTTGTGCGGGCAGGGCGTGCGGCGGGCAAGCGAAATCCGGGCGAGGCCTGTCGGTCCGCTTTACACACGGGTGCCGCGTTAACGCCATGCTTACCATCGCACCGGGCAGGGATTGCCGGATTTTCCAAACTGGCACGGGGAATGCATCGGTGATGGCGTACGCTGGTTCGTACAGTCTTCGAATTAAGGCGGGGCCGTCACCTACCCCTGTTGCCCCACAACCCGGTCACACGGTCCCGCCTTAACCCCTGAAATTCTGTTTCATGACCGCGCCTCCGCGCGGTCGTCCTTGCGGCTATTCTCTCCGCCGGGACTTCGTTCCGGCTGCGAGGCCGCTGCGGTCGGCCGGTCGGCCTCTGGCACCGCGTGCGCGGTGCGACAGTGCTAGTCGGCAAGCCAAGTCGCGGAGCTCCGCCGCGCAGGCGGCGGCAAGGGCGACCGCCCGCCCCGGACCTGCCCCGCCGCGTAGCGGTGGGAACAGCAGGGAGGACGAAGCCGCGGAGGCGGCTTCATGAAGCTAGGATACTTCCTTCACGCCTTTTTCGGTCATCAGGGTCTTGAGTTCGCCGCTTTCGAACATTTCCATCATGATGTCGCTGCCGCCCTGGAATTCGCCCTTCACGTAGAGCTGGGGGATGGTCGGCCAGTCGGAATAGGACTTGATGCCCTGGCGGATTTCCATGTCCTGCAGCACGTCGACGCTGCCGTATTCGACCCCGAGGTTTTCGAGGATCGCGACCGCGCGGCTGGAAAAGCCGCATTGCGGGAACAGGGGCGTGCCCTTCATGAACAGGACCACGTCGTCCTTGCTGACGATTTCGTCGATGCGGGAATTGATGTCGGACATGTGTGCGGCCTCGCGGAAGTCTGGAAGAATGCGTTGACGCTCAGTTGGGTGCGGCGGTCGTGAGTTGCAAGGCGTGAAGCTCCCCGCCCATGCGCCCGCCCAGCGCGTCGTAGACCATCTTGTGCTGGGCCACGCGCGCCTTCCCGGCGAAGGCGGGGCAGACGACATGCGCGGCATAATGGTCGCCATCGCCGGCGAGGTCGCGGATCTCGACCTCGGCATCGGGCAGGGCGGCCTTGATCAGCCGTTCGATCTCGTCTGCTGCCATCGGCATCGGCTCAGCTTTCTTCCATCAGCTGGCGGCGCGCCTCGACGCTCTTTTCTTCGAGCTTGGCGCGGATATCGGCTTCGGAGACGTCGCAATCGGATGCCGTGAGATCGCCGAGCAGCTTGCGGATCACGTCCTCGTCGCCCGCTTCTTCGAAGTCGGCCTGTACGACGGCCTTCTTGTAGGCGTCGGTTTCCTCTTCGGTCAGGCCCATCAGGCCAGCAGCCCATTCGCCCAGCAGGCGGTTGCGGCGCGCGGCGACGCGGAAGGCCATTTCGTCGTCCATTGCGAACTTGGCTTCCTCGCCTTTGCGGCGGTCGGAAAAGTCGGTCATTGAAAGTGCTCCCTGAAATTCGGCCGCGAGATAGGCGCGCGGCAAAGGCCGCGCAATCGTTTCGGCCACAATCTTACATCGTGACGACGAGCTTGCCCACCGCCTCGCGGTTTTCCAGCTTCGCGATGGCTTCGCCGCCGCGTTCCAGCGGGAAGGTCTCGCTCACCAGCGGCTTGATCCTGCCGTCCTTCAGCCATTCAAATAGCTGGGCGATATTCTCGGCGTTCTTCTTCGGCTCTCGCGCAGTAAATGCGCCCCAGAAGACGCCGCGGATGTCGCAGCTTTTCAGCAGCGTCAGGTTGAGCGGCATCTTCGCGATTCCCGCCGGGAAGCCGATGACGAGGAAACGGCCTTCCCATGCGATCGAGCGCAAGGCAGGCTCCGAATAGTCGCCGCCGACGATGTCGTAGACGATGTCAGCGCCGTTCGGGCCAACCGCCGCCTTGAAGTCGTTCGCCAGCTGCTTCGACGTGTCCTTGTCGAACGGCGCGCGCGGGTAGATCACCACTTCGTCCGCTCCGGCCTTGCGCGCGATGTCGGCCTTTTCCTCGCTGGAAACGCCGGCGACCACGCGGGCGCCATAGGCTTTGGCGATCTCGATGGCGGACAGGCCCACGCCGCCGGCTGCGCCGAGTACCAGCACGGTTTCGCCTTCGGCAATGTCGCCGCGGTCCTTCAGCCCGTGGATCGTGGTGCCGTAGGTCATCAGCAGCGAAGCGGCGATTTCGAAATCCACCCCATCGGGGATGGCGAACATGCGACCCGCATCCACGGTGACCTTTTCGGCCAGGCCGCCGTTGCCGAGCATGGCGATGACCCGGTCGCCGGGCTTCCACTGGGTCACGCTGTCCCCCACGGCCTCGACCACGCCGGCAATCTCGCCGCCGGGCGCGAAGGGGCGTGGCGGCTTGAACTGGTAGAGATCGCGCGTGATCAGCGTGTCGGGATAATTGATCGCGCAGGCCTTCACCGCGACCAGCACCTCGTTCGCGGCGGGAACGGGCGCGTCGATTTCGTCCAGCGTCAGGGTTTCCGGGCCGCCGACCTCATGGCTTCGCAGGGCTTTCATGTCGCGTCTCCTCAGTCGGTTTCGGGCGGGTCGATATGCGGCAGGTCGGGATTGCGCGGCTTCTTCTTTTCCTCCCGCTTTTTGGAAGCATAGAGGAGCGCGGCGGCGATGGCGGCAGAGCCGATGGCGGCCCCCGCGACGGCGGCCTTGCCGGTGATCGATTTCGAGGTCTTGGTCATGCAACCTTCATGGGATTGCCGCCGCGCGCTGGCAAGGCGGCATCGGGCGAACTGGGCACATTAATTGGCAAACGGGCGAAATGAGTCATGGAACGGTAAGCAATTGCGCGCTAATTGACATCCATGTCAGCAGCAAAGGCCTATCATTTCCCGATCACGATCGTCCCCGGCGACATCGATTTCATGGGCCACGTCAACAATGCGCGTTACCTTTCGTGGGTGCAGGACGCGGTGCTGAGCCACTGGCGCAAGCTCGCCCCGGCGGAAGCGGTGGCGAGCAAGGCGTGGGTCGCGCTGAAGCACGAGATCACCTATCGCCGTCCCGCTTTCCTCGATGACGAAGTGATCGCGGAAACGGTGCTGGAGAAGATCGCCGGCGCACGCGCGTTCTATTCCACGGTGATCCAGCGGGGCGAGGATGTGCTGGCCGAGGTGAAGTCCGCCTGGTGCTGCATCGATGCCGAAACCCTGCGCCCGGCGCGCATTGGCAAGGAAGTGGCCGCCTTCTTCTTCCCGCACGAAGACTGAAACGCCGGACGGCGAGCCGCCGTCTATTTGTCGTTCAGTTGCAATGCCGTATAGCGCGCCGCGATGGCCGCACCTGTAACCACTGCCGCGAAACCCGCTGCGCTAGCGCGCCAAGACCAGACCGTCGTCGGGCTGGGGCTGGCAGCGGCAGTCGTCGGCGCGCTGGCGGGCCTGCATGCCTACTCCATCTTCGTGTTCGAGCTGAGCTGGGCGACCGCGCCCATCGCGCTGGTCCTTGCGGCGCTGCAGTGCTGGCTGTTCGTCGGCGTGTTCATCGTGGCGCATGACGCGATGCACGGCTCGCTGGCGCCCGGGCGGCCGTGGCTCAATTCCGCAATTGGGGCGACGCTGCTGTTCCTTTATGCAGGCTTCTCGTGGACCAAGTTGCGCGATGCGCATTTCGCCCACCACCGCCACGCCGGCACCGCGCAGGACCCGGATTTCTGCGCCGACCACCCGCGCGCCTTCTGGTCGTGGTACGCCACGTTCCTGAAGCGCTATTTCGGGATCGGATCGGTCCTGTTCGTGACCGGCGTGTTCTGGCTTTACCACCTCGCCTTCGATGTCGGCGTGGGCAAGATGCTGCTGTTCTATGCGGTGCCTTCCATCGGCTCGTCGCTCCAGCTGTTCTATTTCGGCACTTTCCGCCCGCATCGTCATGCGGAGGACGGGTTCGTGGACCGGCACAATGCGCGCAGCGACAGCTTCGGGCCCCTTGCCAGCCTCGCTTCGTGTTTCCATTTCGGCTATCACCACGAACACCACTGCCACCCCGACACGCCGTGGTGGGCGCTGCCGCGCAAGCGGGCGAGCGTTCTGGCAGGGACCACCGCCGGCGAGGAGGCCGGACAATGAGCATCTGGGCCATCATCGCGATTATCGCCGCGACTTTCGTGGGCATGGAAATCTTCGCCTGGGCGCTGCACAAGTACGTGATGCACGGCTTCGGCTGGGCGTGGCACCGCGACCACCACGAACCGCACGACAATGCGCTGGAGCGCAACGACCTATACGCCATCGTCGGCGTGGTGATGAGCGTGTCGATGTTCGCCCTGGGCAGCCCGCTGGTGCGCGGGACTAACGCGTGGGAGCCGGCGACGTGGATCGGCGCGGGCATCCTGCTCTATGGCATCGTCTACACGCTGATCCACGACGGGCTCGTCCACCAGCGCTATTTCCGCTACGTGCCCAAGCGCGGCTATGCCAAGCGGCTGGTCCAGTCGCACAAGCTGCACCATGCGACCATCGGAAAGGAAGGGGGCGTCAGCTTCGGCTTTGTCTTCGCCCGTGCGCCTGCCAAGCTGAAGGCCGAACTGAAGCGCCAGCGCGAGGCCGGCATTGCGGTCGTAAGGGACAGCGCCGGCGCCTGAAGAAGGGGCCGGCTGGAACCCGACCGGGCCCAAACGGCAAGCACCATCTTCGAAAGCGGATACAAAGACCCCGCCGGTGCGCAGATCGCACCGGCGGGGTCTTCCCTTGTTTATCGCTCGCGATTTACCGGGCGTAGTTCACGTACAGTCCGTGGATCAGGCCGGGGATGAACCCCAGCAGGGTCAGTACGAGATTGAGCAGCGTGGTGCCGCCGAGCCCGTGCTTCGCCGCCACACCGAGCGGCGGAATAAAGATGGTCGCGAGCAGGATAAGAATGGCCATTGTGTTGTCCTCATGTCTGGCCTCCCGCTTGGACAATCAATGGTTTGCGACTTAGGATGTTCCAATGACGACGTCACTTGTTCTCTGTAGTGTGCGCACGGGGAGGCGGAAAGTATGCTGCCTCAATGGGGATCGATTGTCGATCAAAGGAGAAGACTGATGTTTAGGAGAAAAATAATTCTTTCTCTTGGAAGCTTTCACCTCTTCATTTTTTCAAGCATACTAGTTCTTGTTTTAAGCCGAGTAACTGGCAGCAATGGAGATGCGTTGCTAGCTATCCTCTTAATTTTGGTAATGATGATATCGAGCTTTTCGTTCGCGCTGCTTATCCTTTTGACGATTTTTGGCAAGTGTCCTAAGTGTGGGATGAGATATATAAGCGCGGTACAGCCGATTTGGCCGTTTTCCAGAAACGAGTGTCAATCGTGTGGGGAACTGGCCTGACCCTCGGAGGGGTAAGCGTTTTCACCCAAATGTGATTCGAAATTTCTAGCCGATGTCACTCGTTGCGTGTCGCGATCCAGGTGCCGCAGGTCACGAGGATCGCGACCGAAATCCAGTACCAGGGGTGGCCGAGCATGTAGTAGGTCACGACCGCGCCCACGCTCATCGCGCCGATGGCCATGATCTTGGCGCGGCGGCTGATCGCGCGGCGTTCGCGCCAGTCGCGCACCTGTGGGCCCCAGTGCGGATGGTCGAGGATCTTCCGCTCCCATTCGGGATTGCTGCGGGCGAAGAAATACACCGCCAGCAGCAGGAAGGGCACCGTGGGCATGATCGGCAGGAAGGCGCCGATCGCGGCGAGGCTGACGAAGAATATGCCTAGCGCAAGATAAATGTGCCGCATGGGCGGGGGCGGTCAGGCCGCGGCGATGCGCGCGGCATGCTCCTTCACCAGCGCGATCATGTTGGGAACGCCCTGCGTGCGATTGCTGGACAGCTGGTTCCTTAGGTCGAACGGGGAAAGGGCGCCCGTCACGTCCATCGCCGCGACTTCGCCGGCGGGCTTGTCCTGCACCGCTGCGATCACCAGCGCGACGATGCCCTTGGTGATTGCCGCGTTGCTGTCGGCCAGGAAGTGCAGCCTGTCCGCCTCTCCGGTCGGGTAGACCCACACCGCCGCGCTGCATCCGCGCACCAGCGTTGCGTCGGTCTTCAGCGCGTCCGGCATCGGCTCAAGCTCGCGGCCCAGCTCGATCAGCAGGCGATAGCGTTCGTCCCCTTCGAGGAAGTCGTATTCTTCGGCGATGTCAGAAAGGCTGCGCATGAAATGGCCGTAACGGGGATGGGGTGCCAGAGAAAGTCCTGCGGCTGCACTAGGGTTCCGACATTCTCCTTCCGCCATTCAGGAAGCTAGAGGTCGACCCCGCTGGCGATGGCTTCCAGCTTGCGGATGCGTTCCTTCAGCGCGGCGATCTCGATCCGGGCGGCGCCTTCGGGCGAGCCTTCTTCCAGCAGGTCGTGGCTACGGCCGGCACCGGCGTGGTGCCCTGCGGGCAGGCTTTCCAGCTCCCGCAATTTCAGCGCCAGCCAGCCTTTCCAGCCGGCGAGCACGGTCGCGGCGACGATGGCGATGCCCGCCAGGCCTGCGCCGGAGATGACCAGCATTTCGCTCCCCAACATGGCTTTCTCCCTTCGGTTCTCGTTCGCGCCGCCGCTCAGTCGCGGTCGTCGCGCAGTTGCTCGATATCGTCGGACAGGCGCTTGGCCGATCCGGTGTTGGCATCGGTGGCGATGCGTTCCAGCACTTTGATGCGTTCGCGCAGTTCCGCGACCTCGCGGTTGAGGCTCTGGTTCTCCTGCACGATCTCGCGCTCGTTGCCCCGTTCGTCGACGACGATGCCGCCTTCGCGGCGCTGGTGCGCCTTGTACATTTGCGTGGCGGCCACGAGGCAGCAGATCAGGAATACGGCGGTCCAGAAACTCACGAGGCGTTCTCCTTGCGGCGCATTTCGAGCGGGATGCCGTTCTCTTCCGGGTTAGAAGCGCGCAGCGCCTCGATCTGGTCGGCCAGGTCATGGCCGCGGTCGGTGGCAATCCGTTCCAGCACGCGGACCCGCGCTTCCAGCTTGCGCTGCGCCTCGGCGCTCGCTCCGCTGCCGGCGTTGGCCTCCGCAATGCGGGCTTCCAGTGCCAGCTTGCGTTCGGCGTGCTCCTGCACCCGCTTGTTCATGATGTAGGCGAAAGGGAACACGATCAGCGTAGCCAGCAGCACGAAAGCGAAAATTCCCATCAGGTTCGGATCCATCACGCACGCTCCTTCCGCTGCATTTCGAGGGGGGCGCCGCTGCCGCTTTCGTCGACCGGCCGGGTATCGCGCAGCGCCTCGATCTCGTTTGCAACTGCATATCCCTTGTCAGTCACGATCGTTTCCAAAACTTGCATTCGCTTTTCGACCTTAGTGAGCAGGTCGCGCAGTTCGCGGTTTTCCTGCCGAAGATGCTGCGTCTCGACCGTGTCTTTGCGTTCGGTTTTTCCGCCCCATTCATCTTCCAGCGCATAGCCATGCTTGGCACGGATCCAGTTGTTTACCAGCCACCCGATGATGGACAGGCCGATGATCGTGAGCACAAAGCCTGGGCCGCCGAAATCCATCACGCGCTCTCCTTCCGCTGCATTTCAAGGGGGACGCCGCTGCCACTTTCCTCAACGGACTGGGTATCACGCAGCGCCTCGATCTGGGTGGCGATGTCGTAGCCGCGGTCGGTCACGATGCGTTCGAGCACCCGGACGCGCTCCTCGAGCTGTTCGACCTGGCTGGAGTATTGCGCCGCCTTCTCCGCCGTCGCTTGCGCCGTCGTTTCGATCTGCATTTCGGCAATCTTCTGCTTATGTTTCGACAAGATCGCGAGCATCGGGATGGTACAGCCAAGCACAATCGCGATGATTGGTATCAATTCGCTCACAACAATTCCCCTTGGTCTGCTTACTCAGCGCAGACGCTCGATTTCGGCGTTCAGGCGCGGGTTGCTGCTGACGTAGAAGCTTTCCACTTCGGCCAGGCGACGGTCGATGTCGCGAAAGCGGCTGCGGATTTCCCGCGCGGTGCGCTTCGGGCTCTGCCGGACGCGCTGCCAATACTTCTGTTCCTGCGGGTCGACGTAGAGGTGGGGCGGCTTCTTGTTCAGCAGCAGGCCGGCAAGCAGGTAGAGCGGGATTACGATCGGGCTGAGGATCCCGGACAGGATCGCCGCCAGAAAGCCGAGCCGGACCCAAAATACGCTGATACCGGTGTAATCGGCCACGCCCGCGCAGACGCCCATGAATTTCGCATTCTGCTTGTCGCGATAGAGGGTGGTGCGGGGGCTGTTCATCGGGCGTTCCTTTCTTTCTCCGCCATCATGCGGTCGAGTTCGTGCAGCGGGTTGTTGTCGATTTCCTTGTCGTGGCGGATGCGCGGTGCCTTGAATTCCGGATTGTCGCTCGCGACCAGCCGTTCCACGGTGTCCATCCGCTCGTCCAACCGGCGGGCCAGGTGGTAGAGTTCGTCGAGCAGCTCCTCGTCGTCACCAGTGATGGAGGCAGCGGTCTTCCACTTGGTGATGTAGTGGAGGATGACCCACGGCAGGCCGATGAAGATCGTCGCTACGATGATTGCGCCGATAATGTCGTCCATGGCTTACCCTTCTCCCTTGTCTTCGCTGGCGCCCTTGCCGAGCGCCTTTTTCATTTCTTCCAGTTCGGCGTCGATCTTGTCGCCGCCTTCCAGCGCGGCGATCTCGTCGGCCAGGCTGGGAGTGTTCGAGCCGTCGGCGATGCTGAGCGCGTCGGCGCGGCCTTCGGCATAGTCGACGCGGCGTTCCAGCTGGTCGAAGCGGCTCATCGCCTCGTCCACGCGATCGGTGCTCATCACCGTGCGCAGCTTCACGCGGTTCTCCGCGCTTTCGAGGCGGGCGGCGATGCCGGTCTGGCGGCTGCGCGCTTCGCGCAGGCGGCTCTGCAGCTTCTGGATGTCGTCCTCGTAAGCCCGCAGCGCATCGTCCAGCACGCCGATTTCCTGCTTCAGCTGGTCCGACATGTCGGACGCCTTCTTCTTTTCGACCAGCGCCGCGCGGGCCAGGTCCTCGCGGTCCTTGCTCAGGGCGAGCTGGGCCTTTTCGCCCCAGTCGGCCTGCAGCCGGTCCAGCTTGACCGTGTGGCGGTGCATTTCCTTCTGGTCGGCGATGGTACGCGCGGCAGAGGCGCGGACCTCCACCAGCGTTTCTTCCATCTCCATGATGATCATCCGGATCATCTTGGCCGGATCGTCGGCCTGGTCGAGCATGTCGTTGAAATTGGCGGCGATGATATCGCGCGTACGTGAGAAAATACCCATCCAGGGAACTCCGGCAAATGAATCCTTGATATTACGGGCCGCGTCGGCAGCAGGCTGGGGGCTCCGGCGCAGCCGCTCGATTTCCTGGTCGAGACGGCTGGCCGAAGCGTGGGCGGGGCGGGGGGATTGGGACCCGCCCTGCCCGGGGACGCGATTGTCTCCACCCTGCGCGCGGATCGGCGCCAGCGGGTTGGAGGGATCGTTGGCGGTCATCAGGCGACAACCACGGATGCGGCGTGGACCAGCGTGGGCGAGGCTGCGCCCGGGAACTGGCCGACGACGGTGATCAGGTTGAACGCCACCATCGCGGCGATGCAGAGCGCGGAGACCTTGCCCAGCTGCGTCGAGAAGAATTGGCGGTTGTACATGATCGTGATCCTTTCGAATGTGGCACCGCGTGGTGCTTGTTCATCACATCGCAAGGGGTGTGCCAAACTGTAATTACGACACTAAATCAACTACTTGAGTAAAATTCGACGAACGACATGTGGTGCCTGTTGCCTCAGGTTGGTGAAATTTCCTATATATTGGCGTCATGGAGCGGGAAGGACAATTCATCGGCCAATCCGGCGCGTTTCTCGACGCGGTGGAGCGGGCCAGCCAGGCGGCCCCGATGCGGCGCCCCGTTCTCGTGATCGGCGAGCGCGGGACGGGCAAGGAACTGATCGCCGAGCGTCTCCACCGCCTTTCCACCCGCTGGGACGAGCCGCTCGTCACCATGAACTGCGCCGCCCTGCCGGAAACGCTGATCGAGGCGGAGCTGTTCGGCCACGAAGCCGGCGCTTTCACCGGTGCTACCAAGGCGCGGGCCGGGCGGTTCGAGGAAGCCGACCGGGGCACGCTATTTCTCGACGAACTGGCCACGCTGTCGATGGGCGCGCAGGAGCGCCTGCTGCGCGCGGTCGAATACGGCGAGGTCACCCGTATCGGCAGCAGCCGCCCGATCCGCGTGGACGTGCGCATCGTCGCCGCCACCAACGAGAACCTGCCGCAAATGGCGAAGGAAGGCCGTTTTCGCGCCGATTTGCTCGACCGGCTCAGCTTTGAAGTCATCACCCTGCCGCCGCTGCGCGTGCGCGAAGGCGACGTCGAGGTGCTGGCCGACTATTTCGGTCGGCGCATGGCGGCAGAGCTGGAGTGGGACCGTTGGCCGGGGTTCGCGCCCCATGTGCGCGAGGCGATGGAGAAGCACGACTGGCCAGGCAACGTGCGCGAATTGCGCAATGTGGCGGAGCGCGCGGTCTATCGCTGGCAGGACGACAGCCGCCCGGTCGCCGATGTCACTTTCGACCCCTTCGACAGCCCGTGGATCCCCGAACCGCTGCCGCGCGCTGACGCACCTCCTGCCGGTGCAGCGCCTGCACGACCCGCAACCCGCCAGCCGATCCCCGACTTCGCGGATTGCGACGACCTGCGCGCCGCGGTGGACGAACATGAGAAAACCATCGTCGAACACGCGCTCGGCCGCCACCGCTGGAACCAGCGCCAGACGGCCAAGGCGCTGGGCCTGAGCTACGACCAGCTGCGCCATTGCATCAAGAAGCACGGCATTATGCAGGACGATGCGGACTGAGGCCGAACGCCTGAGCGCCCCGCGCGCATCCTTAACCGCCTGACAAGATTTGCGCCCTAGTCTCGTGCGCGAGACAACAAGGGGGCGCGTTGTGGGCAAGCTCATTCGAATTGTGCTGGGATCGATCGCAGCGATCTGGCTGATCGCGGTGTTCGCTTTCGGGGCAGGGGTCACGTATCTCGGCAACGATCCCGAAGCGGCTGCTGCGGTGGCGATGGGCGCGGCCTCCTACAGCCGCGACGGCAGTTTCTCCGAAAACATCGGCAATATGAAGGAAGGCGCCGCCACGGGTGCTGCGCTGGCGCGGACCGCGCGCGAGATGCAGGACGAACGCCGCGCCCGCCGCGCGATCGAGCGCATGCGCGACAACTACGGCGACGACTGGGGCGACGAATCCCTCTCCGGCGAGTCTTCCGGCGATTGGGGCAACTGAGCCGCGATGTTCTTCATCGGTCGCATCTTCAAATCGGTCGTCGAAGGGGCGTCCGGCGAAAAGGCGACGTATCACTACGAAAAGCCGCTGAACGAGCGCATCGGCAACGGCATCTTCAAGTTCTGGGGGCGGATGATGGTTTTCAGCCTGGTCGCGCCGATCCTCGCCTGGGGGCCGAGTACGTGCATGGGTAAACGCAGCGAGCGCATCGCCGAACCGGTGCCGGAAACGGTGACCTACACATCCTCGTCCAACCCATGGGCGCTGGACCCGGCGGAGTAGCACGGTGGACCTCAAGTACTTCATCAAGGAAACCTTGCGCGGCGACCCGGCGGGCCGCAGCCGCGAGGAGCTCGACCTCTTTAAGGGCACCACGAAGGTCTATCACTACGAGGGCGCCGGCGGCGACCGCGGTTTCCCGATCTGGCGGACCCTGTCCGTGCTCCTCCTGACGCTGGCCGGGGCTTCCTGCGTCGCATTCACCTTCGTCTCGAGCGATCTGGTCAGCGCGCGCGTCGAGGCTCGTCAGGCCGCCGAGGCGGAACACCAGCGCTGCGCCAACAACCCGTGGGCGAACGATTGCCAATGAAACAGACCAATCCCAACCTGCCGCCGTGGGTGCGCGGCCTGTTCGGCTCCGAAGAAGAGCGCGCCGATTTCGATTGGGGCGAATTCTGGTCGCAGGTCGCCAACGAGATGTGGGTGCGCATGCGCTACCTCCTCATCGGCGGGGCGTTCTTCGCGCTCGTGCTAGGCAAGGTCTATTCGCTGCCGAGCGAGATGGAAGTCGAGGGCTCCGTGCCCTTCGACCAACCGGCGGCCGCCGCCGAACCGAGCGAGGGTGGGACCTTCCGCTACACCTCGAACAACAACCCTTGGGCGAAGGACTGATCCGCCATGCACATCGTCAACACGATCCTCAAATACCCGCGCCTGATCGCGTTTTTCATCATCGCGATGGCCATCGCCATGACCTACACGCCGAAGTCGATGCGCGAGGACGCGCGCGCCGCGGACGCGGGCGAGGCGCAGCCGCAGTACACCTCTGCCGGCAATCCGTGGGCTGCCGAATAGGCGTACACCCATGCCGCTCGGCACCATCTGGAAGCGCGCGACCGATGCATTTGCGCCCTATTGGGGCCTTGGGCCGCGCTACCACTACGAGAACCGGGGAAAGGCCGACGATGACTTTCCGGTCATCGACAGGATTGCCCGCTGGGCGCTTTTCGGGATCGTCGCGTTCGTCCTTTACGCGATGACGCTGCCTTACCATTCGTGGGGAACCAGCGAGGCTGACGGCATCTCCGCCGTCGCGCGAAAATTCGATCCGGTCGAGCGCGAGCGGGCGGAACGCGAGCGGCTGGAGCGGGAGAGGGTCCGCGCCTGCAAGGCCAATCCGTGGGCCCGGGCCTGCCGCGCACCCGCCACGCCCGCCGACGCCAGCCAGCCCTAACGAATTAACGATACTCCGGAAGCATCTGCCGCAACCCGGCCTTATACTTTCCGCGGCCTTATCGCGCCCATCCGCAACATCTGGAAGGGACGGGCATGAAACGGATCACCAAGACGAAATTCGCCGCCATGGCAGGGATTGCCGCAGCCATCGCGCTGCCGGCGGCTGCCAATCATTCGTGGGCCGACTACAAGTGGGAGCTCGCCGCCGGGGAGCAGCTGACCATGCCGGTCATCGACAACACCGGCGCAAGCTGGGTCGGATATGTCGAAACCGCCGTGGGCGACTGGAACGCCTCACCCTATATCGAGGCGCCGTACCAGCGCGGCAGTGCCGATCCGTCCTGCCCCTATGTCCGTTCGACCATCCAGGTCTGTAACGACGACTATGGCGCGACCGGCTGGCTCGGCATCGCCAGCATCACGATCAGCGGTTCGACGATCACTGCCGGGGTGACCAAGCTGAATGACAACTACTTTACCCGGCCGAACTACAACAATTTCTCGTGGCGCCAGCTGGTGACCTGCCAGGAAATCGGCCACGATTACGGCCTCGGCCACCAGAACGAGAACTTCAGCACCGATCTCACCACCTCGTGCATGGAATATACCAGCCTGCCCGAAGGTAACGAGCATCCTGACCAGCACGATTACGACCAGCTTGCCATCATGTACGGCGGCAGCACCGGCGGCGGCGGGACCAAGCCCGGCAACGGTAAAGGCGGCAATGGCGGCGGGCGCGGCAAGAAGCTGGGCGTGGTCGGCGACACGCCTGCGAACTGGGGCCGCGCGGTCGAATTCGACGCCAAGGGCGTGCCTTTCGTCTTCATCCGCGACGAGGGCGACGGCGACTTCGTGGTCACCCACGTCACTTGGGCTCCGGGCGAGGGCCCGCGCGGCAACCGCCCGCATGACGACGATCACGACCATTGATTTGCCGGATCTGAAGGGAAGGGCGGGGGCGCGGAGCCTCCGCCCTTTTCGTATCAGCCGCCCGAACCGGTCGAACGGATGCAGCGAAATTCCTCCGCGCCGATCCGCAGGATGACGTTGCGGATCGGCGGCTTGGGCGCGATCCACAGGTCGGGCATGTTCTTGCGCACCGCGATCACCGGCTTGTCCGCCAGAAAACCCGCCTCGACGAAACCGATCGCATGGTCGTGCGCCAGCACGAAGCCTTCGGCGAGCAAGTCCATGTTGCCGCTTTGCGCCTGGACGACGAGATTCGCGGGCCGCTCGTTGCGCGGTCTCTCAGTGAAAGTGCAGCCGCTTGCTTCCGCCGGCACATCGTCGGGGACGAGCCGCTGGATCCAGCTCCCGCGCTCGGGAAAGCGATCGACCCGCTGGTCGAAAGGCGGCAATTCGCCATCGCGGGTCGCTTCGGCGAGCTGGCGCTTCTCGGACGCAGCTCGCTCCTTTTCCTGCTCGCGTTCGAGCGCGGCGCATTGCTCGGCGCTTGCGGCATTTGCAGGTACGGCGGTACCGGGCGGAAAGGGCGGGCAGATTGGCGGGCGCGGGACGCGTTCCGGCGGCGGACCTGCGCCAGGTGGCAGCTCGGCCGGAGGCAGCAGCACATCCTGGGCCATGACCTGCCGTTCCTCCGCTCCGCTATCGCAGCCTGTGACCAGTGCGGCGCAAACCAGCATGACGATCGAAATGCGCATCTTGCTTTCCATCTCCTACCTGCCTACATGAACCGCATCCCGACATTGTCGATACAAGGTTGAGATGCTGGCGCCGCGAGGGGCCGGCCCGAAACCGGTTTGGCAATGACCGACTGAACGGAGACCGAATGGCAGATATCGAGCGCCTGACCGAGATTATCGAACCCGAAGCGAAAGCGCTGGGTTTCGACCTCGTGCGCGTGAAGATGATGCCGTCCGAAGCCGGCGACGGCGGGCAGGCGCTGCAGGTGATGGCGGAGGACCCGGCGACGGGCCAGCTGGTCATCGAGCAATGCGCCGAACTGTCGCGCCGTATCTCCGCCCGGATGGACGAGCTGGAAGAGGCAGGGCGAGATCCGATCGAAGGTGCCTATCACCTCGAGGTTTCCAGCCCCGGCATCGACCGCCCGCTGACCCGCGCGAAGGATTACGCCGACTGGGCGGGGCACGAGGCCAAGATCAGCATGGACAAGGCCTGGGACGGGCAGAGGAACCTGCGCGGCCCGCTGGTCGGCATCGACGGCGACACCGTGTCGATAGAGGATAAGAAGGCGGGGCGTGTGGACGTTCCGCGGCAAAGCATTCATTCGGCGAAGCTCGTCCTGACCGACGCGCTCATCGCCGCCACCCGGCCGCTGGACACCAGCGGCGCAGACGAAATCGTCGAAACCGAAGAAGAGAGTAACGACTGATGGCCAGTGCCATTTCCGCCAACAAGGCAGAGCTGCTTGCGATTGCGAATTCCGTCGCGTCGGAGAAGATGATCGACAAGTCCATCGTGATCGAAGCGATGGAAGAAGCGATTCAGAAATCGGCCCGCAGCCGCTATGGCGCGGAAAACGATATCCGCGCGAAGCTGGACCCGAACACCGGCGACCTGCGCCTGTGGCGCGTGGTCGAAGTGGTCGAGGAAGTGGAAGACTACTTCAAGCAGGTCGACCTGAAGCAGGCGAAGAAGCTGCAGGACGATGCCAGCATCGGCGACTTCATCGTCGATCCGCTGCCGCCGGTCGATCTCGGCCGCATCGACGCGCAGTCGGCCAAGCAGGTGATCTTCCAGAAGGTCCGCGATGCGGAGCGCGAGCGCCAGTACGAAGAATTCAAGGACCGCGCCGACGAAGTCATCACCGGCGTGATCAAGTCGGTCGAGTTCGGCCACGTGATCGTCAATCTCGGCCGTGCCGAGGGCGTCATCCGCCGCGACCAGCAGATCCCGCGCGAAGCGGCCCGCGTGGGTGAGCGCGTGCGCGCGCTGATCACCAAGGTGGAACGCAACAACCGCGGCCCGCAGATCTTCCTGAGCCGTGCGCACCCCGACTTCATGAAGAAGCTGTTCGCGCAGGAAGTGCCCGAAATCTACGACGGCATCATCGAGATCAAGGCCGCCGCCCGCGACCCGGGCAGCCGCGCCAAGATCGGCGTGATCAGCCACGACAGCTCCATCGACCCGGTCGGCGCCTGCGTCGGCATGAAGGGTAGCCGCGTGCAGGCGGTGGTGCAGGAACTGCAGGGCGAGAAGATCGACATCATCCCGTGGAGCGAGGACACGGCGACCTTCGTCGTCAACGCGCTCCAGCCGGCGACCGTCGCCCGCGTCGTGCTCGACGAGGAAGAGGGCCGCATCGAAGTCGTCGTGCCCGACGACCAGCTCTCGCTCGCCATCGGCCGCCGCGGCCAGAACGTGCGCCTCGCCAGCCAGCTGACCGGCCACCAGATCGACATCATGACCGAAGAAGAGGCTTCCGAGAAACGCTCCAAGGAATTTGCCGAGCGGTCCAAGATGTTCGAGGAAGAGCTCGACGTCGACGAAACGCTGTCGCAGCTGCTCGTCGCCGAAGGCTTCGTGGAACTGGAAGAAGTCGCCTATGTCGAGCTGGACGAACTGGCCGGCATCGAAGGCTTCGACGAGGAACTGGCCGAGGAACTCCAGTCCCGCGCGCAGGAAGCGATCGAGCGGCAGGAAGCCGCCTATCGCGAGGAACGCCGCGAACTGGGCGTGGAAGACGACCTGGCCGAACTTCCCCACCTGACCGAGCAGATGCTGGTCGTGCTGGGCAAGGCCGGAATCAAGGACCTGGACGACCTGGCCGATCTCGCCACCGACGAGCTGATCGCCAAGAAGCGCGAAGCGCCGCGTCGCCGCAATCCCGAAGGCGGCCCGCCGATGAAACCGACCCGTCCGGCGCGTCCGGAAGACAAGGGCGGCGTGCTGGGCGCGTTCGGCCTGTCGGAAGAGCAGGGCAACGAGATCATCATGGCCGCCCGTGCGCACTGGTTCGAAGACGAAGAGGAAGCTCCGGCAGCAGCCGAGCCCGCCACCGAGCCAAATACCGGGGAGGCCGCCGATGCGGACTCCACCCAATGAGAGCCTGAGCTCCGACATCACCGACCCGCGACGCCCCCTGAAAACGGGGGCCGAGCGGCGCTGCATCCTGTCGGGCGAGACGCGCCCGGCGGATGAACTCGTGCGGCTGGCGATCGGGCCGGATGGCCAGGTCCTGCCCGATGTGCTGGCGCGTGCGCCGGGGCGCGGCGCATGGATCGGCGTCTCGCGCCCGGCGCTTGAAAAAGCGATGGCCAAGGGCCAGTTAAAGGGGGCGCTGGCACGCGCGTTCAAGGGCGCGCCGCTGGCGATCCCCGATGATTTGCCGCAGCGGATTGAAGATGCGCTGGTGCGCAATTTCACCGACCGGCTGGGTATCGAAATGCGCGCCGGCAAGATCGTGCTCGGTTCCGACCGGATCGCCGAACATGCGCGCGGCGGGGTGCTTGAACTGCTGCTGCACGCGGCCGATGCGGCGCCGGACGGCACCGCCAAGCTGGACCAGGCGTGGCGCGTCGGGCGCGAACGGGAGGGGTCGGGCGAACGCGGCACCCGCTTGCCACTGGACCGGGAAGCCCTGTCTGTGGCATTGGGCCGCGACAATGTGGTCCACCTGGCATTGGCCGACGCCCGCGCAACGACGCGGGTAAGCGGCCCTCTGCTGCGTTTGCAGAACTTTACCGGCGCGGGAGAGCCTGCGCCAGAGACGGGTGGAGCCGGGGACGGCATCACGCGCCACTAGCGCGCTACTGGGGCGCGAAAGGTCCGGACATACAGGTCCGGACACGAAGAATTGAGCTGAAGGACAGATACGAGTTTTATGAGCGATCAAGACAAACCGACCCGGACCCGCAAGCCGCTGACCCTGAAGGGTTCGCAGCCGGGCGAGGTCAAGCAGACCTTCAGCCATGGCCGCACCAACAAGGTGGCGGTCGAGGTCAAGCGCCGTCGCAAGCTGGTAAAGCCGGGCGAGGAAGCGCCGGCGCCGGCGCCTGCGCCCGCTCCCGAAGCGGCCCCGGCACCCGCGCCCGCGCCTGCCGCGAAGAAGCCGGCGCCTGCGCCCAGGAAACCCGCCGCGTCGGACGAGACGCCGCAGGAACGCGTCGCCCGCCTGCAGCGCGAGGCCGAGGAAGAGCGCCTGCGCCTGGCGGAAGATGCCCGCAAGCGCGAGGACGAGGCCGCTGCCAAGGCTGCCAAGGACGAGAAGACCCGCGCCGAGGATAACCGCAAGGCCGAGGAAGAAGCCGCCAAGCGCGCCGAGCAAGAGGCGAAGAAGGCTGCCGAAGCTCCGGCCGAAGAGGCTGCGCCAGCTGCTGACGAGCCTGCCGCTCCCGGTTCGCCCGCGCCGCGCAAATTCACGCCGGTCGCCCGCCCCGAACCCAAGCGCCCGCCCAAGAAGAAGGTGGAGGAAAAGCGCACCCCCGAACGGCCCGACAAGCGCCGCGGCGGCAAGCTGACTGTCACCAAGGCGCTGAACGAGGACGAGGGCCGCCGTGCCCGCAGCCTCGCGGCGCTCAAGCGTGCGCGCGAAAAGGAACGTCGCCTCCAGGGCGGCGGCGGCGGCAAGCCGCGTGAAAAGCAGGTCCGCGATGTCGTGGTGCCCGAAGCCATCACCGTTGGCGAGCTCGCCAAGCGGATGGGCGAAAAGGGCGCCGACCTCGTGAAAGAGCTGTTCAATCTCGACATGATGGTCACCGTCAACCAGACGATCGACCAGGATACCGCGGAACTGCTCGTCGAACAGTTCGGCCACAATATCGAGAAGGTTTCCGAAGCCGACGTCGATATCCAGGAAGCGGAAGACAACGATCCGGAAGAAACGCTGAAGCCGCGTCCGCCGGTGGTCACGATCATGGGCCATGTCGACCACGGCAAGACCAGCCTGCTCGACGCGCTGCGCGGCGCCAATGTCGTGAAGGGCGAAGCCGGCGGCATCACCCAGCACATCGGCAGCTACCAGGTGAAGACGAAGGGCGGCGACACGATCACCTTCCTCGACACGCCGGGCCACGCGGCCTTTACCGAAATGCGCCAGCGCGGTGCCAACGTCACCGATATCGTGGTGCTGGTGGTGGCCGCCGACGACGGCATCATGCCCCAGACTATCGAGGCCATCAATCACACTAAGGCCGCCGGCGTGCCGATGATCGTGGCGATCAACAAGATCGACAAGCCGGAAGCCAATGCACAGAAGATCCGCGAGCGCCTGCTGGAGCAGGAAGTGATCGTGGAGGCGATGTCGGGCGACGTGCAGGACGTGGAGGTCTCCGCCAAGGAAGGCACCGGTCTCGACGAATTGCTCGAGAAGATCGCGCTGCAGGCGGAACTGATGGAACTGAAGGCCCGGCCGGACCGCGATGCGGAAGCGACCGTGGTGGAAGCGCAGCTCGACAAGGGCCGCGGCCCCGTTGCCTCCGTGCTCATCACGCGCGGCACGCTGAAGCGCGGCGACACCTTCGTCGTCGGCACCGAAAGCGGCCGCGTGCGCGCCATCGTCAACGACCAGGGCAAGCAGATCAAGGAAGCCGGCCCGTCCATGCCGGTCGAGGTCCTCGGCCTAGGCGGTGTGCCGATGGCAGGCGACAAGCTGACCGTGGTGGAGAACGAGGCACGCGCCCGCGAAGTGGCCCAGTACCGCAAGGAAAAGGCGACCGAGAAGCGCACGGCGCTCGCCCCGACCAGCTTCGACACGATGTTCAACAACCTGCAGACCGACGTGGTGGAATTCCCGGTCGTGGTGAAGGCGGACGTGCAGGGCAGCGTGGAGGCGATCAACACCGCGCTCCACAACCTGTCGAACGACGACATCAAGGTCCGCGTGCTGCACGCAGGCGTGGGCGCGATCACCGAAAGCGACGTGACGCTGGCGGCTTCGTCCGGCGCGCCGATCATCGGCTTCAACGTACGACCCAATCCCAAGGCGCGCGAGCTGGTGAAACGCGACAATGTCGAGATGAAGTACTTCGACGTGATCTATCACCTGACGGACGAAATCACGAAGGAAATGCTTGGCGAACTCGGCCCGCTGAAGGTCGAGAACGTCGTCGGCCGTGCCGACGTGAAGGAAGTCTTCAAGTCGGGCAAGCGCGACAAGGCGGCCGGCCTGCTGGTCACCGAAGGCGTCATCCGCAAGGGCCTGTTCGCACGCCTCACGCGCGAGGACGTCATCGTGTCGGCGACCACGATCGCCTCGCTGCGGCGCTTCAAGGACGATGTGGACGAAGTCCGCGCCGGCCTCGAATGCGGCGTGGTCCTGGAAGACACGAACGACGTCCAGCCGGGCGACAGCCTCGAGGTCTTCGAGATCGAGGAGCGCGAGCGGACGCTGTAAGCCTTGCGCTATGCAGGTCTTATCGCGCGGGTGAACGTCGGGCGGAACCGCATCTCCATGGCGGAGCTGCGCGAGGCGATGGAGCGCGAGGGGTTCGCAAATGTCGAAACGGTCGTGGCGAGCGGGAATGTCTTGTTCGACCACGAGCCGCGCCCCTCTGCCGGCATTGCGGAGAAGCTCGGCCTGCTGATCACCGAGCGGTTCGGCTTCGACACTTTCGCCATCGTCCTGACGCGCGAGGAGCTGGCTGCGGTGATCGATGCCGATCCTTTCGCGAGCGAGGGCGAGGACAAGTTCGTCCACACGCATTTCCTGCAGGATCCGCTCGATCCGATCGCCTTCAACGCGATGCTCGCCGCCTACCAGGGCCGCGGGGCGGAACGGATCATCGCGGGCTCCAAGGCTGGACCAGTACCGACCATCCATGTCGATTATGTCGAGGGTGCGGGTAAGAGCCGCCTCACGCCCGCCTTCATCGAGCGGCGGCTGGGCACGCCGCACACCGCGCGCAATCGCAGCTCGCTCAGGCGGATACTGGACAAGATGGGCTAGGCCCACCACTTACCGCCCATGGCCCGCCGCGAGCATACATCCGAACAGCAATCCGTCCGCGTCCTCAAGGTGGGGGAGCGCGTGCGCCACATCCTGTCGGAACTGCTCGCCCGGCAGGAAGTGCATGATGACACGCTGTCCGCCCATTCGGTCAGCGTCACCGAAGTGCGCATGTCCCCCGACCTGCGCAACGCGACCGCTTACGTGAAGCCGCTGATGGGCGAGGCGGAGGAGGTGGTGGTCAAGGCGCTGCGCACCAACACCGCCTTCCTCCAGCGCGAAGTCGCCAAGCGCCTCGGCCTGAAATTCGCTCCCAAGCTCAAGTTCCGGGCCGACGAGACGTTCGACGAAGCCGACCGCATCGAACGGCTGCTGCGCGATCCCAAGGTAGCGCGGGATCTGGGCGTGCCGGACTGACCGGCGAGTTTTACTCCGCCGCAGCCGGGCCGGTCGGGTCCACGGTGTTCGGCACTTCCATGAACACTTCCGCGCCGGGGCCCAGCGGCAGGTCGAGCGCGACCCAGCCGATCGTCATGATCAGGCCCGCGACCATCAGGCCGATGGAATAGGGCAGCATGGTCGCCGCCAGCGATCCCAGCCCGAAGTCCTTCTGCCAGCGCTGGCAGAAGATTAGGATCAGCGGGAAATAGACCATCAGCGGGGTGATGATGTTGGTCGCGCTGTCGCCGACGCGATAGGCGGCAGTGGCCATTTCCGGCGTGATGCCGAGCAACATCAGCATCGGCACCAGCACCGGGGCCAAGAGCGCCCACTTGGCGCTGGCCGAGCCGACGAAGATGTTGAGCAGCGCGGACACGAGGATGATTGCCGCGAGCAGCGCCCAAGCTGGCAGGCCCGAGTTACCGAGGAAATCGGCACCCTGCACCGCGAGGATGAGGCCGAGGTTCGACCACGCGAACATCGCCACGAAATGCGCGGCCGCAAAGGCGAGCACGAGGTAATAGGCGAGGTCTTCCATCGCGCCAGCCATCATTTTCACGAGATCGCGGTGGTCGCCGATGGTGCCCGCCGCCTTGCCGTAGGCCCAGCCGGAGAACAGGAAGAGGATGAAGAAGCCGGCGACCAGGCTCTGGTAGAACGGGGTCAGCCGCGCTTCCGGCGTCGCTTCCTCGTCGATCAGCGGCGTGCCTGGGCCGAAGGTGAAGACCAGCCACAGCGCCACCACGCCGAGCACGGCCAGCCCGGCCCAGCGCAGACCCTTGCGCTCGCCATCGGTCAGCGCGCGGTCGGTCTGCTCGTCGGCGGCAGCGTTGCCGGCCTTGGCCGGGTCCCACTTGCCAAGGCGCGGCTCGATCATGCGGTCGGTGACGAACCAAATCACCGGCAGGAAGATCACGGTCATCCCGACGATGAAGAACCAGTTGCCCGCGATGTTGGCGGTGAAATCGCCGAACACGGTCTCCACCGCGGCCTCGGTAATGCCGAACAGCAGGGCATCGAGCTGGCCGGGCAGGAGGTTGGCGGAAAAGCCGCCGGACACGCCGGCGAAACTCGCCGCGATCCCGGCGATGGGATGGCGTCCGGCGGCATGGAAGATGATGCCGGCCAGCGGGATCAGCACCACATAGGCGGCATCGGCGGCCAGGTTGCCGAGCATCCCCACCAGCACCACGATCGGCGTCAGCAGCGCGGTCGGCGCATTGCGAACGCCGGCGCGCATGGCAGTGCCGAACAGGCCCGCGCGCTCCGCCACGCCAGCGCCCAGCATAACCACCAGCACATAACCCAGCGGGTGGAAGTGGGTGAAGGTCTTGGGCATGTCGACCCACAGCTGGCGGATATTCTCCGCCGACAGCAGGCTCTGCGCGGTGATGACGCGTGCGGCGCCCGTGGTCTCGTCGATTTCGGTCGGGTGGGCCGCCGACCAGCCGGCAAGGCTGGCGATGACGGAGATGACCACCAGCGCGGCGATCAGGCCGAAGAACAGGAACACCGGATCGGGCAGCTTGTTGCCGCTTCGCTCGATCCAGCCGAGAATGCCCTTCTGCTGCGCTACCGCTGCCTCTGCCATCGTTCGTCCCGCTCCAGTGGTGAATGGTCTAGCCTGTGGACTATCACTGCGCTGCGCCGTTGTCGCCCCGCGCCGGGCAGGATACCCACGGGCCGATGGCAAAGCTGTATTTCTATTACGCGAGCATGAATGCCGGCAAATCGAGCACCCTGCTGCAGGCGGCCTTCAATTACGGCGAGCGCGACATGCGCGTGTCGCTGTGGACGGCGGCGATCGACGACCGGCCCGGCTTCGGCGCGATCAGCAGCCGGATCGGTCTTGCCAGCGACGCGCACCGTTTCGAGGCGGATACGCACATCCTTGCCCGGGTGCTGGAAGACCATGCGCGCGAGCCGATTCATTGCGTGCTGATCGACGAGGCGCAATTCCTGACCGAGGGGCAGGTGTGGCAATGCGCCGAGATTGCCGACCGTCATGGCATCCCGGTGCTGTGCTATGGCCTGCGCACCGATTTCCAGGGCGCACTGTTCCCCGGCTCCGCCGTACTGCTGGGCATCGCCGACAGCCTGGTGGAATTGAAGGCCGTCTGCCACTGCGGGCGCAAGGCGACGATGAACCTGCGCGTCGATCAAAGCGGCGCTGCGGTGAGCGAGGGCGCGCAGACCGAAATCGGCGGCAACGACCGCTATGTCGCGCTGTGCCGCCGCCATTTCAGCGAGGCGCTGGGCAAGTGAGCGACGATGCGATCAACGGTGCGATCAATGGCTGGATCATCCTCGATAAGCCGCGCGGGCTGGGCTCCACCCAAGCGGTCGCAGCCGTAAAGCGTAATTTGCGCGAAGCGGGGCTGCCGAAGACCAGGACCGGCCATGGCGGCACGCTCGACCCCGAAGCCGAAGGCGTGCTGCCGATCGCGCTGGGGGAGGCGACGAAGCTTGCCGGCCGCATGCTCGATGCGAGCAAGGTTTACGACTTTACCATCCAGTTCGGGGAGGAAACCGACACGCTGGATGCCGAGGGCGAGGTGACGCAGCGCACCGACCGCCGCCCGCCGATGGCCGCGATTTCTGCGGTGCTGGAGCACTTCACCGGCGAGATCGAGCAGGTCCCGCCAAAATACTCTGCGCTGAAAGTCGACGGAAAGCGCGCCTACGACCGCGCGCGGGCGGGCGAAGAGGTGGAGATGAAAACGCGGATCGTGACGATCCATTCGCTCCGCCTGCAGGGGCAGCGTGACGATGGCGACGACATCCCGAGCGCCTTTGCCACCAGTGCCGGCCGCCCCGACCCCTACGATCCGCAGGCACCATTGGAACTGGCCGATGCGGTCACGCTGACGGCGCACGTCAGCAAGGGCACTTACATCCGCTCCCTTGCACGGGATATCGCACGCGCCCTTGGCACGCTGGGCCACGTTACCTACCTCAGGCGTACCAAGGCCGGCCCGTTCCGCCAGGAACAGGCGATTTCGCTAGACAAACTGAACGAAATCGGTAAGGGCGCGGCGCTTGAAGACCTCCTCCTGCCGCTCGAAGCGGGGCTGGACGACATCCCGGCCCTGGTCCTCGATCCGGAAAGCGCGCAGGCGGTCCGCCAGGGCCGGGTCGTTTCCGGGCTGCCCCACACCGACGGGCTTTACTGTGCGATGCTGGCCGATGTGCCGGTAGCGCTGGTGGACCTGAACGGCGGCACGGCGAAAGTCGTGCGGGGGTTCAACCTTTGAAGATGTCGCTGAGCAAGTGAGAACAGACATGTCGGTTACCGCCGAAAACAAGCAGAAGATCATCAAGGACAACGCCCAGGGCAAGGGCGACACCGGCTCCCCCGAAGTACAGGTCGCCATCCTGACGGAACGCATCCGCAACCTGACCGACCACTTCAAGAGCCACCACAAGGACAACCATTCGCGTCGCGGCTTGCTGGCCATGGTCAACAAGCGCCGCAGCCTCCTCGCCTATCTCAAGAAGAAGGACGTGGAGCGCTACAACGCCCTGATCCAGAAGCTGGGTCTGCGTAAATAAGAGTTACCGGGGGGCGGCTCGAAAGGCCGCCCTTCGTTTATCCGGCACCTGCGCAATCCGGCGCAGGCGTGCGGCCAATGGGGCGAGATGAGCCCCGAACCGGACCGGGACGGTATCCCCGGCAGTAGGCCCCGCACCGCAATGAGGCCGTGCGGGTCATTTAGGAAAATACATGTTCGACAAGAAAACCGTATCGCTGGAGTGGGGCGGAAAGACCCTCACCCTCGAAACCGGCCAGATCGCCCGTCAGGCTGACGGCGCCGTGCTGGCCACCTATGGCGAAACCGTGGTGCTGTGCGCCGTGACCGCCGCCAAGAGTGTTCGCGAAGGGCAGGACTTCTTCCCGCTGACTGTCCACTACCAGGAAAAATTCTCCGCTGCGGGCCGTATCCCGGGCGGCTTCTTCAAGCGCGAAGGCCGCGCCACGGAGAAGGAAACGCTGACCTCCCGCCTGATCGACCGCCCGGTGCGGCCGCTCTTCCCGGAAGGCTTCTACAACGAAATCAACGTGATCGCGCAGGTTCTGTCCTATGACGGCGAGACCGAGCCCGATATCGTCGCGATGATTGCCGCCTCTGCGGCCCTTACCATCAGCGGCGTGCCTTTCATGGGCCCGATCGGCGCGGCACGCGTCGGCTTCACCAACGATGGCGAATATGTCCTCAACCCCAGCCTGACCGATGCGCTGGGCGAAGACGGTCGTCTCGACCTGGTCGTCGCCGCGACGCAGGACGCGGTGATGATGGTCGAATCCGAAGCGAAGGAACTGACCGAAGAGGAAATGCTCGGCGCCGTCATGTTCGCGCACGAGGAAAGCCGCAAGGTCATCGGCGCGATCATCGATCTCGCCGAGCAGGCCGCCAAGGACCCGTGGGAAATCGACCAGTCGGACGATACCTCCGCGATCAAGGAAAAGCTGCGCGGCATCGTGGGTAGCGACATCGCCGCCGCCTACAAGCTGACCGACAAGTCGGCCCGCTCCGACGCGCTCAACGAAGCGCGCGCCAAGGCGAAGGACGCGTTCGCAGACGATGAACCGCAGACGCAGATGGTCGCCAACAAGGCGGTCAAGAAGCTGGAAGCGGAAATCGTGCGCGGTGCCATCCTTAAGGACGGCCAGCGCATCGACGGCCGCAAGCTGAACCAGGTCCGCCCGATCGAGGCGATGGTCGGTCTGCTGCCCCGTACGCACGGTTCGGCCCTGTTCACGCGCGGTGAAACGCAGGCGATCTGCACCACCACGCTGGGCACCAAGGATGCCGAGCAGATGATCGACGGTCTCGAAGGTCTGTCGTACAACCACTTCATGCTGCACTACAACTTCCCGCCCTATTCGGTCGGCGAAGTGGGCCGTTTCGGCTTCACGAGCCGGCGCGAAACCGGTCACGGCAAGCTCGCATGGCGCGCGCTGCATCCGGTGCTGCCCGCGCATGAGGACTTCCCGTACACCATCCGCATCCTGTCCGACATCACGGAGAGCAACGGCTCGTCCTCGATGGCGACCGTGTGCGGCGGCTGCCTGTCGATGATGGACGCCGGCGTGCCGATCGAGCGCCCGGTTTCGGGCATCGCGATGGGCCTGATCCTCGAAGGCGACGAGTTCGCCGTCCTGTCGGACATCCTGGGTGACGAAGACCACCTCGGCGACATGGACTTCAAGGTCGCCGGTTCGGAAAAGGGCATCACCAGCCTGCAGATGGACATCAAGGTCGCCGGCATCACGCAGGAGATCATGAAGACCGCACTGGCTCAGGCCAGCGAAGGCCGCGCGCACATCCTGGGCGAAATGCAGAAGGCCCTGGGTTCGGCACGCGGTGAGGTGTCCAAGCACGCACCGCGTATCGAGACCATGCAGATCGACAAGTCGAAGATCCGCGACGTCATCGGTACCGGCGGCAAGGTGATCCGCGAGATCGTGGCCGAAACCGGCGCCAAGGTGGACATCGACGACGAGGGCGTGATCAAGATCTCGTCCAGCAATGCCGACGAGATCGCCGCTGCTAAGGCGTGGATCGAAGGCATCGTCGAAGAAGCGGAAGTCGGCAAGATCTACAACGGCAAGGTCGTCAACATCGTCGACTTCGGTGCATTCGTGAACTTCATGGGCGGCAAGGACGGTCTCGTCCACGTGTCCGAAATGAAGAACGAGCGTGTCGAGAAGCCGACCGACGTCGTCAGCGAAGGCCAGGAAGTGAAGGTCAAGGTCCTCGAGATCGACCAGCGCGGCAAGGTCCGCCTGTCGATGCGCGTGGTCGACCAGGAAACCGGCGAAGAGCTGGAAGACACCCGCCCGCCGCGCGAACCGCGCGGTGATCGCGGCGACCGCGGCCCGCGTGGCGGCGGTGATCGTGGCGGACGTGGCGGCGGTCGCGGTGGCGACCGTGGCGGTCGCGGTCGTGGCCCGCGTGGCGGCCGTGACGGCGACGGCGGTAACGACAACGGGGGCGGTGAAGCCCACGTGCCCGACTTCCTGAAGGACTGATCCTTCAAACGCCTTTTGGCATTTCAGGGCCGCGGGAGTATGCGCTTCCGCGGCCCTTTCAATAATAGCCAGACGAAAGCGACCCGATCCGATGTTCAAGGCCCTTAGGGACCTTCCGCCCGATAGTCTGACCTTCCTGCAGCGACTGCCGCTGGCTCGTCGTCGTCCGTGGATCGGCTATGGCGTCGCCATCCTGTCCAGCGTGGCGGGGCTGTTGTTGCGCTGGGCCGTCGAAGGGGCGTTGCCGGACGGCTTCCCCTACATCACCTTCTTTCCCCCGGTCATCCTGACCGCCTTCTTCTTCGGCGTCGGGCCGGGAGCGCTCGCCGCTTTGCTGTGTGGCCTGCTGAGCTGGTATTTCTTCATCCCGCCGGTCGAAAGCTTCGCGCTCGATTTCCGGGCGGTGGTGGCTCTGGCTTTCTTCCTCGGTATTGTGGTGGTCGACATCGCCCTCGTCCACTGGATGCAGATCGCCAACGCGCGCCTGGCACTGGAACAGCGAAAGAGCGCCGAACTGGCCGAGACGCGCGAGATGCTGTTCAAGGAACTGCAGCACCGCGTCGGCAACAACCTGCAGATGGTCTCTTCGCTCCTGACGCTTCAGCAGCGCGGCATGGCCGAAGGGGAGGGCAAGCAGGCCTTGGCCGATGCGTCGCGCAGGCTGGGGTTGATCGGCCGGCTGCAGCGGACTCTGTACCGTGCCGACGGCGCGCAGTTGCCGCTGGGCAGCTACATCAACCGCATCGCGCAGGACACGCTGGACGCTTCGGGCAGGCGCGATATCCGCTACCTGTTCGACGAGAAGGTGCAAGGCACTCTGGAGGCCAAGGACGCTGTGCCGACGGCCCTCGTCGTGGCGGAAGCGATCAGCAACGCGGTGGAGCACGCCTATGCCGACGGCGGCGGCCCGCTGGAGGTCACGGTGGTTGAAAACGGGGAAGAGAACGAGGACCGCTGCTACATCATCTGCATCCAGGACGAAGGCATCGGTTTGCCCGACGGGTTCGAACTGGAAGGGTCGGACAGCCTGGGCCTGCGGATTGCCTGCACGCTGGCGAAGGGCTTGCGCGGGGAGTTCACGTTGGACAATCGGACTGACGGGAAGGGCGCGATCGCCCGGCTCGTGATCCCGGGGTCGCAACCGGAGGGTTACGATGCTGCCGCGTGAACATATCGCCACTGCGGAGATCCCCGGCGGGGGCACGCTGGAACTGGTCAGCCACGGGCGCGACTTCATCATCATGCTGGGCCGGGACGAGCTGATGGGCACGCGCATGCGCTTCAGCGAGGAGCAACTGGCCGAGCTCACGGTGGAGCGACTGGAAGCAAGTTCGCCGCACCTGCTCATCGGCGGCTACGGCATGGGCTTCACTTACCGCGCGGCACTGGCCGCCCTGCCCGAAAGGGGCAAGGTGACGGTGGCGGAGGTAGTGCCCGATATCCTCGAATGGGCGAAAGGTCCGCTGACGGAATTGACCGGCGATTGCATGGACGATCCGCGCGGGGAAATCGTGATTGCCGATGTCGCCGCGTTGATCGACGATGCGGTAGACGGCACCACACCGCGTTACGACGCGATCCTGCTCGACGTGGACAACGGGCCCGACGGCATCGTCCACGATGGCAACGAACGGCTTTACACGCGCACCGGGCTCGCCCGGGCGCGCGACGCGCTGAACCCGGGCGGCCTGCTTGCCGTGTGGTCGGCGGCGGACGATCACAAGTTCACCCAGCGCCTGCGCGATGCACGTTTCGATGTGGAGGTCCGCAGGGTGCGTGCGCGGCCCAACAACAAGGGCCCGCAACATTTCATCTGGTTCGCGCGAAAGCGTTGAGGCTCAAAAGCCGTAGATGAGCGTGAACCGGGTGAGGGTGTCGGTCGAAACCGCGCCTGCCAGCGGATCGGTCTCGTATTCCACGGCGTAGCTGAAGCGCGCGGATAGCGAGGACCCGAGCCCGGCCTCCAGCCCCGTGCGCGCCGCCAGCGTCGTGCCTTCGGGTTCATAGAACACGCTGGCATCCTCGAACAGTTTCAGCCGCTCCGCCACCTGCCAGTCGAAATCCAGCGCGGCGAGGGCGGAAATGCGCTCCCGCGCCGTGCCGTCCACCCTCTCGGTGCGCCGCCAGGCCGGACCGCCCTTGACCGAAAGCTGCACCTCCTTTTCGTCGAGCAGGGTCAGGCCCGCGCCGCCGGAGAACGAATAGCGCGCGTCGTACCCCTGGAACCGGTCGCTCTCGAACTGGGCGAGGCCGTAGACAAACACCCAGTCGTCCACCCGGTAGTTGGGCTCGTACGTCGCCCGGTACTGTTCGCGCGCGGCGACGCCGTTGTTTTCCTGGTAATCGGCAAGCAGCGCGAGCTTGTGCGTCCAGTCGATGCCATCGCGCTCCAGCTTAGCGCCTGCCGTCAGACCCAGCTGGTCGGCGTTCCCGGTAGCGCGGAACCCGCCGAGCTGGCCTTCACCGGACCAGCGGGCGAAAACGCCGGCTTCTCGGAGCGCGCGCTTTTCCTCGGCGGCTTCTTCGGCAGCGATCCGCTCGCGTTCGGCGGTGAACGCCGCCACCAGTCCGTCGATTTCCTCGACCGCATCGGGGTTGGTCGTGCGCGCCGCTTCGGCGACGGCCGCGACCTTTGCCGCATCACCTGTGGCGATTGCGGCATCCACCATCGCGCGCGCCGGTTCCGGCAGGTCCTGCGCCGCGGCCGGCGTTGCAAGAAGGACAAGCGCGGCCAGCGGCACGGCGCGGCGGATCGGGTCAGGGATGGCAAACATGGATCGGGCGGCCCCGGCTGCTTCACGAATATGCGAAGACGCCTAGAGGCCGCCCGGCCATTGTTGCAACCCCGGTCGACCGACCGTCAGCCCATCTCGATGATCGGCTTGAAAACCGTGCCGTCCTCCAGATCGGCGACGGCCTTGTTGATTTCGTCGAACTTGTATCGCTTGGTCAGCTTGTCGAACGGGAAGCGGCCCTGCTCGAACAGATCGACCAATTGCGGGATGAATTGCTTCACCTTGCTGTCGCCCTCCACGCAGCCGACGATCTTGCGGCCGCTCAGGATGTGCTCGTTGGCATCAAAGGAATAGTCGGTGCCCTGCGGCGGTGCGCCCACGACCACCAGCGTGCCGCGATTGGCGAGGGCGGACCAGCCGTCCCTGGCCGCGGCGGCATTGCCCGAACATTCGATCACGTAATCGACGCCGGCCGGCACGATCTTGCGGACCGCCTCGGCCACATCGGTATCGTCTCCTACGGCGATTGTATCGGTCGCGCCCAGCTCTTCTGCGGTTTTCAGTCGGTCGGTATTGGGGTCGATGGCGATTATGACCGATGCCCCTGCGACCTTTGCCGCCATCAGGGCCGCCATGCCGACGCTGCCGCAGCCCGACACGGCGACGGCGGAACCGGCCGGCACCTGGGCGGTCCGCAAGACCGCGCCGGCACCCGTCTGGATGCCGCAGCCCAGCGGGCCGAGCAGCGAGATGTCCGTATCGCTTTCGATCTTCACCACGTTACGCTCGTGCGCGATGGCGTGGGTCGCGAAAGACGATTGCTGGAAGAAAGCCGCGTTGGGGCCGTCTTCGAAGACCGACCGGTCGCTGCCCTGCCGTTCGTTCATGAAATTGAGCGGATTGAAATCCGCGCAATAGGCAGGATCGCCTTCCTGGCACGGCCGGCAATGGCCGCAGCTGCCGTAGGACAGCACGACCTTGTCGCCTTTCGCGATGCCTTGCACCGCATCGCCGACTGCCAATACTTCCCCTGCCCCTTCGTGACCGAGGACGGCGGGGAAATTGGTCGGCAGATCGCCGTCCTTCACGGCCAGATCGGTGTGGCACAGACCGGTCGCCACGATCTTGACCAGCACCTCGTTGGGGCCCGGATCGTCGATCGTCACATCGCGGATCTCGAAATCCGCGCCCGCTTCGGCCACCACTGCCCCGCGTGCTTGCGTGCCCATGTCAGCGCCCCACCACTTCGCCGCGAACCGGATCGTCGATTTTCACGGCCTTGTCCGCCGCATCCTTGTCGTCGCGGAGGCTGGCCATGTCGATCACGTGGCGGAAGCGGACATCCTCTTCCTGCATGCGCTCGAACGCGGTGTTGATCTCGTCCATGCGGATCATCTCGATTTCGGGCCGGATGTCGTGCTTGGCGCACAGCTCCAGCACTTCCTGCGTGTCCGCCACGCCGCCGATCAGCGACCCGGTCACGCCGACGTGCTGGAACACCATGGTGGCGGTGTCGAGATCGTCGAAGCCCAGGAAATTGCCGACGACGGCGATCTGGCTCTTGGCTTTCATCAGAGCGAGATAGGGATTGAGATCGTGCTGGTAGGGAATGGTGTTGACGATCAGGTCGATGGTCTGCGCGTTTGCCTCCATCGCATCCCCGTCATTCACGTCGATGACCGCGTCCGCGCCCAGCTTCTCGATCGCGTCTTTCTTTCCGGGGCTCGTCGTGAGCGCGACGACTTTTGCGCCCAGCGCCTTGCCGATCTGCACGGCCATGTGGCCGAGCCCGCCGATGCCCGCGACACCCAGCGTCATCCCTTCCTTCAGGCCGAAATATTTCATCGGCTGGTAGGTCGTGATGCCCGCACAAAGGATCGGGGCGGCGTGTTCCAAGTCGATCGCGTCTGGGATCGTCAGCGCGAATTCCTCGCGCACGACGAACCCGGTGGAATAGCCGCCATAGGTGTTAGTCCCGTCGGGCTTCTTCGGACCGTTGTAGGTCAGCGTGCAGCTTTTCGGGCCGGTGCAATACTGCTCGTGCCCCATGTCGCACTGGTCGCATTCCTGACAGGAATTGACCATGCAGCCGATGCCGGCCCGGTCGCCCACTTTGAACTTCGTCACACCTTCGCCGACCGCGGTTACGGTGCCCACGACCTCGTGGCCGGGAATGCACGGCCACACGGTGTTGTCCCAGTCGTCGCGCGCTTGGTGAAGGTCGGAATGGCAGACCCCGCAATGGGTCACCTCGATCGCAATCTCGCCGGCGCGCGGATCCTCGCGCGTGAATTTCAGCGGGCTCAGCTTGGCGCTGGCTTCCTGAGTACCGTAGCCGACGACTTCCATGTTTTGTCCTTTCGAATGGGGGCTTGCTGCCCCAACGGAAGGAAGTCGTCGGTTGTTCCTAGCCTTCGATTTGCGAGAGGCGCAGCGCGCCGAGATAGTCGCGCTTGCCCAGCGAAACGCCCTTCATCCGCAGGATGTCGTAGAAGGTCGTGGCGTGGAAATAGAAATTCGGCAGGTTGAAGCTCAGCAGGAACTCTTCGGCCGGGCCTTCGAAGCGCGGCTTGCCGCCGAGGACGAATTTCACGTTGCGACCGGCCAGTTGGGCCAGCTCGTCTTCACTGACCTGGCTCAGCGTATCCTGCGCATCGGCGATCATGGCGTGCATCGCGGCCCAATCCATCGGCAGTTCGGTGAAATTGGGCGTAAATTCGCCGCCCGCAGCCTGGCGCAGCGCATAGGCCGAATGCATCCAGCAGGCGCGCACGTGCCAAGGCAGGTCCCACATGTCGTCCGCAAGCTTCGCCTGCAGCAGCTCGCCGTCGTCGAGATCGTTGGCGCGGACATGGGTCTCCGCCTTGGAGACGAGCCCGTCGAGCCCGGTCAGGATCTGGCGGCAGCTGCCGACGAAGGCGGTGTGGAGGGAAATGGCCATGGGGAAGCTCCGTTGGTGGGCAACAAAAGGGCCCGGCAGTCTTGTAACTGCCGGGCCTCAATTTTGTGTCGCGGCACTCGGTTGTTGCCGGATTAGCGGACGCGGGGCCCGCCGAAGGGCAAGGGCGGCGGGGGACGGCGCGCACCGCGCGGCAGCTGTGCCTGGTACGCCCGGCCGCAATGCTGGACGCAATAGGGGAAGCCGGGGTTCACCGCCTCGCCGCAGAAGTGGAAATCGCTTTCGCCCGGGTGGCCCATCGGCCAGCGGCAGACCTTGTCCGACAGGTCGAGCAGGCTGGTCTTGTCGGCAATCGACGGGTCGGGCTTGGCAGGCACCAGCCGGCGCGGCGGCGCGGGCGGGATCGGCGGCTGCTGGTCGCCGGGCCCTTGCCGCAGGAAGCCGCCGGGGCCGACCGAGACGATTTTCGGCTGATCGGCGCGGTTGGTTGCGCCGGGGATCGGCTGGCTTTGGACCGGCTGCGATGCGGCGGCCGGACGCTGGCCCGGGGCCTGTGCAGGCGCGGCAGGTTTCGCTGCGGCAGCAGGCGCGGGCGCAGGTGCCGCGGGCTTCTTCGGCGTGGGCTTGGCAGGCGCAGCCTTTTTCTTCTTGGCGGCCGGCGCGGCCTTCTTCTCGTTCGCCTTCACCGGCGAGGGGCGGCTCTTCAGCCCGAGGCGATGCGCCTTGCCGATCACGGCGTTACGCGACACGCCGCCCAGCTCGTCGGCGATCTGGCTTGCCGTGGCACCGCCTTCCCACATCTTGGTGAGGGTGGCGATACGGTCTTCGGTCCAGCTCATGCAAATTCCTGTGCGTTGTCAATTCGGGGCGCGCGGCGCGCTTGCCAGCAGGGGCGCCGCCCGATAGGCGCACGTCCCATGACCGATCAAGCGCAATCGCTTGCTTCCGAAGCGCCCGTCCTGCGGCAGGACAGCGGCACATCGGCGGGCAAGTTTCCGCCCCCGGGGGAAGCCCGCTTCCACGGGATGAACCGTGTCGGGCTGTGGACGCTCTATGTAAAGGAGGTCCGCCGGTTTCTCAAGGTGCAGACGCAGACCGTCTGGGCGCCCGCGATCACGACGCTGCTGTTCCTTGTCATCTTCACCGTCGCGCTGGGCCGCAGCGGGCGCGAAGTGCTGGGCGTGCCGTTCGGCAGCTTCGTGGCGCCGGGCCTGATCATGATGGGCATGATGCAGAACGCCTTTGCCAATTCCAGCTTCGGCCTGCTGGTCGGCAAGATCCAGGGGACGATCGTCGATTATTTGATGCCGCCGATTGCTTCGTGGGAGCTGATGCTGGCGATCGTCGCCGCGGCAATCACGCGCGCGGTGATGGTCGGCGCGGCGGTGGCGCTGGCCATGTGGCTCTATCCCGGCGTGACCCTGTCCGCGGAACATCCCTGGGCCATCGCCTGGTTCGGGCTGATGGGCGCAATGCTGCTGGCGCTGGTCGGGCTGATCACCTCGATCTGGGCCGAGAAGTTCGATCACAATGCGGCGATTACCAACTTCGTGATCGCGCCGCTGACGCTGCTGTCGGGCACGTTCTACGTCATCGACAACCTCGCGCCGACATTCCAGACGATCAGCCGGCTGAACCCGTTCTTCTACGTGATTTCCGGCTTCCGTTACGGTTTCCTAGGGGAGACCGACATCGCTTCGACCGACGCTGCCGTATGGCACGCGGCGCTGGGCGTGCTGGCGCTGAATATCGTGGTGGCGGTGATCACCTACCGCTTGCTGAAGAGCGGGTGGAAGCTGAAGAGCTGAGGCCGCGGGCCTAGTGGCTCAAGCTGCGGCGCAGGCGATAGCGCCCGTCGGCAAAATCCTCGAACAATTGCGGCACGGTGGGATGGTCCACCGGCCCGCCAAGGCTGTCTTCGAGCAGGTTCTGCTGGCTGACGTAGGCGACGTAGCTACTGTCCTCGTTCTCTGCCAGCAAGTGGTAGAACGGCTGTTCGCGTTTGGGGCGCACGTCCTGCGGGATGGATTCGTACCATTCCTCGCTGTTGGCGAACACAGGGTCGATATCGAACACCACGCCGCGGAAATCGAACAGGCGGTGGCGCACGATATCGCCGATCGCAAAGCGCGCCTCGTTGCTGCGCGGCGCATCGATCCGGCGGCCGGCCTGCGCGGAATAGAATTCGGTACGGTCCATCATCGCATGGTAAAATAGGGGCTGCGGGTTATCGAAACAAGAAAGCGGCCCTAGGCAGTGCCCGGAAATTTACGCAGTCGCAGCATTGCAGGCTTGGCAAGCCGCACCGCTTTCGCTAACCGCCGCGCTTCCCGGACCGGCGGCCCGTGCATGGGCCGTGTGCTTTTCTTGCGGAGAGGTGCCGGAGTGGTCGAACGGGGCAGTCTCGAAAACTGTTGTGCCTTCTGGGTACCGTGGGTTCGAATCCCACCCTCTCCGCCAAAGCACCATCCCGTCCTTTTCTGCGCAATTCTGCTGTAGCCCCAATGTCCCGCATGACGGCAAGCTGCGATGGCCCTTGGCCGGTCGCTACTCAGGCCGTTCCGCGCACCACCAGTTTCGGCGGCATCACGATGCTTTCGGTATTCTCGCCGGCAATTCGCCTCAACAGCAATTCGACCATCGCGCGTGCGCCGCCGGCTATATCCTGGCGGATGGTCGTAAGGGCGGGGGTGGTCTGCTGGGCGATGGGCAAATCGTCGAAGCCGACGATGCGCATGCCTTCGGGTACCGCACGCCCCAGCTTGCGCAATTCGCCCAGGCAGGCGAGGGCGAGAAGGTCGGTGGCCGCGAAAAGCCCGTCGTAGGAGCCTGCCGCGCGCCGCATCAAGGCGGCGATTTCCGTTGTCATGCCACTGGTGGCCACATGGGCGGGCAATTCGTCCAGCCGCGCGCCGTAGGCATCCGCCACCTGCTTCGCGCCTGCAAAACGCGCGGCGAATTCGGGCGCATTGGTATCGCCCACGAAAGCCAGTGTCTTCGCGCCGCCTGCGACCAGCCTTTCCGCCGCGAGCTTGCCGCCCAGCCGGTTGTCCGAGCCGACAACGCAGTGTCGCTGCCCTTCTCGGTGCTGGCCCCAGACGACCATCGGGCGATAGCCATCGGCCACTTCCTCCAGGTGGTCGAACTGGTCGGACTGGCCGACCACGATGACCCCGTCGATCATGCCCGAACCGATGAACGGATCGAGCCAGTCCTCGTCGCTGGCGGGCACGACCCGGCGCAGCATCAGATCATAGCCTTTCTCGGTCAGAGCATCGGCCAGATGGCCCAGCAGCGTCATGAAGAACGTGTCGGACACCTGCTGTTTCTGTTCGTGTCCCAGCGGAATGATCACCCCGATGACGCCGGTCTTCTGGCGGCGCAGGCGGCTGGCCATCTGGTTGGGGCGAAAGCCGTGCTCGCGTGCCAGCGCCTCGATTTTCTCGCGGGTTTTGGTGTTCACCAGACTCTTGCCGGCCAGCGCGCGCGACACGGTACCGGGCGATACCCCGGCGAGTTTCGCCAGGTCCGTGATCGTGCGCACGGGGCGCGGGTCGGATGCGTTCCGGTCAGCCATGCCCCTTGCTAGCCTAGCCGGCCCGCGCCTGCATCACCTTTGGCACCGGACGGCCTGCATCGACGAACATGGTCGCGACCGCGCCGAGGATCATTAGCGCGCCGCCCAGCAGCAGCACATTGCGCGGATCGCCGCCCAGCAGCGGCTCGTAGAACAGCGGCATGGTCAGCGTCTGGATCAGCATCGGGATGACGATGAACATGTTGAAGATGCCCATGTAGATGCCGTTTCGCTGCGGCGGGATGGCATCGGCCAGCATCACGTAGGTGTTGCCCATCATGCCGGCCCAGCCGATGCCGATGCCCAGCATCAGCGCGAACAGCATCGCGGGCGTGTCGACGCCGGGGATCAGCAGCATGGCGATGCCCGAGGCGGTGAGGCAGAAGGCATGGACCGACCGCGCGCCCAATTTCCGCACCACCGGGATCAGCGCGAGCGCCGCGAGGAAGGCGATGAAATTGTAGAGCGCGCCCGCCTGCTGGGTGGTCAGCGTCGCATCGCGGAACGCGGCGCTAGACGGGTCGGAAGTATCGTACAGCGACCGCCCGACGGCAAAGGTGATGTACTGCCAATAGGCGAACATCGCGTACCACTGGCACAGCATGGCGAGCGAAAGCTGGCGCATGGCGCGCGGCATGGCGCGGATGGCGCTGCCGATTTCCACCAGGGTGGCGCCCGGCGTCAGCGGCTTGGCCTCCAGCTCCGCCTGCTCCTCTTCGGTCAAGGGCAGTTCCGGCACGCGCCACACAGACCAGACGATGGTGCTGATCGAAAGGATCGCCCCGATGATGAAGGCGATGCGCACCACCACCGGGATGCCGTTGTCGTCCAGCACGTCGCGGGCGACGAAGCTGGTGAGGAGGGTGGGGGCGAGGTAGGACAAGGTCTGCGCAAGGCCGGTAAAGGCGCTTTGGGTCAGAAAGCCGATGGAACGCTGTTCCGGTACCAGCCGGTCTGCGACATAGGCGCGATAGGGCTCCATCGTGATGTTGTTACCGGCATCGAGGATCCAAAGAAGGCTCGCCGCCATCCACAGCGCGCTGGAATAGGGCATGAGGAACAGGCTGATCGAGCAGATTATCGCACCGATCAGGAAATAGGGCGTCCGCCGGCCGAGGCGGGAGGAGGTCCGGTCGCTCATCGCGCCGATGATCGGCTGGACGATCAGCCCGGTCATCGGCCCTGCCAGCCACAGCAGCGGCATCGTCGCTTCTTCCGCGCCGAGGAAGCCGTAGATCGGCCCCATGTTGGCCTGCTGCAACCCGAAGCTGAATTGCAGGCCGAAGAAGCCGATGTTCATTTCGATGATTCGCGGCAGCGAGAGCCGGGGCTTGGTGGCGATAGTCATGGCGTTTCCTCTCACCCGGTGCGCGGTCGTTGCCGGCGGGTGGCGCAGGACTGGCACAATCGCAGCAAACTTGCAAACGTTTGCAAATTGCACTTGCAAACGTTTGCAGCAGGCGTATGCATTGGGACGAATCGCGCGTCCGACGCGAAGATCCCGGAGGAGAGTCCAGCCATGAAGTTTCGTCACGCCCTCGCATTCGGCGTTGCCCTGAGTGCCTTTTCCACCCCCGCGCTGGCGCAGGACGCCCCTGCGGCAGACGGCGATCCTGTGCTCGAAGGCGAGGAGATCATCGTCACCGCCGTCGCCGGCGGGCAGAACAGGCTCGACAGCTCGATCTCCATCAGCTCGGTCGACGCGGAAAGTATCGCCGATCTCAACCCGCGCTCTGCGGCGGACCTCATCCGCCAGCTGCCGGGCATCCGGTCCGAAGCTTCCGGCGGGGAAGGCAATGCCAACATCGCCGTGCGCGGCATTCCGGTCTCCACCGGCGGGGCGCGCTATATCCAGCTGCAGGAAGACGGCCTGCCTGTCCTCGAATTCGGCGACATCATCTTCGGCAACGCCGACAATTTCGTCCGTGCGGACCGCAATGTCGGCCGGGTCGAGGCGGTGCGCGGCGGCTCTGCCTCTACCTTTGCCTCCAACTCGCCGGGCGGGGTGATCAACTTCATTTCCAAGATCGGCCAGCAGGAAGGCGGCGCAGTCGCCCTGTCCGGCGGTCTCGACCACGACAGCTTCCGGCTCGATTTCGATTACGGCGCGGCCTTGAGCGACGTCGATTATTTCCATGTCGGCGGCTTTTGGCGCGAAGGGGAAGGGCCGCGCGACATCGACTATCGCGGCTTTTCGGGCGGCCAGGTGAAGGCGAATTACACCCGCGAATTCGATGCGGGCTACATCCGCTTCTACGGCAAGTATCTGAACGACCGCACGGCCACTTTCCTGCCGCAGCCGGTTTTCGTGGACGGCAGCGGCGATTATTCCGCGCTGGCCAATTTCGACCCCCGCAGCGATGCGTTGCAGTCGCCGTTCTGGACCGATCCCGTGACCCTGGGGCCGGACAACCGCGTCGCCACCTACGATTTCAGCGACGGTCTGGAAGTTCTTTCCACTGCGGTCGGTTTCGAAGCGCAAATCGACCTCGGCGACTGGACGCTGACCGAACGGTTCCGCGTGGCCGATAATTCGGGCGGCTTCCTCTCGCCCTTCCCGGCGAGCGCCGGCGCCGCGCAGTCCGTGGCCGACGGCATCGGCGGCGCAGGATCCGGACTGGTCTATGCAAGCGGTCCGCTGCAGGGCCAGGCTGTGGCCGACCCGTCGACGCTGGGCGGCAACGGCATCGTCAGCCAAGTAGTGCTGTTCAACACCCGCCTCAACAGCCTGCGCAACATCACCAACGATTTCCGCCTGTCCGGCGATCTCGGCGGCATCCGCCTCACGGCAGGCTTTTATGCGTCCGAACAGGAAATCGACACCGACTGGCTGTGGACCAGCCACCTCCAGACGACCGCCGGCAATGGCGAGGCTGTCCTGCTCGACGTCGTCGATGCCGCCGGCAATCTGGTGACCCAGGGCGGCAATGTCGGTTTCGGTGCCAGCTTCTTCGGCAATTGCTGCCGGCGCAGCTACGACGTCACTTACAAGACCTATGCCCCCTTCGCCTCGCTCAGCTATATCCTCGGCGACCTGACGCTGGACGGCAGCGTGCGCTACGATTTCGGCAGCGCGGAAGGCAGCATCGGCGGCCCCGACACCGGCGTTTCGACACGCCCGGGCGTCATCTCGTACGACTTTGACGGCGACGGGACGATTTCGCCGGCAGAGGCACAGACGAGCTGGATCCAACCCGACAGCTTCGCCCCGGTCGATTACGACTTCGACTACCTGTCGTTCTCCGTCGGCGCGAACTACTTGCTCAGCGACGCGATGTCGGTCTTCGCGCGCTACAGCCAGGGCGGGCGCCACACGGCGGACCGCAGCCTGTTCTCGCCCGCCGTCAGCACCATCGATGGGGACGTCGCGGGCGGGGACGACGGCGGCGTGATCGCCGAAGTCACGCAGGTCGAGGCCGGCCTCAAGTACCAGGCGCCGGGCGTGCGGTTCTATGCCACCGGCTTCTTCGCCGAAACCGCGGAAACCAATGTCGAGATCGCGCCGCTGGTGCTCACCGACAACCGCTACGAAGCCTTCGGGGTGGAACTGGAAGGCAGCTACAGCATCGGCGGCTTCTCGATTTCGGCCGGCGGGACGTGGACCGATTCCGAGATCAAGGATGCGCTCAACGCGGCGATCATCGGCAACACGCCGCGACGCCAGGCCGATTTCGTCTACCAGGCGACCGCCCAGTACGAAAACGACCTGTTCACGATCGGCGCCAATGCGATCGGCACCACCGACAGCTTCACGCAGGACAACAATGACCTGAAGCTGCCGGGCTACACGCAGGTGAACGCCTTCGTCGCCATCCGCCCGATCGACCGGGTCGAGTTTGCGGTCAACGCCAACAACCTGTTCGACGTCTACGGCTATACCGAAGCGGAAGAGGGTTCGATCCCCGGCAACAACATCGTGCGCGCCCGCTCCATCGCGGGGCGGACGGTGGTGGGCTCGGTCCGGATCGACTTCTGATCCATCTCGATCCGATCGACACGACCGGCGGGCGCCACTCCCTCCGCCCGCCGGTACATCTTGCCAAACCGATAAGTTAGGGTGCAGCCGTGGTAACCGCCTGGACTCTCGAACACGCCAAGCTTGCGGCCGGACAGCGGCCCGCCCGCCTGCCGCTGTGGCCGGACGCGGCGATGGAGCGCCCGCGCGAATACCTGTTCTACTGGGACATGTGGCCGGTACAGGACCGCGACGGCCGGATCGCCGACGTCGCCGGGCGCGAATTGTGGATGATCCTGACCGCGCCGGACGATGGCGATCCGGACCAGCGGCATTTCAAGGCGAAGATCCACTGGCTCGAACGCAAAGGCGATCACTGGATCGACCTCGGTCCCGTCCTGCCGGAATTCGGCGTACCCTACGAGCGCGAATGGTCGGGCTCTGCCCTGTGGGACGAGGGGCAATTCACCCTCTGGTTCACCGGCGCAGGGCAGGTGGACCGGCCCGGCGGATACCAGCAGGCGCTGTACGAAACCTCGTCCGGCACCGGGGCCGATGGTCTCGCCGCCGGATGGAGCAAGCCGCGCCCGATTCTCGGCCGCCTGACTTCGGACTATATTGCCGCCGATGCGCACGAGGGCGAGGCCGGACGGATCAAGGCCTATCGCGATCCGTTCTACTTCCGCGATCCGGCCGACGGGCGCGACTACCTCGTCTTCACCGCCTCCAGCCCTTCGGCCGGGAGCGAATTTACCGGCGCCGTTGGCCTCGCGGCGAGGGTCGGCAGCGACTGGCAATTGCTGCCGCCGCTGATCCGCGCTGGCGGCGTGAACAACGAGCTGGAGCGGGCCTGCCTCGTCGTTCGTGACGGAGCCTATTTCGCATTCTGGGCAACCCAGGCGCACACTTTCGCGCCCGCAGCGTCAGGCGCTCCGACCGGACTTTACGGCATGGTGGCGGACAGCCTGCGCGGCCCCTACCGCCCCTTGAACGGGTCCGGCCTCGTCCTGGCCAATCCCGCGCAGCGCCCGCAGCAGGCCTATAGCTGGTCGGTAACGCAGGAACTGGTGGTGTCGAGCTTCGTCGATGTCGTCGACGGTGCGTTCGTCGGCGCGCCGGCCCCGCTCGCGCGCTTGACGCTCGACGCCGGGGCTGCAACCGCCACGCTGGTGGGGTCGGGGGACGACGCATGACGGTAGCACGGCTGGGTGCGATCGAGGCGGGGGGCACGAAATTCGTACTCGCGGCGGGCGATGGCCCGACCGCCATCGCCGCCTCCCACACGATCCCCACGACAACGCCGGAGGAGACGCTGTCCCAAGCCCTCGCCTGGTTCCAGGACCAGGGACCGCTGCAGGGCCTCGGTATTGCGAGTTTCGGCCCCGTCGAGCTGGACCGCGGGTCTTCGGAGTGGGGACATATCCTCAAGACCCCCAAGCCCGGCTGGTCGCATTGCGACCTCGCAGGCTATTTCGTGCGTCACCTGTCCGTGCCAGTCGGCTTCGAGACCGACGTGAACGGGGCGGCCCTTGGCGAACACGGGTTTGGCGCGGGGCAGGGTGTCGCATCGCTGACCTACGTGACCGTGGGGACCGGGATCGGCGGAGGGGCCATTTCGAATGGCCGCCTCGTCCATGGCGCGGGCCACCCCGAGCTGGGCCACATCTATTCGCGCCGGGACGCGGACGACCGCGACTTTGCAGGAACGTGCCCCTTCCACGGCGACTGCCTGGAAGGTCTCGCCAGCGGCCCTGCCATCCTGGCCCGCTGGGGCGCGACCTTGTCGGAGCTCCCACAGGACCATGCGGCGCACAATCTGGTGGCCGGCTATCTCGCCCAGATGTGCCACACAGTCTTTGCGTCGATGGCGGTGGAGACGATCGTGTTGGGCGGGGGCGTGATGAAGGCCCCCGGCCTGCTGGAACGGGTCGTCCGGCAAGCTCGGGAACTGGGTGCCGGATACCTGCCCAAGTCGGAGGTTCGCCGGATCGTGCCGCCATCGCTGGGGGACCGCGCCGGGATAACCGGGGCAATGCTGATCGCGCAGCGGGCTGCCGCAGGCGGTTCGTAAACCGATCGCCCGCGGCATACGGCACGGCGCCGGTGCTCGACGCACTTCTCGCGCGCTTCGAGCCTGCCCTCAGTCCTCGATGTCGATCGGCCGGTCGCGCCAGGATACCAACGGCGCTGCGGCCGAAAACGCGGTTGTCGTCAGGTTCCAGCGCGTGATCTCGGCCTCCATCGCCTCGGCGCGCGCTTCGCGGGAGGGGTAGGCGCGGCTGCGCAGCCAGCCGCCCTCGCGCTCGGCACCCGTCTCGGAACGCCAGAAGTGCGGGGCGAGCATCGGATCGAAGCCCGCATTGGCGAGCAAGTGGACGCTCAACCGGTCCGCCTCCATTTCCGCGCGCCGGTTGCGGCGGGCATTCTTGCCGAATTCGGCCAGCAGGCCCTTTCGCACCCCGGCTTCCTCCAGCCGACGCCGATGTTCCAGAACTTGGTGCGCCAGCTCGTGCGCGACGACCACGGCAAGCTGCCCGTCATCCAGCGTCGCCGCGAGCGCGGAGGAAATCTGCACGATTTCGGCATCCGCACGGGCGAATTTCTCGTTCGACGGGAAAATCTCGATCAGCGAACGGCAGGCCGGGACAGGTTCGACCGTCACCTCCGTCAGATACCCGCCGCGCGAAACGGAGAGGGTGACGGCCGCGGCGGGGTCCCGCTCCGCCAGCGCGCCGGATACGGAGATATAGCGGAACTGGTCCTCCTCGCGGCGCTCCGGGAGCGGCTCCCCGCCTGCCAGCCACAGCGCGTCGCCCGCCCGCAGCCCCGCCCGGGCGGCAGGGCCGCCCGCCGCGACGGCACTCAGGGCAACCCGGCTGTCGTCGATGAAGGCAGGGTGGGGCTGGTCATAAGGCGTGTCCGAATACTGGTCGCGACTGATCAGCGACAGCCCAAGTCCGGGCATCGAATACCTGCAAAGCGGCGCATTCGAGGCAGTAATGCGGTGGGCGACACTGGAAAGACGCGCGTCCAACTGTGTCATATTCGCGTCAGTTGCTTGGGCTTGCGTGCTAAAAAGCAAGAGAAAACCGGCCAAGGCGGTTGCAATCGGGGGCGGTAATCGCATAGGAGGGGCCTCAACGGCTCTCGATGGGGGCGTTGCCAGGGGGATTCTCCCTGTTCGACGGTGGAGTTCACCCACCTTAGGGCGATGGTAACAATGTTGTCACCTTTTGATGGCAACGACTGCATCGAACGGGTTGGACGGCCTTTGAGGGGACCGGACGAGCCTGGCCATAAACAAGAAACGTAAGAATCTAATGAGGTCCTGACACTATGCGTAAAATCCTGCTTTCCGCCGCTGCCCTTTCGATGGTTGCCGGCACCTCGGTTGCCCAGGCCGCTCCGGTCGACGCACGTGCAGCTGCCAACGTCGAAGGCGAATCGCTCGACGGCATCAGCATCCTTCCGCTGCTGCTCGGCCTCGCTGCCATCATCGGCGCGATCTTCGTGATCGCTGACGATGACGACGACACGACGATCCCGGTCAGCGTCTAATCGGCGTCGCAGCTCAGGCTGCGGACTAGATGATCACCAAGGCGGGCGTCCCTTCGGGGGCGCCCGTTTTGTGTTGTCTGGGAGAGAGGCGGTTTTTGTGTCGGGAGATCCCGAGGCGACCCTTTCCCGCGTAAGTTGGCCTTGCGCAGCCCCTTCGCGCTGCCCCTTTTTCGATTCGACTTGCCGTGTTTTCCCCCGTGCGTGCGAGCATGGTTCATGACCGGGTAGGTATTTTACCTTAAGCTCACTGCAGTTCCGGACATTCCGGCGCGATGCGGTGATTAATGAACGCACCAGTCCATCTTTCTGCGGCCAAGGTCCGCCCGGCGCCGGCGCAGTCGCTCGAGAAGCGGCGCCTGCAGCTGTACCTCGTGCTGCTGCTGGGCGACGTCGCGCTTGTCGCGCTCGGTTTCGCGACCAGCGGGCTCCTCTATCGCGGCGAGTTCGGCGAATTTCGCGCCATGCTGGCGGGCCAGCTGATGCTGCCGCTGTTCCTGACGCTGGCGCTTTACAACGGGACCTATTCGCTCTCCTCGCTCGAAAGCTGGCGATACGGCGTGCAACGGATGGCCGTGGCTCTCCTGCTGTCGAGCGCACTGGTGAACTTCATCGTCTTCTTCGCGCGGTCCAGCACGCAGCTCTCTCGCGCGAGCTTCGCGATCGGCCTCTTGGTCAGCGTGCTCCTGCTGGCCGGGTGGCGGATGATCGTGAGCCGGCAAGTGCAGCGGCGCTACTCCGGGCGGCTGCAGAACGTGCTCGTCATCGATGCCGGCGGCCCTGCGGTCGACCTGCCTGGTGCCTATCGGGTCCACGCGGCGCAACTCGACCTGCGCCCCGATCCGGCGGATCCGCAAGGGCTCGACCGCATCGGCAAGGCGATGCGCAACATGGACCGCGTCATCGTCAGCACGCGCGACGAGGAGCGTGAAGCATGGGTCGAAGTGCTGCGGGGGAGCGGCGTGACCGGTGAACTGGCCAGCGAGGCGATCGCGCGGATCGACGCGCTCGGACTTGAACGGCATGCGGCAAGCAACCTCACCACGCTCCTCATCAGCCGCGGACCGCTGCGCATCCGCGACCGGGTGGTGAAGCGCGCGTTCGACCTCGCGCTTTCATCCCTCGCGCTTGTCCTGCTGGCCGTGCCGCTGGCGCTGGTCGCAGTGGCGATCAAGCTCGATGATGGCGGGCCGGTCCTCTTCCGCCAGCGACGCATGGGCCGCGCCAACCGTTTCTTCGATATCTGGAAATTCCGCACGATGCGGGCGGATGCCGCCGATAACGCCGGTGCGGTGTCGACGGGGCGGGAGGACGAGCGGGTGACGCGCCTCGGCCGCTTCCTGCGGGCCAGCAGCATCGATGAATTGCCGCAGCTGGTGAATATCCTGCTGGGCCAGATGTCCTTCGTCGGCCCGCGGCCCCATGCGATCGGCTCGCAAGCGGGCAGTCGGCTGTTCTGGGATATCGACCGGCGCTATTCGCAGCGCCATTCGCTGAAGCCCGGCCTGACGGGTCTGGCGCAGGTTCGGGGCTTGCGCGGGGCGACGGAAACCGAAGAGCATCTTGCGGCGCGGCTGCAGGCCGACCTCGAATATGCCGCGCGCTGGAGCCTGTGGCAGGACTGCCTGATCATGCTGCGCACCGCGCGCGTCATCGTGCACGAGCGAGCGTACTGAGATGCGTTACGCCTTGGCCCAAAAGGTTAATTCTCGATTCTTGTTATTGTTGCAATGCAGCGATATAGAGATGGACGTGAACGATCGGGTGCCGAACCATGCGTAGATCCAAGGGCTATCTCGCGAGCAGCCTCGCCATTGCGGCGATGGGCTTGCACGCGCCTGCGTCCTACGCTGCCGTTCGTTCTGCCGATGCCATCCCGATGGCAGGCTTGGCCTTGTCGCAAGTACAAAACCTGTCGGCCGACGACGCGGTTCGGTGCGTGGAAATCGGCGGCGAGTTCGTAAAGGTTGACGAAGCGGGACGAGTCCTTCTCGATATCGGAGGCGAACCTTTCGGTTGTCGTCTCGTTCCCGCCGCCGCGAGCACCCAACCGTGGTACGCGCAAACCGCGTTCATCGCAGCACTGGTCGCCACGTTCGGCGTCGTGTTGGCTTTGACCATCGGCAACGGCAGCAACGACAGTCCCGGCTGAGCCGGGTACCCCTGCATTGATGTGTTGACACCGCAGGCCGGGCGCTTGCCGCGAGCGCATGCGCGCCGCACACTCTTCCTTCGCAATCGGTAAGGGATGGCAGTGCCGGAACAGCAGCATGACTTTTCCGGTCGGCAGGCGGTGATTGTCGCGGCAATCGTGCTGTGCGCGGTGTTTCTGGGCGGCGGCGGAAGTCCGGCTCCGGACGCGGAGCTTCTCTTGCAACTCATCATCGCAGCCCTCGCGGCGGCGTGGGTCTGGTGGGGCCACGGGCTTTCCCGCCGCTCGCCCGGCCCACTATTCACCGCGATCGTAGTGGCGATGGCGATTTTCCCCCTGCTACAATTGATCCCCCTTCCGCCCGGCACCTGGGAGGCGTTGCCGGGCCGGACAACGAGCGCCGCCGCACTGGAACTGGCGCGCGGGGAGGGCGGATGGGAGCCTCTGTCCCTCACACCCCATGCGACGCTTGCCGCATGGCTCGCGATTCTGTCGGCTGCCGTCGGTATGGTCGTTGTTGGCCACCTCGGCAGCCGCCGGCGACATATCGTGCTACTCGCCATTCTTGGCGGCGCGGGCCTTACGGCCGTGGTGGGCGCGTTCCAGCTTGCGGGCGGCGAGAGTGCCTGGCGGGCCTATACCGCCAGCCACCGCGGCTGGATCACGGGCTTCATGGCCAATCGCAACGCTGCAGCGGATGTCCTGTTGATCGGGCTCTGCGCGGCCATCGCGCTTGCGGCGTCCCACCGGCGTGACGGGACGGCGCGGCTGCCGCGCGGAATGGCTGCGGCGCTGTGCGTTATCCTGGCCGTTGCGGTGATCTTCACCGGATCGCGCACCGGGATCGCCCTGCTGCTCGTGCCGGCCATCCTTGCGTGGGTCCTGTTGCGGGAGAAGCGCAGGGGCCTCGGCGTGGTCGCTGCCCTATTCGCCGTTGCCGCACTGGTGCCGACGTTTGCCGGCAGCGCGCTCGGCCGGGTGGGGGACCGCTTCGCCGTTGCCGGCGATTTCCGTGCCGAGTTGTGGCGCGACGCGGCCTTCGCCACCGGTCAGTTTTGGCCCGTCGGTGGGGGGATCGGCAGCTTCGTGCCTGCCGTCATCGCGGCGGAGCGGCTGGAGGTGGTGGACGCGACCCAGCCCAACCGCGCGCATAACGATTACCTCGAATTCGCTCTGGAGGCGGGCCTGCCGGGCCTCCTGCTCGTCGCCGCCATCATGCTGGCACTGGCATGGCAATTCGTGCGGCGATGGTGCGCCGATCCTACGCAGCGGCCGATAACCGGCTTTGCCGGCGCGACGCTGGCGATCGTCGCCCTGCATTCGGCTGTTGATTACCCGCTGCGTTCGATGACTCTCGCCTGCCTCGCGGCTATGACTGCAGGATTGCTGTTCGTCCCGCGGCGGGACGATCGAAGCGGGGTCGCGGCGGGATGATGGCGATGATGCCTTGGCGGAGTGGACGAGCGATTGCGATCGCCTGCCTTGCCGCGCTGTGTGCAGCCTGCCAGCCCAGCCTGCAGTCGGACCTGCCAACCGGCGCCGCTGCCGCGGCAGCCATCGCGGTGCCAGAACCTGTGCCGATGCAGGCGCGCACCTACTTCCTCCAGCCCGGCGACGTGGTTTCGGTCGACGTGTACCGCGAGGCGGAATTGAGCCGCGAGCGGGTGCAGGTGGACGAGGCGGGCAATCTGGCCCTTCCGCTCATCGACGAGGTAACCGCAGAGGGCCGTAGCCCCGCCGAACTCGCGATCCTGATCGAGAATGCCTACGGCGCGCGCTACCTGCGCGACCCGCAAGTGACGGTTTCCGTCGTTGAAACGGCCGCGCGCACCGTGGCGGTCGAAGGCTCGGTCGCCAAGCCGGGGGTCTACGAGATACCCCCGGGCGCCAGCCTGCTGACGGCGATGGCACTGGCCGGCAGCCCGTCGGACACGGCTGCACTCGACGAGGTGCTGGTCTTCCGCCGCATCGATGGGCGCAGGGCCGGCGCGCGCTTCGACCTGACCGACATTCGCGCGGGCCGCGCCGACGATCCGGCGCTGCGGCCGGGCGACATCGTGGTGGTCGGCCACGACAACTTGCGCAGCGGCCTGCAGGAAGTGCTGCGCGCCGCCCCGCTGTTCAACATCTTCTACCTGTTCTGACGATGGCGAGCGTACCCGACATCCAGGCCTCACCCTATCCGGCCTATCCGCAATACGACGCCTATGGCGGCCTGCGCGGCGGACTGGGCGATGCACTGCGCTACATCCTTTCGGTCGTCCGCCGGAACCTCTGGCTGATTGCGGCGGTCATCGCGGTCGTCGTGGCAGCGGCGCTTGTCTGGACCATGCTGCAGACGCCGCGCTACACCGCCGTCACCACTGTCCAGATCGACGACCAGACCGCCAGCGTGCTGGGCGAGGACCTGGAAGATGCAGTGATCGAGGATTCCGGCTGGGACATAGACCGGTTCCTCAACACCCAGCTCGAAGTGCTGCGCAGCCGCGAACTGGCGGAGCGGGTGGCGCGGCGACTGGAGCTGTTCGGTGACGAGTCTTTCCTCGCCGCCATGGAAGTGCCGCCGCCTGCCGACGGCTTGCCGGAGCGGCTCCGCCAGGACCAGGTCGTCGGCTTGCTGCAGGCGGGGCTCGGCGTCGACCTGCCGCGCAACAGCCGCGTTGCGCGGATCAGCTTCGACAGCACCGATCCGGAGATGAGCGCGCGCGTCGCCAACGGGTTCGCGGAGGAATTTATCCAGGCCAGTCTGCGCCGCCGTTTCGACAAGTCCGCCTATGCCCGAAACTTCGTGGCCGAACAGCTGGACGAGGCCCGCGCGCAGCTCGAAGCGTCGGAGCGTGAGCTCAACGCCTATGCCCGCGATGCCGGCCTGATCCGTGCGCGCGAGCCGGGCATCAGCGACGACAGCAGCAACCGCGCCAGCAGCGTGACCAGCTCCAGTCTGTTGCAGCTGAACGAAGCGGCCAACCGCGCGCAGGCGGACCGAGTGGCGGCCGAAGCGCGCTGGCGGGCGGAAAGCAACACGCCGCTGCTTTCGTCGGAAACCGTGCTTGCCGATCCCACGGTGCAAAGCCTGATGCAGCAGCGGGCCGCGCGCCGCGCCGAATTGCAGTCCGCCCGCGAACGCTATCTCGACGATCATCCTCAGGTGCGCGAGCTGACGAGCCAGATCGCCGAGATCGAGCGCCAGCTGAATGCCGCGGCGCGCAACGTCCGCAACGGCATCCGCGCGCGCTACACTGCCGCGCGCGAGGCGGAGAGCCAGCTGCGCGGACAGGTCGGCAGGCTGGAGCGCGAGACGCTGGCCGAGCAGGACCGCAGCGTGCGCTACAACACGCTTGCGCGCGAGGCCGATACGAACCGGTCGATCTACGACGGGCTGCTCGAACGCTACCGCGAGCTGAATGCCTCGGCAGGGGTGGCGGCGAGCAACATCAGCATCATCGATCCCGCCGATCCGCCGCTCGGCCCATCGTCGCCCAACGTGATGCGCAACCTGCTGCTCGCGCTCATCCTCGGCACCGCGATCGCGGGCGTTGCGGTGTTCCTGCGCGACCAGCTCGACGACCGGATCCGGGTGCCGGAGGATATCGACGCGAAATTCGGTATCCCGCTGCTCGGCGTGGTGCCGCGCGTGCCGGGCAACGAAGAGGTCGGCACCGCCATGGAAGACCCCAAGTCCTCGGTCGCCGAAGCCTACAACTCTCTACGGGGTTCACTCCTCCACGCGACGCGCGAAGGCCTGCCGAAAATCCTCCTCATCACCAGCTCGCAGCCCACCGAGGGCAAGAGCACGACCAGCTGGGCGACCGCCGCCTCGCTCGCACGGATGGGCCGGCGCGTGGTGCTGGTGGATGCCGACATGCGGCGCCCCTCGATCCATCGCCGCGCTGGTATCGCCAACGAGCGGGGCCTGTCGGACCTGCTGACGTCGGACGCCGCGCCGGGCGATTTCGTGTCCGCCACCTCCACCGAAGGTCTGGTCGTGCTGCCGTCGGGCAAGCAACCGCCGAGCCCGACCGAACTGCTGACCGGGCCGCGCATGGCGCTGCTGCTGGAACGGCTGGGCGAAGAATATGACGCTGTCGTGGTCGATTCCCCGCCGGTGCTTGGCCTTGCCGATGCGCCGGCACTCGCGGCGATCAGCGACGGCGTGGCCTTCGTGGTCGAATCGAACCGCGGCGGTCGCGGCGCGCTTAAATCGGCCCTGCGCCGCCTGCGCGCAGTCAATGCCAACGTCCTCGGCGCGGTCCTCACAAAGTTCGATCCGCAGCGCGCCGGCCACGGTTATTCGGCCTATTACGGTTACGACTATTATCGCTACGAAAGCGGGGCGGAAAAAGCGTGAGGTTGCGCATCGCAGCCAGCGGCGCGATCCTCGCTTTCGTTGCGCTGGCCTTGCTGAGCGGGCTCGACCGGATGAGCGCGCTGTCGCCCTCGCTCGCCCGCCTGGTTCCGCCGGCTTTCGCTGCCGAAGCCGCCAAGGTCCGGGCGCGCTCCGCCTTGCTGGAGGGGCAGGGCGCGGTCGCTGCGGCGCGGGATGCGGTGGCGGCTAACCCCTACGATGCGCGCGCGCTTGGCCTGCTCGGCGCGGCCTTGCTGCGCGATGGGCAGGGCGAGCAGGCAGAGGCGGTGTTCCGGCTTTCCGCGCAGCTCGGCTGGCGCGACGGGGCGACCCAGCTCTACTGGTTTGAAGCCGCGCGACAGGCAGGGGCGTGGGACGATGCGGCCTTGCGCGCCGATGCCATACTGCGTGACGATCCGCAGTTCCCGCAAGGCGAGGTGCTTCTGGCAGCATTCGACGAAGAGGCGGCGCGGAAGGCGCTGGCCCGGCGCGTGGCGGCAAGGCCCGGCTGGGCAGCGCGGTTCCTCAATCCGGGGTCCGATGTACCGGTCGAAGCGCTCCGGGCGCGGGCGGCGCTGTTTGCCGCACCTTCCCTGGCCGACACGCCGTTCGGGTGCGATGAGCCTGCGCAGCTTGCACGAAGGCTGCTGGCGAACGGCGAGCGGCAGGCTGCCGAAGACCTCTGGCGGGTACATTGCCCGGAGCAGGCTTCGGATGGGGCGATTGCCGACCCGAAATTCGCCGGGGACGGTCGATCGCCCTTCGGCTGGCAGCGGCATCCTGCGGGCGATCTCGCCATTCGCGCGGCGGGGGAGGGCGAGGGGCTCGTGCTCGAAAACGATGGGGCAGTGACACGGCTCGCCTTGTCGCAGGCGGTGACGCTGGCGCCGGGTCGCTACCGCGTCGCACTGCGCGGTGATGCCGGTGCGGCTGCGGTCACGGTGGATTGCGGTGCGCCCAAGCGGCCCGGTTCGGTCAGTGCGGCGTCGCTGATCGAAGTGCCCGCCTGCGACAACCGGATGCTCGGCATCTGGATGCGGCCGCGCTCCGCAGCGCGGCTCGAACAGATTAGGCTGGAGGCAGTGCGCTAGGCGGCGGCGATGGCGCCGCGGGCGATGATCTTGAGCGCCAGCGTTTCTTCCGCGCCTTCAAAGATCGAGAGCACTCTCGCGTCGACGAAATAGCGACTTACCGCGCTTTCTTCCCCGTAGCCCATGCCGCCGTGCAACTGCAGCGCCTCGCGCGTGACTTCTTCCGCCGCGCGGCAGGCGACGAGCTTGGCGAGGCTGGCATCCATCGCCCGGTTCGGGGCGTCGGTCGTCCCGGCAACCTCGTATGCCAACGCGCGGCAGGCGGCGAGCTTCGCGGCCATCCCGGCGATCTTTGCAAGGGTGAGCGGATAGGCGGACAAGGCCTGGCCGAAAACCTTTCTGTCCTGCGCATATGCGATGGCGGATTTGAGCGCCGCCCGCATCACGCCGCAGGCGCGCGCGGCGGTCTGCATCCGTCCACCCATCATGCCCGCCATGGTAAGGTAGAAACCGCGCCCGGTACCCTCCGCTTCACCAATCACCCGGTCGTCGGCCACGAACCAGTCTTCGAACGACAGGTCGAAACTGTGCATCCCGCGATAGCCGATGGTCGGGATCGCCTTGCCCGAAAGCGTGCCGCCGTCGCACTGGTGGCGGAAGGCGTGGCCTTCGTCGGAGGGTTTCTCGACCAGCATCAGCGACAGGCCGCGATGGTCCGCGGCGCGGTCGGGATCGGTGCGCGCGACGACCATCAGCAGCTCTGCCTTGCCCGCAAAGGTGCACCAGGTCTTCCCGCCGCTCAGCCGCCAGCCGCCGTCGACCTTCCGCGCGCGTAGCTGCAGGCCCGCGACGTCGGAGCCGTAGTCGGGCTCGGTAATGGCGATGGCGCACAGTGTCTTGCCCGATGCGATGCGCGGCAGCCAGTGCTCCTTTTGCGCTTCGGTACCGCCGGCCAAGAGGGCACGGGAGAGGATTTCGGGCCGGGTGATCAGGCTGCCGGCCGCGGCGAGCGAGGCCTGCGACAGCGCTTCGGTCACCGCGATCATCGTCGTCGCATCCTCGCCGTCTCCGTCCGCGGTGCCGCCGTAGGCTTCGGGTATGGCGAGGCCGAAGGCACCGAGTTCGCGCATCGGGCCGAGGATGGCTTCGGGCACGGTCAGGTCCTCGCGGTGGATCGCTTCGGCCAGCGGGGCGACCGTGTCGGCGGCGAAGCGGGCGAAGCTGGCCTGCGCCATGGCGGCATCGCCGGGCAGGGAGGGCGTGCCGACTTCCCCTTCCGCCGCGATGACCGCGCGGCCGATCTGCTGCACCCGCTCCGGCGTCGTCCAGTCGGCCAGTGCCTGCCAGTCCGCCCCGTCGCGGATCTCGTGGAGGGGGGCGGCATCGCGGCCCAGCGCATGGGCGATATCGCCAAGCCGGTCGAGTGCGCGGCGGGCGTGGCGGCGCAGGAACAGGAGGGCGAGGTCGCGGTCGAGACCGGTATCGGCCTTAAGCGCAGATCGGGCTGCGCGTATGTCGGCGATTGCCCAGGCGAGGTCGAAGCATTCGATCTGGCGTTCGTCCTGCCGTGTTGGATCGCCCCCGGTGATGTCCTTCAACCCGCGCGCCGCATCGTCTGCGGCTACGGACAAGGCCTCCACCAGCCGCCCGGCGCCTGCGCGGTCCATGTTCACATTGCCGAGATGCCGCCGTCGAGCTTCAGCTCGGCGCCGGTCATGAATTTGCTTTCGTTGCTGGCGAGATAGACCACGCCGTTCGCGACATCGTCTGGTTCGCCGACCCGGCCGAGCGGCACCTGCCGCGCCAGCTTGCCCATCACCACGTCTTTCGGGATGCCGGCATTGCGGCTGATCCCGTCGAGGATCGGCGTGTCCACGAAGGTGGGATGGATCGAGTTGCAGCGAATGTCCCACTTCTGTTTCGCGCAATAAAGCGCGACCGACTTGGTCAGCATCCACACCGCTGCCTTGCTGGCGTTGTAGCCTGGCATGGTGTCGCTCGCGATCAGGCCGGCGATGCTGGATATGTTGACGATCGAGCCCGGCTGGTTGTCCTTCATCAGCGGCAGCGCCTTCTGGCAGCCCAGGAACACGCTATCGACATTGACCGCAAAGCCGCGGTGCCATTCCTCCAGCGTGCAGGTGAGGATATCGCCGCGCACCCCGATGCCGGCGTTGTTGAGCAGCACGGAGAGGCCGCCCATATGCTCTTGCGCGGCATCAACCGCTGCTTCCCACTGACTTTCCTGCGTCACGTCGAGCGCGAGGGCGAAGGCGGTCCCGGCGCCGTGTTCGGCATTGATCGCAGCGGCGGTTTCCTTCGCCCCGGCCGCGTTCACGTCCGTCACCAGAACCTGCGCGCCTTCGGCCGCCAGCCGGCGGCTCGCCGCTGCGCCCAGCCCCTGCGCCCCGCCTGTCACCAGTGCCTTCTTGCCCGCTACCCGATCAGTCATCCTCGTCTCCAAACCAGCCTGCCGCCATCAGCATGGCGATCCTTACATCGATCGCTAGCCCTTCGGCGCGGCGGGCGGCAACGAATTCGGCAAGATTATTGAGGGCAACGCGGTGAACGCGGATGTCCTCGCCATCCGTCCCGCCGCCTTCGCCGACCTTCGTGAGGTCGCTGGCGCGCAGCAGGGTGAAGCTTTCGCTGACCATGCCGGGGCTGGAGTAGAACTCGCCCAGCGTCTCCCATGTATCGGCGCGATAGCCGGTCTCTTCCTCCAGCTCGCGCGCGGCGGCGGCTTCGGGCGCCTCGTCCTCGTCGCCTTCGTGGTCGCCGATCAGCCCGGCGGGAATTTCGAGGCACCGCTTGCCCAGCGGCACGCGGTATTGCTCCACCAGCAGCACGCGGCCCTCCCTATCGAGAGCAACGATGGCAGCGGCACGGATGCCGCGCGAACGCCCGGCATATTCCCATCGCCCGCGCCGCTTGGCGGTGACGAATTTGCCCTGCCACATGATTTCCTCGGGCTTGGCTGCGTCGGGATCGTCTGGCGGAGCGCCATTGTCGTCGCTCACAATTCGATCAGCCTGTCGGGCAATTCGTTCTGGTCGTCCTCGTGCCGCGGGAAATGCTCCGCCAGCACGGCGCCGACATCGCGGATACCGGCGACCAGCCCCCCGGCGATGTCGCCTTTCTTCACCAGTAGCAGCATGTCGACCATGGCTTCGCCCCAGACCTCGGGATCGACCTTTTCCGCGATCGTCTCGTCCGCCACGATCTCTGCGCGGTGTTCGCGCATGGACAGGTAAAGCAGCACGCCGGTGCGACCGTGCGTGCGCCGTTCCGCGCCCACCTTGAAATGCGAAACGGCACGGTCGAACACGCGATTGCGCTTCACGATCCGCGGGACCATGGCGAAGCGCACCGCGTCGATGAACTGGAGCAGCCAGACGACGAGGAAGGTGAGGATGCCCATGCCGCTCGCCATGGCGAAGACCTCGCCCGGGCTCCACTCGGCGTTCCATGTGGCGTGGAGCGAGGCGTAGAACCGCAGCGGCGGATCGGGGAACAGGGCCGCGAGCGTCAGGACGGTGAAGGCGAAGAACGCCGCCCACGACAGGGCGATGTCGCTGTACCCGTCCGACCGGTCGGCCAGCACGGTCACGATCTCGCCCGAAGTCTGCTCCTCCGCCGTGCGGACGGCCTGCGTCACCTTGGCGTGATCGGCTTCCGAAAGATAGGATGGCATTACCAGCTCCCCCCGGCGCCGCCGCCGTTGAAGCCGCCGCCTCCGCCGCCAAAACCGCCGAAGCCGCCGCCGCCACCGCCGCCGCCACCGCCGCCCCCGCTACGCATGGCGCTGTTGAGGGCGGACCACAGGATGACTTCGCCGATACCGCTGCCGCGGCGATAGCGCCGCCCGCGCCGACGGCCGCCACGGCCGAAAATGACCATGAAGGCGAGGATCATCATGACCCAGAAAAAGGCGCTGCCGACGGTGGATGCATCGACATCCGCGTTCTGGCGCTGGGCGGCACGCTCCGCCTCCTCGATCGCCAGCTGGTCGGCAGGCTCGGTGTCCAGCCAGCCGATGATCCCGTCCACCCCGGCGACGATGCCGCCGGCGTAGTCGTCTTCCTTGAAACGCGGCACGATGTCGTTGCGGATGATGCGGCCGCTGGCGATATCGGTCAGCGCGGTCTGCGCGCCGCGCGCGGTCGCGATGAAGACCTCGCGTTCGTTGGGAGCGACCAGCAGCAGGATGCCCTGTTCCGTCTCCTGCCCGCCGATGCCCCATGCCTCGCCGAGCGCGGGCGCGTAGGTTGCGGCAGGCTCGCCATCCAGGGAAGGGACAGTGGCCACGATCACGGACCGGCCCGTTTCCGCGTTGTAGTCGCGCAGGCGCTGGTCCAGCTCTGCCTCCTGCGCGTCCGGCAGGATTTCGGCCCCGTCATAGATCGGGCCGTCCGGTCGCGGCGGGAAATCCTGCGCCGCCGCGCCACCCGCCGTAAGCGCGAGAAGCAGCGTAAGGCAGATCGCCAGGCACGCGGAGAGGTGGCGCATCACCGGCGTGTCCGTTGCGGGCGAGAGGGTCCTCAATTGCCGCCGGTCGGCGTCAGGTCGGCGGCGTCGATATCGGGCGCTTCGTTCGCACCGGCTTCGGCCTTGAAGGCTTCCATCGGTTCGGCACCGTGGATGATGTTCGCGCCGATGGAGGAGGGGAATACGCGGATTTCGGTGTTATAATCCTGCACCGCCGCATTGTACTTGGTGCGGGCATTATCGATGCGGTTTTCCGCGCTTTCCAGCGCCGTACGCAGGTCGTCGTACCCGCGGCTGCTGGTGATCTGGGGATAGGCCTCGACCGTCACGAGCAGGCGGCTGAGCGCGCCGCTCAATTCGCCCTGCGCGGCTTCGAACTGCTGGAACTGTTCCGGATTCGAAAGGTCGTCTGCGTCGATCTGGACCGAGCTTGCGCGGCTGCGCGCCTCGGTCACTTCGGTCAGGATGGCGAGTTCCGATTCCGCCCCGCCGCGCACCGTGGCGACAAGGTTGGGGATCAGGTCGGCGCGGCGCTGGTAAGCGCTTTCCACATCCGCCCAGCGGGCCTTCGCAGCCTCTTCCTTGGTGGGCACGGAATTGATGCCGCAGGCGGCAAGCGCGGCGGTGGCCATGACGACCAGCATCAGGCGGGCGGAACGGGCAAGCGACATGTGTGGTCCCCTTGGATGACTGTATTATCGAGATAGCACGGCTGGGCGAATCTTCAAGGCGTTACCCTGCTTGAGCATGGCGGCAGAAAATGGCAGAAGACCGCGGGTTCCAAGGGTTAAGGGAGGAATAATCGTGCTGCAGGAATTCAAGGAATTCATTGCCAAGGGCAATGTGATGGAACTGGCGGTCGCCGTGATCATCGCGGGCGCTTTCGCCACCATCGTCGGATCGCTGACCGACGACCTGATCATGCCGCTGGTCGGCTACATCTTCGGCGGCGCCGATTTCTCCAGCTATTTCATCCTCCTGAGCACGCCGGAAGGTTACACCGGGTCGACGACGGACTATGCCGCGCTGAAGGAAGCGGGCGCGGCGATGATCGGCTACGGCGCGTTCATCACGGCGGTGATCAACTTCCTGATCCTGGCATTCATCATCTTCCTGCTGGTCCGCTATGCCAAGAAGGTTACGGCCCAGTTCGAAAAGCCGGCGGAGGAGGAAGGTCCCGCCGAACCGACCGAGGTCGAACTGCTCAAGGAAATCCGCGACGCGCTGAAATCGGGCGCGCCGGGCGCCCCGCAGAACGGCCCGATGGGCTGATTCTATACCATTCACTTCCATTTAAGCCGGCGTTCCCTATATGGGGGATGCCGGCTTTTTGGTCGGCTATGGTGATAAATGGTAGCGTGCAATAGGCACAGCGGACCCGGGGGCAGTACCCGGCGGCTCCACCATCAGCGGCATTCGAGCCGGTGTTGACGGGGCCGAACCAGGATCGACGTGTGTTGAAAGGCGCTGTTTTCACTCGGGCTGAGTAACCCGTAAAACTGTTCAAACACACAAGTGCCAACGATAACGAAGCACTCGCAATCGCTGCGTAACCTGACGGCCTAACGGCCTGATCTTACAAAGCTAAAGCGCGGTTGGACCCACCGGGCAACAGAAGCGGATACCGGGGCTCCGGGGGTAGCTAGCAACAGAAACCCCCACTTTCCTTTTTCAGTCGGCGGTCTCGAGAGCCTCGGCCTCGCGCTGGGCCTTTTCGAATTTCAGGCAGTCGAGGATCTTTGCGCCGCCGAGGAACACGGCGCCGCTGCAGGCTGCGAATAACAGCTGGCCGGGCCAGCCGGGCATGGCGTCGAGATAGTGGCTGCCGCGCTCCATCGCGCCCAGCGCCAGGGCGAAGATGATCAGATAGGCTTCGAACCGGTTCTTGATCACGAACAGTCGGCCAATCTTGCGCAGCATAAGCTCCCTTTCCTTAACTATTTCCGCAGCAAGCATCGTGCCAGCGGCGGGAATGGGGGGACAGGGTGGTTAATCGCTGCGGACTTGTAAAGCCTGCCGACGGATCACGCGAGTTCGCCGAGATCGAGTTCCTGCAACAGGGCTTCGCGGGCTGAAACGACTTCGCCCGCCAACGCTTCGTCGCCGAGCTGGCCGGGAGCGATGCTTTCCGGCCAGTGGCGCTCGATAATGCGGGCAATGCGGTCGGCCTTTTCGTCATCGAGCATGAAACGCGCGTCGACCGTTTCCGGGTCCGCGACCACGCGCAGGCGCAAACAGGCGGGGCCGCCGCCGTTGGCCATGGACTGACGCACGTCGACCGGGATGACCTGGCGGATCGGGCCGTTGGAAGCGGTCGTCCGCTCCGCCCAGCTGCGCACCGCGCCCGATTCCATGCACTCGCCCGGCACGATCAGCGCGGTCGATCCGTCGGGCAGCGTGACCAGCTGCGCGTTGAAAAGGTAGGTCTTGATCGCCTCGCCCAAGGGCACTTCGGCTTCGGGCACCACCACCAGTTCCAGCGCGGGGAAGACCTCGCGGATTTCGGCGTAGGCCTCCTCGGGGCGGGCGAAGGCGCGCTCGTGCGTGAACAGCACCCGCTCGTTGGCGACGGCCACGACGTCGTTGTGGAAGGCCCCGGCGGCGATGGCTTCCGGGTTCTGCTCGATGAACAGCGTGCGCGCGGGGTCGAGGCCGTGGAGGCGGGCGACCGCACGGCTGGCCTGTTCGTGCTGGCGGGCGGGGAAGGGGCCCCCGCTTTCGCCATAGACGAACATCTCCACACCGCGCGCGCCATGCCCTTCGCACAGGCGCATGTGGTTGGCCGCGCCCTCGTCTCCGAAAGTGGGCGGTACGGGATCGTGGATCGTGAAATGCGCGGTGTCGGCAAAGGCCAATTGGAGCATCCGCTTGGTGTCGGGCCATTCCTGCGCGCGGTGCGGCATGGTGACGAGGTTGGCGGGCGTCAGGTGACAGGTGCCGTCCGCCGTGTCGGGGGCGGGGCTGACCGTGGCGGCATTGGCGGTCCACATCGAGCTGGCCGACCAGCTTTGCGCCAGCAGGCGGCGATCGGTCTCGCTGTCGGCCCCGAGCCGCGCAAGGTAGCCCGCATTCGGGCGCGGCAGCGGCAGCAGGAAACCCTGCGGCAGGCCGCGCGCCATGTTGCCGCGCATCTTGGCGAGCCCCTGTAGCGCCGCGGCGCGCGGATGCGACACGTCGCCCGCATGGCTGGACGAGGCGATGTTGCCCAGGCTGAGGCCGGCGTAATTGTGGCTCGGCCCGACAATGCCGTCGAAATTGATTTCGACCAGCTTCGACGCCTCGCTCATCGTGCCACCGCGTGGACCTGGTCGCCGACACCGACGCCGAGCGTTTCGGCCGCCGTCGCACCCAGCTGCACCCCGTCATCGCCCCACACTGCGCGGCCATAGCAGCTGCGGAAGTCCGCCAGCGAGCCGGTCGCCACGATCGACGCTGTCGAGGCGGCGCCGTCTTCCAGCCCCACGCCCGTCACTTCGCCGCCGCGCGCGTCCTTCACGCTCACCACGTCGTCGGTGCGCGCCAGCATGGTCGGCCCGCCGTCGAAAATGTCGACATAGCCTTCATAGCGGAAGCCTTCCTTCTCGAGCATCCGCATCGCCGCGCGGCCGGTGGGGTGGGGCAGGCCGATCACGTCGCGCGCATCGTCGTCCAGCATGGCGACATAGACCGGGTGCTTGGGCATCAGGTCGGCGATGAACTGGTTGCCGTTGATGGCATTGAAATAATCCGCTTCCTGGAAGGTCATGCCGAAGAAACGCCCGGCCACACCGTCCCAGAACGGCGACCCGCCGCGATCGTCGATGATGCCGCGCAGTTCGGCCAGGATCCGGTCGGCAAAGCGCTGCCGGTGCATCTTGATGAAGAGGTAACGGCTGCGCGCCAGCAGCAGCCCGAGCCCGCCGGCCCGTTCCCCGGGATGGAGGAACAGCCCGCCCACCTCGCTGCAGCCTTCAAGATCGGTCGTCAGGCTGAGCAGTTCGGCCCGCACCGTGCGGTCTAGTTCCTGGCTGTGCTGGGTCAGCGTGTTGAGGCGATAGGAATAGAACGGCCACTGCTGGCCGACCTGCGTCATCAGCTGGCACGTGCCGCGCACCTGCCCGGTCTCGGTGTTTTCGAGCACCAGCACGAACGTTTCGTCCACCAGATCGCTGCCGGTATTGGCAAAGGCCTTCGCGCTCGTTTCCAGCTTCTTGGCCAACGCGTCGCGATCGGGCGGCAGGTTGGTAAAACCGCCGCCGGTCAGCTTGGCCATTTCGTACAGGTGCTCGAGATCGGACGGGCGGCTGGCCCGCAAACGGAAACTCACAAATCTTCCCCCTCTGCCAGCCGCGACAGGACCAGCGCGGACAAGGCCGCGCGTTCCGCCAGCGACGGCGCAATCATGAATTCGTCGGACGAGTGGATCTTGCCCCCGCGCACGCCCATCGTATCGACCACCGGCACCCCGGTGGCGGCGATATTGTTGCCGTCGCACACCCCGCCGGTCGATTTCCAGTCGATGGTCTGGCCCAGCGATGCGCCGCATTCGCGCACCAGGTCGAACAGCTTCTGCGCCTTGCGGTCGACCGGCTTGGGCGGCCGGCTGATCCCGCCATGGACATGGACGTCGACTTCTTGCCGCTGCTTCACTTCGCCGATCACCGCGTTCATGGCGGCGGTGAAATAGTCCGCAGCGGCGGGCTCTTTCGGGCGGATATTGAAGCGCAGCACCGCATGGTCGGGCACGACGTTGTTGGCCGCGCCGCCTTCGATCTTGGCGGGATTCACGCTGATATCGTCCCGCTGCAAATCCTTGAGCGCCACGGCCAGCGTGGCGGCGGCGACGATGGCGTTGCGCCCGTCGTGCGGGTTGCGCCCGGCATGCGCGCTGCGCCCGGTCACGGTAAGCGCGTAATTGCCGCTGCCGCCGCGCGCGTGGGCCAGCGTGCCTTCCGGCGTGGCGGCGGGTTCATAGGTGAGGGCGGCGAACTTGCCGCGCGCCAGCTCCTCGATCAGCGGGGCGGAGGAGAGCGATCCGGTCTCCTCGTCCGCATTGATCATCACGTCGTATCCGCAATCCTGCCACGGGGCGAAGGTTTCGAGGACGCGCAGCGCCTCCAGCATGACCGCGATCCCGCCTTTCATATCCGCGGTGCCGGGGCCGTTCAACACGTCGTCGTCCAGCCAGGCCAGCTCCTGGAACGGATGGTCGGCGGGAAAGACGGTGTCCATGTGGCCGGTAAAGATGAAGCGGCGCTGTGCCTCCGGCCGCACCGAGACCACGAGATGCCGGCCGTTCTCGACCTCCACTTCGCGCCCGTCGGCGGCGATGGCGGTGATGGGGGCGGGGTCGACCAGCCGGACCTCGCCCGGAAGCTGCGCGAAGGCATCGGACAATTCGCCCGCCATGGCCGCAAGCCCGGCAAGGTTGGTCGTGCCGCTGTTGATTGTCGCCCAGCGTTCGACCTGCGCGAGCATGGCGGCGCCATCGATGGCGTCGAGCGCGGTGCGAATGGACTGCGGGACAGGTTTCATCGGCAACCAGCCTCTAACGCGCCGCGCCTTCCTGTCCACCCCGTGCCCCAGACAATCTCCTTCTTCATCCCTGCAGTTCATGCCTGCACTTGCAATGGCGGGCGCGCTTCGCCAGAAGGCGCATCGCTCCTCCCCGGACACTGAAAAACCTGTATGCGCCGATGCGCGCGCACGCCCGAGGAGTATTGCATGTCCGATTACGTCGAACGGTCCGGCCTGAAAGTCGACGCCGCTCTTGCCGCCTTTGCCGAAGACAAGGTGCTGGCCCCGCTGGGCCACGATGCCGCGGCTTTCTGGCAAGGCTTTGCCGAGATTTGCGATCGCTTCGCCCCGCGCAATCGCGACCTGCTGGACAAGCGGGAGGCACTGCAGGCGAAGATCGATGCATGGCACACGGAACGCCGCGGGCAGGACCACGATGCAGCTGCCTATCGCGCGTTCCTGGAAGAGATCGGCTACCTCGTCCCCGAGCCGGGCGACTTCACCATCGGCACGGAAAATGTCGATAGCGAGATTGCCCGGATGGCGGGCCCGCAGCTGGTGGTGCCTTCGCTCAACGCCCGCTTCGTCCTCAACGCCGCGAACGCGCGCTGGGGCAGCCTGTACGACGCGCTGTACGGGACCGACGCTCTGGACGCACCGGCGGCCACGCCCGGCGGATACGACAGGGCGCGCGGCGATGCGGTGATCGCGCGCGGGCGGGAATTCCTCGACGAGACGCTGCCGCTGGTGGACCAGAGCTGGACCGACCTTGCCGGACCGGATGACGGCAAGCTGGTGGACGAGGGCCAGTATGTCGGCCGGACGGAACGCGGCTTGCTGTTCCAGAACAACGGCTTGCACATCGAAGTTGTCTTCGATCCGGAAAGCCCGATCGGGCAGACCGACAAGGCGGGCATCGCCGATATCGTGCTGGAAGCGGCGCTGACGACCATCGTCGACATGGAGGACTCGGTCGCCGCCGTGGATGCGGAAGACAAGCGGCTGGCTTACACCAACTGGCTCGGCCTGATGCGCGGCGATCTCGAAGAAACTTTCGAAAAGGGCGGCAAGTCGCTGACCCGCAAGCTTTCTTCCGACAGGGCGGTGACGCTGGCGGACGGCAGTGAAACGATGCTACCGGGGCGCAGCCTGCTGTTCGTGCGCAACGTCGGCCACCTGATGACCAATCCGGCGATCCTGCTGCCCGGCGGGGGGGAGATTCCCGAAGGCATCATGGACGCGGTGATGACCAGCGCCATCGCGACGCACGACCTGAAAGGGCTGGGCGCGCTGCGCAACAGCCGCTCCGGCAGCATCTACATCGTGAAGCCCAAGATGCACGGGCCAGAAGAATGTTACTTTACCAACGACTTGTTCGATGCGGTGGAGGATTTGCTCGAACTGCCGCGCCACACCATCAAGGTCGGGGTGATGGACGAGGAACGCCGCACCAGCGCCAACCTTGCCGCGTGCATCCATGCGGTGAAAGACCGCATCGTCTTCATCAACACCGGCTTCCTCGACCGGACGGGTGACGAGATCCACACTTCCATGGAAGCGGGCCCGATGATCCGCAAGGCGGAGATGAAGAACGCGGACTGGCTTTCCGCCTACGAGGCGCGCAATGTCGGCATCGGGCTGAAGCACGGCCTGTCGGGCCGCGCGCAGATCGGCAAGGGCATGTGGCCCGCACCCGACCTGATGGGCAAGATGATGATCGAGAAGATCGGCCACTTGCGCGCCGGGGCCAACACCGCCTGGGTGCCGAGCCCGACGGCGGCAACGCTCCACGCGCTACATTACCACCAGGAAGACGTATTCGAGGCGCAGAAGGGCCTCGGCGACATACCGGGCCTGGAGCCGCTGCTCACCATCCCGCTCGCGCGCGGGGCGAACTGGAGCGAGGACGAAATCCGCGAGGAGCTCGACAACAACGCGCAAGGTTTGCTCGGCTATGTCGTGCGCTGGATCGACCAGGGCGTCGGTTGTTCCAAGGTGCCGGACCTCAACGATGTCGGCCTGATGGAAGACCGCGCGACGCTGCGCATCTCCAGCCAGCACATGGCAAACTGGCTCCACCACGGCGTCTGCACGCGCGAACAGGTGATGGATTCGCTGCACCGCATGGCGGCCAAGGTCGACGCGCAGAACGAAGGCGATCCTGCGTACGAGCCAATGGCCGGCAACTGGGAAACCAGCATGGCCTTCAATGCGGCGTGCGACCTCGTGTTCGAAGGAACGCGCCAGCCGAGCGGCTATACGGAACCGCTCCTGCACGACTGGCGTTTGCGGAAGAAGGCCTCGTAAAGGCCGGAAAAACCGCGCAGGGGGTCGCCATGTCGAAAACGTTTCATTCTAGTGTTGCCGGTGCGCTCGTGCTGGCCGCTCTTCCGCTCGCCGCGCAGGCGCAGGAAAGCGATATCCCGGCGCCGCGTGCGGAGACCGAGGGCGTGTCGGGCGAAACCCGCATCCGCATCGGCCTCGGCCCGCGGGTGGTGCCGAGCTGGCCGGGATCGGACGAGCACAACATCGGCCCGCTGTTCGAATTCTCGCGCGCACGGCCGGGGGAGCAATTCGCTTTCGAAGCGCCCGACGAGAGCACGGGCTTCGACCTCTACCGCGCAGGCGGCTTCTCCATCGGGCCGTCGTTGGGCTTCCAGGGCAAACGCGATGCGGAGGAAGTGGGCGGCGCATTGCCCGACGTGGGCTTTTCCGTCGAACTCGGCGGCTTCGCGCAGCTCGAAGCGAGCCCCAGCCTGCGGTTTCGCGTGGAAGCGCGGCAGGCGGTGAGCGGGCACGATGGCTTCATCTCGGTCGCCAGCGCCGATTACGTCTGGCGGGACGAGGATGACACGGTGGTCTCCATCGGTCCGCGCCTGACGCTCACCGATGCGCGCTACCAGCGCTCCTACTATGGGGTCGCGCCTGACGAAGCGCTGGCATCGGGCCTCGCCGCCTACGACCCCGGCGGGGGCTTGCAATCGGTCGGCGGCGCGCTCGGCGTGGTGCAGCAGTTCACGCCCGAATGGGGCATGTTCGGTTACGTCAAATACGACCGGCTGCTTGGCGATGCGGCGGATTCGCCGGTGGTGGCGGCCTATGGATCGAAGGACCAGTTGGAAGGCGGCGTCGCCCTGACTTACACTTTCGGGCTGTAGTTCAGCCGTCCAGCGCCCGCGCCAGGGCGACGAATTCCGTAACGGACAGCGTTTCCGCGCGCCGCTGCGGGTCGATGCCCACGCGATCGAGCGTTTCGACTGCGCCGGGCACGGATTTCAGGCTTTGCCGCAGCATCTTGCGGCGCTGCCCGAAGGCGGCCTCCGTCAATCGCTCCAGCGTCCGCGCAGAGACGCCTTCTGGCATTGCGCCGGGCGTGACGTGGACGATGGCGCTCATCACCTTGGGCGGTGGGGTGAAGGCGCTGCGGTGGACTTTCATGGCAAGGCCGGCGGCGCTGCGCCACTGGGCGAGGACCGCGAGGCGCCCGTAGGCCGAGGTGCCCGGCTGCGCGACGATCCGCTGGGCCACCTCCTGCTGGAACATCAGCGTCAGCGAGCTCCATTGCGGTGGCCAGCTTTCGCCGGACAACCAGCGCACGAACAGCGCGGTCCCGACGTTGTATGGAAGGTTGGCGACGACGGCGAAGGGTTCCCCCAGCAGGGCGCCGTGGTCGATGGCCATGGCATCGCCTTCCACCACGGTCAGCTGGCCGGGAAAGGCCTCGGCAAGCTCGGCGAGGGCGGGCAGGCAGCGGCGATCCATCTCGATCGCCGTGACGCGCGCCCCGGCACGCAGGAGCGCGCGGGTGAGGCCGCCGGGCCCGGGCCCGATCTCCAGCACGGCCTTGCCCTGCAAGTCCCCCGGGATGGCGGCGATGCGGTCCAAGAGCTGCTCGTCGAACAGGAAATTTTGCCCGAGCGCCTTGGACGCGGAGAGGCCGTGTTTCGCGATGATTTCGCGCAACGGAGGAAGCTGGGGCGGCAGGTCAGCCACGGCGGCGCGCCGCAATTTCGCCCGCAAGGCGCAGCGCGGCCATCGTCGCGCCTTCGTCCGCGATTCCCTTGCCGGCGATGTCGAACCCGGTGCCATGGTCGGGGCTTGTGCGCACGATGGGCAGACCGAGCGTGACGTTGACGCCCGCGTCGAAGTCGAGCGCTTTTAGGGGAACCAGCGCCTGGTCGTGATACATGCAGATCGCCGCGTCGTAGCCATCGCGTGCGCGCGGGGTGAAGATCGCGTCGGCAGGATGGGGGCCGCTCGCCTCGATCCCTTCGGCGCGCAAGTCGGCGATGGCGGGAGCGATGACCTCGATCTCCTCGCGCCCCATGCGGCCGTTCTCGCCGGCGTGCGGGTTGAGGCCCGTCACGGCGAGGCGCGGGCGGGCGATGCCGAAGTCCGCGGCGAGCGCGGCGGCGGTGATGCGCGCGCGGCTGACGATAAGCTCGGCGGAAAGGCGCTGCGGCACTTCGGCCAGCGCGCAATGGATGGTCACGGGCACGGTGCGCAGGCTCGGCCCGGCGAGCATCATCACCGTGCCCGCTTCCGCCACACCGCAGGCCGCAGCGCAGAATTCGGTCTGGCCGGGATGGGCAAAGCCGACCTCGGCGAGCAGCGCCTTGGCGATCGGGGCGGTCATCACGCCGCCCGCTTCTCCCCGGCACGCCAGATCGACCGCGCGTTCCAGTGACTGCAGCGCCAGCCGTGCGCCCTCCGGCGAAGGCGCGCCCGGCGTGTAGGCTGCGTCGGCGATGTCGAGCACCGGCAGCGCGCCGGCAAAAACCCCATCAGCTTCCGCGAAAGTACCGATCCGCACGACCGGACAGTCCACGCCCATGCTTGCCGCAGAGGCTTCCAGAACGCCTGCGCCGCCGACGACGGCAAACGGCGCCAACCCTTCGGCGCGCCGCAGCCAGCTGCGGACGATCAGTTCCGGCCCGATGCCCGCCGGATCGCCCACCGATACAGCGAGCGGCTTCACGGCGGACAAGGACGTCACCGGCAGGTCAGTTGAGTTCGATCACCGCATCGCGGCGCAGGTCGCGCAGGTAGCGTTCGCCTCGGCGGTCGATGCGTTCCTGCTTCATTTCCGCCTGAAGGCGCTCGGGGCTGGGCGCGTCGGCGGCCTTGGGATCGTCGCGGCCGCACAGCACGAGGACGCTGACGCCTTCCTCCACGCTGCCGAAGGGCGAGGTGACCTGGCCGACCTGCATTTCCAGCAGGGCGTTCTGCAACGGACCCGGCAGTTCGCGCACGCGAACGTCGTTGGCGCGCACTTCGGCGCCGGTTTCCGCAGCGATCTGTTCCGCATTGCCGCAGCCGCGCAGGCGCGACACGCCCTGGCCGAAGGTTTCGAGCCGCTGCTCGGCCGCCGCCTGCGTCATGCCCTGGTCGAAAGCGATGGTGATCTGCTTCAGCGACAGCGTGGCGTCGCGCGGATCGGCGGTCAGGACCTGGCGACGGTCGACGAGGTAGATGATCGAATAGCCGCCGCCCTGCAGCGGGATCGGTCCGACGATCTGGCCGGGATTCATGCTGCGCAGTTCGGTCGCGATTTCCACCGGCAGCTGCGGCAGGCGGACCCAGCCCAGCAGGCCGCCGCTCGCTGCGGTCGAAGCTTCCGAGAATTGGGCCGCTGCCGCCTGGAAATTGGCGCCCTGGCGAATCTGCTGCATCAGCGCGCGGCCATTCGCTTCCACTTCGGCGGAGGTCGCAGGCGTTGCCGACAGGTAGATTTCGGCGACATTGAATTCGTCCAGACCCTTGCTCGCTTCCAGCCGGGCGATGACTTCGTTCACTTCCTCGATCGAGACGTTCACGAAGGGGTCGATGTTGCGCGCAATCAGGTTGCGCCACGCCAGCTCGCCTTCGATCTGGCGGCGCAGCGAAGCGGTGGAGGACCCGATCGAAGTCAGGTATTCGTCCATCTGCTGCGGCGTCATGTTGAAGTTGTTCTGTGCCACCGCGTTGTAGGCCGCGGTCACTTCATCCGCCGTAACCGGCATGTCCTGTGCAGCGGATTCCTGGATCTTCAGCATTTCGTCGATCAGGTCGCGCAGGGTCTGGGCGCGCAGCTGGGCGATCTGTTCGGGCGTGGCTTGCTGTTCCGTACCCGCGATGAACAGCGCCATGCGCTGCTGCACGTCGGTGCCGGTGATGATCCGGCCGTTGACCGTGGCGGTCGGCAAGCGGACGTTGGGATCGCTGCCGATGCGAAGCTCGCCCTGGCCCGGCAGTTGCAGGCCGGCCGGGTTCACGGCGGCAGAGGCGGATCCGTCGGTCGCAGCATCCTGTGCATTGGCGAGCGCCGCGCCGGGCATGGCCGCAAGGGCGATCCCGCCCGCAGCAAGAAGGGTCGTGGCAATCCGGGAATAAGTCGAGGTCACGAAGTCATCCTGTCATCGATGCGGCGCATGCTGCGCCCGCTATTGGCGGCAAGCCTTGGCGAATGCCGGCTTAACCGCAGCTTAGTGCATGATCTGCCCGGGCCGATACCGCATCGGCCCCGCGGTGCCAAGCGGCACGCAGGCGCGCTTACCGGAAACCGAGGTTCTTGAGGTTGATATAGACCTGGTAGGTGTTGCCGCGCTCCACGTCGCCGGTCGCGAAATAGTCGCGCCGCCAGGTAAAGCCCATTTCGATGCAATCGTCCTCGTACGCCACGCCGAGGCGGGTGCGCAGCGGGTCGAAACCGTCGGCCGTGAAGCTGGGATCTTCCTCGCGGTCCGTCAGGTTGAACACGCCGGAGCCGAACACCGACCAGTAATTGGCAAAGGCATAGCGGCCGGCGAGGCGCAGTTCCTCGCGGTCCTGCAGATCCTCGATGTTGATGGCGATGTCGCGGTTGAGGCGCAGGTAGCCGACTTCGACATAGGTCCGCCGCGTTCCAACCGTGGCGTCGAATTCGTTGCGGCGGACGGCCAGATCGTCCTTGTCCAGCCGGAAGCGATGGGTGAACTGGACGAAATCCTTGTAGCGCACCTCCGTCCGCCCGACGATGTCGCTGACCCGTTCGGACAGGCCGGTGCCGTCGGGCAGGATGTCGTCGCTGGACGTCAGGCGATAGGACTGGCCCAGAGTCGCCAGCACGCGCCAGCCGGGCGCGGTGAATTTCCAGTCGAAGCCGTAAGTGACGCGCACCCCGTCTTCCACCCGGTCGTAGCCGGGGAAGCGGTTGAGCGCGAAGAGGTTGGAATCCTCGAGGTCGATCGCGCGGGCATCCTCGTTCGGGATGGCAAGGTTGCGGATCGGCGGGCTGGCCACAAGCTGGACGCGCGGGGTCAGCACCTGCGTGCCGCCGAACGCCTCCCCGACCAGCGGCCATTTCACGTCGACTGCGCCGAGCGCCACGAAACGTGTCTGCCAGCCTTCCTCGCCCCGATAGAATTCCGTGGGGCTGAGCAGGTTGTCGCCGGAATGGTAGACATCGCCCCGGGCCAGCGCGGTGACGGTCACTTCCTGGCCCATGGGCAGGATGCCGCGCCGGTCCCACCGCGCCCCGGCAAACGCGCGCTGCGTGTCCTGCCCGTCGGTGCGCAGGATATTGAGCGAATTGGCCTGCAGCTCGACCTTGCCGCCCAGCAGCGGGTCGGACAGGCGCTGGCGGAAATCGATCGCCGGGATGGCGAAGGGGACCTCGCCCTGGTCGTCGCCGAACCGCAGCGTCTGGAAGGCCCAGCCCGCGATGGAGAGATAGCTGTCGTCGTCGATCCGCTCGACCTCGATGGTGGAGCGCAGCCGGTCGTCGCGGCTGATGTCGTAACGACGCAGGAAGGTGCGGTCGCTCGCCACGCGGATTGATCCGGTGGCCGACCAGTTGGGATCGAACTGGTAGCGCCCGTTGGCATAGACATAGCCGCGCCAGGATTGCTCCGGATCGCCGGGATTGTTGCCGATCGGGATGCGGCTGGAGCGGGTGAGGTAGCCGGTTGCCTGGAACGCGCCCGTTTCCCCAAGCTGGCGGTATTGCGCGGACACCATCGGCGGCGCGCCGGTGTAAAGATAACCGGAGGCGGTGAGGTCGCGGTTCTCCGCCAGCCGCCAGTAATAGCTGCCCGACACCTCCAGCCCGTTGGAAGCCGACAGGCGCAGGTTGGGCACGAGGATGCCCGAACGCGGGCTGCCGTCGGTGGAAATGGCTAGGCCGGGCAGCGGCAGCACGCGCTTGCCGAACAGCTCGAGATAGGCGCCGCGGAAATCGATCTCCTGCGTGTCGGGATCGTAGACAACGCGGTCGGCGGTGATGCGCCAGCTGGGCTTCTTGGCGCAGCCGTCCGGCCCGGTGATGGCGCAGGCGGAATAGGCCGCGCGCTCCAGCACGATGGCGCCGTCCTCGCCGCGCGATCCCTGCACCGCGGCCAGCCGGCCCCCGGCGCGCAGGGCGAGGAGAAGGTTCTCCATCGCGCCGACGCGCAGGTCGCCGTCGAGTTCCACGCTGTCGGTGTACAGCTGGTTGCCGTCCGGATCGACGACGCGCACGTCGCCCTCTGCACGGATCACGCCGGTCTCGCGGTTCCAGACGATGCGGTCGGCGATGACCGAATCGTCCTCGCTGCGCAGGATGACGTTGCCCGATGCGGTGACGATCTCGGGGTCGGAAAGATACTCGATCGTGTTCGCTTCGAACTCGATCTCGCGCCCGGCGAGCGGGTTTTCTTCCGCCGCTACGGCCTCGACGGGCGGGGCCTGCTGCGGTGCTTCCTGCCCCGGTTCGGCACGGTCGATCTGGTCCTGCGCGGTATCCGTGCCCGGCGCCGCGCCCTCCTGTGCCTGCGCGCCCAGCGGCAACAGCAGGCCCGCCAATGCAGCAAGCCCGGCGGTGCGCCGATGCGGACTGGGGGCAGGCAGGATCGGCAGCGCAGGCTGCGGGTCGCAGGGCATGGCTTGCCTATCGCACCGGCGATGCCTAAGCGCAACGCCGTGAATTGCAGCGCGTGAAAAATGGCCGCAGGGCCGTGGTTTGCGCGCCATCCAGCCGGAGCCCGACCCCATGAAAATCACTTTCGACCAGTCCCCCAGCGGTGCGGCAATGCCCTATGCACGGCTTGCGAAAAAGGACCACCTGCCTGCCGACCTGCCCAACGCGATCGCCAGGGGTGCGGAGCGGAGCCGGTTCACGGGCGCCGCGGGGCAGCTGTTCGAAAGCTTCGCCGATGGCGAGGACGGCGTGCACCATGTCGTGCTGGCCGGGATCGGCGATGCCAGCCCCACCAAGCTGGAAAAGGCCGGCAGCGCGCTCGCGGCGAAGTTCATGACCTCGGGCAACGAGGCCATCGCCATCGATTTCGGCGGTAGCGGCCTCGATGCGGGCGGCGCGGCGTCCGTGCTGCTGGGCGCGGTCCTGCGCGGCTGGCGCTACGATGCGCACCGCACCACGCTGAAGGACGACCAGAAGGTCAGCCTGCAGACGATCCATGTCGTCGGCGCGCCGGAAGGGATGGACGCCGCGTGGGACGATGCCGCCGCCGTGGCCCAGGGAATCGAATTCGCCCGCGTGCTGGTGACGGAACCGGCCAACGTTATCTTCCCGGTCAGCTATGTCGAACATTGCCGCAAGGCTTTCGAAGGCACGGGTGCGGAGCTCGTCGTGCTCGACGTGGCGCAGATGGAAGAGCTCGGCATGGGTTCGCTCCTCGGCGTGGGGCAGGGTAGCGAGCAGCCTTCGCGCATCCTCGCGGTCAAGTGGATGGGCGGCAACGCCCACGATGCCCCCGTCGCCTTCGTCGGCAAGGGCGTCACGTTCGATACCGGCGGCATCAGCCTGAAGCCGGGCCCGGGCATGGGCGACATGAAGTTCGACATGGGCGGCAGCGCGGCAGTGGTCGGCGCGATGCTGACGCTGGCGAAGCGCAAGGCGAAGGCCAACGTCGTCGGAGTGGTCGGGCTGGTCGAGAACATGCCCGACGGCAAGGCCCAGCGCCCCGGCGATGTTGTGAAATCCATGTCCGGCCAGACCATCGAAGTGCTCAACACCGATGCCGAAGGGCGGCTGGTGCTGGCCGACGTGCTGACTTGGACGCAGCGCGAGTTCAAGCCGGCGCGCATCGTCGACCTCGCCACGCTGACCGGGGCCATGATCATCGCGCTCGGCAACGAACACGGCGGGCTCTTCTCCAACAACGACGCGCTGGCCAACGACCTGCTCGCCGCCGGCACCGCGACTGGCGACAAGCTGTGGCGCATGCCGCTGTCGCCGGAATACGACAAGCAGATCAACAGCCCGATCGCCGACATGCAGAACATCGGCGGCAAGGGCGCAGGCTCCATCACGGCAGCCCAGTTCCTGCAGCGCTTCATCGAGAACGACACCCCCTGGGCGCATCTCGACATCGCCGGCATGGTCTGGGCGGACAAGCCCGGCCACGTGTGGGGGAAGGGAGCGACCGGATACGGCGTGCGCCTGCTCGACCGCCTCATCCGCGACACGGTGAAAGGGTGATATCCGGCCTTGGGTAAGATGCGGAAAAAATCTGATCTGCCCACCAAGACCTGCGCGTCGTGCGGCCTGCCGTTCGCCTGGCGCAAGAAGTGGGAGCGGGACTGGGACAACGTGAAGTTCTGTTCCGACCGATGCCGCCGGGCGGCCAAGTCATCCGACAAGGCTGCGAGCGGGGCCGACGCATGAAACTCGGCTTCTATCTCGTCGCCGACATGCCCCTTGAAAGCGCGATCGCGCAGATCGCGGCCAAGGTGCTCGAAGGCGGCAACCGCATGCTGCTGGTGGCGCAGGATGCAGATTTGCGCGCGCGGCTCGACAGGGGTCTTTGGACCGAGCAGCCGCAGGAATTCTTGGCGCATGGAGAGGCGGGCGGGCCGCACGATGCGCGCCAGCCGATTCTCATTTCCGAGGAGTGCGAGGCCGCCAACGGGGCAACCTTCGTCGGGCTTGCGGACGGGCGCTGGCGCGATGCGGCGCAGGGTTTCGAACGCGCGTTCCTGTTCTTCGACGAGGACGGCCGCGACGCGGCACGCAAGACGTGGAAGGCGCTGGAAGATCGCGACGGGCTGGAACGCGAGTTCTTCGCGCGCGAGGACGGGCGCTGGGTGAAGAAGGGCTGAGCGCCTATCCGCTTGCCTAACGCCGCACCCGGGGGTAGTGGCGCGCGCAACAATTTTCCCCCTCAAGACAACCCAAGGAAATCACCATGGCGGTTACCCGCACCTTTTCGATCATCAAGCCCGATGCCACCCGCCGCAACCTGACCGGCGCGGTCACCAAGATGCTGGAAGACGCCGGCCTGCGCGTCGTCGCTTCCAAGCGCATCCAGATGACCCGCGAACAGGCCGAAGGCTTCTACGCGGTGCACAAGGAACGCCCCTTCTTCGGTGAACTGGTGGACTTCATGGTCTCGGGCCCGGTCGTGGTGCAGGTGCTGGAAGGCGAAGACGCCGTGAAGACCAATCGCGACGTCATGGGCGCGACCAACCCGGCCGATGCCGACGAAGGCACGATCCGCAAGACCTATGCGGAGTCGATCGAAGCCAACTCGGTCCACGGGTCGGACAGCGACGAAAACGCGAAGATCGAAATCGAATACTTCTTCGACGACAGCGAGATCGTCGGCTGATTCTTCGCTGAATCAGGCGCTTCTCGAAAGGGGGTCGGACGGGCTGCGTCCGGCCCCCTTTTGCGTTATATTGGCGGTGCCGACTCGGAGGGACGCCGATGGCCAGAGGGATCAGCAACCGCAAGATCGATGTCGCGATGCAGCTCGTCGCGGCCCTCAACACGCGCAGCCCGGACCGCGTCTGCGAGCTGATCACACCCGATTGCCGCTTCATCGACAGCACTGGCGGCGCGATCGAGGGGGCTCCCGCCATCGAAGCTGCGACGAAGAAGTTTTTCGAGCTGGATCCGACTTTCCGGCTTGAAATCAGGAGCAGCACGGTGCGGGGCGACGAAGCCTTGCTGAGCGGTCGCAGCCGCTCCAGCGAACCGTCGCTCAATCACGATACGCTCTGGCGCATGAAGGTGCGGGACGCGAAGATTGCCGAGTTCCAGAGCTTCGGCACACAACCTGTGCGCCTGTCGCAAATCCTCAGCTCAGCAAATTAGCATTTGATATATCGGGGGCGCCATCCTCGCTTATTTTCGAAAGCTGTGTAGAAGGTTCTAATGTTGTTCCGCCGAAAAGCCAGCGTCGCCGCCTTGATCGACGCCTTCAACGCGCATGATCGCGCGGCGGCGGAAGGCCTGCTTGCCTCCGATGTGCGATTCGTCGATCGCGACGGGGTCGAACTGGTCGGGCGAGAGGAAACTCTCGCCCTGATGGACCAGATGTTTGCATCGCCCCGCGGCTTTCGCCACCGGCTCGACCGCATCACGCGCCGCGCAGGGGCCGATCTGGCGACACTTACCGTATTCCACTCGCTCGCGCCCGAAGGCGAGCGGTTGCTCTGGCGCGTGCGCTACAAAAGTCGCAAGATCGCATTCCTGGAAGCTTTCAGGGACGGCGCGATGGAAGGAATGGCTTCGCTATTTCCGAGCGCGAGAGCGGATGAGCGGCCTACAACTCTGCCGCTGCGCGCTGCAGGCTAGCCAGCCGTTTGGGCGCCACTGCCGCCCAGCTTCGCTCCAGCCAGTCTTCCACCGATTGCCAGTCGAGCCCGGGCCGGTCGAGGATCACGCCGATCCAGCCGCTCGCGCCATAAAAGGCAGGCTTGAAATAGGCCTCCGGCGCGCGCTCGATCAGGCTTTCCATTTCGTCCGGCCCGCTGGTCTTCACCAGCAGCGCGATATGCTCGCTGCCGTGGTGGCGGTCGTTGAAATAGGCGAAATACTTGCCGCTCTTTCCCGCAGTGCGCCAGCCGGGCGCACCGTGGCTGGCCCGCTCTTCGGCTTCGGGCAGGGCGAGGGCGCGGGTCCGGACCTGCTCCAGCAGCCAGTCGGCGCGGTAGGCGCGCGAGACATATTCGCCCAGCACGCGCGGGTAGAGCTGGTGTTCGGCGAGGCGGACCCGCGCGGCAAGGTCATCCGCCGTGTCGCCATCGCGGATCGCGACGGGTAGCTGGCCCAGGACCTCGCCCGCATCCAGCTCCGGCGTGACGAGGTGGACCGACACGCCGCCGTGGCTGTCGCCCGCATCGATGGCCCGCGCGTGGGTGTCCAGCCCCTTGTATTTCGGCAGCAGCGAGGGATGGATATTCAGCATCCGCCCGCGCCACTTCGCAACGAAATCGTCGGTCAGGATGCGCATGTAACCGGCCAGCGCGACATAGTCCGCACCGCTTGCACGAATGGCCGCGTCCATCGCCGCATCGTGCTCCGCCCGCGCCATCCCCTTGTGCGAAAGGGCGCAAGTCTCGAGGCCCTCCGCATCGGCCAGCGCGAGGCCTGCGGCATCGGGATCGTTGGATGCGACCAGCACGATCTCGTAGGCGGCACCCGGCAGGCGGCTGGCATAAAGCAGCGCCGCCATGTTGCTGCCTGCACCCGAAATCAGCACGGCCACGCGCGCTTTCGGGGTACGGGCGAAGTCAGCCATCGTGCCCGGCAGACCAGTCGGCCTTGGCGGACCAGGTGCCCTGCGATCCGCGCACGGTGCAGCCACTGGTGCCGCTTTCCACGCTGCCGACCACGAAGGCGCCTTCGCCCTGCGCGCGCATCAGTTCGAGGAAATCGTCCGCCTTGTCGGGTGCGACCGCCACCACCATGCCGACGCCGCAGTTGAAGGTGCGGGCCATTTCCTCGGGCTCGATATTTCCTTGGCCTTGCAGGAAGGCCATGAGCGCGGGCTGCGGCCAGTTATCGGCATCGACCACGGCGCGCGCGCCTTCGGGCAGGACACGGGGAATATTTTCGAGCAGGCCGCCGCCGGTGATATGCGCCATCGCCTTCACCATACCCTTTCGTACGGCGGGCAGCAGGCTCTGCACATAGATGCGCGTCGGTTCGATCAGGTGGTCGATCAGCAAGCGCTCGTGATCGAAGGGGGCGGGGCGGTCGAGCTTCCAGCCCTTGTCCGCCGCCAGCCTGCGCACGAGCGAATAGCCGTTGGAATGCACGCCGGAGGAGGCGAGGCCGACCAGCACGTCGCCCGCGGTCACGCCTTCACCGGTCAATTGCTCGCCGCGCTCCACCGCGCCGACGCAGAAGCCGGCGAGGTCGTAATCGCCCGAGGCATACATGCCGGGCATCTCTGCGGTCTCGCCGCCGATCAGCGCGCAGCCGGCCTGCTTGCAGCCTTCCGCAATGCCCGCGATCACCCGCTCCGCGACGCCGTTCTCCAGCTTGCCGGTGGCGAAATAGTCGAGGAAGAACAGCGGCTCCGCGCCCTGCACGATCAGGTCGTTCACACACATGGCGACAAGGTCGATGCCCACCGTGTCGTGCCGGCCCGTATCGATGGCCAGCTTCAGCTTGGTGCCCACACCGTCGTTGGCGGCCACGAGCAGCGGGTCGCTGTATCCGGCCGCCTTCGGGTCGAAGAAGCCGCCGAAGCCGCCGATTTCACCATCGGCGCCGGGGCGCGCGGTCGCTTTCACCAGCGGTCCGATCGCCTTCACCAGCGCATTGCCCGCGGCGATCGATACGCCCGCGTCTTCGTAGGTATAGGAGGAGTTCTTGCCACTCATTGCTTCGCCTTAGCCTTTCGCGCTTGGATTTCCACTCGGCTTTGGGCAAAAGGCGCTGACTTTCCCCGATGACGACCATTCTTCCGCCTCTTCCCCGCATCATGCACCTGTCCGCGCGCGCAATCGGCGTGCTGCTGGCGGGCGCCCTGCTGCTGGTCGCGCTGGTGGCGGTGCGGGCTCAGATCGAAGGCGACCGCGGCATCCAGCCGCGCGCGCAGTCGACGGATATCGAAGTCGGCGGGATCGAGGTCGATGTTACGGCGGACACCGCGCAGGAAGCGCGCGAGAAGGGCTGGACCGAAGCCGCGCGCCTCGCGTGGGAGAAGCTGGAAGGCCCGCAAATCTCCGATGGCCAGCTCAACTCGATGGTCGCCGGCATTTTGATCGAGCGCGAATCGATCGGGCCGAAACGCTACATCGCCACGCTGGGCGTGGTGTTCGACCGCCAGCGCGCCGGCGGCATGCTGGGCCAGGGCAGCCAGGCCAAGCGTTCCGCACCGATGCTGATGCTGCCCGTCCTCAACGAAGGCGGCGTCTACACGATGTTCGAAAGCCGCACCGAATGGCAGCGCGCCTGGGCGGAAGCGAATTTCGGGTCGAGCCCGGTCGACTACGTCCGGCCGAGCGGGGCCGGGGGCGAATCGCTCCTGCTGACCTATGGCCAGACCGGCCGCCGCAGCCGTGTGTGGTGGCGCAACATCCTCGACCAGTTCGGCGCATCCGACGTCCTCGTCGCCATCGCCGAAGTGACGAGGCGATATCCCGGCGGACCGGTGGAAGCGAACTTCGTTGCCCGCTATGGCCCCAACAACGCATATCTCGGCAGCTTCCGCCTGAAAGCCGCCAACGATGCCGCCATCCCTGCCATGTACGAGCAGGCGGTCGCCCGCTTCGATCGGATCTACAGCAGGGCGCTGGCCGACGGGAAGCTTAGCCCCGACCCGACGCTGGGCCGCCAGTCGCTGAGCCTGAGCCCCGAATGGCGCGCCGCGCTCGACCAGCTGCGGGCGAAGAACCAGGCGCAGGCCGATGCCTCAAGCGGCGCATCGCGCAGCAGCAGTTCTTCCGGCAGCGGGGACGGTGCGGCCACACCTTCGCCCACGCCCACTGAAACGGCGGCCTCGGTGCCGACCGCGACATACGTGGTCCAGTTCGCCTCGCCCGACGGTGCGGCATTCGATGCCGCGCTCGGTTCGGTCCGCGGTACGCCCGGCGTCGGCGCCGCTTCGGTGAGCTCGACGGCGATCGGTGGCATCTCGGTCATGCGCGTGACCTATACCGGCGACCTGTCGGCTCTGGCCGCGGCCTTGCGGGCGCGCGGCTGGAATGTGACGCAGGGCCCCAGCGCGCTCTCCATCACGCGCTAGGGGCGCGCCGGTGAGCCAGATCGCCCTTCCGCTGGAGCGTGCCGGAAAGGCCGCGCCTTCGCGCATCGTTCTCGGCCCCGCCAACGCCCATGTGGCGGACGCGATTTCCGACCCGTCAAACTGGCCTTTCGGCACCGCGATCCTCCTCGGCCCGCCGCGATCCGGCAAGTCGCTGATGGGCGGCTGGTTCGTGCAGCAGGGCCTTGGCACCACCATCGACGGCGCGGACGCGATGGACGAGACCGCGCTGTTCCACCGCTGGAATCGCGCCCGCGAAGGGGGCGAGCGGCTGCTGCTGATCGTGGACCGCGAAAGCTGGGACATTACCCTGCCGGACCTGCGCTCCCGCCTCGGCGCGGCGCTGCAGCTCGAAATCGGCGCGCCCGACGACGCGATGCTCGCCGCGCTGATAGAGGAACATGCGGCCATGCGCGGCCTTGCGCTGGGCGAAGAAGCCACCAGATACCTCGTGCCCCGGATGGCGCGCAGCTTTGTCGGGGCGGAAAAGATCGTGGCCGAGATCGACCGCATCAGCCTGGAGCGCAAGAGCCCGCCGTCGCTGGCAGTCTGGCGCGCCGCGCTGGAGGCGGTCGAGGGACCGGAGGCACCGCACCTCCTGTAATCGGGCCGGGTCCTTTAACGCGGCCGGGGCCGGCAAACTTGCGCGATGCGCGCCGAAGTGAAAGGATTGCCGCGATGTTCGAAAAACTCGTCGCCTTTCTCGATTCCATCAAGGCCCGCGACCCGGCGCCGCGCAGCCGCTGGGAAGTGCTGCTGTATCCCGGCGTCTGGGCGATCTTCTACCACCGCATCGCCCACTGGCTGTTCGGCGGGAAACTGTTCTTCCTCGCCCGGCTGGTGAACCACTGGTCGCGCATGGTGACCGGCATCGACATCCATCCCGGCGCCAAGATCGGCCGCCACCTGTTCATCGACCACGGCTTCACCGTGATCGGCGAAACGGCGGAGATCGGCGATGACGTGACGATCTACCAGTGCGTGACGCTGGGCGGCACCAACCCGACCAACGGCGTGCCGGGCAAGCGCCACCCGACGCTGGCCGACGGCGTGATCGTGGGCTCCGGCGCGCAGATCCTGGGGCCTATCACCGTCCACGAGCGGGCGCGGATCGGCGCCAACGCGGTGGTCACCGACGATGTGCCCGAAGGCGCGACGATGATCGGCCTCAAGGCCCGCTCCACCCTGATGCCGGTGGAAGAATGGGCGCGCGAATTCATGCCCTATGGCACCCCGTGCGAGGAACCGTGCCCGCCGTGCCCCGAATTGCCCGCGGATGTGGATGGCCGCATCGCCGAACTGCAGGCACAGCTGGCGGAGGTTTCCGCCCAGTTGCAGGAATTGCGCGCCGAAAGGGAGCCGCAGCGATCCACGGGGACCGATAGCTGATGGCGGGACTGAACGATGCGGCGCGGATCGTGCCGTTTCCGGGGCGCCAGCCGCAGCAGGTGGGGTTCGAACGGCTGGAGTTGCAGCGCATCCTCGACCTCTACGGCCGCATGGTCGCCGCCGGCCAGTGGCGCGACTACGCGATGGACTTCACCCGCGACGTGGCGGTCTTCGCCGCCTTTCGCCGCGCGGCGGAACGCCCCGAGGTGCGGATCGAAAAGCGCCCGGCGCTGCGCATGAAACAGGGCATGTGGGCGCTCGTCGGCGAACAGGGCCAGATGCTCAAGCGCGGGCAGGAGCTCGCCAGCGTCCTCGCCCCGATTGAGCGGCGGCTGTTGAAGTCGGTGGATTCCTGACGCGAAAAGGCCCGGCCGCGCAATCTGCGCAGCCGGGCCCATCTGTTTAAGCGCGAACGCTCAGGCCGTAGCGGGCAGGCGCATCGTCATGTCGCCCGGCAGCATGTCCACCACCTTCGCGCGGATCGGGGTCCAGAACGCCGACAGGGTCAGCAGGGCGGAGCCGATGACCAGCGCGGTCAGCGCGACGTTCAGTTCGATCACGCCGAACGTGTTGAACAGCGTGGTCAGCGCCACCAGCACATAGGCGAGGGCGGAGACCAGCAGCGCCCGGCGGTCGATCGCCAGCGCCACCAGCGCGAAAAACAGGTAGATCGCCAGCACGGCAAGGGCGCCGCCGATGCCGATGGCGTCGCCTTCCGTCACGCCGATCAGAGTGAACAGCGGGTGGGCCAGCATCGGCGCGGCGAGCAGGTGCAGCCAGAAGGCAACGTCGCTGCGGCGCGTTGCGCGGGCCGTATCGCTCATGTCCCAGCGCATTGCGAGGCCGAACACCACGAGGCCGGCCACGAAGACCAGCGACAGCAGCGTCGTCTGCCCGTCGCTGTTTTCCGGCACCAGCGCCACCATGAGGAGGCCGATGACGGTCGCCGCGACGGCAGCGGTGCCGCCGGCGATGGTGATCGGCACCATGAAGCGCCTCCAGTGCAGCCATGCGGCGAGGGCGGTCAGGATCCCGGTTACGGCGATAGCAAGCCCGGCAACCCAGCGGGTCGGCTCGCTATCGACGAACAGAAGCACGAAGCTGCCCACGAACATGAGCGCCGTCCCGCCCAGGAAGGCGAGCAGCAGGATGATGCTGGGCAGGGCCATGCGGCGGCTGCGGGTGAAGACTTCGGCAAGGCCCCAGGCCGTGCCTGCGACCAGAAGGCCGATCAGCGGGGACGGGCCCATCAGGCTGGGGATCATGGCCTCGCCGATCGCGCCTGCCGCGAACAGCATGATGACCACGCCGATGGACACGAAGATGTCGTTGAAGCCGGTGATCAGGCGGAAATGTTCCGCATCGGCGGGCATGGCGCCGCGCTGGTCGGCCACGTGGCGGCGCAGCGCGTCGGCTGCGGCCGCGGTGATGGCGCCTGCCTTCACCGCGGAATTGAGATCGGATTGCGAATACATGCAGGTCTACTCCCCCTGAGAATGCGAGGGGCGTAGACCTGCTGTGTTATCGTGTCAATACAGTGTGGCGGTTCAGCCTGCCATCTTCTTCTGCATCGCGGTCATGATCGCGCCGGACTGTTCCGCACCCGAGTTCGGGATGGTCATCGGCTCGGTCTTCGAAATCTCGTCCCAGTGGGCGGCGAAACCTTCGACCGTGCGATCGTCCTGGTCCAGGATGACCGGCGTGTTCATCGTCACGAAGGCGGAGTGATAGCCGCCTGCACCCGCGCCCACGATGGCGTTGGTCGGCGCATCTTCGCTGACGAGGTAGAGCGCCGCCGGGACGACGTTCTCCGGGCCGAGCATCTTGAACATGGCTTCCGGCATGATGTCCTCGGTCATGCGCGTCGCGGCGACCGGTGCAAGCGTGTTGACCTTGATGTTGTACTTCGCCCCTTCGAGGTAGAGCGTCTTGGTGAAGCCGGCGAGGCCGAGCTTGGCCGCGCCGTAGTTCGCCTGGCCGAAGTTGCCGAACAGGCCGGTGCTGCTGGCGGTCATCAGGATGCGGCCATAGGCCTGCTCGCGCATGGTTTCCCACACGGCCTTGGTCACGTTGGCGCTGCCGTTGAGGTGCACGTCGACGACGATCTTCCAGTCGTCCATCGTCATCTTGGCGAAGCTCTTGTCGCGCAGGATGCCGGCGTTGTTGATCAGGACGTGGACGCCGCCCCATTCTTCCTTCGCCTTGGCGACCATTTCTTCCATCTGCGCAAATTCGGTCACGCTGCCGCCGTTCGAAATGGCAGTACCGCCGGCTTCCCTGATTTCCTCGACCACTTGCAGCGCGGCGTCGGAATGGCCGGTGCCGTCGCGCGATCCGCCGAGGTCGTTGACGACGACCTTGGCGCCGCGGCGGGCAAGTTCGAGCGCATATTCGCGGCCCAGGCCGCCGCCGGCGCCGGTGACGATGGCTACGCGGTCTTTGAAGCTGATGGACATGGGGGTGTCTCCTGTCGTGAAACTGGCTGAATTCTGCGGGGTCGATGGCATGCACCGGCGGTCAATTCAACCGCGCGATTAACGTAAGCGTCAATCCGCCCCGTTTCCGTAACGGCAGGCCGGACGAATGGGTCCGGTCAAAGCGCTTTCAGGGCGGGGATCAGCTCGCCGAAGCCGCGAATCACCGCGTCGCCGCCCAGTTCCCCTGCCGGGCGGTCATTGTATCCCCACCCGGCCACGAGCACCGGAATGCCCGCCGCCTTTGCCGCATCGACGTCGTAGGAACTGTCGCCGATATAGGCCATGCGCCCGCCGCCGCATTCCTCGCGAATGTGGAGCAGGGGATCGGGCATCGGCTTGGCGCGGTATTGCCCGTCGGCGTCCTTGCCCAAGCTGTCGCCGCCGACCAGAAGCGCGAAATGGCCGAGGAGGCCGAGGTCCCCCAGCAGCGTGCGGGCGAAGCTTTCGAATTTGTTGGTCACCACCGCCAGCGTCACGTCCATTGCCGCGAGCGCTTCCAGCGCCTCGACGCAGCCTTCGTAGGGGTGGGAATGGACCGAGACATGCTCGCCGTAATAGGCCAGCAGCGCCTTGTAGTACGGCTTGAACCCGTCGGCCGGCATTCCGCCGGTGCGCTCCAGCGCCTGTTTCAGCAGCATCTTGGCCCCGCCGCCGACCATCTCGTGGATATTATCGAGCGGCACCGGCTGGCGCCCGGCCAGCGCCAGCGCATGGTTCACGGCCGCGCCCAGGTCGCCGCTGGTGTTCACCAGCGTGCCGTCCAGGTCGAAGCCCACGATGTCGAAGGGAAAATCGCTCATGGCGCCGGGACCTGCCCGTGCATACTTCAATCCGCAACCCTTTGGTGGCATGGGCGCTTTCCATGAGCACTCAGACACGATCGATCGCCGCCGTCATCCTCGCCGCGGGCAAGGGCACCCGCATGAAGAGCGACCTGCACAAGGTCCTGCATCCCATCGCCGGGCGTTCCATGGTCGAGCACTTGCTCGCCAGCGTGGAGAGCTTGTCGCCGGAGAAGCTGGTCGTGGTGACGGGCGAGGGGCGCGAGCAGGTGGAAGAGGCGTTGGCGGGCCGCTGCGACTTCGCCCTGCAGATGCCGCAGCACGGCACCGGCCATGCGGTCCAGCAGGCGAGGGATGCGCTCGCCGGCTTCGAAGGCGACGTGCTGGTGATGTACGGCGACGTGCCTTTTGTGCGCGCGGCCACGATGCAGGCGATGGTCGACCGGCTGAACGAGGCGGACAGTCCGGCGGCGGTGGTGCTGGGCTTCCAACCGGACGATGCCAAGGCCTATGGCCGCGTGATCGCGCAGCAGGGCCACATCGTGAAGATGGTCGAATACAAGGATGCGAGCGAGGCGGAGCGCGCCTGCACCCTGTGCAATTCGGGCCTGATGGCGGCGAAGGCGGCGGACCTGTTCGCGCTGCTCGACCGCGTGTCGAACGACAATGCGCAGGGGGAATACTACCTGCCCGACATCGTCAACATCGCCATCGGCGACGGACGCAATTGCGCGGTGGTGACGACCGACAAGCCGGAGGAAGTGGCCGGGATCAACAGCCGCGCGGAACTCGCCGCGGCGGAAGCCCAGTGGCAAGCCGACCGGCGCGAGGACGCGATGGCGGGCGGCGTGACGCTGCGCGCGCCCGAAACCGTCTTCTTCAGTTACGATACCGAGCTCGCGAGCGATGTCGTGGTGGAGCCCAACGTGGTTTTCGGCCCCGGCACCAGCGTGGCGAAGGGCGCGAAGATCCGGGCGTTCAGCCACCTCGAAGGCGCTACGGTGGGCGAAGGCTGCGAAGTCGGCCCCTATGCCCGCCTGCGCCCGGGTGCGGTCATGGAGAAAGGCGCCAAGGTCGGCAATTTCGTCGAGATGAAGAAAGCGACGCTGGGCGAGGGCGCAAAGGCCAACCATCTCAGCTACATCGGCGATGCCACCGTCGGCGCGAAGGCGAATATCGGCGCGGGCACGATCACTTGCAATTACGACGGCTATTTCAAGCACCGGACGGTCATCGGCGAGGGGGCCTTCATCGGCTCCAACAGCGCGCTGGTGGCACCGGTGAAGATCGGCCGCGATGCCATCGTCGGCGCGGGCAGCGCAGTGACGCGCGACGTGGGCGACGGTGAATTGCGACTGGTCCGCGGCGAGCAGCTGATGAAGCCGGGCTGGGCCGACCGCTTCCATGACGCGATGCGCAAGAAGAAGGCTGCGGAGAAGAAGTGAAGCGCATCCTCTTCGTCTGCAGCCGGAACCGCTGGCGAAGCCCGACTGCCGAAGAGATTTTTGCAAGCCATCCCGGGGTCGAGACCGCGTCCGCCGGCACCGCGCCCGATGCGGACAACCCGCTGTCGGCCGAGCTGGTCGAATGGGCCGACCTGATCGTCGCCATGGAGCCCGCTCACCTGCGGCGCATCAAGGCAGGCTTCGGCCGCCACATCGGCAGCGTTCGTACTGTCTCGCTCAACATACCTGACAAGTACCGCTACATGGATGAAAAGCTTGTCGAAATCCTGCGCGAGCGCATGCGGCCGCATCTCCCCGATTGACTTGATATCATAGTATGATATCAGCGCCGCCATGCGCACGCTGGTGGAAATCCCGGACGACGACATCAAGTGGCTCGACCGCGTGGCGGAAGAGCGCGGCGTTTCGCGCACCGCGATCGTGCGCGAGGCCGTGGCGGCAATGCGCGCCGGGACCAGCCGCAAGGCGGTCGACGATTTCTTCGGCTTGTGGCGCGATCGCGCGGACATCGGCGAGGGGCTCGGCTTCCAGCGGCGTATCCGCGCCGGCGACGCGCCATGAGCGAAGTGGTGTTTGACAGCGCGATCCTGGTCGATGCCCTCGTCGGCCAAAGCGCCGCGCGGACGGAGATCGTGCGCAGTCCCGAACGCTGGATTACCCGTCTCGGCTGGACCGAAGTGCTCGCCGGGGCGAAGGGCGATGCCGCGCGGATCGAGGATTTCCTGTCCCACTTCAAGGTCATCGAACTGACCGAGGAAATCGCCCGTCGCGGCGCGGCCTTGCGCGAACAGCGCGCCGCCATGGCGCTGGCCGATGCCATCGCGCTCGCCAGCGCGCAGGTGACCGGGCGCATTTTCGTGACACGCAATCTCGCGGCGTTCCCGGCCCAGATGCCGGGCGTTCGCATTCCCTATACGCTTTGACAGAGAAGGCCTTGTAACCATGTGCGGAATTATCGGAATCGTCGGCAGTCAGCCGGTTGCGGATCGGCTGGTCGATGGCCTCAAGCGGATGGAATATCGCGGCTACGACAGCGCCGGCGTGTGCACCGTGCATGATGGCGAGCTCGTGCGCCGCAGGGCAGAGGGCAAGCTGTCCAACCTCGTCGAAGTGCTGAAGAAGGACGATGCGCCGGGCGATATCGGCATTGCGCATACCCGCTGGGCCACCCACGGCGCGCCGACTGCCAAGAACGCGCACCCGCATGCGACCGAGCACCTGGCGCTGGTCCACAACGGCATCATCGAGAACTTCAAGCAGCTGCGCGACGAGCTGCAGGCGAAGGGCCGCACTTTCGAGAGCGAGACCGATACCGAGGTCGTCGCCCACCTCGTCTCGCAGGCTTACGAGGACGGTGCATCGCCGCGCGATGCGGTGAAGGACGTGCTGCCGCGCCTGCGCGGCGCCTTCGCGCTGGCCATCGCGTTCAAGGACCATCCCGACATGCTGATCGGCGCGCGGCTCGGCTCGCCGCTGGTGGTGGGTTACGGCGAAGGGGAGACCTACCTCGGCTCCGACGCGCTGGCGCTGGCGCCGCTGACGCAGCGCATCACCTATCTGGAAGAAGGCGACTGGGTCGTCATCACGCGCGACGGCGCGACGATTTACGACAGCGAGAACAACGAGGTGACGCGCGAAGTCGTCGCTTCGGGCGCGACCGCCGCCGCGATCGAGAAGGGCAATTACCGCCACTTCATGCAGAAGGAGATTTTCGAGCAGCCGACCGTGGTGGCGCAGACGCTCTCCTCCTACGTCCGGCGCGACGACGGCACGGTGGCGCTGCCGCAGATCGACTTCGACCTGTCGGCCATCAACCGCGTCACCATCGTCGCCTGCGGCACGTCCTATTACGCCGGGCTTGTGGCGAAATACTGGTTCGAACAATTCGCGCGCCTGCCGGTGGACATCGATGTGGCCTCCGAATTCCGCTATCGCGACCCGGTGCTGGAGCCGGGCGGGCTGGCGCTGTTCATCTCGCAGAGCGGGGAAACGGCGGACACGCTGGCCGCGCTGCGCCATTGCAAGGAAAACGGCCAGACCATCGCGGTGGTCGTCAACGTGCCCACCAGCACGATGGCGCGCGAGGCGGATTTGCTCCTGCCCACCCACGCCGGCCCGGAAATCGGTGTCGCCTCCACCAAGGCCTTCACCTGCCAGCTGGCCGTGCTGGCGGCGCTGGCGGCGCACATGGCGGTGAAGCGCGGACGCATCGACCGCGCGGAGGAGCGCGAAATCGTGCGCCACCTGATCGAGGTGCCCGCCTGCCTCAACGCCGCGCTCGCCCATGACGAGGATATCGCCGCCATGGCGCACCTCATCGCCCCGGCGCGCGACGTGCTGTACCTGGGCCGCGGGCAGGACTTCCCGATCGCGATGGAAGGCGCGCTGAAACTGAAGGAAATCAGCTACATCCACGCCGAAGGTTATGCTTCGGGCGAGATGAAACACGGCCCCATCGCGCTGATCGACGAGGCGGTGCCGGTCATCGTGATCGCGCCGTCCGGCCCGCTATTCGAAAAGACCGTGTCGAACATGCAGGAAGTGAGTGCGCGCGGAGGCAAGATCGTCCTGATCTCGGACGCAGAGGGGCTGGAAGAGGCGGGCGAGGGGTGCATGGCGACCATCGAGATGCCCAACGTGCACACGCTGATCGCCCCGCTGGTCTACGCGATCCCGGTGCAGCTCCTCGCCTATCACACGGCCGTTGCAAAGGGCACGGACGTCGACCAGCCGCGCAATCTGGCAAAGTCCGTAACCGTCGAATAATTCGCTCGATTTCGGGGGAAAGGTTTACGCCCCCATAACCCTTTCCCGTTACCCGCATGCTGGTGACGGGCGAACGCAACGACATTCCGGCCTTGCCGCGGGATTTTCCGGCCGACGCACTGCTGGGGCTGAAGACCCCGGCAGGCGCGGACTGGGCGCGGGTGCGCGGCATCCAGCATGCAGGGCTCGCCAATTCCAGTACCCTGTTCCTGATCGCCAACGCGGTGGCGGGGCTGGTGGCGATCGCCATGATCGCTTTCGACCTGCCGCTGCTGCTCACCGTCGCCTGGGGCGCCGCCCTCGGCTTTGCGCTTTGGCAGGTGTGGAAATCGGACGGCATGCTTGCCGATGCCGACCGCAACGGGCTGCCCGCAGGGGCGATGCGCCGCAACGCGGTCGTTTCCGGCGTGCTGGGAGCGGTCTGGTCGATGCCGGCCATCGCCATCACCCTCCTCGGCGGATCGGTCGATGTCCTCATGCTGTGGACCATTTCCGCCACTCTAATCGCGGCGGCGATGGTGATCCGCTCGAGCGCGCCTGCAGGCACGGCGATTTTCGTCGCCGCCATCGGCGTGCCCCAGGTCGCGGCCTTCCTGCTTACCGGCGACCTTGTCATGGCCGCCGCCAGCATCGGCTTCGTCGGGCTGGCGCTGGTCGGCATCATCCGCAGCGCCCGCTCCTACCTGAAAGTGCGGGTGGCGGAGGCAGGCGTGGCGGAAAAGGACGAAGTCGTCTCCATGCTGCTGCGCGAATTCGAGGAAGGCGACGCCGACTGGCTGTGGCAGATCGACCGCCAGCGCCGCATCCATTCCGCCAGCCCGCGCTTCGCCTTTGCGCTGGGCGGGGAGCCTGCCGGCTACAACGGCACTTCTTTCATTCAGGCGATCGCCGGCAAGGCATGGGAAACGGGCCAGTTCCCGCCCAGCCTGCACGACCTGGCCGAACGGCTGAAAAGCCGCGCCAGCTTCTCCAACCTTCTGGTGCAAGTCGCCATCGGCGCCCAGCGGCGCTGGTGGGAGCTGTCGGGCACGCCCGTGTTCGACCAGCAGGGCAAGTTCACCGGTTTCCGCGGGGTCGGCTCCGACGTCACGGAACAGCGCGAATCGTCCGAGAAGATCGCGCGGCTCGCCCGCTACGACACGCTGACGGGCCTGCCCAACCGGCTGATGCTGACCGAAACGCTGGCCGACGCGATGAAATATGCCGAGCAGTGGCGCACCCGCTGCGCTTTCCTGATGCTCGACCTCGACCGGTTCAAGTCGGTCAACGATTCGCTCGGCCACTTGGTCGGGGACCAGCTGCTCGCCAGCGTGTCCGACCGCTTGCAGAGCCTGATGGGCGACGGCGAGATGGTGGGCCGGCTGGGCGGGGACGAATTCGCCATCGTCATCCGCGATGCCGGCAACAAGGCGCGGATCGAAGAGCTGGCGCAAGCGGTCATCGGGCGCCTGTCCGAACCGTACGAGGTCAACCGCCACACGCTCTATGTCGGGGCCAGCGTCGGCAGCGCCTTCGGCCCGCGCGACGGCGACACGGTCGAGATGCTGATGCGCAACGCGGACCTCGCGCTCTATCGCGCCAAGGACGAGGGCGGCAGCGCGCATTTTGCCTACAAACCGGAATTGCACGCCCATGCGGAGGAACGGCGCAAACTGGAAATCGCCCTGCGCGGCGCGCTGGAGCGGGACGAGCTGACGCTCGATTTCCAGCCGGTCGTCGATGCGAAGACCGAAAGCATCGCCAGTTTCGAGGCCCTGCTGCGCTGGAACAGCCGCGATCACGGGTTCGTCAGCCCCGCGAAATTCATTCCCCTGGCCGAGGACACGCGCCTGATCGTGCCCATCGGCGAATGGGTGATACAGCGCGCCTGCGAGGAAGCGACCAAGTGGCCCGAGCATGTGCGCGTCGCGGTCAATGTGTCGGGCGAACAACTGCTCGATCCCGCGTTCTCGGACACCGTGGTGCGCGCCTTGTCGATGAGCGGCCTTGCTGCAAACCGGCTGGAAATCGAGGTCACCGAAAGCATCTTCCTGCGCGACGGGACGACGGCAGGCGCCACGCTGGAGCAGATCAAGGGCCTCGGCTGCTCGGTCGCGCTGGACGATTTCGGCACCGGCTACTCCTCGCTCGGCTACCTGCGCAAGGTACGCTTTTCCACCATCAAGGTGGACCGCAGCTTCGTGCAGGGCGCCAGCGCCGGCAGCGACGAAAGCCTCGCCATCATCAAGGCCGTGGTCGCACTGGCCGACAGCCTAGAGATGAACACCACCGCAGAAGGCGTAGAGACCGAGGAGGAAGCGGCGATGATCCGCGCGCTCGGCTGCAACAAGATCCAGGGATATTACTTCGGCCGCCCGATGGGCGCCGCCGACGCGCTGGCGTTATTCCGGCGGCAGCGGGCCGCCAACGCGTAAGCGTCAGGCGTCGACGAGGCTTTTCACCACGCTTTCGAACAGGGCGCGGCCGTCGGTACCGCCATGCGCATCCTCGATAGCGCGTTCCGGGTGCGGCATCATGCCGAGCACGTTGCCGGCGGCATTGAGCACCCCGGCGATATCGCGCGAGGAACCGTTGCAGTTCTGCACGTAGCGGAAGGCCACGCGCCCGTCGCCTTCGATCCGGTCCAGCGTGTCCTCGTCGGCGTAATAGTTGCCGTCATGGTGCGCGACCGGGATCCGGATGCGCTGGCCGCTTTCGTACCCGCCGGTAAACAGCGACTGGCTGTTTGCGACTTCCAGTTCCACCGTGCGGCAGACGAAGGTGATCTGGGCGTTGCGCATCAGCGCGCCGGGCAGCAGGCCGGCTTCGGTCAGGACCTGGAAGCCGTTGCACACGCCCAGCACCGGGACGCCGCGCTCTGCCTGCTTCTTCACTGCTGCAAGGATGGGGCTGTTGGCCGCCATAGCCCCGCTGCGCAGGTAATCGCCGTAAGAAAAGCCGCCGGGCAAGGCGATGAAGTCGAGCCCGTCCGGCAAGTCGGCATCGCCGTGCCAGACGCGGTGCGGCGCTGTGCCGGACACCTGCTCCAGCGCCACCGCCATGTCGCGGTCGCAGTTGGAGCCGGGAAAGGTGATGACGGCGGAACGGAAGGCCATCGTCAGCCCACCTTCTCGACGCGGTAATCCTCGATCACCGTGTTGGCGAGCAGCTTGCGGCACATCTCGTCGATCGCTTCGTCGCTGGTGTCGTCGGCGACATCCATTTCCACCGTGCGGCCGATGCGGACATCCTCGACGCCCGAAAAGCCGAGGCCTTCCAGCGCATGGTGGACGGCGCGGCCCTGCGGGTCGAGCACGCCGGGTTTCAGCGAAACGAGGATGCGAAGCTTCATGGCCGGGTGCGTGCCTTGTACCAGTGTGGAGGTTCGCAGCCGCCTATGCCGCGCGGCGCGGAACGGCGCAACCGTGTGGGCGGTTGCCATGAACAGAAAGCGCGGCGAGAATAAGGGGGGGAGGACCGAGATGATAGCCACCGAGACTTTCACGTTCGAAGGGCGGGCCGGCCAGCGGCTCGACGGGCGGCTGGAACGGCCGCTCTACGGCCAGCCCCACGCTGCCGCGCTGTTCGCCCATTGCTTCACCTGCACCAAGCAAAGCCGTGCGGCGACCCGCATTGCGGCGGCGCTGGCGGCGCAGGGCATTGCCGTGCTGCGCTTCGATTTCACCGGGCTGGGCGGCAGCGAAGGCGATTTCGCCAACGCGGGCTTTACCGCGAATATCGACGACCTCGTCGCAGCGGCCGACGCGCTGGAGGCGGCAGGCCTGCCGCCGAAACTGCTCGTCGGGCACAGCCTGGGCGGGGCGGCCGTGATCGCGGCGGCGGGCAGGATCGCCAGCGCGGCCGCCATAGCCACCATCGGCGCGCCTTTCGACACCAGCCACGTGTTCGGCCATTTCGGCGACGCGGTGGACGCGATCGAGCGCGACGGGGAAGCCGAGGTCCGGATTGCCGGACGCCCGTTCCGCATCGCGCGCGACTTTCTGGAACAGGGCCGCAACCAGCCGCAGGCGGAACGCCTCGGCACGCTGGACCTTCCCCTGCTGGTGATGCACGCGCCGGACGACGACACGGTCTCCGTCCACGACGCGGGCGAGATTTTCCGCGCGGCGAAACATCCCAAGAGCTTCGTCGCGCTGGACGGGGCGGATCACTTGCTGACCGAGCCGGGGGCGGCATCCTATGCCGCCGGTATCGTCGCGGCATGGGCCTCGCGCTACCTGCCCGCGCCGGAGCCGGAGCAGGTCGCCCTGTCAGGTACGGTCGAGGTGGAGACGGCGAGCGGGAAGTTCGCGCAGTTCGTGCGCACCGCCACGCACCAGTTCATCGCCGACGAACCGGTCAGTTACGGCGGACGGGACGACGGGCCGACGCCCTACGATTTGCTGCTCGCCAGCCTCGGCACCTGCACGTCGATGACGATCCAGATGTATGCGGAGCGCAAGAAATGGCCGCTCGAAAGCGTGCGTATCGAGCTGGAGCATTCGCGCGATCACCAGCAGGACTGCGTCGATTGCGACAAGGACGGCACGCAGATCCAGGCGCTCGACCGGGCGATCGAGCTGACGGGGGACCTGACTGCAGAGCAACGGGAAAAGCTGATGGAGATCGCCGACCGGTGCCCGGTTCACCGGACGCTGGAAGGCGACCTCCATATTCACACGACCTCTATCGGCTGACGCTCATTCCGCGGCAGCCGCAGCCGGCAACACGCGGATATCCGCGCGGCGTTCCGGCACCAGGTACTTGTTCGCCAATGCCATGATGTCGGCGGCGGTGATGCCTTGGAGGATGGCTTCCTCCTCGCGCGCCCGGTCGAGCCGGTCGGGCTCGCCCTGTGCGGAGGAAGCGACGCCCAGCCAGAAGCCGTTGTCCTTCCGCCGCTGGCGCACCCGCTCCAGCAGCGGCTGGCGAGCGCGCAGCAGCATGTCGGCGCTCACCGCTTCGCTACGCAGCCGTGCGGCCAGCGTCGGGATCAGCTTCTGCACCTGGTCCACCGCATCGGGGGAGACGACCGCAGCCACCGATAGCTGGCCCGTATCCTCGAAATCGCTCGACATCGAATTGTCGACCAGCGGGCTGTAGGTCGCGGCCAGTTCCTCGCGCAGGGTTTCGGTGGCGTAGATGTCGATCACTTCCTTCAGCAGGCGCATCGTGACTTCCTCGCGGAAGTCGCCATCGTCGGCGGTGCGCCAGACGCTGCCCGCCATGGCCTGGTCGGCCGGGCCGCCGTGGGTGAAGGTCGCCACCTCGTCGCCCGACAGGTCGTTGTAGGCGACTTCGCGCTGCTCGCTGTAATCGGGCGTCACGTCCGCACGGGTGGGAAGCGCGCCGAAGCTTTGCGCGACCGCCGCGATGACCGCGTCGGCATCCATGTCGCCGACCACCGCGATCTCGATCGGCGCGTCGGCCGCGTTGGCGGTAAAGGGCGCGCGGATCGCCTCCAGGCTGACGGCCTGCAACTCTTCCTGCGACGGGAAGGCGAAGCGCGGGTCGTCGGTCAGCACGCCGGTGCTTTCGAATTGGAAGACCAGCGGGGGCTGCGAGGTGAGCTGCGCGTAAACCGCCCCGATGAACGATGTGTAGCGGCTCTGCGCTTCCGGCCGGAAACCCGGATCGGTCAGGTAGGCGGCGGCCACCTTCATCTGCAGCGCCAGGTCGGCGGGCGTGGTGGCCCCGTTCACGACGAAATCGTCGGTGCCGGCAGCGAAGCCGGGCGTCACCTGCCTGCCGACCGTTACCTGCTGGATATCGTCGAAGCTGTGCGCGGCAGTCCCCGCCTGCGCCGCAACCAGCTGCAGCAGCAGCGCTTCACCGGGGCCGGCATCGCCCAGCGCGAACTGGCCGCCCGACATCGCCACGTTGAAGCGCACGCGGCCCGGTTCGAAATCGGTCTGCTTGATGTTGAGCTTCACATTGTTGGCAAAAGTGACGGTGCGGATGCCGAGGTCTTCGATCACCGTGTCCGCCACCACGTCGCCCGGCCCGTCGCCGAAGCTGTCGTAGGCGAAGGTGGCGACCGCCGCATCGACGGGCGCTTCCACCGCAACGGTTGCCGCCTTGGCAAAGGCGGCAGCGACCGCTTCCTCGCCGCCTTCGACGGATTTTGCATTGATGGTGATCAAGGGCGCGCTGCCGGTCCACAGCCGCTGGAACGCCTCGTTCACGGCGGGGAGGGTGAGCGTCTCCTTCATCGCCCCGAACAGCTGGTAGCGCCACGCCGGGTCGGTCACGAAATCGTTCTCGCCAGCGACATTGACGATGGCATCGGCCAGCGCGCGCGTGCGGCGCGCATCGGCCTGCTCCGCCCCGCGGCGATAGCTCGCCTCTGTGTTGGCGATCGCTTCCTGCAGCTCGCTGGCGGTGAAGCCGTACTGCAGCGCACGGCGCAGTTCGTTTTCGGCAATCGCGAGGCCTTGGGCCCACTGGCCGTCACCGGTGCCGATCGACAGCATGGTCAGTTCCGTCACGGGATCGAACGCCTCCGTCACCACCCCGCCGCCCAGCAAGGGGGAGCCCTCGCTGTTGGCGAGGCGTTCCAGCCGGCGGTTCATGATCGAGGTGGCGAGGCTTTCCAGCGTCTCGGCTCGGCGCTCTGCCAGCGTATCGGCCGGATCGGTGTAAGGGCGGGCGACGGCGATCACGACGTTGGAGGAAGATGCCGGATCGGTGAACACGCTGAAGGCGGCTGCGCGTTCGAGGTCGACGCGGCCGATGTCGGGCTTGCCGCCTGCCTCGCCCACGCCTTCCCAGTCGCCGAACGTGTCGACGATGCGCGTTTCCATTGCCGCGACATCGAAATCGCCGACCACGACCAGGGTGGCGTTCTCGGGGCGGTAATAGCGGTGGTAGAGCGACTTCAGCCGCTCAGCCGGCGCTTCGCGCAGGACCGTGTCGAGACCGATCGGCAGGCGGTCGTCATAGAGCGATTCCGGCAGCTGGAATTCCAGCCGGTCGATCAGCGCGCGCAGGGCGACATTGTCGCGCTGGCGGCGTTCGCTGGTGATGATCTCGCGCTCCCGGTCGACCGCCTCTGGCGCGAAAGTCGCGTTCCCGGCGGCCTCGCGCAGCAGGAACATCGCCGTGTCGATCGCCTCGTCCGTCGCGTTGGGCGCGTCGAGCTGGTACACCGTCTCGTCGAAGCTGGTGTAGGCGTTGGTGTCCGCGCCGAAGGCCAGGCCCTGCCGCTCCAGCAGCGCGACCATTTCGCCTTCGGGCACGTTGGTCGATCCGTTGAAGACCATGTGTTCGATGAAATGGGCGAGCCCGCGCTCGTCCTCGGCTTCGTAGAGCGATCCGAATTCGAAATGCAGGCGGAAGCTTGCCGCGCCTTCTGGCGTGTCGTTCTGCCGGATGGCGTATTTCATCCCATTGGGCAGCCTGCCGTAGGTAATCGAGGGATCGGGCTCGACGTCGGTCTGTTCGACGCCCCATGCTTCGACCGGGGCTTCCTGCGCGAACGAAGGCGCCGCGATGGCGAGCAGGGATGCGATGGCGGCGGCAGAGGCGCTGCCCTTGAACATGCGAACGGATTTCATCGGTACTGACCCCGGATATGGCAATAATGGTGCAGGCGTGTCGCGGAACCGGAGGCGTGCGACCCCCAATTCCTAACGCGACAGCCTAATTTGCCAAGTCCGGCGTGTCAGCCCGCTGAATGCTAGTACAGGTGCACTAGTCGGTTTCTCTCGCCGCCTTCAACAGGTCGGGAGGAGCACAAGGCACGTCTTCGGCAGTCCAATCGATTTCGTAAGTCGCGGGTGCCTCGGTGTCGTTGCCGGCATTTCCATAAAATGCAGCAGTGCTGTAATAGATTTTTGCCATGCTGTTGTCGAAATCAGCGACCCGCATGTTGTCCTTTGCCGCCTTCGACGTGCTGATTTCCGGCTGTTGCGTATAAACGCCGCGTATCATTGTGATCGCGCCGTCACCCTTCTCGTAAACGCGCCAATTCACGCGCCCGAAAAGGGACACGTCGATTTCCGAGTTGTGATACCAATTATCGATCGGGAAGTCCTCTGGCACTCGCACGGTTGTCACATGACAATCGTAGACTGGCGAAGAATAAAACGGGACGTCGGGGTCTTGCTCTAGCGGGCGCTGGCGCTTCTCCGGCGGATAGCTGCCCCCGCCAGGCAAGATAAGTGAAGGCGCATCGTCCATGCCCTCCCAATCGATTTCGCGGGTCCCCTCGATGGTGAAAATCGAAACTCCCGCAGCCTCGTCGTAGCGAAAGCTTGCCGATGTAAGGGTCTCAAGTCCTCGCATTTCCTGTCGCAGGGCGTTTTCCAACTGGCCTTGCGTTAGGGCAGACAATTGTGCGTAGGCGGCGAATGCTTCCCCGCCACGCCTTATCTGTGTGGTCTTGTATATCGCTGGCTTATCGATCCCGGCCCTGGCATCGATTTCCACCAGGGCGATCTCTTCCGGGCTTCGCATCGGCTTCCACGGCCGAGCTTCCAATGCAGTACCGTCCTCGCTGATTGGCAACACGAACCGATAATCGATAACCGGTTCGCGGGACGGAGTAGCGACCGGCGGCAGGGTGCCGTCCATCCATGTGTCATGGTCGCCCAGTTTCGCGCGGACGAGCACATGGTCGAACATGCCGGGGCTCGGCAGGCGCTCGTCTAATCCGAACCCTCCACCATTGTTGACCAGCACAGCTTCAGCAGGGATCCCAAGCTCCCGCAAAAGCGCCAAAAGGACGACAGTCTTTCCCTTGCAATCACCATAGCGCAGTCGCCACACCTCGTCCGCATTGACCGGCGTGAACCCGCCCTCTGCCAATCCGACGAAGATATACCGGATTTCTTGCTGGACGAGCTTGAGGGCGGCAGCTGCACGATCCTGCGGAGTGGCAAATTGCCTGGCAATCCGTTCGGCTTCGGCCTTGAGCGGAGAACCGGGCGCCAGGGTTGATGCCGCCATGTAGAGCGGTGCAGATTGTCGCGACACCGATTCCCAGTCCGGGAAGTCGCTGAATTCGATTATGCGGCCCCAACTATAACGCGGCGGCGCCATGTTCGGAAGGACTAGCTGGTCCGGATTGTCGGCCTGCCAGACGATCTGGTTCTCTTCTTGTCGTGCCCCCTCCATGGCCGATTTGCTGATCATGGCTGCAGGCCGCTGCCCATCTTCCCATGTCAGACGAAGGCGGTACCGGCCTGACTGCGGAGTGTCCGCCATGAACATGAGCCCATAGCTAACGTCCCGAAAAGTCGGGTCTGCATAAGGCTGCGTAAAAGCCAGCTCCAGTTCGTCACCGACGCGCAGGTCCGGGACATTGAGTGTAGCGGTCATCACGCCTGTCAGGATCGAGTATTCCAAGGCGTCTTCGCGGCGAATGACTGCGAATTCGCTGCTATCGAGGATGTCGATCGTGTCGCTACCACGGTGAAGGAGCAATCGGTGGATTGTTGGCGGCCCCAGTGCCGGATTCCAGTTCAAGGCAAGATTGCCGACCTGCAGTGCTTGCGGATGGAGAATTCGTACGCGGAAAGCGTTGTGTTGCTGTCCCCCGGTCTCGTCGAGACGTATCTGGGTATCCTGATAGGAAAAATGAACGAGGCCGCCCACATCATCTGATGCTGGCAAGTTCTCTATCGGCGACACCCAAGCAGGTATCGGTCCACGCAGAATCTGATTTTCCTGCGCCATCGAAGATGTGCCGATAAGCACGGAGCTAACGGCGAGCAAACGTACAAACTTGTTTTTCAAATCAGCGTCCCCTTTGGATCGCACAATCGGGGAACAGCATTGTCAATGCAAGACTTGAACAATGTGGAACGCTGAGGACTTTATTCGCCCGGTTTTCGATGTGGGAAGCTACTTGCGGGGTGGCTTGCCGCGCAGCTTGCGGTGGGCGGACAGGTCGAACACCTCGCCCGGGCCGCCGTCGTCCTGCAACAGGCCCAGCCGGCGGGCGACTTCCTGATAGGCTTCTTCCTCCCCGCCGAGATCGCGGCGGAAGCGGTCCTTGTCCAGCTTCTCCCCGCTTGTCATGTCCCACAGGCGGCAGCCGTCGGGGCTGATTTCGTCGGCAAGGATCACGCGCGAATAGTCGCCGTCCCACAGCCGGCCGAATTCCAGCTTGAAGTCGATCAGGCGGATGTTGATCGCGCTGAACATGCCCACAAGGAAGTCGTTCACGCGGATCGCCATGGCGGCGATATCCTGCATTTCCTCGTTACTGGCCCAGCCGAAGCAGGCGATGTGCTCTTCCGCGATCAGCGGATCGCCCAGCGCATCGTCCTTGTAGTAATATTCCAGCAACGTGTGCGGCAGCGGCTCGCCTTCCTCGATGCCGAGGCGCTTGGAAATGGAGCCGGCGGCCACGTTGCGCACGACCACTTCGATCGGAATGATCTCGCACTGGCGGACCAGCTGCTCGCGCATGTTGAGGCGGCGGATGAAATGGGTGGGGATGCCGATGTGCGACAGGCGGGTGAACACATGCTCGCTGATGCGGTTGTTGATCACGCCCTTGCCGTTGATCGTGCCCTTCTTCTGGGCGTTGAAGGCGGTCGCATCGTCCTTGAAATACTGGATGATGGTGCCGGGCTCCGGCCCTTCGTACAGGATCTTGGCCTTGCCTTCGTAGATCTGGCGGCGGCGGGACATGGCATTACCCTTCTTCGGGAGGAGAAAACACTGCGCCCCGGCGCGCCGTGCAAGGGGTGCTGGGCATGCCGGGGCGGATGGCCCCGCCTTAGGCGATGTGACCTGCCAAGGCAATGACCGCGCGGGGCGCGAATGTGACGGGCCCGCCCCAAATTTGGGTGCGGGCGCGGACAGGAGTATGGTCGCCTTACTGTGCCGATAGATGTGCGTCCGCTCACGGGGGTGGAAATCGCCGCCCGCATGCCTGACCTCGCCAGGCTACGCATCGCCGTATTCCGTGAATATCCATATTGTTACGACGGCGATGCGGATCACGAGCGGCGCTATCTTGCCGACTTCTCCAATGCACCCGACTCGGCGCTGGTCGCTGCTTTCGACGGGCGCGAGATCGTGGGCGCGGCCACCGCTTCGCCGATGTGGGCGCAGGCTGCCGAAGTGCGCGAACCCTTCGCCGACCGCGGGATCGAGACCGCGACGCTGTTCTATTTCGGCGAAAGCGTGCTGCTGCCCGAATATCGCGGGCAGGGGGTCGGCCACCGCTTCTTCGACCTGAGGGAAGAGCACGCACGGCGATGCGGCGCCGACCGGGCCGCCTTTTGCGCCGTGCTGCGCAAGGGCCGGCGCCGCCCCGACGATTACCGCGCGCAGGACGAATTTTGGGGCAAGCGGGGCTATCGGCCGCTCAAGGGCCTCGTCACGACATTCGAGTGGAAGGAGATCGGCCACGAACGGCCGACCGACCACACGATGCAGTTCTGGATCGGCGAGCTTTAGGAACGCTGTCCGCGCCCGCGCGCTGTGTCTTCCGAAACACCCTTCGGAGAACATCATGGAAGCCACTGACCTGCCCGCCCACGACCTGTTGAAGGATTTCCTGACCGGCGAAGGGGTGGAGGTGACCAACCCTTCCGACCTGTCGCATCTCGCCTATGTGAAGGATTGCAAGGCCGACGACGTCCGCGACGCGATCGGCCGGGCAGAGGCCGCCCTGCCGGACTGGCGCGATCGCAACGTGAAGGAGCGCGCCGATATCCTGCGCGCCTGGTTCGAAGCCATCATGGCGCGCAAGGAAGACCTCGCCCGGCTCATGACGCTGGAACAAGGCAAGGTCCTTACCGAGAGCCGCGGCGAGGTGGAATACGGCGCCAGCTTCGTCGAATGGTTCGGGGAAGAGGCCAAGCGGATCTACGGCGACCATATCCCCAGCCATGATACCGACAAGCGGATGGTGGTGATCAAGCAGGCGGTCGGCGTGGTCGCGGCTATCACCCCCTGGAACTTCCCCATCGCCATGATCACCCGCAAGATCAGCCCCGCGCTGGCCGCCGGCTGCACCGTGGTGGTGAAGCCCGCCGCCCTTACGCCCCTGTGCGCGCTGGCGGTGATGAAGCTGGCGCACGAGGCGGGCGTGCCCGAAGATGCCTTCGTCACCCTGACCAGCAACGACGCGGCCGCCGTGGGGGAAGAGCTGTGCAAGTCCTCCACCGTGCGCAAGCTCAGCTTCACCGGATCCACCAAGGTCGGCAAGATCCTGGCCGAACAGTCCGCCTCCACGCTGAAGAAGCTGTCGATGGAGCTGGGTGGCAATGCGCCTTTCATCGTGTTCGACGATGCCGATATCGATGCGGCCGTCGAAGGCGCGATCGCATGCAAGTTCCGCAATGCGGGCCAGACCTGCGTGTGCGCCAACCGGGTGATGGTGCAGGATGGTATCTATGACGAATTCATGGCGAAGTTCCGCGACGCGGTGGCCGCGCTGAAGGTCGGCGACGGGCTGGACGACGACATGGAGATCGGCCCGCTGGTGGAAGAGGCCGCGGTCCACAAGGTCGAGGAGCTGGTGGAGGATGCGACCTCCAAGGGCGGCAAACTGATCGGCGGTGGCCGGATGGAGGGCAGGGACGGCTGGTTCTACCGCCCCGGCATTATCGACGGCGCCACCACCGACATGCGGCTGGCAGAAGAGGAAATCTTCGGGCCCATCGCGCCTGTTTTCCGCTTCTCGAGCGACGAGGAGGCGGTGAAGATCGCGAACGACACCGCCGTCGGTCTCGCCGCCTATTTCTACAGCCGCGACATCGGCCGCATCTGGCGGGTGGCGGAAGCGCTGGAATACGGCATGGTCGGCATCAACGCGCCCAGCGTCTCCACCGAACTTGCGCCCTTCGGCGGCGTGAAGGAATCCGGCTTCGGGCGCGAAGGCAGCAAGTACGGGGTGGAGGAATACGTGGAGATCAAGGCGCTCCACTTCGGCGGTATCGGCGAAGCGTTGCCGCGGCGATAGGCTTTTCCTGAATTAACAAAAGATCAGTCCGCCCCCGCAAGCGCTTGCGGCGGTTGCCCTCGCTTGCGCAGGCGCGTATCGAGCGGCGCGATTTAAGGCGGGAGGGCCGCCTGAAGGATTTGGCCTCCAGACGGCGCAAGGACATATGGACCAAGACCAGCTGACACGGGCCGCCGCCCGCGGCGAGAATGCCATCGCGCAGGCGGTGTTGCGGACGGTCGCCAGCCTCAGCACCCTTTCGCGGCTGACCAAGCAGCTGATCGTCGTCGCGCTCGACGTGGTCATGCTCGTGGTGGCGACATGGATCGCCTATTCCCTGCGCATGGACCAATGGGCCATCTGGCCCGGCCCGGTCCAGATCATGGTGCTGACGTCGCTGCTGATCGCGCCGGCCGCGTTTTATGTGTGCGGGATCTATCGCACGATCTTCCGCTTCGCCGGGGTCGGGATGCTGGCGACGCTCGCGCGGGGTTTCATCCTCTACGGCTTTCTCACGTTCTTCGTTTTCACGGTCGTCGGGATCAAGACGGTGCCGCGAACGCTGGGCGTGCTGCAGCCGATCATCTACTTCGTGCTGGTTGGCGGGGTGCGCATCTTCATCCGCTATCTCGTCACCGACGTGCTGCGCCGCGGCCTCTACCGCGGATCGTCACGCCGGGCACTGATCTACGGTGCGGGCATTGCGGGACAGCAATTGGCGGGGCAACTGAGGGTCGAACCCGACCGGAACGTCGTCGGTTTCATCGACGACGACAACCGCCTGTCTGGCCAGCGTCTCGACGGCCTCCCCGTGTACGCGAGCGACGACCTGGACGATGTCGTCGGGCGGCTGGCAGTCGACGACGTGTTGCTCGCCATCCCTACCGCCAGCCGGCGGCGCCGGGCGAAGATCGCCCAGCGCCTGACCGATTTGTCGGTAAACGTGCAGACCCTGCCGAGTGCGAAGGACATTATCGACGGCAAGGTATCGATCGACGATATCCGTCCGCTGGCGATCGAAGATTTGCTCGGCCGCGACCCGGTGGTGCCGGACGAGAACCTGCTGTCGCGCAACGTGCGTGGCCGCTGCGTGCTGGTCACCGGCGCGGGCGGTTCGATCGGCAGCGAATTGTGCCGCCAGATCCTCGCGATCGGCGCCTCGCGCCTCGTCCTGTTCGAACTGTCGGAATATGCGCTTTACCGGATCGAGCGGGAGCTGCGTGCGTCCCCCGCGAGTGCGGAGTGCGAGATCGTGCCGGTGCTGGGGTCGGTCCAGGACGGTGCGAAGCTGGCCGAAGTCTTCGCCCGCTACGGCATAGAAACCGTCTTCCATGCAGCGGCCTACAAGCACGTGCCGCTGATCGAGGCGAACCCGCTGGAAGGGATCGCCAACAACATCCTTGGCACCCACCAACTGGCACGCGCGGCGGTGGATGCAGGGGTTTCCGATTTCATCCTCATCAGCACCGACAAGGCGGTGCGCCCGACCAACGTGATGGGCGCCTCCAAACGCGCGGCGGAACAGGTGGTGCAGGCCTTCGCGGCGCGGCAGGACGCGACGCGGTTTTCGATGGTGCGCTTCGGCAACGTGCTCGGCTCAAGCGGCTCGGTCGTCCCGCTGTTCGACCGCCAGATTCGCGAGGGCGGGCCGATCACCCTGACCCACCGCGATATCACGCGCTATTTCATGACCATTCCGGAGGCCGCGAACCTGGTCATCCAGGCAGGCGGCATGGCGAAGGGCGGGGAAGTCTTCGTGCTCGACATGGGCAAGCCGGTTCGCATCGAGAACCTGGCGCGCTCCATGGTGCGCCTTTCGGGCCTGACGGTGCGCGATGATGAAAGGCCGGACGGCGATATCGAAATCGTCGAAGTCGGCCTGCGTCCGGGCGAGAAGCTTTACGAAGAGCTGCTGATCGGCAATTCGCCGCAACGCACTTCGCATGAGCGTGTTATGATGGCTACCGAGGATTATATCGATTGGGCGAGCTTGGACGCAATTCTCGATCAGTTGCGATCCTGCCGCGACCGCGATCAGGCACTTCGCTTGCTCAAGGAACTCGTCCCGGATTTCCAACACCGTCGCGACGATGATGTTGGAAATCGCGAGGCTTGATCAATCGATTTCGAAGCTGAGCAAGGTGAATTGCGCCGGGGCTGTCGCATAAACGCCGTGCCCGCGGCCGCCGCGCCATCCAAAGGTGAACCCCGCACGGCCCGCCATCGCCTTTGCTGTAGCGAAGTCGTCGCTGCCGCTTCGCGAGACAGGGATCCAATCATCCGCCCTCATGTCCACAGTCACTGTGTGAGTCCCGGGCCGCAACGAAACCGGATCTGCTGCATACCAGCGATAATCGCCGTATGCGCGATCCGCCTGCCAGGTGTCGCCCCGTCGCTGAAAATACATGCTCAACAAGGCAGTCTCTTCCGGACGCTCGTGAGGGATGAACCGGGCACCCTGACCAGCATCAATCCGGTAGCGCAACGTGATGCGTCGTGTTTCCGACAAAGAACCGACTGCGCGAGTGACGTAGTGGACGTGACCTTCCCGCTCCGAAGTCGGAAACTGGAATGTCGGACCTCGGCTGCCATCGCTCATCGTGCGAGGCATTCCGGGTGAATAGCTGCGGCCGTTTATAACCGGGCCAATTTCCCAGAACGACGCGGACTGGGCATAGACACCCGATGCCGACAAGGCAACTGCGACTGCGAAAATAGCGAAATGTCTTTTCATGCCCACCTTTTCGCAAATCTCGGTTTAAGCGAGCCTGAATGCGTTGTTCGTTCTGCGTTTTGCCCTCTCTACAATACGGTCAGACCTGATAGTAATCCCGATACCACGCAACAAACCTGCGAATGCCCTCCTTGACATCGGTTTGCGGACGATAGCCCGTCAATTCGTGCAGGAGAGTGGCATCGGCCCAGGTCGCAGGGACATCGCCCATCTGCATTTCCATGAAATTCTTCTTCGCCTCGCCGCCGCACTCCGCCTCGATCGCTTCCACGAAATCCATGAGACGGACCTTGTCGGAGTTGCCGATGTTGACGACGCGGAAGGGGGCTGCCGGCGAAAGACTGTCATAGTCGGCGATTTCGCCCTTGTCCTCCGGACGCTGCGGTACCGCGTCGATCAACAGCCGGATACCGCGAACCAGATCGGTGACGTAGGTGAAGTCGCGGTACATTTCCCCGTGATTGTAGATGTCGATCGGGGTGCCCTCGAGGATTCCCTTAGTGAATTTGAACAATGCCATGTCCGGGCGTCCCCACGGACCGTAAACCGTGAAGAAGCGAAACATGGTGACCGGCAGGTTCCATAAATGCGCGTAGCTGTGTGCCATTGCCTCGTTCGCCTTCTTCGTGGCGGCGTAAAAGGTCAGCGGCGTGTCGCACTTTTCGCGCTCATCGAAAGGCATTTCGTCATTCGCGCCATAGACGCTGCTGGTCGACGCCATGAGCAGATGGTCGACGCCCAGTTCGCGAGCGATTTCCATCACGTTAAATGTGCCGATGAGGTTGGCATCCACATAGGCGCGGGGGTTCTCGAGGCTGTAACGGACGCCCGCTTGAGCAGCCAGATGGACGATGACGTCGGGTCTCGCTTGGGTCGCCAGTTGCCGTAGCCCCTCAAGATCTTCGAGCATGCCGATTTGGCAGGTGAATTTCTCGTTCTGCAGCAGCATCTGGTGCCGTCGTTCCTTGATGCGGACGTCGTAATAGTCGGTCATGCCGTCGAAGCCGACTACCTCGTATCCCTCGTCAAGAAGGTGTTGAGCCAGGTGAAAGCCAATGAAGCCGGCTGTTCCGGTAACGAGAACCTTGGTCATGAGAATGCAATCCGTGTCGATGGGCGAGCTTATTTCGAAGCGCGGGCTAGTATCCGGGCGACGCCGTCGCAAATGGCAGAGACATGCGTCTCTTCGAGCGTCGGGTGGGTGAGAAACATCAGGCTGGTTTCGCCCAATTCCCGAGCATTGGGCAAGCGCAGTTCCGGCGCCAAGCCCGTGCCTTCGAACGCCTTCTCCAGATAGATTTCCGAACAGGTGCCATGAAGCAGCGGCAAGCCGAGGGCGCTCACCTCTGCAACAATACGGTCGCGAGACCATCCGACGGCCAGGCCATCCGGCCTGACGTAGGCGTAAAACCGATACGCGGCATGCCGGAACGGGTTGTCGGGCCATGGTGCGCGAACGACATCAGCGAAAGGCTGCAACATGGCGCGATACGCACCGGCGATTTCGCGGCGACGGGCAGACCAGCCATCCAGCAAGCCCAGCTGTATTCTGCCGATTACACCCTGCATTTCCATCATACGCCAGTTCGTACCGAAATCTTCGTGGAGCCAGCGAAAGCCAGGCGCATGATCACGCTCATACACAGCGTCCCAACTCTTGCCGTGATCCTTGTAAGACCACATGCGCCGCCACAGTCCCTCGTCGTCGGTGGTGACCATCCCCCCTTCGCCGCCCGTCGTCATGATCTTGTCCTGGCAGAAGGACCATGCCCCGACCGTACCGAAGCTCCCGACCGACTTGCCGCCGATCGCCGCGCCGTGCGCCTGAGCACAGTCTTCTATGATGGCGATGTCGAGGGGGGCGCACAGGGACAGGAGGGCATGCATGTCGCAAGGCCAGCCTGCCAGATGGACCGGAATGACTGCGCGGGTTCGATCGGTGATGCACGCGGCTATGGTATCGGCGCTCAGGTTACCGCTGTCCCGATCGACATCGGCGAAGACCGGTTTTGCGCCAAGTGAGACCACGCTGCTGACGGAAGCGATGAAGCTGCGCGGCGTGACGATGACCTCGTCGCCCGGCCCGATATCCAGAGCTTTCAGCGCGAGGTCGAGCGCAAGCGTTCCGTTCGCAAGAGCGACAGCGTAGCGACTGTCCGTCGCTGCGGCGAATTCCCGCTCGAACTCGCGGGTTTCCGTGCCTGTCCAGTAATTTACGCGGTTCGAGCGCAATGTCTCTGCAACGGCATCGACTTCTCGTTCCGTATAGCTTGGCCAAGTGGGAAAGGTTGTCATGGTCCGGGACCGTATGGGAAGGGGGCGCTCGCGCTCTTAGCGACATCCCGGGGCAAGTCCACCCTGCGCCAATCCGATACGGTTGCGCCCATCGGACCGCCACCTTATGCGCAAATCTGACATGAAACGCGTGCTCGACCTTTTCCTTGCCCTTCTGCTGCTGGTCCTGCTGACACCTGTCTGGTTGGGCGCAGCAGTCTTGGTGGCAATCCTTCTCGGCAGGCCGGTACTTTTCCGGCAAGAGCGGCCCGGCCTGTGTGGTCGACCTTTCGAAATGATCAAGTTCCGGACGATGACCGATGCCAGGGACGCGGACGGCCGATTACTGCCGGATGCCGAACGGCTTACGGACTTCGGTCGCTTCCTTCGATCGACGAGTATCGACGAATTGCCGGAACTCTGGAACGTCGTGAGGGGAGAGATGAGCTTTGTCGGCCCGCGACCGCTCCTGATGGAATACCTGCCCCTATACACGGCCGAACAGGCGAGGCGGCACGAAGTGCGGCCGGGAATAACGGGCTGGGCCCAGGTGAATGGCCGAAATGCGATCGGCTGGGACGAAAAGTTCCGGCTGGATGTCGATTATGTCGAGCGGCAGTCTTTCGGCCTCGATATGAGAATATTGGCTCTGACCGCGCTCAAGGTGCTTCGGCGAGACGATATTTCTTCTGAGGGGGAGGCTACTATGTCCCGGTTCACTGGCACGAAAAACGATGCGCGTAGGGAACATCTGGGAAAGCAGCCATGACCATTCTCGGCATCTATGGCGCCAGCGGCTTTGGTCGCGAAGTCTTGTCTCTGGCACGGCTGACCGGACACGCGGACAATCAGATCGCGTTCATCGAAGACACACCAGCAGCGGCGATGGTGTCTGGTATCCGGGTGTTCAATTTCGAAGATTTTGCCATGCTGCCGGAAGAAAAGCTGGTCGCTCTTGCCATCGCAGACAGCCAAGTGCGTGCACGGTTGGTCGAAAAGGTGGCAGACGCAGATGTCGGCTTCATCACTCTTGTTGCCCCAAATGCAGTCATCGGAAATTCGGTCGCGATCGGAAACGGTGGCATCTTCTCGCCATTTTCGCACGTGACCTGCGACGCGACGATCGGGTCACACTTCCATTGCAACATATACTCCTATGTGGCCCACGACTGCCAGATCGGCAATTTCGTCACATTTGCGCCCGGCGTCAAATGCAACGGCAACGTCCATATCGAGGATCATGCCTATATCGGTACAGGTGCGATCCTGCGCCAGGGTACGCCTGACAAGCCACTGCGCATCGGCCGCGGGGCGGTTGTGGGGATGGGTGCAGTCGTAACCAAAGACGTGCCCGCCGGGGAGGTATGGGTCGGTAATCCCGCCCGGCAATTGACTAAATGATCGTTCTTTTAAACGGCTCTCTTGCCGCGTCGCTGCTCAATTTCCGACGCCCCTTGCTCAAGGAACTCCTGGCTCGCGGTCACGCGGTTCATGCCAGTGCACCGCAGATGGACGAGCAGACGTGGGCAGGATTGTCGGATCTGGGCATAGTGGTGCATGATGTTCCGCTCCAGCGTACCGGCACGGGCCTCGTGGCGGACCTTGCGTATTTCCGCGCCTTGCGCCGCCTGATGCGTAGCATCGGCGCCGACTACGTCGTCAATTACACGATCAAACCCAATATCTGGGGTTCGCTTGCAGCCCGCTCGCTCGGCGTGAAAAGCGCATCGATGGTGACCGGCTTGGGGTACGCATTTGCCGCAGATGGCGGGTTCAAGCAGCGTTTGCTCGGGCATTTCGCCAAGCGGCTGTACCGTGCCGCCACCAGGGCAAACGAGAAGGTCATATTCCAGAACCCCGACGATATTCGCGATTTCGCGGCCTCGGGCGCACTGGTCGACGCGAACAAGGCGGTCAAGGTCAATGGATCAGGCGTAGACATATCGCGCTTCGCCGCCGCACCGCTACCTTCTGAACCACGGTTTCTCATGATTGCGCGGATGCTCGGCGCCAAGGGGGTCAGGGAATATGCCGCTGCGGCGAAGTCCTTGCGCGACGAGGGTTTAGACTGGCCAATTATCCTCGTCGGCCCCTTCGATCCGCAACACGACGGGATCGGCGAGCAAGAGGTTGCCGGCTGGGTGGGGGCAGGCGCAATCGACTATCGCGGTTCGGCGAACGATGTTCTTCCTTACCTGCAGGATTGCTCAGTCTACGTGCTGCCTTCCTATCGCGAGGGCACGCCGCGAAGCGTACTTGAGGCGATGGCGTGTGGCCGTGCCATAATTACCACCGATACGCCCGGTTGCAGGGAGACCGTGGAAGATGGGCGGAACGGTATCCTTGTTCCGGCGCGAGACGCAGACGCTTTGGCGTTGGCGATGAAAATGCTTGGTAACGACGCCAAAGCTCGGGAGAACATGGGCAAACGGTCCCGAGAGCGCGCGGTCAAGCAATTTGATGACGCTGCCGTGGCGCGCGAGGTGTGCAATGCTTTGGGCTTGTGAGTGCAAATGCCCGATAATCTCAATCCCGGGTGGATTTCGGTCGGGCCGGTAGCTAAGGGCGCATCCGATTGTGAAATAGGGTGGCTTATCGATGTCGGAAAGAATTGCGGTCCTTGGCCTTGGTTACGTGGGCCTGCCGGTTGCGGTCGCGCTTGCGGAGAAATTCGGCAAGGTGACGGGTTTCGATGTTTCCGAGCGGCGCGTCCAAAGCCTCCAGAGCGGCACCGACTGGACCGGAGAGATCGAAGACGACCGGCTTGTCGCGGCAGGACTCGAATTGTCGAGCGACCCCGATTGTCTTCGTGATGCGACCTTCCTTATCGTGACGGTTCCAACCCCGATTGATGCGGAGCGACGGCCCGACCTCGGCCCGATTGCGAGCGCATGCCGGCTGATCGGGCCGAGGCTGTCCGAAGGCTCCGTCGTGGTATTCGAGTCGACGGTGTATCCCGGTGTAACCGACGAAGTTTGCGGTCCGCTGCTCGCGAAGGAATCTGGATTGGTACGGGGTCGGGATTTCTTCCTCGGCTATTCGCCCGAGCGCATCAATCCGGGCGACAAGGTCCACAGACTGGAGACGATTACCAAAATCGTCGCGGGCGAAGATGAGGCGACGCTCGATCGTATCGTGGCGGTCTATAGCGAAGTCATCGAGGCCGGCTTGCACAAGGCTCCGACTATCAAGGTCGCGGAGGCTGCCAAGGTCATCGAAAACACTCAGCGCGATCTGAATATTGCGCTCATGAACGAGATTTCGCTGATTTTCGACCGGATGGGCATCCGCACGACGGATGTACTGGCAGCGGCGCAGACCAAATGGAATTTCCTGCCCTTTACACCCGGGCTGGTGGGCGGCCACTGTATCGGCGTCGACCCGTACTACCTCACTAGCGCAGCTGAGCGCCACGGTTATCATCCGGACGTGATTCTGGCTGGCCGGCGCATCAATGACGAGATGGGCGCCTATGTCGCGCGGAAGGCCATCAAATTGCTTATCCAGCAAGGCAAGTCCGTGAATGGCGCTCGCATCGGTTTGCTGGGCCTCACTTTCAAGGAAAACGTCCCCGACCTGCGCAACTCGAAAGTTCCCGACATCGTCGCCGAGTTACGCGAATACGGTGTCGAGGTGCTGATCCATGACCCGCACGTCGATCCCGAAGAAGCGCGTCATGAATATGGCTTGGAACTTGTCGGGATTAACGAAATTCGCGGGGTCGATGCGCTGATCCTGGCCGTCAATCACGCGGAATTCCTGACCGACGGCGTCGACCTCCCTAGCCGACTGGATGGCAAGGGAGTGCTGCTTGACGTCAAGTCGGCGCTCGAACCCCAAGAGCATTGGCCGGACGACCTGGTGTATTGGTCGTTGTAGCGCTGCCGATCATGACCGCAAAGCGAGATACGACGGGAAGGCTGCAATTGGCGGCACTTCTGTTATTGTGCGTGGCTGCCTTTCTCCTGGGCGGAGGCTCCCGTGCCGATATCACGTCGCTTATATTCCTGCGTCCGATCTCTTTCGCGATCCTCGCCTTCGCGCTCTGGCAAGCGAAGAGCGGAAGCTGGCGTAGTGCCGGGGCTCCATTCTGGCTTGTCTTGGCAATATTCGTGCTGGCACTGGCTCAGCTCGTTCCACTTCCGCCCTTTGTTTCGACGGCATTGCCCGGGCGGGAACTGCAACAGTCGGTATTGGCCGCGGCGGGCATGGCCGATCAGTGGCGACCTCTCACGTTATCGCCATCACGAACGACGAACGCTTTGCTTTCGTTGGGTGTGCCCTTGGCGGCGCTCGCATTGTGCAGTCTTTCGCGGCCCATTCCACGCCGAGTAATCGTCTGGACGCTCCTCGCCGGTGGTCTTGCCACTTCCGCTGTTTCGCTGGGGCAATTGCTGGGCCCCCGCGACGGCCCGCTATATTTCTATCGCCTCACGAACGAAGGTCTTCCAGTGGGGCTGTTTGCCAACCGCAACCATAACGCGATTTTCCTCGCTGCCCTTCTTCCCCTCGCCGCCTGGATCGGTTTGTTCGGCAGCCCTTCGGTTGGCAGGAGTAACTCGACCTTCCGGCAGGTCGGGGCAGTCGGCTTCATACTGTTCGCTTTCGCGATGATCCTGCTGTCCGGTTCGCGTAACGGTGCCGTTCTTGCCTGCATTGCGGCGGGGGCTATCGCTTTTCTGTCCTTTCTTGAAAGGTCTGCGAACATGGCATCGAACAGAGGGGTGGTGGGAAAAAAATCGCTCCGGTGGCAGCGGTTTGCGCCCTTGCTCTTTCTTGGCGGCTTCGCCGGGATCGCTATCGCGGCTTATCTGGCTTCCAGATCGCTGGCGTTCGATCGTTTTGCCGGTGACAGTTTCGATACGAGCTTGCGTGCAGCCTTGCTCCCGTATCTGGCGGACCTCGCCGTCGCTTATTTCCCTGCGGGTAGCGGGTTCGGCACATTTTATCAGGTCTATCAGGTCATCGAACCGACAGAGCTTCTGCAACCAGCCTACGTAAACCAGGCCCACAACGACCCAATTCAGTTTGTGATTGAAGGCGGACTGGCGGGAATTGCAATCTTGCTGGCAGGGATCGGGTGGTTCGGTGTGCAAGGATGGCGCTGCTTTGGTGAATTTCGGCTTCAAGTCCAGACGCGCGACCAAATTGATGGGGCTCTCTTCGCGTGGCTGTCTCTCGCAATCCTCCTTGCCGCCTCAATTTTCGAGTATCCACTACGGGTGCCATCGCTGATGTTGGTTGCAAGCATGCTTGCGGTTATCATATGCAACCGGGGTAGGGGCGGGGCGATCCGACGCCGGACCGATCGAGGCATGGTTTCGGAAAGGCCTCGTTAATAGCGGCGGGAGCAGGGGCCTTTCGCATAGTCCGGCGCACCCCGAAAAATTGGTCTACATGCGAGTGTGCGGTGCTTAGCCCGACAAGGATGACATGAGAAAAGCTTTAGTCTCTATTTCGTGTGCGCTGCTGGCGGCCTGTTCGAGCACTCCTGCCATACTGAGCAACGGCGATCTGCCTTTGACGCAGAATGCGCCTCTCCCGCCGCCAACCAGTTCGGACCAGGTTTCCGCCACGCGGCCATATCTGCTCGCGCCATTCGACAAGCTATCGGTGCAGGTGTTCGACATCCCGGAGCTTTCGCGTGAGCAACTGCAGATCGATGCAAGCGGCAGGGTTTCGGTTCCCCTTGTCGGCAGCATTGATGCTGCAGGCTTGACTGCGGACCTGCTGGCCGCCGAAATCGAAAGCAGATTGCGCGGTAATTATGTGCGCAATCCGCAGGTGACCGTGAATTTGACGGAAACCGTCAGTCAAGTTGTGACGGTCGACGGACAGGTGGCGAAACCGGGTCTTTATCCTGTCATCGGCAAGATGACCCTGCAAAGGGCGGTGGCAACCGCAGGCGGGGTCGGCGAATACGCCAATCTGGAAGATGTGGTTATTTTCCGGACCGTTGACGGACAGCGGATGGCTGGTCTCTACAATCTTGGCGCGATCCGCGCCGGCGCCTATGCCGATCCGGAAATCTTTTCCAACGATGTCGTCATAGTTGGGGATTCGCCGCAGCGTCGACTCTTCAGGGACCTGTCGCAATCTTCTTCGCTAATTACCACGCCGCTGCTTATCCTTTTCAGATAAGCATTTCGCGCGTTTGGGTTACTCCGGAGTATCCATGAATCAGCTTCCTGAAAATCAGGCTTTCGTCGCCGAGGGCGTGCCTAACAGACAAGGCGGAAGCTGGCTGAGGTTTGACCTCGTCGAACACTACTGGCGCGAGGCCAAGAGGCGTAAATGGCTTATTGCGGCCATTATGACCGCATTCTTTGTGCTGGCGCTGATCCTGACCCTCCTGATGACCCCGCAATACACGGCATCGACCCGCATCGAGATAAGCCGCGATCAGGAAAACGTGACCAACGTGCAGGGCCTGGAGTCGGAGGATGCGGGGAACAGTCTGGAATTCTACCAAACCCAGTATTCGTTGCTTGAAGCTCGTTCGTTGGCGACGCGCGTTGCTCGCACTCTAAACTTGGCGAGCGATGCGACTTTCATTGAGGCATATGATCTCGGCGACAGTTTTGGCGACACGGTGGATTCCTCGATCGACGATCGCATCGAAACGGTGACGGACATATTGCAGCGCGACATGGAGGTCGATCCGATCCGCGGTTCCAGTCTTGTTGACGTCACTTACACAAGTCCGGATGCGGCCTTGTCCGCCAAGATCGCCGACACTTTCGCAGCGCAATTCACCGAAGCGACTCTCGATCGCCGGTTCGGTTCGACGAAGGATGCTAGGGATTTTCTGGAAGATCAGTTGGCGACATTGCGCGAGCGACTGGAGAAGTCCGAGCGTGACCTCGTCAATTACGCCGCCGACAAGCGAATAATCGAGCTTTCGACAAGCGAAGGTTCCGATGGCGCGACACGTACCGAGCAGACCTTGGCAGGCGCCGATCTCGAAGCGCTCAACAGCCAGCTCGCTGACGCGACTGGAGCGAGGATTGCAGCGGAAAGTGAATTGCGCGCCGGGGCTGGGGCTAATGCCAATTTATTGGGCAATTCCGCAATCAACGGACTTCGCCAACAGCGCGCCGCTCTGGCGTCGGAATACGCCCGGATGCTGCAGAAATTCGAACCGGGCTATCCGGCCGCTCAAGCTATCAAGGCGCAGCTCGACGCGCTCGATCGTTCGATTTCGGCCGAGGAGGCGCGTGTAAATTCCGGCACCCAGCGCGAATTTCGGCAGGCCGCCGCACGTGAGCGCGAGTTGCGGCAGAGGGTCGAAGCTTTGAAGGGCGACCTTATCTCCCAGCGTCGCGATTCAATCCAGTACACCATTTATCAGCGCGAGGTGGACACCAACCGCGAACTCTATGATGCACTTCTGCAGCGATACAAGGAGATCGGCGTCGCCGGTGTCGGTAGCAACAACATTGCCATTGTGGACAGGGCGGAAATCCCGGGCGGACCTTCCAGCCCCAATCTCATACTAAACCTTCTGCTTTCGCTCGTGGCGGGGGGTCTTGTAAGCGCGCTTGTGGTTGTCGGCCTGAACCTCGCGGACCAGAGTGTACGCGACCCGCAGGACGTGGACCGTCTGTTCGGTCTGCCCCTCCTCGGCAGTATCCCGACAACAACCGGCGCCGTTCTGGCAGAAGAAATACAGGACCGGAAAACCGAGTTTTCCGAGGCATATCTGTCCGTCAAGACAAGCCTTTCCTTCCTCACGGACCATGGTGTCCCGCGCGCTTTCATGCTCACGAGCACCGGGCCGAACGAGGGCAAGAGCATTTCTTCCCTCGCTCTCGCCCAGATACTCGGGCGTTCGGGCAAGCGCACCATTCTGGTGGACGCCGATATGCGCAACCCTTCGGTTGCCGGGCTTTTCGACGAGAAGAATGGTGCCGGGCTATCCAATTACCTTTCGGGTCAGAGCAATATCGCCGAACTGGTCCTCGACTCCGAGTTGCCTAATCTCGCCATCATGCACGCGGGCCCGCAGCCCCCAAATGCGGCGGAACTCCTTTCCGGCCAGCGCATGACTGAGCTGGTGCGTGAATTGCTGGGCACGTATGATCACGTTGTGATCGACAGCCCCCCGGTCCTTGGCCTGGCCGACGCGCCGCTGCTGTCGACATCGGTCGAGGGTGTGATTCTCGCGATCGAAGCCAATCGATACAAGTTGCGCACCATTGAGAATTCTATTCGCCGGCTTCGCCACACCAAGACACCGCTCTTGGGGGCTATCGTAACGAAGGTCGACCAGCGCAATTCCGCTTATGGATACGGCACCGATTATGGTTACGGCTATTCGTACGGTTCGGAGGCTGACGAGCCGTCGCCTGCCGGTCGGATGTCTTGAGAACAATATCGTGCTGGCAACACTGACGAAAGCGCTTGTGACGATTGCCGCGTTGGGCGCGGGCATTTTTTCCATTCCCGCAACCTTTGATTTGCTGAACGAACGCCGTCAGACCATTCCTCTCGATGCGCCGTCCGATAGCGGATTGGCGGTTGGCATGCGTGCTGCCGCAATTCTGACGCCCGCTCTCGGCGAGGCGATCGGACAGCCGACCGACGAGACTGTATCCGAAGAAATGCGGAAGGCGATCGCAATTGAAACGCGGCGTGGCATCCTTCTTGAGCCCCTCAATCCAGACGGTCTGCGTGCCTTGGCGGTGGTAGCGAAGCTCGAGAATCGGGACGAGGAAAGCTTCCGCCTTCTGAAACTTTCGGAGCGGGTTTCCCGTAGGGACGCCAAAACAGGCCTGCTTCTCTCACTGGCATACGCAGAGCAGGAAGATGTCGAGGCCATGCTTTCGACGATCGACAATGCGATGCGGGGAAGCGTGCAGATCCGTGAAACGATGCTGCCGCAGCTCATGGGGTTGCTTGGTTACGAGCAAGCCGTGACGCTTGTGGCGGATCTATTGGCAGATGCTCCGCCGTGGGAGGAAGATTTCTGGGAGGCTTCAGCAGGAGCGCCGACGCCCTCCCTGACCAATCTTGCACGGATACGCATCGCGCGAAGCCAAGACGGATACGTTGGCAAGCCGATTTTGGACCGAAGGCTTCTGGCAGCGATCACCGATGCAGGCGAGTTCAACACGGCCCTCGCACTTTACACAGAACTCTTTTCCGTCGATCTCGATCGGCGGGAAATGGTTAATAATGCGGGTTTCGACCACGCGCCTCGCGATCCGCCGTTCGATTGGGAGCTCAAGTTCGGGAATTCTCTGTCGACCGACATACTTCCCGCTGATGGCACCTTGCGCATCCAGACATTCGGGGGAGGAAGCGGGGTCGCAGCGCGGCAGCTAGTTGGCCTGCCTGATTCGGCTGCAACGCTGAACATTCGGGCCAAGGATTGGGACAACCGTGATGGGCAGACGCTATACGCGCGAATATCCTGCGCTGAAGGTGGCGACAGTTCGGTGACGCTCGAGCTGCGAAGCGCGACGGCGAGTATTCCACTTGTTCGCCCGAAAGCGGATTGCCGTTTCAACTGGCTGGAACTGGTGGTTCGCCCGCAAGACGACCGACGCGACAATTCGGTGGTGCTCGATACCGTCTCGATTCTGGCCGGTCCCCCGCGCTAGAGCGAACTTCGTCGTGCAGCTCAGAGAGTGAGGCCCTCGTCGAGCTGTTTGAGAATGCCTCGCACGAAATCTTCCGACGAGTGATGCTGGTCGATAAATTTCCGATAGCGTGCTGATGTGTCGGGCTTGTGTTCGATAGCGCGATCAATCGTAGCGGACAGGTTTTCCGCCGCCGGATCTTCCAGGATTTCGATCCCGTCGAGGTTCCGGATGGCTTTTGTGCAGGGCGTTGCGATGACATGGCGCGTTCCGCTGGCCATCATTTCCAGCACGACATTCGGAAAGCCTTCGATTTCCGACGTCATCAGGCCCAGATCCGCATGCTGGAAGTAAGCGTAGGGGTTGGCGACCTGACCCGCAAAGGTCACCTTGTCGGTCAGACCCAGCGAGGCGACCTGTCTTTCCAGCGCGCTTCGCATTTCACCGTCTCCGAGGATGGTGAAGTGCCAGTCGCGATGGCGGATGATCGCGAGTGCTTCGATGATTGTCCCTACCCTTTTCAGCGGGATGAGCCGACCAGCAAATACAATCTCGAATCGACCCGTAGGTAAAATGGCTTTGCCTGTTTGGGTTTCGAGCGCGCGCTCGATCCGACTATGGTTGACCGGGTTGGGCATGACCACGATCGGCACACCGGGGGGGAGTGTCACATTTTCCAGCAAGGATGCGCGCATTTCTTCCGTCTGACAAATCAGCAGATCCTGACGGCCGTAGCAGCGATAAAGCAACTTGTAGGTCGCGAGCCTGAGGCCCCGGAAACGATCGAAGATGCGCGTCGATTCCCTGCTGACGAGAAAATGGGCCTTGATCAGGCCGGCCCTGATTGCCAGCGAAGCTAGCGCATTCATGTGAACGTGGCTGGTATAGACGAGATCGAATGGCCCGTGGCGGGAAGCAGCGGGGATGGTGCGACGCAAATCAAGAAAGCCAGTTTTTTCGTCCGCTGCATCAGACGCAATAAGCGAAAAACGCTGGCGATTAGACAGCTTCGTCCAGAACGTACCTTCACCGCGGCTCACAATCAGCGTGACGACCTCGTGCCCCGCGTCCAGAAAAGTGGAAGCGAGATTGAAGGCAATGGACTCCGCGCCGCCGACGAGAGAGTTTGGCATTATGACGAGGATCTTCATTCCGATCCCATCTGCTCGGCGGATCGCATCATCGAGATTACCTTGTCACGATAATTTGCGGCATTTTCGACCTCGCCGTCCGACACGCAGGTAGCGGCGATCTTTTCAGATAAAGCCTGGAAAGTCGAAACTTGTTTCGCTGGATTGCCCGCGTAAACCATTCCGGATTCTACATCGCGCGTTACGACCGAGCCCGCGCCGATCACGCATTGGTCGCCGATCGTCACGCCCGGGAGGATTATCGTGCCAGTTCCGATGAATACCTCGTTGCCGACCGAGATGGCCCCGTATTTTTGATAACGGTAATCATCTGCGTCGTGAAAAAGCCACGTGGTGCCATCGTGGGTTATGAAGCGCACCCCGTCGGTCACGGTGACCTTGTCACCAATCGAAACGAGAAACGGCTCGGTGCCCCACTGCGTAATATAGATCCGGCAACCCTTGCCGATAGTCACCCCGAGTTTGCGCGCGTGTGCCACTCGTCCGATAAGCCTCGGGCGAAACCGGTGCCAGACCGAGCGAAGGATATGAGCAAAAGATCGCAAAACAGGCCCTTCAAAGCCAGAAGCTGAAATAAACCAGACTGAAGGCTGCATAGACGCCGAAGAATGCCATGCGGTTTGCGGTTGGAGTTAAAGTCCCCCCGATGGACATGGCCATCAATGGCATAAAAAACGCTGCATAGCGGTGAGAATATAGGCCGAACATGCTCGACACGGTGAACATTGCGAGCATGAAAAATGCGGCCATTCCAGGCCAGGTCGAGCGATGTCGCGTTAATACAGCCCCGACGATCCCGATCATCGTCCAGGCGAGTGTGAGTAATGGCCCCGCACTGAGATCCGTATCGGCGTAAGACGCGCGGCGGTCACCGATTGCGCCCAGGATAAGGGTCTGGAATGAAGCTAGCAGCGTGCCGATTGCTACGGCCACCAGCAGCCAGAACCAGGCCGGTGGTGTGTTCCGCGGATTGTCCGCCGAAGAGCGAAGTCGCATCGCATTCAGGAACAGGGGGATCATAAACAACATCATCGAGGTATGGATGGCCGATGAAAGCAGGATAGCCGCGATGCCGACAGGCAAGCTTTTACGCGCGAAGTTGAGGACAATTGCCACCGCCAATGCCGAGCGGACCTGTGATATGAAAAAGTCGATCAGTGCAGGGTTGAGGAGCAAGAGGAGGACCGCCGGGCGGTTCGTGACGCGAAGAATGGCATGCGCGCAAAGCCCGACGGCTATCATGCTGATCAGCGCAAAAACTGCCTCGAAGTCCAAGCCCGCATCGAACGCGCCACGCACTATCAATTGCCATCCGTATTCCGTTGTCGCGTAATCCAGAAATTCTTGTGGAACAGTCATTCCGTAATACGGATCGAGCGAAAACCGCTCCACGTATCGATAAAGGTCCTCCCACTCGATAAGCGGGCGGAAAGAATAAATTCCCCGAACATACAGAAAGGCGAAGAGCGCCGCGATCGCTATTGCTGCTATCCGGGCCATCCGCGCTTCATCGGCGAGCCGAGCAGTCGGGACATATCGCGGCTGCTCAGAAGTCGAGGGCATGGCGTACATGAGGAAAGCTGACTGTCCGGGCTGATGCAAAGCGATGCGGGCATCCTTACGGCCCGGCTCGGCAGTCATCAACCTTCTACGCGTTCCGGATGTCGGATTCGATGGGAATGGTTTGCGAATTTCCGCGCATTCCCTAAGGCCGTGTGTGCCCCGACGACATGATCCGTTTCAACACTTTTCAGACCTGATCCGATGGTTTTACCCGCAACAATTCTTCGCATCCGCAACCTTCTGGTTTCGCAGCGGCGACGCTTGTCGAACGCGGGCACGTTAGGCGGCGCGAGCGTTATTGCAGCCTTCGCATCGCTGATCGCGCTTGCCTTGAATACGCGCGGGCTGGGGGCAGCCGATTTCGGTGTTCTCGTCGCAATCCAGGCGTACGTCGCGCTGTGCGCCACGATCTGCACGATGGAAACGTGGCAAAGCGTCTGCCGGCTCGCTGCCGAGGACGGAGCGGACATGCGCGCAATCTGCCGGAAAACCCTGGCGCTCGACCTCTTGGCTGCTGTGGCCGCCTTTCTTCTCGCCGTCGTCGGCTTGCAGTTGTTCGGGGCCGCGACTGGCCTCGATGAACGGTATAAAGTGCTGGCTATGGTCTACTCCCTCAGTTTGCTCCTTGGTGTGACCGGAACGCCCCGTGGGTTTTTCCGCTTTCGTGACGGTTTCGATGTCTTGGCGGCAAATTTGATATTCAATGCCGTCCTGTTGCTCGCCACCTCGTTCCTTTTGTGGGCATACGAATCGCCGCTGGAGCATTATGTCTATGCTTTCACGGTTGTCGCGGTGCTTGCGAAATTGCAATTGATGGCCCGTTTCTATCTGCGTTTTCGCAAGGTTGCCCCGGCTGCTGATCCGCCTCCTCTTACCTTCGGCCGGGTAGCGAGAATGAGTTTGGCTGTTAGCCTCTTAAGTACTATTACGAACAGTCGGAAGAATCTGGCGATCATGGCTGCGGGTGGTTTTCTGGGAGCGGCGGGCGCTGGCTTGGTAGGCGCGGCCTTTCGCTGCACAACCATTCTGAGTCGCGTCACCGAGACCCTCAAACAACTGCTGTTTAGCGATACGGTCAAGGCATTCGCGCGTCCGGAAACCTCCACCGGCGCCGTGCGGAAACTTCGGGGGGCATCGCTGGCCTTGCTGGGATTTCTTCTGGTCGGCGCTGCGACCTTCGCGCTGTTCGCCGATCTAATCGTGGAACTCGTTCTCGGTCCGGACTTCGCGGATGCTGCGCCTGTTCTGGGCGCGTTGCTATTGGCCGAAGGGCTTTATCTTGCGACAGTCATGTTCATCCCGGTGTTTCAGGTCCGCGGGCGTACCAACCTGCTCTCTGCCATACACGCGGGGGTGCTGGCCTCATTCTTTGCGGCTTTGGTGATTGTTGAAGCCGAGATGACGCCTCTGCTCTTTGCCCTGTGCTACACAGTACCGCTCATCTTCGCCTATGCTGCCCAATACTGGTTGGTTCTTGGTCCCAAGGGTATCATTCGCAACGGCGCCGGGACGTGAGCAGAGTTTTGTTCTGCATGCCTAGGTATCACACAAACATGATACCTTGGGTTCGCCTTCTTCGAGACCAAGGGCGAGAGGCCTTCCTTCATGTACAGCGCAAGGGCGGGTCGGAAGATTACAGCCTGCTAGAACCGGAACTTGTTGAGCCATCTCGCTGGTCGACAAGCTTTGGCAGACGGCTCAAGCATCGGGCTGACCCGGATTTCTATTCGGCTCCTCCGCTTCGAGAATATGCGGCGACAATGGCACGGATCGATCCGGATGTGGTCGTCGTACGCGGCCTGTCTCGCTGGTTCTGTCGCACTGCCGCACTTATCGCAAAAATTCAGGGTCGACGCGTCGTGGTCTATGACCAAGAAGACCCGCTACCTCCGCCGCGCAGCAGCACCCGGCTGCGTCGTACGGTGTCAAGGGCGGCCGGTTTCACTTGCGTAACTGCGCGGATCCCTGACCCGCATTCGCTGCAACGAGGACCGGGATTTGCCAGGACCTTACCGTTTGGAGCACCGACAAATTCCGCTGCGATGGTTAGGGCAGCCAAGCAGCGCATCATCACCGCCGAGGGTCCGCCGCGTATCCTGATGGTGGCTAAGTACCGGTCGCGAAAGGGACACAAGCGACTTATCGAGGCGCTGGCACCCTTTGCATCTACGTACGATTTCTCACTTACATTCTGTGGCGAAGAGGTGACCGAGGCTGATCGCGAGTTACGGCGCGAAATTGAAACCGCAGTGAACGACGCGGACCTGAGTGCCAGGGTCGCATTTCGCAGCGGACTCAGGCAGTTGGAAATGGCTCAACTCTATTCGCAACACGACATTTTCGTTTTGCCCTCGACCAGTGAGCCGGCTGCTGTTTCGCCCTTGGAAGCGGCATGGCATGGTTGCTTGCCGCTAGTTGATCGGCGTTCGGGGACGAGACATTATCTGCCGCCCTCGGAAGATTTCGAATTCGATGCGGCCAAACCGGCGGACATTGCAGCGGCAATCGCTCCATTCTTGGGGGATTCTGCTGCCATGCAGACGGCGCGACTGTATGCAACAACCCACATTGCGAGAATAGCTGGAGATGCTGAGGTCAAATTGGCTCTCGAACAACTGGTATCGTCCCGCTGATCAAATTAGCGGAGAATGTCCATAATCTTACGCAGTCCGTCTGCCCAATAGCGCGGGTGCGATGTCAGGTAGACGAAGGGTATGTCGGCCCTTTCCATTGTCGCTTGCGCGGCAGCGTAGGCTTCCTCACCGAAACATTTGCGAATGTCGCCGATTGAACCCGCCAACAAAGCAGGCCTTACCTTCGCATGCGCGAGATAGTCGATGATCGGCCCTTCGACGCCTTCCGCATTCATCCGGATCACGATTTGGCGGTCCGCGAATGTTTCCACAAGGTACTCGTAAAGATGCGGAAAATTGAAATTGAAGGTGGTCTTCTTTTCGCCGGTGAGATTGGGTTTCGTGGGGATGATCGAGTTGCCGAGGCTGTCTTCGGCCATTAACAAGTCGACAGGGCCATCGGCATCACAGCTCGTCACGCCGTTCAAAAGGAGACAGGGCTCCTTCCCTGCGAAGTCGATGAGTTCGCGATGCATAACGGGCTCGATAAGAATGTATCGGCAGTCAAAAATGGACCGGAACTGCCGCGACAGGCGATCAGTTTCGGCGATCTCTGCTAAGCGTTTCGCACGGACCATTCGAAGTCGGTTTCGGATCGTCCATGACGGATCGCCAGCGAAAAGGCGTACCTCCTCTGCCTTGTGAGTGCCAACATCGATGATGAGCAGTTTCTGCACGGAAAATTCCTAGTGGTTCGTGGGGAATGAGGCGCAGCAAGCGGCCATGCCATCACGATAAGTAGGGCAGGCTCTACCGCTCGTCGCGCATTTTGCAACTCGCCGCATTCGAACGCTCTGGCAAAAGGTAGGGATTAACCTGGCTCAAGTTCTTGGAAATGGTGCCCAAGGGCGGGATCGAACCACCGACACTACGATTTTCAGTCGTATGCTCTACCAACTGAGCTACTTGGGCATATCGTCCGGCAGCGGCCCGGGTGGGCGGCTGGGCGAGTGAGCGCCGCCTATGGCGAAGGCGCGGGGCGATGGCAAGGGCTATTTGGGGGGTAATCGGAGTAAATCCCGCTGCGCCCCGATCGCGGCGCCGGGCGACCTAATCCTCGCGCGCCAAGTCGTCCGGATTGGCCGGTTCGCCGGGCATCGAATAGCCTTCGCCGAACCACTTGGCGAGGTCGAGGTCGCGGCAGCGCGCCGAGCAGAAGGGGCTGAATTCCTCGCTGCGGAGCTTCTTGCACATCGGGCAGGGCTTGGGTCGTGGCGGAGCGGCAGGCGTCATGGCTGCACCGCCTGCGCAAATCCGGCTTCGAGCGCAAGGTCGCCGCGCGTCTCTATCCGCACCCTACGTCCGCTGCGGCGGGCAAGTTCTTCCAGCCAGTCGTCCCGCAGGGCCGCGCCGACGCCCGGATGACAGGTCAGGAGCAATTCGCCCGGCTCCGCTACCGCCTCGCCATGGCGCAGCAGCGCACGGGCAGCAGCGGCCGTGCGCCGGCCGGCGATGCGGTGGAGGAGCGAGGCGCGCTCGAGCCGGGCGACCAGCTGGACGAAGCCGAAGCCGTTCATTGCGGTGCGTTCGTGCGGCCAGCCATCGAGGGCGCCTTCCAGCCGCTCGTCCACGGCCTTGCGGTCGGCCTTGGCCTGGAGCGTGGGAAAATCGACCCCGATGGAGCCGGCAAGGTCGAAGCGCGCGATGGCGCTGCCGAGCGCCTCTGCTGCCGCCAGCGCCAGGCTGCGCGGGTCGACCGTGCCGTCGACATCGACCAGCGTCATCGCGGGCGTCGGGAAAAAGGCGAGTTCGCCGCCCGAAAATTCGGTCCGGCCGTGCCATGCGTCGAGCCAAAGCGCGTTCCAGTCGCCTTCGGTGAAGCGATGCACGATGCGCACGGCATGGCCGGCGGCGCGCAGGGCTTCGGCCAGCGTCGGGGCAGGGCGGGGATCGGCGGATCTCGGGCGGGCCTGCGCCATCTTGCTGCGGCCGTGCTCGCGAAAGGCAGGGCGATGGATTTCGAGCCGGATGGCGGCGCCTTCCCGCGCGTCCTTGGGCAGGCGGTCGACCAGCGCTTCCTCACCGCTTGCAAAGCGGGCGGTGCCGCGGCTGTTGCCCTTTGCGCGCGAGACGAGGACCGCGTCCTCCACCTGGCCGGCGGCGAGTTTTCCCGGCCAGTCGATCTGCGCCGCCACGATCTCTCCGCCCCGGCACAGGATCGCGCGATGCTCGCCGATCCCTTCCTCCACCTGCCATTCGTTCCGGGGCCGGTCAGCCAAGCCGGTAGCCCGCGGCTTCGAGGAGGATGCGCGATTCGTAAAGCGGCAGGCCGACCACGCCGGAATAGCTGCCCTGGATCCAGTCGATCAGCCCCGCCGCGCGGCCTTGGATGGCATAGCCGCCTGCCTTGCCGCGCCATTCACCGCTGGCGATGTAGCCATCGATTTCGGCATCGGAGAGGCGCTTGAACCGCACCGCCGTTTCGCTGAGCTTGTGGCGCAAGGTGCCGTCTGGCGCTCGCAGGGCAATGGCGGACAGGACCCGGTGCCGGCGGCCCGACAGCAGCGCAAGGCAACGCCGCGCCTCGGCCTCGTCCTCCGTCTTGGGCAGGATGCGCCGTCCGGCCGCGACCACCGTGTCGCCCGCCAGCACGAGTGCGCCGTCATCTGCTGCCGCCAGCGCCTTTTCACGCGCCATCCGCAGCGCATAGTCGCGCGGCAGTTCGGCATGCTGCGGGGTCTCGTCGATATCGGCGGGGCGCACGGCGTCGGGCACGACCCCGATCTGTGCGAGCAGGTCGAGCCGGCGCGGACTGGCCGAAGCGAGGATCAGCTGCGGAGTATCGGCCACGGTGTTTCGGCAGTACCCGGGCCGGGTGGTCAGGCCGGCGGGGCCGACTGCGGGCCGGGGCCGCCGCGCCCGGGCATGAAGCGATAGGTGATGCGCCCCTTGGTCAGGTCGTAGGGCGTAAGTTCCACCAGCACATCGTCGCCCGTCAGCACGCGGATGCGGTTCTTGCGCATCTTGCCGGCGGTGTGGCCGATGATCATGTGGCCGTTTTCCAGCTCCACCCGAAACATGGCGTTGGGGAGAAGTTCGGTCACTTTCCCGCGCATTTCGAGGAGTTCTTCTTTGGCCATGATCCGGTTCGGTCGCTTTCTTCAGAATTAAGTGCAGGTTGCGGGGAAATTCCCGCCGCGCGGGGGCCTTTAGCGGGCGCAGAGCAAAAAGGGAAGCGGCGAGGGGATCGGACGGTTCCGGAGGGCCGGTCGGGCGGGCCTGAGTCGCCCAGAGCGGGCCCGCAGCCATGCAACCAAGTCGCTCGTCGACCATTGGCAGCGATTGATACACTTTGCGGCTTGTTTGCCGATCATGCCGGACCCACTAGCGCTGCCATGACATTCTGGACCCCCTCGCTCGGCGCGATCGCCGTTTCCCTGCTTGCCCTGCCCGCCGTCGCCGCTGCGCAGGATGCGCCGCCTCCGGTCGCGCAGGATGCCGATGTCCCGGATGCGGAAGCGCCGGTGGAGGGCGACGAAATCCTTGTCATCGGGCGGTCGCTGCGCGGCCAGATCAATGCGCCCGAAGCGCCGATCATCGAACTGGACGAGGCGGATATCGCTGCCTACGGCGCCAGCTCGATCGCCGATCTCGTCCAGCAGCTGTCGCCGCAGACCAGCTCCGCCCGCGGGCGTGGCGGGGGCGGGCAACCGGTCTTCCTGGTCAACGGCCTGCGCGTTTCGTCCTTCCGCGAATTTCGCAGCTATCCGCCCGAAGCCATCGAACGGGTCGAAGTCCTTCCCGAAGAAGTGGCCCAGCGTTACGGCTTCCCGCCCGACCGGCGGGTGATCAACTTCATCATGAAGGAGAACTACTCCAGCCGCGAGATCGAGGTCGATTACCGCCAGCCGTCTGCAGGCGGGTTCAATCGCACGGGCGTGGAAGGCACGCTGCTGCGGCTGGGCGAGAACGGCCGGCTCAACATCAGCAGCGAATACGAACACCGCACCGACCTGACCGAGGCGGACCGCAGCGTCCTGCAAGCCGGCGGCACGGCATTCCCGGGCGTCGACACGGGCGATTTCCGCACGCTGGTGGGCGAACTGACGGAATTCGAGCTGACGGGCAATTACACCGCCCGCATCGGCGAAGGGGTCACCACGCTCAGCACCAACACCACCTACCTGCGCGAGGAAGGGCGCACGCTGTCGGGCGTCCGGCTGGTGGAGGCGGATGGCACTGTCGACCCGCTCGACCGCCGCACCCGCAGCGATACGCTGTCCTACGGCGGCGCGCTCAATACGCTGCTCGGCGACTGGGACACCGCGCTGACGCTCGACATCCGCCGCGGCGAGAACGAGAGCGAAATCGACCTGCGCCCCGACCCGGCCGATCCGCTGGGCGCCGCAACCGCCTTGTCGCGCACGCAGGACACCGGGCTGAACGGCAAGGCGACCTTCCGCGGCACGCCGCTGGTGCTACCTGCCGGCGAGGTTTCGACGACCTTCGACCTGGGCGGCGACTGGACCCGCGTCGAAAGCCAGGACAGCCGGACCGCACGCGACACCGACCTGTCGCGCCGCAATCTCAACGCGGGCGTCAACGTGACCATCCCGATTGCGGAGCGCGACTTTGCGTGGGGTGCACTGGGCGATTTGGCGCTCAACCTGTCCGCCGGGGTTGAGGATGTCTCCGACTTCGGCACGCTGGGCGATTATAACGCGGGCCTGACGTGGGGCATCTTCGAGAACCTGACGCTGGGCGCGAGCTACACCTATGCCGAGCAGGCCCCCGGCCTGACCCAGTTGGGCGCGGCGCAGGTCGATACGTTCAACGTGCCGGTCTACGATTTCGCGATTAACACGACCTCGCTCGTCACGATGACCAGCGGCGGCAATCCCGACCTTCTGGCCGAGACCCAGCGCGACTGGAAATTCAGCGCCAACTGGCAGCCCTGGTTCTGGGACGATGCGCGCCTCAACGTCGAGTACTTCGACAATTCCTCGCGCAATGTCACCGCGTCCTTCCCCTTTCTGACGCCGGAGATCGAGGCGGCGTTTCCCGGCCGTGTCCAGCGCAACGCATTCGGCGAGCTGGTGGCGCTCGACAGCCGTCCGGTCACCTATGCGCGGCAGGATGCGAGCCGGCTGGCCTTCGGCCTGACTGTGCGCGGCAGCTTCGGCGAAGCGCGGCCGCAGGGTGGCCCGCCCGAGGGCGCCGGCGGACGACCCGGCGGAAGGCCTGCCGCTGCGGGCGAGGGCTCCGGCCGTCCCGAAGGCGCCCGGCCTCGTGGCGGGCCGGGCGGACAGAGTGGGCCGGGCGGCGCTGGCGGCCCTCCCGGCATGAGCGACGAACAGCGCGCCCGCTTCATGGAATTCCGCACGAAGGTTTGTGCCGAAGACGGGATGGATTTCATCCGCCGCTTCGTGGCCGCGGTGGACGGTGACGAGGCCGCGATCGCCGAGATGGGCGAAGGCTTCGATCCGCAGCAGGCGGCAGGCTTCCTGGCACGGTTCCGCAAGGATGACGGCACGGTCGATTTCGAGCGCGTGGCGCAATTCCGTACCATGATTTGCAGCCGGGAGACGGGCGGCGGGCAACAGCAGGCATCTGGCGGCGGCCAGCGTAGCAGCGGCGGAGGCCGACGCGGTGGCGGCATGTTCGGCGGGGGCGACGGGCGGGGGCGCTATTTCGTCAATCTGACCTATAATTACGAGCTGACGAACGAGATCCTGATTGCAGAGGGCGGCCCGCTGCTCGACCTGCTGGATGGCGATGCGGTCGGCAGCAGCGGCAATCCGCGCGGTTCCGCCTCGCTGGAGGCAGGCGCGTTCCGCGATGGCCTCGGCTTGCGACTGTCCGGCCGCTACTCGGGCGCGAGCACGGTGCTCGGCACCGGCGCGCCCGGTTCGACCGATCTTTTCTTCGGCGATCTTGCCACCTTCGACGTACGCCTGTTCGCGGATCTCGGCGAAGTCATCGACAACGAAGGCATCTGGAAAGGCGCGCGGGTTTCCCTGCGGGCGGACAACATCTTCGACACGCGCCGCCGCGTCACGGACGGCAACGGCGATGTGCCCATCGCCTACCAGCCGTTCCTGATCGATCCGGTCGGGCGTTATCTCGGGATCGAATTCCGCAAGCTGTTCTTCTGATCAGTTGATCGTTTTCGGGAAGAACATGGCCGGGATGCCTTCGGGCGCGAAGGGCTTCCATTCGCCTTCGGGCTGGGCCAGCCGGTCGGCGATGGCATAGATCGCCGCCGGGTTGACCCCCAGGCCGATGTGGCTGGCAACGACCTCGATATTCTCGGTATCCTTTTCCGGCTTCTGCACCGATCCGCGCCAGTGGACCACGCCGTCGCTCTTGGTCAGGATCGAGGTGGTCGGAACCGGCGGCGCCTTGCCCAGCCCGGTGAAGCGGCCGTTGCGCAGCGGTTCAGGCTCCTTGCCGTTGAGCATTTCGAACAGGCGCGCGGCGTTGGAATGGCCGCGGTCGTCGCTGATCGGGCTGCCCATGCTGATGACGCTGCGGACCTTGTCCGGGTGCATCTTGGCCAGTTCGCGCGCGAATACTCCGCCCAGGCTCCAGCCGACGATGGAGACCTTGCGCCCTTCGTTGCGCCGGTAGAGCGCATCGAGGCAGCCGCTCATCGCCTCGACCCGCGCATTGTCCACGCGGACGTTGCGGCCGAGGTCCCAGCCGGCAGCGTCATAGCCGAGGTCCAGCAGCAGGCGGCGGAGCGGGGCGGTGGAAAAATCGCTCGCCATGAAGCCCGGCAGCACCAGCACCCCGTGCCCGTCGCCCGACGGAAGGGCGGAATAAAACGGGCGCATGGCGTAGAAACTGGCGACTTCGAACATCGCGCGGGCCGGTTCGGTCAGCGCGAACAGCGGGCTCGGCGGACGCGCAGCGAGCTCTTCGGTCATCGTGGTGGCGGTCATGCGGTTTGCGTCCCTTTCTTCGCGCGCGGCTTTTTCGCCGGCGCCTTTTTCTTCGCTGCGGCCTTCTTCGCTGCCGCTTTCTTGGCGGCAGGCTTCTTCTTCGCCGGAGCCTTCCTTGCGGGCTTCCCATCTGCCTTGGCCCCACCGTTACTCGCGGCAAGGTCGCGCAGTTCCTCGAAACTCTCGCGGATGCAGCCCGCATAGAATTCGGGATCGGGCAGCAGGTCGCGGCAGGCGGTGAAGGCGATCGTCGCCTCGTCGACATAGGATTGGACCGTGTGGGCGAGGCCGAGCCCGTCGGCGAGGCAGATGAGGCCCATCTGGCTTTCGAGCTTCGCCCCGCTCGAATAGATCGGCACCGGCGGGCCCGGCACGTTGGTCACCACCGTATTATACGGCATCTTCACCCGGTTCGCGAGGCCCAGCTGGGTGTAGAGCCGCGCGCCCAGCGCCATGAACAGGGCGGGGGAGACCTTGCTAATTTCGGTCATGTTGCGGGCGCCCATCGCGTCGGTCATCGCCTTGGAATTGACCGTTTGCGCGTGGCAGTATTGCAGCCGCTCCACCGGGTCTTCGATATGCGTGCCGAGCGGTGCGATCATGGCGGCGACCTGGTTGCCCATGTCGCCCTTCTCGTCCTTCGCGCGGACCGAGATCGGCGCCATCGCCGTCATCGTCCGCTTGGGCAGATCGTCCTTCGCAAGCAAATACCGGCGCAGGCCCCCACCGACGATGGCGAGGAAGACGTCGTTGACCTTGCTACCTGGCGCAAGGGCGCGGATCGCCTTGATGTCGGCCAGCGGCACGCTGATCCCCTCGACGACGCGGCTGGCGGAAATCTTGCGGTTGAAGCGGGTGCCGGGCGGGATCAGGTCACGCTCCAGCTTGAAGTCCTTTTGCACCGCGCCTTTCAGCGCATTGGCCATGCCCGGCATCGCCTTTGCGGCCACTTCCAGCTGCTTCATCGGATTGGTGATCGCCCCGACGTAGCTCTTGGCGAGCAATTCGGCGGGGCCGGGAATCTTTTCCGGCTTCCACGTGTCGGGCGTGTCGGGCGGCGGCGCGTCCGGCACCAGCGTGTGCATCGCTTCCAGCAGGTCGACCCCGCTCATCCCGTCGATCGCAGCATGGTGGACCTTGGTCACCATCGCATAGCTGCCCTTGGGCACGCCTTCGACACCGTCGAGCCCTTCCACCACCGTGAATTCCCACGGCGGGCGCGTCAGGTCGAGTGGGCGGGCGAAGATGCGCGCGGCCTGGATGCACAATTGCCGCCAGTCGCCCGGCTTGGGCAGGGCGATATGGCGGACGTGGTATTCGAGGTCGAAATTCGGGTCCTCGATCCAGTACGGATAATCGAGGTCGAACGGCACGCGGACCATGCGCTGGCGGATCGTGCGTGACAGCTGCATCCGGCTTTCGAAAAAGGCGAGGATGTCCTTGAAACGGACGAAGCCGCCGGGCGCGGTGGCAGGGTTGTAGATGAGGATGGAGCCGATGTGCATCGGCGAGGTCGGCGTTTCCATCGCCACGAAACTGGCGTCCATGCCCTGCAATTGGCGCATGTATATCTCCCGCGCGGCCCGCTTTTCCGCGGGCTCAAGCGGGGGAAGCTAGCAGAGGGCGGTGCCCGGTCAACTTGCCGCTCCCGTCAAAGGCGCGGATATCCGTGCCTTACAGTGCCTCGCCCGCCGCGACACCGCTGGCCCAGGCCCACTGGAAATTGTACCCGCCGAGCCAGCCGGTGACGTCCACCGCTTCGCCGATGGCGTACAGGCCGGGGTGCCTCTTCGCTTCCATCGTCCGGGAGGAAAGTTCGGCGGTGGAGATGCCCCCGGCGGTCACCTCCGCCTTCGCAAAGCCTTCGGTGCCGTTGGGGAGGAAGGTCCAGCGGCGCAGGCGGTCCTCCGCGGCGCGCAAGGCCTTGTCGCCGGTGTTGCCCAGATCGCCCTCGATCCCCAGCCGCTCCGCCAGCGTATCGGCCAGGCGCTGCGGCAGCGCGTCGCGAAGCAGGCTGCGCAACGTGGCGCGGGGCTGGGCGCTTTTCGCGTCCAGTAGCCAGCCTTCGGCATGGTCCGGCAGCAGGTTCACGGTCACCGGCTCGCCGTGTTTCCAGTAGCTGCTCGCCTGCAGGATCGCCGGTCCACTGAGGCCGCGGTGGGTGAACAGCGCCGCCTCGCGGAACGCGGCCTTGCCCGCGCGGGCTTCCACGTCGGCGGATACGCCGGAAAGGTCGCGGAACAAGATGTCCTCGCCCCCCAGCGTCAGCGGGACGAGTGCGGGGCGCGGCTCGACCACCTTGAGGCCGAATTGCCGCGCAAGGTCATAGGCGATGCCGGTCGCGCCCATCTTCGGGATTGACGGCCCTCCGGTGGCGATCACGAGACTGTCCGCACGGTAGCTCGCCGCCCCGGTGGTGACCGTGAAACCTTCCCCATGGGCAACTCCGGCCACTTCTTCGCCGCAACGGATTTCGCCCTCGCCCTTGGCGCATTCGGCCAGCAGCATGTCGACGATCGCCTGCGCGCGTCCGTCGCAGAACAACTGGCCGAGCGTCTTTTCGTGATAGGCGATGCCGTAGCTTTCGACGAGCTCGACGAAGTCCTGCGCGGTGTAGCGGGCGAGCGCCGACTTCGCGAAATGCGGATTGGCGGAAAGATAGTTCGCCGGCCCCGCGCCGCGGTTGGTGAAATTGCACCGCCCGCCGCCGGAAATGAGGATTTTCTTCCCCGGCCGGTCGGATTTTTCGAGCACCAGCACGCGCTTGCCCCGCTGGCCGGCGCGTGCGGCGCACATCAGCCCGGCCGCGCCCGCGCCAAGCACGATCGCGTCGTAACGGGCGCTCACGCCGGTTCGAAAGCGGCCAGCGCTTCGGCGGTTAGCCTGAGCGATTTTTCGCGCGCTTCGGGATCGTATGTCGCGCCGGCGACGATGATTTCGTCCGCCTGCGTGCGCGCAACGAAAGCCTCGACCTGTTCGCGCACCGTGGCAGGGCTGCCGACGGCGCTCGCCTGGCTCACATGGTCGAGCATCCGCCGCGCCATGGGATCGAGCGTGTCGCGGTAATTCGCGACCGGCGGCGGCAGCTTGCCCGGTGTGCCGGTGCGCAGGCGGACGAAGGCCTGCAGCTGGCTGGTCGAGAGCGTCTGCGCGGCCTCGTCGGTTTCGGCCGCGAACACATTCATCGCCACCATCACGTGTGGCCTGTCCAGCGTCTCGGACGGCTGGAAATTGCGGCGATAGACCGCCAGCGCCTCGTCCAGGTGGTCGGGCGCGAAGTGGGCGGCGAAGGCATAGGGCAACCCGAGCGCAGCGGCGAGCTGCGCGCCGAACAGGCTGCTGCCGAGCATCCACATCTCGATATCGGCACCGAAGCCCGGCGTCGGGCGCAGGCCGACGTCGGGATGGCCGGCAAAGTAGGCGCGCAGTTCCTGCACGTCCTGCGGGAAATCCTGTGCAGCGTGGCCCAGGTTCTTGCGAAAGGCACGCTGGATGCGACCGTCCGCGCCCGGCGCCCGGCCCAGTCCCAGGTCGATCCGGCCCGGAAACAGCGCGTCGAGCGTGCCGAACTGCTCCGCGATCACGAAGGGGTTGTGGTTGGGCAACATGATCCCGCCCGAACCGATACGGATGGTGCTGGTGGCGTGGCCGACATGCGCCAGCACGACGCTGGCCGCGCCGCCCGCGATGCCCTCCATCGCATGGTGTTCCGCCACCCAGAACCGCTTGTAACCCGCATCCTCCGCCACCTTCGCCAGCGAGGCGGCCGAGGCGTAGGCTTGCGGCAAGGTGCCGCCTTCGCGGATGGGGACGAGGTCGAGGACGGAAAGCTGTGTCATGCGCTCCAGATGGGAAGCGCAGGCCGGCTTGTCGACCTTCGCGACGCCTGAGCGGCGATCAGCCCATCAGTTCGGCGGATTTGGCATAGGGATCCCCTATGTCCGCCATGCCGGACTTGTCGCCGTTACACATGAAGGCTTCGTAGTCGGCGCCGGGAGATCCATCGCGAATGGGCTCTGGCGGCAGGTCGAGCACTTCGGATGCGACCACGCTGCCGTATCCGTCGATCACGGTCATCGAATACAGCTTCCATTCGCGCGTGTCGCAATGGAGGATGATCTCCGCTTCCATGAATTCCAGCCCGGACCCGTCGTGCTGGGCGATCAGGATCAGCGCGGCCCGGTTCGCCTGCGATCCGGAAACGCTGTCGACATCGATATAGCCGATCGTCGACCCGTCGTCGGTGACGTACCACCAGTCTTCCGCCATCGCGGCGGCCGGGGTGGCAAGGGCGGCGGCGGCGCAGGCGGCGGCCGCAAGGCGAAATGCTGGCATGGAAAACTCCCCTCCGGCGGCGAAACTGCCGCTGCTCTTCCACGCTGCTACAGCCGCGTAAATTGTCGATTAACGCAAGGAAATTCCGCGCGGTGGTGACGGGGCGGCGACACCGCCTATATAGGCGCGATGGCGCGCACCCCGGCAGGCTCTCCCCACGATCCGCGTGGCAAGGAACGGTTCAACGAAGAACGCGCGACCTACACCGTCGCGGGCGCGAAGCCCGACCTCGAAACCGGGGTCAAGGCCATCCGCGAGGTGGTGAAGACGCTGAAGCCCAAGCCCGGCGTCTACCGTATGCTCGATACGCGGGGCGATGTCCTCTACGTCGGCAAGGCGCGCAGCCTGAAGGCGCGGGTGGCGAACTACACCCAGCCCAAGGGACTATCCAACCGCCTCGTCCGCATGATCGGCCAGACGCGGGCGATGGAAATCGTCACCACCAATTCGGAAGCGGAGGCGCTGCTGCTGGAAGCGCAGTTCATCAAGCGCTTCCGCCCGCCGTTCAACGTTCTGCTGCGCGACGACAAGAGCTTCCCTTTCATCCTTTTACGCGCCGACCACGATTTCCCGCGCATCATGAAGCATCGCGGCGCGCGCCGGGCGAAGGGCAATTACTACGGGCCCTTCGCAAGCGCAGGCTCGGTCAACAAGACGCTGAATGCACTGCAGAAACTGTTCCTTTTGCGCAGCTGCACCGACAGCTTCTTCAACAACCGCGACCGGCCGTGCCTGCTTTACCAGATCAAGCGCTGCAGCGCGCCCTGCGTCGGCCGGATCGACGAGGCGGGCTATGCCGAGCTGGTGGGCGAGGCGAAGGATTTCCTCGCCGGCAAGTCGGGCAAGGTGCAGGCCAAGATCGAAACGCAGATGGCGAAGGCCGCGCAGGACCTGGACTTCGAAACCGCGGCCATGCTGCGCGACCGGCTGCGCGCGGCGACCTTCATCCAGGGGTCGCAGGCGGTGAATGCGGCGGGCGTGGGCGATGCCGACGTCTTCGCGCTGGCGGATAAGGGCGGCAGCATCGCGGTGCAGGCCTTCTTCATTCGCGGCGGGCAGAACTGGGGGCACCGGGCCTTCTTCCCCCGCAACACCGGCGACATCGACCTTGCCGAAGTGCTCGCCGACGTGCTGACCCAGTTTTACGAAGAGGTGCCGCCGCCGCGCACCATTCTCGTCGACCGGGCGCTGGAAGAAGGCGAGCTGCTGGCCGAGGCGTTCTGCGCCAGCGCCGGGCACAAGGTGGATATCAGCGTGCCCCAGCGCGGGGACCGCCGGCGGCTGATGGAACAGGCGCAGCGCAACGCGGTGGAAGCGCTCGACCGGCGGCTGGCGGAAAGCGGCACGCGGGCGAAGACCTGGCGGGAAATGGCCGAATTCCTCGAGCTGGAAGAGGCCCCCCAGCGCGTCGAGATCTACGACAACAGCCATATCCAGGGCGACAAGGCGCTGGGTGCGATGGTCGTCGCTTCGCCGGAAGGGCTGGAGAAGGGCCAGTACCGCAAGTTCAACATCAAGACCGCGCAGACGAACGACGATTTCGGCATGATGCGCGAGGTGATGCGGCGGCGCTTCCGCAACCTTGCGGAGAACCCGGACGGCGAGGAAGGCAAGGCGAACAGCCACGAGACGATCTGGCCCGACCTGCTGCTGATCGACGGCGGCAAGGGGCAGGTCTCCAGCGTAATGGCCGTGCTGGAGGAGCTGGGCATCGCGGACCGGCTGGCCGTGGTCGGCATCGCCAAGGGCCCGCATCATGGGCGCGAGGGGCGCGAGGTGTTTCATTTTCCCGACGGGCGCGAAAAGACGCTGCCGACCAATTCGCCGGTGCTGTTCTTCCTGCAGACCCTGCGCGACGAGGTCCACCGCTTCGCCATCGGCGCCCACCGCGCCAAACGCAGCCGTGCGATCAGCGCATCGCCGCTCGACGAAATCCCCGGGATCGGCCCGTCACGAAAGCGAGCCCTGCTGCTGAATTTCGGCACCGCCGGAAAAGTCCGCGCCGCCAGCCTCGAAGACCTGATGCGCACCCCCGGCATCAGTGAAGGCGTGGCGCGGAAGGTCTACGATTTCTACCACGCGGGTGGGTGAGTGGACGTCACGCTGCTTGCGATTACTGGCGACGCCGCGCAACAATTCACTCTGCGTCTCAGAGTTTCGTCGTTCCGCAATTTGTGCAGATTAGCTAGATAAAACATTCTAGTTACAACGGCTTAGAACACAAGTCGGATTTCTTACCGCCTAAAGTTTCCGGATATTGCAGTGGCCAATCACGGCATTCGAAAGGAAACTTGAAATGAAAATGATCATCGATCTTGCAGTCGCTGAAATCGCAGAAGTGAGTGGCGGATCAGAACCTACCGCTACTGCACCCGAAACGGTGTCGTCGCCCGAAGTGACAGTCGCCGAGTGTCCGGCAGGCACCACGATGTATGTCGTCACCGGCGACAACAAGGCGATCATCACCTGCATCAAGGAATGACCTGCCTGCGTGACGGTCCTATTATGGACCGTCACGCCCTTCTTAAGGAGGCTTGCTCTTCCTCGGTTGACAAACTTACCCCCGCGCGTCCCGGATCATGCCCTCTTGCGCGACGCTGGCGACCAATCTTCCTTTGGCGGCGAAAATGCTACCGCGGTTGAAGCCGCGCGATCCGCCGGTCCAGGGGCTGTCGGTCGAATAGAGCAGCCATTCGTCGGCGCGGAAAGGTTCGTGGAACCAGATCGCATGGTCGAGGCTGGCGCTCTTCAGCTCACCGCGTGCCCAGCTGAGGCCGTGCGGCAGCGCGCTGGTGCCGAGCAGCTGCATGTCCGAGAGCCACGCGAGCGCCGCGCGGTGGAGGCGCGGATCGTCGGGTAGCGGGGCCTTGACCCGGAACCATGCGTGCTGGATCGGCTCGGCGGGGCCGGTGCGCTCCCAGTGCCGTTCACCGACCGGGCGGATCTCTATCGGGCGTTCCTGCAACAGGATCCGCTTGAACGGGCCGTCGACCTTTTCCGCGATCGCGCGCCGGGCTGCGTCCTCGCTTTCCAGCTCGTCCGGTCCGGGCACGTCCGGCATCTGCGGCAACTGGTGGTGAAGACCGGCCTGCTGTTTCTGGAAACTCGCCGCCAGGTTCAGGATCGGGCGCAATTCGCCATTCTCGCCGCCCGGTTGCAGGGCGACGACGCGGCGGTTGGAGAAGCTGCCGCCGTCGAACTGGCGGTCCACCTTCAGCGTGATGTCGTGCTCCTCGCTGCCGCCGCGCAGGAAATATGCGTGGAGCGAGTGGGCGTGGCGATCTTCCGCCACGGTGCTTTCGGCCGCAGCGAGCGCCTGCGCGATCACCTGCCCGCCGAAGACGCGGCCGATGCCGTCGCCCTTGCGCGGCGCGGTGAATACGTCGTCGCCTTCGTCGGTCAGCGTGAACAGGCGCATCAGCCGCGCCACGAGCTCTTCAGGGGGAGTGCTGTCGGTCATCGCGCGCTGCGATGGCGGGGCAGGCCTATCCGGTCAAGCGCGCCTTTCGCAGGACCTTCCACCCGAGCGACTTGGCGCGGTTGGCATGCGGCCAGCGGCCCGGTGCTGCGGGGCGCAGGCCGATGCGGCGCAGCACGGCGTTGAAAGCGCGCGCCTCGCTTTCGGCATAGCTCCACTCGCTGCGCCAGGTGATCGACAGGCTGATCGAGGACGCCGGGCCATTCCGCACGAAATGCGGTGCCATGACCGGCACGAACAGCGCGTCGCCGGGCGACAGGGCGAATTCGGTGCCGTGGGGCAGCATGTCGTCGCTCCATGTCAGTTCGCGCGGTCCGCCGGTGTGATAGGCCTCGTGCACCGTATCGGGCGCGAAGCCGGTATCGCCGGCGGGGAACTGGGTCATCGCCTTGGTGCCTTCGAGCTGCAGCAGGATATTGTGCTCCGGATCGAAGTGATAGGGCGTCACCGCGTTCGGGCTGGAGATGAAGACGAAGGCTTGCGGCGTCAGCATCGCGCCGGTCCTTGCCTCGATGGCGGGACGCAATTCGCCCAGCAGATCGTGCAGCAGCGCGGCATATTCGGGCACCTGCTCCACGTTCTTCAGCACCGCCCAGCTGCCTGCATCGTGGATTGTGCGGATGGTCTCCGCAATCGAGAGGCCGGTCGCGCCCGGCTTCCCGTCCACGCCGATGGGCAGGTCGCCGCGATTGTATTCGATCGAGCGTGCGGGGATCTGGCCGGCAAGCTCCGCCAGCGCATCGAGGGCGAGGAGCGGATGGTCGCGCAAACCGTGGGAGAGGATGTGCGGCTGTTCCGGATAATGCGCGGCAAAGCGGCTGCGGGCGGCGGCGTCGAACACCGTCGCGGCGGAGAGCGTGGTCGAGGCGGAGAGGGCGGTCATCTCGGTCATGCGGCGGTTTCCCGGGCTAGCAGGCGGGCGAAGAGCGCGCGGCGGCGCGGTCCGCCGATGGCGACGGAGTAGCGGCCGATGGCGCGGCGGTCGGGCCAAAGCTTGTCGATCATGGGATGGTCCTCGGCCGCGCAGCTGTCGCACCAGGCGATATCCTCGCGCTCCAGCAGGGCGAGGTTGTGCTGCTGCAGCAGTACGCCGGGGCTGAAGCGGGCGTAATCCTCGTCGAAGGCGGTCTTGTAGGCGAAGGCGCCGGGCGGGGTGAGGAAGTTTGCCAGCATGGCGATGGGCTTGCCATCGAGAGTGAGGGCGAGGCGCTCCAGCCGTCCGCGCCGCGCCGCGCCTTCCAGCGCCTGTGCGAACAGCGCGGCTGTGCGCGGATCGCTGCCCATCGGGTTGCCGCGCTTGCCCTTCCAGCCGCGCGCTTCCAGGTCGAGGAAATCGCGGGTCCAGCTGGCGAGGCCTTCCGCATCGGTACGGCGAGTGAATTCCAGCGCGCCTTCTTCGGACAGGCGCTTGGCCTGGCGGCGCAGTTCCTTGCGCTTCTTGCCGTTCAGCGACTGCTCCCAATGCGCCTGCGGTGTCAGGCCGTGCTGCAGGATGGCGCGCTCGTGGCGGTGGACGATGGCGCAGGGGCGCGCCTGCTCTTCCGCGACCGCTTCGAGCGCGCGGGAGAGCGTGGTGCCGAGCGGCATGTCGCGCAGGTGCAGGAACAGCGCCGCGCCGGCGTGCTCGTCCGCCCATGCGAGCAGCGCGCGCCAGAAGGCTTTCTCGCAGCCGCGGGCGACCAGCGGTGAGCCGAGGAATGCGTTGCCGTGCAACCACCCGGCGAGGTGGGGAAGGGGATAGCGCCAGTAAAACGCCCGGTGTTTCACCGGCAGCAGGCCGCACAGCGTGCCATCGTTATAGAGGCATAGCAGGCGGACCGATCCCGCCCGGCCAAGCGCTTCGATGGCCGGGCGCAGGTACCAGCTTTCGGCGAAGGGGTTGGGTTCTGCGGCCAGTGCTGCCAGCGCGTCCCACTCCGCATTGTCTACCTCGGCAACAGACCGCGCACACATCTCGAAGCGCGGCGCCACCACCGGCTGCGGGTTCGCATCTGCGTGGATATCGAGAGCCCTGCTGGCCAAGACTGCCCCTGTTTGCCCCGCGGCGACATTGCCGCAATTGGCGCCTAGCAGGGAAAGCCGAAGCAAGGTTTAACCGTATAATCCGCGTCCCCGAACCGGACGGGGGCCGCTGCAATCGTTAACGCCCCAAATGCGAAGGCCCCGCCCGGCGCGAACCGGACGGGGCCTTGGCTTGCCCGATTTGGGCGTTTCGATCAGCCGTGGGCCAGCGCGGCGAGCAGCAGCAGCGCCACGATGTTGGTGATCTTGATCATCGGGTTCACGGCGGGGCCGGCGGTATCCTTGTATGGATCGCCGACCGTGTCGCCCGTCACCGCGGCGTGGTGGGCATCGCTGCCCTTGCCGCCGTGGTTGCCGTCCTCGATGTACTTCTTGGCGTTGTCCCAAGCGCCGCCGCCGGCGGTCATGGACAGGGCCACGAACAGGCCGCCCACGATCACGCCCAGGAGCAGGGCGCCCAGCGCCGCAAAGGCACTTTCCTGCCCGGCAATGGCGAGGATCGCGAAATAGACCACGATCGGTGCCAGCACCGGCAGCATCGACGGCACGATCATTTCCTTGATCGCAGCCTTGGTGACGAGGTCCACGGTGCGGGCATAGTTGGGACGGCTGGTGCCTGCCATGATGCCCGGGTCGCCCGCGAACTGTTCGCGCACGTCCTTAACCACATCGCCTGCGGCGCGGCCCACTGCCGTCATGCCCATCGCGCCGAACAGGTAGGGCAGCAATGCACCCAGCAGCAGCCCAACGATGACGTAGGGGTTCTCGAGTGAGAAATCGACGTCGGCATCGGGGAAGAACTGCGCCAGGTCGGTGGTGTAGGCGGCGAATAGCACCAGTGCGGCAAGACCGGCCGAACCGATGGCATAGCCCTTGGTCACGGCCTTGGTGGTGTTGCCCACGGCGTCGAGCAGGTCGGTCCGTTCGCGGACGCTGTCGTCCAGCCCGGCCATTTCGGCGATCCCGCCGGCATTGTCCGTCACCGGACCGTAAGCGTCGAGCGCCACGACCATGCCGGCCAGCGCCAGCATCGCGGTGGCCGCATAGGCGATGCCCATGAGACCTGCGAGCTGGAACGAGATGATGATGCCGGCCACGATCACGATGGTCGGCAGCGCGGTCGATTCAAGGCTGATGGCAAGGCCCTGGATCACGTTGGTCCCGTGGCCCGTTTCCGATGCCTTGGCGATGGACTTCACCGGGCGATAGTTGGTGCCGGTGTAGTATTCGGTGATCCAGATGATCAGGCCCGTGATGACGAGGCCCAGCATCGCGCACCAGAACAGGTCCATGCCGGTGAAGCTGGCGAGGGCGGCGGTGCCTTCCTCTGCCAGCGGCGCGCCGGGGTCGACATTGCCCAGGTTCTCGCCGCCGCCGATGGGCGTGGTCATGTCGCCGAGCGCCCAGTTGGTGACGAGGTAGATAAGCGGAATCGCGAGCACGGCGGTAACGATGAAGCCCTTGTACATCGCGCCCATCACGTTGGTCCCGCCGCCGAGGCGGACGAAATAGGTGCCGATGATGCTGGTGACGATGCAGGCACCGCCGATCAGCAGGGGCAGCGCCATCAGCGGCAGCAGCTGGTCACCGAGATCGGTCAGCAGCAGCGCGGTCAGCACCATGGTGGCGCCGACGGTCACGACATAGGTTTCGAAAAGGTCGGCGGCCATGCCGGCGCAGTCGCCGACGTTGTCGCCCACGTTATCGGCAATCACGGCCGGGTTGCGCGGATCGTCTTCGGGAATGCCCGCTTCGACCTTGCCGACCAGGTCGGCGCCGACGTCTGCGGCCTTGGTGAAGATGCCGCCGCCGAGGCGCGCGAAGATCGAGATGAGCGAGGCGCCGAAGGCAAGGCCGACGAGCCCGTCGACCACTTCGCGGCTGTTGGGTGCCAGCGTCATCGGCCCGATCAGGACGAGGAAGAACACAGCAATGGCCAGCAGCGCGAGGCCGGCGACCAGCATCCCGGTGATGGCCCCTGCGCGAAACGCGATGGTCAGGCCCTGCTGCAGCCCGCTTTGCGCGGCAGCCGCGGTGCGGACGTTGGAGCGGACCGAGATGTTCATCCCGATGTAGCCCGCCACGCCCGACAGCACGGCGCCGATCAGGAAGCCGACGGCCGGGATGACGCCCAGGAATACGCCGACGAGGACGGCCACGACCACGCCGACGATGGCAATGGTGGTGTACTGGCGGTTGAGATAGGCCTGCGCGCCTTCCTGGATCGCGCCGGCAATTTCCTGCATCCGCTCGTTGCCGGCACCGGCCCCGAGCACCTGTCGGCTGGTGACGAAGCCGTAAAGCACGGCCAGCACACCCAGCGCGATCGCTGTGTAAACGAATATCATCGGGTTGTTCCCCTCTCCCAGATCACATTGATGTGAAAAGCCCCCTCGTGAAAGCGGGGGGCGTTGGGGCAAGGGGTATAAGCAAAGGCGGGGGCGGCGCAAGCCCCGCAAACCGCCGGTTTCCCACAGTCCGCCCGCATGCATTCTCCGCCCGGCTGCGCGCGCGATCCAGCATCGGGACATTAACCCAAATCGTTAGCGATGCGAGGTTTCTTGCGGGCTGCGATGGTTTCCATTATCTTAACCGTCATGGAAGGGGCCGCAAAGAAACTCATGGCGATCATGCCGTTCCTGTTCGGGATCGGCTTCATCGCCCCGCTGACCGCGCAGCTGCTGGAACGCTTCGGCTATTCCGGCCCGTTCGGGTTGAGCGCCATCGCCTTCGGCCTGCTGTTCGGCGGCACCTGGGGCCTCGTCGCGAACATCCGCGGGCGGTGGCTGTGATGGATACGATCCGGCAGCCGGGCTATGCGGACGAGGCGTTCACCGCCGACGTCGAAGCGGAAGTCGCCGGCCTTGCGCTGCGCGGCGGGGACGATCTCGACAAGCACACGCGGGTCGACCTGCTGAAGCAGGAACGCGCCATCGCCAAGGAATTCCATAGCGGGCGGATGTGGCCCTATGTCGTTGCGGCGTGGGGCGGCTTTGCGCTGTGGGTCAGCCTGTTCCCGCTCACCATGCTGGGCATCGTGCCGCTCTGGCTCGCCTGCATCGTCGCCTGCGTTCTGGCGACCGGCGGCTATGTCACCAGTCACGAGGCGATGCATTCCAACATCGCGCGGCCGAATACGAAATACCGCTGGGTCAACGAATGGGTCGGCAAGGTTTCGACGATCCCGATCGTCTTCCCGTTCTCGATGGCGCGGCTGATGCACCTCGAGCATCACTACCACTGCAACGACCCCGAAAAGGACCCGGACTATACCGACGAGGCGCCGAGCGCGGCGTGGGCCTGGTACAAGACGTGGTACAACCGCCAGCCGGGCGTCGACGGTTCGATCCACCACTACAAGCGTATCCTCGCCGGCATGGGCACGCCGGAGGCGAAGAAGGCGCTGAAGGACACGTTGCTGCTGCAGCTGTTCTTCATGGCGACGCTCTTCACCCTGGCGTGGAACGGCTATGCGCTGGTGGCCGCCGCGGTCTGGTGGCTGCCGCGCCATGTCGGCCTCAGCTACATTCGTTTCTACCTCAGCTGGGCGCCGCACCACCCGCGCGAAGGCAACACCAGCCGTTATGACACCACGCGCATCTTCAAGAGCAGGCTGGGCCACACGATGAGCATGGGGATGGAAACCCATCTCATCCACCACCTCTATCCCGGTATCCCGAACCACCGCACCAAAGAGGCGTATTTCGCGCTCAAGCCGATCCTGCAGAAACGCGGCGTGGACTGTTCGGCGCTCTAGGCGCCGTGCTGATAGCCGAGGCCGTCGGGGCGCTCGAAAACCTCTCCATCCAACGAGATGCCCGATCCCGCCTCGACCGTGCCGATGCGGTGGATGGGCCATTCCGAGGTGAAATCCGCAGGCGCGGTGAAGAGCAGTTCGTAGTCGTCGCCCCAGCGCAGCGCTTCGGCGCGGCGATGTTCGGGCGCGCCCAGCGGGACCGCGCCGCTCTCGATGGATAGGCAAACCCGGCTCGCCTGCGCCATGCGCCACGCGTCAAGCAGCAGCCCGTCGGAAATGTCCATCATCGCGCTGACATGGGGCGCAAGATCGATGCCTTCATATGTGCGCGCTTCGGGCCGGCGATAGGCGCGCGCGGCGGCGCTGCGATCGCGGGACAATTCCTCGAACGCGGTCATCGCCGCGCCGATTTCGCCGGTGACGAAGATCGCATCGCCGGGGCGGGCTCCGTCGCGTCCCGGAACCGGGCAGTGCCGCGCCTTGCCGATGGCGGTCATGGTGAAGCTGCGCGGTGCACCTTCGGGCATGAGCACCGTGTCCCCGCCGAGCACGTCGGCCTGGCAAGTCCCCAGCGCGGAGACGAGCCCTGCGGCAAACCGCGCATCGTCCAGCGTGACCGAGTGGCTAACCAGCACCGCGAGCGGTTTCGCGCCTTTCGCCGCCAGGTCCGACAGGTTGGCGGCGACAAGGCGCCAGGCGATGTCGGCCTCGTCCATGTCGGGCAGCAGGTGAACGCCTTCGACCAGCGTGTCGCAGGTCACGACGAGCGTTTCGCCGCCGATTTCTATGATGCCGGCATCGTCGCGCAGGTCGCGGGCGCCCGGGGCGAGCGGGGCCACGCCCCGGAGCATGTCGATAAAGGCGAATTCCGCCGAGGGCACCTAGGCGCGCACGGCCTTGCCGACACGGTCGAGCACGCCGTTGACGAACTTCGCCTCGCGGTTTTCGAAGAAGGCTTTTGCCACGTCGATATATTCGCCGATCGCAGTGCCGGTGGGCACGTCGGGGCGGGCCATCAGCTCGTAGGCGCCGCAGCGCAGGATCTGCAGCGTCGTGCGGTCGAGGCGCGTCAGGCTCCACCCTTCGGAAAGATAGCCCGCAAGCAGCGTGTCGATTTCCTCGCGCCGCGCATCCACGCCGCGCACGATATCGTCGAAGAATTCGACCTCGGCTTCGGCCAGTTCCATGTCGTCGATGACTTCGCCCAGCCGGTGCTGGTGGAATTCGTCGAGCAGCCGCGCCAGCGCGGTCTTCTCCATGTCCATCTGGTACAGCGCCTGCACGGCGGCGAGGCGGGCGGCAGAGCGGGCCTGTGATCGTTTGTTCTGGGTCATTTGAGGCGCAATTCTATCGAGCGGGCATGGGCTGGCAGCCCTTCCGCATGGGCAAGGCGGGCGGCAGCGGGACCGATGGCGGCCAGCGCTTCGGGCCCGCTTTCGAGGAAACTGGTCCGTTTCATGAAGTCGGTTACCGAAAGCCCGCTGGAAAAGCGGGCCCGGCGGCCGGTCGGCAGCACGTGGTTCGGCCCGGCGACATAATCGCCGACCGCTTCGGGCGTGTGCCGGCCGATGAAGATGCTGCCCGCATGGCGGATGCCGTCGAGGAACGGCTCCGGGTCGGCAACCGAAAGCTCCACGTGCTCGGCAGCGAGGCGGTTGGCGAGCAGAATGGCGTCGGCCAGCCTCTCCACCACGATTATCGTGCCGTGATTGTCCCAGCTCTGCCGCGCTACGCGCTCCGTGGCGAGCTGGTTAAGTTCCATGCCGATTTCGTCCTGCACCAGCCCGGCAAGCAGCGTGTCGTCGGTGATGAGGATCGACTGGGCCGCCGGATCGTGCTCCGCCTGGCTGAGGAGGTCGGCGGCGAGCCAGCGCGGATCGCTGTCCTTGTCGGCGATGACCAGGATTTCGCTGGGGCCGGCGACCATGTCGATGCCCACGGTGCCGTAGAGCTGGCGCTTGGCCTCCGCCACCCAGGCGTTGCCGGGGCCGGTGATGACGTCGACCGGGCGGATGCGGCTGGTGCCGTAGGCGAGCGCGCCCACGGCCTGCGCGCCGCCGATGCGCCAGATTTCGTCGATGCCGCACAGGTGTGCCGCGGCCATCACCAGTTCGTTCGAGAGGCCCTTGGGCGTCGGGGTCGCGACCACGATCCGCTCCACCCCGGCAACCCTTGCCGGGATCGCGTTCATCAGCAGCGAGCTGGGATAGCTCGCCCGCCCGCCGGGCACGTAGAGGCCCGCCGCGTCGACCGGCCGCCATTTCGCGCCCAGCCGTACGCCTGCATCGTCACGATAGTCGCGGTCCTGCGGCAGCTGCGCCTCGTGATAGGCGCGGATGCGGTCGGCGGCGAGGGTGAGGGCATCGCGCAGCGACGGATCGAGCGTGTCCCACGCCGCCTCGCACTGGCGCGGCGTGATCCGCCAGCTGGCAAGGTCCGCCGTCAGCGAGTGGCCGTCGAAACGCTGGGTGTAGTCCTCCAGCGCCCTGTCGCCCGCATCGCGGACCTGGGCGAGGATGTTGCGCACGTCCTGCGACACGTCGTCGCCGGATTCGCGGCGGTCCTTCACCAGCCGGTCGAAGCGCTTGGCGAAATCGGGATCGCTTGCGGAAAGGCGTTGCATCATGCCGCTTTCCTCTCGCTTGCGATGGCCCGGAACCGTTCCACCAGCGCGCCGACGCGCGGGTCGGTCTTCAGCGCGGCGCGGTTGACGATCAGCCGGGCGGTAATGTCCATGATATGGCCGGTTTCGAACAGGCCGTTGTCCTTCAGCGTCTGCCCGCTGGAGACGAGGTCGACGATCCGCCCCGCAAGGCCGAGCGAGGGCGCCAGTTCCATCGCGCCGTTCAGCTTGACGCATTCGGCCTGGATGCCGCGCTTCTCGAAATACCGGCTGGTGATGTTCGGATACTTGGTCGCGACGCGCAGGTGGCTGGCGCCGCTCGTGTCGGCCGCGCCGCCTTTCGGTTCCGCCACGGCGAGGTGGCAGTGGCCGATGTCGAGATCGACCGGCGCATAGAGGTCCGGATAATCGAATTCCTCGATCACGTCCGATCCCACGATGCCGACCTGCGCCGCGCCGTGGGCCACGAATGTCGCCACGTCGAAGGCGCGCACGCGGATGATGCGCATGTCGCCGCCTTCGGTGGCAAAGCTCAGCGCACGGTTGGCCTTGTCGTGAAAGGCGGCATCGGGCACCACGCCCGCGCGCGCCATCAGCGGCAGCGCATCGTCGAGGATGCGCCCCTTGGGCACTGCGAATGTCAGGCTGTTGCTGGTCATGGGCGGCGAGATAGGGTGAGGCAGGGAAAAGGGCAATCGTGCATGAGTGAAGGCAGCACAAGTGGTGGCGAGCGCTACGAGGTAATCGATCCGCAGGCGACGGGGCCGGAGGCAGTCGACCGCGCGTTCGAGAACCAGGTGGCTTATTGCCGCGACAACGGGGCCGATATCACGGCCTGCGTGTGCGCGGGCCTGCGTGCATTGCTCGATACCGACCGCGGCGGTGCGACGATGGAGCGCGTGCGCCGCTGGGCCGGGCCGCCGCTCGCCGATGCCCTGCCGCTGCGGCTGGCAGGCGGCCTACACGCGCTGCACTTGTCGGGCGAGGAGCCGGCGCTGGAGCCGCTTTACACCGGCCAGCGCGTCACCGACGTGGCCGACTTGCTGGCCGAGGTTATCGAGCGGCACGACTACACGCTGCCCGTCTGGCTCGACGGTCCCCCGCAAACGAACGAGGCGGGCCGGTCCGCCAATTATGCCGCCGCGCTGTTGTGGCTGGCGGACAAGGGCCTGCCCTCGCAATTCGCGTTGAACGAGATCGGGTCGAGCGCGGGCATCAACCTGATGATGCGGCGCTATCGCTACGATCTTGGCGGCACGACGATGGGGCCGTCGCTGTCCTCGATGCAGCTCGCACCGGAGTGGCGCGGCGATGCGCCGCCGCAAGCCGGGGTGGATATCGTGGCCGCGCGCGGATGCGACATTGCGCCGGTGGATCTCACCGATCCCGCCCAGGCGCTGCGCCTGCGGGCCTATATCTGGCCGGAATTCAACGCCCGCTTTGCCCGGATGGACGCCGCCATCGCCGCCGCGCAGACCATGCCGCCCGAAGTCGCGCGCCAGAGCGCCGATGCTTTCGTGGAGGCCATGCTGGCGGAGGAACCGCAGGATGGCGTCACCCGCGTGCTCATGCACTCGGTTGTGTGGCAATACGTGCCCGAAGACCAGCGCCGCCGTGTGACCGAACTTATGGAAGCCGCCGGCGCCGCAGCCACGGCCGACGCCCCGCTGGCATGGGTCTCGCTGGAGGCGAACCGCGACACCCACCGCCACGAGCTCACCGTCCGGTACTGGCCCGGCGGGGAGGAATGGACCCACCTGGCCACCGCGCACCCCCACGGCGAATGGATCGAGTGGCAGGCGTAGGCGGGCGTCGGACGCGTCGCGGTATCAGTCGCCGAGAAACCGCTCCATCGCCGAGTTGACCTTGTCGGGGGCTTCCCACGGGACGAAGTGGCCGCAACCGTGGACTTTCTCGATGGTGAGGTCGTCGACGAATTCGTCCAGCCCCTCGATATTCGCAGCGGGAAGGGCAAGGTCGTCCATCGCCCAGATGACCAGCGTCGGGATGGCGAGGTTGGGGATGGCGGGAGGGGTGTAGTCCGCCGGCACCTCGTAGGGCGCATCCAGCGGGGGGACCTGCACGGGCGAGCCGCGATACCAGTTCAGCATCGCCATGGCGGCGTCGCGGTCCTGCCACTCGGCGAGCAACGCTTCGCGCTCTTCCGGTTCCATCGCGCTCGGCCGGTCCCAGCGCACCGCTTTCAGCAATATGCCGACGAGCCCGTGTTCGCGCACGAGCGCGTCGTTCGCCGGATCGCGGAATTCGCGCATGTACTGGCTCGCCTCGCGCTGTGTCCGGTCGGTGAAGAGCAGGCGCTGGAACACGAGCGGGTGGGGCGCATTGGCGATGATCGCGCGGGTGACACGGCCCGTCATCTGGCCGCCGATGGCTGTGCCCCAGGCGATCGCGCCGCCCCAGTCGTGGCCGACCACGGTGAACTTCTCCACCCCCAGCGCATCGGCAAGCTGGAAGATGTCGCCGATCAGCTTGTCGGGCGTGTAGGCGGCGACCTCCGCCGGCTTCGAACTGCCGCGATAGCCGCGCTGGTCGGGCGCAATGCAGCGATATCGGTCGGAGAAATGCGCGATCTGGTGCCGCCAAGTGCGATGGCTTTCGGGGAAGCCGTGCAGGAATACCAGCCCCTCGCCGTCCCTGGGGCCGGTATCGACCACATCCAGTTCGATACCGTTGGCGAGCGTAACGCGGGTTTGCTCCATCGCGCTCAATCCTCCGCTTCCATCTTTTCCATGTAGCCGCTCGCCACCATGGCGGCCATCTGGTCGAACATGGCATCTTCGGTGCGGCGCGCCTCGCCCATCTGTTCCTCCACCCCGCGCGCGACGATGATCTCGCGCTCGCCGCGCCCGATGGCGTCGAAGATGGCCAGGGCGGCCTCGGCGGGCGGGATGCCGTTGTCGATCACCTTGTCGCTGCGCCCGCGCGCCGCGCCGCTGCCCGACAAGGCATTGCGGCTGACGTCGGTGGCGACCGATCCGGGCGCGACGACATGGACGTCCACGCCCGATTGTGACAGCTCCGCCCGCAGCGCATCGGCATAGCCGATCAGGCCGTGCTTCGCTGCGCAATAGGCGCTACGCATCGGCACGCCGACCTTGCCGGCGATGGAGCTGATGAAGACGAGCCGCCCCGATCCCCGCTCCACCATGTGCGGGAGCAGCGCCTGCGTCAGCGCGATGGGGGCCATCAGATCGATGTCGACGATGTGCTGGTAAACCGACAGGCGCGTGTTGATCGCCCGGCTACGCTGGGAGATCCCGGCGTTGTTGACCAGCGTGCCGACGCCGCCCTGCCATGCCTTGGCCTGCTCGACCGCCTCTTCCATCGCGGCCCGGTTGGTCGCCTCGAACGGCAGGATAAGCGTGTCGGACGCGCACTCCGCCGCCGTTGCGTCCAGCGCATCGACGTTGCGGCCGGAGAGGATGACCGGCTCGCCCGCCTGCGACCATGCGAGAGCCAGCGCGCGGCCGATGCCGGACGAGGCGCCGGTGATCCAGACGCTGCCGCTCATGGGTAGCTCACCGTCTTGGGCACGTCGGGCAGGGGGATATATTCTTCCTCGTCACCCGGGACCTTGGGGAAGGCCCCGCTTTGCCACTGTTCCTTCGCGTGGTTGATGCGTTCGCGGTCGCTGCTGACGAAATTCCACCATACGTGTCGCTGCGTCGCAAAGGCTTCCCCGCCCAGCAGCATCGCCCGTCCGCCGGTCTGCGACGTGAGTGTCATCGCCTCGCCGGGCTTCAGGACATAGAGCGTGTAGAGCTCCAGCGCTTCGCCATCGAGGCTCGCTTCCCCGCCCACCAGCATCACCGCGCGTTCGTCCGCCCCGGCGTCGATCGGCAGGCTGCCGCCGCCTGCAAGCACGATCTCGGCATAGATGGTCTCCGCATGGGTCGTGGTCGCGGCGCGCTTGCCCCACAGCTCGCCCATGATGACGACTGCCTTGGCGCAATCGTCCTCGACGACCGGAAGATCGCTGATTGCTTCGAAAGCCGGTGCGATCTCTTCCTGCCCGTCCGGCAGGGCGAGCCAGGTCTGCATGCCGTAGAGCTTTGGTCCCCTGTCACGCTCGTCCTGCGGGCTGCGCTCGGAATGCACGATGCCGGTGCCGGCGGTCATCAGGTTCACCGTGCCGGGCCGGATGGTGGAAAAGCTGCCGATGGAATCGCGGTGGTCGATCGCGCCCTCGAACAGCCAGGTCACGGTGGCGAGGTTGATGTGCGGGTGCGGGCGCACGTCCATCCCGCTGCCGATGTCGAGATCGGCGGGCCCGAACTGGTCGACGAAGATGAACGGCCCCACCATCGTCCGCGGCCGCCCCGGCAGCGCGCGGCGAACCTTGAAATCGCCGAGATCGTGGGTCGTCGGCGTGATGGTCTGGTAGAATAGGTCTGACATCGGGCTGCTCATTCCGGGTCCAGTTCGGGGTAGTGGCGGAAAATGCCGTCTTCGCTGAAGGCCTGCGCGCGGTCGGAGCGCTTGTATGCGGCGATGCCGTCCAGTTCGGACACGCCATCGCAGCACGCTTTCAGTCGCGGATAGTCTTTGCGCAGCGCGGCCATCCTGTTCGGGAACGCGTATTCCAGGCCTTCCATCATCTGGAACAGTGACGTGTCCACGTGGCTCCACCGCGCACCGCACACGAAGGGGCCGTCGTTCGCCGACAGGGCGGTTTCGAAATGGGCCGCATATTTGGGGATCCGGTTATCCCGAAAATCCTTGGCATGGGCGATCGCCGCATCCTTCTGTTCGTCGAAATATTTCGACGTGGCGATGGGATGGTGGGTTGTGTGAACCTCCTCGACCCAGTCCGAAATGTCCAGTTGCAGCTGGATCAGCTGAAGAGCTTCCGACTCGTTCTCGCTGCCGAAATTGTGCCGGTCTGCCAGCCAGCTGACGATATGCGCGGTCTGGCCGATGCACAGCCCTTCCTCGGTCACGATATAGGGCGGAGCGTATGGCTTTATACCGCTGCGCTGCTTCATGTCCTCGGTCAGCGCGTCGATTCCGTCTTCCATCGCGCGGTCGCGATAGGTGATGCCTGCAGCCTCTAGCGGAAGGCGCACGAACTCGCCGCGTCCGGGTATGCCGGGCCAGTACCACAAATCATAGCTCATGGCCGCTCTCCCGGTGCCCAGGTCTTCAGCGCGACTGCATGGACCCGCGTGCCGGGAATGTCACCCAGCGCGGCATTGACCAGCCGGTGGCGCGCCACGCGGCTCTGCCCGGCGAAGGCGGCGCTTTCGATCTCGATGGTGAAATGCGATTCTCCCGAGCCGTCGTCTCCCGCATGGCCGTGATGTGCCGCGCTGTCGTTGATCACCGCGAGGTGGAGCGGCGCGAAAGCCTCTTCCAGGATCGCGTGCATTTCGCTTTCGAGCGGGCCTGCTTCGGGACGGGGTGCCATGGCGGGGGTTCCTTTTCGTGGGTCGTGCCCCCATCCTATGCCCGTGAGGCAGACGAAGTTCCATGGACGATACGAAGCGGACGGGCGCCTGTGCGCCGTTCCGGGGTGCGAGGAGGCGGGAGAATTCCGTGCGCCGGGCACCCAAGGCCACGGCTTCGACGGGCCGGGCAGCTGGCGCTGGATGTGCCTCGACCACGTGCGCGCGCACAATGCGGGCTACGACTTCTTCGAAGGGATGAGCGCGGACGAGATCTTCCACGCGCAAGGCACCACCGCCGGGTGGGAAGACGTCACCCGCGCCTTTGCCGGGGTGGGGGAGGACGGCCTGCCGCGCTGGGCCGACTTTACCGATCCCCTGGATGCCATCGGCGCCCGTGCGGAGGGCATTCGCGACGCCGCCGGACGCCGCGCCGCCACCGCGCGGCCGATGCCGGGCGGCGGGCGCTTCACCCGCGCAGAGGTGCAGGCGCTGGATGTCATGGGCCTGTCCCGCGATATCGACCGCCGGGCGCTGCGCCGCCGCTATGGCGAGCTCGTGCGCCGGTACCACCCCGACCGCAACGGCGGGGACCGTACGCACGAGGTGCGGCTGTCCCGGGTCGTCGATGCCTACAAGCTGCTGCGCGAGAGCACGGCGCTGGCCTAGGCGGCCTCGCCTTCCGGCGGGGTGTAGCCGCGCTGCATCCGGTCGAGTTCGCCCACGATGCGCGATTTCATGCTTTCCACCCAGTCCAGGATTTCCTGCCGGATGTTCGCCGTCTCGCGCTCGTATTTCTGGCGGGAGATGCCCATGCCGCCGGTCGCGGTGATGCCGAAGGTTTCCAGGATGAATTCGTGGCGGTTGTGCCAGTCCTTCACGCGGGTCAGCACCGCTTCTGTCAGCTGCGGCAGGTCGAACGGATAGCCGGGAAGGCCGCAGGCGTCCTTGGTCTGCTGGTCGGCCGCGCACCAGATGACGTTCCAGTCGTCGAACCCGATCAGGTCCATCTGGGCATAAAGGAAGGCGCCGTGTTCGCCGTTGTAGATGTCGCGGCCGATCACCAGCAGCGGCATGGCGCGGCAATAGCCGTGGCGCGCTTCCATCTCGCGGCTGAAGGCGACGGTGCGCTCGGCCAGGCGCTGTTCGGCGGCCTTGAACGTGGCGATCCAGTCGTCGGCGGAACGTATGATGTTGCGCTCGTCATCCGGGTTCATGCCTACATCGCGCAGCAGCTTGCCGATCGCCGGATCGTCCCACAGTTCCTTGGGGAAGACCCGCGCGATGCCGTCTGCGTCCGGCTCCCGCATCATCGCCTGCAGCTCCGCCATGCTCTGCTGCTTGCGGCCGAATGTCACCTTGCGCCCGAATGCCATTGCAAACCCCCTCGTGTCTGGCGGGGGTGAGATTAGACGCAAGCGGTGAAAACCGGGTTACCGGCAGCGACGGGTGACGGTCAGCCGCTTTCGCCTTCGCAGATGTTGGCGAGCTGCGCGGCGCAGGCTTCCCAACCCTCCACGAAGCCCATTTCCTCGTGGTTCCTGCGCGCTTCCTCGCTCCAGTGGCGGGCGGAGGCGGTGTAGCGTGTGCCCGCAACGCCATCCTCGGTTGCCGGCCCGATTTCCCACGTGCCGACCATGAACGGCTCCGCCGGCACGAAACCTTCGGTCATCGCGTCGGTCGTCACGAAACGGCGGCCCTCGTCCCACTCGAGGTAAATTCCGCGATTGGGCATTTCCTCGCCATCGGGGCCGAGCATCGTCATGTCGCAGGCCCCGCCGACGCGCTTGTCCTGCTTGTCCAGCCGGACCTTCCACGGGGCAGGGCACCACCATTCCTCCTGCCGGTTGGCGAGGACATCCCACACCTTTTCCGGCGGCGCAGCGATGAAGCGCGAAACGGATAGTTCGTTCACGCCGCGTCCCCGCGCTGCTCGGCCTCGATCGCGCGCGCCTTCCGGTAGGCTTCGCGCTGCTGCAGTCGCTCGGCATAGGCCTTGAAACTGTCGCGGTCCGGCAGGCTTTTGAACATCAGCCCCCAGTCGACTTGGCTGCCGACATAGACATCCGCCATAGTGAAGGTCTTGCCGCAGACATAGTCGTGGGAAGACAGCCAGTTGTCGAGCGTATCGACCGCAAGTTCGTAAGTGCCGAAACCGGCCATGCCGCGCTTGTCGTCGGGGACTTCCCAGCCCATGGCCTTGCTCGTTACTGCCGCCTCGATCGGCCCGGCGGCGAAGAACAGCCAGCGGAAATAGTCGGCCTTCTTGTGCGCATTCGGCAGCAGGCCCGCGTCAGGGTGGGTTTCGGCCAGATAGTGGCAGATCGCGGCAGCCTCGGTCACCACGTGGTCATGGTCGCCGTGGTGGTGGACCAGCGTCGGCACCTTGCCCATCGGGTTGGCATCGAGCAGCGCCTGCGGCTTGTCGCCCCAGTCTACGAAGGCGTATTCGAAATCCGCCCCCACTTCGAGCAGCGCCCAATGCGCAATCGCGCCCCGGCTCATCGGATTGGTGAAGAAGGTGAATTCTGCCATGGCGTCTACTCCTTGCGCGGTCCGACCAACCCGAAGCCGGCGCCTTGCGGGTCGAAACAATGGACGGAGAACTCGCCGCCCGGGATCTCCTGTACCGGCGTATCGAGCCTGCCGCCACCGGCCTCGACCGCCTTCGCGGCCCGGTCGATATCGTCGACACCGAAGAAATAGCTCCACACCGGGGCAGGCACATCGTCCATCTTCGGCATCAGCGCGCCGAAGGTGACATCGCCGTTCTGCAGGAACAGGTAGTCGCCCATCTCGCCCATCGGCATGCCGCCTTCCTGGCCCCAGCCGAACACTTCGCGATACAGCGCCAGTGCGGCACCGGTATCGGTGGTCATCAGCTGGTTCCACCGGCACCGCTGCGGCTGATCGACCGAGAACACGTCGCTTTGGGCGTCGGGATCGCCCGAAGGGGGCTGGGGCTTCATCATGTAGATCGGCGCGCCCTGCGGATCGGACAGGAAGGCGATGCGGCCGACCCCCGGCATGTCGTGCGGTTCGATGAACATGGTGCCGCCCGCATCGACGAAGCGCCTGGCCGCGCCGTCGACATCGGGTGTGTGGACATATCCGAACCAGCCGGGCCTGGCGCCGCCGTCCTTCATTTCTGGTGTAAGGGCGAGTACGCCGCCCGCCATCTTCCCGTCGCTGCGCTCGATCATGCGATAATCGACCGTGCCCGGCGGCGCGCTGTTGTCACTGGCAAAGCGCCAGCCGATGACGTCGCCGTAGAAACGGCCTGCCGCCGCAACGTCGTCGGTCATCAATTCGTACCAGATGAAGTCCCCTTGCGGCGCGCCCATCGTCATTTCCCCTTGTGGACGAGGGTTTCGAATCCGCCGAAGATCATCCGCTTGCCGTCGAAAGGCATGTCCCAGCCTTCCATGCGCGGGTCTTCCATCATCTTCTGCTCGGCGGCCTTCGCGGTTTCACGGTCGGGCCAGATGACCCAGGCGAAGACGATCTTCTCGCCGTCCTCCGCCTTAACCGCGCGGCGGAAATCGGTGGTGTGGCCGTCTTCGACGTCCACTTCCCAGCATTCCATCTGCGTGATGGCACCCCAGTCCTTCACGATGTCCCAGAACCTCTCGGCCGTTTCCTTGTAGGCTTGCTTGTTATCGGCGGGAACTGCGGCCACGAAACCATTGATGTACATGAAAATTCTCCCAAACTTCCGCGCCCCTGAACAAAGCCGCGACTCGGCACTTGATAAGCATTGCGGCAGTAGTTACCTTTTGCAACAGTGAAGTTACAAAAAGAAACCAAAGCCGGGCAGGGCGCCCACGGCAAATGGTACAACGATGCCTGCGGTACCGCTTTCGCTATGGAGGTGGTGGGGGAGCGCTGGGCGCTGCTCGTCCTGCGCGAACTGATGCTGGGCCCGCGCCGCTTTTCCGACCTGCGCGCCAGCCTGCCGGGTATTTCCGCCAAGGTGCTGACGGAGCGGCTGGCCAACCTCGAAAGCGCCGGTGTGCTGGTGAAGCGGCAGATGGAGCCGCCGGTCGCCGCGCGCGTCTACGAGCTTACCGAGTGGGGCTATCGGGCGGAGCCGCTGATCCAGGAACTGGGGCGCTGGGCGGCGATGTCGGGCGATCACGATCCCACGCTGCCGCTCTCGCCGGTGTCCCTCATGCTCTCGCTGCGCACGATGTTCGACCCCGCCAAGGCGGCCGGGCAGTCGGCACGCATCGGCTTCCGCTTTCCCGGCGACCGGCTGGTCGGTGAACTGGCCGACGGGGTGCTCGTCGCATCGCGCGGGCCGCTCGACGGATGCGATGCCGTGTTCGACGCCGCCGAAGCACCGCAGCTGGCGGCGATCTTTTATGGCAACGTGGCGCCCGAAGACGTCGGCGTTTCTGTGGAGGGCGACCGGGAGGCGGCCTTGCGCTTCGCCGCGATCTTCGAGCTTCCGGCCAAGATGACCTGACGCCTCAGCCTTGCCGGAAAGCCCAGCGCAAACCGCCCGCGATGCCGCGGGTCATCGCGCGGGCGGGCAAGACCGCAAGGCCGCCGCTTTTCAGCCCCAGCATCTGGCGCGCATAGGCGGGCAGCAGGTCTACCGCCGCCTGGCCGACGGCCCGCTGGACCGCGCGCGGCGTGCCTTCGGGCCGCTGGGAGAGCACCAGGCGGGCGACCTCGCGCGCTTCGGGCGTCGCTTTCAGTTCCGGCCGGAAATCGCGTAGCAAGGCGTCCGCCTCGCGCCGCGTCTCCGGCACCGGATCTGCGCCCAGCCGCCGCGCGACCTCTGCAAACTGGCGGAAATACTCGTCCTGTTTCGCCATCGGCCAGGCCGGCTTCGCATAGGCGAGATAGCCCGCAAGGAAGCTGTCCGCCTCTGCCACGTGCACCCAGGCCAGCGTGCGCGGATCGCGGGCGGAGTAGGGCGTGCCGTCGGGCAGCGTGCCTTTCACGACCTCGTGAATGCGATTGACCCGCGCGATGGCGGCCTCCGCGCGGTCGCGGTGTCCGAAACTGGTGGTGGCGATGAAGCGTGCGGTACGCCGCAGCCGCCCGTGCATGTCGGCGCGGAAATCCGAATGGTCGAGCACGCCCTGCAGCGCATGGGGGTGGAGCATCTGCAGGAGCAAGCCGCGAATTCCGCCCACCATCATGCCGACGATATCGGCGTGGACCATGCGGATCGGCGTGTCGCGTTCGAACAGCGCGTCGTCGGACGGCGGCTCCCCCTGGCCATCCTCGTTGAAGAAGCCGCGCACGTGGTCGACCACGCGCCGGCGGATGGCTTCGGAAGGGAGCGTTGGCGGCATGGGGCCAATATAGGGTTGGCGTTCGCCGGATAAATGCCTAGGTCGCCCCTCGCGATGAACGACATGACCAGCACCAGCGAACACGGCGGCCAGACCGTCCTTGCCGAGCCCGATATCACCGTCGACGTGCGGGAAACCTTCGGCATCGATATCGACATGAAAGTGCCGGCCTTTTCCGAAGCGGACGAGCGGACGCCCGATTTCGACGCGAACTACGTGTTCGATCCGGACACAACGCTGGCGATCCTGGCGGGCTTTGCCCACAACCGCCGCGTGATGGTGCAGGGCTATCACGGCACCGGCAAGTCGACCCATATCGAACAGGTCGCGGCGCGCCTCAACTGGCCGTGCGTGCGCATCAACCTCGACGCCCATATCAGCCGCATCGACCTGATCGGGCGCGATGCCATCGTGCTGCGCGACGGGCTGCAGGTGACCGAATTCCGCGAAGGCCTGTTGCCGTGGGCATTGCAGACGCCGACCGCGCTGGTGTTCGACGAATACGATGCCGGACGCCCCGACGTGATGTTCGTGATCCAGCGCGTGCTGGAAACGGAAGGCAAGCTGACGCTGCTCGACCAGAACCGCGTGATCCGCCCGAACAGGTGGTTCCGCATGTTCGCCACGGCCAACACCGTCGGCCTTGGCGATACGAGCGGGCTGTATCACGGCACGCAGGCGATCAACCAGGGCCAGATGGACCGCTGGAGCCTGGTGGTCGGCCTCAACTACCTGCCGCACGAGACGGAGACGGAAATCGTCGCGGCCAAGAACCCAGACACCGATCCCAAGCTGATCGGCGACATGGTAAAGGTCGCGGATCTGACGCGGCAGGGCTTCATGACCGGCGACATTTCCACGGTGATGAGCCCGCGCACGGTAATCAACTGGGCGCAGAACACGGCGATCTTCAACGACGTGGGCTTCGCCTTCCGCCTCACCTTCCTCAACAAGTGCGACGAAGCGGAGCGCAGCCTGGTGGCCGAATACTATCAGCGCGTGTTCAACACCGACCTGCCCGAAAGCGTGGTCGGCAGCGCCTGACAGTCCGCGCGCCGAGAAAATCCTCGCACCCGCTGTGTTAAACGTGTAATACAGTAGGCGTAATGGGTATCTGGTCGCTTTTCTCCCGCAGCCGGGACGACGCCGATCGCAGCGGCGGCGGCTGGCAGTTGCCGGACGATTACGGTTACGCAGGCAAAGCGCAGGAGCGCGTCGATTTCCGCCGGTTCGATGCCGCGCTGGGCTATGACGACGACGAGCCGCGCGGACCCGATGATTGCAGGATCGACCACGCAGGCGACCGCTGGTGGCAGAAGCGCTTCTGGTTCGGGCGGCGGAAGCGCTGGTGGGCGGTGCGGATCGTCGCCGGCATCCTGCTCACCTTCCTGCTGCTAGTCGCCTATCTCGCGATCACCGCGCCGCTGTCGAAATCGCTCCAGCCCGTGGTGCCGCCGCAAATCACCCTGCTGGCCGCAGACGGCACGCCGATCGCGCGCAACGGGGCGGAGGTGGAAAAGCCCGTCGATGCGGCGAAGCTGCCCGACCATGTGACCAGCGCCTTCCTCGCCATCGAGGATCGCGGCTTCTACGACCACTGGGGCATCTCGCCCAAGGGCATCGCTCGCGCCGCATGGACCGGGGTGGGCGGGGGGAGCACGATCACCCAGCAGCTCGCCAAGTTCACCTTCCTCACTCCCGAGCAGACGCTGACCCGCAAGGCGCGCGAGGCGCTGATCGCCTTCTGGCTCGAGGCGTGGCTGACCAAGGACGAGATCCTCAGCCGCTACCTCTCCAACGCCTATTTCGGCGACAATGTGTACGGGCTGCGCGCGGCGAGCCTGCATTATTTCTACCGCCAGCCGGAAAAGCTGAAGCCCGAACAGGCGGCGATGCTGGCCGGGCTGGTGCAGGCGCCGTCCGCCTATGCGCCGACGCGGCACTGGGACCGGGCGGTGCGGCGCATGGGGATGGTCAAGCAGGCGATGGCCGACGCGGGCTATATTACGCAGGCGGAGGCCGATGCGATGCCGCTGCCCCGGCTGGACGTTCGCACCAAGCGCGATGTGCCGACCGGCACCTATTTCGCGGACTGGGCGCTGCCGCAGGCGCGCAAGCTGACCCAGGGCGGCTACGACCGGCAGACGCTGACCACCACGCTAGACAGCCGGCTCCAGAACCTCGCCCGCCGGATCGTGGAGCGCGCGCCGCTGGGCGGGGCGCAGGCCGCGCTGGTCGCGATGCGGCCGAATGGCGAGGTCGTGGCGATGGTCGGCGGCAAGGATTACTCGAAAAGTGCGTTCAACCGCGTCACGCAGGCGAAGCGCCAGCCGGGTTCCACCTTCAAGCTGTTCGTCTATCTCGCCGCGCTGGAAGCGGGGGCGGAGCCGACGGATACGATCGACAACACCGCCTTCACCACCGGCAGCTATCGCCCGAAGAACTACGCCAACCGCTATTCCGACACGCTGACGCTGGAGCAGGCCTTTGCCCAATCCAGCAACGTGGCCGCCGTGCGCCTGTTGCAGGACATCGGCAGCAAAAATGTGATCGAAATGGCGCAGCGGCTGGGCGTGTCCTCGCCGATGGCGGAGGGCGACCCCAGCCTCGCGCTCGGCACATCCATCATGACGCTGATGGAACTGACCGCCTCCTATGCCGCGGTCGCGGGCAACGATTATCCGGTCGAACCGCGCGCATTCAGGGCGGAAGAAGCGGGCTGGTTCGACTGGCTGACGAGCGGGCGCGGCGAATTCTATTCCAGCGACCTTACGCAGATCGAAAGGATGCTGCGCGCGGCGATCAACACCGGGACGGGCCGCGCGGCCACGCTGGCGGGGCCGAATTTCGGCAAGACCGGCACTACGCAGGACAACCGCGACGCGCTGTTCGTCGGCTATGCCGGGGAAGGGGAGAGCCGGCTGGTCGTGGGCGTGTGGATCGGCAATGACGATAACTCGCCGCTCAACGGCGTGACCGGCGGCGGCCTGCCCGCGCGCATCTGGCGCGACTTCATGGTTGGCGCAAAAGCCGGAACCGCGCCCGCGCCGCGTCCCTCGCCGCAGCAGACCGACCCCGGCGGCCCGATCGAGCCGCTCGACGTGCCCGATATCGGCGACATCCCCCTGGGTGACGGCGCGACGCTGGGCGTTGACGGCGAGGGCGCGAATATCCGTACCGAGATCGAAGGCGTGCCCATCGATGTCCGGATCGACCGCGACGGCGTGCGCCTCAACCCTGGCCAGCGGGATGCGCCGCGCGACGCGCCGCGCGAAGTCGATCCCGCGCGGCTGGAGGAAGAATTGCAGCGGCTGGAGCGGTAGAGCGCGGGCCCCGGCGAAGGCCGGGACCCGCTCGCCCCCTGGTGCTTACCCGTTCGGGGTGACGAGGTATTTCTCGCCCGTCTTCATCTGGCGGTAGTCGAGGATCGCTTCCTTGGTCAGCATGCCTTCCAGGTCGACCTTTTCCTTGTAATTGCTGGCAAAGGTCGTGGTCAGGTTGTCGAGCACGCGTTTGCGCATCCGCATCACGGTTTCCATGCCAGCGCTTTGCAGGAACGGCGTCAGCAGCCAGCCAGACAGGGTCCAGCCGAAGCCGTATGCCGGGGTCAGGACCGTCGGCCCGAAATCCAGCCGGCCGTAGATGAACATCCGCTTCGCCTGGTTGGAGCCGTAGCGGCTGTATTCGCTCATCTGGGCCACGGCGACCTGTTCCATCGCCTTGAAGCAGTGGTCGACCATCTGGCCGCCGCCGATGGGATCGAAGCCGTAGAATGCGCCCGTCGCCTCGATGGCGCTGCGCAGCTGGGCCATGAAATCCTCGTCCGAGGAATTCACGATATGCTCCGCGCCCTGCGATTTCAGCAATTCCGCCTGATCAGCCTTGCGCACGATGTTGACGAGCGCGATCCCGTCTTCCTGGCAGATGCGATTGAGCATCTGGCCAAGGTTCGATGCGCCCACCGTGTGCAGGATCGCCCTCTGCCCGTCCATCTTCGCATTCTCGACGAAGCCGAGCGCGGTCATCGGGTTGACGAAGCTGGATGCCCCGGCCTCTGCGCTGTGGTCGCCCAGCGGCAGGCACATGGCGGCATCGGCGATGGCGTACTGGCTGAACGCGCTGCCGGGTACGCAGGCGACGCGCTGGCCCATCAGGCCTTGCGCCATCTCGCCGTCGCCCGCAGCAACGACCGTGCCTGCGCCCTCGTTACCGGCGGGCAGACGCTGGCCGTGGCGCGCTTTCGAGCCGGTGTTGAACGGCTCCGGCATCCTGGCGACCACCTTGCCGGGCGAGTATTCCGCATTCTCGAAATCGGCGGCCCCTGTCAGGATGGCAAGGTCGCTCGGGTTGATCGGCGCGGCTTCCATCTTCACCAGCACCTGGTTGCCGGTCGGGTCGGGAAAAGTGGTGTCGGCGATCTCGACCGTCAGCCTGCCGTCGGATTCCAGCGTGGTGAAGAGTTGCTTGCCGGTGGTGCTCATGCGGTTTTCTCCTGCTTATCGTTGTCGTCTGGATAGGTTGCGGCCACGAAATACAATCCGTGGGCGGGGGCGTTGAGGCCCAGTTGCTGGCGATCCCGTGCATCCAGAACCTCTGCCAGCTTCGCCTTGTTCCACTGGCCGAGCCCGACCAGCGCAAGGCAGCCGACCATCGAGCGGACCTGGTGGTGGAGGAAGCTGCGCGCGGCGGCGTGGATATGCAGTTCCTCGCCCACGCGCTCCACATCCAGCAGCGCGAGCGACTTAACGGGGCTGTCGGACTGGCAATTGACGCTGCGGAAAGTGGTGAAATCGTGCTTGCCGACGAGGACTTGCGCCGCGTCGTGCATCGCATCTTCGTCGAGCGGGCGCGGCTGGTGCCATACGCGGCCTTTCAGCAGCGCGGGCGGCGCGCGGCGGTTGAGGATGCGATAGAGGTAGCGCCGCCCGGTGCAGGAGAAGCGGGCGTGCCAGTCCCCGTCCACGATCCGGCAGTCCGTCACGACGATGGGATCGGGCCGCAAATGCGCGTTGAGACCCTCCATCAGGCGGAAGGGATCCTTGTCCTTTTCCAGGTTGAGGTGGCTGACCATCGCCAGCGCGTGGACCCCGCTGTCGGTTCGCCCGGCGCTGTAGAGCGTGACGTCTTCCCCGGTGAGCCGGTGCGCCGCCGCCTCGATCGCGCCCTGGATGCTCGGCCCGTGCTTCTGGCGTTGCAGGCCCTGGAACGGCCCGCCGTCGAATTCGATGGTAAGGGCGTAGCGGGTCAAGAAAGCTGCGTCCCGGGCTCTGCCGCATTGCCGCGTAGGAATTCGTCCACCTCCATAGCGGGCTTGCCTGCCTTTTGCAGGCGCAGCGGGCGGATTGCGCCCGTGCCGCAGGCAATGGTCATGGTTTGGTCGAGGATTTCGCCCGGCGCGCCGGTGCCCTGCGCCAGTTCGGCCGCGTGCAGCTTCACCCGGTCCTCGCCCAGCATGAACCACGCGCCGGGGGCAGGGGTAAAGGCGCGCACCTGCCGCAGCACTGTTGCGGCCTCCGCGCCCCAGTCGATTCGTGCCTCTGCCTTGTCGATCTTGGCGGCGTAAGTCGCCTCCTCATCCTCCTGAGTGATCGGGCGCAGCGCATCGAGGTCCTCCAGCTGGCCGACCAGCAGCCGCGCGCCCAGCTGTGCGAGTTCGTCCGTCAGTTCGCCCGCGGTCTTGTCCTCCACCTGCGTGCGCACGGTGGCCAGCATGGGGCCGGTGTCGAGACCGGCTTCCATCTGCATCAGCGTGATGCCGGTGCCCTCGTCGCCGGCCAGGATCGCGCGCTGGATCGGCGCGGCACCGCGCCAGCGGGGCAGGATGCTGGCATGGACGTTGATGCAACCGCGCGTCGGCGCGTCGAGGATGGGTTGCGGCAGGATCAGGCCATAGGCCGCGACCACCGCCAGTTCCGCCTCCAGCGCGGCAAATTCCGCCTGCGCCTCGGCGCTTTTCAGGCTGGCGGGGTGGCGCACTTCGATGCCCAGCCGCTCGGCCTCGACATGGACCGGCGTCTTCGTCAGCTGCTTGCCGCGCCGCCCGCCCGGGCGCGGGGGCTGGGTGTAGACGCACACGATTTCGTGATTGGCGCGGGCGAGGGCCGTGAGGCTCGGCACCGCGAAATCGGGCGTTCCCATGAAGATGATGCGCATTGCGTGTGTTTCTGTTTTTGCCAATCGAGGTTCGCGGCCCTATCTCCCGGCCCATGGCATCGCAAGAGATCGAACGGCTGACCGGCGCGCTGGCACGGCTTCCCGGGCTGGGGCCCCGCAGTGCGCGTCGGGCGGTGCTGTGGCTGGTGAAGCGCCGCGACAGCGCCCTGCCGCAGCTGGTCGAGGCGCTGGCCGAAGTGGGCGAGCGGCTGGTCGAATGCTCGACCTGCGGCAATGTCGACACCACCGACCCGTGCGGCATCTGCGCCGATGCGAAGCGCGATTCCCGCAGCCTGTGCGTGGTGGAGGACGTGGCGGACTTGTGGGCGCTCGACCGGGCGCGGCTGTTCACCGGGCGCTACCATGTGCTGGGCGGCAAGCTTTCCGCGCTCGACGGTGTGGGGCCGGAGGATCTCAACATCGCCAGCCTGATGCAGCGGGTCGAGCAGGGCGGCATCGACGAGATCGTGCTCGCCATGAACGCCACGCTGGAAGGGCAGACGACCGCCCATTACATCGCCGAGCGGCTGGAGGGGAAACCCGTCCGCATCACGCAATTGGCCCATGGCCTGCCGGTGGGCGGGGAGCTCGATTACCTCGACGAAGGCACGCTCGCCCAGGCATTGCGCGCGCGGCGGCCGGTGGATTGAAAACCCCGCGGCGAGCGACTATCTGCCCCCGCATGGCTATCCGCGAAATCCTCGAAGTGCCGGACCCCCGGCTGAAGACCGTGTCCGAACCCGTCACCGAGTTCGATGACGAGCTCAAGCTGCTCGTCGATGACATGTTCGAAACCATGTATGCCGCGCACGGCATCGGCCTTGCCGCGATCCAGGTGGGCGTGCCCAAGCGCGTGCTGGTGATCGACCTGCAGCGACCCGACGAGACCGCCGAGCCCGAAGATTGCGGCGACGGCGAGTGCGGGCACAAACATTACCCCGTGATCAACGAGAAGCTGGTCTTCATCAATCCCGAAATCCTCGCCCCGGCAGATGAGATGGCGGCATACCAGGAAGGTTGCCTGTCGGTGCCGGACATCTATGCCGACGTCGAACGCCCCGCGACCTGCCGGGTGCGTTACCAGGACCTGGACGGCAATAGCCACGAGGAAGACATCGAAGGCATGCTGGCGACCTGCCTGCAGCACGAGATGGACCACCTCGAAGGGATCCTGTTTATCGACCACCTGAGCAAGCTGAAGCGCAAGATGGCGCTCAAGAAGCTGGAGAAGCTTCGCCGCGCCGCGTGACGACGTAGGCTCCCAGATGGACTAACAAGAAAGCCCCGCCGTTTCTGGCGGGGCTTTTTGTTTGTGTCGCGGTTCAGGTCAGGCCGCTTCGACCATGCCCTCGTGCGCCTTGACCACGTCTTCCACCACTTCGCGGCACATCCGCTCGCAGCGCTTGCAGTGTGCGTTGTCGTGCTTCGCGCATTCTTCCGCGCAGACCTTGCAGGCGATGATGACCGCTTCGGACAGCGACTTGATGACCGTGACGTTGCCCGCGGTGCGGCGGCTGGCGATGCGATAATAGGCGGTGCAGGCGTCGGACGCATCGCTGCACAGGCGGATGCAGCGCGACATGTCGCCCGGCTCCGCGCTGCAGGCATCGGCGCAGCTGTTCATGATCGCCGCGCCGTACATCGCATGCTTGATCGCCTCGCCCAGCTGTTCGTTGTAATCGGCGCCCACTTGCGGGTGTTCGGAAATCATTTCCTTGATCGACATGTGTTTTCTCCTCTTCGACTGGGGAGCGAACGGGGCGGGGGATTGGTTCCGCCGCGGCGCTTGGCAAGGGCTCGCGTTCCGAATATGTTCCGCGCATGGAAGTCACCCTGCTGATCGTCGCGCTGCTTTCCCTGCTTATCGGGGGAGGGATCGGCTGGTTCGCCGGCTCCCGCCCGATTGCGGAGTGGAAGGAGCGGCACGGCGCGGCCGAAGCGCGCGCGGCCGACGCGGACGAGCGGGCGAAGGCGATGGCGCCGGAGCTTGCCACCATGTCCGAACGCGCCGCGCGGGCAGACGATCTCGCCGCCCGGCTCGATGCCGCGCGTGACGAGCTCACCGGGCTGAAAGCGCAGGCCGCCGGCTTCGCGGAGCAGAAGCGCCTGCTGGAAGAAAGTCGCGCCAACCTGCTCAAGGAATTCGAGAACACCGGCGCCAAGGTGCTGGAGGCTGCGCGCGAACGCTTCAGCACCGAAGCGACCACGCGGCTGGGCGAGGCGGAGGCGAAGCACACCGAAGCGGTCGCCAACCTCCTCAAGCCCGTGAACGACCGGCTGCAGAAATACGAGGAACAGGTCGGCACGCTGGAGCGGCAGCGCGCCGATGCTTTCTCTCGCCTGCACCAGCAGATCGAGGGGATGCGCGTTTCGCAGGAGGAGGTGCGCAAGGAAGCGCAGCGGCTCGGCAACAGCCTGACGAATGCCCCCAAGGCGCGCGGGCGCTGGGGCGAGCGGGCGTTGCAGAACGTGCTGGAACAGGCGGGCCTGGCCGAACACACCGACTTCATCCTCGAACATTCGATGGACACGGACGAGGGCCGGCTGCGCCCCGATGCCATCGTCAACGTGCCGGGGCAGAAGAAGCTGGTGATCGACGCCAAGGTCTCCCTCAACGCCTATCAGGCCGCGTTCGAGGCGGACGACGATGACGAGAAACGCCGGCAGCTGGCAATGCACGCGAAATCGATGCGCGGCCATGTTCAGACGCTCGGCACCAAGAGCTACCAGAGCCAGTTCGACGAAGCGCCCGATTACGTGGTGATGTTCGTCCCCGGCGAACATTTCGTCGCCGCCGCGCTGGAGGCGGATCCCGACCTGTGGGATTTTGCCTTTCACAACAAGGTGTTGCTGGCGACGCCCACAAACCTCGTCGCCATAGCCCGCACCGTGGCGCAGGTCTGGCGGCAGGACACGATCGCGCGCGAGGCGGTGGAGATCGGCAAGGCCGGGGCGGAGCTCTACGACCGGCTCGCCGTGGCCGCCGAACACATGAAGCGCGTGGGCGGCGGGCTGGAAACCGCGGTCAACAATTACAACAAGTTCGTCGGCAGTTTCGAACGCAACGTGCTCACGTCAGGCCGCCGCCTCGCCGAACGCGGCATCGAGATCGGCAAGCGCCAGATCGAGGAAGTCCCGAAGGTGGAAGCAACCCCGCGCTATAACGCCGAGGACGCAGCGCGGATCGAAGACGCCAGCGGCGAGGGGCGGGAAGCGGCGGAGTAGAGCGTTACCCGGCCGGCCGAAACGTCAAGCTGCGGCCCGTGCTCGGCTGCGACAGGACGAGGTTGCCGTCCCCATCGAAGCCGATCACCGGACCGCTGCGCAGGATGTCGAACATCGCGGCCTCGTTTTTCGCGATGTCGCCGCTGCAGGCCATTTCGGTGACGCCCATGGGGCCGACGGTCATGATGCTGCCTGCAACGCTGTAATCCGCCTCGATGCGGTTGCATCCCGTGCTGCCGGTCACCCGCCCGCCGGCAAAGGCGAGCGAGCCGGCAAAGTCGCGGCGGTCGCCGTGGGTCCCGATCCATTTGTCGCCGCGCCAGCTGCTGCCCGCAAGGTCGGCCGGCGGCAGGCTCGCGCCGCCGCATCCGCGCAGATCCCGGCCGTCCACCGTCACGCGATATGCGTTGTAATAGCGCTGCCCGTCCACCGGATCGGTGCAGTGACCTGGCAGGAAATCGACCACGATGTCTTCCATGGCATAGCGCCAGCTGCGAAAGGCGACCTCTTCCGCTGTGTCCCACGTGCCGCTGCGCGCGATGCCGAGCTCCTCGCTGGCGAAGGAGAAGCGCTCCCGGTCCATGGTCAGCGTCCACGCCGGTTCCTGCCCGAAAGCGGTGGAGGCCTCCGGGCTTTTCGGTAGGTAGCTGACGGGCGGCTTGGGCGGGCAGGCCCACAGCAACGGGGCCAGCGCGGCAAGGGCGATGGTGGCGGCAAGGCGGTTCATGGCGGGCTCTCCCGGGCGTGCTTGTCGTCGCACTGGCGGTGGTGCAGGATGGGGAAAGGCAAGCAAAGGGGGATTTCGATGAACCTGCGATGGGCGGCGATGGGAGGAGCGAGCAGCGACAGTGCGCTTGCCCTCCCGAATTCTATGTTTCCTGCTGCGCGATCAAAGCGCATTCGGCTGATAGCTTAGCTGCGTTCCGCATTCCTTCCGGAATCCTGCGCAGGCCGTATTGGCCGCGCATCATGAGCTTTGCCAACAGCCAACGGGCGCCGGGGTGTCCGTCGCGGATCGCGTGATCGAGAAAGGGTCGGATCGCTTGCGCCGTCTTGCGAGTGGGCTCGTATCTCCAGCGCAACCAGGCTAACCAGAAATATGAGGCGAGGTGGTCCACCTTCACGCCGTCTTCTAGCAGCCCCAACGCCAGGTCCCGCTTCTCTTGCCGGTCGTACAGACGAGCCCGATAGGTGGTCGCCATCCACGATCCGGCGCTCATCGCTTGCGAGAAAAATTCGTGCGCGCGGTCGTGGTCAGGTCGAACCGCGTTGCCGATGGTAAAACACCATCCGGCCCAGACCATGGCATAAGGATGTCCTCCGGCCCCAGCTTCCTCGTAAAGTGCTAGCGACGCAGCTGGGTCCTCAGGCCAAAGGTCGTGTGCCCGAGAACCGAGTTCTTTTACGTCCGACGTAAGGGCGTCCCACGCAAGCCACGTGTTGTCGCACTGTTCATCGATTTTTCCAACGAGGTTCCAGAGCACCGTGTTGCGGCGCTCCGCTTCGGCCCGAATACCGTCAAACACTGTCCAGACCCAAACCCGCCAGCACTTCGTAGGCGAGCACGGCGCCGGCGATGGCGGCGTTGAGGCTGTCGGCGCGGCCGCGCATGGGCATGGTGACGCGCAGGTCGCAGGCGGCTTCATAGGCTTCGGGCAGGCCTTGCGACTCGTTGCCGACGAGGAGGAAGCACGGCGCCGCATACGGCGCGCCGCGATAGGGCACGGCATCGCGCAGCGACGCGGCGACGAGCTGGCCATCGCCCGTTCGCAGCCAGGGCAGGAATTCGCCCCATGTGGCGCGGGCGATGGCTTGGGTGAAGACGGCGCCCATGCTTGCGCGCACGGCCTCCACGCTGAACGGATCGGCGCAATCGTCGACCAGGATCAGCCCGCCGGCACCCACCGCGTCGCAGGTGCGCAGCATCGTGCCGAGGTTGCCGGGATCGCGCAGCGCCTGCGCCACCAGCCAGATCGGCGCGGCGGTGCGGTCGATCTGCGCGAGCGAGGTGTCCCACTCCGCGAACACGCCCGCGACCGCCTGGGCGTTCGACTTGCCGGTGATCTTGGAAAGGATATCGGGCGTGGTCTCGATCACCTCGCCGCCGCCCGCATCCACCGCGCGTTCCAGCTCGTCCAGCAGCGGATGCGCATCGCGGCCCCTGGCCATCACCAGCATTTCCGGGAGGCGCCCGCTTTCGCGCGCATCGGTGAGCAGGCGCAGCCCCTCGACGAGGAAACGCCCTTGGCGCCGGCGGTACTTCTTGTCGCGCAAGGACCGCAGGTACTTGACCGTCGGATTGGAAAAACCGGTGATTTCGCGGCGCATGGCCCTTCGCCTCAATCTTCGCCGAAGCGATCTTTCACGAGGCCGACGAGCCGCATGACCGCGACGTCCGCTTCCGGGCCGGCGACGGTGATCGTCACCTCGTCGCCCTTAGCCGCGCCCAGCATCATCAGGCCGAGGATCGAACCGCCGCCTGCGGAAACCCCGTCCTTCTCGACCGTCACCTGCGTGCCATCGGGCAGGCCGGCGACCGCGCCGACGAACTTGGCGCTGGCGCGGGCGTGCAGGCCCTTCACATTTTCGATGACGACGCGTTCGCTTGCGGTGTCGGCCATGGCTGCGTGGTTCCCCCTCGGCAGCGGACTATGCCTCGGCCGCGAGGAATTCGCTAGCCACGGTGATGTAGTTGCGCCCGGCATCGCGTGCCGCCTTGACCGCCTCGCCGATGGACAGGTTCTTGCGCGCGCCGGCCAGGCGGATGAGCATCGGCAGGTTGATACCGGCAACCACTTCCACGCGGCCCGCCTCCAGCAGCGAAATTGCGAGGTTGGAGGGCGTGCCGCCGAACAGGTCGGTGAGGATGATCGCACCGTCGCCGATGTCGACCTTGCCGATCGCGGTGCGGATGTCCTGCCGCCGTTCCTCCACATCGTCTTCCGGCCCGATGCACACGGTGGCGACGCGGTCCTGCCCGCCGACCACGTGTTCCATCGCGGCGACGAATTCTTCGGCCAGGCGGCCGTGGGTTACCAGGATTAGACCGATCATCGGTTACGCGCACTCGTCAATCTGCATGGCCAAAGCCTATCGCGGGCTTGCTGGCTGGAAGGTGAAGCGGCGGCCATTACAGGCTCGAACTGCCTTCTACCAGCCCTGCCGCGCGCGAGCCGAGGTTGCGGTGGACGACGGTGGGCTCGAACCCCTCGTCGCGCAGGGCGGCGGCCATCCGCTCGGCCGAATAGACGCTGCGATGGCGCCCGCCGGTGCAGCCGAAGGCGATGGTGGCATAGCGTTTGCCGGTGTCGCGATAGCGCGGCAGCAAATCGAGCACGAGGTGGCACATCTGCGGGAAGGTTTCATCGAAAGCCGGGTCCGCCTGGATGTGCCGCGCCACCGCTTCGTCCAGCCCCGTCTGTTCGCGCAGCCCCTCCACCCAGTGGGGATTGTCGAGATAGCGCATGTCGAAGACGAGGTCGGCGACGGGCGGCATCCCGCGGGCGAAGCCGAAGCTGGTCACGGTGACGACCATCGCATCTTCGGTGGCCCCGGCGAAACGCTCCCGGATCGTTTCCTGCAGCGCATTCGTGCTGAGCTTGGTCGTGGTGATGACGAGGTCGGCCCAGCGCCTGAGCGGGGCGAGCAGTTCGCGCTCCATGCCGATGGCTTCGGTCACCGGCACGCCGTCCGCCAGCGGGTGGCGGCGACGGTTCTCGTTATACCGCCGTTCCAGCTCCGCATCGTCGCAGTCGATGTAGAGGGTGGAGATTTCGAGATCGGGCCGCGTCGACAGCGTCTTGACCAGCTCGATGATCTTGGCCGGCACGAAGCCGCGGGTGCGGGCGTCGAAGCCGATGGCAAGCGGGGCACGATGCTCGTCCGCTTCCTTGCCGGAGACGAGGTTCTTAAGCAGGCGGATGGGGAAATTGTCGATGGTCTCCCAGCCCAGGTCCTCCAGCTCGCGCAGGGCCGTGGTCTTGCCGGCGCCGGACAGTCCGGTGACGAGGAGGATCGGCTGGGCAGCCGGGGCGGTTGTCGAATCGGACACCATGGGGAGGGCGGGCTTGCGCGCCTTGGCGGCGAAATGGAAGGGCGAAGTGGCGACGCTGTTCCGAACGAGGACAGGCTTCAGGCAAGGCCGTAGCGGGCGAGCGCATGCTCCGCCCGGATGGCCGCCGCCGGGATCGCGGGGTCGAACAGGAGGTGGGGGATGCAGCGGCCGAGAAGGTCGATCCCGCCGGCTGTATCGACGAAACGCGGGGCCTCTGCGGTAAGGGTCAGCACCAGCGCAACTGGTCCTTCGCCGACGGGTTTTCGGGCCAGGCCGACATTGCGCAATTCGATCAGGCCGGCGGTATTGGGCGGAGGCGCGGCCCACAGGGTTTCGCCGAGATCGCTGAGCGTGATGCCGTCATCGCCCACCAGCGTCGCGCCGCGGTCGAGCAACTGGAGGGCGAGGGTGGACTTGCCGCTGCCCGCCGGGCCTTCGATCAGCAGCACGCGCCCGTCGATCAGGATGGCGCCGGCCTGCCTGACGGTCATCGCGCGCTGTCGGCGGCGGGGAGGGCGAGGGTGAGGCAGGCCCCGCTTCCTCCGTCCGCCCGGTCGCCGACGGTCAGCGTGCCGTCATGCGCTTCCGCGATGGTCCGCGCGATGGCGAGGCCGAGGCCGGAGTGGTTGCCGAACTGTTCGCTGTCCGGCCGCACCGAATGGAACCGGGTGAAGACCTTCTCGCGCGCTTCGGGTGCGATACCGGGGCCCTGGTCGCAGACGTTGAGTTCGACGAACTCGCCTTCCGCCGTGATATCGATGTCGATCCTGCCACCCTTGGGCGAAAACGAGACCGCGTTGTCGAGGAGGTTGCCGATGACCCGCTCCAGCCGCAGGGCAACCCCCTGGATGTAGGCAGGGCCGTCGTGCAGGGTGATAGCGACCTCGCGGCCTTCGTTTTCGTCACGCCGATCGCGCGCCGCGACGAGGTTGCGGACCATCCGGTCGAGGTCGATGACTTCGAACTCGGTGCGCGACATTTCCGCCTCGATGCGGCTGGCATCGGAAATCTCTGTCACCAGCCGGTCGATCCGGCGCACGTCGTGGGCGGCAATGTCGTTGAGCTGGCGGCGCAGGGCCGGGTCGTCGACCGTGCCGAGGCTCTCGATGGCGCTGCGCAGGGAGGCGAGCGGGTTCTTGATCTCGTGCGCGACATCGGCGGCGAAGGCCTCGACGGCATCGATCCGCTGGCGCAGCGCCTCGGTCATATCGGAGGTTGCACGGGCGAGGATGCCGATCTCGTCGCCGCGCTCGCTCATGCGCGGGACCACGACGCCGCGCTCGCGCCCCAGCCGCACGCGCACGGCGGCGCGGGCAAGCCGGCGCAGCGGCTCGACGATGGTTCGCGCGAGGTACAGCGAGATCATGATGGAAACGAGGAAGGCCACCCCGATCAGCGCGGCGATCAGGCCGCGCGCGTCGCGCACGGATTGCACGATGTCGCGCGGGTTGCGGCTGAGCAGCAGCGTCGCGCCCTCGAGGCCCACCGGCGCGGCCGCGGTTATCACCGGGGTCCGGTCGGGGGCATAGCGCAGGCGCAGCTGCGTGATGCCCTGCCGCCGCGCTTCGGCGAGCTCGGGCCAGTCTTCCGCATCGTCGGTCTCCGGCTCGACATAGTCGGGCACCGGGGGCGCGCCCAGCATTGCATCCATGCCCGCGTCGAGCGAGCGACCCCAGCGTTCGACCCAGCTGTCGTCGGTCGGGTCGTCGAGCGTGTAGGCGGGTTCGCCCAGGACGAAACTGTCCTGCGTCAGCACGCCTTCGGGATCGTAGAGGCGAATGCGCAGCTGCTGTTCCTTGCCGATCTGGATCAGCAGCGCCTCCTGGCGTTCCTGCGACGCGCCGGCCAAGGCCTCGGCGATGATCTGGGCTTCCACCTGCGCCAGGCGGAACCGTTCGCCCGTCAACTGGCGGCGATAGCTGTCGAGGTAGAAGACCGAGCCGGCAAGCAGCGCGATGGGAATGATGTTGAGCAGCAGGATGCGTGTGGTAAGCGAGGCACCTCGGGCAAGGTCGAAACGCGCGAAGCGGGGCGCGATCCGGCCCGGATCGTGCGGGTCGAGCCCGGTCTCGGCAGGCTCACGCACCGGAGAAGCTGTATCCTGCACCGTAAAGCGTCTCGATGCCGGAAAATTCCGGATCCTTGGCGCGGAACTTGCGCCGCATGCGCTTTATGTGGCTGTCCACCGTCCGGTCGTCGACGAAGATGTCGTCCGGATAGGCCGCGTCCATCAACTGGTTGCGGCTCTTGATGACGCCGGGACGCTGGGCGAGCGCTTCGAGGATGAGGAATTCGGTCACGGTGAGGGCCACCGGCACCCCGTCCCACGTCACGCGGTGGCGCGCGGGGTCCATGCCCAGGCGGCCGCGGGTAACGACGCCGGAGCCGTCTTCGTCGCCGTGCGGGCCGGCATGGGCGGGCGATCCGCTGCGGCGCAGGATCGCGTGGATGCGGGCCAGCAGCAGGCGCTGACTATAGGGTTTGGCGATGTAATCGTCCGCGCCCATGGCAAGGCCGGCCGCCTCGTCCGCCTCTTCGTCCTTGCTGGTGAGGAAAATGACGGGGAGGTCGGAATGTTCGCGCAGCTTGGCGAGCAGTTCCATCCCGTCCATCTTGGGCATCTTGATGTCGAACACGGCCAGGTCCGGCGGGTTTTCCAGCAAGGCCTTCAGCGCCGTTTCGCCGTCGGTGTAGAGGCGGGTGACGAAGCCTTCGGCCTGCAGGGCTATCGCCAGCGTGGTCAGGATGTTGCGGTCGTCGTCGACCAGCGCGATGACGCGGTTGTCGGCGCCGGACGCGGCGCCGGGGGCCAGTTCGGGGGTGTCGGTTTCCATCGTCCGCCGGAGATAGCGCGGCAGGCCCGACTGCACAACGCAGGGGATTTTTAGCGCGGACAGCCGCAGCGAAATTGACGGAATCGGCACGGGGCCCTAAAGGCGGCGCAAAGGTCGCTTGCATACGAATGCACACAGCGTGTCGTTCGCCTGCCTCGCGCCGTCCACCAGACCTGTTACGCCACGGAGTTTCCATTGGCCCACACGCTTTCCGTTCCGCTGTCCGCCCAAGGTATCGAAACCGCCGCGACGATCCACGCCAACCTGTCGAGCGAGGAGCTGACCGAGGCTGCGCTCGCCAACGGGGAAGGCAAGCGCGCCAAGGACGGTCCGCTGGTGGTAGAAACCGGCAAGCACACCGGCCGCAGCGCGAAGGACAAGTTCATCGTCCGTGACGGCGAGACGGAAGATACCGTCTGGTGGGACAACAACGCCTCCATGTCGCCGGAGCATTTTGCCGCGCTGAAGGCCGATTTTCTGGCCGCGCTGAAGGACAAGGGTGACCTCTACGTGGCCGACCTGTTCGGCGGATCGCAGCCCGAATATCGCGCCAACGTTCGCGTCATCAACGAATTCGCATGGCACAACCAGTTCATCCGCACGATGCTGTGCCGCCCGACGGCGAGCGAGCTGGACGGCTTCTCGCCCGAATACACGATCATTGACCTGCCCAGCTTCAAGGCTGATCCGGAACGCCACGGCACGCGCAGCGAGACCGTGATCGCGGTCAACCTCTCCGAAAAGCTCGTCCTGATCGGCGGCACGCAATACGCCGGTGAGATGAAGAAGAGCGTGTTCGGCATCCTCAACTACCTGCTCCCGCCGCAGGGCGTGATGCCCATGCACTGCAGCGCCAATATCGGCCCCGACGGCAAGAGCGCGGTGTTCTTCGGCCTGTCCGGGACCGGCAAGACCACGCTCAGCGCCGATGCCAGCCGCACGCTGATCGGCGACGACGAGCATGGCTGGTCGGACACCGCGGTCTTCAATTTCGAAGGCGGTTGCTATGCCAAGATGATCCGCCTCGATCCGGAAGCGGAGCCCGAAATCTACGCCACCACCAAGATGGAAGGCACCGTACTCGAAAACGTGGTGATGGACGCGAACGGCGAGATCGACCTCGATGACAACAGCCTCGCCGAAAATACGCGCGGCGCCTATCCGCTCAGCAGCATTCCCAACACCAGCGAAGACAACATGGGCCCGCCGCCCAGCAACGTCATCATGCTGACCGCCGATGCGTTCGGCGTGCTGCCCCCGATCGCGCGGCTGACGCCCGACCAGGCGATGTACCACTTCCTGTCGGGCTACACCGCCAAGGTCGCCGGAACCGAAATCGGCGTGACCGAGCCGGAAGCGACGTTCAGCACCTGCTTCGGCGCGCCCTTCATGCCGCGCCATCCCAGCGTCTACGGCAACCTGCTGAAGAAGCGCATTGCCGATGGCGGCGTCCAATGCTGGCTGGTCAACACCGGCTGGACGGGCGGCAAGTACGGCACCGGCCACCGCATGCCGATCAAGGCGACCCGTGCGCTGCTCAACGCGGCGCTCGACGGTAGCCTGAACGATGCCGAATTCCGCAAGGACCCAAACTTCGGTTTCGAAGTCCCGGTGGCAGTCCCGGGCGTCGACAGCGCGATCCTGGACCCGCGCTCGACCTGGGCGGACGGGGAGGAATACGACCGCACGGCAGAAAAGCTGGTCCAGCTCTTCGTCGACAATTTCGAACCCTTTGCGGCGCATGTCGACCAAGGCGTGCGCGACGCCGCACCGGCCGCCGCCTGACGCGCTGCCGGCATATGGCGCCATGAGAAAAACCCCCGGACGGGAGACCGTCGCGGGGGTTTTCTCTGGCCCCCGCGTCCTCGCACCCGATCAACGTGATCGGAAAAGCGCGCTTGCCCGCGGCCCAAATTCCGTTTCTGGCAATCCGACCGGCCAACCCCTAGGTTGGAGGCCGAGTAACGGATGGAAACGATGGCACACGATTGGCAACCCGGCAGCTGGACAGGTTTCGAAGCGAAGCACCTGCCCCGCTACGAGGACGAGGCAGCGCTGGCAGAGGCGACCGGCACGCTGTCGTCCTTCCCCCCGCTCGTCTTCGCGGGCGAGGCGCGGGCGCTCAAGGCGGAATTGGCCGAGGTATGCCGGGGCGAGGCGTTCCTGCTCCAGGGCGGAGACTGCGCGGAAAGCTTTGCCGAATTCCACCCGAACAACATTCGCGACACGTTTCGCGTGATCCTGCAGATGGCGGTCGTCCTGACCTTTGCCGGCAAGAGCCCGGTGGTGAAGGTGGGGCGCATGGCGGGCCAGTTCGCCAAGCCGCGCAGCAGTGATACTGAAACGCAGGGGCAGCAGACCCTGCCGAGCTACTTCGGCGACAACGTGAACGGGATCGAATTCGATGCCGAGACGCGCCGTAACGATCCGCAGCGCATGGTGCGCGCCTATAACCAGAGCGCGGCGACGCTGAACCTGCTGCGTGCGTTTTCGACCGGCGGCTATGCCAATTTGCGCAAGGTCCACCAGTGGACGCTCGATTTCATGGGCCGCAGCCCATGGGCGGACAAGTTTGCGCAAACCGCCGACCGCATCGGCGAAGCGCTCGATTTCATGGAAGCCTGCGGGATCGATCCGGCAACCGTGCCGCAATTGCAGGGCACCAGCTTCTACACCAGTCACGAAGCGCTGCTGCTGCCTTACGAACAGGCCATGACGCGGCAGGATTCGCTGACCGGCGACTGGTACGATACCAGCGCCCACATGCTGTGGATCGGCGACCGCACGCGGTTTGACGGCAGCGCGCACGTGGAATTCGCACGCGGCATCGGCAACCCCTTGGGCGTGAAATGCGGGCCGAGCCTGGAGCCGGACGTCCTCGTGCGCATCCTCGATACGCTCAACCCCTCGCGCGAGGCGGGCAAGATCGTGCTGATCAGCCGCTTCGGCCACGACAAGGTGGAAGCCGGCCTGCCGAAGCTCGTCCGCGCGATTGAGCGCGAAGGGCACCCGGTGGTGTGGAGCTGCGACCCGATGCACGGCAATGTCGTGAAGGCGGACAGCGGCTACAAGACGCGGCCTTTCGACCGGATTATGGGCGAGGTTCGCGGCTTCTTCGCGGTCCACAAGGCCGAAGGCACGCATGCAGGCGGTATCCACCTGGAGATGACCGGGCAGGACGTGACCGAATGCACCGGCGGCGCGGTGGCGATCACCGACGAACGGCTGGGCGATCGCTATCACACGCATTGCGACCCGCGCCTCAACGCCGCGCAATCGCTCGAACTCGCCTTCGCGATTGCCGAAATGCTGGTGGAAGAAGGGGTCGACAGCCGCGCCGCCGCGGCCTGACCCCAACTATCTTTCGTTAATTTCGGGAAATTTCCGGCCTCCCGGCCTTTCTATTGTCATGTCCGTCCGCCATGCTGGGGGAAGACACGAAGAGGGGAGGCGGATTTGGCATCGGTCCAGCCGCAACACGGGGCGCCCGCCGCGTCGCTCGAAGCAGAATTCCGCCGCACGCGCGCGCTTATGCCCGCGTTGGCCGCGCCGCTGTCCGAAGCGGATGCGACCATCCAGTCGATGGAGGATGCGAGCCCGACGAAGTGGCACCTGGCCCATACGACCTGGTTCTGGGAGACCTTCCTGCTTCGGGACCACGTACCGGGCTACACACTGCATGACGAGCGCTGGCCGTTCCTGTTCAATTCCTATTACGAGGCGGAAGGCGCGCGGATCGCCCGCGACCGGCGCGGCATGCTGTCCCGCCCCACGGTGGCGGAAATCCTCGACTGGCGGGATGCGGTGGAGGAAGCGATGGCCCCGCTGCTGGACCGCGAAGAGCTGCAGCCGCTCATCGCGTTGGGCTGTGCGCACGAGCAGCAACATATCGAGTTGCTGCTGACCGACATCAAGCACGCGCTGTTCCAGAACCCGCTCGGCCCGAAGATGTGGGACGGCCAGCCGGATCGGTCGGCGCAGCGTCCGCAAGGCTGGCACCGCCATCCCGGTGGCATCGCCAAGATCGGCCACGATGGCGATGGGTTCGCCTTCGACAACGAGGGGCCGTTGCACCGTACCTTGCTGGAACCCTTCGCCCTGTCGGACCGGCTTGTCACCAATGGCGACTGGGACCGCTTCATCGCGGACGGCGGCTACCGGGATCACCGCCTGTGGCTGGCGGACGGCTGGGCCTGGGTGAATGAGAACGGCATCGACGCGCCCATGTACTGGCGCGATCGCGAGCATTTCACCCACGCCGGCTGGCAGGAGCGCGATCCTCATGCGCCCGTCACCCACGTCAGCTATTTCGAGGCGGACGCGTTTGCCGAGTGGGCCGGATACCGCCTGCCGACGGAAGCCGAATGGGAAGCGGTCGCCCGCGGCCAGCACGACGATATCGAACCCGCCCATGATCCGGCAGGCGGCAACCAGCTGGACGGCGCGGTCCCGCCGCTGCTCACCGGATCGGACGGACTGTTCGGCGATGGTTGGCAGTTCACCCGCTCCGGTTATCTCCCATACCCGCGCTATGCCCCGCCGGCGGGCGCGGTGGGTGAATACAACGGCAAGTTCATGAGCGGGCAGTTCGTGCTGAAGGGCGCCAGCTGCGCCACGGTGCGCGGCCATTCGCGCGCGAGCTACCGCAATTTCTTCTACCCGCACCAGCGCTGGCAATTCACCGGCGTCAGGCTCGCGAAGGATCTTTGATGACGAAAAACAATTCCATGTCCCTCGTCGACTTGGACGAGGGCGGGGTGGACCGCGCCTTTCGCTCCGATGTGCTGGAAGGCCTGTCGCAGCGGCAGAAGGCGGTGCCTGCGCGCTGGCTTTACGACGATGCGGGCAGCGAATTGTTCGAGGATATCACGAAGGTCCCCGAATATTACCCGACCCGCGCCGAACGCTCCATCCTGGAGGCGCAGGGAGCTGAGTTTTGCGAGCTCATCGGGCCCGATCGCGCAGTGGTGGAATTCGGCAGCGGCTCCAGCCTCAAGACCCCGCTGCTTCTTTCCGCCATCGAGCCTGCGGCCTACGTCCCGCTGGATATCGCGGGCGATTTCCTCCGCGCCTCTGCGGCCGAACTGCAGGCGAAATTTCCCGATCTCGCGGTGTACCCGATCGAGGCCGATTTCATGCGGCGGGTGGAGCTGCCGGCGGCGGTGGCGGACATGGCCAAGCTGGGTTTCTTTCCCGGCTCGACAATCGGCAACATGGTCGCGTGGACGGCGGTCGACCTGCTGCGATCGATGCGCGAAACGCTGGGCGACGGATCGCAATTGCTGATCGGCATGGACCTGATCAAGGATCCGTCGGTCTTGGAAGCGGCGTATGACGATGCCGCGGGCGTCACGGCCGAATTCAACCTCAACCTCGCGCGCCGCATCAACCGCGAGCTCGACGGCACCATCCCGGTCGAGGCCCTGCATCACGAGGCCCGCTGGGAAGACACGTTCGCCCGTGTCGAGATGCACCTGGTGGCAGACCGCGACATCGAATTCGAGGTCTGCGACGAGACGTTCCGGATGGCGAAGGGCGAAAGCATCCACACCGAAAACAGCCACAAGTTCGACGAGCGGTCCTCGACAATGCTGCTCCTTGCCGGAGGGTGGACGCCGGTGAAGCGCTGGCTGGACGCTGAGGGCCGGTTTTCGCTCATCCTCGCCGACGCCAGCGAACCGCGCAACGCGCCCTGACGTGGGTCGGGCTGGCCGTTCATGGCAGGATAGGGTGGCGCACCCTATATAACCGGAATGTCGATAGATAATCTGTGGCGCGATGCGGCGAACGGCATTGCGGAGGTTCCGCAAACCGGGCTTATGGCCGTCGTCCTCGCCGCCGTGCTCCTCAGCGTGTTCGGCGGGTTTCTGCGTCGCCGCGCGCCGCGCCTGGGGGGGCTGATCCGCGGGACAAGCACCGTGGTCCTCTGCGGTGTCCTGGTGCTGGTGGTGCTGCAATTGAGCCGGCTCGATCCGCGCTTTGACATGGCGCTGCCGCAAGCCGGGCTGCCCGAACAGGTGGTGGAGGGCGGCGAAACCCGCGTACCGCTGGCGCGCGACGGGCATTACTGGCTGGATGCGGAGGTCAACGGCGTGCCCACCCGCTTCATGGTCGATACCGGCGCGACGCTGACGACTTTGGGCGCGGAGTCCGCTGCCGCTGCCGGCCTCGAACCTGCCCGCGATCGCCTGCCGATCCGCATGCAGACCGCCAATGGATCGATCAGCGCCAGCATCACCACCATCGACGAACTGCGCTTCGGCAATGTCGCGGCGCGCGGCCTCGATGCCGTCATCGCGCCCAATATCGGCCCGACCAATGTCATCGGCATGAACCTGCTCAGCCGCCTGAAGGGCTGGCGCGTGGAGCAGGGCGAGCTGATCCTCCAGCCCAACAATCCCCAGCCGGAACTAGTTGTGGACCGCTGAGCAAGGCTGTGGCGGGATAGCCACATTGTCCGGCGATTCCATGCGAATGTTGCACAGGCAATTGCCAGAACGGCATATAAGAGCGCAGATTCGATAGACCGGGAAACGATGCGGATAGGCACCGGTCCGGCAGAGGGAGATTTACGATGTCGCGTATGGCTCACACACAGGGGCGCCTGACGCGCCTGTCGCTTCTCGCAACCACCGGCATGGCGTTGCTCGCCACCCCGGCCATGGCCCAGGATGCGGGCACTCCGGCGGAAGATTCCGACGACAACCTGATCGTCGTTACCGCGACCAAGCGCGACCAGACGATCCAGGACGTGCCGTTCTCGATCAACGCGCAGACTGCGGAAGACATCCAGAAAACCGGCGCGACCACGCTGGAAGACCTGTCGCGCAATGTCGCCGGCCTCAGCGTGCAGAACCTCGGCCCGGGGCAGAGCCAGGTTTCGGTTCGCGGCGTCTCCGCCGGCCAGGTCGTGCGCGACCAGCCGGGCGTGAAGGAGCAGGTCGGCGTCTATCTCGACGAATCGGTGATTTCGCTGTCGCTGTTCACGCCCGATTTCGACCTGTTCGACCTAAACCGCGTGGAAACGCTGCGCGGGCCGCAAGGCACGCTGTTCGGTTCGGGCTCTGTCGGCGGCACCATCCGCTACATCACCAACCAGCCGACTCTCGGCGTTACCGAGGGCACGGTCGAAGCCAACATCAACATGGTGGAGGAAGACGATATCGGCGGCGCGCTGAAGGGCGCGGTCAACCTGCCGCTGGGCGACAACGCGGCGCTCCGCGTCGTCGGATACTGGCAGCATTACGGAGGCTTCATCGACGCCATCGGCCCGGCCGGCGGCGACAACGTCAACAGCGGCGATCGCTACGGCACCCGCGTGGCGCTGACGTTCGAACCGAGCCCGGGCTTTACCATCACTCCGCGCGTGGCATGGCAGAAGGTCGAAACCGGCGGCTTCAACCGGCAGGAGGTGTTCAACCTCTACGCCAACCCCTTCATCACCAACCCGGTGACGCTGGAAGAGCGCCAGCAGTACCTGCTGCTGCGCGAGGCTTTCGAGGACGAGACGCTGCTGGCCGACCTCGTGATCGACATCCCGGTAACGGATTATGCCACCGTCACTTCCGTCACCAGCTACATCAACCGCGACATCCTGGTCAGCCGCGATGCGAGCGCGCTGACCGGTTCGGTCTCGGTCGATCTGGGTTATCCGGACGCCGCCGTGGCCCTGCCGTCCAACCTGCGCGACACCACCGATTTCGAAGGGTTCACGCAGGAACTGCGGATCGCATCGACCGATGCGGGGCCGTTCCAGTGGCTCTACGGCGTGTATTATTCCGAAGTCGACCGCGTCTATGCGCAGCGCTTGCCGACGCCGGGCTACGCCGCGGCGACCGATGCGGCGCTGGGTGCGGGCACGTCGGCCGCAGTGGCCAACGGCTTCGACAATCTCGACAGCCCCTACAACGCAGACCTGCCATACAACATCAAGCAGTTCGCGATCTTCGGGGAGCTGTCCTACGAACTGACCGATCGCCTGACGGTGACGGCGGGCGCGCGCGCTTATGACTTCGAGGAAGAGCGGCGCTTCCTGTCCGGCGGCCTGTTTGCAAACGGTGACGACCAGACGGATTCGACCACCTCCGACGGCGTCAGCCCGCGTTTCATCGTGTCCTACGAAGCGAGCGACAACCTGACGCTGAATGCGCAGGTTTCGAAAGGCTTCCGCCTGGGCGGGGTGAACGATCCCCTCAACGCCACGCTGTGTTCGGCCAACGACCTTGCCCTGTTCGGCAACTTCCAGTCCTACGAGGACGAGACGCTGTGGAACTACGAAGTGGGTGCCAAGGCCTTCGGCCCCGGCTTCAGCTTCGGCGCGGCTGCGTTCTACAACGACATCAACAACCTGCAGACCACGCTCGATGCGGGCAGCTGTTCCAGCCGTATCGTGTTCAACGTGGAAGAGGCCTACTCACGCGGTATCGAGCTGGAGTTCGGGGTCGAGGCGGCACCCGGCCTCGATTTCAGCTTCAGCGGCAGTTACGTGGATGCGCAGTTCGGCACGACGCTGCCCGAACCGCTCGCGACGGCGACGGGCATTCGCGACGGCAACCGCCTGGCTTCCGTTCCGGAACTGCAGCTGTCGGCCGCGGCAAGCTACGAATTTCCCGTCGGCGATAGTGCCAGCGGTTACTTCGCGGCATCGGTCCAGCATGTGGGTTCGCGCTTTACCCAGCCTGCCGACCAGGAAAACAATCCGCGCACGTTCGTGTCGGGCCTGCCGTATCTCGGCGCGCCTGGGACGGATGCCACGGTGCTGGACCTGGAACTGCCGGAATACCAGCTGGTGAACCTCAGCGCCGGGATCGACTTCGACAGCGGCCTGTCGCTGATCGTCTATGCCAACAACCTGTTGGACGAAAACCCGCTGCTGTCGTTCGACCGCGAGCGTGGCGGGCGGGCCCGGCTCGGTTACTCGGTCGGCCAGCCGCGCACCATCGGGGTGACGGTGCGCCAGAGCTTCTGACGCTTCCGGACGGGAGCCCGGAGAGGGGGAAGGGCGCGGGACCGCAGGGTTCCGCGCCCTTTGCCGTTGGGCGTCAGGGAAGCTTCCCTTCAATCGCAGCGCGCAGCTTCACGATGCGGTCGGCGTTGTAGCCAAGGTCGCTCAGCCCGACGCGCGATGTGCTGCGGAAGTCGATGACGCTGCCGCCATTCTCGCCCGGGCGGACGCGGGCGGCGACATCGTCCTTGAAGCCGAACAGGAACGTCTCGGCCACTCCCTGCGCGGTGCCGGCCTCGGCGTCGGAGGTCACGCCCGAAAGGCCGATGGCTTTCATGCCGGCCATAACCGCTTCGAGCGCGGCAGCCGGATCGGCTGTGGTGTTGAGGGGCCGCACGTCGGGGAAGCTTTTAGCGATCAGCTGAGCAGACGTCTTGCCCGCCACGTCGCTGCCCTTCCACTCCTCATATTCGCCGAGCGGCGTGTCGAACCCGCGCACCGGGTTGGCGTCGATCCGTTCGCGTTCTGCCAGGATCGTCGCGGAATGCGTCGGCGGATCGGCAGGATCGGTGGTGACGTCGTGGATCGGCGGCACGCTTTCCGCCGTCGCGCTCACCGACGCGAGCCCGGCCATGAAGGCGGCAGGGATGGCGAGCGCGAAGAGCGCCCGGCCCCAGCTGCCTTTCGGCTTGCCGATCAGCGCAACGATCAGTGCGACCAAGGCGACCAGCGCCACGATGCCGATGAAGATCGGTCCCAGTTGCCTCACCATCGTGCCTAACGCGAAGGGCCATTCGATCAGGCCGAACTTGGGCCCGAACACGGCGGCGGCGAACCACAGGACGAGGGCGAGGGCGAGCCACAGGGCGATGCGGGGGAGGGTCGTTTTCATGCGCGCCTTGTGCCCCGCGCATGCCTCGCAGGCAAGGAATTACGCGGGTTTGCGCGCCTTGGCTGCCTGCGCCGCCAGTTCCTTGCGCCGCTGGGAAGGGTCCGGCTGCGGCCCGGCAAAGGCATCGGCCGGCAGGCTGCCGCGGCGGTCCATCAGGGTGAACAGCCAGATCAGCAGCAGCGGCAACTGGTAGAAAACGCTCATCCTTGCGACCGAGATCAGGCTGCCGTCGCGATAGCTGATGACGGTCGTCGCCAGCAGCAGGAAATAGAACAGGACCAGCAGGCGCGACGAACCGCGCCGCGCGGCGAGACGGTAGAAGTAGCTATAGAACGCGGCGAATATCGCGGTCTGGATCACGATGCCGAGCCAGCCGAGTTCGTACCATCCCGCGCCGGGCAGCGACGGGGTCATGCCCATCGGGCGCCCGTAATCGAACAGGTTCATGAACCGCACCGGCGCGCCGGCGGGCTTGCCCTCCCACAAGGCGCGCGGGATCGGTTCGGTGAAGAATTGCAGGTAGCTGGCGAAATAGTCGTAGGTGCCGCTGCGCTGCGGGACGACGTAGACCAGGTACTCGAAATACTCGAGATTGGCGTAGTCCATGTTTTCGAGCGGCGCGTAGTCGTAGGCCTGCTCCCACGCGACCGAGTTGTCCTCGATGAAGACCTCGCGGATGCCGCGCCCGCGGTCCGTCACCACCACGGCAAAGGCGAGGCCGGTCATCGCCACCAGCGCCACGGTGCGGGCATCCGGCCAGCTGCGCCGCTTGTCCCACAGCCACAACAAGAGGAGGGCGGTGATGGCGTAGACGAAGGGTCCGCGCCCGCCGGTCCCGGCGCGCATGATGACGAAAACGACCAGCGGGATGAACGACCACCACTTGAACCGCGTCAGCCAGGCGAACAGCACGGCAAGCGGGGCCAGCACCAGCTGCGCTTCGACGAAATAGCCGACGCTGTCGGTGTGGATCTTCACGAAAGTGGTGGGGTCGATCGTTTCGGTCGGATCGCCGCTGGCAATGGCCGTCCAGCGCGACAGGACGGACGCGAGGCCGAGCGGAGTCAGGATGGTGGCGGCGATGATAAAGGCGCGCCACAGGCTTTCACGCGGGATGGCTGCGCGCCCTGCCAATGCGGGCTCCAGTCGCGTGTCGCCAATCCTCAGGCTGACGAAGAGGAAGACGACGAGGCCCAGGTTCGCGCCCAGGATCACGGTCATCTTGTCCGCCATCGACGGCTGGAATTCGAACACCATGTAGACGAAGCGGAAGTCGTAGATGCGCGCCAGGATCGGGCGGAACACGAACAGGAAGCCGTGGAAGAGCAGGTAGAAGGCTGCCGGGTGATAGATCGACGCCGCCTTGTGCCGCGCGAACACCGTGCAGGCGGCCACGAAGAACAGCGTCGAGGCGATCAGGAGCAGGTCGTACATGCCGGGATGGGGAATAGGGCATGTGCCCGGCGAAGCAAAACTGTGGGCGAGGCAAAGCGGGGGACGGCGATGCTATCGCCTCCGGCGCGGTCATGCGCCATGTCATGCGCATGACCGCGCGTGATACCCCGATTGCCGTGATGTGGGAGAATTTCGGCCCCTACCATCACGACCGCGCCCGCGCGCTGGCAGCGGCGGGCTACCGTGTCCATGCCATCCAGCTGTTCGGTCGCTCGACCGATTATGACTGGGAGCAGGCGGAAGAGGTGCCCTATCCGCTGGTCACCCTGGCGCGCGGGGAGGAGACCACCGGCACGCTTGCGCTGGCCCGGCGACTGGTCGGCGCCGTCCGCCAATCGGGCGCGCGCGAGTGCCTGTTCTGTCACTACGAAAAACCTGCCGTGCTCCTCGCCGCGACCATCCTTGCCATGCGGGGCGTGCGGGTCTTCACCATGGTTGCTTCGAAAGGCGATGACTATGCCAGGCGGCCCTGGCGCGAGGCGCTGAAGCGCCTGTGGCTGAAGCCCTACGCCGGCGCGATTGTGGGAAGCGAACGGTCTCGCAATTACCTTGCCGGGCTCGGCCTGCCGGGCGCGCGTAGCGTCACCGGCTACAACACGGTCGACATTGCCCGCATCCGGCAGCAGGGAGATGCCGCTACCGAGCCATTTTACGCAGACCGCCCGTTCGTCATCGCGGCGCGGCTGGTGCCGAAGAAGAACATCGCACACGCCCTGCGCGCCTTCGCGCAAGTACGATCGGCGGGCGTCGAAAGGCGCCTGCGAATTCTCGGCGACGGTCCCCTGCGCCGCGATCTCGGAAGCGAGGCGGCAAGGCTCGGCATCGCCGAACACGTGGCCTTTGAAGGCCATTGTTCCAGCGCTCAGGTCAGCGTGGCCATGCGCGAAGGGCTCGCACTTCTGCTGCCGAGCCTGTCGGAGCAATTCGGCCTGGTCGTGAACGAAGCGCTGGCCAACGGGCTTCCGGTCATCGTGACCCGCAATGCGGGCGCGGTGGACCTGCTGGTCGACGACGGCATCAACGGTATCGTGATCGATCCGCAGGACGAGGGAGCGCTGGTGGACGCGATGCGCGCAGTGGACGATGAATCGCGCTGGCAGCCTATGCGCAGCGCCGCGCGGGACAGCGCCCCGCGCGGCGACGTGCGGCAGTTCGTGGAAGGGGTGGAGGCGCTCCTCGCCCTGCCTAGGCGGTCGTGAAGAAGCCGGTCTCCTCCCAGATCGACCCGGCGTAGGCGTTATACGTGAACTCGATCCAGTCGCCCGATCGGCTCAGCACCCGGTCGGCGGCAAGCTTCATCCACCATTTCGTGCCCTTGGCGAATTTCAATCCTGCGCCCGGCGTGTCGGACAGGGCGCGGATCTTCACTTTCTGGCCGTGGGCATAGGCGAAATTGCTGCCGCCTGTGGGGAAGCGCGCCAGCGCCATGTCGTGCGGCCCGTTGGCGTCGAAATAGCAGCCGATCAGCGGGCTGTTGGGCGTGATGGTGGTCGCGCCGGTCAGCGGACCCATGTTGGCCGTGCCGTAGCTGCCGCTCTGCGTCACCAGGTTGCGGATTTCGATGGCGGGCACGCTGACGGGCGGATGGCCCACCGTGGGCGCGGCGTTCATCACGCAGTCGTCGATCACCAGGCGCACCGAGCTCGTGACATAGCCGGTCCAGCTGGGCGGGTACCATTGCCGCCCGCCATCCCTTGCCAGCTGGGTCCGCCGGGTGCGCAGCGTAACGTGGACATCGCGCGGCGGCAGCTGATACGTGCCCGCGGGCGCATTGCCGATCTGGGTGGTCAGGGTGGCCGGCCCTGTGATCCGCAGCGGCACGATGGCGTTCTTGGCGTCGATCGTGGCATCGATATCGAGGTCGATATCGCGCAGCGCGGAATAGAGCGGGGTCGACAAATCCACCGTCGCATCCGTCGTCCGGATGCGCCCGCGCACCCAGCAGCCCACGAAGACCGTCGGGATATTGCGGAACTCGCACCCGTCGAGCTGGGTGATCGGCGGCGCGCCGGCGGCATCCCGCGTGGGATAGAGGTAGTGGTAGGTGATGCCGTCGGTCGCGCCACTGCCGATCAGCGTCGTGTCGCTGTCGCGCCAAAGGCAGCCGCTGTATTGCGCGCGGGTCTTGCCCGTGTCCTCCTGCGCCGTGCGCGCATCGCCGAATTCGCACTCGCGCGCGACGAGCGGGCAGTTCGTGCCGGGGTTGAAGGCGTTGGCATTGGTGGTCAGCAGCCTCGTGCGCTCGATCGTCAGGCTACGCTGGGTCTTCGCGCCGCCGAAATAGATCTCGCCCTTCCAGCCGATGAAGTCGCAATCGGCGATCACGACGTCCCCGATGTGGGTGTCGTGCAACCAGACCGCCTTGTCGCTGGTGTCCCAGCCGTCTCCGGTCGCAGGGTTGGCAGGCCAGCTTTGCTGCCCGGTCCGCTGCCGGTTGCCGATGAAGTTCAGGCGATGGATCTCCAGCCTTTCGATGGCGAGCCTTTCCGGGGCTTCGGCGCCTTGGTCCGCAAGCGCAAACAGGCCGCCGCCCCGCCACACGGCGTCGCCGGCATCAGACGCGGATTTCGGCACCACCTGCCAACTGGCTTCCGGGTCGGCCCCGCCGAGGCCGCGGAAGTCGAGCGTGCTGCGCGCGGGGCCGACGCCGCGCAGTGTCACCGATCCGCGGGCGACGAGCGGGTGACCGTCGGGCGAATAGATATCGTTCGCCGGGCTCGTGCGCTGCGGGCAATGGATGCGATAGGCAGGCGCGGTGAAGCGGACTTCGCCGATGCCGGTGGCGGCCGCGTAATCGAGCGCGGCCTGGATCGCCGGCTGGTCGTCGGTTACGCCGTCGCCGATCGCGCCCGCCTGTTCGACTGCGATCCCGCCCGCTTCCGGCATCAGGCGGAAGACGCGCCCGTCCACGGCGCGAAAGGTGCATCCCGGGTGATCGGCAAGCAATTCATCGGTGCATCGCGCATCGTGGACGTAACGCGCCGCCCCGATACCGCCTGCCGCATGGGCAGAGCTGTCGATCCGGTCGCAACCGGGCGGCACGGCGCGGCCGGAAAGCTGCGCGAAGGGCGCCGCGGCGAGGAGGCTTGCCCGCGCAGCTAGGCCGCGCGCGATCATGTCGGGCGCGCTCATTGTGCGATCCTCCAGTCGACCGTCCCGCCCGTGATGTCGAATTCGAGGTAGAGCGTGGCCCCGTCCTCGTATTCGACCCAGACCGGCTCGCAGGCGTTGCCGGTGAAGCTTGCCCACGGGGCACCCGCCAGCGTCAGCGGATTGCGGGTCGCACCGTTGTTGGTGGAGCGGGTGACAGTCACGGTGCCTTCCCATTCGCCGGCGAGGCGCAGCATCACGGGCGTACCGGGTGCGGGGGCGAAGGGCCCTTCCTCGCCGACCGTTGCGGCCATGCCCTCCAGCGGCTGGGGCGGCGATTCGGCACGGGCCAGCACCGGCAGGGGGCTGTCGTGGTCGATCAGGGCGAAGCGTCCGGCAGGGTCGGCATAACCGAGTGCGAAGGCGGGTGCGAAGCCGCCTGGCAAGTCAATGGGCAAATCAATGGGCAAGTCTTTCATGGTTGGCTCCTGCGGTAAAAGGAACCAATTCGGTTATGCATGAGGGTCCGTGTAGGAAAATGAAAATTGCCGACACGCATGCAGATGCTAGGGTCGGATGCATGAGAGTGGGTCTCTTCCATCCGGGCACGCAGCACAGCTGGCAGACCGCTCTCGCGCTGCAGCAGCACCAACGGCTCGCTTGGTATGCCACGTCGATATTCCGGCGCGAGAGGCGTTTCCCCTTCGACTTGCTGGAACGGCTGCCCGGGCCTGCGGGCCGGGCTGTCCGCCGCGAGCTCGGCCGCTTCCGCTTCGATGCGCTCGATCCGGCAAAAGTGCGCACCCATGGCCTGCACGAATGGGCGGAACGTGCGGCGCGGCGCGCCGGTTTCGGCCGCCTTGCTGCGCGGCTTAACGCGGGCGGCAATGTCGAATTCGGGCGCTGGGTCGCACGGATGGCGCGAAAGGAACGGCTCGATGCGTTGTGGGGCTTCAATTCCAGCTCGCTCGAAGCGTTCGGCGCCGCTGCGGGTTCGGCGCGCATCCTCGACCAGACGACACCCGACTTGCGGGCCATCAACGCTGTGCTGGGCGAACTGGAAAGCGGCCACGCGGACTGGCTGGTCAATCCCGGCTTCCGCCATTCGCAGGCGGCCATCGACCGGCAGGCGGGGGAGTTCGCACTCGCCGATCGGATCCTCGTGGGCAGCGAATACACCGCCGCCACCTTGCGGGAACATGCCGGTACGGGCGTGGCTGCGCGGACCCGGCTCCTTCCCTATTGCTACGATGCGGCGCAATTCACCGGGCAAAGGGCGCCGGAGGCGACGAGCGGACCGGTCCGGTTCCTGATGGTCGGATCGATCTCGGCGCAGAAGGGGGCGCATCTTGCGCTCCAGGCGATCGAGCAATTCTCGCCGTCGGAAGCAACGCTGACCTTGGTCGGTAGCCTCGCCCTGCCGCCGCAGAAATGGGGGCAGCACGAACGCCGCGTCAGGCACGTGCGCCATTTGCCGCGCAGCCAGGTACCGATGGCGATGGCGGACCATCACGTGCTGCTGTTCCCGAGCTTCTACGAGGGCGGCGGCATCGTCCTGTACGAAGCGCTCGCGAGCGGACTGGCGCTGGTGCAGACGCCGCGGGCGAGCCATGCGGTCGATGCCGACACCGGCATCCTGCTCGACAATCTGGACGTCGACACGCTGGCAGAGGCCATGCGCACCTGCATCATGGACCGGGAGCGGCTCGAACGCTGGCGCGCGGCTGCGCCGAACCGCGCACGGCAGTTCAATTTCGAAGCATATTCAAATGGCGTCGCCAAGGTGCTGAAAACGCTCTGATCAGTCCTTCGTCCGCTCCAGCATCAGAGCGGCTTGCGCGAAGAAGCTCGTCGGCGCGAAATCCGTGAAACGTGTCAGGCGCCAGCCGCTTGTGCGTGCCGCCTCTTCCATCAACCCGACCCCTTGCGGTACGTCACCGGCGCTGCCACCCGCGCCGTGATCGGCGTTGTCGAGATAGAGGATGCCGCCGGGCGCGATATGCGCGAGGCCTACGGCAACGCAGTCCCCGCGCCATTTCCCGTCGACGAGGATCAGGTCGAACTCGCGCCCGTCGGCTGCGGCGAGATATTCCTCGCGCGTGGTCGCCAACCGGTACTCGACCTTGTCCGCCGCCGCGCCGAGCTTGCGGGATACCAGCGTGTGCCACCCGGCATGGTCCTCCACCGAAACCAGCAATCCGACGCGCTGCGCCAGCCAGAGTGTGGACATGCCCGAGCCGAATTCGAGCACGCGTGTCGCGGGGCCGATCCGCCGTGCAAGTTCGCGCGCAGCGTCGTACGAGATCCACGGACGCTCCGGCTGCAGGCCGAAAGCTGCCCGGCCCACGGCGCTGGCAAAGGCGCGTGGCCCGTTGCGCACGAGGCGGGACAAGGAAACGCGCTCGCCGGACGCATCGTGGAGGCGCGTCTTGCGGCTTTCCGCCCCGGCGATAATCTTGGTCCAGAGCTTCACGGCCTTCGCCCCGTGATGCGCCCCGCAAGCGCGGCCAAGCGGTGCGGCGCGCGCCGAACCGCTTCTGTATCGAGCATGCCGAGCCGGCGCGCCTGCAGCGCCAGCCACAGCGCCATAGCGGCATCGAGAGCGGCCGCGCCAAGGGCTGCTGCTAATGCGCCGAGCGATGGCACCAGCAAGGCTACCACGGCCAGGTTGACCAGGCCCAAGGCTACGAAGGCGTAGCTGAAACGCTGCTGCCGGTTGACGGCCATCAGCAAGTTGGAAAGCGGCACCCAAAGGCCATTGAACAGCATCGCGGCGGCAAGCGCGGCGACCAGCCAGACTGATGGCGTAACCGTGCCGCCGGTCCACCAGCGGACCAGTTCCGGGCCCACCACCGACAGCGCGATAGCTGCGGGGACGAGGACGACCAGCGCCGTCCCGAGCGACAGCGCGACCAGCTCCGCCTGCCGTTCGCGCTCGTCGCGGGCGCTGGCGGCTGTGAAATTCGGGCCCGCCGCGACGGAAACCAGCGTGGTCAGTTGCACCGCAGCGCGGCTCATGGTGCGGACCACGGTGAAGGCGGGAACGGCGGCCGCGCCGGCCAGTGCGCCGAGCACCGCAACGGGGCCCTGCAACGCCAGTGCATAGCCGAGCGGAACGACCGCCATGGCGAGGGCAGGGGCCGCGAGGCGGGCGACCTCTCCGCGCAGGGCGCCGGGCGATCCGTCCGCTAGCCACGGCGCGCGGCGCAACAGCATCACGCGCAGCAGGATCGCGCCGGCGACATGGCCGGCGCAGTAGATCGCCGCCGCTTCCAGCAGACCTCCGCCGGCCACGACCGCTATCAAGACGGAAGCCGTCTCTACCGCGGTGAGCGCGGTGATGACGTAAATGCCTGTCGAATAAGCGCCCACGGCGCGCATTCCGGCCTGCGCGATGGCGAGCTGCTGCCCCGCGATGGCGAAGGCGACGAGGACCATCACGACCAGCGCGGCGCGGCCTCCCGCAGCCGGATCGGCGAGCGCGACAAGCGGGGCAAGCGGCCCGGCGACCAGTGCCCACGCGATCAGGAAACTCGCGGGTCCGACCAGCATCATGCCTCGGCCAAGCGCCACAAAGCTTCGTGCCGCATCTCGCTTGCGATCCTGCGCCACCGCGGCGGTCATGTCGTTCGCGGCGGCGGTGACGAAGCCGAAATCGCCCATCGCGAGATAGGCGGGGAGGGTGAAGAGGATCAGCCAGGTGCCGTAGGTCTCCAGCCCCCAGACGCGCGACAGGACCGCGATGGAGAGGAACTGGACTGCGAGATTCACCGCCTGGCTGACCCCGTGCGCGCCAATGTTGCCGGCAAGCGATCCCGGTGCGAATTTGCGGCGGAGCCAGCCGGTCATGGGCCCGCCACCCTGCGCCGCAGCTCTGCATCCGCGCGGTCGAGGATTGCGTCGCGGTCCCAGACCGATGCGGCGCGCGCAGTCGCCGCCTTACTCAGTCGCGCGGCGCGCGCCGGATCGCCGGCCAGCGCGGCAATCGCACGGGCGAGCGCCCCTGCATCGCCCGGCGGCACGGCCACGCCGCACCCCTCTATCTCGGCGGCAAGGCCCGTGTCGGCGGCGGCGGTGGCAATCACCGGTCGTCCCGACGCCAGCATGTTGGTGAGCTTGGACGGCAGCACGAGGTCGGCTGCACCCGCAAGCTGCGGCAACAGGTGGACGCTCGCCAGCTGCATCAGCGCCGCAACATCCTCCGCCGGTTGCAGGTCGCGGAACTGCACGTTAGCCAAGCCGGCCGCCCCGGCTTCCAGCGCCTCGCGGTTCGGACCTTCACCGCAAATGACGAAAGCGATATCCGCGCGGTCGGAAAGCCGGCGGGCAGCCTCGATCACGATTTCCAGACCCTGTTTCGCAGCGATGTTGCCTGAATAAAGCGCCACCTTGCGGTCGCCGAGCGACCATTCCTGCCGGAAATCGCGAAGAGGCCCGCCGCCCGCCGGATGGTTCGCCCAGTTGCGAAGTTCGAAGGTATCCTGCGCCGAGCCGCGCTTGTCTGCCAGCTTGCGCAGCATGGCAGGGCCGATCGTGCTGGCAAGATCCGCGCGGCGCAGCATGGCGCGTTCGAACCACAGCGCAAGGCGGGCAAGCGGTCCGCCTTGCCCGACGAGGCCGGTCGCAAATGCCGCTTCGACTTCGAAATCCTGCACGTGCAGCCACAGCCTTGCACCGCTTGGCCGGGCTGCAAGCCATGCGACCGGCGCGGCGAGCAGGGCGGGGCAGACGGCCAGCACGATATCCGGTTTCCTCCGCGCCGCTCGCAGCAGCGCCGGCAGCGCGCTTGCGGCAAAACTCAAGTAATGCACCAGCCGCCGCGCCGCCGTCGGACGGGCGGGAATGTAGTGCGGGCGCCGCGAGACGCAGACACCGCGCTCGACCCCGTCATCCGGGCACTCCATCGCGCGCCATGCCGGATAGTAGGGCCGGCCTGCGATGAGTTCCACGTCCCAGCCGCGCGCGGCGAGGCCTTCGCACAGGCCGGCGGTGTAGGGGCCGATGCCGATCGGTTCGGGGGCGTAATTGAGGCCCAGCACCAGCAGGCGCGGCCGCCGCGTTTGCTGTTCAGCCATCGAGCCGGACGCGCCGCCCGCCTTCCGAAAGGAAGTCGCGGTATGTCGCGGCGATCCCCTCGGCGAGCGGGATCGAAGGCCGCCACCCCATTGCCTTCAGCCGCGAACTGTCGAGCAGCTTGCGCGGCGTGCCGTCGGGGCGGGAACTGTCGAAAGCCAGCCTGCCTTCGAAACCCACGGTGCGCGCAACCAGCTGCGCCAGCTCGGTAATCGTCAGCTCCTCGCCGGAGCCGACGTTGACATGCTCCGCGCCCGAATATTCGCGCATCAGGAAAACGCAGGCATCCGCGAGGTCGTCCACGTGCAGCAGTTCGCGGCGCGGCTTGCCGCTGCCCCAGACGGTCATTTCCGCCTCGCCGGCTTCCCTGGCCTCGTGCGCTTTGCGCAGTAGCGCGGGCAGGACGTGACTGGTATCGAGGTCGAAATTGTCGCCTGGGCCGTAGAGGTTGGTGGGCATCGCGCTGATGAAATCGCAGCCATGCTCGATGCGATAGGCCTGGCACAGCCGGATGCCGGCGATCTTGGCGATGGCATACCACTGGTTGGTCGCCTCCAGCGGGCCTGTCAGCAATGCGTCCTCAGAGATCGGCTGGTTGGCCTCGCGCGGGTAGATGCAGCTGGAGCCGAGCATCAGCAGCTTGGCGGTCGCTGCGCGGCGGGCGGCCTCGACCACGTTCGCCTCGATCATCAGATTGTCGTAGAGGAATTGCGCCGGATAGGCATCGTTGGCGGCGATCCCGCCGACCCGCGCCGCAGCCATGAAGACGGCATCGGGCCGCTCTTGCGCAAACCAGTCGTTCACCGCACGCTGGTCGCGCAGATCGAGGCTGCGGTCTGCGGTCAGGACCTCGCAGCTCTCGCTCGCCAGGCGCCGCACGATGGCGGAGCCGACCATCCCGCGATGGCCCGCGACATAGACGCGCTTGTCGGAAAGATCGAAGCTCATCGGCCTGCTCCTGCCGGATGCGGCCGCGCAGCCAGGATGCGGGCGAACGGTGCCGCGCGGTGCGCAATGCGGCGCAACGGATTGGCGGTGTGCTTGGCGACGAAGCGGCGCCAGTCCCGCCCGTGGATGCGGCCATCCTCCGCCAGTCCGCGGCGCAAGCGTTCCATGCGGCTGGCCGCGGGGTCGAGCGAGCTGCCGGCAGGCTCGTTGCCTGCACACAGGCCGCCGAAGTCGCTCGCCAGCAGCACCGGGATTCCCGCGACGCCGGCCCGCAAGCCGTAGTCGAGATCGCCGTAGATATGGGTGAAGCGCGGATCGAGCCCGCCGAGCCGGGCCTCTGCTGCGGCAGAAACCAGCGTGATATTCCCACTCATCGTATCGACCGCCTGCGCCTCTCCCGCAGGCTCCGCGAGTGCGAAGCGCAGCGGGCGAAGGGGATCGGTCCGCACCGACCCGCCATAGGTCGTCCGCCCCGTCTGAGGATCGCGCGTGGCAGCGGTGACGATCACCGCGTCTTGGCCGGTTGCTTCATCGACGAGCATGGCGAGCGCCCCGTCCAGCAGCTCCACATCGTCGTTGAGCCACAGGTAGTGATCGAAGCCGCCGCGCGCCTTTGCCGCATCCCAGGCGCGCTGCATCCCGCCGTTCCACCACAGCGAGCCGTCGCCATCGATCACGGTGGCTTGCGGCATCACGGCGCGCACCGCCGCGCCCGTGCCGTCGGCCGATCCGTCATCGACGAGGAAGAGGTTTGCGGGATTGAAATGCGCCTGTCCGGCCAGGCTCTCGAGGCAGCGCAAGGTCAGCTCGCGCCGGTTGTGGCACGTCATCAGCACGGCGATAGCGGGCGACGGGAAGGTGGAGGGGCGCGCGGTCACAGCTTCCTCCGCAGCCGCGTGAGGACGGCGTCGGCCATGCCGGAAGCGACCGCGACGCTGCCGCCATGCCCCTTCGCGGCGGCGCGAAGCCTCGCGATTTCGGCACGCAGCAGGCGGCGCACCGTGGCCTTGCTGTCGAGCGCGCCGCCCGGCGTCTCTGCCCGCAGGCCGAGCCACTGGCCTTGTGCGACGGTCTCGCCGATCGTGCGGCCCGGCCGGGGAAGGGCCTCCAGCCGCGCCTGGTCGGCCAGCACCGCCGCGCGCGAGAGCCAGTACCCCATGGTGAGGTTCCACGAGCTGGTGGAGATCGTGATCGAATCCTCGTGCGCGGAAAACTGCGCGACCGGCTGGCGCAGCACCGGCACCTGCACGCCCGGCGCGCGGGCAAGGGCGATGGTGAACAGCAGCAGGTCCGGCCCGATGGCGCGCTTCCACATGAAATGTTCGCGCAAGGGATCGGCTCTCGACGTGTCTTCGACCTCGGCCAGCCACAGGTCGAAGGCGGCGCGTGGAAAGAGTGCGGCAGTGGGGCTGACGGGCAGGGTCACGCCCGCCGGCTGCGAACCGCCGAGATAGAGTGCGAGGAGGTCGCGCGCGGTAAAGGCGAGCTGCTCCGAATTGGGCGTGAACGGCGCGTCCGTTTCCGCCGGCCGGACCTCGCCATGGCCGATGGCGACCGGCGCACCGCGTTCGAGCACGGGAAGCAGGTGGAGCAGGAAATCGAGCGCGATGTAATCGTCCGACCAGACGAAGGTGACCGCGTCGCCGGTCAGCCCCTCGGCACAATCGAGCCAGCTTTTCGTCGGGCCGAGACCGCGCCTGTTCTGCCGCAGCACGACGCGCGGCTCCTCGCCGAATTCCTGCTGCAGTCCTTCCCACGATCCGTCGTCGCTCTGGCTGTCGAGCACGATGACTTCGCCGTCGGCCCGCGCATGGTCGAGCGCGACGAGGCAGCTGCGGACCGCCCGCTGCACCAGTCCGTTGCGGTTGAGCGTGGGGATGAGGAAGCTGGTCTTCACGCCGATCCCCGCTCCGCCATGAAGCGTGTCAGTGCGGCATCGAGATCGAAATCGGCCACCGTGCCGACTTCGCTTTCGTAGCGCGCCGTATCGCCGACCAGCATATTCGCCTCGCCTTCGACGGGTACGAATTTGATGTCGCTGCGCCCGAACGCCTTGGATAGCTTGCGGGCGAGGGTTTCGATCTTCACCCCGCTGCCGGTGCAGATGTTCAGCGGCCCGGAAACATTCGCCTCCAACGCATCGACCACGCGCGCCGCCAGCCATGCGGCGTCTGCGATGTCGCGCACGCTTTGCGCGCCGTGCAGGTCGAGCTCCGCCTCGAATTCCGCCGCCTCGATCCGGGCAGCGAGCGCGGGCACGACATAGCTTGCCGCCTGCTGCGCATCGAAGAAACTGAACAACCGCAGGACCGCGGCATCGGGCAGGATGCGCTTCACCCACTGTTCGGCATGGAGCTTGGTCAGGCCGTAGTCGGAGGCGGGGGCGAGCGTGGCATCCTCGGCCAGCGCCTCGTCCAAAGGGCGATAGACGTGCGAGGTGGATATCTGCACCATCCGCCCGGCTGCCTTGGCGACTGCGCGCGCGATCGTGACGGTGCCGCCGACATTCACGGCGATGGCGCGCGCCGTGTCGGCGGCCACTTCGCCCACCGGCACCATAGCGGCGGAATGGACCACCGTTTCCTGCCCGCTCGCCCATGCGGTTGCGGCGACGCTGTCGGTCACGTCGCCGGCGAAAGCGTCGACCTCGTGCCCGCGCGCTTCCAGCTCGGCGCGGATGCGGCGGCCGAGCGTACCGCTCGCCCCGGTCAGGCCGATGCGCATGGCGTCAGGCACCTGTACCGATACCTGTACCGGCACTGGCGGCGCGGCGCAGCGCCTCGTGCAGGAAGGCTTCGTCGCCTGCATCGGGCTGCGGGTTGAGACCGATCATCAGGCCGCGTTCGAATACGCCGTCGCATTCGGGCAGGGGCCGCTGGTGGTCGGCGAGGCCGAGCATGCGGGCCAGCGGGTGGCGCAGCACATTGCCGACGATAATCGGGCGCGTTTCCACCCCGTCCGCTTCCAGCGCGTCCCGGCCGCGGTCGCGCGCGTCCCGGTCGGGGAACAGCAGCGGCGTCGTCATCCACGAATGGCGATCGATGATGTCCGCGCCGGGCACGCGCACGGCGGTGCCATCCAGCGCATCGATACGCCCCTGCGCCACCGTGCGCCGTGCATCGACCATGTCCGCAAGCCGGGTCAGCTGCACGCTGCCGAGAGCGGCGTTGAGGTCGGTCGAGCGCACGTTGTAGCCCGGCAGGACGAAGCAGAAGCGCGGATCGATCGTGCCGCTTTCCTTCCCGCTGTCGAAATCGAGGAAGCCGTCCAGCTGAAGGTTCCGGCTCCACCCGTGGGCGCGCAGGGCATAGGCCATGTCCGCCAGCTCGTCGCTGTCGGTCAGGATCATCCCGCCCTCGATGGTGGTTAGGTGGTGGCTGAAATAGAAGCTGAAAGCGCTGGCCGAACCCAGCCTGCCGATCCTTGCACCGCCTTTCGTCACCGCGCCCACGCTTTCGCAGGCATCTTCGAACAACAGCAGGTCGTTCGCGGCGCAATATTCGGCAAGCTCGGCCACGTGGGTGGGATTGCCGAGCACCGGCACGGCGATGACCATGCGGGTCCGCTCCGTCACCGCGGCGGCGACCGTTTCGACGCTGGCGTTGAGGCTGGCAGGGTCGATGTCGCAGAACACGGGCTTCAGGCCGAGGTTCATCAACGGCTTCAGCGTGGACGGCCAGTTGAGCCCCTGGATCACGACCTCGTCCCCCGGCGCGCAGGGGCGGCCGGAGGGCACGAGATCGGGGCGCAGCCGCGACAGCTGTACCAGTGCCTCTATCCCCACAAGGTTGGCGGAGGAGCCGGAGTTGACGAAGATCGCGTGCTTCGCGCCGTGCCAGTCCGCGAATTCCCGCTCGAACCGTGCTACCCTTGCGCCCTGTGTCAGCCGGCCGCTTTCCAGCACCTCATGCGCGGCGGCCATCTCGGCATCGCCCAGCGTGTTGTAGGCGAGGGGGATGCGATAGTCCGCCATCGTCAGTCGGCCTGGCTGATCGTGGCGGACTGCATTTCCTGCAAGTCGGCCTGCAGCATCTCGCGGGCAAGTTCGCGCACGTCGGTTTCGTGGCGCCAGCCCAGCTTCTGGTGCGCCTTGCTGGGATCGCCCAGCAGCAGTTCCACCTCGGTCGGACGGAAATAGCGCGGATCGACTTCGACCAGCACCTTGCCGGTGGTCCGGCAATAGCCTTTTTCGTCCACGCCCTCGCCGCGGAATTCCAGCGGCAGGCCCGCATCCTCGAAAGCCCAGCTCACGAAATCGCGCACGCTGGTAGTGGTGCCGGTGGCGAGGACGAAATCGTCAGGCTCGTCCTGCTGCATCATCATCCACATGCCGCGAACATATTCCTTGGCGTGCCCCCAGTCGCGCTTGGCGTCGAGGTTGCCGAGATACAGCCGCTCCTGCCGGCCGAGGCTGATCGCCGCGGCGCCACGGGTGATCTTGCGGGTGACGAAGGTCTCCCCGCGATAGGGGCTTTCGTGGTTGAACAGGATGCCGTTGGAGGCGTGCATGCCATAGGCTTCGCGGTAATTGACCGTGATCCAGTAGGCATAGAGCTTTGCCGCGCCATAGGGGCTGCGCGGGTAGAACGGCGTGGTCTCGCGCTGCGGCACTTCCTGCACCAGCCCGTAAAGCTCGCTGGTGGACGCCTGGTAGAAACGGCTGTGCTTCTCCAGGCCGAGAATCCGGATCGCCTCAAGCAGGCGCAGCGTGCCGATGGCATCCGCATTGGCCGTGTATTCCGGCGTTTCGAAACTGACTGCCACGTGGCTCTGCGCGGCGAGGTTATAGATTTCGTGCGGCTTGGTTTCCTGCACGATCCGGATCAAATTCGTCGCATCGGTGAGGTCGCCGTAATGCAGGTGGAAACGGCGGTTGTCCTCGTGCGGATCCTGATAGATGCCTTCGATCCGGTCGGTGTTGAAGCTGCTGGACCGGCGCTTGATGCCATGCACCTCGTAGCCTTTCTCCAGCAGCAGCCGCGACAGATAGGCGCCGTCCTGCCCGGTGACACCGGTGATGAGGGCGACTTTACGATCCTGGGACATGGCGACGCGGCTCTCCTGAAATAGTGCCGCAAAGCCGTAGCCACATCACGAGTCGCGCCGCAACCGCCGCCTTTGCGTAATCGACATGTCAGGAAGATCGTCGGAACCGTCGGTTCAGGGCCTGGCTGGGGTGGCAGGGATCGAACCTGCGAATGGCGATACCAAAAACCGCTGCCTTACCACTTGGCTACACCCCAGCAGGCGAGCGCCCCTATAGCGCCCCTGCCGGTGATGTGAAGGCCCGATGTTTGTGGATGCCATGGTGCATTTCGCGGGCTAGGCTGGCGGCATGACCGACCTGCACGCCGCCCGCCGCATCCTCGAAACGCTGGTCGCCTTCGACACCACCTCCCACCGCAGCAACCTGGCGCTGATCGAGTGGGTGGAGGAGTACCTGGCCGATCATGGCGTCGCTTCGGAAAGGGTGCCGGACGACAGCGGGGAAAAGGCCAACCTGTTCGCGATCTGCGGGCCTGCGGTGGAAGGCGGCGTCATCCTTTCGGGCCATAGCGACGTGGTCCCGGTGGCGGGGCAGGACTGGACGAGCGACCCGTGGGTCGTGCGCGAAGCCGACGGCAGGCTTTACGGGCGCGGGACGAGCGACATGAAGGGCTTCATCGCGCTGGCGCTGGCATGGGTGCCGAAATTCGTATCCGCCTCGCGGCCGGTGCATCTTGCGATCAGCTATGACGAGGAGGTCGGCTGCGCGGGCGCGCCGGCGATGATCGCGCGAATGGCGAAGACGATCCCCGCGCCGCGCTGCGCCATCGTGGGCGAGCCCAGCCTGATGCGCGTGGTGACGGGGCACAAGGGCATCGCCGTCCATGAAGTCACGGTGCGCGGCCACGAGGCGCATAGCTCGCTGTTGGACCAGGGGCTGTCGGCCAACATGGTGGCGGTCAGGCTCATGGCGCAGCTCGCGGAGCTGGCGGAGGAAATTGAGCGGCGCGCCGACGCGGGCAATGGCTTCGATCCGCCGCAGGCGACGCTGACCATCGGCGAGATGGAAGGCGGGACGGCCGCCAACATCCTCGCCGGCCATGCGCGCTTCGTCTTCGACCTGCGCTGCCCGCCGAACGAAGATGCCGACGCCATCCTCGCCCCGTTTCGCCGGACGTGCGAGGACATGGACGCGCAGATGAAGGCGCGCTTCCCGGGCACCGGCGTGCGGCTGGAGCGCCGCTCCGGCACCTGCGCCATGACGCCGGAAGGCAGCGACGATGCGGTCGATTTCGTCCGCGCGCTGACGGGCGAGAACGCGCCGCCGCTGCAGGTGTCCTACGCGGCGGAGGGCGGGCAATTCCAGCAGGCCGGCTTCCCCACCGTGATCTGCGGGCCGGGCTCCATCGAGCAGGCGCACCAGCCGGACGAATGGATCGCGCTGTCCCAGCTGGAAGCCGGGGCGCGGTTCATGGACCGGCTGGCGGAAGCGCTGGCCTGAGGTCAGGACTCTAGTCGGGCTTGCTCGGCTCCAGCCGCTTGCCCTCGAAATCGGCAGCGGAGTGGCGCTCGGCCAGCCTTGTGTCCTCGTCGCCCCAGACCTTCGTCACGATGCGGCCCCGCTGCACGCCCGGACGCGCGCCGATCTCTGCCACCCAGCGGGCGACGTTCTCGTACTCGTGGATCGAGAGGAACGTGTTCGCGTCGTTGTAGATGTTGCCTTCGACGAAGGGCGCGAGCCACGGGAATGTCGCGATGTCGGCGACGGAATAGTCCTCGCCGCCGAGATAGCGATTATCCGCCAGCCGCTGGTCCACCACATCGAACTGGCGCTTCGTTTCCATCGCGTAGCGGTTGATCGGGTATTCGTATTTCTCCGGCGCGTAGGCGTAGAAATGGCCGAAACCGCCGCCCATGAATGGCGCGCTGCCGACTTGCCAGAACAGCCAGCTGAGCACTTCGGTCCGGGCCTTGCCGGTCGGCAGGAAGGCCCCGAATTTCTCGGCAAGGTGCAGCAGGATCGCGCCGCTTTCGAAAACGCGCACAGGCTCTGCGCCCGACTTGTCGAGCAGGGCGGGGATCTTCGAATTGGGGTTCACGCCCACGAAGCCGCTGGTGAACTGGTCCCCGTCACCAATGTTTATCGTGTAGGCGTCGTATTCCGCAGCGTGGCCGGCTTCCAGCAGCTCTTCCAGCATGATCGAGGCCTTTACCCCGTTCGGCGTGGCGAGCGAATAGAGCTGGAAGGGATGGTCGCCTTCGGGCAGCGCCTTGTCCTCCCGCGCGCCGGCGGTAGGCCGATTGATATTGGCGAACTTCCCGCCGTTCTCGGCATCGTGTGTCCAGACCGTGGGCGGAGTGTAGGTGGGATCGGCCATGTTCGGCTCCTGTTGCAATGCGACACGGGGTCAATTGGCGACGACCTGCATCATTTCCATAAGGAACCCGTTTCGCAGCGGAAACGTTTCCTTGCCCGCCATGGCCTCCGCCCCGTCACAGATTGTCTATGTCGACGATTCCCAGCCCGGGATCACCCGCAAGGGCGCGGGGAAGGGCTGGGCCTATTACATGCCGGACGGTTCGCTGATCAAAGACAGCGCGGAAAAGAAGCGCCTCAACGCGATCGCGCTGCCGCCTGCCTACGAGCGCGCGTGGTTCTGCATCGACTGCAACGGCCACATCCTGGCCACCGGCCATGATGCGCGCGGGCGCAAGCAGTATCGCTACCACCCCGAATTCCGGGCCTGGCGGGAAAGCGAGAAGTTCGACCGCTGCATCGAATTCGGCAAGGCGCTGCCGGCCTTGCGCGAAAAGGTGATCAGCGACATGCGCAAGCCCAAGCTGACGCGGGACCGCGCGGTGGCTGCGCTAGTAAAGCTGCTGGACCTTGGCGCAATCCGCGTCGGCAACACTCAATATGCCAAGGCGAACAAGAGCTACGGCGCCACCACCCTGCAGCAGCGCCACGCGCAGGTCACCGGAAAGACGCTGCGCCTGCGCTTCATCGGCAAAGGCGGGAAGGAACGCGACATCAAGCTGTCCGACGCCTCGCTCGCGCGGGTGGTGCGCCTGATGCAGGATTTGAACGAGCAGGAACTGTTCGCCTGGGTGGGCGATGACGGCCAGCCGCAGGACGTCAATTCCAGCCACGTGAACGAATATTTGCGCACCAACATGGGCGGCCCGTTCAGCGCCAAGAATTTCCGCACCTGGCACGCCAGCGTCATGGCTTTCCGCCTGCTGGGTGAAGCGACCGAGAAGCTGACGATCAAGGCCGTGCTGGAACAGGTCGCGCAGCATCTGGGCAATACGCCGGCGGTCACCCGCAAGAGCTACGTCCACCCCGCCGTCATCGAGTTGATCGGGCGGCAGGAGGAATGGCGCAAGACGCTGCGCCTGCTGCGCGCCCAGCCGCACCTCAACGAATGGGAGCGCGGATTGCTCGAATTCCTGGAAAGCGAGCCCGACGCAATGGAAATCTTGGCAGCGGCCTGAAATTCGCGGGCCGCGCTATTCACGCTGGGTTTTGACGAACCTGTGGTAGGCAGTCCCTGTCGCGGATTATGACCTGCCACGGGCATGGACGCGGCATGGAGCCATTCCATGCATCGCCTGGCGCATTTCGACATTGCAAAGACCTTTCGCCGGCCGCGGTCGAAGATCGCTGCGCAACTGGTGTTTGGATTGACTTGCGCCCTTGCGATGATCGGCTTGCGCACCCTCGTCGATTTCATCGCGCCGGCGGCCGGTCCCTTCGCGCTGGTCTATCCTACCGTCCTGATTGCCACACTGTTCGGGCATTGGCGTGGCGGGCTGGTCGCGCTTCTCGTCTCGTTCTGCTGGGCGTGGTATTTCGTGCTGGAAGCGACTTCCAGCTTCACCTTCGTCGTGGCGACCGACCCGGCCCGTGTCGCGATCAATTTCGCGGCCTGTTCCATCCTGATCATTCTTGCCGAAGCTTTCAGACGGGCGGTGCGCAGCAATGCCGATCGCGCCGAGCTGGAAATCGCGCGTCGCAAGCTGCTGATGGCAGATCTGGAGCACCGGACGAAGAACAATTTCGCCCTTGTCGCCAGCCTGCTCGCCATCCAGAAACGGCAAGATACCACGCCGGGGATCGAAGCGGCGCTCGACCTTGCCATCAACCGCATCCACACTTTCAAAGATGCGTATTCCAACCTCACGCTGGACCCGGACGACGACAGCGACATCGATATGGCGGATTACCTGTCTCGCCTGACGACGCGCGTTGCCAAGGCCAGCCTTCACGAGAATGTGCGGATCGACACCGACATTGCGCGAATGGTTCTGCCGCGCGAAAAAGCGGTTGCCATCGGCCTCTTCACCAACGAAGCCCTGGCGAATTGCGGCAAATATGCTTTTGCCGATGGCCGCGCGGGCTCCGTCAAGTTGCGCTTTCAGCAGTCCGACGACGATGGCTGGACCTTGGAAATCCTCGACGACGGGGCGGGCAACGCAGCGAAAGCCTCGACCGATAAAAGCGGTCTTGGCAGCAATCTCTTCACCGCCTTCGCGATGCAAGCTGGCGCCGAACACGAAATCGAGATCGGGGAAGGCGGGGCACGAGTGGCGCTGAAATCACGCCCTGCCGAACCCTCCGTTCACTAATCCGGCCTAGCCGATCTTGGTCACCCAGCCGTGGCGATCCTCGATCGTGCCGCGCTGGATGCCGACCAGCTTCTCGCGCAGCTTGGCGGTCATCTGCCCGGCGCTGCCGCCGCCGATGGTAAATTCGCCGTCGCGCCCGCCGACCTTGCCGACCGGGGTGACGACCGCCGCAGTGCCGCAAGCCATCGTTTCCAGCAGCTTGCCGCTCTGCGCGTCCTCGCGCCACCGCTCCAGGCTGTAGCGTTCCTCGACCACATCCAGTCCTTCCTCGCGGGCGAGGGTGATGAGGCTGTCGCGGGTGATGCCGGGCAGGATCGTGCCGGTCAGCGGCGGGGTCAGGATACGCCCGTCGTCGAATACGAAGAACAGGTTCATGCCGCCCAGTTCCTCGATCCATTTGCGCTCGACCGCGTCGAGGAAGACGACCTGATCGTATCCCTTCGCGATAGCCTCCGCCTGCGGCACGAGGCTGGCAGCGTAATTGCCGCCGCATTTCGCATCGCCCGTGCCGCCGGGCGCGGCGCGGATATAGTCCTCGCTCACCCAGATCGAGACCGCCGGCGCACCGGACTTGAAATAGCCGCCGACGGGGCTGGCGATGACGAGGAACTTGTATTCCTTCGCCGGGCGCACACCGAGGAAGGCTTCCGACGCGAACATGAAGGGGCGCAAATAGAGCGAGCCGCCTTCAAGGCTTGGAAACCAATCGCGGTCCGCCAAAACCTGCTCGCGAACCGCGGCGAGGAAGTCGGCTTCCGGAATGGGCGGCATGGCAAGGCGCGCACCGGAATTGTTGAAGCGCGCGGCGTTGGCTTCGGGGCGGAACAGGGCGATGTCGCCATTGTCCTGCCGGTAAGCCTTCATGCCTTCGAAGATTTCCTGCGCGTAGTGGAGGACGCTGGTGGCGGGGTCGAGGGCGATCGGCTCGCGCGGGCCGACCCGGTGGCTGTGCCAGCCGCGCCCCTCGGTCCAGTCGATCTGCACCATGTGGTCCGAAAACAGCGATCCGAAGCCCGGATCGGCTAGCGCCTGGTCGCGCGTGGCGCCGGGTACGGGCGCGGGATGGGGGATACGCTCGAAAGGAATATCGGTGCTGTCGGTGCCGTCTGCGGCCATGGTAATCTCCTGCCCGGCGCGCCTAATTCGCCATGCTGCGGCTGGCAAGGCTGCTGACCCTGGAAAGGGCCGAAGAAGCGGCGCGCATGGACTTCTGGCAGGGCCCGAAAATGAGAAAGGCCGCCACGGCTATGCCGGTGGCGACCTTTCGCATGGTCAGCGGCCGGAAGTGCCGCCCACGAAACCTTTATCGGTCAGGAATGCTTACCGATAATGCCTCGCGTGGAAACTTGCCGACCCCTCTGCTGAACCATGAGACATCGGATCACCTCCTTTCGCGCTATTGAGCCAAAACCCACCGTTTCACCGGGGGCCAAGAACCCGCGTTCACCGCTGGCCTTACATGCATATGTGAGTCGTTTGCGCGGCAAAGACAAGGCTTGAAATATATCTTTTCCCCGTCAGAATACGGCGCTTCCGGCCTGCGCTATATGCGCGGGCCTTTTGCGTTTCAGCGGCAATCCTCGACCACCCGGCTGACCTCGATCCAGCTGGGCAGGTACAGCGGCGCAAGGCCGGCGATCTCGATGGCGAAACGGCCGCGCGAAAACGCCATCGCATCGAGCAGCGGATCGCGCGGGGACAGCGCGGCGACCAGCTGCGGCACGGACCCTGTCGTGGGCGAGGCGCTGAGCTGGCGATTCTCCGTTTCGGTGAAGACCTGCATCGCCAAGGCGGACGGCGCATTGCCCGGCCGCGCAATGCGCACCTGCCGCGCGGCAAGGTCGCATTCGATCGACAGGCGGACGGTCCCGTCCTCGCCCGCATAGGTCGCGACGGTGGCGTTGCCGACCGCGCCGTACGTCCAGTTCCCCGGCGTGCGCGGGTTGTCGATCCAGTTCTCCGGCGCGACGGCCACCACGGGCGCTTCGGGCGTCGGCGCGGGCCGCGGAATCGGGGTGTAGGTCACCGGCGGCTGGCGCGGCTGCTCCGGCGGAGTGGAACAGCAGGCGATCGCGATCAGCGGGATACAGGCGAGGAGGCGTTTGATTTGCATGGGCTTCCTATGAAGGTTCGGGGTCATGGTTACAACGCGCGATGTGAACCCCGGCTGGCATGTGGGGCGTCTCGCCGCTATCGCGCTGCCATGGCGAAGCAGAGGGTGGATCAGGCGCTGGTGGAGCGCGGGCTGGTGGAAAGCCGCACCCGTGCGCAGGCGCTGGTGATGGCGGGGCTGGTCTTTTCCGGCGAGACGAAGATCGCCAAGCCCGGCCAGCAGCTTGCCGTCGACGCGCCGCTGGAAGTGCGCGGGCGCGACCATCCGTGGGTCAGCCGCGGCGGCATCAAGCTCGCCCACGCCATCGCCCATTTCGGCCTCGATCCGCGCGGCGCAGTCGCGATGGACATCGGCTCTTCGACCGGCGGGTTCACCGACGTTCTTTTGCAGGGCGGGGCGGCGCATGTCTTCGCAGTCGACAGCGGCACGAACCAGCTCGCGTGGAAACTGCGGCAGGACGCGCGCGTGACCGTGCTGGAACAGACGAGCGCGCGGATCCTGACCGCTGAACAAATCGACCGGCCGTGCGACTGGGTGGTGTGCGATGCCAGCTTCATCGGCCTCGCCAAGGTGCTGGAGCGCCCGCTGGAGCTTGCGGCCACGCCGTGCCGGCTGGTCGCCCTGATCAAGCCGCAATTCGAGGTCGGTCGCGATGAGGTCGGCAAGGGCGGCGTGGTGCGCGATCCGGCGCTGCACGACCGCGTGTGCGGCGAAGTGCGGCACTGGCTGGAAAGCGCAGGCTGGCAGGTCGACGGCATCGTCGAAAGCCCGATCACCGGGCCGGAAGGCAATGTGGAATTTCTCATCGCCGCGCAAAGGCGCTAGGGGCCGTTTCGATGACTGCATTCAGCAAAGACACACTGGTGCTTGAAGTCGCGGACTTCACCCACGACGTACTCACCGGGATCTATTCCGAAGAAACGGGCGAGGCGCAGCCCCTGGTCTTCACGATCTCTGTCCGGATGCGGCCCGAACCGGCATACACGCCCGACACACCGCTTACCGACAGCAAGAATTACATGGACCTGATCGAGGCGGCGTCGAGTGCGCTGCCGAAAGATGTGCATTTCAAGCTGATCGAATCGGTGGCCGACCACGTCTGCACCACGCTGATGGCGCAGGACGAACGGATCGAGGCGGTGACGGTCAAGATCGTGAAGCCGAAGATCAGCGAGGCGGACGAGAAGATCGGCATGACCTTGCACCGCGAGCGGCGCTGATCTTACCGTGGAATCCGGACGATACGTAATCGAAGAGATGCCGGATGATCCGCTCGACGCGGCGGCCCTGTTCTACGGCAATCACCTCAAGCTGATCGAAGTCGGGCTGTCCGTGCTCGATATTTTGACAGTGCAATTGCCCGCTGTGCCCAAAACCCACGAGCAATATTTGCGCGCTGCGATGGGTGCGCTTGCCCGCAAGGTCGCGCCGCGCAGGGTCAATGCCATTAGCGGGAATAACGATGCGACCATGGAAAGGGCCGCGGCCTGGCTCGCATCTGCGCCCGGCATCACCGGGCAATATTTCGCTGTGGATGGCGCCGGGCCGCAAGCTGCGTTAGGCTGAGCCGCATGAACGAGGGCAGCTTGATCGACGGATTTGCGCGGCGGATCAACTACCTGCGCCTGTCGCTGACCGACCGCTGCAACCTGCGCTGCACATATTGCATGCCCGAACGCATGGAATTCCTTCCGCGCAAGGACCTGCTCTCCATCGACGAGCTGGAATTGCTGGCGACCCATTTCGTCGCGCGCGGCATCCGCCGCATCCGGCTTACCGGGGGCGAACCGCTCGTGCGGCGCGGAGCGATGGATCTGGTCGAACGGCTGGGGGCGCTCGTCGGCAGCGGCCTCGACGAGCTGATGCTGACGACCAACGGCACAATGCTGTCAGAGCATGCAGGGGCACTCGCGGCGGCGGGCGTGCGGCGGGTCAATGTCTCGCTCGACACGCTCGACGCCGATCGTTTCGCCCGGCTGACGCGCGGCGGGGACCTGTCGCAGGTGCTGGATGGCATCGCGGCCGCCAGGCGCGCCGGGCTCTCGCTGCGCATCAACTCGGTCGCGCTGAAGTCGGGCAACCGGCACGACCTCCCCGACATCGTTCGCTGGGCCCACGGGCAGGGCTTCGACCTCGCGCTTATCGAAATCATGCCGCTGGGCGAAACGGGCGAGGACCGCTTCGACCAGTATCTGCCGCTCTCCGCGGTGCGGGAGGAACTGAAGGCGGAGTTCGGCCTCTCCGCCATCGGCCACCGGACCGCCGGACCGGCGCGCTACATGCGCAGCGCCGCGACAGGCGGACGCATCGGCTTCATCACGCCGCTGAGCGAAAACTTCTGCGGCAGTTGCAACCGCATCCGCGTGACGGCCACGGGGCAGCTCTATCCCTGCCTGGGCGATGCCGGCCGGGTGGACCTGCGCGCCGCATTGCGAAGTGGGGACCCCGCGCGCATCCACGCGGCGCTCGACACGGCGATGCGCACGAAGCCCGAACGGCACGATTTCGCGATCACAGCGCGCGGGCAGGCCCCGGCGCAGGCGCGGACGATGTCGGTGACGGGCGGCTGATGGCGGTCCGCGTCCTCTTCCTCGGCCCGTTGCAGGATTGGGAAGGCGCGGCCGCGCGCGACTTCGAAGCGCCGCTAGACTGGCAGTCCCTGCTCGCCAAGGTCGAGCCCTCGACGGCGGAGCAACTGCGGGAAGATCGCGTCCAAGTGGCTGCGCGGGGCAGGGTCCTCGCCGACAAGACCGCACTTCTAGCGCAGGACGGTGACGAAGTGGCGCTGCTGCCGCCTGTCAGCGGCGGCTGACCATGCGCGACGTGCGCGTGACCGCCAGCGGCTTCTCGCCGGCCTCCGCCATCGCCGGTCTGGCCAAGGCGTTCCCGGATGCGGGTGGCCTCGCCAGTTTCGTGGGGCGTGTCCGGCAGGGCGACAGTGTCAAAGCGCTGGAACTCACCCACTACGAACCCCTCACCTTGCCGGAGATGGAAACCTTGGCGGAAGAGGCAGAGGCCTGCTTCGCGCCGCTCGGCCTTCTCGCGTGGCACCGCGTCGGCGTGATGACGCCGGGCACCGCAATCGTGGTGGTCGCGGCGGCCGCCGATCATCGCCGCGCCGCTTTCGACACGGTCGATTTCCTGATGGACCACATGAAAAGCGCCGCGTGGTTCTGGAAGCGCGAGCACCGCGCCGACGGCTGGCACTGGATCGAACCCCGCCCGGACGACTACGCCGCGCTGGAGCGGTGGCGGGTCTAGCGCCGCAATCGGCTGCGCAGCGCGGCGATGGCGGCATCCTGTTCGTCTTGCAGCGCGGCCAGCTCGTTGCGCGCGCGCTCCACATCGCTCGCATCGACGCCGATATCGTAGGTCTCGACATACAGCAGTTCGATGTCGGCGAGCGGCCCGGCCATGGCGCTGCGCTGGCTCGACAGGTCGGCCACGGCCACTTGCGCGGCGGCCCAGGCGTCTGACGTGACCGATGCGCCGGAGGCTGCCGCGACGGCCCGCTGCGCCCGGCCGAGTGATTCGCGAAATGCCGCCGCATCGGCCAGCGCGGCGGCGCGGCGGTCTTCCAGCAAGGCGCGCTGGTCGGCTGGCAGGGCGCGCAGGGGCGCGGCGGGGTTCGAATAATCGACGTCGCCCGTGCGCCTGAGCTCTGCATCGCGGACGGCGAGGCTGGGGTAATCGGTGCTTGCCCCCGCGCAGGCGGCGAGGGGCAGGGCGGCGGCGAAGGGCAGGACGATACGCATCGCCCGCAGCCCTAGCATGTTTGGCGCGGCGCACCATATGGGACGGGCGCTCCATGAGAGGCGCGCGCGGGGTGCGGAGCGGGCAAAAAACCGCCCGCCCGGCGTTGACAGAAGACGGGGCTTGGCCTAACGGCTCCCTTCTTTCCGGCCTCCCTTGCGGGTGGCCGGCGTGTCGCTTGCGCTATGTTGCCCGTTCGGGCAGCGGATCGGAGCGGGGCGACCTGACACGATTAGAAACGGATTTGAAAACCATGTTCGCAGTAGTGCGCACGGGCGGCAAGCAGTATCGCGTCGCCGAAGGAGACAAGATCGCGGTCGAGAAACTCGGCGGCGAAGCCGGTGACACGATCACCCTGGGCGACGTCCTGCTGGCCGGCGAAGGCGACAGCATGGCGGATGCCGCCAAGGTGACCGTCTCGGCCGAGATCATCGCCCAGGCGAAGAGCGAGAAGGTCGTCGTTTTCAAGAAGCGTCGCCGTCACAACTATCGCCGCAAGGCGGGCCACCGCCAGCAGATGACGCTGCTGCGCATCACGTCGGTCGGCGAAGGCAGCAAGAAGAAGGCCGCGCCGAAGAAGGAAGAAGCCCAAAAGGAAAAGGTCCAGAAGGACGACGCCCCCAAGGCTGACGCCAAGAAGGCCGACACCAAGAAGGCAGCGCCGAAGAAGGATGCAGCCGAGAAGAAGGCAGCTCCCAAGGCGAAGGCTGCGGCACCGAAGAAGGCAGCCGCAACCAAGAAGGCACCGGCCAAGAAGCCGGCTGCCAAGAAGTAATCCAAGCGATCCGGTAGGAACGAGACATGGCACATAAAAAAGCAGGCGGCTCTTCGCGTAACGGCCGCGACTCAGCGGGTCAGCGCCTCGGCGTGAAGAAGTTCGGCGGCGAAAATGTCGTCGGCGGCAACATCATCGTGCGCCAGCGCGGGACCAAGTGGTACCCGGGCCAGAACGTCGGCCTCGGCCGCGACCACACGATCTTCTCGCTCGTGGACGGCCGCGTGCGATTCCACTCGGGCAAACTTGGTCGCACTTACGTGTCCGTGGACGCCATGGCGGAAGCAGCCGAATAACCGGATGATCCGATAACGGGGTCATCCACCGGGATGGCCCCGCCGGGTTTTCGAACACCGGCATCTGCAAGGGAGACGGGGCCAACCCCTCTCCCTTTTTCTATGTGTCGCTCCCTTGCAACAATCTGCCGCCATCGGGCGGCCGTGTGCAGGCTCCAGCAAGAATTCGCGCACGATCGTGCGGCTTGCGGGGGCGAAAGGAGTAAGACCGATGTTCCACCGTACGCAGCGCCTGTTCCTGCGGCCCGTCTTCCCCGACGACTGGGAAGCGATCTTTGCCGGCATCGCCGACGAGACGGTGGTGCGAAATCTTGCCAAGGCACCCTGGCCCTATCGCCCCAAGGATGCGAAGGCCTTCGCCGCGCGCGGCCAGGATCCCAGCCTGCCGAGCTTCATCGTCACCGAGCCCACGGCGCGGGGCGAGCGGTTGATCGGCAGTGCCGGGCTGGGCGAGGACGCGGGCGAGGTCGAGGTCGGTTACTGGATCGCGCGCGAATACTGGGGCCGCGGCTATGCCTCCGAAGCGCTGGCCGGCGTGATCGAGGTCGCGCGCATGCTCGGGCTCGACCGGCTGACGGCGGGCCACTTCCTCGACAATCCGGCGTCCGGCCGGGTGCTGGAGAAGAACGGCTTCACGCCGACGGGCCGCGTCATGCCGCGCTTCAGCTGCGGGAGGGGCAAGGAATCGCTCGTGCGCCAGTACGAGCGACTGCTCGGGGCGGGGATGGCGAGCGGCGACGAACCCCAGGCGGCCTGAGCCAAGCGCAAAAGAAAAGGGCGGCCCCCGCTACGGGAGCCGCCCTTTTTCATGTCCGGACCGCGTTTATTCCGCCGGGACCGCGGTCAGGTTGGCGTCGGCGAACTCGCTGTCGTACTTGCCGATCAGCTCGCGATCGTCGTGGTCCCACGGGTGGAAGCCGGGCTTGAAATAGGCCAGCCATGCCGGGAAAATCCGCCGCAGCACGCCGGGCTTCACGGTCAGGTACTTGAACAGGCCCCAGCGCGCCTTCCAGCCGGTGATGCCGTCCTGCGCCAGGAGCTCGATGGCATCCTTCCAGCGGTTCACGATGAAGCGGTTGGTGATGATCAGCATCATGATCGCGCGCAGGCGGTACTTGCGCCACGCCGGCCAGTCCTTCGTCGCGTGCAGATAGGTGTCGTAGGCGACGCCCTTGTGCTCGATTTCCTCGACTGCGTGCCAGCGCCACATCGCGGCGACTTCCTCGTCCGCACCGGCGAAGTGCTGCGGGTTGGCGAGGAATTCGTGCGCCATCATCGCGGTGTAGTGTTCCAGCGCCATGGTCACGGCGAGGTTGATGATCTGCGGCCGACCCTTAGTCAGGTCGAGCAGTTCCTTCACCCGCCGGTCGATCTTCTGGATGTCGTAGCCGTGGTCCTCGGCCAGACGGTTGAAGGCGACGTGTTCGCGCGTGTGGTTGATTTCCTGCCGGATGAAGGCGCGGATTTCCTCCGCCAGCTGCGGATCGGCGCCGTCGCGGTGAGCCTTCACCGATTCGATGAAGAAGGCCTCGCCGCGTGGGAAAGTGGCGGACAGGGCATTGTGCCAAGCCGTGCCGAAGGGTTCGCCCGCCCACCAGCGGCTCGCCTTCTTGTCGCGATTGAAGCGCTCGTCGCGGATCACGATGTCGAGATCGGCGGGAGTGGGGGTGGTGCGGGCGCCAGTGCCTGTAGCGGTGCGGGCCGCGTCCTTGTCGGTTGCGGCGGCGCGGTCTAACGGGATTGCAGTCGGGGCGTTCATGCCGGTTGCCTCGTGATTGTTAGTGATTGCAAATTGGGGCTTACTTACATCAATGTCAATAAGGAAGCGTTTAAGCCCCGAAGAGTTCCGCATGACCGCACTGGAAAGCGCGCGCGCGATCCTGATCGAGGCGGGGCCGCAGGCGGTCACGCTCAAGGCCGTGGGCGCGCGGATCGGGCGGACCCATGCGAACCTGCTCCACCATTTCGGTTCGGCTGCCGGTCTGCAGAAGGCGCTGGCCGAGCACCTGACGGCGACCGTGTGCGATTCGGTGGCCGAAGCGGTTCGCGCTGCGCGCGCCGGGATCGCCTCCCCGCGCGAGGTGGTCGACATCGCCTTCGATGCGTTCGACCGGGAAGGTGGCGGCGCGCTCGTAAGCTGGATGCTGGCGACGGGGCAAGAAGACGCGATGGAGCCCTTCGTCGAAACCATCCACCGCATGGTCGACGAATTGAACCTCGACGAGGCTACACACGGCAAGCCCACGCCTGCCCATGACGCCACGCTTGGGGTGGTGCTGCTGGCGCTCGGCAACTCGCTGATGGGCGCCCCGCTGGCCGCATCGCTCAAGCTCCCCGACAGCCGCGCCCGAGACATCGCCCAGCGCCTGCTGGAACAATCGCTGGCGGCCGAGGTGGTAGGTTAGGGTGCGCTACCGCTCCGTGATGGGCAGAACACTTAACGGGATTTTATGCCTAGCATCGACCATGCTCGCTTCTGCCTGCCTCAAACCTGAGGCCATGGCGATGGACCGTGATGCCTCTTGTTCCCTGGTCCTTGCACACATCGTTGGACGTGTAGGCAAAATTCAAAGCGTATCAGGCTTTGAGGATCGCGAAATCGCGGTTCAATTCTCGAACTTCGGTATTCCGACGCGAGAGGAGTTGGTCGAATTTTCGAATACGCCCCCATCCTATGCGGATAGCGAAACCCTGCCGCTAATTCGCCAATCGGTTTTGCTTCGGGACACTGATCCCTTGAAGGAATGTGAGAACGTAGGCTTGTGGCTGGCACGTACCGGACTAATCACCGATCAAAGCCAAATCTCGGAGATAACCCGTGAGGAGAAGTGGTCGGCGACCGTGATTTCGGTTGCGATGCCCGCATTCGATGCGAATTCGGGTCGGGGCCTCATCTACGCGAGCGAGGACGCGGGCAGCATGGCCGGTGTCTCGGGAATCTTTCTATATCGCCTAGAGACCGACGAAAGCTGGACCGCCGTCGACGAAAAGGCGCTCTCGGTGAGTTGAGCGATTATCCCTCGTGCCGTTCGTACCATCAGCTATGAGCGATGTTGGCCACGTCCAACCAATCGGGCCAGGCGTCCGTTGCTACATCCGCAACGCGCACATGGCCGATGGCGTAGTTGAGTTCCGGCCACGCGTGCTTGCGGCGCTTTTCGTCGGACTTGTCGAACGGGACGACCAGCAGGCGGCGATTGACCTTCTGGCGCCAGTTCATGCGCGCGGTGTTTTCCTGGCCGATATAGCAGCCCTTTTCGAAGCTGACGCCGTTCAGCTCCGCCGCGTTGGTTTCGAGCCAGAGGATATCGCCGAGCTCGGCGCGGCCTTCCGGAACGCCGAGCGACAGGCGGTGCTTCGTCCACTCCGCATCGGCGGCCTCGTCCTCCTCCGCCACCGGCGCGAGCCAGCGCTGGCCAAGCGCGGCAAGGCGCGGGTCGGGCGCGCCGCCATCGCCTAATTCGGCCTGCCAGTGCACGCCGACGCCATCGTCCACCGCGATGTCGATCTTGCGGCGCAGGCGATAAAGCGAAAGGCGCTTGGCGAACTCCTCCGCATAGGCGGCCTCGCAATCGAGCAGCAGGCCGTCGCCGGCGGGCCAGACGATGCAGTCGAACATCGTCTTGCCCTGCGCGCTCAGCAGCGCCGCGTAGGCCGGCAGCTTGCCGGTCACGTCGTTGGTCAGCAGGCCTTGGAGGAACGCGGCCACGTCCTCGCCGTCGTCGGTGGGGGCAAGGCGGATCACGGCACGGTCGAACAGGCGGGTTGCATTCATGGCCGATAGATGGGGCGGGAGCGCGCGCTGCACAAGCAATGAGAGGATTGGCAAAGCGAGACGTGCCAATGACAAGGCGGTGGCTGTTCCGCCGCGCCCCGACGCGCTAGAGGAGCGCGCATGACCGAGACGATCACGATCCGCCGCCCCGACGACTGGCATCTCCACCTGCGCGACGGGGCCATGCTGGAGGCCGTGCTTCCCTACACCGCGCGCCAGTTTGCCCGGGCGATCGTGATGCCGAACCTCGCCCCGCCGGTCACGACGACGGCGGACGCGGCGGCCTATCGCGAGCGGATCCTGGCGGCCTTGCCGGAAGGCATGGACTTCACCCCGCTGATGACCGCCTACCTTACCGATACGACCGACGCAGGCGATCTTGCGCGCGGCCACGGCGAGGATGTGCTGACCGCTGCCAAGCTCTATCCTGCCGGCGCGACCACCAATTCAGCCAGCGGCGTGACCGACATCGCCAATATCATGGGTGTGCTGGAACGGATGGCCGAGATCGGCATGATCCTGTGCGTCCACGGCGAGGTGACGGACGGCGAGATCGACGTCTTCGATCGCGAGGCCGTGTTCATCGACCGCGTGCTTGCCCCGGTGGTCGAGCGCTTGCCCGAACTCAAGGTCGTGTTCGAACACATCACCACGCGCGATGCGGTGCAATTCGTGGAAGGGGCGGGGCCGAACGTCGCCGCCACGATCACGCCGCAGCACCTCCACATCAACCGCAACGCGATCTTTGCCGGCGGGATCAATCCGCACGCCTATTGCCTGCCCGTCGCCAAGCGCGAGGAGCACCGCCTCGCGCTGCGGGCCTTTGCGACCGGGGGCAGCGCCAAGGCCTTCCTCGGCACCGATAGCGCGCCCCACGCGCGCCATGCGAAGGAAAGCGCCTGCGGCTGCGCCGGTATTTTCAACGCGCCCTATGCGCTCGAAAGCTACATCGCCGTGTTCGAGGAAGAGGGCGCGCTGGACCGCTTCGAGGCCTTTGCCAGCGAAAACGGCCCGCGCTTCTACGGCCTTCCGCTGAACGAGGACAGGGTGACGCTGGCGAAATCGGCCACCGATGTGCCGGAGCGGATGGACGGCGAGCACGAGCTCACGCCATTCCATGCCGGTCAGCGGATCGGCTGGTCCTTCGCGGGCTGAGCTGCCGGCTGCGTGACGACCTCCGCAGGCGCGCGCTTGGCCCACAGGTCCAAGCAGAACAGCGCGATCGCCAGCCAGATCAGGATGAAGCACGCCAGTTGCGACGGACGCAGCTCCTCGCCGAAAACCGTGAGCCCCAGCACGAACACCATTGTCGGGGCGATGAACTGGATGAAGCCGAGCAGCGAGTAGGGCAGCCGCCGCGCCGCCGTGGCGAACAGCAGCAGTGGCACCCCGGTTACCACGCCCGCAGCCACGATCAGCAAGTCGAGCTGGAGCGACTGGCCCATCGCGGAACCGGCGGCGGTCTGTGTCGCGAACCAGCCGATCACCGCCATTGAAGGCAGCGCGAGCAGAGAGGCCTCGATCGTTAGCCCCGGCAGCGATCCGACCGGCGCCGTCTTGCGGACGAGGCCGTAGAGCGAAAAGCTGCACGCCAGCGTCAGCGTGATCCATAGCGTGTCGAGCGCGCCGAACAGCAGTATCGCCACGCCGCTGGCCGCGAGCGCCACTGCGAGCCACTGCCGCCAGCTCAGTTTCTCGCCAAGAAACAGCGTGCCGAGCGCGATATTGACCAGCGGGTTGAGGTAGTAGCCCAGGCTGGCGCCGTAGAGCTTGCCGTCCATGATGGCGTACACATAAACCAGCCAGTTGATGGCGATCAGGACGCTGCTGACAAGCAGCAGGCGCAGCACCTTCCAATCGCCGAAGGCCGCTTTCAGTTGTGGCACCTGACCGCGCAGCGCGACGATGGCGAGGCAGACGGGCACCGTCCACAGGATCCGCCAGCCGACGAATTCCACCGGCGGCACGGTCTTCACCAGTGCGAGATAGAGCGGCATCAGGCCCCACAGGACATAGGCCGCAATGGCATGCGGCAGCCCACTGCGGTTCTCGTCACCAGTTTGCGGGCCAGCCATCGCATCGCGGTAGGAGCGCTTGCCGGGCGGTGCAATCGCTCGTTTCGTCGCGGCTGAAAAACGCCTCGCCGACTGAGCGGGAATCTTGCAGCCCAGTTGCGCGCCGTTCACCTTCCTGATGCCAAAGCTGAACACAACAGGGAGCCAGGAGATTCCAGATGCGTAACATTTTCACCGCCACATCGCTCGCAGCAGCCGCTGCCGCCATGTCCCTCGCTGCGCCCGTCGGGGCTGCCGAAGTGCCTTCCGCGCAGCCGGCCGGCTTCACCATGGCGCTGCCCGCGTCGCCGATGGCTGCGAGCGGCCTCGAGACGGCAGAGCACCATCGCCGTGGGCACCGCCCGCGCGGCAATGCCTATGGGCATCGCCGCGATTCGCGCCGCTACTATGACGACGGCCAGCGCTACTATGGCGATCGCGTGACGCGGAACACCCGCGTGTGGCAGGGCCGTGACGGCCGTTATTACTGCCGCAAGGACGACGGCACGACCGGCCTGCTGATCGGCGCCGCAGTGGGCGCGCTTGCCGGACGCGAACTGGCCCGCGACCGTACGCTCGGCACCATCCTGGGTGCTGCCGTCGGCGGTCTTGCCGGCCGCGAGATCGACCGCTCGAACTCGCGCTGCCGCTAAACCAACGGAAAACCGCCGGGCCGAGGTCCGGCGTGCACCGGACGCAAGGGTCGCAATCTTAGTCGTCCGTGTGCAGGGGGCGCTTCGCCAGCGATGGCGGGGCGCCCTCGCTTTATGCTCAGGATGGATTACAGAGCGCTGCATGGTTCGCAATATCGCCCCGATCCTGCTCGTGCTCCTCTCCGCGTGCGGTGGCAGCGGGGAAGATGCCGTACCTCCGACCGAGGTGGCGCTGGAACGGCCGATAGCTTCGGATCCAGACCTCGCGCTCAGCAACGATAGCGACGCGGTGCTCGGGCTCGGCGGGGGCAGCGCGGCCGGCATGCCGGAAGTCGACTGGTCACCGGAAACGGTCGTCCGCATTCGCGAAAAGGCGGTCCGCCATGTCGGCGGCAACCAAACGATGCAGGACGCACCCGAAGCTGCCGAGACGCTGGAAGGAACGCCCGACATCCTGACGCTGGAGCAGCGCTTCGTTTCGAGCGGGATGGCGACGCGCGCCTGCAGCCGCACCGTCCGTTATGGCGGGCGCTATTCGGCGACGATGCCGCAGCCTTTCGCTCTCTATCCCGAAGCTGCCTTGCAGGATGCCGCCGGATCGGACGGGGAGGCCTGCAAGCTGCGCGGCGCCGTGTTCCGGACGCCGATGCCGGTGCAGGAAGTGCTCGACTTCTACTATACGCTGGGCGGCAAGGCCGGATTTCAGCAGGCGCGCGCCGAAATGGGCGAGACGCAGGTGCTGACCGGCGAGCGCAAGGGCCGCAAGTTCGCACTATATGTGAGCGAGATCGGCGACGGCGTGACCGAGGCCGAGCTGCTCGTCGCCAGCGACTGAGGCCGTCTCCTAGGCTTCGCGCAGGCCCACGCCGATGGTGGCGCGGGGTTGCTCCATCTCCGTGCTGGCGACCGGGTAGGCGCAGTAATCCGCCGCGTAGAACGCCGCCGGGCGGTGGTTGCCCGACAGGCCCACGCCGCCGAACGGAGCAGCAGAGGATGCGCCGTTGGTCGGCCGGTTCCAGTTGACGATGCCGGCGCGGATATTGGCCCAGAAGCGGTTGTATTCCTGCGGCGTGCCGCCCAGCAGGCTGGCCGACAGGCCGAAGCGCGTGTTGTTCGCCTCCGCGATCGCCTCGTCGAAATCGTCGACCTTGATCACCTGCAGCAGCGGGCCGAACAGCTCCACGTCGGGGCGGTCCTGCATCGCGGTGGTGTCGATGATCGCGGGGCTGACGAAGGGTAGGTCGTCATCCTTTCGGCGCATGTGCTTGATCGCCTTGCAGCCGTTGGACAGGAAATAGACGAAGCTCTCCGTCAGCTGGTCGGCCACGTTGTTGTCGATCACCGGACCCATGAACGGGGCCGGTTCGCCGAAGGGTTCCCCCACGATGAGCCGGTCGGCGAGGCGCTTCACCTGCTCCATCGTCTCGTCATAGAGCGATTTCTTCACGATCAGCCGGCGCGCGGCGGTGCAGCGCTGCCCGGCCGAGGTGAAGGCGGACTGGATGATCAGCGCCGCCGCATCGCTGATGAGCGGCGTGTCCCACATGATGATCGGGTTGTTGCCGCCCATTTCGAGCGCCACGATCTTGCCGGGATTGGTGGCGAGCCGCTTGTTAATCGCGATCCCCGCCTGCGCGCTGCCGGTGAACAGCACGCCGTCGATGCCGCGGTGGGCGACCAGCGCCTTGCCTTCTTCCGGCCCGCCGTGGAGCACCTGGACCACGGCGGCGCTGACCCCGGCCTTGTGAAAGCATTTCACCAGCAGTTCGCCGACGGCAGGCGTCTTCTCGCTCGGCTTGAAAACGACCGCGTTGCCCGCGATCAGTGCAGGCACGATGTGGCCGTTGGGTAGGTGAGCCGGGAAGTTGTAGGGACCAAGCACCGCCATCACGCCATGCGGCTTGTGCCGCAGCGCGGCGGTGCCCTGCAGCGCGCTGTCTAGCTTGCGCTGGCCAGTCCGTTCCGCATAGGCGCGGATCGAGATTTCAACCTTGCCGATCACCGCCTCGACTTCCGTGCGGGCTTCCCACATCGGCTTGCCGGTCTCGCGCGCGATCAGTTCGGCGAAATTCTCTTGCTCCTTGCGCAATTCGTTGGCGAAGCGGCGCATGAGCTCGATCCGGTTGGCGAGGGGCTGCGCGGCCCATGCGGGCCATGCGCGGCGCGCCCGGTCGACCGTGGCGTCGACATCGCCGGCGACACCGCGCCACAATTCCCGCCCCGTCGCCGGTTCGGTCGAAATAATCGCGTCGCTACTCATGTTTGATCGGTTCCATCCCCGTTTCGCAGCGCTGATAGCCGCGTTTTTCCAAGCTTTCCAGTGAAGCGCGTTCGATATTGATAACTATGCGCGATGCACCTCTCCCATGCCTCGCAGCGCGTCGACCTTGGCGTGGAGCGGGCCCCAGTCGTCGTCCCGGTCGATCGCCGCCCAGATCGCCTCTACCTCGTCGATCAGCATGGTTTCCGGCCTGTCGCCCTGCCAGTAATCGTGATCGTTCTCGACCGCTTCATACTGCGCCATGATTTCGCCGAGGGCATGGTCGGCATTGCGCCCGCCGCGGTGGCGGAAGAAGAAGGCATCGGGCGGCTCGTTGCTGGAGCGAAGGGCAGCTTCCGACAGGGAGACGAGCTGGCGGTCGACTTCGTCGCCGCGGGGCTTCAGTCCCAGCCGCTGGCACCAGCGCCGCGCCATCGCCGCCTCGTAAAGCGGCCCGAAGCGGTCCATCGCGGCGATCAGAGGCGGCGCCTCGCAGATCGACCGCAGCGCGATGGCGAGCTGCGCGCTGTTCCAGCGCATCGCTTCCGGCTGGCGGGCGAACGCGTAAAGACCCGCATGGTCGAAATAGGCGGCGGTGAAGCCCGGCTCCCACCTGGGCAGGAATCGCCAAGGGCCGTAATCGAAGCTTTCGCCGGTGATGTTCATGTTGTCGGTGTTGAGCACGCCGTGGACGAAGCCCCCGACCATGTAGCTGGCGGCAAGTTCCGCCATGCGTTCGACCACCTGGTGCAGCAGGCGTACGGCCGGTTCCCCGCGATCCGGCGCGTCGTCCGGCGGCTCTGCGCCGGGATAATGACGCAGACAGTAATCGACCAGCTCGCGCAGGTGATCGTGCTCCTCCAGCAAGGCGAGCCGCTGGAAGCTGCCGATGCGGATATGGCTGTGCTGCAGCCGCACCAGCACGGCGGAGCGGGTGGGCGAAGGCTCGTCGCCCCGCTCCAGCTGCTCGCCGGTTTCGATGACGGAGAACGTGCGGCTGGTCTCGACGCCCAGCGCCTCCAGCATTTCCGTGGCGAGGATTTCGCGCACCGCGCCTTTCAGCGTCAGCCGCCCGTCGCCCTGCCGGCTGTAGGGCGTCTGGCCCGAACCCTTGGTGCCGAGGTCGAGGATTCGGTCGCCGCCGTCCTTCAGCTGCGCGAACAGGAACCCGCGCCCGTCGCCGATATCCGGGTTGTACACGCGGAACTGGTGCCCGTGATAGCGCAGGGCGAGGGGGTGAGGGAGGTTGTCTGCCAGCGGCTCGAACCGGCCGAAATGGCGGATCCAGTCCTCGTCCGGCAGGCTTTGCAGCCCGACTTGCGCCGCTGCACGGTCGTTGCGGAAACGCAAAACAGTCTGCGGGAAATCGGCGGGCGCGACCGGATCGCCCAGCCACTGCGCCACCTCCCCGATGATCGGCGCGGGGCGGTAGGCGACAGGGTCGGGATTGCGCGGCATCTTCCCTAAGTGGGCGAGGGGCGCTAGCAGCGCAAGCCATTGACACGCGCGCCGCGCCCGGCTCGCGGGGAGGGGATCAGACCATTGGCCAGTGCCGCCCACGAAGACCGCTATTGGGACAGTCCTGACGGGCTGAAGCTGCATTACCGCCACTACGACGGCGACGCGGCTGCGCTCCCCGTGATCTGCATGCCGGGCCTGACCCGCAACGCCCGCGATTTCGAGGAGCTGGCGGAGCACCTGGCCGGCAAGCGCCGCGTGCTGTGCGTGGATTTCCGCGGCCGGGGCGACAGCGAATATGCGCGCGACCCGATGACCTATAACCCGGTGGTCTATGCCGGCGACGTCGCCGCGCTGCTTGACCAGGCGGAGATCGAGCGGTTCGTCGCCATCGGGACCTCGCTCGGCGGTCTCGTGACCTCGCTGCTGGCGACGATGCATGGCGGCAAGATCGCCGGCTATGTCATCAATGATATCGGCCCCGACATCGACCCAGAGGGGATCGAACGCATCAAGACCTATGTCGGCGTCGGCGGCAGCTATCCCACGTGGATGCACGCGGCGCGGTCCCTGCAGGAAGGACACGGGGAGACGTTCCCCGACTGGTCGCTGGAAGACTGGCTCGCCTTTGCCAAGAAATGCATGACCGTGGGCGGCAACGGGCGGATCGTGTTCGATTATGACATGAAGATCGCCGAACCCTTCCGCCAGTCGGACGGCGCGCCCGATGTCGACCTGTGGCCCGCCTTCGAGGCTCTGGGCGGGCGGCCGGGCCTGCTGGTGCGCGGCGAGCAGTCCGACTTGCTGACGCCCGCCACGCGCGACGCCATGCTGGCCCGGATCGACGGGCTGGAAAGCGTCACGGTGCCCCGCGTGGGCCATGCGCCGACGCTGGCGGAGCCGGAGGCCATCGCCGCCATCGACGCGCTGCTGGGGAAAGCGGGATGAGCGAAGCCCGCCGGCCCGCGCGCATCCTTCACCTGCATTCCAGCTTCGCCCCCGGCGGCAAGGAACTGCGCAGCGTCCAACTGATCAATGCCTTCGGCCGCTCTGCCGAGCACGAGATCGTTTCCGCCGACAGGAACCAGTACGGCGCCTCCAAGGCGATCAAGCCGGGCCTTCGCGTGCGCTATCCCCGCAGCTTCCCCTCCTTGACGGGCAAGCCCACGCCGCGCCGCCTGCTGAAAATGGCGCAGGCGATGGCGAATTACGACCTCATCCTGACCTATAACTGGGGCGCGATGGACGCCGCGATGGCGCACACCGCCTTTGCGGAGCGGATGGGCCTGCCGCCGCTGATCCACCACGAGGACGGCTTCAATTCGGACGAGGCGAAGAAGCTGAAGTGGTCGCGCAACTGGTATCGCCGGATCGCGCTTGGCCGGTCGGCGGCGGTCGTCGTGCCGTCGCACATCCTCGGCCGGATCGCGCGCCAGACCTGGAGCCAGCCGGCGGACCGCGTGAAGCGCATTCCCAACGGTATCGACGTGTCCGCCTTCCGCAAGAAGCCGAAGCGCAGCGCCCTGCCGCGCCTGATCAAGCGGCCGGGCGAAATGTGGCTCGGTACCATGGCTGGTTTGCGCGAGGTGAAACGCCTCGACCGGTTGGTGGAAGTCGTCGGCAAACTGCCCGACAACTGGCACCTCGTCATTTTCGGAGAGGGGCCGGAGCGCGAGGCCATCCTCGAGACTGCGGACCGATACGAGATAAGCGACCGCGTCCACCTGCCCGGCCACGTGAAGGATCCAGCGAAGGTGATCGGCCTCCTCGATATCTTCGCGCTCTCTTCCGACAGCGAACAGTTTCCGATTTCGGTGCTGGAGGCGATGGCCGCCGGGCTTCCGGTCGCCGCGCCCGATGTCGGCGACATCTTCGCCATGGTCGCGCCCGAAAACGAGGAATTCATCGTCCCGCCCGGCGATAGCGAGGCACTTATTCAGGCCGTCCGCACCCTGAGTTCCGACGCCGAGCTGCGCGAGCGCATCGGCATGGCAAACAAGGCGAACGTGACGGCCGAATACGGCGAGGCGCGGATGATCGAGGCCTACCGAGATCTCTACAACCGTTTCCTGCCGGCCCACGCCCGCCTGCAGGCCTGAGCCGGTTCACCGCAACTTCATTTGCCGGACGACATCTTCGGCGGACCAGTTGAATAGTCCCCGCCATGCGCTAAAGAGCGCGCCATTCCGAAATTGACAGCGAAAGTGGCTTTTTGTGGCCCTGACACCCAAGACCCCGCCGGCAAGTATCGGCAATGAGCCCAGCAAGAAGGAACGCGTCGCCGATGCGGAGCAGGAAGCCCTGCTGCGCGAAGTGGACGAGGCGGTCCGTACCGATACGTTCGAAGGCTTCGCCAAGAAATATGGCACGGCCATCGTCGCGGGCGTCGTACTGCTGCTGGCGGCGTTCGGCGGCTACCTGTGGTGGAATTCCAGCCAGAAGGCCGAGCGCGAGGTCGTTTCCGAAGAGCTGATCCGCGGCATCGACCAGGTCGAAGGCAATGCGAACGCCAGCGAAACGCTCGCCACGGTGGAGGCCGATGGCGGTCCGGCCCAGCAGGCAGCAGCGATCATGCTGCGCGCGTCTGCCGCCCAGCGGCAGGGTAACAACGCGGAAGCGATCAAGCTGTTCGACCAAGTCGCCGCCATGGGCGATGCGCCCGCTGCGCTGCGCGACGGGGCGACGATCCGCGCGGTTGCCGCCGGTTACGACACGATGCAGCCGTCGGACGTGATCCAGCGGTTGGCCCCGCTCGCAAAACCGGGCAACCCGTGGTTCGCCAGCGCTGCCGAAATGAGCGCGCACGCCTATCTTGCACAGGGAAAGCCGAACCAAGCCGGCCCGCTGCTGGTCGCAATCGCCCAGGACGATACACTGCCGAACACGATCCGCCAGCGCACCCGGCAACTGGCCGGATCGCTCGGCTTCGATGCGATCGACAACGTGGCGGAGATCGTCGGCCCGCAAGGCGCGGCAGCGCCGGCCGCAGCCGAATAGGACTTCAGAGGATTTTCGAATGACCCGCACCAAGCCTTTCTCTTTCCTCGCGGTTTCGGCGATGGCGCTGGCCGTATCCGGTTGCGGCATCTTCGGCGGCAGCGACGACAAGACGACCACGCCGACGGTCGGCAACCGGGTGCCGATCTTGTCGCAGATCCGCGCGGGCGCAGTGGTCGATCCCTCGCTCGCAGGCGTGTCGGTGATCGTGCCGGCAGCGCAGGCGAACGCGGACTGGCCCCAGCCGGGCGGCGCGGCCAGCAACGCCATCGGCCACGTCGCGCTCGGCGCCACGCCGGCGCTGGCATGGACCGCGCAGATCGAAGGCTCCAACGACCGGCGCCGTCTCGGCTCCTCTCCGGTGGTCGGCGGCGGCAAGCTGTTCGTGGTCGACACCAGCGGCACGATCCGCGCGTTCGACGCGGCGAGCGGCGGTGCGCTGTGGACCAAGGCGCTGGAGCGGCCTGACGGTTCGCAGAACGCTGCCTTCGGCGGCGGCGTCAGCTATGCCGGCGGCCAGCTGTTCGCGACCGATGGCACCGGCAACGTCGTGGCGATGAGCGCCGACACGGGTGAAATCCGCTGGCAGGTGAAGCCCGCCGGTCCGCTGCGCAACGCACCCACCGTGGCCTTCAACCAGGTCTTCGTGATGACGCAGGACAACCAGATCCACGCACTGAGCACGCTCGACGGTTCGGCCATCTGGTCGGACACGGCAGCCGCAGGCACTGCCGGCGTCTTCGGCGTCGGTGCCCCGGCGGCAGCGCAGGGTTCGGTCATTGCGGGTTATAGCTCTGGCGAACTGACCGCCTATCGGTACGAAAACGGCCGCAACCTGTGGTCCGACGCGCTTGCCCGCACCTCGATTTCCACCCAGGTCGGCACGCTGACCGACGTCGACGCCGGGCCGATCATCGAGTCGGGCAAGGTCTACGCACTGGGGCAGGGCGGCCGCATGGCAGCCTACGACCTGCTGAGCGGCCAGCGCCAGTGGGAACTCAACATCGCCGGTATTTCCACCCCCGCGGTGGCGGGCGAGTGGCTGTTCGTGCTGACGGACGAGGCGGAACTGCTGTCCATCCAGCGCACGACCGGCAAGGTCCGCTGGATTTCCCAGCTCGACCGCTACCGCGACGCGAAGGACCGCGAGGGCGAGATTTTCTGGACCGGGCCGGTGCTCGCCGGCAATTCGCTGTGGGTCGCCAGCAGCCGCGGTGCGGTCAAGCGCGTCGACGTAATGTCGGGCGCCATCGCCGACTTCCAGCAGCTGAACAGCGGCGTTTCCCTGCCGCCGATCGTGGCCGGCGGGACGATGTATATCCTGGAAGACAACGGCCGCATCAACGCCTACCGCTAGGGCTCGCCCGCGGCCTTTACCGCGGCATTAACCCTTCTGCGCTACGGCGCGAGGGGTATGGACACCACGCGCACGATCCCCGCGGCCCGCCCGGTTAGCGATGTCAGCGCCGCCGTCGGCCTCGTCGGGCTGGCGACGCTTGCCGCGTGGGTCATGGTGTGCCGCAACTGGCCTGCCATCGCCCCCCATTTCGGCTTCGACCCCGCCCTGGGCCGGCTCGACGGGCCCTATGCCGCATTGCTCGGCGTGGTCTTCTCCGGCCTCGCGATGAGCGTGTGGTCGGTGGTGGTCGAGAAAGTCCACCGCAATGCCTCGACCGGGATGGCGTGGGACGACCCGCGCCCCTTGCATGCCGTACTGGATGTGTCCGTGGTCAAGCTCGCCGGGCTGTGGACCACCTTTGCACTGATCGCGGCTTTCTACTGCCTCGGCCGGTGGTACTGGAACGGTAGCTACCAGTTCTCGATGCACGTGCTCGGCTATGCGGCGATCCCGCTGGTCCTGCTGTCCGTGCCCTATGTCCTGTGGATCGACCGCCGCATGGTCGAACCGCGCGATGCCAGCTGGCATTTCGGCGCGATGCTGCTCGGCCGCGATGGCTGGGAAATGGCGGCGGTGAAGAAGCATGGCCGCGCCTGGTTCATCAAGGCGTTTTTCACCGCCTTCATGCTCTCCATCATTCCGGGCGGCTTTTCCTACCTCGTGATGGCCGACATCGGCGCGGTCGCGGGCAATCCGGTGGCGCTGGGCGAGGTGCTGTTCGCTGCGCTGTTCCTGGTCGACGTGCAGATCGGCACGGTCGGTTACCTGCTCACCTTCCGCCCGCTCGACAGCCACATCCGCAGCGGCAACCCGTTGCTGGCGGGCTGGATCGCGGCGCTGATCTGCTACCCGCCGCTGGTGTGGGGCATCATGGGCGGCCCGGGCATCTTCACCAACGGCGAGGGTGGCCTGCTGGGATACGAGGTGGGCACCGGCGGCTGGGCGCATTGGCTGGGCGGCAGCGAGCTGTTGCTGTGGGTCTGGATGAGCTGGCTGGTGTTCCTGACCGCGGTCTATGCCTGGGCGACCTTCGCTTTCGGCATCCGCTTTTCGAACCTCACCTATCGCGGGGTCGTGACGAACGGTCCTTATGCCTTCACCCGCCACCCGGCCTATGTGTCGAAGAACCTGTTCTGGTGGAGCAGCGTGCTGCCCTTCGCGGTCGTCAACGGATCGACTACCGACATGGTCCGCAACACCGTGTTCCTCGGCGTGGTGAGCGCGATTTATTACTGGCGCGCGCGTACCGAAGAGGCGCACCTGCTGGCCGAGGATCCGAAGTACCGCGAATATTACGACTGGATGGGAGAGCACGGCGCGTTGACCGCGCGGCTGCGCAAGCTGGTGCGCTTCGCCAATCCGCGCAAGTCCGGGCCGCCGGTCATGCATCCGGCAGAATAAGGCGCCTTAGAAGCGTTCCTCGTAAACGCGCGAAATATCGCCGCCCCACGGGCCGTGGTATTTGTCCAGAAGGAGCTGGGCGGGCGACTTGCCGCTTTCGATAATGGCATCGAGCGGGCGCAGGAAACCGGTCTCGTTGTCGCCGCTGGTGGAAGGATTGCCGCGCGCGGCGAGGCCTTGCCGCGCGATTGCGAGCACGTCCTTGCCGAGTTCCTGCAAGGTCCGCCCGCCGGGCACGGCAGCTGCCAGCCCTTCCTTCGGCACCGCGTTGCGCAGCGCCTCGCGCTCTTCCATCGACCAGTCCTTGACCAAGTCCCACGCCGCATCGAGCGCACCCTGGTCGTAAAGCAGGCCGACCCATAGTGCGGGGAGGGCGCAGATGCGGTTCCATGGGCCGCCATCGGCCCCGCGCATTTCGAGGAAGCTTTTCAGCCGCACTTCGGGGAAGGCGGTGGACAGGTGATCCCACCAATCGCTCTCCGTCGGCTTCTCGCCGGGAAGCTGCGGCAGCTTGCCGTCCATGAACGCGCGGAAACTCTCGCCCGCGCAGTCGATGTACCGGCCGTCCCGCACCACGAAATACATCGGCACGTCGAGCATGTAGTCGACATAGCGCTCGTAACCGAAGCCCTCTTCGAACACGAAGGGCAGCATGCCCGTGCGGTGCGGATCGGTGTCGGACCAGATGTGGCTGCGATAGCTCAGGTAGCCGTTGGGCTTGCCCTCGGTGAACGGCGAGTTGGCGAACAATGCGGTGGCGAGCGGCTGCAACGCCAGGCCGACGCGGAATTTCTGCGCCATGTCCGCTTCGGACGAATAGTCGAGGTTCACCTGGATCGTGCAGGTGCGCAGCATCATGTCGAGGCCGAGATTGCCGACCTTGGGCATGTGCCGCATCATGATGCCGTACCGCCCCTTGGGCATCACCGGCAGTTCGCCGCGCGTCTTGTCCGGCCACATGCCCAGGCCGAGCATCCCGACGCCCAGTTTCTTGCCGATCGTCTTCACCTGGTGGAGGTGGCGCTGGGCCTCGTTGCAGGTTTCGTGAAGGGAATTGAGCGGCGCGCCCGACAACTCGAACTGTCCGGCGGGTTCCAGGCTGATCGTGCCATCCTCGCCCGCCATGGCGATGACCTTCCCGCCTTCCTCGACCGGCTCCCACCCGTATTCGCGCATGGCGAGCAGGATATCGCGGATGCCGCCGGGTTCGTCGTAGGACGGGGCGCGGTGGTCCTCGGTCCGGAAGACCAGCTTCTCGTGCTCGGTTCCGATCCGCCAGCGATCCTTCGGTTTCTCGCCCGCCTGCATCGGCGCGACGAGCTGGTCGCGGCTTTCGATCACGGGATCGTTGCTATCTGAAACTGTCCGGGTCGACATGGTTTCGCCCTAAGCAAGTCGCGGCGAATTCGCCAAGCGCTATTTCCAGTCGCCGGCGATACCCATCCACAGTGCGGTGGCGGCAATGGCGGCGGTCTCGCCGCGCAATATGCGGGGACCGAGCGCAATGGCGCGCGCCTGTGGGTGGGCGCGGATGGCGGCGCGCTCGGCATCGTCGAAGCCGCCTTCGGGGCCGACCAGCAGCGCGGCCGGACCTGCGGCGGATGCAAAAGCTCCGGCTGCCGGATCGCCGCCCGTCTCGTCCGCGAAGAACAGCACGCGGTCCTCCGGCCAGCCTGCCAGCAGCGTGTCGAGCTTCACCGGCGCGGCAACTTGCGGCAAGGCTGTGCGCGCGCATTGCTCTGCCGCTTCGGTGACGATGGTCTGCGCGCGCGCATCGTTCAGCTTGTCGGCGACGCAGCGGCGGGTGACGACCGGGTGGATGGCCGCCACGCCCAGCTCGGTCGCCTTTTCGAGCACGAGATCGAAGCGGTCTTTCTTGAGGAGGGCGGGAACGAGCCAGAAGTCTGGCACGTCCTCGCGCGGGCGCAATTGCTCGTCCACTACAAGCGTGACGCTGCGCCGGTCCGCCGACTCCACCCGGGCCACCCATTCGCCGGTCGCATCGTCACACAGGATCATCGCATCGCCGGGCCTGGCGCGCATGACACGGGCGAGATAATTCGCCTGGTTGCCGTCCAGCGAAACCACCGCTCCCTGCGCCAGCCGCTGCCCGACGAACAGACGCGGCGCGCTGCGCGGGGGCCATGCGGGGGTCTTGGGATCATGCGTCGCCGGCATGGCTTTTCACTACGCGATCGCAGCTGTAGGACAAGGGCGATGACCGACGACATCGTCCCCGACAGCCAGCACCGCGGGCTCGTGGCGCGCCTGCCGCAGCTGCCGCGCGACCTTGCGCAGCTGGCGCGGTTCGACCGGCCGATCGGCTGGTGGCTGCTGTTCTGGCCCTGCGTCGCCGGGGTCTGGCTGGCGGGCAAAGGGCCGCAATGGGCGCTGCTCGCGTGGTTCCTGCTCGGTGCCATCGCGATGCGCGGGGCGGGCTGCGTCTACAACGACATCGTCGATGCGAAGCTGGACCGGAAGGTCGCCCGCACGGCGCAGCGCCCGGTGGCGAGCGGCCGCGTGTCAAAGCGGCTGGCCTGGGGCTGGTTGATCGGCCTGAGCCTGGTCGGCCTCGTCGTGCTGCTCCAGCTGCGGTGGCAGGCGCAGCTGGTCGCGCTTGCCAGCCTTGCACTGGTGGCGGCCTATCCCTTCATGAAGCGCATCACATGGTGGCCGCAGGCCTGGCTCGGCCTCGTCTTCAGCTGGGGCGCGCTGGTCGGCTGGACCGAGCTGCGTGGGCCCCCGTGGGAGGCGCTGGCCGCGCTGTATGCCGGATGCGCGCTGTGGACCATCGGCTATGACACGATCTACGCGCTGCAGGACCGGGAGGATGACGCGCTGGTCGGCATAAGATCGAGCGCGCTGCGCATGGGCGAAAGCGTGAAGGGCGGTGTCGCCGCATTCTATGCCGGCGCGCTCGGCCTGTGGGCGCTCGCCATCTGGCTGCTGCGCGGGGACTGGCTGGCGCTGGCGGCGCTGCTGCCGGTCGCTAGCCATCTTGCGTGGCAGGTGCTGACGCTCGACCCGGCAGACGCCGAGAACCCGCTCGCCCGTTTCCGCGCCAACCGCTTCGCCGGGCTGTTGCTGGCCCTCGCCTGCTTCGTGGTGGGGAACGCCTGATGTGCAACCTCTATCGCATGACCAAGAACGCCAGCGAGGTCGCTGCATGGTTCGATGCGGTGAACGAGGCCGCAGGCGGCAATTGGGGGGCGGAGGTCTATCCCGGCACGCCAGGCCTCGTGATGGCGGAAGGCAAAGTGAAGGCCTGCACCTGGGGCTTCCCGCTCCAGCGCAAGGGTGCGAAAGGCCAGCCGCTTAAACCGAAGCCGGTCAACAACACGCGCACCGACAAGCTCGGCTCGCCGTTCTGGAAATCCAGCTTCGAGAAACGCCGCTGCCTGATCCCGGTCGAAGCCTTTGCCGAAGCCGAAGGGGAGAAGGGCGCCAAGACCCGGACGTGGTTCTCCGCGCCCGATGCCGACCTGCTCGCCATCGCCGGCATCTGGCGCTGGAGCGAGGAATGGGGGGCGGTCTATTCCATGATCATGACCGAAGCCGCCCCGGAAGTGGAAGGCGTCCATGACCGCAGCCCGGTCATCATCGGGGCCGACCAACGCGGCGCATGGCTGGACGGCGAGCCGGACGAGGCCTTCGCGCTATGCAAGCCGTGGCAGGGCGGGCTGGAGGTGGAACGGACGGACGCGCCGTGGGTGCGGCGGTGAACGATCTCGGTCGGCTGGGTGCTTTGCTCAAAGATGGCCGCATTTTGAAGGTACAGTTCTTCAAGCGAGACGAGCTAACGTCTGATCTGGTTTGCTGCGATATCGAAACTGAGGCTGGCTTGTTCTTTTGTCATGAGGAGGCCCCGGAATGGAGCGAGGTGCTTGCCTTGGTCGCAACGTTGGAAGGCTTCGATCCAGACTGGCGTGAAAAGGTTATCCAGCGAGCTTTCGAAGAGAACCGAACTACCGCTTTCGAGCGTTAGCTACTCCGCCGCCAGCAGTTCTTCCGCGCCGCCGAGGTCGACGCTGACGAGGCGGCTGATGCCTTTTTCGATCATCGTCACGCCGAACAGGCGGTGCATGCGGCTCATGGTCACGGCGTTGTGCGTGACGATGAGATAGCGCGTGTCGGTTTCGCGCGTCATGCGGTCGAGGAGGTCGCAGAAGCGGTCGATATTGGCATCGTCGAGCGGCGCGTCGACTTCGTCCAGCACGCAGATCGGGGCCGGGTTGGTGAGGAACAGGCCGAAGATCAACGCCACTGCGGTCAGCGCCTGCTCGCCGCCGGAAAGCAGGGTGAGCGATTGCAGGCGCTTGCCCGGCGGCTGGGCGAAAATCTCGAGCCCGGCTTCAAGCGGATCGTCGCTGTCGATCAGTTCGAGATAGGCCTGCCCGCCTTCGAACAGGGCGGTGAACAGCCGCTTGAAATGCGCGTTGACCTCCGTAAAGGCGGCGCGCAGCCGCTCGCGCCCTTCGCGGTTGAGGCTGCCGATGCTGCCGCGCAGGCGATTGACCGCCTCGTGCAATTCCGCCTGTTCTTCGGCACTTGCGCCGTGTTCCTGCTCGATCTTCGCAAGTTCGTCCGCGGCGACGAGATTGACCGGGCCGATGCGTTCGCGGTCGGCGGTCAGCTTCTCCAGCATGGCGGATTCGTCCGGGGCCGGCTTGACCTCGTCCTCGGCGAAATCGAATTTCGTCGGTAGCAAGGGCGGGGGCGACTGGAAGCGCTCGCCGGAAATGCGGCCCATCTCGCGGCGCCGCTCTTCCTCGTTTTCCGCGCGGGTGGTGGAGGCGGCACGCGTTTCGCGCGCAGCGGCGAGGGCTTCGTTCGCTTCCGCAAAGGCGCTGTCGGCGGCGCGCCCTTTCGCTTCCTCTGCCTCCAGGGCCGCCTGCGCCTTTGCGAGTTCGTCGCCGAGCCGCTGGCGGGTCGCTTCGCCGCCTTCGATTTCGCGCATCAGCCCGGCGGGCTTGGCGGCGATGACCGCGCGCTCTTCCTCGATTTCCTCGAACCGGCGACCCATGTCGGACAGGCGCCGGGCGGCATCGCCGGCGCGGGCCTGCCAGCCTGAAATATCGGCCTGCTGGGCCGCAGTCCGCTCCCTGCCCACGGCCAGCGCCTGGTCGTGCGCTGCGAGCTCTCCGGTGGCCGACTGGTGGAGGGCGCGTGCGGCTTCGTTCTTCGCCTGCGCGGCTTCCAGCTGCGCGCGGCCGGCGGCGGGGTCGGGCAGGGCGGACTTCTTCGCCTGCGCTTCCTCGAGATCGCTCTCGGCCGACTTGCGCTGTTCGGCGAGGTCGGCGGAGGCGGCATCGAGCTGCTCCATCCGCGCGGCAAGCCGTTCCTTTGCCGCTTCCGCCTGGTCGAGGGCGCGCAGGGCACCGCGCTCGTCCTCGCTCGCCGCAGCGATATCGCGCTCGCGGGCGACGAGGCTGCGTTGCAGTTCGGCAAGGGCCTCCGCAGCGCCGCGAGCCTGCGCCTCGGCCCGTTCGGCAGCGTCGCGCAGCTTCGGCAGCTGCGCGGCGAGTTCGGCATGGCGATTCTCCGCCTCCAGCCGCGCCGCTTCCGCCCCGCCTTCGCCGCGCGCGACGAAACCGTCCCACCGCCGCAGCGCGCCCGACATGGTCACCAGCCATTCGCCGGGGGCTAGATCGCGCCCGTCGTCGCCTTCCGCCACGTGGACCAGCGCGAGCCGCGCCGCGAGCTCTTCCGGCGCCTGGAGCACATGGGCGGCGAGGCTGTCGGCCACGCGCGCAGGCGCACTCCGCCCGGTCCAGAAACGGCCTTCCGCCTTGTCCTGCGGCGATCCGACCGGCGTCTTTGCATCCCGGCCGAGCACGGCGGCGACTGCCCGCTCATAGCCGGGAGCGGCGCGGATACCGTCGATGGCCAGTTGCCGGCCGCTGGCGTCCTTCTGCCGTTTTTCGCGCGCGGCACGGTCACGTTCGAGCGCCGCATATTCCCGCTCGATCCCGGCAAGTTCGGCCCGGGCGGAAGATTGCGCTTCAGCGGCCGCATCGCGGGCCTGCTGCAGGTCGTCCTTGCGGGCCCGCTCTGCCTCCAGTTCCTCGCGCAAGTCGGCGAGGCGCTTGGAGGCTGCGTCGGCATCGGCGCGCGCTTCGGCGACGACTTCGTCCGGATCGCGCGCGCCGAGCAGGTCCTCGCGCTGGGCCGCCTGCCGCCGCGCTTCGGCATCGAGCCGCGCGAGCCGCGCCTCGCTCTGTTCGATCGCGGCCTGCGCCACGCGCCATTCCGCCTCGACACCCGCATGGTCGGCGGTCGCCTTGGCCAGCGCCAGTTCGGCGGTGCGGCTCGCGCGCTCGGCATCCTCCAGTTTCGCGGCGAGGGCGGGCCGCCGCTCCTCGTCCGCCGCCAGCGCCTTGCCCGCGTCCGCCAGTTCGCGCTCCAGCCGCTGCAGGGCTTCGGCCGCATCTTTCGTCAGCCGGTCCGCTTCGCCGCGGTCTTCCTCCAGCCGCGCCTTCTGCCGGTCGAGATCGGCGAGGCGCTGTTCCGCGGCTTCCAGCTGGCTGGTGAGCGCCGCCATGCGGTGGCCGTGGGCGCTCGCGTCATCGCGCCGGTCGGCCACTTCCTCGCGCGCTTCGGCAAGGGCAATGGCGGCGGCCTGCTGCGCCTTTTGCGCTGCGTCCGCCCTGGCCTTGGCTTCCGCAACCCGTGTTTCCGCCTTTTCCGCTTCGGCCCGTGCGGCATCGGCGGCGGCGGCCGCATCGCGCCACCGGGCGAAGACCAGCCGCGCCTCGGCAGCCTGTATCTCGCCCGTCAGTTTCGTGTAGCGTTCGGCCTGCCGTGCCTGGCGTTTCAGCGACGAAATCTGGCTGTCGAGCCCGGCCATCAGGTCTTCCAGCCGCTCGAGGTTCTTTTCGGTCGAACGCAGCTTGCTTTCGGCGTCCTTGCGGCGGACGTGCAGCCCGGCGATGCCGGCCGCCTCCTCCAGCATCTGGCGCCGTTCGGTCGGCTTGGCGGCGATGACGGCGGCGATCTTGCCCTGGCTGACGAGGGCAGGGCTATGCGCCCCCGTCGCCGCATCGGCAAAGGTCAGCGCGACATCCTTCGCCCGCACGTCGCGCCCGTTCACGCGGTACGCGCTGCCCGCCCCGCGCTCTATCCGGCGGACGACCTGCAATTCGTCGCCTTCGTCGGTTTCCGCTTCCAGCACGACTTCGGCAAAGTCGCGCGGCGGGCGCGCCTCGGTACCGGCGAAAATCACGTCTTCCATTCCGCCGGAGCGCATGGACTTGGGCGAGTTTTCGCCCATCACCCAGCGGATCGCCTCGAGCAGGTTGGACTTGCCGCAGCCGTTGGGGCCGACCACGCCGGTCAGCCCGGGTTCGATGCGCAGGGTGGACGGCTCGACGAAGCTCTTGAAGCCGGTCAGCTTGAGCTTCGAGAACTGCATGCCGCCCGCTGCCCCGCGCTACGCCCTAGCGGGCGCCCGCGTTCTTGAGGGCCTCCTCGATTTTCGGCCAGCTGTTTTCATCGACGCGGCGACCATTCAGGAAGAAGGTCGGGGTGCCGGTGATGTTGAGCTCTGCCGCCTGGTCGTTGGAATTCTTGTAGATCTCCGCAGCCTTGTCCGTATCGGCCAGGCAGGTGGCGAGCTGGTCGGCGGAAATGCCGCGCTGGGCGAAGAATTGGGGCAGGCCGGCGAGCTGCGCCAGCGCCACGAAGCGGCGTTCCGGCGGCTGCTGCAAGGCCGCGTTGTAGGCGGCTTCATTGGCGTAGGCCGTCTGCATGATGTTCTGGAAGTCGCCCCACGCCTGGTTGGCGATAGGGTGGAACGATTCTGCCGCGCCGCACCGCGCGCCAAGTGCGATGGTGAGGTCGAGCGGGTCGCGGATCAGGTTGCGGATCTCATAGCTGACCCGGCCCGAAGCAACGTAATCGTTTTCGATGGACGCGGCACCGGTCTGGGAGAACTGGGCGCAGGCCCCGCAAGTGTGGCTGGCGTATTCGACCAGCTTGATCGGTGCATCGGGGTTGCCCACCACGATGCCGCCTTCGGGGGTCTCGCTCGCGGTTTCGACCCAGCTCTGCCCTGCGGGGGCCTCGATCGGGTCGATGGCATCGCCGCTCGGCGCGCCTTCGCCGGTATCGTCCGAATTGCACGCGGCCAGCGTCAGCGCCAGCGCGGCGAGGGATGCGGATTTCAAAGCGGTGCGGATCGTCATGGTCAGTCCTGTCTCAAGGTTTGCGAAAAACGTAGCGGTAGGGGGGCATCGCACAAGGGCGAAGGGGCGAGAGCGGCGGGTTTTGCACAGCGCCATCCCCAGTTCGGGCCAATTCGGGCGCAGATCAGGCGATCATCGTCCCTTTCCGGGTCAATCGTACGCCAGTTCGTAGAGCCGCGCATTGAGGGTGGGCCAGCTATGCACGCCCTCCAGCGTGGCGCCGTTGACGACGAAACTGGGCGTGCCGGTGATCCCGTACGCGTCCGCGTCGCGGGTCGAGCGGTCGCGGATGGCGTCGGCCTCTACAGTGTCGGCGAGGCAGGCATCGAGCTCTGTGGCATCGTAACCACGCGTCGCCATCAGGTCGTAGAAGCCGAGGTCGCTGGCCATGGCCTGGTACTGCTGTGCACGCGTTCCGCTGCCCCACCGCGTACGCTGCGCGGGGGAGGCGGCGCGCCCTTTCGCGAACCACTGGTCCTGGGCAATCATCATCGCCGTGTGGTTGCCAAAGAACTTTTCCGGCGGGCCGCAACGGGTGGTGAGCGCGGCGACGAGGTCCGCCTTGTCGCGGATCAAGTGTTTGATCTCCACCCCGATGCGCCCTTCGTGAATATAGCCGAGCTTGAGGATGCCCTCGCTCGCTTTTTCGAAAGAGGCGCAGTGAGGGCAGGTATAGCTGACGAATTCGATCAGCTGAACGTCGGCATCGGGATCGCCCATGCGGTGCCCGCCGTCGGTCTCCACCACGGTATTGAGCCAGCCCTGCACAGAGGCGCCGGGCACTGCCGCGCCAAGGGCCAGCGCCGCCGCGCCGATGAAAAACTTGCCTGTCACGCCTTGCCGTCCTCCTTGTCGCCGCCGTTGTCGCCCCCATTGTCGCCTAGGCTGCGGGCGAGGCCTTCCAGCACGCTGCGCAGTTCCGGATCGCCGATGTCGCGCAGGCTTTCGCCCAGCTCCATCGGGATGGGCTTGAGCGAAGGCGGCGCCGCGCGCGGCTTTTCAGCAGCCGGCGGCTGAACCTCGCCTTGCCGGATCTTGACCTTGGCGACGGCGCGATAGCCGAAGAAGCGGTTCACCCGCTCCATGATTTCGGGGATGACGTGCTGGATGAGCGGCGCGTGGGCCGGCAGCACGACAAGCTGCAGGATCCCGTCGGCCTTTTCGCCGGGCGGGAAGCGGATCGCTTCGGGCGCGCAGACGCGGGCGTGCGTAGTGCCGACGATCTCCGGCCAGCGGGTGACGACGCTGGACTGGACGAAACCGAAGCGGCGGAATGCGCTGCGGCCGACGTGCGGCATCAGGTCGGCAATCTGGCGCGCACCGCGGCCGCGCGGCCGCTCGTACGCCTTGGGCGCAGCCTTGCCTTTTCCAGTACCCTTGCCGGGCTTCCCGTCGCCGTGTTCCATCGCGGGGAAAGCCATGCCATAGGCGCCGCGTGAGCGCCACCGCCGACATCGCCGGAACATTGCTGGAATGGTACGATGTCCACGCCCGCGCGCTGCCTTGGCGCGCGCCGCCGGGATCGCCTGCGCCCGACCCATACCGCGTGTGGCTGTCCGAAGTGATGCTGCAGCAGACCACTGTGGCGGCGGTGAAGCCCTATTTCGAAGCTTTTACCGCGCGCTGGCCGACCGTGGAGGCCTTGGCGGCGGCTAGCGAGGAGGACGTCATGGCGGCGTGGGCGGGGCTCGGCTATTATTCGCGCGCCCGCAACCTCGTCGCCTGTTCCCGCGCGGTGGCGGAGCGTGGGGTTTTTCCGGAGACGGAGGCGGAGCTGCGCCGGCTGCCGGGGTTGGGCGCTTATACAGCAGCGGCGGTTGCGGCGATCGCATTCGGCCAGCGGGCGGTGGTCGTGGATGCGAATGTGGAGCGCGTGGTGTCGCGCCTGTTTGCGATTTCCGAGCCGCTTCCCGGCGCGCGCAAGGCGATCCGGGCGCGCACGGACGAGATTACGCCGGACACGCGCTCCGGCGATTTTGCGCAGGCGATGATGGATCTTGGCTCCGGCATCTGCACGGCGCGCGATCCGAAGTGCCTGCTGTGCCCCCTGTCGGCCCAGTGCGAGGGCAGGCGAGCCGGTGATCCGGCTCGCTTCCCGGTAAAGGCGCCGAAAAAGGCCAAACCGCACCGCACCGGCACCGCCTATTTTATCGAGCGGACCGGCAAGGTCTTGCTGGTCACGCGGCAGGGCACGGGAATGCTGGGCGGGATGCGCGCGCTACCCGACGACGGCTGGAGCGCGCGAGGCGACGGCGACGGTGTGCCGCCGACCGATGCCGGGTGGAGCGATGCAGGTGTCGTCAGCCATGGCTTCACCCACTTTACACTCGACATGGCGGTGCAGTGTGCCCGCGTCAGCGACGCATCGCTTGAGGGCGAGTGGTGGCCAATCGAGCGGCTGGACGATGCAGGCTTGCCGACTCTCTTCGCGAAAGCGGCCGCGCGAGCGCTCGCCGAGCGTTAGATCAAGCCGCCGCCCAGCGAGAGGCGGATCACGGCGATCAGGCCGATCACGAGACAGAAGTTGCGCCCCGAATTGCTCGACGACATCTGGCCGAGCACGACCCCGATCACGAGGATGGGCAAGGCGAACCAGTTGCCCCAACCGAGAAGCGGGATCGTCGCCGGGATGACGATGATCAGCGACAGGATTCCGAGGAGGAAGGAGAGGATATTCAGCATGTGTGTTATATAGGTAGTGCAGTGCACTTTCGCAAGAACATTGACCGGCTTAACCAGTCGCTTAAAACGCGCTGCTGCAACCCCACTGAGGAATTCCCGATGGCCTATCGCTCATTCGAAGATGTCACCCTGTCGCGGCGCGCGCTGTTTCGCTCCGGCGCGCTGTTTGCAGGGGGCGCGGCCGTCGCCGCATCGCCGATCGGCGCGGGCGTCGCGTGGGCAGACCATCACAAGGCGGCAGGGGCGGCGATGTGGCCCAACGTCGCGGCCACGGTGGCGGACTATGTCTCCACCGGAAAGGTCGCCAACATGCAGGCGGTCCTCGGTTTCGGGCAGGCCGACCCTGTAATCATCTCCGACGGCCTGACGCAATTTGCCACCGGGACCCCGGTCGACGGGGACACGCTCTATCGCATCTATTCGCAGACCAAGCCGATCACCGGCATGGCCACGATGATGCTGATCGACGACGGGCTGATCGGCCTGGACCAGCCGCTGGCGGAGATCATTCCCGCCTTCGCCGACACCAAGGTGCAGATCGAATACGACGGCAGCATCGAGGAAGACAATCTCGAGCCGCAGGCGCGCCCGGTCACCATCCGCCACCTGCTGACCCACACGTCGGGCCTTGGTTATGGCATCGTCCAGAAGGGCCCGATCGCCGCCGCCTATGCCGCGCGCGGGCTGGGCGCGGGGCAGGTAACGAAGCTGCCCATCCCGGGAATCGGCGGCGTTCCGGAAAAGATCACTCTCGAAACCTTTGCCAACCGCCTCGCCAGCCTGCCGCTGGTCCACCAGCCGGGCACGAAGTGGAGCTATTCCGTCGGCCTCGACGTGCTTGGCCGCGTGATCGAGGTGGCGAGCGGCATGAGCTTCGATAGTTTCCTGCGCACCCGCCTGTTCGAACCGGCCGGCATGGACAGCACCTTCTTCCGCGTCCCGGACAGCGAGAAGGATCGGCTGACGACCAACTACGGCATCAATGGCGGAAGCCCGTTACCGCTCGACCTTGCAGCGGATTCGATCTTCCTCGACGAACCGGCGTTCCCCTATGGCGGGTCGGGCCTCGTCAGCAGCCCGCGCGATTACGACCGTTTCCTGCGAATGCTGCTCGGCAACGGCATGCTCGACGGCAAGCGGGTGATGGGCGAACTTGCCGTGCGCCTCGGGACAAGCAACCTCCTGCCGCGCGGCGTGGAGACCACGGGCACGTGGATCGAAGGCCAGGGCTTCGGCGCCGGCGGCCGGGTGCAGACCGACAACGGCATGCACGCCTATGGCTGGGGCGGCGCTGCGGGCACGGTGGGCTTCGTCGAATACACCAGCGGGCTGCGCGCAGGGCTTTACACCCAGTACATGCCGGCAGAAGCCTATCCCATCCAACGCGGCTATCCGGAGATCGTCCTGCGCGACCTTTCGGCCATGCGCGGGATGTAACATGGCGGCACCTGCCGTAGCATTTTCCGGCAGCCCGCTGGACCGGGCAGACAACATCCGCTGCGATCCCGATGCGCTGGGCGGCCTGATGGACTGGCGCGCGCGGCTGCTGAAGCTCGACGGGCTGATCCCCGGCATCACCAACGATGGCACGCTGGAATGGGGCACGCTGGCGGATGCGGCGGACGATGCGGAGCTCGTTTTCCTCGGTCTGCTGGACGGCAAGGCCTGCTTCGCTGCCGTGCCGGAAGAGGGCGCCGGCGGCCCCGCTGATCCACGCGCCTGGCAGGTCCTGGGCCTGCTGCAACCCGCCGACCTCGCGCTTTACGGCGGGGCGCGCAGCCTCGTGGACTGGCATGCGCGGCACAGCTTCTGCGCCCGCTGCGGTTCGCCGACCAAGCCCGCAAAAGGCGGCTGGCAGCGCAATTGCCCGGCGTGCGGGGCGGAGCATTTCCCGCGCACCGACCCCGTTACCATCATGCTCGTCGAGCACGAAGATCGCCTGCTGCTCGGCCGCCAGCCGCGCTTCCCGCCGCGCATGTATTCCGCGCTTGCCGGCTTCGTCGAACCGGGTGAGACGATCGAGGAGGCGGTTGCCCGTGAGGTGCTCGAAGAAGCGGGCGTGACGGTTCACGATGTCGAATACGTCGCCAGCCAGCCGTGGCCTTTCCCTTCGCAGCTGATGATCGGCTGCCATGCAAAGGCGAGCGACGATGCCTTGACCATCGACCGGACCGAACTGGACGACGCGCGCTGGTTCACGCGCGGCGAGTTGCTGGAGGCGCGCGAGGCCGGGCCGCAAGGGAACGACACGATCATATACCCGCGCCCCTTCGCCATTGCGCGCACATTGATCGACTGGTGGCTGGACCGGTGAGCGAGCGGGTCACTATCGACATCTGGTCCGATGTCATGTGCCCCTGGTGCCTTGTCGGCTGGGGCCAGCTGTCGCGCGCGCTGGAGGCCCTTGAGGGCGAAATCGACGCCGAGATCCGCTGGCGTCCGTTCGAGCTGAACCCCGACATGCCGGAGGAAGGTGAGGAGCGCACAGCGCATATCGCCCGCAAATACGGCCGCACGCTGGAACAGTCGCGCGACGTGCAAGGGCACATGCGCGCGATGGCGGAAGAAGCCGGCGTCAGCCTCGATTATTCGGGCGGCGAAACGCCCGAACCGGCGGCGATGATGTGGAACACCTTCCTGGCGCACAAGCTGCTCGGCTGGGCGCTGGCAACGGCAGGGACCGAGGCGCAGACGCGGCTGAAGCTCGCGTTGTTTGCCGCCCATTTCCACCATCGGCGCAAGATCGGAGAGGCCGAAGTCCTGCTCGATATCGCCGCGGAGGAAGGCTTCGACCGCGCCGAAGCGGCCGCTGCGCTGGCGGACGAGCAACTGGGCCAGATGATCCGCATGGAGGAACGCCACGCTTTCGACCTCAACATCACCGGCGTCCCGGCGATGGTCGTGGATGGCAAGTTCCTGATCCCCGGCGCGCAGGGCGCCGAAACATACGAAAACGCGCTCCGCCGGGTGGTGGCGAAGCGCGCTTCGTAAGGTGATCTTGGGGGTTGCCAGCTAGCCCGCTTGGGCCGCGCTGCGCTCGGCCACTTCCGCATTGAAACGGGCCATCAGTGCTTCGTCGGTCTGGATACGCTGGCCGATATAGTTGAAGCGCGCGACCGAAAGGCCGCCTTGCTGGAACACGGCCGCCATCAGCTGCTGTTTTTCCGCATTTGTCTTGCCAGCATCGTCACGCAGCCGCGCAAGGACGATTGCCGCGTCGACGAAGCCGCTCATTTCGGCCTCGGTGACCGGCCCGCCTGCCTCGGCGGGGGCCATCGCCGCATCCTGCGCGGCGGCGGCGGCCGGCACGGTGGTGAGGGCGAGTGCGGCAAAAGTGGTCTTGAGATAGGTCATCGGGTCTCCTGTCCGTTGAATGGGCGCGCGACCTCGTAGGATCGTGGCGCCCGTTCAAGGACAGTCAGCCAGCTCGTTGCGTGTGTTCGGCGAGCCGAGCCCGATTTGCGAATTAGCCGCGCGGGCCTTGCGGATCGGCCTTTTCGGGGCGCGAGGAGCCCATGGTGTTGTTGCTCATCGCGGCATCCTGCGCTTCGGACTTGTCGGCACCGCGCACACGCTCGACGCGCGGATCGGCGTCCTTCACGTGGTGCTTTTCGGCGCGTGTCCCTACATCGCGGGCGAGCTCTCCGCCTGCGCGACCGTACTGTCCGGGTGTCGCGTCCTCGGTAATGGCATCGATCAGTTCGTTGTCGGGGTGGCGAGATTGGCGTTCGGGCATGAAGTTTCTCCTTTCCCGATCAACGGGCCGGAGGGCATGCCCGTTCCGAAAATCAGATCAGGCCCAGCCTCTGCAACTTGCCGGCGAGCTTCCCGGGGATGACATCGCCGATGTCCTCGCCTTCCTCCAGGTCGCGCGGCGGTTCGCCCTTGAGGTAGCGCCAGCCCTGGTGCGCGCGCTTGGGGCGCGGCAGGACCGGCACCAGCCGGGGTTCGAGGTCGATCGACCAGCGCCCGCTCTGCGTTTCGGAGAAGCCCAGTATTTCGCTGCGGGCGACGATGTTGTGCTGGTGGATCCAGTACAGCGATCCGCCGATGCATTCCTCCCACCGCGTGGGGCGATAGCGCGTGGTCAGGTTGGGGCTGCGCCGCTGCGCGTACCAGCTTTCGATATCGCCGAAGGACTGCGCGCCGAATGCGATCTTGGTCAAATGGAGCGGCATGCCCCCAACATAGGGGCCGGGCTGCCCGCTGCAACTAGAGCGAGACCAGCCCGCTGGCGACGGCAAGGCCGAGGAAGGCGAAGAATCCCATCGAATCCGTGATCATCGTCACGAACACGCTGCTCGCCACCGCCGGGTCCTGGTCCATGCGGTCGAAGGCGACGGGCACCAGCACGCCGGCCATGCCGGATATGACGATATTGACCACCATGGCGGCAGCGATGACCGCGCCGAGCGGCGGCGTGAAGATGACCGAGACCGCAAGGCCGATCAGCACGGCAATGACCACGCCGTTCATCATCGCCACCTTCAGTTCCCGCCACAGGACGCGCCAGGTGTTCGACCGGGTCAGCTGGTTCATGGCGATGGCGCGCACCGTGACGGCCATCGTCTGCGTGCCCGCATTGCCGCCGATGCTGGCGACGATCGGCATGAGCACGGCGAGGGCAACGAGCTGTTCGATCGCCCCGCCGAAAAAGGCGATGATCGCGCTTGCCACCACAGCGGTGCCGAGATTGGCGATCAGCCAGCGGACGCGGGCGGAAAATGCCTCGCGCAGCGGCTCGTTGATGTCGCCTTCGCCCGCGCCGCTCATCAGCAGGGCGTCCTCGCCGGCTTCCTCGGCAATGATGTGGACGATGTCGTCGACCGTCAGCTGGCCGACCAGGCGCCCGTCGTCGTTGACCACGGCGGCGCTGATAAGGCCGTATTTCTGGAAGCGCAGCGCGACTTCCTCCTGGTCCATCTCGACCGGGATCAAGGTCTGTTCGCGCTTCATCACATCGGCGATGGCGACATCGCGTGGCGTGGTGAGGATCCACGACAGCTGGCAGGTGCCGACCGGATGGTGGCGGTGGTCGACGACGAAGATTTCCCAGAAATCCGTCGGGAAATCGTCGCTGTTGCGATCGGGGCTTCGCAAGTCGTCGATCAGGTTGCCGACGGTGTAATGCTCCGGCACCGCGACCAGCTCGCGCTGCATCAGGCGGCCGGCGGACTCGTCGGGATAGGAAAGCGCGGTCTCGATCGCGAGCCGGTCTTCCGCGTCGAGCTCGGCCAGGATGGCCTGCTGATCCTCTGCGTCGAGATCCTCGATCAGCTGGACGGCATCGTCGGTGTCTAGCTGTTCCGTGATCGCCGCCGCCGCCGCGGCGGGCAGGGCCTCGATCATGTCCTCGCGCACGAAGTCGTTGAGTTCGGCGATGACGTCCGCCGTCATCAGGTCGCTTATCGCGCTGGCTAGGGCGAGCCGTTCCTTGCGCTCCAGCAGCTCGAACAGGTCGGCGATGTCGGCCGGGTGGAGCGGTTCGACGAGGTCGTAGGCGGCGCTCTCGTCGCCCGCGTCGAGCGCGTTTTCGACCTCGCGGACGAAGCCGGGCTTCAGCCGGTCGTCCTCGTCCAGCCGCGATTCCTCGCCCGCCGAACCCTGCGGATCGGCGAGTTCGCGATCGAGAATGTCCGGGTCCCCTGCCATGCGCCCCGTCTAGGCCCGCGCGATGGAAACGCAAGCGCTTGCCAAGTGTATTATTGCACTATAACAGTGAGTCACTATTTCGACTGACCGAAGCAAGAGAGGGGCTTCCATGCACAGACTTTTCGCCGCCGCCGCAGTTCTGGCACTGCCGGCCTGTTCCACCATGCCGCAACAGGTCGCGTTGCCGGAAGCGGACGTGCAGATCACCGGCGTCACCGTGATCGATCCCGAAACGCGGTCTGTCACTGCAGCACGCGACGTCTACATCGACGAAGGACGTATCGTGGAAATTGCCGCCGCAGGCTCTTCGCGCCGTACAGCCGAACGCTCGCTGGCCGGGGAGGGGCGCTTCCTGATCCCGGGTCTGATGGACATGCACGCCCACTCCAGCTTCCGCCCGGTGCATATCTCCAGCCTCAAGCTAATGGTCGCCAACGGCGTGACCGGCATCCGCGAAATGGGCAGCGATTGCGTCGAGCCCGGTGGGATCACGATGTGCCTGGGCGAGATGCGGGAGGCACAGGCTAACATTCTCGCAGGCGAGCAGGTCGGCCCGCGTATCGTGGAATTGTCGACGGCCAAGATCGACAGCCAGCGGCCGGAAGACGCCAGCGAGCGAGTCGCCGCCTACCGACCGACCACGCCGGCGGAGGCCCGCGCGACCGTTACCTATTTCGCCGCCGACGGGCCCGATATCCTCAAGGTCGGCGACCAGTTCGAGCCTGACGCGTTCCGCGCGCTGGCCGGGGAAGCGACGGCGCGCGGCATGAAGTTCGGCGGCCACATCCCGCCGATGCTCAGCGTGGCCGAGGTTGCAGCGACGGGCATGACTTCCATCGAGCACGCCCGCGACCTGCCACTCGACTGCTCGACCTTCGGGGCCGAATATCGCGGTGCGATCCTCGCCAAGATCCGCGGCGAGGCGGAGAACTGGCCCGACCGGCGCGCCATGCCCGGCAACGCCCGCGATACGTTCGACCAGGCGACCTGCGATGCGCAGATCGCTGCCATGCGCGACAATGGCACCTACTACGTGCCGACGCTGCTGACGCGCGAAATGGATTACCGCGCAGGGGAGGCGGCCTATCGCGACGATCCGCGCCTTGCCTATATCCCCGCGATGCAGGCCGGGCACTGGAACGGCGACCTCGATCGCACGGCCTCCATGCCCGCAGAGCTGGTTGCCGACCTCGGCGATTTCTTCCAACTGACGCAGCGCACCACCGGCATGGCGCACAAGGCGGGCGTGAAGATCATGACCGGCACCGATGCCAACGACACGATGGTTTTCCCCGGCTTCAGCCTGCATGACGAGCTGCGCCACCTGGTCGGCTCCGGCCTGTCGGAAATGGACGTGCTGCGCGCGACCAGCACCGTGCCGGCGGAATATCTCGGCCGCTCGGCAGAGCTGGGCGGGGTCTCGGTTGGCAAGCTGGCCGACCTGGTGCTGCTGCGTGCCGATCCGCTCGCAGACATCGGCAACACCACGCAGATCGAGGCGGTGTTCGTGAACGGTCGGCTCTATGATCGCGCCGCACTCGACGGCCTGCTGGCGGACGTGCGGGCGTGGGTGGTGCAGGCCAACGCCATGACCGGCGACTAGCCAGTGGGGGCATGGCCACCTATGGCGTGGCTGCAACCAATCACAGGAGATTCGCAGACATGGCCGACAGCACACTGACCCTCACCCTCGACACTGGCGACGGCGAAGGAAAGGACGTTGTCATCAAGCTGCGACCCGATCTGGCGCCCGGCCATGTCGAGCGGATCACCGATCTTGCCAAGGAAGGCTTCTACGACGGCGTGGTGTTCCACCGCGTGATCCCGGGCTTCATGGCGCAGGGCGGCGATCCCACCGGCACCGGCATGAGCGGCAGCGACAAGCCCGACCTGAAGGCCGAATTCAACAGCGAGCCGCACGTGCGTGGCACCTGCTCGATGGCCCGCACCCAAGTGCCGGACAGCGCCAACAGCCAGTTCTTCATCTGCTTCGAGGACGCGCATTTCCTCGACGGGCAGTACACCGTCTGGGGCCAGGTGGAGAGCGGCATGGAACACGTCGACGCCCTGCCGAAGGGCGAACCGCCCGCGAACCCGGGCAAGATCGTGAAGGCCACGGTGGGCTAATTAGAAAGGGGCGCTACGGCGCCCCTTTTCGATCGCGATGCGAAACAGGATTACTATCGGATATCAATTCGACCCGAGTCATTTTGATAAGTCGCTGCCCCCCGATTCCTTCGGTTCTCTTTCGATCGTTGTCGAGACAAGCGATCTAAGTGGGCGCGGCTCCTATTGGGTCCAATGGCAGGATGTGCTCGAGTTTGCCGAAAACTTGGGGCGTCATCCCATCGAGAAGAATGATCCTGTCGCCTTGGCATTGGCACACCATCAGGAAAATTCCGAAACACCGATGATCGGATTGCAGATCGCTTCGACAGGATCCCTCGATGAGCTGGAAGCGATTGTAAGCTTGATGGAAAATGATGAGCCTCGAAAGCAGCTCCGAACATTCTTCCGGGTTGGATACCCTGCGGTGGCAATGTTCAGAAGCGACATCGAGCGCTTGATGAGAGGTGAAATCGAGCTGGCAGAGCTAATTGGGCACTAGTCGAGGGTGCTCACAGCCCTGCCTTGACCAGCCAGTCGTGGAACAGGCGCACGGGGCGTTGTTCCAGCGCGATGGGCTTGCAGACGAACCAGTAGCTGTAAGGGCTGTCGACTTCGAAATCGAACAGGTCGGTCAGCCGGGGATCGGCGGCGCGGCGGCGGTGGTCGTCGTGCATGATGGCGATGCCGAGGCCCTGTGCGGCAGCCTCCAGCATCAGCTGGCCGGAATCGAACTGGTCGATGGCGGCAGGCTCCAGGTCCCGCATGCCGAGCTCTTCCTTCCACGCGGTAAAGCTTTCGGGCAGCTCGTTGTGGATGAGGAAGGTCTGCTTTTCCAGGATCGCGCGATCCGGCGTGTCGCCGAGCGACTTGGCGACTTCGACATTGGAAATGGCGTGGACCTTGTTCTCGTCCAACCGCACGGCGTGAAGGCCCGATTTGGGGCCGCGGCTGAGGATGATCGCGGCATCCAGCGTGTCGCCGACCCGGTCCTCCAGATGCGCCCCGGTATCGATATCGATATGCAGGCGCGGGTGCATACGGCGCAATTCGGCGAGGCGCGGGAACAGGCGCTGGCTGCCGAACAACGGCAGCACGCCGAGGTGCAAGCGCAAGAGGGAGAGGTTTTCCGACTGGCCTTCGATTGCCAGCGCCAGCTCTTCCAGCTTGGGTTGCACGGCGTCGTAGAAATGGCGCCCTTCGTCGGTCAGCTTCATCGCCTGGTGCGCGCGGGTGAACAGCTTCTTCCCGACGAATTCTTCCAGATTGGTGATCCGCCGCGACAGGGCCGAGGGGCTGAGCGCCAGCTCGTCCGCCGCCGCGCGGGCGGAGCCGAGCCGCACGACCCGCATGAAAGCTTCGAGGGCGCGCAGGGGAGGGAGGCGGCGGACAACCATGGGTTCGGTTTAGTGCAACAAAGCGCGATGTCGAACGGTTTGTCGCCCTATCCCTCTTCGGCCGCTCTCGGTTCGTGCAGGCGCAGGCGCGTTACGTGCGTTTCGTCGCCCGCCAGCACTTCGATGCGCCAGCCACTCGGGTGGTCGAGTATGTCGCCCTTGGCGGGGACTTTCTCCGCCAGTACGAAAGCGAGGCCGCCAAGCGTGTCGACCTGTTCCTCCACCTCGGCAAGGCGCGGATCGACGCGGGCGGCGACTTCCTCCAGCTCCACGCGGGCGAGGGCATCCCACATGCCGTCGCCGATATCCACGAGCTGGTCGATCGGATCGTCGTCATGCTCGTCCTCGATCTCGCCGACGATTTCCTCGACCAGGTCCTCGATCGTGATGATGCCGTCCGTGCCGGAAAATTCGTCGAGCACGATGGCAAGGTGCGTCTTGCTCGATCGCATGTCCGCCAGCACGTCTAGCGCGCCGCGCGCCTGCGGCACGAACAGCGGCTGGCGCATCATCCGCGTCCAGTCGCGCGGCGGTTCCTTGCCGGATGCGAGGTGGTTGAAGACGTCCTTGATCAGCATCATGCCGATCACCTGGTCCAGCCCGTCGCGGTAGACCGGCATGCGCGAATGGCCGTGCTCGGCGAACATGCCAACCAGTTCCTCCCACGATGCCTCGGTCGACACGGCAATGATTTCGCTGCGCGGGATCGCCACGTCGTCGGCATCGTGCTCGCTGAAATGGAGCAGGTTGCGCAGCATCTGCCGCTCAACCAGCGACAGGTCGCCGGCGACGGCGGTGCCGCCGGCATCGCCGTTCAGTTCTTCGGCTTCCTTGTCGTCGATCGCCTCTTCCAGCTGCTCGCGCAGGCTCTGGCCGGGCTCTTCGCCCGAAAGGAAGCGGCGGACTGCGGGCCAGAACCCGCTGCTACTCTCCGCCTCGGCGGAGGTGTCGGTACTCGAAGGGTCGGGCATGGCCCTGTCTGTCTTCCCTGAAGTCATTGTTCGGTCCGCCCATATGGGTCCGCCAGCCCCATGTCCGCAAGGGCCTTCACCTCGATTGTTTCCATCGCGTCGGCATCCTCGTCGGAAATCTCGTGATCGTGGCCGGCAAGGTGGAGGAAGCCGTGGACGATAAGGTGCGCGGCGTGGTGCTCGACCGGGAGCGATTTTTCCGCGGCCTCGCGCGCGCAGGTTTCATAGGCAAGCGCGATATCGCCAAGCATTTCGGGCGGGCCCTCATCGGCGAGATCGAGGAGGTCCTCGCGCGCCAGCATGGGGAAGGACAGGACGTTGGTGGGCTTGTCCCGCTGGCGCCATTCGCGGTTGAGCGCGTGCACTTCCGCATCGGACGTGAACAGCACGCTGGCGGTCAGCCGGGGTTTGGCCAGCGCATGCTCGTATGCGGCGAGGGCCTCAAGGCACCGCTCCGCCAGTTCTTGCCACGGCCCGGCCGGCCACGGCTCCTCGATGTCGATGTCGAGTTCCACCTAGGCGGCGGGGCCTTCGTAAGCTTCCACGATGCGGCCGACGATCGGGTGGCGGACCACGTCCGACGCGGTGAAACGGCAGGTGCCGAAGCCTTCGACGCCCTCCAGCTTCTCGACCGCATCCGCGAGCCCGCTCATGCTGCTGCCGCCCGGTAAGTCGACCTGCCGCGGGTCGCCGCAGATCACCATGCGGCTGTTCTGCCCGAAGCGCGTGAGGAACATCTTCATCTGCTCGCGCGTCGTGTTCTGCGCCTCGTCGAGGATGACGAACGCATCGGCCAGCGTCCGCCCACGCATGAAGGCGATCGGCGCGATTTCGATCACGCCACTGGCGATGTGCCGTTCCACCTGTTCGGGCGGCATGCAATCGTACAGCGCATCGTAAAGCGGGCGCAGGAAGGGATCGACCTTCTCCTTCATGTCGCCGGGCAGGAAGCCGATCTTCTCGCCCGCCTCGACTGCTGGACGCGACAGGATCAGGCGCTGCACGCTGCCGCTGATCAACTGGCTGACCGCTTGCGCCACCGCGATATAGGTCTTGCCGGTGCCCGCCGGGCCGAGGGCGAAGATAATATCCTCGCGCGCCAGCGCTTCCATGTAGGGGACCTGTCCGGGGCTGCGCGGCACGATGGTCTTGCGCCTTGTGCGGATCATGATCGGCGGCGCGCGATCCGGCGCGTCGGCCATGATCCCGTCCAGCGTGGGTTCGTTCGACATGGCGATGATGCTTTCGATGAGACCGGCGTCGAGGTCCTGCCCGGTCATCAACTTTTCGTGCATGGACTTCAGCACGTCGCGGGCGCGGGCGACATCGTCCTCGCTGCCTTCGATATGCACCTTGTTGCCGCGCGCGGAAATGAACACGCCGAGCCGGTTTTCGATCTGGACGAGATTGGCGTCGAATTCGCCGAACAGCGCGCCGAGGACGGCTTCACCGTCGAAGGTAACCTCGGCGTGGGTGCGGGGGCCGATATGCCCCGGCCCGTCGATATTTGCAGCCGCCCGTGGGGCGATGCGGGTTGTCTTGCGAGCCATGCGCTCCTTTCGCGTGTGTCCGAGTCGGAAATGTAGGCACGCGAAGGATTAAGGCAAGCTGGCGGCGCTTTCGTGACAGTGGATAGCGCTTAGGCGAGAGCGCGTTGGCGCAAGCGTCCGCCGAGCGATTGCGGGCCGGCGCTGGTCAGTTCCACTTCGACGAGATCGCCCATCGCGATGTCGCCGGTGAAATGGACCGATTGCAGCCACGGCGACTTGCCGAGCCACTGGCCGTCCTGCTTGCCGCGCCGCTCCACCAGCACCTGGCAGGTCTTGCCGACGCTCGCCTCGTTGAAGGCAAGCTGGTCGCGGCGCAGCGCGGCCTGGAGGCGTTGCAGGCGCTCGTCCATCACCTCGGGCGCGATTTGCCCGTCCATCGTCGCGGCCGGCGTGCCGGGACGGGGCGAATACTTGAAGCTGAAGGCCTGCGCGTATCCGACCGCGTCGACCAGCTGCAGGGTTTCCGCAAATTCCGCCTCGGTTTCGCCGGGAAAGCCGACGATGAAGTCTCCGCTCAGGGCGAGATCCGGGCGCGCGGCGCGGAACCGGTCGAGCAGCTTGAGGTAGCTTTCCGCCGTGTGGCTGCGGTTCATCGCCTTCAGCACGCGGTCGCTGCCGCTTTGCACCGGCAGGTGGAGATACGGCATCAGCTTGTCGACTTCGCCATGGGCGGCGATCAGCGCTTCGTCCATGTCGGCCGGGTGGCTGGTGGTGTAGCGGATGCGGGCAAGGTCGGGCAGCTTTGCAAGCGCGCGGACGAGGCCGGCGAGGCCGACGGTGCGGCCCGCCTCATCCTCCCCGCTCCACGCGGATACATTTTGCCCGAGCAGCGTGATCTCGCGCGCGCCGGCATCGACCAGTTTCTTCGCTTCGTCGACCAGGGCGCTGTATGGACGCGATATTTCCGCTCCGCGAGTGTAGGGTACCACGCAATAGGTGCAGAACTTGTCGCACCCTTCCTGGATGGTGAGGAAGGCCGACGGCGCGGTCTTGCGGCGCCTTGGCAGCGCGTCGAACTTCGCATTGGCGGGCATGTCCGTGTCGGTCGCACGCCCCCCGGCGATCGCCGTGTCGAGCATTTCCGGCAGGCGGTGGTAGGCCTGCGGGCCGACGACCATCGACACCGCGGGGGCACGCGCCATGATCTCCTCGCCCTCCGCCTGGGCGACGCAGCCGGCGACTGCGATCAGCGGCTGCTTGCCCGCTTCCCGCCCGCGCTTGGAAATGCGGCCGATGTCGGAATATACCTTCTCCGCCGCCTTTTCGCGGATGTGGCAGGTGTTGAGGACGACGAGATCGGCATCCTCCCCTTCTGCTGCGGGCACGATGCCGCGCTCGCCAAGCAGCTCGCCCATCCGCTCGCCGTCATAGACGTTCATCTGGCAGCCGAAGCTCTTGACCCGGTAGGTCTTCGGGGGCGCGTTGTCTGGCATGCGGGCGCCTATAGCGGCAGATGGCGGACCGCGAAAGGCGGGACTATTCCAGCGGCACTTGCGGCTTCGAATAGCGCACCGGGCCGACATCGTGATCGAACGGGCGGGGCGGGTGGCCGAGGATATCGGTCAGCTTCGCCTCGATCATCTCGCGCGCATTCTGGGCGATGGCCTTGCGCCCCGGATATTCGACCGGGCTGAACGGTTCGAGATAATGGATGTTGAGGCGGAACGTGCTCGGCCGCCCCAGCACGCGCATCGCGTTGTTCACGCCGCTTTCCGTGCCGATCCAGCCGATCCATTCGGAGACCTTGCCGTAATCGAGCACCACCGGCTGGACGAGCACGTTGGCAGGAGGCGGCTCCAGCACTTTGAGCATCGAGCTCTTGAAGGGGAGGAGCGACTTGTTGTCGGTGGTCGTGCCCTCGGGAAAAACGGTGACCGACCAGTTGTCGGCCAGCGCCTCCCGCAGGGCGTTGATCTGGCCTGCTACGCCCATGCGGTTTTCCCGTTCGACATAGACGGTGCGGTTGAGCCCCGCGAGCCAGCCGACCACCGGTGCATCGCGCAGTTCCGCCTTGGCGACGAAAGCCGTCCCGCTCGACCCCGCAAGCGATAGGATATCCAGCCACGACACATGGTTCGCAACGAAGAACACGTCGCGCTTGAGCGGGGTGCCGTGGTTCTTCACTCGCGCGCCGGCAATCCACGCGGCCAGCTTCAGGAAATACTTCGGGAAGGGCGAACCGTAGGCGAAGATTCGATAAAGATAATGCAGCGGCACGAAGACGAACAGTGCCAGCAGCAGCAGGATTACGCGGAGGGTGAAGAACGCCCAGCCGAGCGGAGATAGCGGCGTCTTCTCGCCGGCGGCCGCGCGGGCGCGCAGCGCTTCCCTATCCGGCATCGCGGCCCAGTTTGACGCCGTAGAGTTCCATCCGGTGGTCGACGAGGCGATAGCCCAGCTTTTCGGCGATCTGGCGTTGCAGGGCCTCGATCTCCGGGTCGACGAATTCCACGACCTGGCCGCTTTCGATGTCGATCAAGTGGTCGTGGTGGGCTTCAGGCGCAGGTTCGTACCGCGCGCGCCCGTCACCGAAATCGTGGCGGTCGAGGATGCCGGCCTCTTCGAACAGGCGCACTGTGCGATAGACCGTGGCGATAGAGATCTTGGGATCGACTGCCGAGGCGCGGGCGTGGAGCATTTCCACGTCGGGATGATCGTCCGCCTCGGACAGCACCTTGGCGATCACGCGCCGCTGTTCGGTGATCCGCAGGCCCTTGTCGGCGCACAATTGTTCAAGATCGATCGGGTTCGGCATGCTGGTCCTGGATACGAAACGCCCCGCCACCGATAGCGGGGCGGGGCGCTGCGCTCAAGTTCGGGGCAATGGCCCGGAATAAAACGGCGTTCAGTCCGTCTTTTTCTTGCGGCCGCGCTTCTGGCCGGGCTTGCGACCGAGGCCGATCTTCTTGGCCAATTCGCGGCGCTTCTCGGCATAGTTCGGCGCGACCATTGGGTAATCGGACGGCAGGTTCCAGCGCGCACGATACTCGTCGGGCGTCATGCCGTGGTCGGTCATCAGGTGACGCTTCAGCATCTTCATTTTCTTGCCGTCTTCCAGGCAGACGATGTGATCCGGCTTCACCGATGCGCGGACGGTAACGGCCGGCTCCGGCGGGGTTTCATCGGCCTGCGCGGGCGAACCGAGACCGGCAAGCGCCCCGTGCACGTTCTGGATGAGCTCGGGCAGCTTATCCACCTCGACCGAATTGTTCGCGACATGCGCGGCGACGATTTCGGACGTCAGTGTGATGAGCATTTCTGCGGAATCGGTTTCGAAATTTTCCATGTGTGTGTTCTCTCCAAGCCTTCTGCGGGCCTTTGTGTATTCCGTTGTAGGAATCCGCCATCTATGGCCTTGAGCGTCCCGCTTTGCAACCGATTGTAGTATAGTTTTCCCTATCCGTCGATCTTGGCGAGCGGTTTTACGAATGTGATGGCATCACGTTTCGATCCATCGAGGGCGCGATAGTAAGCCTTGCGAATACCGATGGGCGAGAATCCAAGGTCGCGATAAAGCGTTTCCGCTGGATTATCCGCCCGCATTTCAAGGAATAACTTGGCGACGCCGCGCTCCGCAGCCGCTTCGAAAAGATTGGTCAGGAGGGCGCGTCCGAACCCGCGCCCGCGCAGGTTCGGCAATACTGCGATCAGCAGCAGTTCTTCCTCGTCTGCGGCCATTCGGCTGAGCGTAAAGCCGACCGGATCGCCCTCGCTGTCGATGCTTCCGGCCGCATCTATGGTTGCTGCGAAAGTATTCGGCATGACGAGTGCATCGCCGACTTGCCTGCGGTTCCACGCTTCACCGAAGAAGGGATCGAAGCCGCGTTCCATCACCGCCATGATCCTGTCGACGGAGTCGTTCATCGCGCCTGCGGGAGCTTCGCGTCGGGCGCGCGGCCGTAGAGGGGGGAGAGGTCGGCGGTGAAGCGCTCTTCTGCAAGCAGCAGCGCCTCCCGCGCATCGGGGAGGATGTCGAGCGCCGTACCGTGCCCGCGCTGCTGCACCAGGGCCTGCGCCTGCGTGCCTGCAACCAGCTCTTGGCTGAGCGCTTCGGCAGCTTGTGCCGGGATGAGGGAAGCAAGCTCTCCCAGCGCCTCGCCATTGCTCCCGAACGATTGCACGAACCATTCGCCGTGCCCGCCGGTCATCGCGACGGCGATATTCTGCGCGCCCTCGCGCTTGCGGGCCATGGCGGCGACCAGCGCGAGCGTCGGGTAGGCGAGCACCTCTGCCTGCCAGGCGAGACCGAATCCGCGCGCTGCGGCAATCCCGATGCGCACGCCGGTGAAACTGCCGGGGCCGCGTGCGACCAATATCCGCTCCGCTTTCCCGCGATCGGGCAGGGCGGAGACCATGGGCACCAGCTGTTCCGCGTGCCCGCGGCCCAGTTCGCGCCAGTCGCCCGCAAGCAGGCGGTCGCCTTCGAACAGGGCGACGGAGCAGGCGGCTGTCGCGCAATCTATCGCGAGCGTTCTCACCTGCCCCCCATACACCCGCGCTGGCGAAGTGCGAGGGTCAGGACCCAATACTGGCACGGGCGTGGCGGCAAGATGACGAAGATATCGGACGAAACTGCGTGCAGCGAAGGCTGGATGCCTTAGCAAACGCGGTTTTGTTCGAGATCGAAGTCATCTTGCCGTCCTTCGGATTGGGTCAATTGGCCCCTTTGCCGCGTCACGGAAGCTTGGAAATGCCACGGCATTTCCCGCGCTCCCATTCCTTGCACACCGCTTCGCTGGGGCCAATTGCTCCCAACCACGCTCCGCGCCAGTAATGGGAACAGACCCTAGACGACCCGATTGAAGCGGTCGAAGTCCGGACGCGGGCTGCGGTCGAAAATCGTCGACCGGTCGCCGTGGCCGATAGAGATCAGCCAGTCGGCACGGTACTTCGGCTCGTCGGCGAAAAATTCCTTGGTCGTCGCATCCTGGTCGAACCCCGACATCGGGCCGCAATCGAGGCCGATCGCGCGCGCCGCGAGCATCAGGTATGCGCCCTGGAGCGCCGAGTTGCGGAACGCGCCTTCCTTGCGGCCTTCCTCGTCGCCTTCGAACCAGCTCTTGGCGTCGGTGTGGGGGAACAGCCAGGGCAGCTGCTCGTGGAAATCGATGTCATAACCCACGATGACGCAGACGGGCGCGGTCAGGATCTTCTCCTGATTGCCCTCGCTCGCATGCTTGGCGAGCCGTTCCTTCGCTTCCTTCGACTTGCACCACACGAAGCGACCGGGCTGCGAATTGGCAGAGGTCGGCCCCATTTTCAGCAGTTCGTAGATCTGCCGGATTTCCTCGTCCGACACTTCCTTGTCGTGCCAGCCGTTGTAGCTGCGCGCTTCGCGGAAGATGAGGTCGAGGGCGGAATCGGAAAGAGTGTCGGTCAAGTGATGCTCCGGAAGAAATGAAATTCAGGCTGCGCGAACTTCAACCACTTCCGGCACATAATGTTTCAAAAGGCCTTCGATGCCATGCTTCAGCGTCGCTTCGGACGAAGGGCAACCGGCGCAGGCACCCTGCATGGTGAGGTAGACCACGCCTTCGCGAAAGCCGCGGTACTGGATGTCGCCGCCGTCACCGGCCACCGCCGGGCGAATGCGCGTTTCCAGCAATTCGTGGATTTGCGCGACGATTTCCGCGTCGGCGGGATCGTCCTCGATCATTTCGTCGTCTTCTGCCGGGACGCTGATGCCGGCGGCGGTGCCGGGTGCGAACAGCGGGGCGCCGGACACGAAATGGTCGAGCAGCACGCCGGTGATCTGCGGCTTCAGGGCCGACCAGTCGGTACCGGGAGGGGCGGATACGGATACGAAGTCGGCCCCGAAGAACACGCCGGTGACCATGCCCGTGTCGAACAGGGCCTGGGCGAGCGGACTGGCCTCGGCATCCTCCGGCGAGGCGAAGTCGCGGGTCCCGCTTTCCATGACCGTGCGATGCGGCAGGAACTTGACGGTGGACGGGTTCGGGGTCGGTTCGGTTTCGATATACATGATGCAGTGCATCTAGGAGTGCGGCGTTGCGCCTGCAATGGGCAGACATCCGGCAAAAACGTCCGCATTCACCAAACCTTCAGGGGCTTTCGTGCTTGGGTGCCCCATGACATCGAAATTGCGCCCCGCCAGGGCTTTCGCTTTCCTGCTCGCCGGATTTGCCCTGCTACCACTGCCGTTGCTGGCGCAGGATTCGAACACGCCGGTCCGCGCCGCCGTATCCGTTCCCGAACCGCAGGCGATCGATCGCGAGGATCCGTGGCTGTTCCGCGGCGGCGACATCCCGGTCGATCCGGCGTGGTATTTCGGCGAAATGGAGAACGGCGTCCGCTACGCCACGCGCCGCAACGGCGTGCCGCCGGGGCAGGTTTCCATCCGTATTCGCATCGACGCCGGGTCCATGTACGAGCGTGAGGCGGAGCGCGGCTTTGCCCACCTGATCGAGCACCTGTCCTTCCGCGAATCCAAGTATCTCGCGGCGGGCGAGGCTATCCCGACGTGGCAGCGCCTCGGCGCGTCCTTCGGCAGCGACACCAATGCCGAGACGAGCCCGACGCACACGGTCTACCAGCTCGACCTGCCCAACGCGACGCCGGCCAAGCTGGACGAATCCTTCCGGCTGCTCTCGGGCATGATGCGCGATCCGGTGTTCTCGCAAGCCAACCTCGCCGCCGAAGTGCCGATCGTGCTCGCCGAACTGCGCGAGCGGGCAGGACCCGGCCAGCGCGCCTTCGATGCCTCGCGCGAGACGTTCTACCGCGGCCAACTGCTCGCCGAACGGTCGCCCATCGGCACGGTCGCGACGCTGCAGGCGGCGACCCCGGACAGCGTGCAGGCCTTCCACGACCGATGGTACCGGCCCGAACTGACCGTTATCAGCGCGGTCGGCGATATCGATGCGCGGGTGATGGCCGGCCTGATCGAGAAATATTTCGGCGACTGGTCGGTCCCCGGCCCGGTCCCGGCGCAACCCGATTTCGGCGCGCCGCAGCCGCCCGCCGATGCCGATCCCGCATTCCCGCTCGACGCGATCGAGGTGGTGGTTGAGCCGGACCTGCCGCATTCGGTGAGCCTCGCCTACATGCGCCCGTGGGAGCAGGTGACCGACAACCTCGAATACAATCGCGGGCTCATGCTAGACCAGCTGGCCATGTCGATCATCAACCGCCGGCTGGAAAGCCGCGCGCGCGGCGATGCGCGTTTCCTTGCCGCGCAGGTCGGCACCAACGACGTCGCCCGCTCGGCCAACGGTACCTTCGTTTCGCTGACGCCCATCGACGGCGATTGGGAAGGTGCGCTGGAAGATGTCCGGCTGGTGATCGAGGATGCGCTCGCCAACCCGCCGAGCCAGCAGGAAATCGACCGCGAGGCGGCCGAATTCATCCTCGCCTTCGAGACCGGCCTTGAGCAGGAATCGGTCGCAGCGGGCGCAGGGCTTGCCGACGAGATCGTGACCGCCGTCGATATCCGCGAGATGATCGCTACACCGCAGACCCGGCTTGAGCTCGTCACCGGCCTGACCGACCGCTACAATCCCGAAGAGATCTTCCGCCGCACCAAGCGTCTGTTCGAAGCGACCGCGGTCCGCGCCGTGCTGGTCACGCCCGAGGCACCGGATGGCGGCGATAGCGCGCTGCGCCTCGCGCTGACGCGTCCGCTCGAACTGCCCGAAAACATCCGGGGCGATGCGAACCTGCGCAGCTTCGCCGATCTTCCCGCCCTTGGCACGCCGGGAACGGTCACGGATCGCCGCTCGATTTCGCGGCTGGGTTTCCAGCGTATCGAATTCGACAACGGCGTGACGGCGCTGATCTGGCCGACGACCAACGAGCCCGGCCGTGCGACGGTGAAAGTGCGCTGGGGCGCAGGCTTCCGTGCCTTCACGCCCGACCAGGCACCGGAAATCGCGCTCGGCCAATATGCCCTCGTCCCGCAAGGGCTGGGCGAGCTCGACCTCGAGGACCTCGACCGCATCGCCACGGGTCGCAAGTTCGGCTTCGATTTCGAGATCGGCGAAGGCGTGTTCTCGATGAATGCGGAAACGCGCCGTGCCGATGTGCGCGACCAGCTGTACCTGTTTGCCGGCAAGCTCGCCGATCCGCGCTGGGACGAGGCGCCGTTGCGCCGCGCGAAATCGGCGCTGCAGACTGGTTACGAGAGCTATGGCGCCAGCCCCGTGGGCGTGATCAATCGCGACCTGTCATGGCTGCTCGCCGGCAAGGACGGGCGCTACCAGACGCCCACGCCGGCCGAAATCGCCGATGTCACCAGCGCCGAATACCGCGCCGTGTGGGAGCCGATCCTGAAGCAGGGCCCGGTCGAAGTCCTCGTCTTCGGCGATATCGAGGCGGAAGAGACGGTTGCCGCGCTTGCCGAAACCTTCGGCGCGATCCCGGTGCGCGAACCCTTGCCCGCCGGCGTCGCCGCGCGCGCGGTCCCCTTCCTCGACGGCACGCCCGAACCGATCCGCCTGACCCATCGCGGCGCGGCGGACCAGGCGGCGGCCGCCGTTGCTTGGGAGACGGGGGGCGGCTCCGCCAACCTGGCCGAGGCCCGCAAGCTCGAAATCCTGTCCCAGCTTTTCAACAACCGGTTGATGGATGCGCTGCGCGAAAAGGCCGGGGCGAGCTATTCGCCGCAGGTCGTCTCGCAGTGGCCGGTCGATATCGACAGCGGCGGCAACATGCTGGCGCTGGCCCAATTGCCGCCGGAAACGGCCGATGCCTTCTTCACCGAAGCGGAGGCGATTGCGGCAGACCTTGCCGCCAATGGCCCCGATGCGGACGAACTTGCCCGCGTGACCGAACCGCTCAAGCAGCTGCTGCTGCGAGTGCAGACGGGCCACGCCTTCTGGCTGGGCCAGGTCGAAGGCGCGACGACGGACGAGAGCCGCGTCGCACAGCTCGCCACTCTGTTGCCGGACTTCACCGAAACGACGCCCGAAGAAATGCGCGCGCTGGCCGCCAAGTACTTCGTGCCGGGTGAGGCGGTGAAGATCGTCGTCCTGCCCGAAAGCGGCGGTGCGGGCGCGGGATCGGCTGCATCGGGGCGCTAGGGGTTTGAGAATTGCCGCCCGCGAGGCATGGTGACGCCCTAGCAATAGAAGGAGCGTCACCATGAGCCTGTTCGATTCCATCTTCGACAAAGTCAGCGACCACCCGACGGTCGACAATCTTGCCGCCAAATTGGGTATCGACAAGGAACAGGCGGCCAAGGCGATCGCCGGCCTTGCCGAAGGCCACCAGGCCGATGGCGACACGGTGCAGGAAGCGGCGGCGAAGACCGGTCTCGACGCCGGCATCCTGGAACAGGTGCGCGAACATATCGGCGGCGAAGGCTCGCTGACGAAATTCGCCTCCATGCTCGACAAGGACGGCGACGGAAACCCGCTCAACGACATCCTCGGTTCGGGCGGCGGCATGCTCGGCGGCCTTTTCGGCAAGAAATAAGGGAGCGCACGGCATGAACCTAAACCAGATTCTGCAGAACAGCGGCGTCATCGCCAGCATGGCGAACGAGCTCGGCATCGACGAGCAGACCGCGAAGGTCGGCGCGGGCGCCTTGTTGCCTGCCATCGTGGCCGGGATGGGCCGCCAGTCGACCTCCGCGCCGCAAGGCGGCGGCCTGGGCGGGCTCGGCGACATCCTGGGTCGATCGATGGGCGGCGGTGCAGGCTCCGCCGCGGGGGGCGGCCTTGCCGGCGGGCTCGGCGGGATGCTGATCGACGCGGTGCTGAAGAAGGACCCGACCCCGGCCGCGCCCGGCAACGACATCCTCGGCCAGATTTTCGGCAGCAAGGACGTCAGCCGCGGGGTGGCGGAAGAGGTTGCCGGATCGACCGGGATCGACAGCGCCATCCTGAAGAAGATGCTCCCGATCCTCGCCATGGCCGTGGTCGGCTACATGATGGACAAGCAGGCGCCTGCCGGGCAGGGCGGGGGCGCCGGAGGCGGCGCACTGGGCGGTGCGCTCGGCGGGCTGCTGACGCAGGTCGTGGCCGGAATGGCGCGCCGCTGACCCGCGCATAGCTATGCGCCGGCCTTGCCAATCGCAGGGTCGGCAGTTTAGCTTCTGTGAACGTTATCAGCCGCCGGCGCCCTGGCCGGGCGGCGATGACCGGGAGAGAAGCTATGCCAGGACTTCGCAGCATTCTTGCCACTTCGCTCGGCGCATTGGCGCTCGCATCCTGCGGCGGGGGCGAGGGCGGGGGTGGTGGCTCCGGCGTCATCGCGCGCCCCTCCAGCCCGCCGCCGACCGCGACGCCGACGCCGACGCCGACCCCGCCGGCAACGCTCCAGCTGGTGTGGTCCGACGAATTCGACACCGGCACGCTCGATCGCAATGTCTGGACAGTCGAAGGGCCTTCGTTCTTCGTAAACAACGAGCAGCAAGCGTATATCGATTCTGCCGAGACGATCTCGTTCTCCCGCCCCGCAGGCGCGGATGGCGGCGCGCTCGTGCTGAAGCCCGTCTGGCAAGAGAACTATACCACACCGACCGGCCGCGAAGTCGATTTCGTGTCCGGTCGCATCAACACGCGCGACAAGGTCAACGTGACCTACGGCAAGGTCGCCGCGCGCATCCGCATGCCGGTGGCAGTCGGCGTGTGGCCCGCGTTCTGGATGCTCGGCTATGGCCAGTGGCCGGATTCGGGCGAGACCGACATCATGGAATATGTCGGCGATCCCACGTGGGTGAACTCGGCCATCCACGGGCCCGGCTATTCGGGGGATACCCCGATCCTGAAGCGCTACTACTTCCCGCAAGGCCAGGATGTCAGCGGCTGGCACACCTATGCCGTGGAGCGCACGCCCGACGCGCTGATATTCTCGGTCGACGATATCGAATACTACCGTGTCACCAAGGCCGATATCGAACGCTACGGCGCGTGGCGCTCCGACCGCGAGCAGTACATCATCCTCAATTTCGCGGTCGGCGGCGTCTATCCCTTCAACGTCAATTCCATCGACACGCCCTATTACGGCGTGCCGCAGGAAACGGTCGACCGGATCAAGGGCGGCGAACTGGCGATGGAAGTGGACTGGGTCCGCGTGTGGAGCCGCGCTGAGGCTGCTCCCGCCGCACGCGGTCACACACTCGCGATGTAGCGGTCAACGTTCTTCGCCAGCACGTCCAGCGGCGCGTTGCCGCCCAGGATCACGGCGTCGTTGAAGCCCTTGAAGTCGTAGGCCGAGCCCATCGCCGCCTGCGCGCGGCCGCGCTGGCGCACGATCTCGCTGTGGCCCAGCTTGTAGCCGCAGGCCTGGCCGGGCCAGCTGCAATAGCGGTCGACCTCGCTTTCGACTTCCTCCCGCTTCGATCCGTTGCGCTCGACGAAGAAATCGACCGCGCGCTCGCGGCTCCAGCGCTTGTGATGGAGACCGGTGTCCACCACCATGCGGCAGGCACGGAAGGCGAGCGACTGGAGATAGCCGAGGCGGCCGACCTTGAAATCGTCATAGGCGCCAAGCTCGTCGGCCAGCTGTTCGGCATACAGCGCCCAGCCTTCGCTGAAGGCGTTGAAGGCGAGGATGGAGCGGATCAGCGGCAGGCGGTTGGAATATTCGCCTTCCCACACGTGGCCGGGAATGGTCTCGTGATAGGTCAGGTCGGCGAGGTCGTATTTGCGGTGCAGGTCGGTGGTGCGCAGGTTGATCCACATGCGCCCCGGAATTGAGCCGTCCTTGCTGCCCGCGCCGCCATAGGCGCCCGGCGCGCCGGGTTCTTCGGCCAGCGGCAGACGCTTCACTTCCAGGCGGGGATCGACCAGCGTGTTGAAAGCGCGCGGCATCTGGCCCTTGATCCAGCCGATACGCTCTTCGATGAAGGCCATGATCTCCGCGCGGCCGGGATCGCCTTCGGCAAACTTGTAGCGCGGATCTTCGCTCAGCGCCTGCATCCGCTCTCCCACCGTGCCGGAGGTGTAGCCGATTTCGCGCAGGATCGGGTCCATCCGGTCATGCAGCAGCGCCAGTTCGTCGAGGCCCTGTTCGTGCACCTCGTCGGGCGACATGGTGGTGGTGGTGCTGGACCGCAGCGCCCACGCATACCATTCGTCGCCGCGCGGGCGGGCGGACATGCCGGGATCGCCGGTCGCCATGCCGCGCTGCACCTTCAGTTCGGACAGCTGGCGGGCGAGCGCGCCGGCAATCGGCCCGGTGACGAGCGGGTTCAATTCCATCGGCCACGCGCGGGCGATGCCGGTATCCGACAGATTCTCCGAAAGTTGGGCCAGGAACAGCTCCCCGCTGCGCGCCATGGACAAGGTGCTTTCCATCTGCGCGATCGCCTTGTCGAGCAGGAAGGAAGGCGGGACTACGCCCATCCCGCGGGCCTCGCGCATCCGCGCCAGTTCCCCATCGAGCACGGCGGGTAGGGCGCGCAGCCGCTCGGCATAGGCCTCCGCATCGTCCGGCGTCTTCAGCGGGTGCGTGCTGTCGAGGAAGCGCGGCATGTCGAGATAGGTCCCGACGTTCTGGATCACAACATAGGGCGCCGTGCGCCAGCTGCCGATGGGAATGTCGCCATAGGGAAGGTCGAACCCAGCCGTCGCGACGTCGTAGGCGCTTTCGACCACTTCCAGGCTGGTGCGCGTGTCGGCATCGAGCGCGGAGGTGTCGAGCGAGCGGACCAGGGCGAGGTCGCTTTTGAGGGTCTCGGCCAGCGCCGCCTGGCCATCGGGCGACTGGTCTTCCAGCTGTCCGCGAAGATAGGCGTATTCGCCGGTATCGACGCCGAGACCGGTCGCCCGCTCCGGCTCGTGCTTCAGCAGGTTGTAGGCGATCCGTTCGAGGAAGGCGTTGGCCGATGCATTGTCGATGGGCATCAGTCCGCCGGCCTGCGGTGCGGCGGGCTGTGCCAGTTTTTGCGCACATCCCGGAAGCGCGGTAAGCGAAACCCCCGCACCGAGCGATGCGAGGGTCTGGCGGCGTGTGAATTTCGTCGTGTCCATGGCGCGGTTGATCGCCGCGCTATGGATTGGAGTCAAACGCTTAGTCGAGCATCTTGTCGGGAACCTTGCCGCCGTTGAGCGCCAGTTCCTGCATGGTGCGGCGATGCAGCCAGATGTTGTCTTCCGCGCTGCCTTCGTAATCGGTGCGGCCCATTTCCTGCGCCAGTTCCTTGCGGTTCTCGTAGCTGGAATCGATGCCGAGGAGCTTCATCAGGTCGACGATGGATGTGCGCCAGTTCAGGCGATCGGCGCCCTCCATCTTGGACAGGCGGTCTTCCACGTCCACCGATCCGGCGCGGCTGATGTTGCGCAGCGCCTCTGCCGTGATCGAATTGTCGCGCGCCTTCTGCGCCTCTTCCGGCGGCGCCGGCTTGGGCTCGTCCTTGCCGAAAATCGCGTTTTTGATGGATGAGAAAATGCCCATGTGGTGACTCCTTTGGTTTGTTATTATGAGGTCACCGGTTCAACGCACGCGGGCGCGGATCGGTCCCGCTTGGGCGGACATTCCCGCCATATGAGGCAGAAGGCAATCCGATGGACACGGTACTTTCCATTGTGGCGATCGCAGCCATCGCGCTGCTGGTGGGCGCGGTCTTCGCGTTCCGTGCCGGCCACCGCAAGCAGGCAGGTCTGATGGTGGTGCTGGCGCTGGTGATGGCGGGCAATATCGCGATCATCGCCGCGCCCGATGCCAGCGGTCGCTCGCCGATCTTGGATGCGGCGAGCGACAGCGAATGACGGTATTAAGGCTCGCCTAGCGCGGGATTTGCCAGCGCACCTGGCCGGTGTAGGTGCCGACCACAGTATTGCCGTTCCGGTCCTGTGCCGGCGTGAAGCGGGCGCGGCGCGTGATTGCGTCGCAAGCCTCTTCGTCCAGGCGGGAGTGGCCGGAGGAACGTGTGACCTGGCAGGCCGACACCCGGCCGCTGCTGGAGACAGAGAGGCGGTAGGCCGTCACCCCCTCGTTGCCGCGGCGCAGTTCGATCGAAGGATAGTCGCGCGCCGTGACCCAGCCGCCTTGCTCGTTGCTTGGGCGCGGAGGGAGCGGATCGAACAGCGGGGGCGGGCTGGGCGAGGGGCTGGGGGATGCCGACGGCGATGCGCTGGGACCGGGGCTGGGGCGCTCATCACTGGCATTGGGATCGGCGGTGACGCCTTCGTTCGCATTTTCGTCGGTCGTCGGCGTGCGGAAATCGTCCGGGCGCGGGATCGGGTTCGGAACGGGGGGCATCGTGATGACGCTTTCGACCTCAGTTCGTTCGGGCTGGTCTGGCTCGGGCGGCGGGGGCGGCGTCGGCTTGTCCTCGGGTATCTCGAACGTGTCGATGCGCTCGGGGGCAGCGCCGATCACGCCGGTGGCGTTGAGGCCGACGACGAGCAACGCGCCGATACCGGCGTGGATCAGCACCACGGTGCCGACCGATGAAGCGCGCTGGGCGGGGGTTATCGTCTGCTGGGCATAGGACATGGGCGGTTCCTCTCACTCGTGCTCGCATTGGATTGCGAGTCATGTGATAACATTACATAATAAGGAGGGCTTTGCAAGGTGGCGCTTCGCCCGTCCCTCTTGAGCGCGCACAAAACGAAAAAGGGCGGCCCGTCGACCGCCCCTTCGAACTTCGGATTTGCAGTGATCAGCGGATCGGGCAGGCCGGGTCCAGCCGGAAGTCGAGATAGTTGTCGATCGACTGCATCAGTTCGGCCTGTTCATTCTCGAAGAAATGGTTCGCACGCGGGATCACGTCGTGGTGGATCGTGATGTGCTTTTGCGTCCGCAGCTTCTCCACAAGCTTTTCCACAGCCGCTGGCTGCACCACCGTGTCTGCCGCGCCCTGCACGAAAATGCCGCTGGCGGGGCAGGGGGCGAGGAAGGAAAAGTCGTACATGTTGGCCGGAGGGGCGACCGAGATGAAGCCGCGGATTTCGGGGCGGCGCATCAGCAGCTGCATGCCGATCAGCGCGCCGTAGCTGACGCCTGCGACCCAGGTGACCTGCGCTTCGGGATGGATCGTCTGCACCCAGTCGAGCGCGGCGGCCGCATCGTTCAGCTCGCCGATACCGTTGTCGAAGCTGCCTTGGCTGCGGCCGACGCCGCGGAAGTTGAAGCGCAGCACGGCAAAGCCGCGATTGACGAAGGTCTTGTACAGGCGCTGCACGATCTGGTCGTTCATCGTCCCGCCGCTCTGGCTGTGCGGATGCAGGATCATGGCGACGGGTGCGCGCGGACGCGGGGCCGGCTGGAAGCGCCCCTCTAGGCGACCTTCGGGACCGGGAAAAATGACGGCGGGCATGGTGCGGTTCTCGCAAGTGAAGTGATGCGGTGGTCGGCAATGCAGCGCTGGCGCATGCCGGGTCGGCGCCTATATAGGGCGAAGCGCCATTTTCGCAACGATTTCGGCGGTTCGCGCCCGCGCCGCGAAAGCGACCTGCCTGTTCCTTGCCCCTCGACTGGAGGACCACGTCACCGACCGCATCTATCTCGACCACGCCGCCAGCAGCCCGCTGCGCCCAGAAGCACGCGCCGCGATGGAGGAAGGCTTTGCCGTCTGGGCCAACCCCAGCAGCCCGCATGCCGAAGGCCGCAAGGCCCGCGCCGCGCTCGAAGACGCTAGAGCCCGGATCAAGGCAGCGCTCGGCTGGGAAGGCGAAGTCATCCTGACCTCCGGCGCAAGCGAGGCAGCGGCGCTGGCGCTCGGCAAGGCCAAGGGCGGAGCGCGTATCGTCTCCAGCGTCGAGCACGACGCGGTGCGCGATGCCGCGCCAATTGCCGAGCAGGTCCCGGTTCGCCCGGATGGCCGGATCGACATGGACGCGTTGCAGGAGGCGCTCGAGCGGGAAGCGCCGGTTGTCGCGATCCAGCAGGTGAATTCCGAAACCGGCGTGGTGCAGGAGATGGCTGCCATTGCCGGAATGGTGCGCGATGCGGGCGGCCGCCTGCTCGCCGATTGTTCGCAGGGTGCTGCAAAGATGCCGCTGCCGCCGTGCGACATGGCAATCGTTTCGGCGCACAAGTTCGGCGGGCCGATCGGCGTCGGCGCGCTGCTGGTTCGCGACTTTGCCTTGCTGGAACCGACGGGCGGGCAGGAGCGTGGCTATCGGCGCGGGACGGAGAATTTGCCCGGCGCGCTGGGCATGGCAGTCGCATTGGAGGCGGCGAAGCGGCCCTATCTCGACCCCGCCATCCTCGCGCCGCTGGGCGAGCTCAAGGAGCGCGTCGTGGCGGCTGGCCTGCCGTGGATCCCGGACATGCTGGCGGAAACATCGCCCTATATCCTGCCGCTCGCCATGCCCGGCATGTCCGCCAGCGCGCAGGTGATGCGTTTCGACATGGCCGGCATCGCCCTGTCGCAAGGCAGCGCGTGTTCTTCCGGCACGCTCAAGACCAGCCGGGTATTCGAGGCGATGGGCTTCGATCCCGACATTGCCGAGCGGATCATCCGCGTCAGTTTCGGCTGGAGCACGACCCGCGCCGATGTCGAGAGGTTTTGCGAGACGTGGTGCGAACTGGCAGGGGTAGGCGCATGATCTATCTCGATTACCAGGCCACGACCCCGCTGGCGCCGGAAGCGCGCGATGCCATGCTGCGCTGGCTCGACGGACCGGGGGGCGAGGGGTTCGGCAATCCGCACAGCCCGCACCGCATGGGGCGCGCGGCCCATGCCGCGGTTGAGATGGCGCGCGAGCAGGTCGCCTCCCTGTTCCCCGCCAACGGCCGGGTCATCTTTACCTCCGGCGCGACCGAGGCGGTCAATCTCGCCATCCGCGGCGTGCTGTCCGCGGCGCGCAGCGAGGGCAAGCCGCGCGGCAGTGTCTCGGTCTCCGCCATCGAACATGCCTGCGTGCTCGACACCGCCCGCGCGCTGGGGGCGGCGCATATCCTGAACGTTGCGAAGGACGGGCAGTGCAACACGAAACAGGACCTGCCCAACGATTGCCGCCTCGTCTGCCTGATGCAGGTCAATAACGAAATCGGCACAATCCAGCCGACGGTCGACTGGCACCGCAAGGCAAAGGAGGCGAACGCGCTGTACCTGTGCGATGCGGTGCAGGCCTTCGGCAAGATGGAGGTGACCGGCGCGGACCTGATCGCGGTCTCCGCCCACAAGCTGCACGGGCCCAAGGGCATCGGTGCGCTGTGGGTGCGCAACGGGGTGGACCTGGGCGAGGTGCAGACCGGCGGCGGGCAGGAATTCGGCCTGCGCTCGGGCACGCTGAGCCCGGCCCTGTGCGCCGGCTTCGGCGCCGCGGTGGCGGAATGCAAGGACCGTATGGGCCGCGATGCGGAGCACGTCGAAACGCTCTGGCAGCGCGCCCGCATCCTTTTCGCAGATTGGGACCTGAACGGCAGCGAGGACACGCGCTGGCACGGCAATCTCAACATCCGCCGCAAGGGCCTCGATGTGAACCGCCTGATGAGCGATTGCCGCAAGGTGATGTTCTCCGCCGGGTCCGCCTGCGCCAGCGGATCGGGCCGGCCGAGCCATGTGCTGGAAGCAATCGGCCTGTCGGCGAAGAAGGCGAAGAGCTCGATCCGGCTGGGCTGGGGCCGCTACACCACGCTGGCGGAAATCGAGGAAGCGGCGGAGATGATCAACGCCGCGGCGGATCGCCAGCAGTGAGCGTCACGGTCAACTTCACCCGCCGCGACGGCACGGTGCTGAACGTGGAAGCTGACGAGGGCGAGAGCCTGCTGACTGTGGCCCAGAACGCCGGCCTGCCGCTGGAGGGTACGTGCGAGGGGCAGATGGCGTGCTCCACCTGCCACGTCTATGTCGCGCGCGAATGGTTCGACAGACTGGAGCCGCCGCGCGAGGAGGAAGAGGACATGCTGGACCTTGCCGCCGCCGCGCGCGCGAATTCCCGGCTGTCTTGCCAGATCGAGCTGACGGCGGAACTGGACGGGATCGCCATCACGATCCCGCCCACGTCCTACGACCAGAGCCGCTAGGCTTCCGCTGGCGTTTCGGCCGCCATCCGTTCGGCGTCGCGCCGTTCGCTCCAGCGATTGATCCGCATCGCGCCCCACACCAGTGCCGCGACCGGGGCAATGACCGCACCCAGCATCAGCAACCATGCGATCACCGTGCCCAGGATGCCGCCGACATTGCCCAGCGCATCGCCGATGGGGCGTGAGAAGCTGCCGCCCATCGGGGTCGAGCTTTCGTACTCCAGAGTCATCCGGCTGAACGACACGCGGCCCTGCATTTCGGCCACCCATGCCTCGGCCGCCTCGATTTCTTCGGTGACTTTCGCCACCTCGCGTTCCGCCTGCACCATGTCGCCGACCGAGCCGCGCCGGTTCTTGAGGTCCGCCATCAGCCGGTCGCGCAGCGCCTTGCGCGCTTCCAGCCGGGCCTCGGTATCGACCATCTGCTTCGACAGGTCTTCGCCCGTGATGCCGGTGGAGACCTGTTCGCCGCCTGCATTCTCCGTCGCCTGCGCCAGCTCGCTGCCGAAGCCGCGTGCGACTTCGGACCGCACTGCCAGTTCCAGCCTGCCCTGTCCTTCGTTGTCGGCGCTGGCGCCGGTCATGCCGAGGATCCGGCACACCGCCGGCCCTTTCGCCTCGCACATGTCGGCATGGCGCTGCTGCAGGTCTACGATGTCGTCGCCCGGCAGGCTGAAGCCGTATTGATAGGCATAGGCGATCTTGGGCATCGTCGCCGGCATTTCGAATTCGGGCACGCTGCCAGCTTCGGTCGTGCTGCTTGCAGTGGCAGCATCCGCAGTCGATTCGACCGCAGCCTCGCTTGCCATGTCGGCCTGCGCCATTTCGGCTTCGCCCGCAGCTTCCGTGTAGCTGGAATTGTCCGCTTCCGAGCACGCGGCCGCTGCCAGGGCCAGCGCGCAAACACCCATTTTCAATCCGAGTCGCATCATCATTTCCTCTCCGTAAATGGGGCCATCCGGCCCTGCCTTATTATGCCTCAATGATGCCTTAATTGTGCCACAATCGGAAAATGATGCAAGCGGGAAACTGAACACCCCGCCACCGGGGGGACGGTGACGGGGTGCCGAAACCCGAACTTAATCGAGCTATTTCAATTTATTGGGATCAGGCGCTTTCCATCTCGCGCTTCTCGACGGTCATGCCCAGCTTTTCGAGCAGGGCCTGCGAGAATGCGGCAATATCTTCCGGCTTGCGGCTGGTGATCAGGTTGCCGTCCACTACGACTTCCTCGTCCACCACATTCGCGCCGGCATTTGCGAGGTCCGTACGGATCGAGGGCCAGCTGGTGACCGTGCGACCCTTCACGATGTCCGCTTCCGCGAGCAGCCAAGGCGCATGGCAGATTGCGGCGATCGGCTTACCTTGGATTTCGAAATCGCGGACGAGGGCGATGGCCCGTTCGTTCATGCGCAGGATGTCCGGGTTCATCTGGCCGCCCGGCAGCAACAGCGCGTCGAACCCGTCGATCGTGTCGACTTCGTCGACCGTTTTGTCGACCTTGACGCTTTCGCCCCAGTCCTTCTGGTCCCAGCCCTTGATCTCGCCGCTTTCGAGGCTGACGACGACCGTTTCGAAGCCGTTCGCTTCCAGGTTGGCCTTGGGTTTCATCAGTTCCGACTGTTCGAAACCGTCGGTTGCGAGGATCATGATGCGGTTGGTCTGCATGGGGGTAACTCCTTGTTTCTCTGTTACCCGATCTACGCGTGGGGAAAGCGCTCGTTCCGCTGTGTCCCGCGAAGCGAGCCGGTGATAAGGCGAACCGCATGAGCACCGATATCGAAGACGAAACGGACCCGTTCGACGCCATCGTGGACGCCCCTTTCGACAGCGCCTTGTCCGAGCGTTACCTCGTCTATGCCCTCTCCACCATTACCGCGCGCAGCCTGCCGGATTTGCGCGACGGGCTGAAGCCGGTCCATCGCCGGCTGCTTTGGACGATGCGCCAGCTCAGGCTCGACCCCGGCAACACCTTCAAGAAGTCCGCCCGCGTGGTCGGCGAGGTGATCGGCAAGTACCACCCGCACGGGGACACCGCCGCTTACGATGCGATGGTCCGCCTCGCGCAGGATTTCTCGCTGCGCTATCCGCTGGTCGAAGGGCAGGGCAATTTCGGCAATATCGACGGCGATAATGCCGCTGCCTACCGCTATACCGAAGCGCGCCTGACCAAGACCGCGATGACCCTGATGCAGGGGCTGGACGAAGGCACGGTCGACTTCATCCCGACCTATAATGGGGAGGAAGTGGAGCCGGAGCTGATGCCCGGGCCGTTCCCCAACCTGCTCGCCAACGGGGCCAGCGGCATCGCGGTGGGCATGGCGACTAGCATTCCCAGCCACAATGTGGCCGAAGTGATCGACGTCGCGCTGGAACTGATCGACAACCCCCACGCGGAACACGCGCGGCTGATGGAGCTGTTCCAGGGACCGGATTTCGCCACCGGCGGCCTGATCGTCGACAGTCCCGAAGCGATTGCCAAGGCTTACGAGACCGGGCGCGGCAGCTTCCGCGTGCGCGGCCGCTTCCATGCGGCGGAGGCAGAGAAGGCAGAGGACCGCGAAGCCGGGATCGAACGGCAGAAGGGCGGCGGGTACCAGCTCGTAATCAGCGAAATTCCCTACATGGTGCAGAAGGGCAAGCTGATCGAGCAGATCGCGGCGGCCATTTCGGACCGCAAGCTGCCGATCCTGGAAGACGTGCGCGACGAAAGCGACGAGCAGATCCGCATCGTTCTTGTGCCCAAGAGCCGCAATGTGGACCCGGAGCTGCTGAAGGAATCGATCTACAAGCTGACCGATTTCGAAACCCGCTTCGGCCTCAACCTCAATGTGCTGGACGCCACCCGCACGCCGATGGTGATGGGGTTGAAGGAACTGGTCCACAACTGGATCGCCAGCCAGATCGAGATCCTGCAGCGCCGCGCGCGCCACCGGCTGGAACAGATCGCCAGGCGGCTGGAGCTGGTCGGCGGCTATATCATCGCCTTCCTCAACCTCGACCGGGTGATCGAGATCATCCGGACCGAGGACGAGCCCAAGCTGGTGATGATGGCCGAATTCGAGCTGACCGACCGGCAAGCAGAAGCGATCCTCAACATGCGGCTGCGGTCCTTGCGCAAGCTGGAAGAGATGGAGCTGAAGCGCGAGCAGGAGAGCCTGCTGGAAGAGCAGGACGGGCTCGAGAAGCTGCTCGCCAGCCCGGCGCGCCAGCGCACGAGGCTGAAGCGCGATCTTGCCAAGGTGCAAAAGGAATACGGCAAGGATACCGATCTCGGCGCCCGGCGCACAACGATTGCGGAAGCCGCGCCCACGGTCGAATTCAGCATGGACGCAATGATCGAGAAGGAACCGGTCACGGTCATCCTTTCCGCAAAGGGCTGGGTGCGCGCGGCGAAAGGCCATGTGGAACTGGCCGGCAGCGCCGATGGCATGGGCGATTTCAAGTACAAGGAAGGCGACGAGGCCGCCTTTGCCATCCACGCGCAGACGACCGACAAGCTGCTGGTCGTCGCCGATGACGGGCGCTTCTTTACGCTGGGCGCGGACAAGCTGCCCGGCGCGCGCGGCTTCGGCGAGCCGATCCGCACGATGCTGGACATCGATCCGCAGGCGCACATCGTGGCGCTGCTGGCGCACAGGCCGGGCGGCAGGCTGCTTCTGGCGAGCAATGCGGGCAAGGGCTTTGCCGCTGAAACCGACGCGCTGGTCGCCGAAACGCGCAAGGGGCGCCAGGTCGTCAACCTGAAGGCCGGCCAGCGCCTTGCCGTGATCCGCCCGATCGCCGAAGCGCACGACCATGTTGCGGTGGTCGGCGACAACCGCAAGCTGGTGGTCTTCAACCTGGAGGAAGTGCCGGTGATGGCGCGCGGGCAGGGCGTGCAGCTGCAGCGCTATCGCGACGGCGGATTGTCGGACGCGATCACCTTTACGCTGGAGGAAGGCCTCAGCTGGCAGATGGGCGGCAAGGGCGACCGGACCCGCACCGAAAGCGACATGTGGCAATGGAAGGTGGCGCGCGGCGCCGCCGGCCGGATGCCGCCGCAAGGCTTCCCCCGCGACCACAGCTTCGGTTGAGGCGCGTTACTTCTTCGCCGCCAGCTGCGCGGTGACGTCGGCCGTACTGACCAGCGCCTGCAGCTGGCTGCTGACCAGGCGGAAGCCGGTGCGCGGCAGGTAGAACGTGCCGGCAACGCCTTCCACCAGCACCATGCCGGTGGCCGTGACTTCGGTGATGGTTCCAAGCGGGGCGCCGTTCGCGTCGAACACGGCCACGGCGGGGACGATCGCTGCGTTGAGCGCATTTGCCTGCGCGGTTTCCGCAGCAAGGATAAGCTCGTCGAGCTGCGCGCGCGTGGTCACCAGCATCGGGCCGCGCGTCGACTGGCCGAAGGTCGCGAGCAGCACGGTGCCGCGGCGCGTGCCGGTATCCACCACCGCGGTGCCCGCCGCCTGGTCCACGCTGACGATCGTGGCAACATAGTCCCCGCGCGGATCGACGACCTGCCGGCCCGGGGCCGGATCGCGCATGTCCTGCGCCTGGGCGATGCCGGGAATGGCAAAGGCGAGGGCGGCGGCGAGGAAGGCGGTCGATTTCATCGGGGAACTCCAGTGTCTTGTCCGGGGCCAGCCATTCCATCGAATGCGGGCCAAGGCAACAGCGATCCTGCGGCGCGAGCGATGAAGCCCGGCTTAAGCGGCGGCGGCGATGGCGGCGTCGATATGCGCCAGCGCGGCCTCCCGGTCCGGGAAGCCGGCCGCGATCCAGCGTTCTTCCGCGTCCTGCAGGATCGCCGCGACCTGCGGGCCGGCGCTGACCCCGCGCTCGATCACATCGCGGCCTTTCGCCGGGAATTGGGGCACGTCCCACTCGTCCAGCATGGCCGTGTTTGCGCCGCCCAAAAGCAGGCGGTCGCGCGCGCTGTCGAGCCCGTGGCGATAGGCGAGGGCATGCGCGCCGTCGCTGTCCGCCGCCTCGCGCGATGCCGCCGTCACCAGCCGCAGTTTCTGCGCGCGCGACAGGCGCAGGCGCGCGGCAACGTCCCTTGCCACCTCTGGCGAGGGAGGCAGCAGCGCGGCAAGCCGGCGCAGCGGGTGCGGCGCGATGCCGGATGATTTCTCGGCATCCACGAGCCGGGCGAGCGCCGCCACTTCCTTCGCGCCCGCTTCGGGCAGGATCACGCCGAGCACACCCCTGTCCTCCATCCGCGCCACGGTGTCCGCAGGGGCGGGCAGGGCGAGGAGGTTCAGCAATTCCATCGCGATCCGTTCGCGACTCAACCCTTTCATCGTCGGAGCAAGCTCGGCGCAGGCCTCCTCCGCCTGGCTGTCCAGCGCGCTGCCGAAGCGGGTCTGAAAGCGGTAGTAGCGCAGGATGCGCAGGTGGTCTTCGCGGATGCGTTCGCGCGCATCGCCGATGAAGCGGACCACGCCGGCGCGCAAATCGGCGATGCCGCCGAAGTAATCGTGGACCACGCCGCTGCCCGGCTCGGCATAGAGGGCATTGATGGTGAAATCTCGCCGCGCGGCATCGTCCTGCCATTCGCTGGCGAATGCCACGGTCGCGCGCCGCCCGTCGGTGGAGACGTCCTTGCGCAGCGTGGTCACTTCGACATTCCCGCCCTCGCGCAGCGCGGTGACGGTGCCGTGTTCGATCCCCGTGGGGACGGTGCGAATGCCGGAAGCGTCGCAGGCAGCGATCACCTGCTCCGGCGTCAGCGTGGTCGCTGCATCGATATCGTGGACCGGCAGGCCCGCCAGCGTATCGCGCACGCAGCCGCCCACCCAGCGCACGTTTCCCTCACCCAGCGCCGCGACGAGCTGCGCGAGGTCTTCGCGGTGCAGCCATTCGGCGTCGATGGCGGCGGTTTCGGTATCGTTGTTGGTCATGCTCACCGGGCGTCCTTTACTACGCCGCCGGCTCTTGTCGAATGGCGCGCAATCGGATTTCGCCGGCCTAGCGTTCCCACAATTCGGTCAGTTCCAGCCGGCGGGAGAGATTGGCGATGATCGCGGCCGTCACGCCCCAGATGCGGTAGCCGTCCCAGTCCATCTCGTAATAGGTCCGGTCGGCGCCTTTCCAGAACGTGGAGTTTTCGCGGTAATTGCTGCGGTCGAATAGGACGCGCAGCGGCACTTCGAACCAGCTTTCCACCTCGTCCGGATTGGCGCGCAGCGGCAAGTCGGGCGGCGCGACGCCGAGCACCGGGGTGACCACGAACCCGGTGCCGGTGGTGTAGGGATCGGTCGCGCCGATGATTTCCACTTCGGCAGGCGGCAGGGCGATTTCCTCGTGCGCTTCCCGCAAGGCGGCCTGGACAACGTCCTCGCCCGGGTCGAGCTTGCCGCCGGGAAAGGCGACCTGGCCCGGATGGCTGCGCATGTCGGCGCGGCGGCGCGTCAGGATCGCGCCCGGGTCGGGTCGGTCGGTCACCGCGATCAGCACTGCGGCAGGACGCGGATCGGGCTCGGCAAAGCGCTCGTCCGTCAGCAGTCCGTCGAGCGGCTTGCCGTGGCCTTCATCGAAAATGCGGGTCAGCCGCTCGACCAGCGTCATGCGCGTCTCATGCGGGCCGGAGGCTGAAGGTTTCGCCGCCGCTGGTGACCGTCCAGTCATCCCCTTCCTCGAGCGAGAGCGCGGCAAGCTGTTCGTATGTCGAGCGGTTGAGCCTGGCTTCCAGGCCGTTGCGGACGTGGAGGTAAATGGCCGGCGTATCGGCATCGCCCCGCGCCGCAAGCGCATGGTCCGGCCCCGCGACGACGAGATCGTCGGTGTTGAGGCGGAAGGCGAGCGCGCCGTCGCGCCGCTGCACGTCCACGGCGACAAGCGGCGCGTCTTCCACGGCGATCGCTAGTTTCTGGAACGGGGTGACGAGCGAATGGCTGCCGTCCTCTTCGCGGCGCAGGAGGCCGGAAAACGCACGCACCATGGCGGGGCGGGTTATCGGGCTGCCGTCATGATACCAGGTTCCCGCCGCATCGATCCGCATGTGGCTGTCGCCTTCGTGCGTCGGCGCCCATTCGGCAACCGGCGGCAGCTTGCGCGCGGCGACCTGTTCGGCGATTTCGGCCAGGGAGAGGGAGGCGAGTTCGGGCGGGGGCGTGTAAGGCATGCGGGTTAAAGCGCTGGCACAGGCCGCGCGTTCCGCCAAGCGCCCTTTGCGGGCTTCAGCCGGGCCACGGCCCCAGCATGCCTTCGCGCGGCAGAACGGCCGCATTGGGCGCGCGGACCAGCAGCCGCTCCGGCTCCCACGGGCCGGGCAGGCGCCAGCCACCGGTGGGCGCGGCGCTGAAGCCGAAGAAGCGGCCGTAATAGTCGGGATCGCCGACCATGACCTGCGGCAGGGCGTTCTCGCCCAGCGCGCCGAGCAGCCCCAGCATGAGCACCTTCCCGAACCCTTCGCCCTGCCGTTCGGGCACCACGGCCACCGGTCCCACCATCACCATCGGGTGCGCGCGGCCATCGGGATCGGTCAGGGCGACGGGCCAGCTCTGGATCGTGCCGGCCAGCATTTCCTCCGCGTCGAGCACGGCGAAGCTCAGCGCCGGAAGCCACTGCGTCCCGGTGCGGACACGATAGGCGGTGCGCGCGTGGCGATCCGGCCCGAAGGCACGGTCGAGCAGTTGCTCGATCATCGCGGGCTCGACCTGGGCGAGCGGGATCAGCGTGGCATCGTCGGCGGACATGGCGCGCGCCGTTACGGGCGGCGGCGGGCCAAGTCGATCAAATTCCGCTTTGCGTCCGTGCGGCTCAGCTTGCCGGCGACAGCTTCAGCAGCCGGCCGCCTTCACCGTCCTCGATGATCCAGACCGCGCCGTCCGGCCCTTGCGCAATGTCGCGCAGGCGCTTGCCGAAGTCGTAGCGACCGGCCTCGGTGGCGCGCGTCCCGTCCATCGCTACGCGGATCAGCGCCTCGGTCTTCAGCCCCACGATCAGCGCATCGCCGCGCCATGCGGGGAAGGCGTCGCCGGAATAGAAGATGAAATCGCCCGGCGCGATTACCGGGGTCCAGCCGATCACCGGTTTAACGAGGTCGGGCCGCGTGTCGTTGTCGGGGATCGGCGAGCCGTTGTAATTGTCGCCGTTGGATACAAGCGGCCAGCCATAATTGTTGCCGGCCTCCACGAGGTTCAGCTCGTCACCGCCTGCGGGGCCATGCTCCAGGTCCCAAAGGCGCCCGGCATCGTCGAATTGCAGGCCGAGGATGTTGCGATGGCCGTAGCTCCAGATCTGGTTCGTCGGGGCGGGCAACCGCGGATAGGGATTGCCGGCGGCCGGGGTGCCGTCGAGGTTCAGGCGTACGATCGTGCCGAGGTTGTTGGTGTTGTCCTGCGCCGGGTCCTTCTTCTGGCGCTCTCCGCTGGCGATGAACATATAACGCTCGTCTGGCGAGAAGGCGATTCTGTGCGAATAATGCCCGCGGCCGGTAACCTTGGGCGCCTGCCGCCAGATGACCTGCCAGTCCTCGATCGTGCACTCATCGGCAACGTAGCATTTCAGCGTTCCGCGCCCGACCGCCGCTCCGCGCGTATCGCCGCTGCCGGCCTCCGCGAAGGAAAGGTAGATCGTCCGCGTATCGAGCCGGTCGGCGCTTTCCGAAGGTAGGAAGGCAACGTCGCCGAGCCCGCCCTGCCCGCCGTAGTCGACGTCGGGAAGGCCGCTCACCGTCACGAGGCGCGGGTTCTCCCCCGACGTGTCGACGATGCGCGCGGTCCCGGGCAATTCCGTGATGAAGGCAAGGTCGGTGCCCGGAATGAAGGCGATCGCCCACGGTTCGTCATAAGTGCCGTGTTCGCTGATCGTGTAGGGCACCGTATCGCCTGCAGAGCCGGTGCTGGCGGGCGCGGCGCTATCCCCGCCCATTCCGCCCGAGCAGCTTGCGGCGGTCAGCAGGGGAAGCGAAAAGGCGGCGAGAAGGAGGGTTTTTGCGTTGGTCATGTTGGCTTCAACTCCCTGTGCATCGTTCGGGTCCGAAACGGCGCCGGTCATCGGGGTGGACGAGGCTGGGCGCGGACCGTTGGCAGGGCCTGTGGTAGCCGCTGCGGTCGTGCTGTGCCAGCCGTGTCCCGAAGGGCTGGACGATTCGAAAAAGCTCACCGCCGCCCGGCGCGCGAAGCTCGACATTGCGGTGCGCGAAAGCTGCGCCTGGGGCGTCGGGATCGTGGAGCCGAGCGAAATCGACCGCATCAACATCTTCGCCGCGACCATGCTGGCGATGAGCCTGGCGGTGGAACGGCTGTGCGACGCACTCGGCTCTGCTCCGGCCAATGTCCTGATCGACGGCAACATGACGCCCGCGGGACGCTGCGACCTGTGGCGCTGGCCGGCGCGCGCCATCGTGGGCGGGGACGGGATCGAACCGGCGATTTCCGCAGCCAGCATTGTCGCCAAGGAATGGCGCGACCGGCTGATGAAAGACGCGGCGGCGCGGCACCCGGCCTACGGGTGGGAGCGTAACAAGGGCTACGGCACCAAGGAGCACATGGCGGCGCTGCGCGAACACGGGCCGACGCCGCTCCACCGGCATAGCTTTGCGCCCGTTGCGCAGGCCAGCCTGCTTTGACCTCGCGCGCGGCCATCGAACCCGCTAGGGCGCGCCGATGCTGACTTCGATCCTGATCCTTCTCGCCGGCCTCGTGGCCCTGACCATCGGCGGCGAACTCCTCGTGCGCGGTGCGGTGTCGCTGGCGGAAATCTTCGGCCTGTCGGCCCTCGTCACCGGCGTCGTGATAGTCGGCGCGGCGACATCGATGCCGGAACTGGTCGCGAGCATCCAGGCCGCGCTTGCCGGATCGCCGGGGATCGCATGGGGCAATATCGTCGGCTCCAATATCGCCAACACGCTGCTCATCCTCGGCGCGGTCGCCGTGTTTGCGCCGTTCAGCCTGTCGGGCGGTGGCAAGCGCGATGCGGTGGTCGGCCTCCTGGCCGCGGTCTTGCTGGGCGGGCTTGCGTGGTTCGGGCTTGCCGCCACGTGGCTCGGCATCGTGCTGGTCGCGCTCCTCGTCATCTACATCGTCTGGCGGCTAGGCCATCCGCGCATGCCGACGGCGGAGAACGAGGAGGAGGAAGAGGAACTTGGCGGCTATCGCCTGCCTGCCGCCAGCGCCTTGTTCGCCGTCGGTGTGGGCCTGCTCGTCCTGGGCGGCAGCTGGCTGGTTTCCGGCGCGGTCGATCTCGCCCGGCTGGCGGGCGTGAGCGAAGTCGCGATCGGCGCGACGGTGGTGGCCATCGGCACATCGCTGCCCGAACTCGCCGCGTCGGTTGCCGCCGCCTTGCGCGGCCAGCCCGGCCTTGCATTCGGCAACGTGGTGGGGTCCAACGTCTTCAATGCGCTGCTGATCGGCGGCGTGACGATGGCCGTTGCACCGATGCCCATCCCGGTCGAACTGCTCGACATCGAATGGCCGGTGCTGATCGCCAGCGCGGCGCTGCTCGTGCTGCTCGCAGGCAAGATCAAGCGCATCGGGCGCGGGGTGGGTGCGGGGATGCTGGCGGTCTTCGCAGCTTACTCGGCGCTCGCCTTTACCTGACCTCCTGACGGAACGTAGCGGCTGCGCCCCGCATTGGACCGGAAACGATCCAAGGAGCGCCCGATGCGAGAATTCACCCTTTCCGATATCCCCGACCAGTCCGGCAAGACCGCCATCGTCACCGGCGCGAACACCGGCATCGGCTACGAAATTGCGCGCCACCTCGCCATGAAGGGCGCCCGCGTGGTGCTAGCCTGCCGCGACGAGGACAAGGCGCGCGATGCGATCGCCGAAATCGCCGCCGACGCCCCGGATGCGTCGCTCGATTTCCTCGCCCTCGACCTCGCCGACCTAGACAGCGTGGCGAGGGCTGCGCAGCAGGCGAAGGAAGAGGAGCGCATCGATCTCCTCGTCAACAACGCTGGCGTGATGATGCCGCCGCTCGGCCATGCGACCGCGGGCACGGAACTTCAGTTTGCCGTCAACCACTTGGGCCATTTCGCGCTCGCGGCCCAGTTGGTCGACAAGCTGGCTGAGAATGGCGGTGGGCGCGTGGTCGTGCAGTCCAGCATCGCCCACAAGAGCGGCAACATCGATTTCGACAATCTCGACGCGAGCAAATACTACGCCCGCAGCCCGTTCTATTCGCAGAGCAAGCTGGCCAACTTGCTGTTCGCGCTGGAGCTGGATCGCCGCCTGCGCGCCGCCGGATCGCCTGTTGCCTCCATCGCCTGCCACCCCGGCGTCGCCGCGACTGAGCTGACGCGCCACATCGGCTTTGCCGCGCTGTTCACGCCGGTCATGAAAATCGTGCTCAACACCCCGGAGCAGGGGGCAATCCCCGCGCTGCAAGCAGCGACCGACCCTGAAGCGCAGGGCGGCGACTACTACGGACCCCGCGGCTTGCTGGAGGCACGAGGCAACACGTCGGGCCGCGCCTATGCGACGCGCCGCGCACGCGACGAGGCGCTGGCGAAGAAGCTGTGGGAACGCTCCGAAGAGCTGACCGGGATCGACTTTCGCATTTAACGGGGCAGGGCGAGTCTTTCCCGCCACACCACAAGATGGCGAGTCTGCGCGTCCTGCGCGGACTCAACATCTTGTGCCGGACTCGCTTCGTTCTCCCCCAATGCTCGCAACATGCGGCAAATTTGCCGCTTGACCCGCGGAGTCCTGACAGGCCACACCCTGTGGATAAGTCGAGGGGGATGTTGTGGGCCAGGTTACGAAAATTCGCGCGCCGCGTGTGCGCGCAAGGGACGATGCGGCCCGGAAGGCGGACTTGCCGCTCGGCCAGATCCTCGACGGCGACTGCGTTCAGCGTCTGCGCGAACTGCCCGATGCCAGCATCGATCTCGTCTTTGCCGATCCGCCCTACAACTTGCAGCTGGGCGGTGACCTGAACCGCCCGGACGGCAGCCATGTCGATGCCGTTACGGACGACTGGGACCGCTTCGACAGCTTCGCCCTTTACGACGAGTTTACAAGGCACTGGCTGGTGGAATGCAAGCGCGTCCTCAAGCCGGACGGCGCGCTGTGGGTGATCGGCAGCTACCACAATATCTACCGCGTCGGCGCGATCCTGCAGGACCTCGGCTTCTGGATCCTCAACGACATCGTCTGGCGCAAGACCAACCCGATGCCCAACTTCCGCGGCACCCGCTTCACGAACGCGCACGAAACGCTGCTGTGGGCGAGCCAGGGCGAGAAGGCGAAATACCAGTTCAACTACCGCGCGATGAAGACGCTCAACGACGAACTGCAGATGCGCAGCGACTGGGTCCTGCCGATTTGCCAGGGCGGGGAGCGGCTGAAGGACAGGGGGCAGAAGGTCCACCCGACGCAAAAGCCCGAAAGCCTGCTTTACCGCGTGCTGCTGGCGACGACTGAGAAGGGCGATGTGGTATTGGACCCCTTCTTCGGCACCGGCACCACCGGCGCGGTCGCCAAGCGGCTTGGCCGCGAATGGATCGGGTGCGAGCGGGAAGAAGCCTATCGCAAGGCCGCCCGCGCGCGGATCGACAAGGAATTGCCGCTGGATGAAAGCGCGATCACGATCATGCAGGCCGGCCGCAGCGCGCCCAAGGTCGCCTTCGGCGCTCTGGTCGAAAGCGGCCTGATCCCGCCGGGTACCGAGCTTTTCGACAAGAAACGCCGCTGGATCGCCACCGTCCGCGCGGATGGCTCCATCGTCCATGACAAGCAGGCCGGCAGCATCCACGGCCTCGGCAAGGAATTGCAAGGCGCCCCCAGCTGCAACGGCTGGACCTTCTGGCATTATGAGAACGGCGGAGAGGTCAAACCCATCGACGCCGCACGGCAGCTCTACCTGCTCAGCGTCGAGGATTGAGGTTTCGCGTTCAAGAACTGTCTCGGAGACGGATACCTAGTACATTTTACCTAGTCGACCGTTAACCGGAACTCGCTACACGCCCTGTGATTGATCCAATATGGATGAAACGGGGCCACACCATTAACAACGATGAATTGTCACCACTGGACAGGTTGACCCCGCGTCAACTCGAATGCCTGCGCTTGGTCCGCGACGGCCTGTCGGCAAAGCACGTAGCGCGAGAACTGGGCATTTCCCATCGGACGGTGGAATTTCATCTTACCGCAGCCATCGAGAGATTGCAGGCGGGCAACCGATTAGGCGCAGTTATGATGCTGTCCGAATTGGAGAATTCCAAGGCAGAGGTGGAGACAGCTAGAGCCCGCCAACCGGGCCCGTTCATGCTCTTTTCCGACCACGAATCAAATGAAGTCGATCTTGTCGAGAAAGCACCCGAAGAAGGGCGCCAGAGTCACATTCCGCCTGTCGGTGGTAAGGTTAACGATCTGACCGTTGCGGCACGACTCAAGGCGATACTGACCGTTGCCAGCGTGTCTATCCTCGTCGTCGCAGGGCTAATCCTGACCATTGCGGGGGCAATCCATGTTCTTTCGAACAGTTCATGAAGGCAAGTTTCTTTCCCAGCCCCCATTCCGGGAGCTTCGCGAAAGGGTCAATTATGCACAAGATTGAAGATTCCGCAGGTCACGTGGTCGCCAACGACACGCAAAAGTCCGTTGCATCGGTCGATCAGGCTGTTTTGTCGCTGGCAAACCTTTGTGCCAGCATCGTCGAAGTGAGCACGGCGTCGAACCTGCCCATCGCCACCGCACAGAGCGCATTGGCGCACGCCACCGCGGGGCTTTCCAACTTGGTCGCTTCGCGTGAGGATATGGCGGCAGCGACGCGCGAAATCATCCGCGTGCAGAAAGCATCGACGCTAGCCAGCCTAAATTTCGGTTGCCCGACTGGCCTGCCGAAACCCACAGGTCACGCTGAGACTGAAATTTCCGCAAGCCTTGTGCCCGAAAGCTGAGCCTTTGAGCTTCCTGCTCGTCTTCTGGACCTTCACGATAGGCGCATTGCTTTTCGGATGGCGGGCAGGAAGTTCGATCGATAGGCAGATTGTCGCACTAATTTCGACAGCACTCGCGCTTTCGACTTTAGCCGAACTAATGGTCGGCATATCTGGATCGTTCATCTGGAAAGCCGGGATCGACAGTGCCTTACTTATCGCAGTTGGCTGGCTTGCTTTGAGGACTGATCGTTATTGGCCGCTTTGGTTTGCCGGCTTGCAGCTTGCGGCTGTCCTCACTTCGCTGTCGGCTCTGCTCATGTCCGAGGGGAACCGCTGGATTTTCCAGACGCTCGGAGGTTTCTGGGCCATTCCAGCGCTGGTCGTCATGTGTATCGGCTTGGCGAAGGACCGTCTGGCGAAAATTTCAGTGGCTGACTGACCAAAGCGCGGCGTGCCTATCCGAGCGTCGAGGCACGAACGATAAGCCTCTTACCACTCTTCGTGGATCAGCCGGTCGTCGCTCACTCCGCGTGCCTTCAACAGCGTGCTGACATCCTCCTCCATGGGCGGCGGACCGCAAAGGTAGAACCGGCCTGAAAAGTCGAGATCGGCCTGCTCGAGATAGTTGCGGTCGACCTGCCCGTGATAAATGCCGTCGACTTCCTCGTCGCTCAGAAGGAAATCCAGCTTCAGGCCCGGCATCGCCTCGAGCTCGTCGCGCAGGATGATATCCTTTTCGCGGCTGTTCGAGAACATCAGGCGATATCCGTCGAGGTTGCCATCTTCCGCCTGGCGCGCGCGCAGGATGGCGAGGAACGGCGTCAGCCCCGCGCCGCCGGCAATGATCGTACCCGGCCCGCGATCCGCGATCGCGCCCCAGGGATCCTCCAGCAACACCGTCTCCCCGCCTTCCATCTGGCCGATCTGTTCGGTCACGCCATCGTGACTGGGATAGGACTTGATCGTGAACTGCAGATGCTCCGCGTTGGGCAAGGAGGTAATGGTGAAAGGCCGCTTCTCGTCTCGCCAGCCGTCGCGATCGATCGCGAAATCGGTCGCCTGACCGGGCTTGAACTCGAATCCTTCCGGGCGATCGAACGTCAGTTCGTTCACGTCGTGGGTAATCGAGCGGATCGACTTCAGGGTCAGGTGGTGCGTCATGGACGGGTTCCGGGAGAGGTTGGCGGGCAGTCTTTTCCAGTCCGATCCCAATGAGCGGTGGCGGAACGCGGTTCCCGCCAAAGCAGGCGTAAACGCCCTGTCAGAAGGCGCATCTGCCCGCTAAAGCAACAGCATGACCACACGCATCTACACCCGCCCCATCGGTTTCGCGCCTTCGCCGCAGAGCGAGGAGGGCGGAGCGATCAGGCTGGCGGGGGGGATGGTCTACGCCAGCCGGTTCGCGGTGATCGTGCGCGATAGCGACCGGGTCGTTTCGCGCAGCCTTGGCGGGGTGGACGATGTGCCTGCGATGCTCGGCGCGCTCGAAAGCGACCTTGCGGCGGAAGGCGAACGGCAGTGGTCCAATTTGCGCATGGCGCATGTGCCGCTACAGCTCGGAGAGCGCACCGTGCGGCTCGACCAGCCGCAGGTGATGGGCGTGCTCAACGTCACGCCCGATAGTTTCAGCGACGGGGGCGAATTCCTCGACGATCCGGAGGTCGCCGCGCAGCACGCGGCAGCGATGCTGGAAGCAGGTGCGGCGATCATCGACATCGGCGGCGAAAGCACGCGGCCGGGCGCATCTGCGGTGTGGGAAGGCGAGGAGATCAAGCGGACCGAGCCGGTGATCGAGCGCGTCGCCGCAATGGGTGCTGCGATCAGCATCGACAGCCGGCGGCCGGCGGTCATGGAGGCCGCCCTGGACAAGGGGGCGCAGCTGATCAACGACGTATCCGCGCTGCGCCACGACCCGCGCAGCATGGAACTGGCTGCGGCGAGCGGCGCGCCCGTGGTGCTGATGCACGCGCCGGGCGACGGCGACGACCTCCATTCCAACGGCGACTACGCGAACGTGGTCTTCGACGTATTCGACTGGCTGCGCGACCGGCGCGATGCGGCGCTGGATGCGGGCATCGCGCGCGAGAAGATCGTGCTCGATCCCGGTATCGGCTTCGGCAAGACCCTGGCGGACAACCTTGCGCTGCTCAATGCGCTGCCGCTGTTCCATGCGCTCGGCCAGCCGCTGCTCCTGGGTGCGAGCCGCAAGCGGATGATCGGCGCGCTGTCGGGCGAGGCGGGCAGTCACGAGCGGCTGGGCGGCAGCGTCGCGCTCGCCATCGCGGGCATGAATGCCGGCGTGCAACTGCTGCGCGTCCACGACGTGTTCGAAACCGTTCAGGCGCGCAACGTGTGGCGGGGCCTGCGCGATGCGGCGCTGACGGATTTCGCGGATCTGCCGGCCTAGGCCGACCGGTCAGGCGGCGTTGTCAATTCCGAGATCGCTGAGCTTGCGGTAAAGCGTGGAGCGACCGATGCCGAGCCGCCGCGCCACTTCGGTCATGCGGCCACGGTAGTGACCGATGGCGAGGCGGATGACGTCGGCCTCGATCTCTTCCAGTGGGCGCAGATTGCCGTCCTCGGTGTAAAGCTGGATGCCGATGCCTTCGTGTGTCGGCGTGTCGTCGGCCGCGGGAGCGAGCTCGCCGATCAGCTCGAGGAGCTGGGGAAAGTCGTCCGCCGTCAGCGCATCGCCATCGGCATAGACGGCGGCGCGGAACAGGACGGATTGCAGCTGGCGCACGTTGCCGGGCCAGTCGTATGCGGACAGCAGCGCCAGCGCGCCGTCGGTGATGCCCAGTTCGCGCAGTCCCGGCTGCTCGCCGATGCGTTTCAGGAAGAAGCGGGTCAGCCGGCCGATGTCGCGCCCCCGGTCGCGCAGGGCGGGTAGGATGATGCGCGTTGCGGCGAGGCCGCTGCGCAAGTCCTCGCGGAAATCGCCCGCGGCAACCAGCTCGTCCAGCGGTGCGTTGGTGCAGGCGATCAGGCGCAGGTCGATCTTGAAGGCGTGTCGCGCGCCGATGGGGCGGACCTGGCCCTTGGCGATGGCCTCGGCGAGCCGCTCCTGCACTTCGGGTGGCAGATGGTCGACCTCGTCCAGCACCAGCGTGCCGCCGTCGCATTGCTGCATCGCGCCGATCTGCCGGTCGAACGCGCCGGGAAACGCACCTTTTTCGTGCCCGAACAGCAGCGATTCAAGCGAGGCTGCGGGCATGCCGGCCACGTTGACCAGCCGCAGCGGCGCCTTTGACCGCGGGCTGGCGGCGTGCATCGCGCGCACGATCATTTCCTTGCCCGTTCCCGTTTCGCCTTCCAGCAACACATGCCCATGGCCGCGCGCCGCCTTTGCCGCCTTGGCCAGCGCGGTGCGGAATTCGGGCGAGGTGCCGATCATCGCGTCGAAATCGAGCGTTGCCTCCATCTTCTCGGTCAGCGGGGCGAGCTCGTCGGCAGGCGTTTCGCGGGTGGTGGCACTGCGCAGCGCCAGCATCAGCCGGTCCGGGCTGACGGGCTTGATGAGATAGTCGGTTGCGCCCGCGCGCATCGCCTCCACCGCCAGCACCGGGCTGGCGCTGGTGGTCAGCATCAGTAGCGGCAAGGCGGGGCGGCGGCTCTTGAGTTCACCGATCAGCGCGCAGGCATCGTCGCCTGGCACCCACTGGTCGAGGATAATCGCGGAAAGCTGCATGCCCTCGCGCGTCCCCAGCGTGGCGATGGCGGTTTCGGAATCCTGCACCACGAGCGTGCGCCAACCCTCCCGCGCGGCGAGCGCGGAGATCAGCCGGCTTTGCGCTGGTTCGTCGTCGATCAGCATCAACAGGCGAGTATCGCTGTCGCTCATGGCCCCGAAACCGTCCCCCTTTGGTACGGAAATGCGTGTAGCGGCGAGGGGTAAAGAGCGAATTAAGGCTGATGGCGTCTTCCTGCCGCCGCCGGGTGCAGCCGCCGATTACCCACAGGGACTTGAGCGGCGCGCTGCGGCGGACTAGGACACGGGCCAACGACAACACATCCGAAGGAATGCCCATGTCCGGCAACGACATGAAAGCCGCCAATCAAACCTATACGTCCTTCATCGGGCACCTGAAGTGGGCGGTGCCTCTGATCGCCGCCATCACGGCCTTCGTGGTCATCTTGATCTCCTGATCTGGCATACGGGGGGCGCACTATGAAGATCGCGGTGTTGAAGGAGCGGGCTCCGGGCGAACACCGGGTCGCGGCCACCCCCGAAACCGTCAAGAAATTCATCGCCCTCGGCGCCGACATGGCGGTCGAGAGCGGGGCCGGCGCGGGCGCGTCGATCCCCGACGATGCCTATGCGGAGGCGGGCGCCACCGTGGCCTCGCAGTCCGAGGTGGTGAGGGATGCGGACATCGTGTTCGGCGTCCAGGCCCCCGATGCGGCGCTGCTGGCACCGGCGAAGAAAGGCGCATGGCTCGCGGCTGTCCTCGACCCGTTCCGCCAGCGCGAGACTGTGGATGCCTATGCCGCTGCCGGGATCGAGGCGCTGGCGATGGATTTCATGCCGCGCATTACCCGCGCGCAGAGCATGGACGTGCTTTCCAGCCAGTCTAACCTTGGCGGCTACAAGGCGGTGATCGCCAGCGCCAACGCGTATGGCCGCGCCTTTCCGATGATGATGACCGCCGCTGGCACGGTGCAGGCCGCGCGCGTGTTCGTGATGGGCGTCGGCGTCGCGGGTCTGCAGGCGATCGCCACGGCCAAGCGGCTTGGCGCGCAGGTCTCCGCCACCGACGTGCGCAGCGCGACGAAGGAGCAGATCCAGTCGCTCGGCGCGAAACCGGTCTTTGTTGAGGAAGTCGAAGGCATCGAGGGCGAAGGCAGCGGCGGCTATGCCACCGAAATGAGCGAGGAATACCGCAAGGCGCAAGCCGAACTGGTAAGTTCGCATATCGCCAAGCAGGACATCGTCATCACCACTGCACTGATCCCCGGCAAGCCCGCGCCGCGCCTGATCACCGATGCGCAGGTAGCCAGCATGAAGCCGGGCAGCGTGATCTTCGACCTCGCCATCGCCAACGGCGGCAACGTGGAAGGCGCCAAGGCCGACGAAACCGTGGAGCGCCACGGCGTCAAGATCATCGGCTTTTCCAACACCGCCGGCCACCTGGCTGCCGACGCAAGCGCGCTGTACGCCCGCAACCTCTACAACTTCCTCAGCGCGTTCTGGGACAAGGATGCCGGCCGGCCCGTGCTGGACGAGGAAATCGGCGACGCGGTGCGGCTGACAAAAGACGGCCAGGTCGTGAACGAGAGGCTGGCGGTTTGAGCCACGGCACTTCTGGAAGCTCCCCCTTTGGGGGAGGTGGCAGCGCGAAGCGCTGACGGAGGGGGCGGGGCTTGGAAAACCATACCACGCAATCACTCACCTCGGCGCGCAGGCAGCGTCGGGAAATGTCCCTGCCCGAAGGTCTTTTGTGGCAAAAACTTCGCCAGCGTCCCCATGGCGTCAAGTTCCGCAACCATCATCCAATCGGTAGTCTGGTCGTCGATTTCTATTGTGCGAGCAAGAAGCTTGCCATCGAGATCGATGGAATTTCGCATGATATGGGCGACAATCCGGCGCGCGACCGCAAGCGCGATGTCTGGCTGGTCTCGCAGGGCATCCACGTCGTTCGCATTGCTGCAACCGAGGTGTTGCGCGATCCATCGGAGGTTGCCGACGGAATTGCGAAACTCTGCGCCGACCGGCCCCCTCCGTCAGCCGCTGGCGCGGCTGCCACCTCCCCCAAGGGGGGAGATTCTGGAGTTACTGCCTAATGGACTTCATTTCGATCCTGTCGATCTTCGTGCTGGCGTGTTTCGTCGGCTATTACGTGGTGTGGTCGGTCACGCCCGCGCTGCATACGCCACTGATGGCGGTGACCAATGCGATCTCTTCCGTCATCATCGTCGGCGCGCTGATTGCGAGCGCCGAGGCGGGTAGTCCTGCGGCCAAGTGGCTCGGCCTTGCCGGGGTCGTGCTGGCCAGCGTCAACATCTTCGGCGGGTTCGCGGTCACGGAGCGCATGCTGGCGATGTACAAGAAGAAGGAGAAGAAGTGATGCTCTCCTTCCTGGCAGGCGGTGCGGACGGCGCGCCGGTGAACCCGTGGGTCGCGCTCGCATATCTTGTCGCCGGCGTGTTTTTCATCCTTGCGCTGCGCGGCCTGTCCTCGCCCGCGACGAGCCGGACGGGCAATCGTTTCGGCATGGTGGGCATGCTTATCGCGGTCGTGACGACGCTGGTGACGCACGATGTCGCGAACATCGTCGAGATCGGCATTGCGATCCTGATCGGCGGCAGCATCGGTTTCGTGATCGCCCGCCGTATCGCCATGACGGCGATGCCGGAACTGGTTGCCGGGTTCCACAGCCTCGTCGGCCTTGCCGCTGTGCTGGTGGGCTGGGCAGCCTATCTCAATCCGGGCGCTTTCGGCCTCTTGTCCATGGGTGATACGTTAGTGATAGGCAGCGATGGCCTTTTCACTTTTGGCCGTGGTATCTCGCCCGTTTCCAAGGTGGAGATGGGCCTCGGCATCGCCATCGGGGCGATCACTTTCTCCGGCTCGGTCATCGCCTTTGCCAAGCTGTCGGGGCGGATGAGCGGTTCGCCGATCCTGCTGCCCGCGCGTCATGTCATCAACCTGGGTACGCTCGCCGCGATCATCGTGTTGACCGCGCTGTTCGCCATGGCCGGACCATCCGAGACCATGCCGCTCATTATCGCGCTAACGGTGCTCGCCTTCGCCATCGGCTTCCTGCTGATCATTCCCATCGGCGGGGCGGACATGCCAGTCGTGGTTTCCATGCTGAACTCCTATTCCGGCTGGGCCGCAGCGGCGATGGGTTTCACGCTGGGCAACACGGCGATGATTATCACCGGGGCGCTGGTCGGCTCTTCGGGTGCGATCCTCAGCTACATCATGTGCCGCGCGATGAACCGCAGCTTCCTGTCGGTCATCGCCGGCGGCTTCGGCGCGGACGACAGCGCGGGCGGCAGCGGCGAGGCGAAGGAGCAGCGCCCCTACAAGCAGGGCAGCGCGGCCGATGCGGCCTTCATGCTGGAACAGGCGGAAAAGGTCATCATCATCCCCGGCTACGGCATGGCGGTGGCGCAGGCGCAGCACGCGCTGCGCGAAATGGCCGACATGCTGAAGGAGAAAGGCGTGGAGGTGAAATACGCCATCCACCCCGTCGCCGGCCGCATGCCGGGCCACATGAACGTGCTGCTGGCCGAAGCGCAGGTGCCCTATGACGAGGTGTTCGAACTGGAGGACATCAATAGCGAGTTCGCCCAGGCCGACGTCGCCTTCATCATAGGCGCCAACGACGTGGTAAACCCGGCGGCCAAGACCGACAAGTCCAGCCCCATCTACGGCATGCCCGTGTTTGACGTGGACAAGGCCAAGCAGGTCTTCTTCATCAAGCGCAGCATGGGCGGCGTGGGCTATGCCGGCGTCGACAACGACGTGTTCTACATGGACCAGACCATGATGCTGCTGTCCGATGCCAAGAAAATGGTCGAAGAAATCGTCAAGTCGCTCGACTGATCAGTTGTAGCGCGGCCAGACCTGCGTCTTGCAGAACACCGCGACGCAACCTTTCACTTCCAGCCGGTCGGCGGAAAGCTTGCGCACCTTTGCCGTGAAATAGCGCCCGTCGGGCGGGCTGTAGCCCTTGCCCTGCCAGTCGCCGCCATCGGCCTTCAGGTCCCACAGGATGCGCAGGCCCATCAGGCTCCTGCCGCGCAGGTTGCGGTTCGGGTTCTCCGTATCCTTCGCCCCGCCGGCAGGCTCTGCCACCAGGAAGCGGCTGATGCGGCCGCAATAGGCGGAGCCACATCGCGCGATGGTGACTACCGCGCGCCCGTCTGCCGTTTTCCACTGCCCGTCGATGGCCGCAGGCGGGGCCGCAGCGGAGAGCGGGGCGGTGGCGACCGCTGCATTCGCTGCAACCACGCAGGCCGTGGCGGCGATAATCTGGCGGATCATGGCATTACTCCGTTTATTGCGAATTCTGCGGGAATATACGGCTACCAATGGATATCGGTTGCAGGAAGTCCGGCTGGGCTGCCAGCTTTTCCTGACAGGGGAACGATGCGACCGGCCGGGCCTTTCTACGGCATGAGTTCAAAACGGGGGAGTTTTTGTTTTGCGCAAGCTTGGTTTGATCGGGGGGATGAGCTGGGTTTCCACGCGCCGGTATTACGAACACCTGAACACGATCGTGCAGCGCCGCGTCTCGCCGCGATCGAGCGCTCCGCTCCTGATCGAAAGCCTCGATTTTGACGGACTGTACCGCATTGCCGACGAGGATGGCTGGAAACGCGCAGCCGACACGCTGACCGCATCGGCGAAGCGGCTGGTCGGCGCGGGGGCAGAGGGGCTGATCGTCTGCGCCAATTCCATGCACCGCGCGTTTCGCGAACTGGAAGAGGCGGTGGACGTGCCCATCATCCACATCGCCGATTGCGTTGCGGCGCGTATGCAGGCCGACGGGGTCACGAACGCCGCGCTGATCGGCACGCGCAACGTCATGACCGAAGGCTTCTATCGCCGTCGCCTGATCGAGCGGGGCATCACCCTGCTTCCGCCGGACATGGAAACTGTCGAGACCGTCGACCGGATCATCTACGAGGAACTCATGCTCGGCAAGGCAACCAAGAATGCCGAGCGCACGCTCAAGAGCATCCTGACAATCAAGGAGAAGGACGGCGCAGACGCGATCGTGCTGGCCTGTACCGAGCTTGAAATGATCGTCGACACCGATGCCAACGTCTTGCCGGTGTACGATTCGACACGGATCCATGCGGAGGCTGCGGCTGACTGGATGCTTGGCGATATTGGCGACGTGAAATTTTCGGAAAGCACCGCGACTTAAGCTTACCAGCTTTCCACCTGTTTTCGTGCCTAAGCCGAAATTTACCGTCAATTTGGGGTTCACAAAAGCGTAACACGCGTCATTGTGCCGGTCTCTGATTTTCCAAGGGACTGGGAGAATAGGTTATGAAGGGTCGTATGATGACCGCTGCATCGGCAGCGGCTTTCGCTGCGTTCGCGTTCGCCTCGCCGGCGGCGGCAGCACAAAAGATCGACAACAGCTATATCTGCGTTTTTAAGGACAGCCGCGTGGCTCCGGGCCAAGCGCGCGCAGCAGCGGCCGCCGCAGCCAATGGCCGCGGCAGCGTGGGCCATGTCTATTCCGCCACGATCCGCGGCTTCAACTTCAAGGGCTCGGCACAGGCCGTCACCGCGATGCGCCGTGCGCGTCCGGAAATCGCCTATTGCGAGCAGGACCAGGTCGCCACCATCGGCCAGCGCGGCAAGAAGGGCGGCGGTGGAACCACCACCCAGCCGCAGATCACGCCGTACGGCATCACTCGCGTAAACGGCGGTGCGGCAGGCACTTATGGTACCGCATGGATCATCGACAGCGGCGTGGACCTCGATCATCCCGATCTCAACGTTCTGGCGGGCATAAACTTCACCGGCGAGCGTAACGCCGACGACGGCAACGGCCACGGTACGCACGTCGCCGGGACGATTGCTGCCATCGACAACGACATCGGCGTGATCGGCGTGGCCCCCGGCGCACCGGTGGTGGGCCTGAAGGCCCTGGGCCGTCGCGGTTCGGGCTCCTACTCGGACATCATCGCCGCGGTCGATTACGTCGGCGCCAACGGCAAGGCCGGCGACGTCTGCAACATGAGCCTCGGCGGCGGGGCCAGCTCCGCTCTCGACAACGCGATCATCGCCGCGTCCAGCCGCGTCGTCTTCTCGCTCGCCGCGGGTAACGAGAGCCAGGATTCGAACAACGTTTCGCCGGCTCGCGTGAACGGTGCGAATATCTTCACGATCAGCGCCATCGACATCAACGACCGCTTCGCCAGCTTCTCGAACTTCGGGTCGCCGGTGGATTATGCGGAGCCGGGCGTGTCGGTCGGTTCGACCTACAAGGACGGTGGCTACGCCACGCTGAGCGGTACCTCCATGGCCGCGCCGCACTTCGCCGGCCTGGTGCTGACGGGCTACCGCACCGACGGTCGCCGCGCCATCAACGATCCGGACGGCAACGCCGACCTGATCGCGCTGCGGTAAGACAAACGGGTTCCCGCTTGCGGGAGAGGGGGATGGGCCGTGCGGGCGACCGCGCGGCCCTTTCTCGTCGGGCGCGGGTTTCCGGCGTGTTTCCCGCTCTGTTCCCGTTGCCACGCAAGCCCGCGCTGACTAGCGCTGCAAGCCGATGACCCGCGCCCCCTATGCCGCCGATCCCGCCGCCACGCGCGGCCGCCAGTACCGGGCTACGGGCGGCGAGACCCGCGGTCCGCGCAGCGAATTCCAGCGCGACCGCGACCGCATCGTCCATTCGATCGCCTTCCGCCGGCTGCGCGGCAAGACGCAGGTCTTCGTCGCGCCCGATGGCGATCATTACCGCGTTCGCCTGACCCACAGTATCGAAGTCGCCCAGGTCGGCCGCGTCATCGCGCGTGCCCTCGGCCTCGACGAGGACCTGACCGAGGCGCTGTGCCTTGCCCACGACATCGGCCACCCGCCGTTCGGCCATGCCGGCGAAGCGGCGCTGGAGGATGCTACCCGTCGCCATGGCGGCTTCGACCACAATGCGCAGACCCTGCGCATGCTGCACGTGCTCGAGAGCCCCTATTGCGATCATCCCGGCCTCAACCTGACCTGGGACACGCTGGAAGGCCTCGCCAAGCATAACGGCCCGGTCCACCAGCCATCATGGGCGCTGGAGGAGATCGATGCCGCGTTCCCGCTCGACCTTGCCAGCTGGCCGAGCGCGGAAGCGCAGGTCGCGGCCGTCGCCGACGACATCGCCTACGACAATCACGATATCGACGACGGCCTGCGCGCGGGGTTCCTTGAACTCGACGAGCTGCTCGCGCTCGATTTCGTCGCCGACCAGTGGCGGGCAGTCGAAAAACGCTTCCCCCACGCCGAGCAAGAGCGCCAGTTGCGCGAGCTTGTCCGCAGCCAGATCGGCCTGATGGTGAATGACGTGATCGAAACCGGGCGGGCAAACCTTGCCGGCATGGGCTCGGTAGGGGACGTTCGCGGGGCAGGGCGGCAGTCGGTCGGGTTTTCGCCCGCACTGGCGCAGGAAGAAAGGTCGCTGAAGAAGTTCATGTACGACCGGCTCTATTACCACCCCGAACAGCTGGAGACGGCGAAGAAGGCGCATGACGTGATCGCGCGGCTTTATGCCGCCTACGACCAGGATCCGCGCCGGATGCCGGGCGACTGGCAGCGCGCGATGCCGGACCGGGAGCCCGAGCGCAGCCGCCATATCGTCGACTACATCGCCGGCATGACCGACCGCTTCGCCATGCAGCAGGTCACCCAGATCTACGGCGCGCGGCCGGAGGGACTGTCCAATGTCTGAAGCCGCGAAGCGGATGCGGGTGCTGGTGGTGGGGGCCACCGGCCTGATCGGAGGAGAGGCGATTGCAATCGGCGCGGCTGACCCGCGGGTCCGCATCCTCGGCCTCTCGCGCCGCGAAGCCACGCTGCCGCCGGGCACGCGGGCAGAGATGGTGGTGGCGGACCCGCAGGACTGGGCGCAGGCCATCAGGACGCTGAAGCCGCATGTGGTGATCAACGCGCTGGGCACGACCTGGCGCAAGTCCGGCAAGAGCGAGGAAGGCTTTCGCGCCGTCGACGTGGACCTGGTGCTCGAGGTTGCGCGCGCTGCGAAAAATGCGGGTGCGACCGACTTCATCCATGTCTCCTCGGTCGGCGCAGCGGCGAGCAGCAGCAATTTTTACTTGAAGACGAAAGGGGAGGTGGAAAAGGCGCTCACCGGCCTCAAGTTCCGCCGCCTCGACATCGTCCGGCCCGGCCTGCTGCGCGGGGCGCGGGGCGGTGATAGGCGGCTGAAAGAGCGCGCGGCGATCATCGCCAGCCCGCTGACCGACCTGTTCCTCCATGGCGGCGCGCGCAAGTTCCGCTCCATCAGGGGCAGCGAAGTGGCGACCGCGGCGATCGCCTTTGCGCTGGAAAAGGCGGGCGGGCGCTTCATCCACGAGAACGACGGCCTGCACCTGGCGGCCAAACGCTATCGCCGGACGCTGGAATCCGCCGATTGACGGGGCGCGGCGATTGACAGCCGCCGCTCGTAAATGCATCGCCATTCCATCGCTGAACCGCGCGGGAGAGCGTCCGATTCGTCGCCAGACGGACCGGGCCGCCGAAGGAGCAACCGACCCCGGAATCTCTCAGGCATCAGGGACCGCGCGGGTTCGATAGCGATGCTCTGGAAAGCGCCTTGATGGCCACCGAAGGGGGAAGCGCGGCCCGGCCTGCGCGAAGCTCTCAGGTTTTCCGACAGAGGGGGTCCGCCGGGCAATTCCGCCCGCTAAGGACCCGTATCTTGAGCGATTTCGAAACTGGCGAAGACACGGTCGAAACCGGCACCTTGCCGCTCGACGCATGGCACCGCGCGCAAGGCGCCCGGATGGTGGAATTCGCCGGCTACCACATGCCGATCCAGTACGAAGGGATCATCGCCGAACACCTCTGGACCCGCGAGAACGCGGGCCTGTTCGACGTGTCGCACATGGGCCAGCTGATGGTCAGCGGAGCTGGCGCGGCAGAGGCGCTGGAAAAGCTGATGCCGGGCGATTTCTCGGCGTTGGGCGAAGGGCGCATGCGCTATTCCCTGCTGCTCGACGAGGACGGCGGCATCATCGACGACCTGATGGTGACGAACACTGGCGGGCACCTGGCGCTGGTGGTCAACGGCGCCTGCAAGTGGGAAGACTTCGGGTTCCTGCGCGAACATCTGCCCGACGACATCACGCTGACCCATCACGAGGACCAGGCGCTGGTCGCGCTGCAGGGTCCGAAGGCGGTCGATGCGCTGTCCCGCCTCGTGCCGATGGCCGCGGATCTCAAGTTCATGCAGTCAGGGCTTGCCGATTGGGACGGCGTTCCGCTCTACATCAGCCGCTCCGGCTATACGGGCGAAGACGGTTACGAGATTTCGCTGCCCGCAGATGCGGCGGAGAAGTTCGCCGAAGCGCTTGTCGCGATGGACGAGGTCAAGCCTATCGGACTGGGCGCGCGCGACAGCCTGCGGCTGGAAGCGGGGCTGCCGCTCTACGGCCACGACCTGACCACGGCGAGCGACCCGGTCACCAGCGGCCTGACTTTCGCTATTTCGAAGCGCCGGCGCACCGAGGGCGGCTTCCACGGGGCGGAGCGCATCCTCGACCTGCTCGCAAATGGCGGGCCAACTAGGCGCGTCGGCCTCGCGCTCGAAGGTCGCATGGCCGCTCGCGAAGGCGCCAGGGTCTACGCGGGCGAGCGCGAAATCGGCACCGTCACCAGCGGCGGTTTCTCGCCCACCCTGGAACACCCGATCGCCATGGCGCAGGTCGACGCGGCGCATGCCGAGACCGGTACCGCGCTGGAAGTGGAGCAGCGCGGCAAGCGCCTACCCGCGACCGTCGTAAAATTGCCCTTCGTCCCCCCCAAATACGTCCGCTGAGGAGCACGCAATGACCCGTTACTTCACCGATGAACACGAATGGATCGACGTCGACGGCGATGTCGGCACGGTCGGCATCACCGACTACGCGCAGAGCCAGTTGGGCGACATCACCTTCGTCGAGCTTCCGGGCGCGGGCGACCAGCTGAAGAAAGGCGACGCGCCTTGCGTGGTCGAAAGCGTCAAGGCGGCGAGCGACGTCTACGCCCCGATCAGCGGCGAGGTGACCGAAGCCAACGCCGCGCTCGACGAGGAGCCGGAACTGGTCAACTCCGCCCCCGAAAGCGACGGCTGGCTGTTCAAGGTCAAAATGTCCGACGCGTCCGAGCTCGACGGGCTGATGGACGAAGCGAAGTACAAGGACTTCGTCAGCTCTCTCTAACCCGCAATTGCCGGAACCTGACATGCGATATCTTCCCCTGACCGCCGAAAACCGCGCCGAAATGCTCGGTGTGATCGGTGCCGATACGGTCGACGACCTGTTCACCGACGTGCCCGAGGCCGCCCGGCTGAAAGGTCCGATCGAAGGCCTGCCCCCGCATGCGAGCGAGCTTGCGGTGGAACGGCACATGACGCGGCTGGCGGCCAAGAACCTTTCGGCAGGGGCCGCGCCCTTCTTCCTCGGCGCGGGGGCTTATCGCCACCACGTCCCGGCCAGCGTCGACCACCTGATCCAGCGCGGCGAGTTCCTGACGGCCTACACGCCCTACCAGCCGGAAATTGCGCAGGGCACCCTGCAGGTGTTGTTCGAATTCCAGACGCAGGTCGCGCGGCTGTTCGGCACCGATATCGCCAACGCCTCGCTCTACGACGGCTCGACCGCCTGCTGGGAAGCGATCGCGATGGCGGGGCGGATTACGCGGCGCAAGAAGGCGGTGCTGTCGGGCGCCTTGCACCCGCATTACGTCGCGACGATCAAGACGATGGCGAAGTTCACCGGCGACGAGATTGCCGATGCGCAGCCTACCGTGGCGCCCGAACCCGACGAGGCCGGGCTGATCGGCCGGATTGACGACGCGACCGCCGCCGTGGTGGTGCAGTATCCCGACATACTCGGCCGGATCGGCAACCTCCAGACAATCGCCGATGCCGCGCACGCGAAGGGCGCGCTGCTGATCGCGGTGGTCACGGAACCCGTGGCGCTCGGCCTGATCGAGGCGCCGGGCAAGCTGGGCGCCGATATCGTGGTGGGCGAGGGGCAGTCGCTCGGCGTCGGCCTGAACTTCGGCGGGCCCTATCTCGGCCTGTTCGGTTGCCGCGAGAAATTCGTCCGCCAGATGCCGGGAAGGCTCTGTGGAGAAACTGTGGATGCGCAGGGCAAGCGCAGCTTCGTGCTGACGCTCTCGACCCGTGAGCAGCATATCCGCCGTGAAAAGGCGACGAGCAACATTTGCACGAATTCAGGGCTTTGTGCGCTGGCTTTCAGCATTCACATCACCTTGCTCGGCGGAACGGGCCTCGCCAGACTGGCGAAGACCAATCATCTGCGGGCACGGCAATTGGCGGACCGCCTGTCGGCTATCCCGGGCGTCGAAGTGGTCAACAGGACGTATTTCAACGAATTTTGCGTCAAGCTGCCGACCGACGCGCGCGAGGTCGTGCGGGCGCTGGCGGATCGCCGGATCCTGGGCGGGGTGTCACTCGGCCGGCTCTATCCGGATTACGAGGCGATCCACGGCGGGCTGCTCGTGACCGCCACCGAAACGACGACCACCGAAGATATCGAGGCGCTGGCCGGCGCACTCGAGGATATCCTTGCGGGAGAGGCAGCATGAACGCCGTGAATCCCTCGGGCTGGCGCCCGGCTGCTCCCGCCCGCGCCGATGACGCCCCCGACAGCCCGACCGCCACCGGCGACCGCGGGCTGATGCTGGAAGAAAAGTTGATCTTCGAACTCGGCGGCTGGGACCAGACCGGCGTCGATATCGAGGATGTGGAAGGCGAGGTGCTGGGCAGCCTGTCGGGCCACCTGCGTGCCGAAAAGCCGGCTTTGCCGGGCCTCAGCGAGCCGGAGACGGTGCGCCATTACACGCGCCTCAGCCGGCAGAATTATGCCATCGACCTCGGCCCGTTCCCGCTGGGCAGTTGCACGATGAAGCACAACCCGCGGCTCAACGAGAAGATCGCGCGCCTGCCGGGCTTTGCCGACATCCACCCGCTGCAGCCGACGGGCACGGTGCAGGGTGCGCTAGAATGCATCAACGAGCTGGCGTTCTGGCTGATGGACCTGACCGGCATGCACGGCGTCGCGATGAGCCCGAAGGCCGGCGCCCATGGCGAGCTGTGCGGCATATTGTGCATCCGCGCCGCGCTGGAAGCGCGCGGCGATCCGCGCGAGGTGGTGTTGGTGCCGGAAAGCGCGCACGGCACCAATCCCGCCACCGCCGCCTTCGCCAACTACCGTGTGGAGGCGATCCCGGCGACCAAGGAGGGCCGCGTCGACTTGGCCGCGCTGAAGGACCGGCTCGGCCCCGATGTCGCGGCGGTGATGATCACCAACCCCAACACCTGCGGCTTGTTCGAGCCGGACATGAAGGCGATTTCCGATGCGGTCCACGAAGCCGGCGGCTTCGTCTATTGCGACGGTGCGAACTTCAACGCCATCGTCGGCAAGGTCCGCCCCGGCGACCTCGGCATCGATGCGATGCACATCAACCTGCACAAGACCTTTTCCACCCCGCACGGCGGCGGCGGACCGGGTTCGGGCCCGGTCGTGCTGTCCGAAGCGCTGAGCCCGTTCGGTCCGCTACCCTACACCGCGCGGACGAAGGACGGCGTGGTGCATCTGGTCGAAGAAGAGCAGGCCGACGCATTCTCCGACGAACATTTCGGCGGCGTCATGCGCAGCTTCGGCCGCATGGCGGCGTTCCACGGGCAGATGGGGATGTTCACCCGCGCGCTGACCTACATGCTCAGCCACGGTGCGGACGGGCTTGCCCGCGTGGCGGAAGACAGCGTGCTCAACGCCAATTACATCCTGCGCAGCCTCGAAGACCTGCTCGATGCGCCCTATGCGCACAGCGGCCCGTGCATGCACGAGGCACTGTTCAGCGATGCGGGACTGGCGGAAGGTTTCTCGACGCTGGATATCGCCAAGGGACTGATCGACGAGGGGTTCCACCCGATGACGGTCTATTTCCCGCTGGTGGTCCACGGCGCGATGCTGGTCGAGCCGACCGAGACCGAAAGCAAGGACGGGCTCGACCGGCTGATCGTGGCGCTGCGCAGCGTGGCGGAGCGGGCGAAAGCAGGCGACGAGGCGCTGCATTCCGCGCCGCATTTCACGCCGCGTCGCCGGGTCGACGAAACGCAGGCTGCCCGCAAGCCGGTGCTGGTGTGGAATGGCGACCCCGCGCCGTCCGGCCAGCCGGTGCCGAGCGAGATCGGCGGGCGATAGGCGACGCCGGGCGCGCGGTCAGTCGATCGCGCGCTCGCCGGCCCTGCCGACCGACTGGATATCCTCTCCGAGGCCCTTCACCGTATTACAGGCTGGGGCAGTGAGGGCGAGGCCGGTCGCGGCCAGGACGAGGACGAATCGACGCATTGGAAACTCCAAAAACAAAGGCCCGCGCCTTTAACCGGCGCGGGCCTTGATTTTCGCTGAATGATCGCGGCGATCAGTCGATGACTTCTTCGCCGGCCTCACCCACGGATTCCACGTCCTGGCCGAGGCCCTTGACGGTGTTGCAGGCGCTGGCGGTCAGCGCGAGGCCGGTGGCGGCGACGATGATTACGAACTTGCGCATGGTGTTCTCCTTGCACGACCGGCACATCGCCGACCGTCATGATCCCACCAAACGCTTGTTCCGCCGCCAAAGTTCCTGTTTGAATGCATCGGGACCCGCAAACGGGCGTGGAGAGGTGCGATGGACGAGATGCTGAGCTTCGATGCTTTCCTGCGGCACTGGAGCGGGGAGAAGCCCGATGCGGTCGCGCTGGAGCAGGACGGCCGCACGCAAAGCTGGCGCGAGCTCGAGGACAACACCGCCCGGTTCGCGGCGATGCTGGCGGAGCGGGGCCTCGCAAAAGGCGACCGGATCGCCTGGCTCGGCAAGAATTCCGACCTCTACTTTACCCTGTTCTACGGCGCGGCAAGGCTCGGCGTCGTGATGGCGCCGGTGGGCTGGCGACTCGCGCCTGCTGAGGTGCGCTACATCCTCGAAGACACCGGCGCGAAACTGCTCTTCACCTGCGAGGATTGCAGCGGCGCGGCGGAAAAGGCGGTCGAGGGGATTGCGGACGCGCCCGCCATCATCCCGCCTGCCGAGGCATGGCAGGCAATCGGCAAAGCCGCCCGCACCGATTTCGTCCCGGCCGGCCCGGACGATGCGGTGCTGCAGCTCTACACCTCCGGCACCACCGGCAAGCCGAAGGGCGCGGTGCTTTCCAACCGCAACCTCTTCGCCCTGCGCCTGCCGGGCGAGGAGGCGGGGGTGCCGTGGGCGATCTGGGAGGAGGACGAGGCGATCCTCGTCTGCATGCCTTGCGCGCATATCGGCGGCACCGGGCTCGGCGTGATGGCGATGAGCGCGGGCAAGCGGGCGCTCGTGCAGTCGGAATTCAATCCGGAGAGGGTGCTCGACAGCTTCTCCCAAGGGATCACCCGCCTGTTCATCGTGCCCGCCGCCTTGCAGATGGTCGTCCAGCATCCGCGCGCAAAAGAGACCGACTTTTCCGCCGTGCGCTTCGTCATGTACGGTGCCGCGCCGATCCCGCTCGAACTGCTGCGCGAGGCGGTGCGGACCATCCCCAATGCCGGCTTCGTGCAGGTCTACGGAATGACCGAGACGACCGGCACGATCAGCGCCTTGCCGCCGGAGGATCACACGCTGGAGGGCAACAAGCGCATGCGCAGCGCGGGCAAGGCCGTACCGGGCGCGGCGATGATGATCGTCGGCGAGGACGGCGAGGAATTGCCGCGCGGCGAAATCGGCGAATTGCTGATCAAGTCACCCAGCAACATGCTGGAATACTGGGGCAAACCCGACGCGACTGCAGAGGCGCTGAAAGGCGGCTGGATGCACACCGGCGATGCCGCCTACATGGACGAAGACGGCTATGTTTATATCCAGGACCGCATCAAGGACATGATCATCTCAGGCGGGGAGAACGTGTATCCCGCCGAAGTGGAAAGCGCGATCTACGGCCACCCGGCCATCGCCGAAGTCGCCGTGATCGGGGTGCCGGACGAAAAGTGGGGCGAGGCGGTCAAGGCCTGCGTCGTGTGCAAGCCCGGGCACGACCTGACCGAAGCGGACGTGATCGCCTATGCCCGCGAGCAGGTGGCGGCCTACAAGGTGCCGAAATCGGTCGACCTGATCGCGGAGATGCCGCGCAACCCCTCGGGCAAGATCCTCCGCCGGGAATTGCGCGCACCCTATTGGGAAGGGCGCGACCGGCAGGTCAACTGACCGGTTCGGCAGGCTTCCGGCGGGCGATCTGCCGTTCGCGGTAGAAGATCACGAGCCCGGCGAGGATGATGAGCGGCGCGCCGATCCACAAGGTGGAGGGCGGCACGCGGCCGAAGATGGCAAAACCGTAAATCGTCGCCCAGATCAGCGACGTGTAATCCATCACGATGATCGTCGCCGCGCTGCCGAAGCGCAGCGAGCTCGTCAGCAACACCTGCGCCAGCGCGCCGCAAAGCGCCATGGCGAGGATGATGCCCCACGTCGCGGGATCGTGTGCCGTCGCCACGAAGGGCAGGGCGAGCGCGGCGATGGGCGCGGTCAGCGCGGTGAACCAGAAGATGATGCTCCAAGGGCTCTCCGTGGTATTGAGGTCCTGGATCTGCAACGAGATCAGGGCGACGAACAGCGCGGCGATCAGGCCGATGGCGGCGCCGAACGGGTCGATCGCACCGCTGCCGCCCGGCTGCAGCACGATGAGCACACCGGCGAAGCCGATCGCGACGGCGGCCCAGCGATAGAGGCCGATCCGCTCGCGAAACAGCACCAGCGACAACAGCACGGCGAACATGGGTGTGGTGAAGCTGATCGTGGTCGCCTCCGCCAGCGGGAGCAGGATGACGGCGCCGTAGACGAAGAACATGCCAATGAGGCCGAGCAAGGCGCGCCGGGCGTGGGCACCGAACCGCTTCGTACGCACGGTGGCGAGCCGTCCCGCCAGCAGCAGGCCGCCGCCGACCAGCGCGACCGTGATGGCCTGTCGCCAGAAGATAAGCTCAGCCAGATGCGCACCGCGCTGCTGCGCCAGCTTCACCAGCATTGACATGGTCGCCAGGCTCAACGCCGTGGCAAGGCGCAGGAACAGCGCCAGCATCGGTCGGGGGCGGGCGATCGATCCGTCCATGGCGCCCGCCTTAGGGCAGGCGGGGGCAGGCGCAAGCCTGCACGTGGCCATTGCCGCCGGGGCCGCGTGCCACCATATGGCCGGCGCGATGCAGGCCGTGACCGATCATTTCCGCTTTGCGAGCGATGCCGAGGAGATTGCGTGGCTGGCGCTCGCCTGCCTGCTGCTGGCCATCCTTGCGCTGGTCGCGGATCGCCGCCGCCTGAAGCGCAAGCGCATCGACAGCGTCGGCTGGATGCCGTGGAACGGGATTTTCTTTGCTGCCGCCTTTGCCGCCGCCGGGCTGGGTGCCGCGGCGGCGAAAGGCTTGCTCGCGCCCTAGAGGCAGGCTTCCAGGAATGCCTGGTCGAAACCGTACTGGCGGGCCTTTTCCAGCGTGTAGGGACGCAGGCCGGACGAGCGGTATTCGCCGACGATCTTGCCGTCGTCGCCCTCGTCCAGATATTCGAACTTGAACAGTTCCTGCGTCACGATGACTTCGCCTTCCATCCCGATCACTTCGGTGATGTTGGTCGTGCGGCGCGAACCGTCGCGAAGGCGCTTCACCTGCACGATCAGGTCGACCGATTCGGCGATCTGGCGCGAAATGGCTTCCTTCGGGATCTTGATGTCGCCCATCAGGATCATGTTTTCCATACGGCCGAGGCATTCGCGCGGGCTGTTGGCGTGCAGCGTACACATCGAACCGTCGTGACCCGTGTTCATGGCGGCGAGCAGGTCGAAACATTCCGCCCCGCGGATTTCGCCCAGGATGATGCGGTCGGGTCGCATACGCAGGGCGTTCTTCACGAGGTCGCCGATGGTAATGGCGCCCTGGCCTTCAAGGTTCGGCGGACGGGTTTCCAGCGGCAGCCAGTGCGGCTGCTGCAGGCGAAGTTCGGCCGCATCTTCGATGGTCAGCACGCGCTCGCCCGGGTCGATCATCTTCGACAGGGCGTTGAGCATGGTCGTCTTGCCCGAGCCCGTACCGCCGGAAATTACGATGTTCATCCGGCTGGCGCCAGCAATCTTCAGCGCGGTCGCCATCTTCTCGCTCATCGAGCCGAAGCCCTTGAGCATGTCGATCGTGATTGGCTTTTCGGAAAACTTACGGATCGAGATCGCCGTGCCCTTGAGCGACAGCGGCGGGACGATGACGTTGACGCGGCTGCCGTCCTTCAGGCGGGCGTCGGCCAGCGGCGTGGTCTGGTCGACGCGGCGGCCGACCTGGTTCACGATGCGCTGCGCGATCTGGAACAGGTGGTTCTCGTCGCGGAAACGGATCGGGGCAATCGTCAGCTTGCCCTTCTTTTCGATGTAGGTCTGGTCCGGGCCGTTGACCATGATATCCGACACGTCGGGATCGTTCAGCAGCTCTTCGAGCGGGCCGAAGCCGAGCAGCTCGTCGATCAGCACCTTTTCCAGCGCGAACTGTTCGCGCCGGTTCAGCGTGACCTTCAGTTCCGCCAGCACTTCCATGATGATCGGGCGGAATTCTTCCGACAGCTCGTCCTTGGTCAGCGTGGCTGCCGCTTCGGGATCGACGCGTTCAAGCAGGCGCGGAAGCACCTGTTCCTTGATCTTGTGGACGCTGGCTTCGAAGCCGCCGATTTCCTGCTGTTCGTGAATGGCGTTGGCGCGGTCGGCCAGACGCGTCATCGCATCGGCCTGGTCCGCCTTGCCGCCGCTGGACGGCGCCGCTTCGCCTTCCCCGGGCAGAGGAGGGAATTGCTCGCCACCGGGGGGCGGGACGGAATCGCCGCGATCGGGGATGCCGCCCTTCATGGGCTTGGCGACACCGAAGCTCGGCCGGGACCCGGCACCCAAGCCGCTTGCTCCACCCTTGCGTCCAAATGCGCTCATCGTTCCCTGTCTCCCCGGCCGGATACGACCCGTGACGCCCGACGGTCATGGCCGGGCCCTGTTACGCCGGCTGTGGTAGGCAGGAATGGTAAACAAACCGGAAATCGCCTTGGAAACGCGCATTTACGATTTACCGGGGGTTTTACACCGCGTTAACCACGCCCCGCCTAGGAAACGGCTGTATCTGCGGTGCGCGCGCGAGCGGGCATGCGCGAGCACGGGAAAGGGGCGGCTGCGCTTCGATGCGACGTTTGCTTGCAAATTTCGGATGGCTTTCGGGCGAGATGCTGGCCCGGCTTTTCGCCGGACTTGCGGTCATGACGCTGGTCGCCCGCGCGCTCGGCCCGGCGGGGTTCGGTGCCTATAGCTGGGCCATCGGGCTTGCCGTGCTGGTCCTGCCGCTGGCCCGCTTCGGCATGGAGCCGGTGGTGATGCGCCGCATTGCCGCTGCTCCGGACAAGGGGCGTTCGATCCTGCGTGCCGCGATGGGAGTGACCGTGCCCGCCATGCTCCTTGCCGCCGTGGTCGGCGCCGCGCTTTTCGCGATGCGCACGCCGCCGGAGGGTGTGACCGCAACCATCGTCGCCATTGCGTTGGTGGCCGTGCTGGTAAGCCCGGGGGAAAGCTTCGCCACGGCGGTCAAGGCCCGCGAACAGGTCGGCCGTTTCGCCGCGATGCGCATTGCCGTGATCGTCGCAATCGCGGCGGTGACGGCGTGGGCGGCGATAGAGGCGCCCTCGCTGGAAGCCATGGTGGCGCTGCGCAGCGCAGAGGCCGTTCTGGCGGCCGTCGCCGGGATCGCCGCATGGCTGATGCTTTCGCCGATAATGCCTGCGTCCCGCCCGCAACCGGATGCGCGCGCCCTTTCGCGCGAAGGGTTCCCCCTGATGATCGCCACGCTGTGCATGGCCGGGGTCATGCGGGTGGACCAGCTGATGCTCGGCTGGATGGTGGGCGAGGCGGAACTCGGTCAATACGGGCTGGCGGCGCGCCTTGCGGAGCTTGCGTGGTTCGTTCCTGTCGTCCTTCAGGCGACGCTAACGTCGGCCACGGTGCGCAACCATGCGGATCCGGCGATCGATTTCGAAACCTTCTCGCAGCGAGTTCTCGACATTTTCGCGCTGGCCGCATGGCCGGTCGTCGCCGTTACCGCGTTGGGCTGCGCGCTGCTGCTGGTGCCGGTGTTCGGAGCCGTTTACGCCCCGGCGCTGGCGATGGTCCTGACCCTCAGTGCCGCAACCCCGCTTTATTTCCTCTATTTCGCCTTCGGGACGCTGCTGACGGTGCGCGGGCTGGTGTGGCAGTCGGCCGGCGCGGCCGCCCTGGCTGCAGCAGTCAACATCGCGCTCAACGCGGTGCTGATCCCGCTGTGGGGCTGGGCCGGCGCGGCGATTGCCACGTGGTTCGCGTTCCTGTTCGCGACGATCGTCGCGGCAATGCTGTTTCCGGAGACCCGCGCGTGGACGGCCCGGCTGGTTCGCGCGCTAGACCCGGTATCCGCCTCGCGGCGCCTGTGGGCGCTGTACGGCGCGCAATTGCGGGAGGCACTGTCATGAGCGGCACACCACGGATCAGCGTCATCACCGCCAATTTCAATGCACTCGCAGGGCTCAAGGCCACAGTCGCCAGCGTCGCCGAGCAGACCTATGCGGATATCGAGCACATCGTCGTCGACGGCGGATCGACCGATGGCACGGTCGAATTCCTCAAATCGCTCGGCAAGGATGTGACCTGGATCAGCGAACCCGACGAGGGGATCGGCGACGCTTTGCGCAAGGGCGTGGAACTTGCCAGTGGCGATTATGTGGTAGTCCTGCAGGCCGAGGATCATTTTATCGATCGTGAGGCATTGGCGTCGGCCGCCGTCCATCTCGAGGGCGAGGAACTGGTTTCCTTTCCCGTCATCCTCCGCGGCGAACATCGCGATCAGCTCTTGCCGGCCGGGACGCTGGGGATGCGGAGCTTCTTCTTCATGCCTGTTCCTCATCAGGGGCTTTTCGCGAAGCTCTGCCTTTTCAAGAGGATCGGGAATTTCGATCCTGCCTACCGGATCGCGGTCGATTACGATTGGCTGGTCAGGGCCCGGCGCGCCGGCGCGGTTTGCAAGCCAGTAGATATGCCGCTGTCGATCATGCCGGAAACCGGAATAAGTACCCGGTCGGATTGGCCGACGCTGGCAAAACGATTGTTGGAAGTGAAAGGCCTTCATTTACGCCATTCGAACCTGCCGATGCGGTTGTTCTATCGTGGCTGGTGGGCGCTTTATGCGACTTACAAGCGCATTCGGGCTGCCTGATGGCCGAACCGCGCATCACCTTTGTCCTTCCGTTCTACAACGAAGCGGATTTTATCGCGGACACTCTTGCCAGCCTGGCCGCACAGGCATGCGGGGACTTCGAGCTGGTGCTTGTCGATAATGGTTCAACCGACGGGTCGGTCGCCATTGCAAAGGCAGAACTCGATCGATCGCCGCGGTTGCGCGGGCGTTTCGTGTCGGAGCCGTCGCCGGGCAAGACCAACGCGCTTGTCGCAGGGATGGCTGTCGCTACGCATGAATTTGTCGGCACGCTGGACGCCGACACATTCTACCCGCCCGACTACGTCGAAAGGCTGCTCGCCGCTTTCGATGCCAACCCCGACGCCGCCATGGTGATCGGTATTAACACCGGCTCCGACCAGCGTCGTTCGCAGGTCTCGCCGAGCAAGCGGATGCAGATCGCATTGTGGCCGCGCAAATGCCACGGCGGGGGGTGTGCGCAAGCCTTCCGGCGCGACGCGCTGGAGCAGGCGGGCGGCTTCGATCCGGCGCGCTGGCCGTTTGTGCTGGAAGACCACGAAATCGTCTGCCGCGTGCGCGAATACGGCGGCATTGCCTATGATCCGCGCCTCGTTTGCCGTGCTTCGGACCGGCGCAGCGATCGCAGCGACGCGCACTGGAACCGGCTGGAGAGACTGCTCTACAAGCTGGTTCCCGCCGGCCGCGAAAGCTGGTTCTTCGACAAATTCCTGCGCCGCCGTTTCGCGAAGCGTGGCCTATCGAACCTGCAACTACGCAATCAGGCCTGGAAAGCGGGCGAAGGCAGCGCGTAAACGGCAAAGGTCTCGCGCGCCGCGCGGGGCCAGCTGTAATGTTCGGTCGCGACCTTCGCTGCATTACGGGTAAAGTCCGAACGCTCAGCCTCGCTCCATTCCGCGACTGCCTCGATCTGCGCTCTCCACTTTGCGGCATCGCCGGGCGGCAGAAGGAACCCGGTCTCACCGTCACGCACGGCGCTGGTCAGGCCGCCGGTTCGCGCGGCAAGGACCACGCCGCCGCACGCGGCCGCTTCCGGCGCGACGAGGCCGAACCCTTCGAATTCGCCGTTCGCAAGCTCGATATTGGGCACGATGACGCACAGCGCCCGGCCATAGGCGCGGGCGAGCTTGGCCTGGTCGAGCCCGCCAAGGAAACGCACGCGCGCGTGTCGGGTCACGAAGGCTTCTTCATCCTTCCAGCCGGTCCCCGCCACGGCGAGCGTGAAGCGCTCCGGCAGCAGCGGCAGGACCTCGCGCACGAACCACCCGCAACCCTTGCGGGTGACGAGGCGGCCGGCGAAAAGGATTTCGTCGGTGTGTTGTTCGGGTTCCTGAGGCGCGCGCAGATCCGTCCCCAACGGCACGATCGCCGCGACGTGCCAGCCCAGTCCGCGGGCCGCCTCCGCCGTAGTATCCGAATTGGCCACCACCGCTGCGCGCCGTCCCAGAAGCCGCGCACCTAGCCTTTGGTAAGCGCCGTAAGCCTTGCCGAGAAAGCCCCCGCGCGCAGGGTAGGATACGTCCGTACCATGGGCGGAAAGCACCACCTGCCGTCCCGGCGCGAACAGCTTTGCCAGCAGGCCGAGCGGCCAGATCGCCATGTCGCCGAGATGCAGCACTTCGGGCACGGTGTCGCGCGCGAACCAGCGGCGCAAAACGGTAAAGGGGAAGCCGAGCAAGGCCGCTGCGGAGGGCGGTGAACCGTCGTCGCGGCCGGGCAGGGCGACCACTTCGACCGGCTCTATGCCGGCAAGCTCCTCGCTGAGGCGGTGACTGTAGGTCTCCATCCCGCCGATCGCGGGTGCCCACTTGCGGGTCACGAACAGGATGCGCGGCGCGGTCATCAATAGTTGGTGTAGAGCGCCCCGTCGGGCCACGCAAAGGCCGGGCGCGGCAAATGGTCTCCCCAGCGCAAGGTCGCGGGCGCCTGCGCAGACACCGCATGTTCGCCGCGCTGCAAGACGACCGTCCGGCCCGGTGCATGGGTCTGGCCGTCGACGGTGACGGCGGAGCCCTCGACGGTGTAGGTGCCCGGTACCAGCACCTCGATCCGCCCCGTCCCCGGACCGATCCGCTTGCCGGCCACGAAGACCTTGCCCCAGTGGCGGATGTAACTGTCGCGCAAGGCCGCGGTATCTTCGCCCAGCAGTGTCAATTCGCCGTCCCTTGCCGGATCGAAATTCTCCATCGCCGGGCCTTCGCGCAGCAGGAAGGGGACGACGCGCTGCTCCATCGCCATGCGATAGCTCGGCACGCCTCCGGCGCGATAGCCCGACAGGCCCCAGCCGCTCGCGAAGTGATGCACCGCGCGGGGGAAGGGGCCGACGAAAGCGGCATCGTCGATATAGGTGACAGACTCGGGGAAAATCTCGGCGATCCCCGCGTGCACGGTGCGCTGGTCGCGCAGGACCTGGCGGTTTTCCGAGAGGGAGAGGGCAAGCGCATTGAGCGCCAGCACGGCAGCGACGGGCGCAAGGCCATAACGCGTCTGCATCCAGTCCGCCCCGGCCGCGGCGACCATCATCGCAGGCGGCAGCGCAAAGACGTAGTAATAGGGAAAGGCGTTGCGATAGATCGCGACGGCCAGCAGCGGCACGAGGCACGCGGCGAGGAAGGGCAGGGCCTGCCGGCACCGCTGCCACAGGACGACAGCGCCGGCGAGCAACATGATCGTGAGGATCGGTGCGGTCAGCAGCTGGTCGGCGAGATAGCCGCCTTGCGGGAACAGCCCGCCATCGAACATGCGTTCGGCAGACGAGGCTGCCATCGCAACCAACGGACCGGCAGCCCCTGTCGCGATCAGGGCGACGAGGCCCAGGCCTGCCGCCACTGCCGCAGCGGGCATCAGGAGACGCAGGGGCAGGCTGTCCCGGCGCCACCACAGGGCGGCAAGGATTGCGGGCGCATAGAGGACGCTCTTGATCGTGGCGATCATTGCAAGGGCGAAGAGAAGCGCGGCGCCCACCAGCGCGGGCAAGCGAAGCGGCCGGGTGAGGACCACCCACAGCACGCCCATCAGCAGGCTTGCCGCAATCATGTCGGCGCGCAGGGCGAAGGCGTGGAGGAACACGTGTCCCCCGCCGATATAGGACATCGCCGCCAGCAGTGCGGCATTGCGGCTGGCAAAGCGGCGGGCGAGGTCGAAGATCACGGCAGCGGTGAGCAGTTCGAACGGCAGGATCAGCGCCCGGATGGCCAAGATGTGGTCGATGGCACCACCGGGCAAGCCTGGCACCCAGCCGAACAGGTAGACATAGGGCACCTGCAGGACCGGCACCGGCTCGCCGCGCAGCCACTGGTGGATCTGGCCGAAACCGAAGAATTCGTCCCAGTTCACGCTTTTGGCGAAAATCAGTTCGACCTGCATGGCCAAGATAGCGAGGCCGCAGGCCATGGCGAGCGTGCGCCCGTCGGCGAGCCAGGCGGGGAGGCTGAAGGTCGGACGCCGGGCGATTGCGGTCTGCATGCGCCTATCCCGTGGCCGACCGGCGCGGGTGTTCATCGGAGGAGTCAGAGAAGGCCTTTGCCTGCGCATCGACCTTCTCGCGCAGTTGCCGGATCTCGAGCAGGTTCGCCTCGAGCAGCTTGCGGTTGGCGGCAACCAGGTCGGCCAGCACTCCGAGGATGCACAGGAGCACCCCGATGACGAGCAGCGCCCCGCCCATCACGATCGACTGGATGTGCCCGTCACCCTGTCCCTGCAGGTAGAACCACACGAAGCGCAAAAGCGGGACCATCCCCACCAGCGCGACCACGAGGCCGCTGCCAACAAAGGCGCGCAGCGGATTGTACATCGTATAGGCCCGCGCCATTGTGACGCCGGTCTGCATGATAAAGCGCGGCACGCTGCGGAACAGGCGGCTGGGGCGCGGGGTCGCGTGGGTGCGGATCGGCACGCTGGCGATGGCCATGCGCTTGCGCCCGGCCTGAATCAGCATGTCGGTGGTATAGCTGAATTCGGTTGTGATCGTCAGGCGCTGGGCGGCATCGCGGCTGAAGGCGCGAAAGCCGCTGACGGCATCGGTGATGTCGGTGGCGCTGAGCTTGCGCACGGCGGCACTGCCGAGGCGCTGCAGGCGGCGCTTGAAGCCGCCGAAATGCGCGTTCTTCGCCACGCCCCGGTCGCCCACGACGATATCGGCGCGGCCTTCCAGCACCGGCGCGACCAGCAGCGCGATGTCCGCACCTTCGTATTGCCCGTCTGCATCGGTGTTGACGATGACGTCCGCCCCTTGCGCCAGCGCCTCGCGCACCCCGCTCTGGAAGGCGGCGGCAAGGCCCCGGTTGCGGCGATGGCGGACGATGTGATGGACGCCCCAGCGCGCGGCGATGCCGGCGGTGTCGTCGCTCGAACCGTCGTCGATGACGAGATATTCGACCGTGTCGATGCCCGGCACATGGCGGGGCAGGGCCGCCAATGTGGCCGGCAGGTCCTCCGCCTCGTTCAGGCAGGGAATCTGGATGATCAGCTTGGTCATGTGTGCCGCAATTCGCCCCCGTTCGAACCGGCTTTCGCGCATCGGGCTTAAGGAATGGTAAACCATGGCGAGCCGCTGCCACGCGGGCCCGCGCTTGCTTTTGCGCCGCAGCCTGCCAAAGCGCGCGGCATGCAGCAGGACGAACGCAGCGGATTGCTTTTTGCCCTGGCAGGATTTGCCTTCCTGTCGGTGGGCGATGCGATCATCAAGACGATGGCCGGGGCCTGGCCGCCGACCGGGGTTGCGGCGCTGCGCTATACGCTCGGTGCCATCGGTCTCGGCGTGCTGCTGTACCGGCGGGAAGGGGCGGGCGGTTTCCGCCTGCCGCGCCCGGGCGTGCAGCTGATGCGCGGCGCCGGGGTGGCGTTTGCGACGCTCTGCTTCTTCAGCGCGGTGTTCGTGATGCCACTGGCCACCGCAACGGCGATCGTCTTCACCAGCCCGATGCTGACAGCCGTGCTCGCCATCGTGATGCTGGGGGAGGAATCGCGCAAAGAGACGTGGATCTCGCTGGTCACGGGGTTTGCCGGCGTCATGCTGGTGCTGCGCCCTGATCCGGCCGATTTCGACTGGTCTGCGTTGCTGCCGCTGGGCTCCGCCATCGGGATGAGCTTCGTGATGATCGGCAACCGCATGTCCGCCAGATTGGCGAGCCCGCTGGCGATGCAGTTCTCGATCGCCTCGATCGCCGCGCCGATACTGGTGACCGCAGCCCTGCTGGGGGTGGCGAGCGGCCTGCCGGAGCTGGCGATAGGCTGGCCGCAATGGCACGTCGCGCTGCGCTGCGCGGTGGTCGCGGTAACGGCGACGACGGCCCACTGGCTGGTCTATCTCGGCACGACACGCGCCGGGGCGGCCACGGTTGCGCCGATGACCTACGTCCAGATGCTCGTCGCCACGCTGCTCGGTATCGTCCTGTTCGGCGACATTCCAGATTGGCAAACCCTTGTCGGGGCAGCGCTAATTATCGGGGCAGGATTGTACCTGTGGAATGCCGGCCGCTTGCAGTCTGCCAAAATTTCGCCATAAAGCCGGAACCCATCCGGCATTCGGCCATTGTGGTTGGGAACCAACGCAAAGAAACAGGGAGATCCCATGCGTAAATTGATCATGACCTCGATGGCTGCTGCAGCCGCTCTTTCGCTCGCCGCTTGCGCCGAGTCGGAGCAGGAAGCTCAGGAAGACCTGGTTGAGCAGGAAGCTGAATCGCAGGAAGACCTTCTTGAAGAGCAGGCCGACCTCGCCGAAGCACAGGGTGACGAAGCAGCTGAAGAAGCTCTGGATGCCGAAGCTGACGCCATGGGCGAAGCTGGCGACATGAACGAAGACGCTGTCGACGAAGGCGCCATGTAAGCCTTTCGCTTCAAGCGAACAAAAAAGGGGGCGCGGCCAGATGGTCGCGCCCCTTTTTCGTGGCAGGTGCGATTTTGCCGAAGGCCCGACTGAACCGGGTGGACCTCAGGCGTCTTCCAGTTCCTGCTCCCAGCTTTCGAATTCGCTGCGGCTGAGCAGGTAGCGCCAGCGCGCTTCATCGAAAGTGATCAGCTTGTCCCGCACGGCGCGAACGACTTCGGCCTTGCGGCGCTGCGACCAGTGGACGTCGTAGCTGGGCGGCAGCTTGGCCTTCGCGGCGCGGTTCTCACGGCGCTGGGCGGCGGGGCCGCGGATATCGGATACTGATTGCGACATGGGCGAGTGCTCCTTCGTGGTGCCCCCTCGTTTGTCCCCGTTGCATGGGTAATTTCGCCCTAAAGGCCTAACCCTGCCTTTCGCGCTGTGGTTGCAGGCCCGTTTACCGTGCCGCTTCGTCCACGAAAAAGGGCGACCCATGGGGCCGCCCTCTGTCTTTCAGGTCCTGATCGAATCGATCAGCCTTCGACGTGTTCCGCCAAAACGGTAAGACCGTTCTCGCCGACCTCGGCGAAACCGCCGCGGACCTTGATCTCTTCGGGGGCAGCGCCTTCGGTCTTGTAGACCTGGACCGCGCCGTCGCGGATGGTCGACATGAAAGGCGCGTGGCCTTCCAGCACACCGAATTCGCCCTCGCTGCCGGGGACGACGACCATGTGGACGTCTTCCGAACGGACCAGCTTGGCCGGGGTCACCAGTTCGAAGTGAAGGGCCATGTGCCTTACGCCTCGTCCGCCATCTTCTTGGCCTTGGCGACCGCCTGGTCGATGCCGCCGACCATGTAGAAGGCGCTTTCCGGCAGGTGGTCGTACTCGCCATCGACCACGGCCTTGAACGACTTCACCGTGTCTTCCAGCTGGACGAATTCGCCCGGGATGTTGGTGAAGACTTCCGCCACGTGGAACGGCTGCGACAGGAAGCGCTGGATCTTGCGTGCGCGCTGCACGGTCAGCTTGTCCTCTTCCGACAGCTCGTCCATCCCGAGAATGGCGATGATGTCCTGCAGGCTCTTGTACTTCTGCAGCGTTTCCTGGACGCGGCGCGCAGTTTCGTAGTGCTCCTGGCCCACGACGCGCGGTTCGAGCACGCGGCTGGTGGAGTCGAGCGGGTCGACCGCCGGGTAGATGCCCAGCTCCGAAATCGCGCGGCTCAGCGTGGTCGTTGCATCCAAGTGCGCGAACGAGGTGGCCGGTGCAGGGTCGGTAAGGTCGTCGGCGGGAACGTAGATTGCCTGCACCGAGGTGATCGAGCCCTTGGTGGTGGAGGTGATGCGTTCCTGCAAATTACCCATGTCGGTCGACAGGGTCGGCTGGTAGCCCACGGCAGACGGGATACGGCCGAGCAGCGCCGACACTTCCGAACCCGCCTGGGTGAAGCGGAAGATATTGTCGACGAAGAACAGCACGTCCTGGCCTTCCACGTCGCGGAAGTATTCCGCCATGGTCAGGCCCGACAGGGCAACGCGGGCACGCGCGCCCGGAGGCTCGTTCATCTGGCCGAAGACGAGCGCCACCTTGGAACCGTCGGACGTGGCGTTGCCGTCGGCGTCCTTGGCGATAACGCCGGCGTCGAGGAATTCGTGATAGAGGTCGTTCCCTTCGCGGGTACGCTCACCCACGCCGGCGAACACGGACACGCCGCCGTGACCCTTTGCGATGTTGTTGATCAGTTCCTGGATCAGCACGGTCTTGCCCACGCCGGCACCGCCGAACAGGCCGATCTTGCCGCCACGTGCGTACGGGGCGAGAAGGTCGATCACCTTGATGCCCGTGACGAGAATGGCCGCTTCGGTCGACTGGTCGACGAAGAGCGGAGCTTCGGCGTGGATCGGCATGGTCTGCTCGGCACCGATGGGGCCGCGCTCGTCGATCGCCTCGCCGACAACATTCATGATGCGGCCGAGAGTCTTCGGGCCGACCGGCACCGAGATTTGCGAGCCGGTGTTGATCACTTCCTGGCCGCGGGTGAGGCCGTCCGTGCCGTCCATCGCGATGGTGCGCACGGTGTTCTCGCCGAGGTGCTGCGCGACTTCGAGGATCAGCGTGTTGTCGCCGTTCTTCGTTTCGAGCGCGGTAAGGATCGCCGGCAGTTCGCCTTCGAACTGCACGTCGACGACGGCGCCGATGACCTGGGCGATCGTGCCGTTGGTGGTCTGGTTGAGTACGGGGGCGGTGGCCATGTTCGTTTCCTACCTAAGTGATTCTCGGTCGATGTTTGTGGGACTATTCAGCGTCGATGTAGCAGATTTCATCATCCATGAACCCGGCCCAAGCCTTGGCTTCAGAGCAGATAGCGGCTCTTGCCAATAATGGTGCTGCATTCGCCTTTTCGGCCAAGCAAACCTCATTTGCTCCTGGGATCAAGTTTTGATCGGCGTTGGCAGTCTCATTCGCGCATTCGGCGACCGCGGTCTCTACGAGCGCTGCCACGTCGACGGTTTGAGTCGGCTCAACTTGATCACTGACTACTTCTTCTGAACAACCTCCAATTAATAAGACTGCGCAACAGAACGAGTAGGCGCGCATTAAAGCGCTTCCGCGCCTGCAATGATTTCAATCAGTTCGGTGGTGATCGCGGCCTGGCGGCTGCGGTTGTACTGGATGGTGAGCTTGCTGATCAGGTCGCCGGCGTTGCGCGTGGCGTTGTCCATCGCGGTCATCGATGCGCCCTGTTCCGACGCGGCGATTTCCAGCAGCGCGCCGAAGACCTGCGTCTTGACGTAGCGCGGCAGCAGCTCTTCGAGAATTTCTTCCTCGCCGGGTTCGTATTCCACGACCGCGTCGCTGCCGACCGCCGCGTCCGTTTCCGGTGCTGGGACGGGGATCAGCTGGTTGATCGTGGGTTCCTGCACCAGCGCCGACTTGAAGGTCGGGAAGATCAGGTGCGCGATATCGAACTTGCCGCCTTCGAACATTTCGATCAGCTCGGCCGCAATGCTCTCGGCTTCCTCGAAACCGGGATTGCGCACGGTGCTGGTGTCGAAATGCTGTTCGATCCGGTCGGCATAGTCGCGCTTGATCGGCGCGCGGCCCTTCTTGCCGACGAGGTAGAACTGCACGTCCTTGCCCTGCGCCAGCAATTCCTTCGCCTTGAGCTTCGCAGCCTTGACGAGGTTGGCGTTGAGGCCGCCGCACAGGCCCTTGTCGGTGTTGACGAGGACGAGGAGGTGGCGCTGGTCGTTGCCGGTGCCGGCCAGCAGCTTCGGCGCGCCGTCACCGCTGACCTTACTTGCGAGCGAGGCCATCACGTCGGCCAGCCGCGTGGCATATGGGCGCGCGGCTTCCGCCGCCGCCTGCGCACGGCGCAGCTTGGCCGCAGCGACCATCTGCTTGGCCTTGGTGATCTTCTGGGTCGACTTGACCGAGTTGATCCGACCCTTGAGTTCTTTCAGCGAGGCCATGTCGGCTCCCTAGGTGTCTCTCTCAGGCTCAGGCGAACTGCTTGGCGAACGTGTCGAGCGCGGCTTTCGCCTTGTCGGCGGTTTCGCCCTCGAACTTGCCGCTCGAGCGGATGTCGGCGAGTACGTCGGCGTGTTCGTTGCGCATGAAGCTCAGCATCTGGGCTTCGTATTCGGTCACGCGGTTCACCGGGATATCGTCGAGATAGCCGTTGGTGCCGGCGTAGATCGACACGGTCTGCTCTTCGAAGGGCAGTGGCGAGAACTGCGGCTGCTTGAGCAGCTCGGTCAGGCGCGCACCGCGGTTGAGGAGCTTCTGCGTCGCGGCATCGAGGTCGCTGCCGAATTGGGCGAAAGCGGCCATTTCGCGATACTGCGCGAGGTCCAGCTTCATCGAGCCCGAAACCTTCTTCATCGCCTTGGTCTGGGCGGCACCGCCCACACGGCTGACCGACAGGCCGACGTTGATGGCCGGGCGGATGCCTTGGTAGAACAGTTCGGTTTCGAGGAAGATCTGGCCGTCGGTGATCGAGATCACGTTGGTCGGGATATAGGCGGATACGTCGCCGGCCTGCGTTTCGATGATCGGCAGCGCGGTGAGCGAGCCCGAACCGTTGTCGGCGTTCATCTTCGCGGCACGCTCAAGCAGGCGGCTGTGAAGGTAGAACACGTCGCCCGGATAGGCTTCGCGGCCCGGCGGGCGGCGCAGCAGCAGCGACATCTGGCGATAGGCGACGGCCTGCTTGGAAAGGTCGTCGTACACGATCACGGCGTGCATGCCGTTGTCGCGGAAGAATTCGCCCATCGCGCAGCCGGTGTAGGGCGCGAGGTACTGCAGCGGGGCAGGCTCCGACGCGGTGGCGGCAACCACGATGGAATATTCCATAGCGCCGTTTTCTTCGAGCGTCTTGACGAGCTGCGCCACGGTGGAGCGCTTCTGGCCCACGGCGACATAGACGCAGTAGAGCTTCTTCGACTCGTCGTCGCCCGCGTTCAGTTCCTTCTGGTTGATGAAGGTGTCGATCGCAACGGCGGACTTGCCGGTCTGGCGGTCGCCGATGATCAGTTCGCGCTGGCCGCGGCCGATCGGGACCAGCGCGTCGATGGCCTTGAGGCCAGTCTGCACGGGCTCGTGCACCGACTGGCGCGGGATGATGCCGGGGGCCTTGGTTTCCACGCGGGCGCGGGTCACGTCGGTGATCGGGCCCTTGCCATCGATCGGGTTGCCGAGCGCGTCGACCACGCGGCCGAGCAGGCCCTTGCCGACGGGAACGTCCACGATCGTGCCGGTCCGCTTGACGCTGTCGCCTTCGCCGATTTCCTGGTCGGAGCCGAAGATAACGACACCGACGTTGTCGGCTTCGAGGTTGAGCGCCATGCCCTGGATACCGTTGGCAAATTCGACCATCTCGCCGGCCTGTACCTGGTCGAGGCCGTGGATGCGGGCGATACCGTCACCCACCGACAGCACGGTGCCGACTTCGGTGACTTCGGCTTCGGTGCCGAAATTGGCAATCTGGTCTTTGATGACCTTCGAGATTTCTGCGGCGCGGATATCCATTGCGTTGTCCTTTGAGCCTGTCAGGCGCTTTTCATCGCGTTGGCGAGGGTGTTGAGGCGGGTGCGGATCGAACCGTCGATGCGTTTCGAACCGATGGTGACGACAAGGCCGCCGAGCAAGTCGGGATCGACCTTGGTGGTAAGTTTCACGGTGCGGCCTTCGCGGGCCTTCAGCTTCTGCTCCAGCGTGGAAAGCTGGGCATCGGTGAGGGCGTGGGCGCTGGTCACTTCGGCCGTCACTTCGCCGCGCTGGGCGGCGGCAATGGCGCGAAAGGCGCGAATGATGGCAGGCAGCTGGCCCAGCCGGCGGTTCTGCGCCAGCGTGCCGAGAAAGTTCTGGGTCAGTTCGGCCAGGCCCATGATGGCGGCAACGCCCCACACGGCCTTCTGCGCATCCTTGCGCGAAACCTGCGGATTGGTCGTCAGCTGGCGCAGTTCGTCCGACTGGTCGAGGCCTGCTTCGAGCTTCTCGAGGTCCGATTCGACAGCGGTCACGGTGCCTTTTTCGGCAGCGAGGTCGAACAGGGCGGAAGCATAGCGGCCTGCCAGGCTAGCCTGAATACCGGCGGAAATCTCCACGCGCAAAAGTCCTTTTCGGGTCCGGGTAACGGATTATCTGATCGACTGCGAAACGGCCGGCCGGAACGGCGGCCCTCGCAAGATTGGCGCGCGCCTAGCAGCCGCCCCCGATTCATGCAAGCCGGGTATCCGGCAGATCGCGGGTGATTTGGCGACGCGCGGGTTTCGGCGTAGCATCGCCGCGTGAGTCGCGCAGGAGAGATGCGATGAAGATGACCCCGCTGGGCGAGGAAATCGGTGCCGAGGTGACCGGCTGCCAGCTCGCCGAAATGTCCGACGATGCGCTGGATCATCTGAAGGAAGCGGTCTGGGAAAGCGGCGTCGTGGTGGTGCGCGGGCAAGACCTGTCGCCGCAGCAGCACATCGCGCTCGCCAACCGGTGGGGCGGGATCGACATCAACAACTACTTCCCGTTGAACGGAGAGCATCCGGAGATTGCCGAGGTCCGCAAGGAAAAGGACCAGCAGACCAATATCGGCGGCGGCTGGCATACCGACCATTCCTATGATCAGGTGCCGGCGATGGGCTCCATCCTCGTGGCGCGGGCCCTGCCGCCCAAGGGGGGCGACACGCTGTTCGCGCATATGGGCGCGGCCTACGATGCGCTGGACGAGGAGACGAAGGCCGAGATCGCCGGCATGCGCGCCGTCCATTCCGCCGACCATATCTATGCGCCCGACGGCGCCTATGCCCAGACCGACCAGGGCAAGGCGCTGCGCGGGCAGGAGCTCAAGACGCTGGCGACCCACCCGGTGGTGATCCGCCACCCGCAGACGGGCCGCAAGCTGCTTTACGTGAACCCTGCCTTCACCCTGCATTTCGAAGGGCAGACGCGGGAGGAAAGCCTGCCGCTGCTGCAAAGGCTCTATGCCGCCGCGATGACGCCCCAAGCTCAGGCCCGGGTGGTGTGGAAGCCCGGCACGGTGACGATCTGGGACAACCGGACGACGTGGCACATGGCGCTGAACGATTATCCGGGCGAAGAGCGGATCATGCACCGCATCACGCTGAGCGGGGAAGCGCTGGCGGCCTAGCCGCAGGCGTTTTCCGTATACGCTTCGCCGACCGACCCTTGCGGATTGCCTGCAATCTCGCGCAGGCCGACTGCCGCCGCTTCGGAAAGCTCCCTGTCGGCCATCATCGTCTCCACGTTGGTTGGCGTGCGGCTGCCGAAATCATAGAGCCTGCCGCGTAACTCGCGATTTCCGGCGAGGATGATTCCGGCTTCTTCCGCTGTGCATGCCGGCGGCACCGGCTCTTCATCGAGCGGTTCTGCGAGAAAGTAGCCTTCCGTGATGCATTTCCGGCCGTCGGCAAACTTGAGGCACCGCTGGCGTTCCTCCAGCGGACCGCAGGTCTTGCGCGCGAAATCCATCTGCCCGTTTCGCTGCCCATAGGTCTGCAGGACTATCCGGCGCGTCGCCATGAAGAGCGGCTCGGCACATTCATTTTCCCGTCCGCCGGCTTGCCGGCACCGGCAGGTTTTCAAGGCTGCTGCACGCCATTCACCAAGCTGGACTTCCGAAGAGACTTGCTGTGGTTCGGGGGGAGGGCGATCCGTCTCTGCTGAGTCCGGCAGCAGCATACGCAGGACCAGGGCGGCAAATACGGCGATCCCGGTTACGCCTGCGACTTTCAGGATCTGCCGGTTTTCCATGAAGCCGTATCAATCGGCCTTGCTGCATTTGTAGACCACCCGCTCGTTCGGGCGGTCGGGCAGCAGCGCCAGCACGGCGTCCTGCTTCTCGCCGAAATCGCGGGCGGCGGCTTCGTCTATGCCGCAGCCGGGGCCGCGATAGGTGCCGCGGGCCTCGCGGGCGGTGGCCATGTCGGCGGCGCCCAACAGGTAGCGTTCCATGCGGTACTCGCCGGTCGCGGGATCGAAGCGGTTGAGCGATACGGCCGCTTCCTCGTTCGGCACGAACACGCGCGACCACTTGCCATCGAGCAGGCCATACTGCGTGCGCCCGTTGACGCAGCCGCCCGCGCTCCATTCGAACGGCAGGTCTTCTACCGAAGCCCCGGTGATGCGGCTGCGCTGCGGTTCGACGGTGCAGACGAGATCGCCGGCAAGCGCGCCTTCGCCGGCCCCCGGATCGGCGCTGCCGGTGCCGAATTCCTCGTCCAGCCGCATGGCGACCCGGTCGTCGATCTCGCGCAGCTGCGGGCGGCTGAACCATGTCACGACCGCTGCGACCAGCGCGATGGAGGCCAGCACGGCGGCGGCGATGAAGGGGTTGCGCTTGCCGTTGACGTGCAGCTGGTAGGCGGCGAACCCGGCGACGAGCGAGAGGACCAGCAGCACGGCGGCAAGCGCCAGGCCATTGTCGCGCGATTCGGCGATGTCGCGGCTCACCTCGGTGCGGATGGCGGCTTCGGCGGCGGCACGGTCGCGGGCGGCGGCGCTCTCCGCTTCGTCCGCCTGCCTCGCGGCGGCCTCGGCGCGGCGCTGTTCCTCCGCATCCAGCTCCACCAGGCTGCGGCAGGGCATGGCGTTGACGCGCGGCTGCACGTCGTTCGCACGCAGGAACGGCAGCAATTCGCGCATCGACACAGCGAAGAAGAACTCGGCATCCGTTCCGCTGCTCGATGCGCCGAAGCTGTTCACGCCGACCACGCGCCCGCAATTGTCCAGCAGCGGCCCGCCTGAGTTGCCGCGCGCGATGGGCGCGGTGTGCAGGATCGTGTCGAATTGGCGCGACGGGCGCCGCCCGGCGAGCGAGCCGCGCGCCTTGACGGGCGGCGTGGCGCGGAACACGTCGCCGAGGCCAAGCCCCTGCGCGATATCCACGTTCTGCGGATAGCCCACGGCATACACGTCGCCGCTGTCGGCCTCCGCCGCGCCGGCGATGGTGAGCGGCGGCAGGCGAAGACCGCCGGCGATTTCTATCAGCGCCAGGTCGTTGCGCGGGCTGTAGGTGATGACGCGGGCTTCCACCGCCTCGCCGCCCTCTGCCGGAACCACCAGCACCCGCAACCGCGGGTCGATCCGCAATTCGTCGACCACGTGGTTGTTGGTGACCACCCGGTTGCCGGAAACCGCGAAGCCGGTGCCGTGGCTGACGGGAAAGCTTTCGCCTTCCTCGTCCGTCCCCACGATCAGCACGCGGACGACCCCGCGCGCGGCAGCGTCGATATCTGCGGCATCGGCAGCGGCCAGCTGCGGGGCAAGGAGCGCCAGCAGCGCGGCGAGGATCGTGAAAAACCGTGTCATCGCCTGCGGCAATACGCGAGTGCGGGTTTTGACCGCAAGCTTCGGGATGCAAGCCGCCGCCGCGATGGCTACAACACCCTCCATGCAACCGAACGACGACATTGCCTGGGACGCCGTGCAGCGCCGCGATCGCGCGTTCGACGGGCGCTTCGTCACCGGCGTGCTTACCACCGGCATCTATTGCCGGCCGAGCTGCGCCGCGCGGCATCCGGCGCGCGCAAACGTGCGTTTCTTTGCCAGCGGCGACGAGGCGAAGGCGAGCGGCTTACGCGCGTGCAAGCGGTGCCTGCCGGACGATGTCGCGCGGGACGAGGCTGCCGTGCTGGCGGCGGTGGAGGCGATCAAGCGGTCGGCGGGGCGCCGCACGCTCGGCGACCTGGCAGCGCTGACCGGCTATTCGCCGACGCATTTCCAGCGCGTCTTCACACGCGCCACGGGGCTTTCACCCGCGGCCTATTCGCGGGCCCTGCGGGAAGAGCGGGCGCGGAAAGAACTAAGCGGCGCCGAAACGGTCGGCGATGCGATCTACGATGCAGGCTTCGAAGCGCCGAGCCGCTTCTACGCCGCGATGGAGGGCAGGATGGGCATGACACCGAGCGACTGGCGCGGCGGCGGGAAGGGCCGCACCGTGCACTGGAGCGTGATCGAGACGAGCCTGGGCGCGATGCTTGTCGCGGCGACGGACAGGGGCGTTTGCTGCCTCAGCTTCGGAGAAGGGGAGCCGGAATTGCGCGACCGGTTTCCCAACGCCACCCTGGTGCCCGCCGGTGAGGACTTTCGCGACCTGTTCGAAGAGGTCGTGGCCGCCGTCGAGACCCCGAGGAGCGCCGCGAACATCCCGCTGGACGTCAAAGGCACCGCTTTCCAGCAGCGCGTGTGGCAGGCCCTGCGCGAAATTCCGCCCGGCGAAACGCGTAGCTATGGCGAACTCGCCGCCGCGCTCGGCAACCCGAAAGCTAGCCGCGCGGTCGGCGGGGCGAACGGGGCGAACAATATCGCCGTGCTGATCCCGTGCCACAGGGTCATAGCCGCCGACGGCGGGCTGGGCGGCTATGCCTATGGCACGAAGATCAAGCGCGAACTGCTGGAACGCGAGAAGCGCTGAGCATGGTCGCTCAGTTCTTGCCCACGAAGATCGCCTTGGCGTTGACGAATTCCTTCACGCCGAAGCCGCCGTGTTCCTTGCCGTAGCCGGAGTTCTTGACCCCGCCGAAGGGCATGGAAGGATCGGCTACCCCGTAGGTGTTGATATAGACCATGCCGGTGTCGAAATGCTTCGAGGCGAGTTCGATCGCGCGCTGCTCGTCACCGCACAGAATCCCGCCGCCGAGGCCGTAGCGGCTGTCGTTGGCGAGGCGCATGGCGTCCTCGTCGTCCTTTGCGCGGATTACGCTGGCGACCGGGCCGAACAGTTCGTCGTCATAGGCCGGCTGGCCGGGCGCGACGTCGGTCAGCACCGTTGCGGGGTACCATGCGCCCTTGCGATCCGGCACGCTGCCGCCGCAGGCGACCTTGGCACCGTTCGCGACCGACTTGTCGACCTGGTCCTGCAGGTCGTCGCGCAGGTCGGCGGAGCTCATCGGGCCCATATCGCTGTCTTCGTCGGTCGGATCGCCCAGCTCGACGCCTTCGAAGCGGGCGACGAATTTTTCGATGAAGGCGTCGTAGACCTTGTCGGTCACGATGAAACGCTTGCCGTTGATGCAGGTCTGGCCGTTGTTGTAGAGCCGCGCCTGCGCGCAGACTTCGGCGGCCAGGTCGAGATCGGCGTCTTCCAGCACCATGTAGGCGTCGTTGGAGCCAAGCTCGAGCACGGTCTTCTTGATCGCCGCGCCGGCCTTCTCGCCCACATGGCGGCCCGCACCGTCGGAGCCCGTCAGCGTCACGCCGCGAACCTTGTCATGTTCGATGATCTTGTCCGACAGGTCGTGCCCGATAACCAGTACGGTGAAGAGGTTTTCCGGCAGGCCTGCCTCGCGGAAGATCTTGCCGATCATCAGGCCGCTGCCGGTGCACAGCGAGGAGTGCTTCAACAGCACGCCGTTGCCCGCCATCAGGCTGGCGATGGCATAGCGGATCACCTGGTAGGCGGGGAAATTCCACGGCTGGATGCCGTAGACGACGCCTATCGGCGAAAAGGTCACGATGCCGCGCCCGGCGTTGCTGGGATCGCGGCTTTCGTCGGCCAATTCCTTCGGCCCGTTGGCGGCGGTCCAGTCGCAGATGCCGGCGCAAAGTTCCACCTCGTCGCGGCTGTCGCCGATCAGCTTGCCGACTTCGCGCGTCATCAGCTGGGCCAGTTCTTCCTTGTTTTCGCGCAGGCCCTTGCCGAGCGCCTTGATCACTTCGGCACGGTCTTCGAGGCTGCGCAGCTTCCACTGGGTGAACGCCTCGTGACAGGCTTCGACCGCGGCGAAGGCTTCGTCCTCGCTCATGTGGTCATAGGTCTGGATGTCTTCACCGGTTGCGGGGTTGACGGTGGTAATGTCGGCCATGGAAAGTCTTTCTCTGGTTCTTCGGGGTTGCCCCCTTCCAACCAGCGCGGCGACGGCTGCGTTCCGGATTGCGGACACGAAAAAGGCGGACGGCCCGAAAAGGCCGCCCGCCCGTGTCTCCTGTCGCCGGGATCAGAGGCCCTGCGCGGCCTTGCTGACCAGGATGTTCACCGAAACGCGGCGGTTCTGCGCGCGCCCGGCGGCGGTGCTGTTGTCCGCCGTGGGGTCGGATTCAGCCATGCCGGTGGGCGAGAGCATGCGCCACGGCTTCCAGCTGCACTTCTGCTGCAGCGTGTTCACCACGCGGCTGGCGCGTCGTTCGCTCAGGACCTGGTTGTAATCCTCGTCACCCACGGAATCGGTGTAGCCGACGACCAGCAGCAGCGAATTGTCGATACTGTCGGCCTGCATCGCGGCGGCGCACAGCTCGCGCTCGGCGGTGCCGGGCAGGCTCCATTCGCCGGTGTCGAAATAGACGTTGGTCACGCCGACGATGTCGTAATTGTCGATCTCGCCCATGCGGCCGCGCAGCGCCTCGGCAGCTTCGGTGTTGGCCTCGATCGCCGCACCCTGCCGCGCGAACTGGCCGGCGGTGCCGCCGCGGATCATCTGCGCGGTTTCGAGGTCGGAGTTGGAAAAGCGCACCCGCTTGGCCAGCAGCCCGCCGCCCCACTGCACGGTCTCGATTTCCACCGGCAAGCCGGCGAGCAGCATGTCCCCGGTCACTTCGGTCCGGCCGAGGCCGAGAAAACCGCCGCGGCCCTTGATGCTGGTGCCCTGACTCAGGCCGACCATCGTCGCCTCGCCGGCCGGCGTCGTCACTTCCATCGCGCTGCCGAGGCGGTCCGAGATGATGCCTTCGATGTCCGGCCCGTCGGGCAGGTCCGAGATGTCGGCAGGGACCTGCCCCTCGACGAGGATGGACTGGCTGGCTTCCGCCGCGACTTCGGCGGGCTGCTGCTGCGCCGCGGCGGGCAGGGCCGCGCCGACGAGCGCGAGGGCGACGAACGACGCCGCGGGTGTCTTGATGTTGAACATGGTTTTCCCTTCCAGATTTCCGCGACCTTTGCGGTCGCCGGTGTAAATGTCGGGAAGCGCCATGCGGCTGGCGTCTGTCGGGGCGATGAACGAACCGGGCTGTGCAAGGGTCGGCGGGGCCTGCTGTGCGACGAACCGAGCCGCCGATACCGGAAAATGGCGGATTTGCGCGCTTTTCAGTTGCGCGCCCAGCCGTCCGATGCGGGCGTCAGCGTATCGAGGAACGCCTCTGCGCTGTCGAGATACTCTTTCTGCCGGTCTTTCCCCATCCGGTCCCAGTTGGCGTAGATCCGGCCGATGCGCGGATTGCTCTCCAGTCGGTCGCGGTGGCGGTCCATGAAGCGCCAGTAAAGCGCGTTGAAGGGGCAAGCGCCTTCGCCCGTCTTCTTGCTGACGGAATAGTCGCAGTCGCCGCAGTAATCGCTCATCTTGTTGATGTAGTTGCCGCTGGCGGCATAGGGCTTGGTAGCCAGCTTGCCGCCATCGGCATAGAGGATCATCGCCGCCACGTTGGGCAGCTCGACCCATTGGTAGGCATCGGCATAGACGACGAGGTACCAGTCCTGCACCTCGCGCGGCGCGATCCCGGCGATCAGGGCGAAATTGCCCAGCACCATCAGCCGCTGGATATGATGCGCATGGGCGTTGTCGCGGGTGGAGCGGATGCTGTCGGCCAGGCAGCGCATGCCGGTTTCACCCGTCCAGTAAAATTCCGGCAGGCCGCGCTGCGCATTCAGCGCGTTGTTGCTTTCAAGGTCCGGCATGAAGCGCCAGTAGAAGCCGCGCACATATTCGCGCCAGCCGATCAGCTGTCGGATGAACCCTTCCGCCGAATTGATCGGCGCCTTGCCGTCGCGATAGGCCTTTTCCGCCCGGCGGCAGAGGTCCAGCGGATCGAGCAGGCCGAGGTTGATGCTGGTGGACAGCATGGAATGGAACAGGTCGTCCTGCCCATGGACCATCGCGTCCTGAAATTTCCCGAATTTCTCGATCCGCTCCGCGAAGAAGGCATCGGCGGCCTTTTCCGCATCGTCGCGCGTTACCGGCCAGCCGAAATTCCCGAGGCTGCCGAAATGGTCGGCGAATTTGTCCTCGACCAGTTCGATACATTCGCGCGTGATGTCGTCCGGTTCGAACAGCGGGCGCGGGGGCGGGTCCATGTCATCCTTGGGCGAGGCTCGGTTGTCCTCGTCGTAATTCCAGTCACCGCCTTCGGGCTTGCCTTCGTCCGTCATCAGGATGCCGGTCTTCCTGCGCATCTCGCGGTAGAAGTTTTCCATGCGCAGCGTCTTGCGGTCGTCCGCCCAGTCGTTGAACTCCGCCAGCGAGCAGACGAAGCGGTCATCGTCTAGGATCTCGACGTCGCAATCGAACTTGTCCGGCCATTCCTCGATCGCCTGCTGGACGCGCCATTCCCCGGCCTCGACGACATGGATCGCGCGCGGATCGTGACGCTCCACGGCGCGGGCGACCTCGCCGGTGAAGCTGCCGGCGTTGTCCGCGTCCGTCAGCCGGACGTAATCCACCGTCCAGCCGGCATCCTCCAGCTCGGCGGCGAAGTGGCGCATGGCGGAAAAGATGAGAGCGATCTTCTGCTTGTGGTGCTTGACGTAGGTCGCCTCGTCCCAGACCTCCATCATCAGGACGACGGTATCGTCCTTTGTGCGACCCCTGATGGAGGCGAGGTCGCGGGTCAGCTGGTCGCCAAGGATGGGGACGAGGATCGGGTTCTGCATGCCCGCCCAACGCGTGCCCGCGCGGTTGGTGCCGTCAGGCCGCAGCCAGCCAGACGAGGTAGAGCGCCGACAGCACGATCCACAGGCCCGCCAGCGTCTTCAGGCGCCGGGCACCGAGCCACAGGGCAATGGGCCGGGCGAGGAACCCGCCTAGCATTGCGGCAGGCGCCGCGAGCAGGACGACTTCCCACTGGATGGTCGCTGCCTCAACATGCCACAGGACCCCCGCGATCATGCTGGCCGAGGAGATCGCGCAGGCCGTGCCGGTACACAGCAGGATCGGGTAGTGGCGGATGAAGAGATAGAGCGCGACAAGCTCCCCGATGCCGACCGAAAACAGCGGCGTGATCATGCCGCCCGGGATCGCGATGAGGAGGAGGGCGACAAGGTCGACCTGCTCCAGCCGCGCGCGTTCCGGCCGCTTGCGGTTCACCGTCCAGGTGGACACGATGAGGACCAGGCCGAGGACGATGGAGAACGCCTTGTAGCCGAGCAGGACCACCTGCGCATCGAAGGTCGCGAAGCGCTGGACAAGCAAGAGCAGGGGCAGGGACACGCACAGCACGCCCAGCGTGGCGATGGCGAAATCGCGCGGGCGGACCTGCGCTTCGCCGGGGGCCGGCGGCGGCTGGTGGAACAACCGGTCGCTCCAGCGCAGCGCGCCCATCGTCATGCCGAAGGACTGGATGCCCATCGACACGCCCACGATCTGCAGGGGCGAGAGGTCCATGACCGCAAATTCGCGCAAGGCGTTGAACACCGGCACGAAGACAACCCCGCCGCCGGTGCCGGATGTGTTGGCGATGATCGCCCCGATTACGCCAACTCCGGGCAGGAACCACAGATGGCGCAGCAGATCGCCATCGAGCCGGGCGAGGAGAAGCAGCGCCATCCATCCGGCCAGCAAGCCAAGGCCGCCGATGCGCACGATGCGCCCCGGCGGCCAGCTTGCGAAAGTTCGATAGATGGTGCGCACGGTCCCCTGCCAAGTCGGACCGCGCTATCGCATCGCGCTTACAGCGAAGCAATTTCCTTCTTGGCGGCGGCGATGCCTTCCTCGATCGCCTCTTCGCCGTAGCCGACCTTCTCGACGCGGATCACTTCGACGCTGTCGATGCCGAGAAAGCCCATGAAGCCCTTCAGCAGGCTTTCCTGGTGGTCCATCGGATTGTCGTCGCCATATTCGCCGCCGCGGGACGAGGCGATGATCACGCGCCGGTCCTTCACCTTGCCTTCGGGACCGTCTTCCGAATAGCCGAAAGTGACGCCGGGGACCGCGAGCCGGTCCATCCACGCCTTGAGGTTTGACGGGACGGAGAAATTATACATCGGCGCGCCGATGATCACGATGTCGGCACCGAGAAATTCGTCGAGCACGTCCTTCTGTTCGGGATAGGCGCGCTCGACCGCTTCTTCGTGCGTGTCGGGCGCGGTGCGCACGGCGGCGGTGGTCACCGGGTCGAGATGGGGAACCGGGTTCTTCGACAGGTCGCGGGCAACGATGGTCGCATCCGGGTGTTTTTCGGAAAAGTGGTCGGCGATCATCTGGCTGATGCGGCGCGAGACGGACTGTTCGCCGGTGGTGGCGCTGTCGATGCGGAGGATTTGCATACTTTCGGTTCCTTGGTTACTTCTGATTACCAGGAGGCCATATGGTGACTGTGGTGGAGATAGCGCAAGACGGCACATCCGCGCGGGATAGGAACAAGGGTGTGACCCTTGCGGTTCCCGATGCGCCGGCGTGCCAGGCCGTCAACGACCTGCTTTCGCGCATCGGCGACAAATGGACCGTGCGCGTGGTCATGGCGCTGGCGGAAGAGGACCTGCGCTTCAGCGAGCTGCGGCGGCGGATCGACAGTATTTCGCAGCGCATGCTCACCCGCACGCTGCGGGCGCTGGAGCGGGACGGGATCGTTTCACGCACGGTCACGCCGTCGGTGCCGGTGCGCGTCGACTATGCGCTGACCCCGCTGGGGGAGAGCCTGAGCGCGCCGGTCGCCGCGATCGCGACATGGGCAATGCAAAACCAGGCGGCGATGATGCAGGCGCGCGCCGATTACGATGCGGCAGACGCGGAGTAAGCGGGGCTAGTCGAGGTTGGGCCTGAGCCACCGCTCTGCCGTGGCGAGATCGACGCCGCGGCGCTGCGCATAATCTTCCAGCTGGTCGCGGCCGATGCGCGCGACGCCGAAATACTCGCTTTCCGGATGGCCGAAGTAGAACCCGCACACCGCGGCGGTGGGCCACATGGCGAAATTCTCGGTCAGCGAGAGCCCTGCGTTCGCCTCGGCATCCAGCAGGTCGAACAGCATGGGCTTGAGGCTGTGATCCGGGCAGGCGGGATAGCCCGGGGCCGGACGGAGACCGCGATACTGCTCCTTGATCAGCGCGACGTTGTCGAGCTGTTCGGCGGGTGCATAGCCCCACAGGTCGGTGCGGGTATGCCGGTGCAGCGCTTCGGCAAAAGCTTCCGCGAAACGGTCTGCCAGCGCTTTCAGCAGGATGTCGGAATAGTCGTCCTTGTCCGCGCGGAAGCGTTCGGAATGGCTGTCGATCCCGTGGATGCCGACCGCAAAACCGCCGATCCAGTCGCCCGCCGGATCGATGAAATCCGCAAGGCACATGTTGGCCCGGTCGCGCGATTTCTTCACCTGCTGGCGCAGGAAGGGAAATACCGGATGTTCGCCTTCGTCCACGTGCACGGTGATGTCGTCCCCGTCGCGCGCGCAGGGCCAGAACCCGGCGACACCGCGCGCGGTGAGCCACTTTTCCGCAACGATCCGGTCGAGCATCGCGTTCGCTTCGGTGAAGAGCTGCTGCGCGGTTTCGCCGACCACATCGTCTTCCAGGATCGCGGGATAATTGCCGTGCAGCTCCCACGTACGGAAGAAAGGCGTCCAGTCGATGTACTGGCGCAAATCTGCCAGGTCCCAGTCTTCGAAGACGTGCAGGCCGGGTTTTAGCGGCGGGGCCGGCTTGTCGGAATAGAACGGGTCGTAATGGTTCGCCCGCGCTTCCTCCAGGCTGAGGAGGACACTGAGGGACTTGCCCGCGCGTGCGGCGCGAACCTTTTCATATTCGCCGGCCGTCTCGTCCACGAAGTCGTCGCGCTGCGTGTCGGACAGCAGGCGGCTGGCGACGCCGACCGCGCGGCTGGCGTCGAGCACGTGGATGACCGGGCCCTCGTACGCGCCGTCGATGCGCAGCGCCGTGTGGACCTTGCTGGTCGTCGCGCCGCCGATCAGCAGCGGCAGGTCCATCCCCGCATTCTGCATTTCTTCCGCCACCGTGACCATCTCGTCCAGCGAGGGCGTGATCAGGCCGGACAGGCCGATGATGTCGGCCTTTTCCTCGCGCGCGGTTTCCAGGATCTTCGACCACGGCACCATCACGCCGAGGTCTATCACGTCATAGCCGTTGCACTGCAGGACGACGCCGACGATGTTCTTGCCGATATCGTGGACGTCGCCCTTCACGGTCGCCATCACGATCTTGCCCTTCGCCTTGCGCTCGGCTTCAGGCAGCAGGTCCTTTTCCGCCTCGATGAAGGGGATGAGGTGGGCCACCGCCTTCTTCATCACGCGGGCGGACTTGACGACCTGCGGCAGGAACATCTTGCCGCTGCCGAACAGGTCGCCGACCACGTTCATGCCGTCCATCAGCGGGCCTTCGATGACCTCGATGGGGCGGGCGGCGGCCTGGCGCGCTTCTTCCGTGTCTTCCACGATATGCGCGTCGATGCCCTTGACCAGTGCGTGCTCCAGCCGGCGTTTGACGTCGTAGCTGCGCCATTCCTCGGCGGCCTTTTCGTCCGCCGCGCTCATCCCGCGGAAGCTTTCGGCCAGCTCGATCAGCCGCTCCGTCGCGCCGTCCTCGCGGCACAGGATCACATCCTCGCACGCCTCGCGCAGCTTGGGGTCGATCGCATCGTACACGTCGAGCTGTCCGGCGTTGACGATCGCCATGTCGAGCCCGGCGGGGATGGCGTGATAGAGGAAGACCGAATGCATCGCGCGGCGCACCGGTTCGTTGCCGCGGAAGCTGAAGGACAGGTTGGACAGGCCGCCGCTGGTCTTCGCGCGGGGGCAGGCCGCCTTGATCTCCGTCACCGCCTCGATGAAGTCGAGCCCGTAGCGGTTGTGCTCCTCGATCCCCGTCGCGACGGCGAAGATATTGGGGTCGAAGATGATGTCCTCGGCCGGAAAGCCGTTTTCGGTCAGCAGCTTGTAGGCGCGGGTGCAGATTTCGACCTTGCGCTCTTTCGTGTCGGCCTGGCCTTCCTCGTCGAAGGCCATGACCACAACCGCGGCACCGTAATCACGGCAGATGCGCGCATGCTGGAGGAAAGCGTCCTCGCCTTCCTTCATGCTGATCGAATTGACGATCGGCTTGCCGGAAACGCATTTCAGCCCGGCTTCGATCACTTCGAATTTCGATGAGTCGATCATCACCGGAACGCGCGCGATGTCGGGTTCCGCCGCGATCAGCTTGAGGAAAGTGGTCATCGCCGCCTCGGCGTCGAGCAGGCCTTCGTCCATGTTGACGTCGATCACCTGCGCGCCGTTCTCCACCTGCTGGCGCGCGACTTCGACGGCGGCGTCGTAATCGCCGGCCATGATCAGTTTCTTGAACCGGGCGCTGCCGGTCACGTTGGTGCGTTCGCCGATATTGACGAAGCGGGCGGTGCTGAGGTCGGACATCAGGCGGCGATCGTGAAGGTTTCCAGCCCGGCAAGGTGCATCTTGCCGTCGGCTTCGGGGATCTTGCGTGGCGGCAGGCCTTTCACGGCCTGCGCGATGGCGGCGATGTGTGCGGGGGTGGAACCGCAGCAGCCGCCCAGGATATTGGCCCGGCCGTTTTCCGCCCACACCTTTACCAGCGACGCGGTGGTTTCGGGCATCTCGTCATATTCCCCGAGGTCGTTGGGCAGGCCGGCGTTGGGATAGGCCATCAGCAGCGTATCGGCGATGTCGGACAGCACCTGGATATGCGGGCGCAGCTGGTCCGCACCGAAGCTGCAGTTGAGGCCCACGGTCACCGGGTTCGCGTGGCGGACTGCGCTCCAGAACGCTTCCACCGTGTGGCCCGAAAGGTTGCGGCCCGACAGGTCGGTCAGCGTCATCGACAGCATGATTGGGATGTCTGCGCCGCGCTCTTCCGCCAGCCGGCGCACGGCCATGATGGCGGCCTTGGCGTTCAGAGTATCGAAGATCGTCTCGATCAGGATGAAGTCCGCCCCGCCGTCGACCAGCGCGCCAGCCTGTTCGCGGTAAACCTCCACGATGGTGTCGAAATCGACCTCGCGGTAGCCCGGATCCTCGACATCGGGGCTGAGCGACAGGGTCTTGTTGGTGGGGCCCAGAGCGCCGGCGACGAAGCGGGGTACGCCGTCCCTTGCGGTGGCCGTGTCGATGCACTCGCGGGTGATCCGCGCGGCCGCCGCGTTGATTTCTGCCACCAGGCTTTCGGCGCCGTAATCCGCCTGGCTGATGCGATTGGCGTTGAATGTGTTGGTGGCAAGGATATGCGCGCCTGCATCGATGTAGCTGTTGCAGATCTTCGCGATGACATCGGGCCGCGTCAGGTTGACGAGGTCGTTGTTGCCCTTCTGGTCGAAGCCGAGATCGTAGTCGCCGCGATAGCCCTCTTCACCCAGCTTCTCGTTCTGGATTGCCGTGCCATAGGGGCCGTCCTTGATCAGGATCGCCTGCCCGGCCGCGTCCAGCAGTTCCTGCCGCTTACCCATGGGCCGCATCCTTCGGGCGCATGCCGAGCAGGTGGCAGATCGCGTAGCTCAGCTTGGCGCGGTTGAGCGTGTAGAAATGGAAGTCCCGCACGCCGCCGGCATAAAGGCGGCGCACCAGTTCGGCCGCGACCGTGGCGGCGACGAGGTCGCGCGCGCCCGGTCGTTCGTCCAGCCCTTCGAACAAACCGTCCATCCATTCCGGGATCTGCGCGCCGCACAGCCCGGCGAACTTGCGGGCCTGGGCGACATTGGTCACCGGCAGGATGCCCGGCACCACCGGCGCGGTGATGCCTCTTGCATCCAGCTTGTCGCGGAAGGTGAAATAGGTCTCCGGCGCGAAGAAGAACTGCGTGATCGCCCGTGTCGCGCCCGCGTCGAGCTTGCGGGCGAGATTGTCGATGTCGCTATCGGGGCAGGAAGCGTCGGGATGGGTCTCGGGGTAGGCGGCGACCGAAATCTCGAAATCGGCGACGTCCTTCAGGCCCGCGACGAGCTCAGCCGCGCTGGCGAACCCGTCCGGATGCGGCGTGAAGGCGGCGCCCGGCTCGCCCGCATCGCCGCGCAGGGCGACGATGTGGCGCACGCCCGCTTCCCAATACTGCTCCGCCACAGCGCGCGTTTCCGCCTTGCTGGCATCGACGCAGGTGAGGTGCGCGGCGGCGGGAATGCCGGCTTCCGCGATGATCCGCCTCACCGTGTCGTGCGTCCGCTCCCGCGTGGAACCGCCCGCGCCGTATGTGACGGACACGAAGGATGGGTCGAGCGGCTTCAGTTCCTGCACCGCGTCCCACAATTGCGCTTCCATCTTCTCCGATTTCGGCGGGAAGAATTCGAAGCTTGCGCGCATGTCGCCCGGAAGCCCGCCGAACAGTGGTTCTTCGTGGGCGACCTTGGCCTCGTGAGCGGGATCGAAAAGTTTGTTCATTGCGGGTGGGGCCTTAGCAAAGTCGGCAGCGAGGGGAAGGGCGAAGGCGGACGAAGTTTGCTTTGCATTCCAATGCAGGAAGTTTGCAGCGGCCCAATTCACAGGGGCCCGGCAGGCCTCAGACGAAACTGTAGGGATCGATGTCGATCGCCACGCGCACCCCGCGCGGAAACTCGTGGCCACCCAGCCAGCTGCGGATCACCTTCTGCAAGTCCGCATTGCGCCGAGCATTCACCAGCAGGCGATAGCGATAGCGCCCGCGCAGCAGAGACAGCGGGGCAGGGGCGGGGCCGTAGATGTCTATCCCGTCCGCGGCAGGCTTGCTCCCGCCGAGCAGCTTGGCGGCGGAACGAGCCTCCGCCTCGTCCTCGCTCGACACGATGATGGCGGCCCAGCGGCCGAAAGGCGGGGCCCCGGCATGGCGGCGCGCCTCTGTTTCCGCTTCGTAGAACGCGTCCCGGTCGCCTTCGACCAGCGCCTGGATCACCGCGGCTTCGGGGTGGCGGGTCTGCAGCAGGACTTCGCCCGGCTTCTCCCCGCGCCCGGCGCGGCCGGCGACCTGCGCGATCTGCTGGTACGTCCGCTCCGCTGCGCGCAGGTCCCCGCCTTCGAGGCCGAGGTCGGCATCTACCACGCCGACCAGCGTCAGCTCGGGGAAGTGGAAGCCCTTGGTGACCAGCTGGGTGCCGACGATCACGTCGATCGCCTGCGCCTGCGCCTCGGCAATGAAGGCTGCGGCGCGTTCGGGCGAACCGAGCGTGTCCGACGTGACGACCGCGACGCGCGCCTCCGGCAGTACCTCGCGCACCTCGTCCGCAATCCGCTCCACCCCGGGGCCGCACGCGACGAGGCAGTCCGGCTCCCCACAATCGGGGCAGGCGGCGGGCGGCGCGGTCTCGTGCCCGCAGTGGTGGCAGGCGAGCCGCTGGCTGAGGCGATGTTCCACCAGCCAGGCGCTGCAATTGGGGCACTGGAAGCGGTATCCGCAATGGCGGCACAAGGTCAGCGGCGCATAGCCGCGGCGGTTGAGGAACAGCAGCGATTGCTCGCCCCGGTCCAGCCGCTCCTGCAGCTTCTCGACCAGCGGCGGGGCGAGCCAGTGCTGCCGCGCCGGCTGGTGCTTCGTCAGGTCCAGCGTCGCGATGTCGGGCAGTTCGGCGCTGCCGAAGCGGCTCGGCAATTCCAGCCGTTCGTAAATGCCGCTGGCCGCCATCTGCAGGCTCTCCAGCGCCGGCGTCGCGCTGGCGAGGATGGCAGGCACGCCTTCGAACCGCGCGCGCATGACGGCCACATCGCGGGCGTTATAGCGCACCCCGTCATCCTGCTTGAAGCTGACTTCGTGCGCCTCGTCCACGACGACAAGCCCTAGCCGGGCGAAGGGCAAGAATAGCGCCGAGCGCGCGCCCACCACGACCTGCGCCTCGCCCGCCGCGATGGCGCGCCAGGCCCGCCGCCGCTCCGACGATTTGAGCGAGGAATGCCACACCACCGGCGGCGCGCCGAAACGCTCCTCGAACCGCTTCAGGAACGCCTCGGTCAGCGCGATTTCGGGCAGCAGCACCAGCACCTGACGGTCCATCCGCAGCGCCTGCGCCATCGGTTCGAAATAGGTCTCCGTCTTGCCGGAGCCGGTCACGCCGTCGAGCAGGAACGGCGCGAATTTGCCCGCCTCCACCGCCTCGACAAGCTGCCCTGCGACTTCTTCCTGGTCGGGATTCAGCTCCACCAGCGAATGGCCGGCATCGGCGCGGGGGTAGGGACGGTCGAGGTCGACTTCGACCGCTTCCAGCACGCCGCCGTTCACCAGCCCGCGCAGCACGCCTTCCGAGGTTCCCGAAAGCTCGGCCAGCTCGCGGATCGAGCCTTGCTCGCCCTGCAGTGCGTCCATCGCCTGCGCGCGCTTGGGCGTCATCCGGTCGGGTTCCTGCCCCGACAGGCGGTATTCGATGGCGGTTTTGGCACCTTTCAGCGCCTGCCCGCTGGACAGCGCCATCCGGGCCACCGCGCTCATCGGGGCGCAGTAATAGTCCGCCGTCCATTCGATCAAACGGCGCAGCTGCGCGCGTATCGGCGGGACGGGCAGGGCGGCGAGCAAGGGACGCAGCTTGGCGTCAGGAACTTCGGCAGTCGGTAAATGTTCGTTTTCCCAGACGATTCCGGTGATCTGCCGGGGCCCGAGCGGCGCGATGACCACGCTGCCGGGCTCCACCGCCATCCCGTCGGGCACGCGGTAGTCGAGCGCGCCCAGCGCGGCGTTGAAAACGAGGAGTCGGACGCGGTTCATGGAAGGCTCCATATGGTGCCCGCAAAGCCATCCCCGCAAGGGCCATCCCCGGAAATCCGGGATATTGGGAGTTCGAAGATTATGACGCAGGCCACCACCACCATTCTCGACCGCCGCACCATGCTGCGCGGCATTGCCGCCGGCACGGCCAGCGTGGGCCTTGCCGGCTGCTCCACCCTGGGCGGCTTCGGCTGGGGCCCGATCGACGCCATCCGCAACCTGCTGCTGTTGAGCGCGGAGCGGACCTTCGCCGCGCTGACGGAGCCGGGCGGCTGGTACGACGGGCAGATCGCCAAGCTCGGCCTTGCAAACGTGCTCGGCAACCGCGGCGGCGTGCTGCAGTCGATCCTGACCAGCGGCATCGTGAAGGACCGGCTGGAGCGCGAATTCGCGATGATCGCGGTCGAGGGTGCCGAACGCGCCGCGCCGGTCGTCTACGATACAGTGCGCACCATCGGCATCGGCAACGCCATCGCTCTGGTCACCGGCGGGCGCACCGCCGCCACCGGCTTCCTGCGCAACAACATGGGCCAGTCCCTGATCGAAGTGATGGTGCCGGAAATCGGCGACGCCATGCGCATCAGCCGCGAACCCGTGGTCGGCCAGCTCCTGTCCGCGCTCTCGGGCGTCGATATCGAACGCACGGTGGGCAATTTCGCGCGCGAGGCGGACGATGCGATCTGGAACCAGATGGGCGTCGAGGAAGGGCTGATCCGCGACAACCCGCGCCTCAGCAACGATCCCGCCATCATCGCCGTGCTCGGCGCCGGCGGGGGGTACTGAACGCCCGCGCCCTAGCCGCAGGGGCCAGCCTTCGCTAACTGGCTTGGCGAGATTCGCCCCACACGCAAAAAGGCTGGCCCGCACATGAAATTCTTTGCCGACACTGCCGAAATCGTTGCCATCAAGGAACTGGCCGCCACGGGCCTCCTGGACGGCGTCACCACCAATCCCAGCCTGATTGCGAAATCGGGACGGGATTTCATGGAAGTGACGAAGGAAATCTGCGGCCTGACCGACGGGCCGGTCAGCGCCGAAGTGGTCGCGCTGGACCACCCGACGATGATGAAGGAAGCGGAAAAGCTGCGCGCGATCGCGGACAATGTCTGCATCAAGGTGCCGCTGACGATCGACGGGCTGAAGACCTGCAAGGCGCTGACCGGCGATGGCACGATGGTGAACGTCACTTTGTGCTTTTCCGCCAACCAGGCGCTGCTGGCGGCGAAGGCCGGCGCGACCTTCGTTTCCCCCTTCGTGGGGCGGCACGACGATAACGGGTTCGACGGCATGGACCTGATTGCCGACATCCGTCGCATCTACGACAATTACGCTTTCTCGACCGAAATCCTCGTCGCCAGCGTGCGCCACGCGACCCACATACTGGAAAGCGCGAAGATCGGCGCGGATGTCGCCACCGCGCCGCCGAAGGTCATCATGGGCCTCGCCAACCACGTCCTGACGGACAAGGGCATCGAAGGCTTCCTGAAGGACTGGGAAGCCACTGGCCAGTCGATCCTCTGATCATCTGAACCATTGTCCGACGAAACGCCTCTCGACCTGTTCAAACGCGCCCTAACCGGCGCCTCGCGGGCGATTGCGCGCGAGGAAGAGGTGGAGGTCGCGTGGACCGCCGAAAGCCCGGTTCAGTCCGGCAATAATTTCCGCGTACCGATGCCCGCCCGCAACCTGCCGGCAGAGCAGGCCGCCGAAGCGCGCGGCGTGTCCGATCGCTTCGCCCTGCGCCTGCGCCACCATAACGAGGCGCTGCACGAAAAAGGCGCCCCGGCCGAGCCGCTGGCCCGCACGGCCTATGACGCGGTCGAGCGTGCGCGGTACGAGGCGCTGGGTGCGCGGGCGATGGCGGGCACGCGCGACAACCTGGCCGCCGCGCTGGAAAGCGAAGTTGCGACCGGCCCGCTGTCCAAGCTGGGCGAGGGTGAGGATGTACCGCTGCCCGCCGCGCTCCACCTGCTGCTGCGCGAGAAGCTGACCGGCGCGTCGGTGCCCGAGCGCGTGCGCGCCGAGGTCGAAAGCGTGCGCGAATTCATCGAAAGCCGCAGCGGCGACGATTTCGAGCGGCTGGCGCTGACGCTGGACGACCAGTCCGCCTTCCAGTCGCTGAGCCTCGACCTGTTGCGCCACCTCGACCTCACCCGCCCCGACGAGGCGCAGGACGCGACCGACGAGGATGGCGAGGACCAGGACGGTGCCGAGCCCGACGAGGACCAGGGCGACGACCAGACCGACGATCCCGACCAGGACCGGTCGAGCGAAGTCGCCGGCGAAATGGCGGAAGGCGACGCCGACGGGGAGGGCGAGCCCGAGTTCGACGAGAACGCCGAAAGCCCCGAGGGCGAGCCGCAGGACGAGGGCGAGGAGGGCATGATGCCCGTGCGCCCCAACCGCCACCCCGCAGACGAGTTGCTGGCGCTCGATTACAATGTTTTCACCGATGCTTTCGACGAGATCGTCGAGGCGGAGGAGCTGTGCGACAGCGAGGAACTGACCCGCCTGCGCGCCTATCTCGACAGCCAGCTGGCCGGTTTGCAGAGCGTGGTCACCCGGCTCGCCAACCGGCTCCAGCGCCGCCTGATGGCGCAGCAGAACCGCAGCTGGGATTTCGACCAGGAGGAAGGCCTGCTGGATGCCGCGCGCCTTGCCCGCGTCGTCGTCAGCCCCGGCCACTCGCTCAGCTACAAGATCGAACGGGAGGTCGAGTTCAAGGACACGGTCGTCACCCTGCTGATCGACAATTCCGGCTCCATGCGTGGCCGCCCGATAAGCATCGCGGCAATCAGCGCGGACATCCTCGCCCGCACGCTGGAACGCTGCGGCGTGAAGACGGAGATCCTCGGCTTTACCACCAAGGCGTGGAAAGGCGGCCAGAGCCGCGAGAAATGGCTCGCCGACGGCAAGCCGCAGAAGCCCGGGCGCCTGAACGACCTGCGCCACATCGTCTACAAGAAGGCCGACGAGCCGTGGCGCCACGCGCGCCGCAATCTCGGCCTGATGATGCGCGAAGGGCTGCTGAAGGAAAACATCGACGGCGAGGCGCTGATCTGGGCGCACAACCGCCTGCTCGCCCGCCCCGAAGACCGCCGCATCATGATGGTGATCTCGGACGGCGCGCCGGTCGACGACAGCACGCTCAGCGTCAACCACGCCGGTTATCTGGAGGCGCACTTGCGCAAGGTCATCGAATGGATCGAACGCCAGTCGCCGGTGCAGCTGGTCGCCATCGGCATCGGCCATGACGTCACCCGCTACTATCGCCGCGCAGTGACCATCATGGACGCCGAACAGCTGGGCGGCACGATCATCGAACAGCTGGCGGATTTGTTCGAGGTTGAGGGGTGATCACAGAGAGTCGATATTGGAAAGATCCGCTTTTGTGCGGAGCTGACATCATCGAGGAATTGATGTCCCTCGAAGACATAACAGAAGATCAATTTGGCCAGATCGAACGAGAGTTTTTTGTTGGCTTCTATGGCATCAGAAAGCTCTTCGAAGCTCCTGCTAAGCTCAGTCAAGTCACACGAAGACAGCTCCTGGATGTCGTGTACTTTGACCGTTTAGATAATACCGACCTAGTAGATTGGTACAATCGTTCGGAGTTTTGGGAGCATTACAACATCGAGTTCCCGAAGCGAGAAAGACGGGATGTGCTCTATGTAGCGCATCGGGTAACCCATAGCTTTATCTTCATGTTGGGTGAGGAAGAGTTCGGCAGCGGAATATATTTTACGAGCGACCGCGACAAAGAAAGTCGCTTAAATTTCATCACCACTTCTGAGGTTGCTCGGATTTTTCGCCAAGTCGGGTCAGACTATCCCGAGAATTTGAAGATGTGGCGCGATGATGTGACGGGTGAGATGAAAGTGGAAGCAAAATGAACGTCACCGAAGCCGTCACCAGCCGTCGCTCGATCCGTGAATATCTCGACACGCCGGTCGAGCTGGAGACGCTGCGGCGCGTCATGGACAAGGCGCGCTGGGCGGCGTCGGGGTGCAATTACCAGCCGTGGGAGGCCTCGATCCTCACCGGCCAGCCGCTCAGGGACTTGCAGGCGAAGATCCGGACTACGCCCCCGCAAGAGCTGGAATACGACTGGGACGCCCCGAAGGCGGAAGAGAAGTACAAGGAGCGCCTCTACGGCATTTCGCGCGGCATGTTCGATGCGCTGGGGATCGAGCGGGAGGACAAGGCGGCGCGCATGAACGCGATGGCGCGCAACGCCACCAGCTTCGATGCGCCGGCCGTCATGTTTGTCCATTTCCCGCGCCTGATGAAAGCGCCGCAATGGTCGGACACGGGCATGTGGCTGCAGACCGTGGCGCTGCTGCTGCGGGAAGAAGGGCTCGATTCCTGCTTCCAGGAATTCATGGCCTACTACGCAAACGTCATCCGCGACCACCTCGGCCTCGACCACGAACACACCATGTTCTTCTGCGGCATGGCAATCGGTTATCGCGATCCCAATGCGCCGGTTAACAATTTCGAGCGCGAGCGCGTGCCGCTGGACGAGCACGTCCGCTTCCTCGGCTGGGATTGACCATCGGCGCGCAGGCTATCAAAGCCGCCTGCGATGACCGACCTCAAGCTTTTCAACTCGCTCACCCGCAGCCTCGAGACCTTCGAGCCCGTCCATCCGGGCGAGGCGCGCGTGTATTCCTGCGGGCCGACGGTCTACAACTACCAGCACATCGGCAACATGCGCGCCTATGTCTTCGCCGACACGCTGGGGAGGGTGCTGCAGTGGAAGGGCTACAAGCTCACCCATGTCATCAACATCACCGATGTCGGCCACCTGACCTCCGACGCGGACGAGGGCGAGGACAAGATGGAGCGGATGGCCGCGCGCGAGGGGAAGAGCGCGTGGGACATCGCCAAATTCTACCAGCAGGATTTCGAGCGCGACCTTGCGCGGCTGAACGTGCAGTCGAAGCAGCACCCGCGCGCAACCGAATATGTCGAGGCGATGATCGCGTGGGGAGAGCGGATCGCCGAAAAGCACTGCTATGAACTCGACAGCGGGCTCTATTTCGACGTCTCGACGGTGGACGACTACGGGCGGCTTGCGCGTGCAGTAACCGATGAAGGCGAAGGCCGGATCGACACGGTCGAGGGCAAACGCAACGCCGCCGACTTCGCCATTTGGCGCAAGACCCCTGCTGGCGAAACGCGGCAGATGGAATGGGACAGCCCGTGGGGACGCGGTGCGCCGGGCTGGCACCTTGAATGCTCGGTCATGGGCGAGGCGCTTTTGGGCTTCCCGTTCGACATCCACACCGGCGGGATCGACCACCGCGAAATCCATCACCCGAACGAGATCGCGCAGAACCAGGCCTGGTGCTGCACGAATGGCCTGGACGATGCGCGCAATTCGGGCGCGAAGATCTGGATGCACAACAACTTCCTCGTCGAACGCAGCGGGAAGATGTCGAAGAGCGCGGGCGAGTTCCTCCGGCTGCAACTGCTGGTCGACAAGGGCTACCATCCGCTCGCCTACCGCCTCATGTGCCTGCAGGCGCATTACCGCAGCGAGCTGGAGTTCTCGTGGGAAGGGCTTGAGGCGGCGCTGACGCGGTTGAAGCGGATGGTGATGGCGGTAGAGCGGCTGGGCGAAGGCGATATCGGTGATGCCGACCATCCAAAATTTGCGCCGATGCGCGATAAATTTGCCGCAGCGGTCTCCGACGATCTCAACACCGCCGTGGCGCTCGTGGCGCTTGAAGAAGCGCTCGCGGTCAAGAAAGTCGATGGCGCCGTCAAGCGTGGCGTCATTGCCGACATGGACGCGGTGCTCGGCCTCGACCTGCTGTCCGTCTCCCGCGCCGATCTCCGCATCCGTCCCGCGTCCGCCGCGATCGAAGAGAGCGAGATCGAGGATGCGCTTGCCCGCCGCAAGGCCGCCCGCGCCGAAAAGGACTTCGCCACCTCCGACGCCATCCGCGACGAGCTTGCGGCCAAGGGCGTCGAAGTGATGGACGGCGATCCGCTCGGCTGGGAATGGAAGCTCGCATGACCAGGGCTGTCCTGTCCGCCATGATCCGCCCGCTGGTCGAACCGCGCCTGCCCGATTGGGTGGAGCCGCTGTGGTTCGCCTCTACCGAAGAACTGCTGGAGCTCGCCCCGCAGGCTGAAATCGGCTGGTTCGACTTGCAACAGCAAGAGCCAATGGCCGAGGCGGTGCGGCGGGCAGAGAAGTTGCAGTGGCTCAACTCGATCTACGCCGGGCTCGATTTCCTGCCGCTCGACCTGCTGCAGGAGCGCGGCACCATCGTCACCAATGGCGCGGGGATCAACGCCGTCACCATCGCCGAATATGTCGTGATGCTGATGCTGGTCCACGCCAAGGGCTACCGCGAGGTGGTGCGCGCGCAGGATCGCAAGGAATGGCTGCTCGACAGCCCCGGCAAGATCGAGCTTGCCGGCAGCCGCGCTCTGCTGCTGGGCATGGGCGCGATCGGCAAGCTCATCAAGGCGCGGTTGGAAGCGTTCGATGTGGAGGTCGTGCCGGTGCGAAGGTCCGCCGCCGAAGGCGCGCTTGGGCCGGATGAATGGCGCGGCAAGTTGGGCGAATTCGACTGGGTGATCCTGGCCGTGCCCGCAACGCTTGAAACCGACGGGATGATCGGCGCGGCCGAATTGAAGGCCATGAAGTCCGACTCGGTGCTGGTGAACATCGCGCGCGGCAGCGTCGTCGAACAGCCGGCGCTGGTCGCGGCGCTGGAATCGAAATCCATAGGCGGCGCGCTGCTGGACGTGACCACGCCCGAACCGTTGCCGCAAGACCACCCGCTCTGGGCGCTGGATAACACGCAGGTGACGATGCACCTGTCGGGCCGCGCGCAATCGAAGATGTTCATGCGCAGCGCCGACAGGTTCATCGAAAACCTGGCGCGGTGGGAGAAGGGCGAGCCGGTCGAGCCCCGTTTCGATCCGGCGCTGGGTTATTAGGTCTAGCCTTCTTCCAATAGAAGCAGTTCACAGGTCACCGACAGGCGCGGCTCCGGAAGTAGCGTATGGTCCGCGCTCACGATGACGGCATCGGCCACCAGTTGACCGGCCAGTGCGAATTCGTGATCGGGCAGGTCGGCGATAAAGCGTTCACCTGATGCAATCGCCTCGCCGGTAAAGACGATTTCCAGCGTGTGGCGGGTGCCGGCAAAGGTGATGCTGGCCCAGCTTTTCTCGACATGGCGCGCCAGTATGGCGTCCTTACCGGCCAGGGCCAGGACGGCATCGCGCAGGCGGTCGCCCGGGCTGCGGCGGATGCGGCGGCGGGCGGGTCGGGGCGGGGCGGTCTCAGCGGACATTGGCAGCCTCCCGGTAACCGGTCATGAAGCCTTCGATCCGCGCGGCGGTGTGCTGGCGCGGTTCGCGTCCCATCCTGAGATCGAGCACGAAGCGCGGGTCGTGCGCGGCAAGCCGACCAAACTTGGTCGGCGGCATCTCGTGTTCTCGCAGGAATTTCTCGATCTGGCGGATCAGCATTGGCGCTCCCCTGTCTGGCTGACTGTGTTGGCGATTCGGCGAATCTGTTCCGCTTATGTTCCAACGCAAATCCTACTTGTCTAGGAGAAATCCTATGCTATAGGAATTTTCTAAGGGTGACGCGTTTTGCGAAGGAAAATTGATGGAACATCTCGGTAAGGGGGAGCAGGCGGCGCGGCGCAGGTTGCAGGGCCTCGTGCGTGAAAAGGGGACCAGCCTGGCCGCATTGTCCCGGCTTATCGGGCGCAACGATGCCTATCTCCAGCAATTCGTGACGCGCGGCAGTCCGCGCCACCTGGACGAGGCGGACGAGAAGAAGATCGCGGAATTCCTCGGCTCAGCACCGGCGCTGTTCGAAACGCGGCGCTGGGACGAGAGCAAGACCGCGTCCTCGCCTTCCTTCGCGGCCGCACCTTTGCAGAGCGACGACCACTGGATCGATGTGCCACGCTTCCCGCTCGATGCGTCGGCAGGACCGGGAGCTTTCGGGGCGCAGGAAATTTCCTACGACGCGATCCGGTTCTCGCCGCGGTGGATGCGCGAAATGGGGCTGGAAGGCGCCGACCTGTCGGCCATCCGGGTGGAGGGGGACAGCATGGAGCCCGTCCTGCGCTCGGGCGACGAGATCCTCGTCGACCGCAGCAAGCGGTCGGCGGAAGGCATCCATGTCGTTCGGGTGGGGGAGGCGCTGCACGTGAAGCAGGTGCAGCTTGCCGGACCCGGCCGGGTAAAGCTGGTCAGCGCGAACGAGGATTATGCGCCGATCGACCTCGCGCTGGACGAGGTCGAGATAATCGGCCGCGTCGTGTGGAAAGGCGGGCGGATCTAGCTTTCCCTTGCGTTACAGCCGGTTGGGCGGAACAATCGCGCCCCGGCGGGGTAGATAGGGCAACCCCGCGCGTGGGACACAACGGCGCGGAACGTCCAGGAGAGAACCATGCGCAAGACCCTTATCCCCGCCGCCCTCGCAACCACCATGATGCTGGGCGGCTGCGCCACGGCCCTCGGCGGCGGTCTGCTCGGCGATATCCTCGGCGGCAACGACCAGTACGGCGAAACGCGTTTCGAGCGTGCCGCGGTGCAGGCCTGCGCCAACGAAGCCTCGCGCTACGGCCGCGTGGAAATCCGCGACGTCGACCAGATTTCCCGCGACATCGTGCGCGTCCGCGGCGACATCCGCCGCGACTACCGCAACTCGCGCTTCGAATGCGATTTCCGCAGCGACGGCCGGATCGTCGACTTCGACGTCGACTGAACTAGGCCGGCGCCCGCCGCTTGCATTGCGTGCCCGGCGCAGCCACATCGGCGCGCATGAGCCAGACCGCCCCGACACCGCCCCTGAAAGCCGCCATCCTGCCGGTCACGCCGTTGCAGCAGAACTGTTCGCTGATCTGGTGCACCGCCACGAACAAGGCGGCGCTGGTCGATCCGGGCGGCGATCTGGACATGCTGAAGGCCAATGTCGCGAAGGCGGGTGTGGAGCTGGAAAAGATCCTCGTCACCCATGGCCATATCGATCACTGCGGCGAGGCGGGCGTGCTGGCGAAGGAGCTGGGCCTGCCCATCGAAGGGCCGCACGAGGCCGATCGCTTCTGGATCAGCCGGCTGGACGACGACGGGCGCAAGTACGGCATCAACGGCCAGGTGTTCGAGCCTGATCGCTGGCTGCAGGACGGTGACACGGTGACCGTGGGCGAACTGATGCTTCAGGTGATCCATTGCCCCGGCCACACGCCGGGCCACGTGGTCTTCTTCCACGAGCCGAGCCGCTTCGCTATCGTCGGCGACGTGCTGTTCCAGGGCAGCATCGGGCGCACGGATTTCCCGATGGGCAACCACCAGGATCTGCTCGACGCAATCACGCAGAAGCTCTGGCCGCTGGGCGAGGACATCACCTTCATCCCCGGCCACGGCCCCGTCAGCACCTTCGGTCAGGAGCGCAAGACCAACCCCTTCGTCGGCGATCACGCCATGGGCGTCGCCTGAGGCGCGTTTCCTAGCTGTACTGGAACGCCAGCCAGGCGGCCACGCCGGCAAGGCCGACCAGCGTCAGCATCGTCACCAGCGTGCCGACCATCCGGCCCCATTGCAGCTTGCCGCCATCCATGCCGAGGCCGTGGAGGATGCGCCCGACGGCATAGGCGAGGGCAACCAGCGGCAGCCACCAGCCGCCGTGGCCCGACAGCTCGATGGCGGCGACCAGCACCAGCACCAGGAACGTATTCTCGGCGAAATTCAGCTGGGCGCGCATGCGGCGCTGGATCGCCTCGTTCCCGCCGTCGCCCACGCTCACCTTGTGCTTCTGCCGCAGGGCGCCGATGCGGATGGAAAGCCACAGGTTGGTGATCGCGGCCGCGGCGGCCAGCGCCAGCGTGGTGGGAAGGACGATGCCGGTGGTGAAGTTCATGCGGTATTACCCCCTGTCGCGCAGCCCGTCGCCGCGCGGTTCGTGCCCTGCCACGCCACGTGCGGTGTTGCAACGCGCGCGAAATCCTCTATAGGCCGCGCCTTCGCCGCCAACACGATGGACCGAGCGCGCAACCATCTGGGTCACCATATGGCCCAGATACGGGTTGTGCCGTTCCGGTGCTTCGCCTAGGGCGGCCCGCAACAGATATCACAGTGTATTCAAGGAACAGGTGCCGCCATGGCCGTCCCTAAGAGAAAAGTATCGCCGCATCGCCGGGGCAATCGCCGGGCACACGATTCGCTGAAGGTCGAAGCCTTCCACGAATGCGACAATTGCGGTGAATTGAAGCGTCCGCACAACATGTGCGGCCATTGCGGTTTCTATAACGGCCGCGAGGTTATGGCGCCCAAGGGCCTGTAAGGTCCTTCACAGCCTTAAACTGGAGATGAGCGCATGAGCCTGCCGCGGATCGCGATCGATGCGATGGGCGGCGATGAAGGCGTGCGCGTTATGGTGGAAGGTGCCGCGATCGCGCGGCGCCGCCACGACAGCTTCAAGTTCCTGCTGGTGGGCGACGAGGCGCGGATCAAGGCCGCGCTCGACAAGCACCCCGGCATGGCCGGTGCCAGCGAGATCCTGCACGCGGAAGACGTGGTGGGCGGCGAGGAAAAGCCGACCCAGGCGCTCCGCCGTGCCAAGACCACATCGATGGGCATGGCGATCGACGCGGTAAAGCGCGGCGATGCCGGCGCGGCCGTTTCCGGCGGCAACACCGGCGCGCTGATGGCGATGGCCAAGCTGGCCCTGCGCACCATTCCCGGTATCGATCGCCCCGCGCTCGCCGCGCTGATGCCGACGCTGGGCGACAACGACGTGATCATGCTGGACCTGGGCGCGAACACTGAATGCGACGCCCGCAACCTCGTCCAGTTCGCGATCATGGGCGCCGCCTACAGCCGCCTTGCGCTGGGACTTGAGGCTCCGCGCGTGCGCCTGCTCAACATCGGGACCGAGGCGAACAAGGGCACCTGGGACCTGCAGGAAGCCGCCCAGCAGCTGAACGAGGCGAGCGAGCTTGCGCTGCGGTTCGAAGGCTATGTCGAGGCGGACAAGATCAACCGCGGCGATGTGGACGTGGTGGTGACCGACGGGTTTTCCGGCAATATCGCGCTAAAAGCCATCGAAGGGTCTGCGCGCTTCGTGACGGACCTGCTGCGCCGCGCCTTTACCAGCTCGATCCGGTCGAAATTCGGCTTCCTCGTCAGTCGCCCCGCAACCGAGCTGCTGCGCCACCACCTCGACCCCAACAACCACAACGGCGCGGTCTTCCTCGGCCTCAACGGCGTGGTGGTGAAGAGCCACGGCAGCGCAACGACCGGCGGCGTCGCCAATGCCGTCGCAGTGGCCGCGCGGCTGGTGGAAAACGAGCTGACCGCGCGCATTTCCGCCGACATCGGCGCGCTCGACCATTCGGCCACCGCTGCGGGCGGCAAATGATCCGTAGCCACGTCATCGGCAGCGGCTCCGCCTTGCCGGCGCGCCGCCTGACCAACGAAGAGCTGGCCGCCGAATACAATCTCGACACCAGCGACGAATGGATCGTCGAGCGGACGGGCATCACCCAGCGCTATTTCGCGGGCGAGGGGGAAACCACTGCCACGCTGGCGACCGCCGCCGCGCGCAAGGCGCTGGAAATGGCTGGGGCCGACGCGAGCGAGATCGGCCTGATCGTGCTTGCCACCGCCACGCCCGACAACACGTTTCCCGCCACGGCTACTCAAGTCCAGCAGGCGCTGGGCTGCAACGGAGGCATCGCTTTTGACGTCGCTGCAGTGTGCACCGGCTTCCTTTACGCGATCGGCGTCGCCGATTCGATGCTGCGGATCGGCCATGCGAAAAAGGCACTGGTCATCGGCGCGGAAACCTTCAGCCGCATCCTCGATTTCGAGGACCGCACCACCTGCGTCCTCTTCGGCGACGGGGCGGGCGCGCTGGTGCTGGAAGCACGCGAAAGCGGCGAGGCGCAGACGGGCGTGCTTGGCACCAAGCTGCACGCGGACGGCGCGCATTGCGACCTGCTGCATGTCGACGGCGGTCCGTCGAGCACGGGCACGGTCGGCAAGCTGCGGATGAAGGGGCGCGAAGTCTTTCGCCACGCAGTGGTCAACCTGTCGTCGGTCCTGAAAGAAGTGCTTGAAGAAACAGGCGTTTCCGCCGCCGAGATCGATTGGGTGGTGCCGCACCAGGCCAATGCCCGAATCTTGGATGCAACCGCGCGCAAGCTCGGCCTGCCGATGGAAAAAGTGGTCGTCACGGTCGATCGCCACGCCAACACCTCGGCCGCTTCCGTGCCGCTCGCTTTCGACACCGCGATGCGCGACGGGCGGCTGAAAGCGGGCGACCTCGTCATGCTGGAAGCGATGGGCGGCGGCTTCACCTGGGGCGCCAGCCTGCTACGGCTCTGACCGGCGCTGTCGGCGCAGTGTAAAAATGCGCCCGCAAGCCTTTGCGAAAGTTCATCTATTTGCTACGCAAGTGGCGGATTCACTGACCCGGGTCGCGCTGGGAGGGATGGAAAATGCGTTCAGTCGGAACTCTTACTCGCGCCGATCTGGCGGAATCGATCAACCGCAAGCTGGGCCTCAGCCGCGCGGAATCGCTCGATCTGGTGGAGAGCATCCTTGCCAAGATGTGCGATGCGATGTCCGACGGGGAGAACGTGAAGATTTCAGGTTTCGGCACCTTCCTGCTGCGCGACAAGAAGGAACGTGTCGGGCGCAATCCCAAGACCGGGGTGGAGGTGCCGATCACCCCGCGCCGGGTGATGACGTTCCGCGCCAGCCAGAAACTCAAGGAACGGGTGATGGCAGGCTGACATGGCCGCCGGGTTCGACGACGGGAAAGACCCCTCGGCCCTCAGGACCATCGGCGAGGTTGCGGACGGCCTCGGCATAAAGCAGCACGTGCTGCGTTACTGGGAAAAACAGTTTCCCATGCTCCGCCCGCTCCAGCGCAGCGGCAACCGCCGCTATTATCGCCCTGACGATGTCGCACTGGTGCAGACCATCCACCGGCTGGTGAACCGCGAAGGGTACACGCTGCGCGGCGCGCGCCAGGCGATCGAGCACGGGCATGTCGGGGAAGTCGCCGATGCGGAAGCTCCGAAACCGGCCCCGGAAACCGCGCCTGGGGCGGCCGCTTCTCCGGACATCCTCGCGGCGCTCAAATCTGTCCGCAACCGGCTCGCCGCAGCGCTGGACGGCTGACACCCGGCCTGCCTAAAGGAGCGCGAACCCGCTTACGGGACGCGACCAGAAGGCAGACGCATGACCACCACTTACGACGCCCAGCCGGCCCTTTATATCGACGGCGAATTCCTGTCCGGCGACGGGCGCGACACGCATACCGTGATCAACCCCGCCACCGGCGAGGCGATCGGCGAGGTGCCGCTGGTGACCGCCGCCGATCTCGACGCTGCGCTGGCGGCATCGGCGCGCGGTTTCGAAACGTGGCGGGCGATGGATGTGGACGCGCGCGGTGCGATCCTGAAGAAAGCTGCCGCATTGCTGCGCGAACGGGCCGAAGGGATCGGCCGCACCATGACGATGGAGCAGGGCAAGCCGCTGGCCGAAGCGAAGAGCGAGGTGATGGGCTCTGCGCAAATCCTCGACTGGGCGGCAGAGGAAGCGAAGCGGCAATACGGCCGCGTGCTGGTGCGGCCCGCCGGGCAGCGCTCGATGGTGATCCGCCAGCCGGTCGGCCCTGTCGCCGCTTTCAGTCCGTGGAATTTCCCGACCTACCTGATGGCAAAGAAGCTCGGCCCGGCGCTGGCGGCAGGCAATTCCGTGATCGCCAAGCCGCCGGAGGAAACGCCCGGCTGCACGGGCGCGCTCATCCGCGCGCTGCATGATGCGGGTATCCCGAAAGGCGCGGCGCAGCTTGTCCACGGCGTGCCCGACATGGTGAGCCGCCACCTGCTGGCCAGCCCGGTCATCCGCAAGGTCAGCTTCACCGGCTCCATCCCGGTCGGCAAGCACCTGATGAAGCTGGCGGCCGACGGGCTGAAGCGCATTACGATGGAGCTGGGCGGCCATGCGCCGGTGCTGGTGTTCGACGACTGCGATCTCGACAAGACGCTCGACATGGTGGTGCCGCAGAAATTCCGCAACGCCGGGCAGGTCTGCGTCAGCCCCACGCGCTTTTTCGTGCAGGAGGGCATCCACGATGCTTTCGTGAAGGGATTTGCGGAGCGTACGGCGAAAGTCCGGGTCGGCAACGGCCTGGAAGAAGGGACCGCGATGGGGCCGCTCGCCAACGAGCGGCGTCCCGGCGCGATCGACGAACTGGTCGGCGATGCCGTGGCCAGCGGCGCGCGGCTGATGGCAGGCGGGGAGCGCGGCGATGCGGGCTATTTCTACCGCCCCACGCTGCTCGCCGACGTGCCCGACGCGGCGCGGGTGATGAACGAGGAACCCTTCGGCCCGCTGGCCGTCACGCAAAGCTTCGCCACGCTGGACGAGGCGATCGCGAAGGCGAACCGCCTGCCTTACGGGCTGGCCGCGTTCGCCTTCACGGAAGGGCTCAAGACCGCCAACCTCGTGGGCGATGCGGTGGAAGCCGGGATGGTCGGGATCAACAGCTTCGCGATCAGCGCGGTCGATGCGCCTTTCGGCGGGGTGAAGGATTCAGGCTTCGGCAGCGAAGGCGGGCCGGAAGGGTTCGAAGCCTATACGGTGACCAAGGCCATCCATCAGGGATAGGTCAGTCTTCGGGGCCGAGGTCCGGATCGAGGTCGCGCGGGCGGGTGAAGTGCACCAGCTTGCCGCAATCGTCGGCCAGGTCCGCCCAGTCGTCGATATCGCATTCCAGGATGGCGAAGGACGCGGTGGGGAACTTGCGCGCCGCCTCGTCGAACAGGGCATCTTCCGCGTCCGGCGCGACAATGTCGAAGACGAGTTCCTGCATGCCCGGATTGTGGCCGGACAGCAGCACGCGGTCGGCATCGCCGGCAAGATCGCGCACGACCTCCATCAGCGTGGCGGACGAAGCGAGGTAGCAGCGCTTGTCGAACTGCGGTTCCAGTCCCAGCTTCGCGCTTTCGAGCGTGCGCTGCACGCGCTCGGCCGGGCTGGCGATCAGCAGGTCCCACGCCGTACCCTCGTCCACGATATGCGCGCCCATCAACGCCGCACCGCGCCGCCCGCGATCGTTCAGGCCGCGGTCGAAATCGCGCAGGGCACGGTCGTCCCAGTCCGATTTCGCATGGCGCAAGAGGCCGAGTGTCTTCACGTGTCCTGACTTTCCGTAACGGCGGGCTCGCTTTCCGAAACACCGCTGCCGAGGCGTTGTAAAGCTTCCGCAAGCGTCAGGCGTGTGACAGGCGTGCCGGGCGGGAAGGCGGTCAGCAGGCGGCTGGGGAAGGCGGGCGAGAGGACGACGAAATGGCCGCGGTCCTCGCGGCTGCGGATCAGCCGTCCGAAAGCCTGCGCCAGCCGGGCGCGGATGATGCGGTCGTCGTGCGCGCTGCCCCCGTTCGCGGCGCGCCGGGCGCGGTGGAGGATGGACGGCTTGGGCCACGGAACCTGCTCCATCACCACGCAGCGCAGGCTTTCCCCCGGCACGTCCACTCCGTCGCGCAGGGCATCGGTGCCGAGCAGGCTGGCGGCGGGATCGTCACGAAAGATATCGACCAGCGTACCGGTGTCGATGGGATCGACGTGTTGGGCGTAGAGCGGCAGGCCCGCCCGGGCGAGCCGGTCCGCGATGCGGCCATGCACGGCGCGCATTCGCCGGATCGCGGTGAACAGGCCCAGCACGCCGCCACCGCAACCTTCGATGATCCGCGCATAGGCGCCCGCCAGCGCGGCAAGGTCGCCTTTCTTCACATCGGTCACGATCAGCACTTCGGCCTGCGCGGCATAGTCAAACGGGCTGTCCGCCTGCACCAGCCGCGGCTGCACCTCGATACGCGGGGCCCCGCTGCGCATGATGGCGCTTTGCCAGTCGTCCCCGTCGCGGAGAGTGGCGCTGGTCATGGTGACCCCGTGGGAAGGCTCCAGCACCACGCGGGCGAAGGGCTTCATCGGGTCGAGCCAGCGGCGGTGGATGCCGATGTCGAACTCGCGGCTTTCGTTGCGGTCGACGGCCAGCCAGTCGACGAATTCCGGATCGGCCGGGCCGCCCAGTCGGTCGAGCAGTGCCTCCCACGCGCTGAGCAGGTCGATCCGCCACGCCATCGCATGGCGCGCCCCGTCGAGCCGCTGGCGCCCCTGTGCATCGAGCCAGTCGGGCGCTTCTTCCAGCAGTTTTTCCAGCCGTACGCCCAGCCGGATAAGCGGCTTGCGGATAGCGGCGAGCGCGGCGGCGGCCTGTCCGGCCAGCTCGATGAAATTGCCGTCCAGCTGCGCGGCCTCGGTCTCGATCCCGTAGCCCGCGTCCTGCGCCCCGCTTTCGTCGCGGGCGTAGGTGAGGGCGCGCACGGCGGCGAGCAGCGCCTCCAGCGGGCCGGACGGCGCATTGTCCGCCAGCCGCTGCGTCCAACCTTCCGACGGAAGCGCCTCCGCCCCCTCGCGCGCGGCGGCGATCGCCTTGCCGCCTTCCTCGTCATAGCTCGCGATATCGGCCAGCCGCGCCGCAAGCCCGCGCCGCCGCCCGCGCGAATTGCGTTCCGGGCCGATCACCCAGCGGCGCAGTTCGATCAGCTCCTGCCCCGTCAGCGCGGCGGCAAAGGTGCTGTCGGCGGCGTCGAAGACGTGATGGCCTTCGTCGAACACGATGCGGGTGGGGCGCAGTGCGTGGTCGCGGCCTCTCGCTGCGTTGATCATCACCAGCGCGTGGTTGGCGATGACGAGGTCGGCCTGCGCGCTCGCCCGGGCGCTGCGTTCGATGAAGCATTTGCGGTAATGCGGGCAGCCGGCATAGACGCATTCGCCGCGCTGGTCCGTCAGGGCGGCAATCCCGCGCTTGCGGAACAGCGTGCCGAGCCAGCCGGGCAAGTCGCCCCCGATCATGTCGCCATCGGCGCTGAAAGCCGCCCAGCGCGCCACCAGCTGCGCCAGGATCGCCGCACGCCCGCCGAAGCCGCCCTGCAGCGCATCTTCCAGGTTGAGCAGGCAGAGGTAGTTTTCCCGCCCCTTGCGCACCACCACCGGCTTGCTGCCGTCGGGCCGCGTCTCGCCCCACGCACGGCGCGCTTCCTGCCGCAGCTGGCGTTGCAGGTTCTTGGTGTAGGTGCTGACCCAGACGGTGCCTTTCGCACGTTCCGCCCACAGCGATGCGGGGGCGAGATAGCCGAGCGTCTTGCCGACGCCCGTGCCTGCCTGTGCCAGCACCACGTGCGGGCGGCGGTCCTTGCCCCGTGGCGCGAACATGCCGCCGGTTTCGCGGGCGTAGCTGCGCTGCCCCTCGCGCCGTTCCGCGCCTTCGCCGGTCAGCCGTTCGAGCCGCCCTTCGATCTCGTTTTCCTCGATCAGCACCTGCGCGGGCTGCGGCCGTTCGGGGCTTTCCTCCCATTCGGGCAGGCGGCTGAAGAGCCACTTCTCCGCCCGCTCCGGCCGCGCGATGTGCGGGGCGATGATCGCCGCCCACGGCCAGCGCAACTTGGCGAGCGATTGCAGGATGCTCCACGCGCCTTCGCGCTGCGGCCAGTCCGCCGCCTCGCATTGTTCCAGCAACACCGCGGCGGCGCGCTGGAGCAGTTCGGGCACCGCATCGTCGCTGGCCGGTTCGGGCAAGCCGGTTGCGTGGGCCAGTCCCTTGGGCGTCGGCACGCAGAACTGCGCGGGGCGGACGAATGCGAACAGCTCCAGCAGGTCGAGCCCCGACAGGTCGGGATAGCCGAGCCGGGTCGCCACCAGCGGCGCGTTGAGGATCAGGGCGGGCGTGTCGGCTGCCAGCGTCACCGCTTCGCCCTTCGCCACGCCGCGCGTCTCGCCATTGGCGCTGCGCAGCCACGTGCCCGCATGGCTGGCGTGCAGGGCGGGGAGGGGAAGCGCGGCGACCATCCCAACGGTTTAGAACGAAGGTGGAACGATTGCCAAGCGCGGCGCGCGGCGATTGCTCAGAAAAAGAAGTGGATCGCAGCGCAGGTGGCGATGCCGACGATGACATTCATCGGCAGGCCGATCTTCACGAAATCCATGAAGCGATAATTCGCTGCGCCGTAGACCAGCGTGTTGGTCTGGTAGCCGATCGGCGTCGCAAAACTGGCGCTGGCGCCGAACATTACCGCGACCACGAAAGGGCGGGGATCGACCCCCAGCGCCTGCGTCAGCGATATTACCAGCGGGGTCATGATCACGGCAACCGCGTTGTTGGTGACCGTTTCGGTCAGCGCGCTGGTCAGGGCGTAGATCAGCACCAGCAGCAGCAGCGGGGAGGCATCCGCCAGCACGGGCTGCAACGTATCGACGATCAACTGGATGGTCCCGGCCTCGTCCAGCCCCATCCCGAAGGCGAGCATGGCGAAGATCAGTACCAGCGTGCTGCCGTCGATCGCGCTCCACGCCTCTTCGGGCTCGATGCAGCGGGTCAGCAGGACCACCGCGACCCCGGCAATGGCCAGCGCCACGATGGGCAGGTCGAAAATCGCCGCGCCCAACACCACGGCGGCCAGCGTGGCGATGGCGATGGGCGCACGTGCGCGGCGGAAGCTCTGCACGGGGGCATCCCCGACTTCGGCCAGGTCGACGTTACGCTGCAGGGTCACGACCGCATCGTCACCCGTGGCGATCAGCAGGCGGTCGCCGGCGCGCACGCGGGCGTTGGCAAGGTCCGGCCCGGCGAGGTGGCGCGGACGGGCGAGGCCGAGCACGCGGACCTTCAGGCGCGACAGCATCGGGATCTCGGCCAGCCGGCTGCCGATCATCGGGTGGGACGGGGTGATGACCGCCGTGACGAGCCGCGTGTCGGTCGATCGTTTTTCCTTGGCCGTCGCGATCCCGCCACCGACGCCGGTCAGGCCGATGCGGAAATCGCGCCCTTCGGCAAAGGAGGCGACTTCGGTGGGGCTGGCGGCGATGACCAGCTGGTCGCCCGCGGCAAGGACGATATCGGACACGTTCCTGCGCTCCAGTTCGCCGCCCTGCCGCACGGCCAGGATGCGTACGCCCGGGCGGCGCGACATGCGCGTATCGCCCAGCTTCTGGCCGATCAGCGGGCTGTCCTCCGCCACCACCAAATGACTGAGGTAACTTTCGTTCTCCGCCATCGCCTCGTCCTGCCGGCCGGGGCGGTCGGGCAGCAGGACGGGGCCGAGCACGACCAGCGTGGCGACACCGGCCGCTGCGGTGACGAGGCCGACCAGCGAAATCTCGAAGATCCCGAAGGGGGCAAGGCCAGCCTCGGTCGCGACACCGTCCACCAGCAGGTTGGTGGAAGTGCCGATCAGGGTAATCGTGCCGCCAAGGATCGAAAGATAGGACAGCGGGATCAGCAGGCGGGTGGATGCCGTGCCCAGCACGCGCGCCAGCCGCTTCAGGATGGGGATCATCACGATCACCACCGGCGTGTTGTTCATGAAGGCCGAGGCCGCGAGCGTGCCGGCACCGACTTCCGCCACCGCCAGCCGCGGCTTGCGCAGAGTGCGGCGGATGACCCAGCCCGAAATCTCCTCCAGCGCGCCCGTGCGCAGCAAAGCGCCGCTCAGCACGAACATCGCCCCGATGGTAACCGGCGCGTTGTTGCCGAACACGCCCAGGATCGCGTCGGGATCGACGAAGCCCAGCGCCAGCACGATGACCGCCCCTGCCACGGCGATGGTCACCGGCGGACGGCGTTCGAGGAAAAACGCGACGAATATCCCGACGAGGAGGGCGAGGCCGATAAGCGCCGAATGCGAATCGATGAAGGACATCACGGCGGCCATGTGGGCTGGTGATTACTGCTTCGAAAGAAGGGCGAATAGCGGCAATCGAACGGGGCCGCATTTTCCTACTCGCCTCTTTGCAGCGATACTATCCGCGCCATGAATATCGCCTGCGCCTCCCTTCATGCCCCTGCGCCGTCCGCCCGCAGGCTCCCAGCGGTTTTGCGACAGGACCGTGTTCCATGTGTTCCATCGATGAGGATGCGCCGGGCGCGGCTCCTACGCCGATCCAACAGTTCGCACTTGCAACACGGGGCCGCTTGGCCAATGTGCCGCGCATGACCGATACCGTGCTGCAAGACGCCGCCCGCAACTCCAAGGCCTGGCCGTTCCAGGAGGCGCAGCGGCTGGCCAAACGCTATCCCGGCGGCACCAAGCCCGATGGCTCGCCGGTGCTGTTCGAAACCGGCTACGGGCCCAGCGGGCTGCCGCATATCGGCACCTTCCAGGAAGTGCTGCGGACCACCTTCGTGCGCCGCGCCTACGAAGCGCTGACCGGCGCGCCGACGCGGCTGGTCGCCTTCAGCGACGACATGGACGGGTTCCGCAAGGTGCCGGAGAACCTGCCGAACCAGGCCATGCTGGCAGAGCACCTGCACAAGCCGCTCAGCCGCATTCCCGACCCCTTCGGCAAGTACGAGAGCTTCGCCGCGCACAACAACGCGATGCTGCGCGAGTTCCTCGACCGGTTCGGCTTCGAATACGAGTTCATCGCGTCGAGCGACATGTACAACACCGGCAAGTTCGACGATGCCTTGCGCGGCGTGCTGCGCAACAACCAGGCGATCCTCGACATCATGCTGCCGACGCTGCGGGCCGAGCGCGCCGCGACCTACTCGCCGATCATGCCCATCAGCCCGGCCAGCGGCAACGTGCTGCAGGTTCCGGTGGAAGTGGTCGATGCCGAGGCCGGCACCATCCGCTTCACCGACGAGGACGGCACCGTGGTCGAGCAGAGCGCGCTGGGCGGGATGGCCAAGCTGCAATGGAAGGTCGACTTCGCCATGCGCTGGGTGGCGCTGGGCGTCGATTACGAGATGTACGGCAAGGACCTGACCGACACCGGCGTGCAGTCCGGCAAGATCGCGCAGGTGCTTGGCGGACGGAAGCCCGAAGGCCTAATCTACGAGTTGTTCCTGGACGAGAAGGGCGAGAAGATCTCCAAGTCCAAGGGGAACGGCCTGACGATCGAGGAATGGCTGACCTACGGCAGCGACGACAGCCTGGGCTTCTACATCTTCCCCAATCCCAAGAGCGCGAAGCAGCTCCACGCCGGGGTGATCCCGCGCGCGGTCGACGATTACTGGGCCTTCCGCGAGCGGCTGGCCGAGCAGGATCTCGACAAGCAGTTGGGCAATCCGGCGTGGCACCTGCTGCGCGCCAATATCGCGCAAGCCGGGCCGAATGCGCCGGGCGCGGGCGACAGCCTGCCGGTGACCTATGCGCTGCTGCTCAACCTGATCGGCGTGCTGGGCGCGGAAGCGGATGCGGAGCAGGTGTGGTCCTACCTTGCCAACTACGTGCCCGATGCCGATCCGGAGCAGCATCCGCAGCTCAATGCGCTGATCGACCGGGCGCTGGCCTACAACCGAGACTTCGTGGCCCCGACACTGCAGAAGCGCGCGCCGGTGGGCGGCGAGATCTACGGATTGCAGAACCTCGATCGCAGGCTGGCAGCGGCCGATGAGGGCACTACTGCCGAGGACCTGCAGACCATCGTCTACGAAATCGGCAAGAGCGAAGAAGTGGGCGCGGAGAACCTGCGCGACTGGTTCCGCGCGCTTTACGAAACGCTGCTGGGATCGAGCCAGGGACCGCGCATGGGCAGCTTCATCGCGCTGTATGGTATCGACAACACCCGCCGCCTGATCGCCGAGGCGCTGGACCGCGCGTGAGGATCAGCCCCACTTCCTGACGCGGTACCACTTGGTGATGACGTATTTCTGGCCCTTCACCACGGGGCTGCCGGAATGCATCGTATCCTCGTTCGGCGTGCCGTCGGGCAGGGCGTTGTTCCACATCAGCAGGGTGCCGCGCTGCGGCTTCACGCCGAAGCCGGCATGCTGGAAGTCGGTGTGCCCGCCTTCCTCCACCTCGTTGAGGAACGCCATCGCCGTGTAGCAGCGCTGCCCGCCGCGCTTCTGTTCCAGCGGCCAGCAGCTTTCGTCGGTTGGGTGGAACCAGTCGAAATGCGGCTTGAATTCCTGGCCGGGCAGATAGCGCTGTCCCTGGATCGCCTCCCCTTGGACGGGATTTAGTCCGAGCAGGTCGTCGATCCGCCGGCTGATCGATTTCACCAGCGGATTGTTGGGATCGACATTGCCCGAATAGCTGGTGCGATAGGCATCGGTGTAATCAGACTTGTAGGTCTGGCTGGGCTTGGCGACGGCGTCGATCTGGCGGATCAGATTGTCACACTCCGACGGACGGATGAAATTGCCGACCGCAAAGATTTCCGCGGCCTCGGTCGGAAACTTGAAGACGGTTTCGTCTTCCTCCAGCCGCTTGCGAACCTTTTCGCCGATACGGCGCAAGGCATCCTTGTCGGGTATCTTGTCGGGAAAGGGAAATTTCTTGTCAGCCATAGAACGCGGAAATAGCGCTTGCAGCGCTGCTCGCAAGGGAAGAAAACGCGGTCCTGACAAGGAGATCGGAATGATCGATGACGACGTGCAGCGCCGCTATTCCGCCGGGGCGATGTTCTTTCACTGGGTTATCGCCATCGCGGTAATCTGGAACTGGCGACTGGCGGAAAATGCCCACCATGCCGCCGACCGGGCGGAAAGGATGGCCATTTTCGCCGATCACAAGGCGCTCGGCATTACGATCCTGGTGCTGACGCTGGCGCGGCTGGCATGGCGGATCGGCCATCCGGCGCCGCCGATGCCGGCGGGAATGGCAGCCTGGGAAAAGGCGTTGGCGAAAACGACCCACGTCATCTTCTACGTCCTGCTCATCGGCCTTCCCATCGGCGCCTGGCTCGCGAATTCGATGGCCGGTCGCGATATCGATTTCTTCGGCCTGTTCACGATCCCGCCTCTGCCGGTGGGTGAGAACGGCGGCCTTGCAGAAACGATCTTCGGGATCCACGGCACTGCCGGCGGACTGATGATCTGGCTGATCGGCCTGCATATCCTCGGCGCGCTGAAGCACACCTTTTTCGACAAGCGCGGCGGCCTTTCCCGCATGCTGCCCTTCGGCAAGGCCTGACCCGATACGAAGAAGCCCCCGCTCCCCGTGATGGGGGGCGAGGGCTTCCCGCAAATCCGCCGGGCGATCCATCCCGGCGGAGAGGAGCGTGGCTTACCAGAAGAAGTTGTATTCTACGTCGACCACTTCGCCGGTGTAGATATTCACCAGCAGCACGTCGTCGTAATAGCGGACCCAGCGATAGGGGCCGTAGACCGGCGGCAGGCGATAGCGCCACGGATCGTTGATGTAGTAGCGATCCGAAAAGAAGAGGCTGTCGAGAAAATAGCCGATGCTCAGGCGGCGATAGCGATAGTCGCGGTAGGGCGAGTAATAGATCCCGATCCGGAACCGGTCGCGATTGGCACGGCGATAGTTGTACCAATTGTACCGGCGATCCTGCCGCCAGCGGTTGTTCCAGCGCTGGTACTGGCCGTCACGATAGTCGCGGCGCGCTTCGCGGTAACCGGCCCGACGACCGTCACGATAGGCATCGCGGCGCTCGTAGCGGTCGCGGCGCGTGTCGGCACGGCGGCCGTCGCGGTAACCATCGCGATACGTCTCGCGACGATCGTAGCGGCGGTCGGCACGACGTTCGGTGCGGCGGTCGTAGCGACGTTCTGCACGCCGATCATTCCGGGTGTCACGCGTCCGCGTTTCTGCGGGTCGAACGCTGCGGCGTTCAGCCCTACGTTCGGTGCGGATCGGGGTGGCGCGACGCTCCCCACGACGCTCGGCGCGTTGGGGCGCGCGGCGCTCTGTCCGTTGTGGTGCGCGGCGTTCTGCGCGACGTTCGGCGCGCCGCTCGGAACGGTCGCCGCGGCGTTGCTGGGCATCACGGGCCGCCCGGCGCTGCGCGCGTCGGTCCTGCCGGTCAATGTTTTCGCCTCCGCCCGGACGGGCTTCGGCCATGGCGACGTCATCATACGCCGCGACCTCGGCAGCCAGGGCCGGGGGCGCGCCGAAAGCGATGGCGGCAGTAAGCGCTGCCATACCGCTGGACTTCAAGAAACTGGCGAGCTGCATGCGCGGCATCTCCTTTGGGGGCCGCATAGCAATCGGGGCGGCTTTGTTGTCGATGTCGCAAGATGTATCGGGCCTACCCTGACGGTTCACTGAACTGGGCAGTAACCTTAACGTTCATCTTGACGACGACCTTTGTGAACGATCTCGCGGGCCTTGCAAAGACTTGGGCAATCGGTCACGCGGCACGGATGTACGACAGTTTCGAGGCCATCCGCGAGGACATCGCCAAACGGCTTGGAGAGGCGGCTTCCGATCGCAAATCGCCCATGCACACGCCGGTGGTGGCGACCGCCGATGCCGATGCGCGGGTCATGGTCCTGCGCGGCTGGGATGCGGACAGCGGCACACTGCGTTTCCACACCGATGCCCGCGCGCCGAAATGCTCCGCCATCGGCAGCGGTGCACCGGTGGGCGTGGTATTCTACGACAGGGAAGCGAAGATCCAGCTTCGCCTGCACGGCACCGGGCGTATCGAAACGGACAGCGCGGCGGCAGACCGGGCTTGGGAGGAAAGCAGCAACTTCTCGCGCCGCTGTTACTTGGGGGAGGGGCCGGGCGCAGTCTCGGACGAACCGACCAGCGGCCTGCCCGACTGGGCGGAAGGTGAAGAGCCGAGCGAACAGGAACTCGGCCCGGCGCGCGAGAATTTCGCTATCCTGCTGGTCGAAGTGCAAACGATGGACTGGTTCCACCTCGCCAACACCGGCCACTGCCGCGCCTTGCTTACAGCAGATGGCGGCCAGTGGATCGCGCCCTGATCGCTTAGAACGTCCTTAATGCACCCGCGCTAACCTCGCCGAGAATTGCGACGGGAGCGAAAGAATGGGCGTGATTTTCGGGCGCAAGGGCGTGAACATGGCGGCACCGGCCGGCGGCTCGCCGCAGGGCCTGGCCAATGCGGAGATGAACGAGCGAACGGACGATGCGATCGCGTCGCTCTCACAAGCGCTCGGCATCGATCTCGATTTCGACATTGCCTACATCTTCGCGCCACCGCTCTGGTTCGATCCGTCGATCAAGCGGATGATCGACATGACCGGGATCCAACCCGAATCGCGCGGCAACAAGATGTCGCTGCTGAAAAACCCCCAGTCGGTCGCCCGCTTTGCCGCGATGTCCCCGGACGAGCCGCTGCGCCAGGCACTGGTCGCCAGCGGTTTCGGCATGGTGCAGCACAATCCGCTCGCTGCCAACGGATACAACGACCAGCTGGCTGCCATGCAGCAGAAACAATTGAAGGAATGGGCCGGCCGCAGCGAGCTGTCGGACGATGCGTGCATGTATGCCGTCATCCACCTGCACAAATTTTCCACCGAAGTGATGCAAGGCAAGGTGCCGCTGGGTTAGGTCAGACGTCGTCGCCCGGAGTGACGATGCCGATCACTCGCCGTACCGTGTTGTAGAGCACGGCCACCGTGGCGGCGACCAGCCCGACCATGACGACGCAGGCTGCAAACAGACCATCGTAAAGGCGGATGAACCAGTCCTGCGGCATCTCCTCGAACTCGCCGACTGGTAGGGTAAAGGCGAGGAGCACCAACAGCCCGATCATCAGCGATGCGGTGGCGAGCTTCGCGATAAGGTCGATGCTGCGATAGGTCGCGGCGTCGAATTCTTTCTCCATGCGCCGGATCATCCCGATCAGCGTCAGCATCAGCGCGAGCGTGGTGATCGACGCGGTGACGATGGCGGAGCCGAGGTACAGTCCCGCCCGGCTTAGCGCCTCGATCAACTGTGTCGCCTGGGCGCCCGAATAGACGGTCCCGATCGCCTGCCGCGCGAAATAGCCCAGCACGCACACCAGCAGGAAAGCCGCCGTGGCCCAGCGATGGTTGGAAAGTCCGGAGGCGAATACCATTGACCGCCCAACGGGCGAGGCGGCCTGGGGTTTCGGGAAAGTCCAAGCTCGCCCGAAACCCTTGCCGCTGCGATCAGCGCGTCAGCTTCTTGTAAGCCAACCGCGTCGGGCGGTCCGCAGCGTCGCCCAGGCGGCGGCGCTTGTCCTCTTCGTAGGCTTCGAAATTGCCTTCGAACCATTCGACATGGCTGTCGCCCTCGAAAGCGAGGATGTGGGTCGCCAGCCGGTCGAGGAAGAAGCGGTCATGGCTGATGACCACGGCGCAGCCGGCGAAGTTCTCGATCGCCTCTTCCAGCGCGCGCAAGGTTTCCACGTCGAGATCGTTCGTGGGCTCGTCCAGTAGCAGCACGTTGCCGCCCTGCTTCAGCATCTTGGCCATGTGGACGCGGTTGCGTTCGCCGCCCGACAGCTTGCCGACGTTCTTCTGCTGGTCCTGGCCCTTGAAGTTGAACGCGCCGACATAGGCACGCGTGCTCATGTCGTGGCCGTTGACCTTCATGTAGTCGAGCCCGTCGGAGATTTCCTCCCACACGTTGTTGCTTGGCGTCAGGTCGTCGCGGCTCTGGTCGACGTACCCCAGGTGGACCGTGTCGCCGATCTTGATGCTGCCGCTGTCCGGCTCTTCCTGACCCGTGATAATCTTGAACAGGGTCGACTTGCCGGCGCCATTGGGGCCGATGATGCCGACGATGCCGCCCGGGGGCAGGGTGAAGCTGAGGTCTTCGAATAGCAGCTTATCGCCGAAAGCCTTGGTCAGGTTTTTCGCCTCGATCACCTGGCTGCCGAGACGTTCCGGCACCTGGATGACGATCTGCGCCTTGCCCGGCTTGCGGTCGCCCTGTGCGTCCTGCAGCGCCTCGAATTTCTTGAGGCGGGCCTTGGACTTGGTCTGGCGGCCCTTGGGATTCTGGCGGATCCAGTCGAGCTCTTCCGAAAGGGCCTTTTGCCGGCCACTCTCCTCGCGCTCTTCCTGCGCGAGGCGCTTCGCCTTCTTGTCGAGATAGGTCGAATAGTTGCCTTCGTAAGGGTAATAGCTGCCGCGATCGAGCTCCAGGATCCACCCCACGACATTGTCGAGGAAGTAGCGATCGTGGGTGATCATCAGGACGGCGCCGGCATATTCCTTGAGATGGTTTTCAAGCCAATTGACGCTTTCGGCGTCGAGGTGGTTGGTCGGCTCGTCCAGCAAAAGGATGCCCGGCTTCTGGATCAGCAGGCGGGTGAGGGCGACGCGGCGCTTCTCGCCGCCCGACAGGTTGGAGACATCGGCATCGGACGGCGGGCAGCGCAGTGCCTCCATCGCGATTTCGAGCTGGTTGTCGAGCGTCCAGCCGTCGACCGCGTCGATCTCTTCCTGCAGCGTGCCCATTTCTTCCATCAGGGCGTCGAAATCGGTCTCGTCCGTGGGATCGCCCATTTCGGCGGAGATGGCGTTGAAGCGATCCACCTTGTCGGCGATGTCGCGCGCACCGTCCTTGACGTTTTCGAGCACCGTCTTGCTCTCGTCGAGCTGCGGTTCCTGCGGCAGGTAGCCGACGGTGATGTTCTCGCCCGGCCACGCCTCGCCCTGGAATTCGGTATCGATGCCGGCCATGATCTTCATCAGGGTGGACTTGCCGGCGCCGTTGGGGCCGACGATGCCGATCTTGGCGCCCTGGTAGAACTGCAGGTTGATGTTGCTGAGCACGGGCTTGGGGGCACCGGGGAAGGTCTTGGTCATGCTCTTCATGACATAGGCGTACTGGGCGGCCATGATGGTCCTCGTTCGGGTAATCTGGTTTGCTGGATTGGCCTGCCAGATAGGGGCAGGCGGCGATGCGGGCAAGCCTGTTGGCGGCGCGCGCGGACGTGGCGAAACTGTCACGTCACAAAAGTTAAGTTCGGGATCGATTGTCACGGAATTGACGCAATCGCCCTGCGGTGGAATCCGCGCTCCACCGTCCACCATCGCAAGAGACTTCCCACCATGCTTCGCCCTTCTTCCCGCCTGCTGACTGCATCCTCCGCCATCGCCGCTGTCGCTGCGGGCCTCGCAGTGCCTGCCGCCGCGCAGGCACAATCCGCCTCCGTCGAGGCACAGGAGGAGGACAGCGGCGTGACCGAGATCATCGTGACCGCCCAGCGGCGCGAGGAGAACATCCAGGACGTGCCGATTTCGATCTCGACCGTCAGCGGCGAGGAGCTTTCCGCCGTAACCGGCGCGGGCGCCGATATCCGCGCGCTGTCGGGCCGCGTGCCCAGCCTCAACATCGAAAGCTCGTTCGGGCGCACCTTCCCGCGTTTCTACATCCGCGGGCTGGGGAATACGGACTTCGATCTCAACGCCTCGCAGCCGGTCAGCCTCGTCTATGACGATGTGGTGCTCGAAAACCCGGTGCTGAAAGGTTTTCCGGTCTTCGATCTCGACCGCGTCGAGGTGCTGCGCGGCCCGCAGGGCACCCTGTTCGGCCGCAACACGCCGGCCGGCATCGTGAAGTTCGACACGGTAAAGCCCGGTCGCGGCGACAGCTATGTGCGCGCCAGCTATGGCAGCTACAACACGATCAATGCCGAAGGCGCCGCCGATGTCCCGTTGGGCGCGAATGCGGGCCTGCGGATTTCGGCGCTCTACCAGCACCGCGACGACTGGATCGACAATGTCGACACGGCGCAGGAAGACGATCTCGAAGGGTTCGACGAAATCGCAGCGCGCATCCAGCTGCAGGTGGAACCCGGCCCCGACACCACACTGCGCCTCGTCGGCCAGTATCGCGAGCTCGACGGCACGGCGCGAGTTTTCCGTGCCAACGCGCTGGCGACAGGTAGCAACGAACTGATCGGCCTCGGCGGTCCGGGTATGGAATTCGAGCGTGACCAGGTCCGCGCCGACGGCATCAACTTCCAGGAACTGTCGACCTACAACCTCGGCCTGACGGTCGAACACGATCTCGGCCCCGTCACGCTGACTTCGGTGTCGAGTTACTGGAATGCCGACCTGTTCAGTCGCGGCGACATCGATGGCGGCTTCGGCAATGCCTTCGCGCCGACGATGGGCCCAGGCTTCATCCCGTTTTCGGCTCAGTCGCAGGACAACATCCCCAGCCTCGACCAATTCACTCAGGAAGTGCGCATCGCGTCCAACAACACGGTCGGCCTCGGCTACCAGGCGGGCGTTTTCTACTTCTCCGAGAAGCTGAACATCGAAAGCTTCGATTTCGGCGCACCGCAGGACACGACGCCGGCGGCCGTGGCGCTGCAACGCCAGGAAAGCGATGCCTGGGGTGTCTTCGGCTCGGTCTTCTACGAATTTGCCAGTGGCCTGCGCCTGCAGGGCGGTGTTCGCTTCAACAACGACGAGCGCGACTTCACCGCCTCGCGCCCGACGGACAACCGGCCCGGTTTCCTCGGCTTCGGCGGTCCGGTCGACCCGATCTCGACCTCGGTCGAAGACGACGTGATCACCTGGGACGTGTCCGCCGTCTATCCCGCGACGCCGGACGTGAACCTGTTCGCCCGCGTGGCGCGCGGCTATCGCGCTCCGTCGATCCAGGGCCGCCTCCTGTTCGGGCGCGACCTGTCGATCGCCGACAGCGAAACGACGATGAGCTACGAGGCCGGCATCAAGACCATCCTCGGCGGGATCGCGCGCTTCAACGTCACCGGCTATTATTTCAACACCAGCGACCTGCAGCTGACTGCCGTCGGCGGACAGAACAACTTCACGACCCTGCTCAATGCGGACGAGGTCGAAGGCTACGGTTTCGAAGCGGAACTGGCGGCACGGTTCGACGGGCTGGAGCTCGCCGCCGGCGTGTCCTACAACGAGAACCAGATCAACGATCCCAATGCTTTCGTCGCCGGCTGTGCAGCGCCATGTACCGTGCTCGACCCGGTCCGTGCCGGCAGCCCGGGCATTTTTTCCATCGACGGCAACCAGCTTCCGCAGAGCCCGAAATGGATCGCCAACTGGTCGGCCGGTTACGCCTACCCGATGGGGGACGCCGAACTCTACATCTTCACCGACTGGGCCTACCGCTCCAAGGTGCAGTTCTTCCTGTATGAATCGGTGGAATTCAGCGACGACGAAATGCTCGAAGGCGGCCTGCGGATCGGGTATCGCACCGACCGGTTCGATATCGCTGCCTTCGTCCGCAACATCACCGACGATACGTCCGCCGTCAGCGGGATCGATTTCAACAACCTGACCGCGATGGTGAACGAACCGCGCATCTTTGGCGTGGAAGCCGGCATCACTTTCTGATCCGGGCTGTTTTGCCGCGAGTGACGGCGCGCTATAGGGCGGGCATGAAAACCCTCATGACCGCGCTTGGCGCGCTTTCGCTTTCCCTGTCCGCCCAGCCTGCCGCCGCGCAGGACGACACGCTGCCCGCCGCCGACGTGGCGCTGGAGCGGGACGAGCTCGCGCTCGATTTCACCCGCGGCATCACGACCGAAGTGGGCGCACGGATGCCCGGCACGCCGGACGAGGCGCGCGGGCGCGTGTGGGCGATGCGCTGGCTGCGCGAGAACGGCTTCGCCAACGTGGCGGACGAGCCCTTCATGATGGACACATGGGTGAGGGGAGAAGAGACGGCGCAGATTACCGGCGAGTTCGCGCAGGCAATGGCGGTGACCGCGCTCGGCACCAGCGGATCGACCGGGCCGGAAGGGATCGAAGCCGAAGTCGTCGGCTTTTCCAGCGTCGGCGAGATGATGGCTGCGCCCGACAGGGCGGTGGCGGGCAAGATCGTTTTCCTGACCCACGACATGCGCCCGACGCAGGATGGCTCGGGATACGGGTTTGCTGGCCCGGCACGCTGGGTGGGGCCGGGCTTCGCGGCGCAGAAGGGCGCGGTCGCCACGGTGATCCGCTCCATCGGCACGGACAACCACCGCGTCCCGCATACGGGCGGGACCGGCTGGCCCGAGGGCGTGACGCCGACGGCTGCGGGCGCGCTCAGCAATCCCGATGCGGACAATCTCGAACGCCTGCTGGCGACCGGACGGCCGGTCACGATGAAATTGGTGATGACCCCGCGCATGCTCGGCCGGACGCAGAGCGGCAATGTGGTCGGCGAGATCGTCGGGCGCGATCCTTCGCTACCGCCGGTGCTTGTGGCCTGCCACCTCGACAGCTGGGACCTGGGTACCGGGGCGATCGACGATGCTGCGGGCTGCGGCATCGTGGCGGCCGCGGCAAAGGTCGCGACCGAGGACGGGCCGGCGCTGCGCACCATCCGCGTCCTTTTCGCGGGCGCCGAGGAAACCGGTCTGTGGGGCAGCAAGGCCTATAGCGAAGCGCATCTGGACGAGCCGATCGCGGTGGGTCTCGAAAGCGATTTCGGGGCGGACCGCATCTGGCGCTTCGAAAGCAATTTCGCCGCAAGCAACCCGGCGTTGCACAAGCGCCTCGTCGCCTCCGTCGCCCGCTTCGGGGTCGCTGGCGGCAATGCGGTTGCCACCGGCGGCGCGGACATCAACATCGTCCGCGACCAGGGCGGGGCGATCATCGACCTGCAGCAGGACAGCACGCGCTATTTCGACCTGCACCACACGGCGGACGACACGTTCGACAAGATCGACCCCGTGCAGCTGCGCCAGAACGTCGCCGTCTGGGCGCAGGTCATCGCCATCCTCGCCAATGAGCCCGGCAACATCAAGGGCGACGCCGAATGAGCGATGAGGGCCCGGAGGCGCTCGTTGGCGAGCAGGCGCTGACGCCGGTCCACCCGGACCACAAGAAAGTCCTGCGAATCCGCGCCGTCATCGTCTCGCTGGTGCTGCTGGTGCCGGGCATCATCGGCGAATTCGCGGCGGACGAATTGCCGACCGGTGTCTTCCTGGTCCCGTGGCTTGTTTTCGCTGCGATTTTCGTCTGGCGCGTCCCGCAGCGACGCTGGACCCACAAGGGTTATGCCCATGACGACAACCGCCTGCGGGTGGTGAAGGGCTTCCTGTTCCGCAGCGACACGGTGGTTCCCTATGGCCGCGTGCAGCATATCGACGTGACCCAAAGCCCGCTGGAGCGCGTGTACGATTTGTCGCAGCTGGTCGTGCACACGGCGGGATCGCACAACGCGTCGGTGGTGCTGGAAGGGCTGAAGCGCGAAACAGCGGAAAGCCTGCGCGAGGAAATTCGCGCGCATATCAAGCGCGAGACGCTGTGAGCCAGGAGCCGCAGACAGGCACAGCCGCTGCGCCGTCGGGCGGTGAGGGTCACCGGACGTCTCCCCTGGGCATGGCCGTGAGTGCAGTCGACATGATGCGCCAGATGGTTTTGCCGATAGTCGCGGTGGTGATCGGCACGCAGAATTTCGGCATGACAGTGGGTGTCACCGCCGCGATCGCGGCGACCGTGCTGGTCGTCGCAGTCGGCTCTACATGGCTGCGCTGGAGCCGGCTCAAGTACTTCATCGGCGAAACCGACATCCGGGTGGAAAGCGGGATCGTCAGCCTCGCCAAGCGATCCGTGCCTTACGAGCGCATTCAGGACGTCAGTCTCGAACAGAAGCTGATCCCGCGCCTTTTCGGCCTCGTCGAAGTGCGCTTCGAAACCGGAGCCGGCGGGAAGGACGAATTGCATCTCGCCTATGTTTCCGAAGGAGAGGGCGCGCGCCTTCGCGAACTGGTCCGCCGCAGGCAGGAGGAAGAAGAGGCGACAGCCGGCGGCGCGGAAGAGGTCGCTGAAGAGGCACCTGCCCGGGTGGAAGTGGGGAAACTCCTTTTCGCCATGGGACCGAAGCGCATTTTCACCTTCGGCCTGTTCGAATTTTCGCTGGTGGTCTTCGCGGTGCTCGCCGGTCTGGCCCAGCAACTGGAATTCTTCGTCGATTTCGACATCTGGGATCTCGACCTTTGGCGCGACATCGCCGGGCAGGGATCGGACCGGATATCCAGCTTGGGTCGCATGGGACAGGTCCTGGGGGCCGTCGCCGGCCTCGTATCCCTGATCTTCGTCGGCTTCGCGACGGGCCTGGCACGGACGGCGGCGCGGGAGTGGGACTTTTGCCTGACCCGCACGGCGAAGGGCTTTAGGCGCCGACGCGGCCTTATCACCCGCACCGACGTCCTGATGCCCGCCCACCGCGTCCAGGCGGCGAGCCTCGGCACCGGGCTCGTCCGGCGAATATTCGGCTGGCATTCGCTCAAGTTCGTCAGCCTGGCGCAGGATAGCGGCGCGGCAAACCACGTCGTCGCGCCCTTTGCGAAGCGCGAGGAGATCGACCCCATCGCGGCAGAAGCCGGTATCGACCTGTCGATGGAAGGCCTCGAATGGCTCCAGCCGAGTCCGAGTTACTGGCTCGACAGAACGCTGGTCGTGTCGGCTTTCGCTGCGATTGTCGCTGGCGGCTGGTGGATTTTCGACCGACCGCTGGTCGGCGCGCTTATCCTTTTCGGCGTGACCGCGATTGCAGCCATCGCCAACGGTCTCGCTTCGCTGCGATACCGCCACGTCACGCATGAAGGCCAGCTGTCCATCCGCACGGGGTTCCTATCGCCGCATTATACCGTTGCGCCGCAGGTCCGCCTGCAATCGGTTGAGATTAAGCAAGGGCCGCTGGCGCGGTTTCGCGGCTATTGCGAGGTGCATTTCGGCCTGCCGGGCGGGCGCATGCACATCCACGGCGTGCCGGTCGGAGAAGCCCGTATCCTCCGTGATGCCATCCTGCAGCGGATCGCGCGAACGGACTATTCACGGTTGGACGACCGGAAAAGTCGCCCAATATCCAATCTACTTACGACGACTTAACCAATTTTCCCTATCCCCACTCCCAGCAAGGGGGTCGTTTGGGTGGCACGTGAAGAGATTGTGGGGCTGGTGTTACCGCTGATAGCGGTACTCTTCGCATCCGTATTCCTAATTCTGTGGATACGAACACGGCAGGGCGCGCACCTGCTGACCTATGCCTTTTCCTACACGATGCTGGCGTGCGGGTTTCTCACCTTCCACCTTTTTACCGATCCAACCAGCGTCGCTGCCACCCTGATGATGCACGGGTGCTATTCCATCGGTTGCATGGCGATGATTGCGGGCTTCTGCCGCCGCAGCAAGCGGTCTTTCCCGCTTAAGGCGATGGCATTTGCGGCTGTCATTTCCATGGCGCTGCTGCTGATGGCAACTGCCACGCAAGCCGATATGAATGCGCGGCTTTACGTGGCGAACATGTTCTACGGGCTCGTTTATGCGGTGGGCGCGATGGCACTGGGAGGCGGTGCGGCGAAGGACCCGATGCGCAAGGTTCTGACCTGGATATTCGCGGCGACATCCGCGCAGTTCTTTATCCGGCCGACCATGTCCTTCGTGCTAGCAGGCATCGTCACGGCAGACGATTACCGCGACAGCCCGTACTACGCGATCCTCGTCGTCACGCTGGCATTCTTCTCGCTGGCGACGGCTCTCAGCCTGCTCGGCAGCTTCTTTTACGACCAGCTATCGTCCGACCGCGCCAAGGCGGAGCGCGATGTGCTCAGCGGCCTGTTCCTGCGCCAGCCTTTCGAACAGCGCGCCATCGCGATGCTGGAACGGGCGAAGGATGCCGGGGTCCCGGTCAGCATGGTCGTGGCCGACATCGATCTCTTCAAGCGCGTGAACGACATCTGGGGCCACCAGGCGGGGGACGAGGCGATTGCCGCATTCGGCAGGCTGATCGGCGGAACGGTTCGCGAAGGCGACCTTGCCGGGCGGATCGGCGGGGAGGAATTCTGCATCCTCGTATGGAATTGCACGCTGGACCCGTCGATCGGTCTCGCCGACCGGATCCGCCGCAAGTTCACCGCACAGGAAATCGCCCAGCTGGGGGCGGACACCAGGCTGACTGCCAGCTTCGGTGTGGCGACGTGGAAAATCGGCGAAGGCTACGGCAAGTTCTTCGCCCGCGCCGACGCGGCACTTTATCGCGCGAAGGGCGAGGGCCGCGATTGCGTGCGCGCCGATGGCGATACGGCCGAAGTCGAGCAGCAGGGCCAGCCGGTGGCGCTGGCACGACCTGCGGCTGCCTGAGCCGCTTTATGTCACGAAAATTGGTCGGGGAGACAGGATTTGAACCTGCGACCCCCTGTACCCAAAACAGGTGCGCTACCAGGCTGCGCCACTCCCCGACCGTTCGTGCCACGTGGGCAAGCATCGCTGCATCGGCTGCCGAGGCAGCTGTGGTGGGCCCGGCAGGACTCGAACCCGCGACCTAGCCGTTATGAGCGGCCAGCTCTAACCAACTGAGCTACAGGCCCGATGCGCAGCAATGCGGTGGCCCGCCTAATCGCAGGCCGCGCGATGCGCAAGCGCCCTTCGCTATGCCGGCTGGCGGATGACCGCCTCCATGATCTGTCTGACCGAGGCGTCACGCACCTCGCGCGTGCGCAAGTGGGCGAGCACGCCGCGCCACCAGTCGTAGAGGGAATCAAGGTCCCGCTCGGTCCGCACATACGGGGTGTGGCCGGGTTCTAGGCTGGGGCTGTGGAACGAGAAATTGAGCAGGGGCAACCCGTCGTCCAGCGCGATATCGATCGCGCAGAGTGCGTCGGCCAGGGGCACGCCCTCCGGCGTCAGCGGCAGCCGTTCCAGCAGCCCCAGCCTTGCGAGGATGCCCCGCAGCTCTGGCCGCCGCCACAGGCGCGGATAAATCGCCCGACCCTGTCTGCGGAGCATGCCGGAAAACACCGTCGTCAGCGGCAGTTCGAGCAATTGCTGCGCATCGTCCGCCCAATAGGGCACCAGCGGGTGGTCGTGATAGATCGGACCGCCGCCCCCGGAATAGCCGAACAGCGGCCGCACCGACGTATCGATCGCGATGCCTTCCTTGACCAGCAGGCCGGCGGTATTCGGACCGACACCATACCGGCCGGCGCGATAGATCAGCGGATCGGTGCCGTAAGCTTCCGCGATGGCATCGCGCAGGCGCGACAGTTTCTCATGCTCCAGCTCCTTCGGAAGGTTGCCTGCAAAGCTGTTGTATTGGTTTACTTCCTCTTCGAAGGGAGGGCTCACCCAGGGGTGAAGCTGCACGCCAATATCCGCGCGGCCTGCGCGGACCGCATCGCGCAGGATTGCGGTCGCTTCATCCGAGGTCGCGATTGGATGATCGACGAGATAGATCGGCCGAACGCTCTCGCCTTCGCAGAATTGCTGGAACCGGGCGAGGCGGGGGACATGGCGCAGCGAGTGGCCTTCGCTGCGCAACGGCTGCGACCAGTCGAATTCTTCTTCGGTATCGACGGTCAGGATGAACCGCGGTCCGAACCCGTCGGCGAAACGCGCCTCTGATCCCGGCGGTGGTGGATCGACAAGCGGCTGCATGGTTCCCCCGAAGCGCCGGCAACCCCCTGTCACCGGCGGATCAGGCGCGCTCGGCCTGCTCCGCCTTTTCGCTATGCCCCGCACCCGCTGCGGTCAAGAGCGGCACGCTGAGCACCAGCGTCTCGTCGATCCGGGCAAGATCGCCGCCGATTGCGCGCGCCTCCGCGCGGGCGAGGCGCAAGGCGAAACCCGTGCCGAAGAGGCCGGCGGAAAGTGCGCCCGAAGTGCCGCCTGCCCCGCTGGCGAAGACATCATCGCGGTCGTCGAGCGTGGCGGGCAGGTCGCAGGCGAGGACGAACCGCTTGGGGTCTTCCACGCGCTGCATCGTGGCGGCTTCACCCGGCGCCATCGCTGCACCGAGCGTCGCGACGAGGCGCCAGGCGAGCCGTTCGGCGTCGTCGCGGCCATAGGCCACCGGTGCGCCTTGCGCGTCGCCCTCGTAAGACAGGCGCGCGCTGCGGGTGGCAAGCGAGGGCGCGACCTGCTGGGCCGTGCGGGCGAATATCGCAGCCAGGTCGCTTTCGTCGTCGCCCAGTTCGAGCGCGCCTGTCTCCAGCCGGGCGAGCCGGTCGAGCTCCTCGAACCCGGCGAGGATGCGCGCCGCGTCGCCGGCGATGTTCGCGGCGAGCGCGCGGTATTCGTTGGGACTAGGTCCGAAGACCTGCTGCTGGATCACTTCGGCAAAGCCCTGGATGGCGTTTACCGGCGTGCGCAATTCGTGGAGCAGCTGGCGAATGCGGTCGGCGGCAGTGTTCGCCGGGCGGTCATCGTCCTCGGCAGGCTCGCGGCGCAGGCGGCCGTAGTAACCCGCGAAGCCGCCGGTCGTTTTGTGGAAATACGGTGCGGCATCGATGCGCCAATCGCCCTTGATGGCGGCGGCCCCGTCGAGGGTGACGGGAATGCCTGCCAGCGGCATGCGCCGCGTCATCGTCCCGTCGATCACCGGGCCGCCCAGCCGGGTGCCGACCAGCATCGGCGCATGGTCCGCCTCCGCCCAGACGATCGTGCCCGCCGGGTCGCATTCGAAATCGATCGCATCCGGCGCGTCATCGCCGTGGGCAGCGTCGTTCAGCGGCAGGCGCGGCGCCGCTTCGCTCACTGGCCGGCGACGCGCCTTCTGGAAGGCTTCGATGCGTTGCACCAGCGCGCCGATCTCGCTCTCGACGACAGGCTCCTCTGTCTCGACCGGCTCGTTTGCATCGTCTTGCGCCGCGGGCGCGATGTCCACGAGTTCGAGCGGTTCGTCCTGTGCGTCGTCACCGGGCAGCGGGACGATGTCCGGCTGGGGGAGCACGAGGTCGAGCACGCCGAGGCGGCGCAGCAGCGCTTCCGCCGTGCCGGGCAGGTCGTCGCGGTGGCGGAGATATCCGCGCGCGGCGATGGGTAGCTGCGGGATCAGCTCCAGCCAGTCGCCTTCGCGCAAGGTCGCGCGGGCCATCGCGGCAGCGGCGACGGCAGGCTCCTGTTCCGCGAGGCGAGCGGCGAGGCGGGGCGAGGCGATGCGGAGCGCGGGATCGCGCAGCAGGCCCGCCCGCGTGGCAGCGGGAATGTCAGCTTCCAGCTCGGCCAGCCGGGCATAGGCCTCTTCCATCTGCGCGCCTTCCCGATCCTCGCGCGGGGTGCCGACGAGATCGACGAGCTGGCGGTATTGCGTCCGGCGCGCCAAGTCACCGGTCGCGCGGCTGCGCAATACGGTGTCGAGGCGGTCGTCGAATTGCATTCAGGCTCCGTCGGGCAAGCGAAAAAAGGCTGCGAACACTAGGCCGCATTACGTATGGGTAGCAGGAGAGGGGGCGCCGCCGGTGTGGACAAACACCGTGCGTTGCAAAGCGGGACATTTCTCGGCATAGTTATAAAGTTGTCGCGCGCCGCATTTTTCGTAATAGTTGCGGGGCTGCGGGAAGCATGAAGCTGCGGGAGAGGGCCCGTTTCGCTTTCCGACCCCTAGGGGTCGCGCAACGCTGAGGGGGACGGAAAATGGCCAATCTCGACCAGATCGACCAGCGCCTGCTGGCCGAATTGCAGGACGAGGGGCGAATCACGAATGTGGAGCTGGCCCAGCGCGTCGGCCTGACCGCGCCGCCATGCCTGCGCCGTGTGCGTGCGCTGGAAGAGCAGGGTATTATTCGCGGCTATCACGCCGACCTCGACCCGTCGAAGCTGGGCTTTGCCATCACGGTGTTCGCCATGGTCAGCCTGCGCAGCCAGGCGGAGGACGACCTGCGCGCATTCGAGGATCACATCCAGACCCTGCCCGAAGTGCGCGAATGCCACATGCTCAACGGCGAGATCGACTTCATCCTGAAGATCGTCAGCCGCGACTTGCAAAGCTTCCAGGAATTCCTGACCGGCAAGCTGACGCCCGCGCCGAACGTTTCAAGCGTGAAGACCAGCCTGACGATCCGTACCAGCAAGCACGAACCAGGCGTCCCGCTGGAGTGATGGCAGTCGCCCCATTACTAGGTTAGTTGGGGGCTCCCACCACGTCCGGGCGTCAGTTTCCGGTGGTCCTAGTCAAGCCTCGCGCTCTTTCAGCCATTCTTCCAGCCACTTGATCGTGTAGTCGCCGGCGAGCACATCGTCCTGCTGCAGGAGTTCGCGGTGCAGGGGGACGTTGGTCTTGACCCCCTCGATCACCATTTCCTCCAGCGCGCGCTTGAGGCGCATGATGCACTTTTCGCGGCTGCGGCCGTAGACGATCAGCTTGGCGATCATGCTGTCGTAATAGGGCGGGATCGAATAGCCGGCGTACAGGCCGCTATCGACGCGCACATGCATGCCGCCGGCGGCGTGGTAGTAGGTGACCTTGCCTGGGCTCGGCGCGAAGGTGAACGGGTCTTCGGCGTTGATCCGGCATTCGATCGCGTGGCCGGTGAACGTGACTTCGTCCTGCGTGACCGACAGCGGCATGCCCGACGCAATCTGGATCTGCTCGCGCACGAGGTCGAGGCCGGTGATCGCTTCGGTCACCGGGTGTTCGACCTGCAGGCGCGTGTTCATCTCGATGAAGTAGAACTCGCCGTTTTCCCACAGGAACTCGATCGTGCCCGCCCCGCGATAGGCCATGTCGCGCATCGCCTGCGCGCAGGTTTCGCCCATCCGCATCCGGTCTTCTTCCGACAGGACGGGGGAGGGCGCTTCCTCCAGCACCTTCTGGTGGCGGCGCTGGAGCGAACAGTCGCGTTCGCCGAGGTGGATGGCGTTGCCCTTGCCATCGCCGAAAACCTGGAATTCGATGTGACGCGGGTTGCCGAGATACTTCTCGATATAGACCGTGGCGTCGCCGAATGCGGCCTTCGCCTCGCTGCCGGCCTGTTTCATCAGGCTTTCGAGCTGGTCCTCGCTCTCGCACACCTTCATGCCGCGCCCGCCGCCGCCGCTGGCGGCCTTGATGATCACGGGATAGCCGATATCGGCCGCAATTTTGCGGGCCTCGTCATAGTCGCTCACCGCGCCGTCGCTGCCGGGGACGAGCGGCAGGCCGAGCGCACCGGCGGTCTGCTTGGCCGCGACCTTGTCGCCCATCGTGACGATGTGTTCGGGCTTGGGGCCGATCCAGCGGATGTCGTGCGCCTCGACGATCTCGGCGAACTTCGCGTTTTCGGACAGGAAGCCATAGCCGGGGTGGATCGCGTCGCAGCCGCTGATCTCGGCCGCGGAGATGATGGCGGCCTGGTTGAGGTAGCTGTCGGTGGCGGACGGCGGGCCGATGCACACCGCGTGGTCGGCCAAGCGTACGTGCATGGCATCGGCATCGGCGGTGGAATGCACCGCGACCGTCTCGATGCCCATTTCGTGCGCCGCACGATGGATGCGCAGGGCGATCTCGCCGCGATTGGCGATCAGGATACGCGTAATCGTCATGGGATCAGGCCACCACCACCAGCGGTTGGTCGAATTCGACCGGCTGGGCGTTGGCGACCAGGATTTCCTTCACCGTACCCGATGCGGGGGCCGTGATGGGGTTCATCACCTTCATCGCTTCCACGATGACCAGCGTATCGCCTTCCTTCACGCTGTCGCCGACCTTGATGAAGTCCGCAGCGCCCGGTTCGGGGGCGAGATAGACGGTGCCGACCATGGGCGACTTCACCGCGTCGGCGGCACTGGCGGGCGCTTCGGCAGGGGTAGCATCGGCTGCCGCCGGGGCAGGTGCGGCTGCGGGAGCCGGTGCGGCGGCTATGGCGGGCGCTGCGACCATCGGGGCCGCGACCGCGCCGCGCGATACGCGGACCTTGCGGTTGCCGTCCTCGACCTCGATTTCGGTGAGCCCGGTTTCGGCCAGCAGTTCGGCCAGTTCCCGGACCATGCCGGTGTCCACGTTCATGCCGGACGACTTGCGATCCGTCGGTTTGCTGTCGGCCATTCGTACCCCGTTATGCAGCGAAATTTGCGAGCCGCCGCTATGCTCGCAAGGATTTGGCGGCGCAAGAGCGATGCGCAAGAATGTTGCGCTCTTTCGCCTGCGCTTTGACGCTACGTCAAAGGGCCGCTGCCGCCTCCAGCGCGAGGACGTAGCTTTTCGCTCCGTGCCCTTGGAAGCATTGGCGTGCCGCCATGCCGACATAGGAACGATGGCGGAATTCCTCCCGCGTGGAGGGATCGGACAAATGCACTTCGAATACCGGCGTCACGATCGCCTTGATCGCGTCGAGCAGGGCGATGGAGGTGTGGGTATAGGCCGCGGCGTTCAGCAGGACGGCTTTCGCCCCTTCGGCCTGCGCCTCGTGCAGCCAGTCGATCAGGTGGCCTTCGTGGTTGGACTGGCGCATGTCGATGGACAGGCCCAGTTCGCGGCCCCGGTCTTCCAGCATGCCCGCAATCTCGTCGAGCGTGGTGTCGCCGTAGATCTCCGGCTCGCGCTGGCCGAGGAGGTTGAGGTTGGGGCCGTTGAGGACATAAACGGTATCGGTCATCTGGCGGCCCTTAGCCGATCCCGCCGCAATCGGGAAACCTGTTGGATTGCGGCAGGATCGGCCCGGGGCAGGTCCTATTTCATGGAACACATGGAACACGGTCCTGCGGCAAAAGCGCCGTCGGCCCGATCAGCCTTCCACGCCCTTGATCTTCCCCCACTGGCGCGCGGCGGTGTAGCCGAGATAGCCGGTGCCGAAGAGGGCGTAGAGCGGTTCGGGCAGGCCGTTGAGATAGGCGTTCATGCCGGCGGCGATTTCCCGCGCGGTGTCGGGGTTGAACGCGGCGAGCACGCCCATCGGCAGCGAAGCGAGCAGCATGGTATACATCACATAGAGGAAGCTCGGCCGTGCGCGGCTGGTCCACGGATCGCGGCTGCCGGCCTCGGCAACGATGGCAGCAAGGCGGACCTCGATCGTCTTAAGCTCCTGCGTGCCTTCGAGCTTGATGAGCTCCAGCTTGGCCCGCTCGCGCGCTTCCTTGTCGGGGATTATCTTGTCGATGATGCTGGCGATGGGGCCGATGAGGGAATCGATGATGGACATGGTAACGCTCCTGACTGGATGGTGGAGCCAAGCCAGATAACCAAAACGGTTCGCGTAGGAAAACGGGGGCAGCCGCCGGCGCATGCTTGTTTCCGGGGGCGGAATTGCGGACAAGCCGTGGCGTGAACGGCCAGATTCTCTCGGTTGCCGGCAAGCGAATCGTGCTGCTGACCGCTTCGGCCTCGCGCCTGGGCGGCGGGGTCGCGGAAGCGGTCATCGCCCATGCGCGCATGCTGCGCGGTCTTGGGGCGGAGCCGGTGGTCCTCGCCCTCGATGACGAGCATGGGGAGGAGGACCGTCCGCGTTATGGCGACGTCCCGCTGCGGCTCGTCGGGGTGCAGGGGCCTCGGCGTTTCGGCTACTCGCGCTCCTTCAGGCGCAACCTGGATGCGCTCGATCCGGACCTCGTCCACTTGCACGGCATCTGGATGTACCCTTCGAAGGCCGCGCTCGATTGGCGACGGCGGACGCGAAAGCCGTTGGTCATTTCGCCCCACGGTATGCTCGCCCCGTGGATCACGGCGCGCGGGCGGCTGCAGAAGGCTGTGGCGCGGGCGCTGTACGAGCGCAGCGGCTGGCGCGAGGCGAGCGTCATGCACGCGCTGACCGGAGCGGAGGCGAAGGACATCGCGTCCGAAAGCGGCCGCACCGACAGCGCGGTCATTCCCAACGCCGCACCCGTCATGCCGCGCGGGGCCGACTTCCGCCCGCCGATGGTGCTCTACCTGGGCCGGATCCACCCGAAGAAGAACCTCGGCGCATTGCTGGGTGGGTGGGACATGGCCGACAAGCCCGACAGCGCGCGACTGGTCATCGCCGGGTGGGGGGCACCGGAAGATGTGGCGCAGCTCGAGAAGCGCGTGGCAGCTTCGCCCGATGGGGAGTTCGTCGGCCCCGTGCACGGGCAGGCGAAGAAGGCTCTGGTCGGCGAAGCGCGTTTCATGGTGCTGCCCTCGCTCAGCGAAGGCCTGCCGATGGCGATCCTGGAAGCTTGGGCAGCGGGCACGCCGGCGTTGATGAGCGAGGAATGCAACCTGCCCGCAGGCTTTACGGCCCGCGCGGCGATCCATTGCGGTACCGATGCAAGCCGTATCGCTGCCTCGCTGACAAAGGCGCTGGCCATCCCTGTCGCAACCTGGCGCAAGATGTCGCAAGCCGCGACCGGCCTTGCGCAAGGCCCCTTCGCGCCCGAAGTCGTGGCGCAGGAGTGGGCGGCGCTTTATGCGCGCTTGATGGAGAACGCATGAGCGAGCGCCCGGTTTTAGATCCGCTGTCCGGTCCGCCGGCTTTCCCCCTGCGCAACAAGCTGGCGCGCGTTGTCTGGATGGCCGCGTGGCTGGTCCTCGCGCGCTGGACCCCTCCGCCTTTGCACGGCTGGCGGCGCTTCGTCCTGCGGCTGTTCGGGGCGCAAATCGGCGCGGGAACGCGCATCTATGCCAGCGTGTCCGTCTGGTTGCCGCGCCACCTTGTGATAGGGGAGCGATGCCTGGTCGGGCCGGGCGTGCGGCTTTACAACCAGGGCCGCATCACCATCGGCGACCGCTGCGTTATCAGCCAGCGCGCGCACTTGTGTGCCAGCACGCACGATCACCGGGACCCGGCTTTCCCGTTGGTGAGCCGGCCTGTCGACATAGGCGACGGTTGCTGGATCGCTGCCGAAGCCTTCGTCGGCCCCGGTGCCATTATGGAGGACGGTGCGGTCCTCGGAGCGCGCGGCGTGCTGAACGGCACCGCGGAAGCCGGCGCGATCTACGCCGGCAATCCTGCAATCAGGGTCGGTGATCGAGGGGGGTGAATTCCACTGGTCGGGAAGACAGGATTCGAACCTGCGACCCCCACACCCCCAGTGTGATGCGCTACCAGGCTGCGCTACTTCCCGAGCAGTGGAGGCGCGCCTATAGAAGCGGCTCTTGATAATGGCAAGCAGCCGCGTTGCGCGCATATTGCATTGCTGCTAGGCGCGCCCATCTGATTTCGCGAGGGAGGGGCCGGAAGGCGCCGACCGTGTGCGACCAACCCGTTTTTCACGAGCTTACTAGATGACCACATTCATTCTCGCCGCCGCAACATCGGGTGCGGAAGCGCCGCCCGCATGGATGCAGTTCGCACCGCTGGTGGCGATGGGCCTGATCTTCTATTTCCTGTTGATCCGCCCGGGCATGAAGCGCCAGCGCGAACATCGCGAGAAGGTGGAAGGCTTGAAGAAGGGCGACCAGGTCGTCACCGCCGGCGGGCTGGTCGGCAAGATCACCAAGGTCGACGATCACTATGTCACCATCGATCTTGGCGGCGGCACCAAGGTGCAGGCCGTGCGGCACACCATCGGCGACGTGATCGATCCGGGCACGAAGCCCGCCGCGAACGACTGAGGACGGGGCACGAACGATGCTCGATTTTCCGCGCTGGAAGAAGATTTTCCTCTGGGCCATAACCATCGCGGTGATGGTCGCCGCGCTGCCTTCGCTGGTCAGCGTCGCGGGGGGCGACTGGCCCGAAGAGAGCCTGCCCGATCCCGAAGTCGCCCTGGGTCTCGACCTTGCCGGCGGCAGCCACCTGCTGCTGGAGGCGGAAGCTTCGCAAGTCGCGCAGACGCGACTGGAATCGCTGGAAGGCTCGGTCGAAAACGCGCTCGACGATGCTGATCCGCGCATCCGCTTCGGCGACATGTCGACCAGCAACAACCGCCTGAGCTTCATCCTCGACGATCCCAGCCAGCTCGATGCGGCGCGGGAGGAATTGCTGCCGATCCTGTCCGGCACCGGCGTAACGCGCGACTGGGACCTTGCGGTGTCCGACGGCAACCGCATCACGCTGACTCCGACGCAGGCCGGTTTCGACGCGGCGGTGAACACCGCGCTCGACGCCGCGACCGACGTGGTACGCCGCCGTATCGACGGCCTTGGGACGCGCGAGCCCACCATCATCCGCCAGGGCGACACCCGCATCGTGGTGCAGGTGCCGGGCTTCAACGATCCGGAGGGGCTGAAGACGCTGCTGGGCGAAACAGCGCAAATGGAATTCAAGCTGGTCGACCCCGAACGGCAGGAGCCCGTGCCGATCGCACAGGCCGCCATCGCGCCGGCCGGCATGCAGTTCCTGCCGTATGACGAGGAGGACGAGATGGCCGGCTATGGCCACTATGTCCGTCGCCTCGGCGGGATTTCGGGCGAGCGGCTGACAAATTCGCAGCAGGGCTTCGACCAGCAGACCAACGCGCCGGTCGTGAACATCCAGTTCGACGGGCAGGGCGGGGCGCAGTTTGCCCGGCTGAGCCGCGAGAACGTGGGCCGCCGGTTCGCGATCATCCTCGACGACAAGATCATCTCCGCGCCCAGCTTCGAAGAACCGATCCTCGGCGGCGCGGCGCGCATTTCCGGCAACTTTACCGTGGACAGCGCCAATGCGCTGGCGATTTCGCTGAATTCGGGCGCGCTCCCGGTCGACCTGACCGTGGTGGAAGAGCGCACCGTGGGCCCGGACCTGGGCGCCGATTCGATCCGCAAGGGCGTTGTCGCAATGTCGATCGGCAGCCTGCTGGTCGTGCTGCTGATGATCGCCACTTATGGTCGCTTCGGCGTCTATGCGACGATTGCGCTGGTCATCAACGTGCTCATGATCCTCGGCATCATGGCGGTGATGGGCACGACGCTGACCCTGCCGGGCATCGCGGGCTTCGTGCTCACCATCGGTGCGGCGGTGGACGCCAACGTGCTGATCAACGAGCGCATCCGGGAAGAGCGCAAGAAAGGCAGGCGGGTCTTCGCCGCGGTGGAGAACGGCTATCGCGAGGCCAGCCGCGCGATCTACGACGCCAACGTGACCAACTTCATTGCCGGCGTGCTGCTGTTCCTGTTCGGCTCCGGCCCGGTGCGCGGCTTTGCTGTCGTTCTCATCATCGGCCTGTTCACTTCCGTTTTCACCGCCGTCGTGCTGACCCGCATGTGGGTCGCCGGCTGGCTGCGGGCCAAGCGCCCCAACGACCTGGCACTGTGAGGGTCTGAGAATGCGTCTGCTCAAGCTCGTCCCCGACGATACCAACATCAAGTTCCTGAAATGGCGCGTGCCGTTCTACGTGGTCAGCCTGATCCTGATCGCGCTGAGCTGGTTTTTCGTGGTGAACAACGGCCTAAACTACGGCGTCGATTTCGCCGGCGGGCAGGAAGTCCGCGTGACCTTCGAAGGGCGCGAGGAAGCGCCGATCCCCGAATTGCGTCAGCAGATCGGCGCACTCGGCTATGGCGACCCGGTCATCCAGCGTTTCGGAGAGGCGAACCAGGTGTCCATCCGCGTCCGCCTGCCGGCCGAGGCGGAAGGCGTGCCCGGTGCCGCGACCGCCATCGGTAACGAGGTGATCGGCGCTATCGAAGGCGAATACGACCAGGTCCGGCGCGACGGCAACGACACCGTGTCGGGCAAGGTCGCCAGCGAATTCCGCGAAAAGGCGGGCCTCGCCCTCCTGGCGGCCATGCTGGCCATCGCGCTCTACATCTGGGTGCGCTTCGAATGGCAGTTCGGCGTGGGCGCCCTGTTCGCGCTGTTCCACGACGTGTCGCTGACACTGGGGCTGTTCGCGCTGTTGCAGTGGGAATTCAGCCTGCAGATCATCGCCGCGATCCTGGCGATCATCGGCTATTCGCTGAACGACACCATCGTGGTCTACGACCGCATCCGCGAGAACCTGAAGAAATACCGCAAGATGCCGGTTCCCGAACTGCTCGACCTGTCGGTGAACGAGACGCTGGCGCGTACCGTGATGACCAGCCTTACGCTGCTCGTCGCGCTGATCCCGCTGCTGTTCTTCGGGCCGGAAAGCCTGTTCGGCCTGACCGCCGCCATCGTACTCGGCATTTTCGTGGGTACCTACAGCTCCGTCTACATGGCCGCGCCGATCCTGATCTGGCTGGGCGTGACGAGCGACAGCTTCGTGCCGCAGGAAACCGAGGCCGACCTCCAGGAGCGCAAGGCTCGCGGGGAAGCCTGACCGCCGGAAGTTCGGCAGGTCAGACGGTCAAACGGTCGAAGTGTTTGGCCAGCGCCGCGGCGTTGGCTTCCCAGCTGAAGCGCTCCGCCATGGCGACGGTCGCCTCGCGCACCGGCATGTCGGCGGCTAGGTCGCGGACGGCAGCGGCGATGTCCGCGCTGTCGCGCCTGACGATGAGGCCTGCATTGCGGCTCGTGACCACCTCGGCAGCGCCGCCAGCATCGGTGATGACCAGCGGCGTGCCGCAGGCCAGCGCCTCGATCCACGCATTGGCGAGACCTTCGCTGGAAGAGGGCAGGACCATGAGGTCCGCCGCCGACAGCAGGATCGGCATGATGTTGTGGTCGAGCGAGCCGGTAAAATGGACGCGATCGGCCACGCCGAGCCCGGCCGCCTGAGAGCGCAATTTCGCCTCGTGCTCCCCGCGCCCGACGAGCAGCAGGCGCGCCCGCGGCAATTCCGGCAAGGCCCCGATCACGAATTCCTGACCCTTTCGCGGAATGAGCGCACCGACGGTCGCCAGCAGCAAGTCGTCGTCCGCCAGCGGTATGCCGAGCTCCTTGCCGAGGCGCGGGCGGATTTGCGTGTGGTTGAGCGGGCGGAAGCGGTTCCGGTCGAGCCCGGTGTAGTGGATGGCGATCTTGCCGCGCGGCAGGCCGATGGCCGCCATGTCGCGTGCCAGAGCTTCGCACACGGCGAGCAGGCCGTCCGCACGTTCGGCCGCCCGCACCATCGCCTTGCGACCGTAGGCTTTCGCGCCCCAGTAATGGATGTCCGCCCCGCGCGCCTTGATCGAGAGCGGCAGGTCCAGTGCCTCCGCAATGCGCGCGGCGGCCGGGCCATCGGGATAGAAAAACTGCGCATCGACGAGGTCGAAGGGGCGATCGGCATGCAGGCGCCTTGCCAGCGGCAGCACGGTGCGCGCGAGCAGCGCAGGGTTGAAACGGCCGCCGAATTTCGGGATCAGCGGGAAGATGGGGCGTTGGACCTCGACCCCGTTTTCCGCGCCGTCCTCCGCCGCTTCTGCCAAGGCACGGTACTTGCCGAACCTTACGGGCGGCACGCCGATCGGGTTGACGACGGTCACGTCCCAGTCGCCCCGCGCCGCCAGCGCTTCCAGCGAGCGCGCGACGAAGGTTCCGAAGCGGGGCTGTGCCGCGTTCGGGTATAGCGTCGATAGCGACAGGACCCGCTTCAAAGCGGGCGGACCAGCATGGTGGCGATGGCGAGCCATGGCGGATTGTCGACCACCTGCTGTTTCTGCCCGACGCCGGGCGGGAGGATGCCGACCAGCGTTCCCTGCCGGTCGATCAACCGCCCGAAGGCAAAGCGCCCGCCGGCGCGCGGGACCAGCACATCGCGGTTGACGAAGCTGCCGGCTTCTTCCGGATCGGCGCGGCGCAGCCAAAGCTGGTCGCCTTCGCGATATTCGCCTTGGGAGGCTTCCACGATCAGGCAGACCATCGGGACATTGCCGGCCAGTTCGCTCGGCAGGATCGCCTCGCGCGGCTTGGCGAGCGCCTCGGCGCCCGCGTTGGTCAGCGCTGCGATCACTTCGGGTGCATCCGCGCTTTCGCTACGGATCAGGCTTTCGGGTTCCACCCCCAGCGCCTTGCCGATCCGGTCCATCCATGCCGTCGAGAGCGTGCGGGTGCCGGTTTCCAGCCGTCCGACCGTCTGCGGCGTCGTTGCGGGATCGCAGGCGACGGCAAGCTCTGCCAGGGTCATGCCCTTTTCCTTGCGGATCGAACGGATGCGATTGATCATGCCGGGGGCTCCAATAACCGATTTGGTTCTTTCCTACAGATCGTGAACCTTGGCAAGGGCGCTGCACCAATTCTTTCCGTGCACCAGCAAAGGGGACCAACGCCATGACCCGCCAATTCGTCGAACGCGAACTTACTTCCGAAGGGCCGCGCACAAGGGGCACCGCGCCCCGCCGGGGGCGCAGCGTCACGGTCAACCAGGCCGAATCGCCGGTCGCCTGGCTCTATGCGCGCGGCCACCTTGAAGAGCGGTTGTTCGCCGCCGCCGAGCGCCTGCGCGCCGATTGGGAGCGCGCGCAACTGGCACCCAGCGTCACGATGCGCTGGGACCCGGTGCGGGTGAAAGGCGGCGAACAGAACCTGACCCGGTCGGAACGCCAGCTGGTGGCGAAGCAGCGCTTCGACGGCGCCATCGCGCTGGCGGGCAAGGGGCTGGAAGACATCCTCTGGCGCGTGGTGTGCGCGGGCGAGACGCTGCCGACGGCGGAAAAGGCGCTCGCCTGGCCCGCGCGCAGCGGGAAGTTGGTGCTGAGGCTGGCGCTGGAGCGGGTGGCGGATTTCTACCGCATCGCGTGATCAGAGCCGGGCGGCGACCTCTGCGTGCAGATCCGGCAGCAAGTCCTGCTCGAACCAGTCGTGCTCGCGCATGAAGAGCGCGCTGCGCCAGCTGGGATGGGGCAGGGCGATCCGCTCCGGCAACAGGTCCCGCCAGCCGGCGACCCTTTCCGCCATCGGCCGGCCCTTCATCGCGGGCAAATAGGCTGCCTGCGCATACGTGCCGACAAGCACGGTCAGGCGATCCGCGGGCAGCACTGGCAAGATGCGGCCGTGCCACAGCGGCGCGCATTCGGGGCGCGGCGGCTTGTCCCCGCCCTTCGCCTTGCCGGGGTAGCACAGGCCCATCGAAACGATCGCGACCCGCGCGGGATCGTGCAGCGTGACGGCATCGATGCCCAGCCAGCCCGCCAGTCGTTCGCCCGCCTTGTCGTCGAAAGGAATGCCGCTTTCATGCGTGATCCTCCCCGGCGCCTGCCCGATGACGAGGATGCGCGCCGTGGACGAGAATTGCGCGATGGGTCGCGGTTCCAGCGGCAGGTAGGGCGCGCACAGCGTGCAAGCGCGCACCTGTGCGTGAAGGTCGCTCAAGCCTCCACTCTCTCCGCCAGGTCCAGCCAGCGTTCCTCCGCCGCGTCCTTTTCGGCCCGCGCATTTTCGAGACCCTTGGATATATTGGCGAACTTCTGCGGATCGGCGGTGTAAAGGTCCGGGTCCGCGAGGATGGCCTCGCCCTTCGCAATGGCCGCTTCCAGTTCCTCGATCCGCGTGGGCAGGATCTCGTAATCGCGCTGGTCCTTGTAGCTGAGCTTGGCCGATTTCGGCGGCGCGACCGGCGGGGAGGGCTGGGGCGCGGGGGCATCCTTGGCCTTCGATCGCGGCGTCACGGTGAGATTGCGGCGCTTGGCCTCCCAATCCTCATACCCGCCTGCGACGATATCGACATGGCCGGTCCCGTCGAGGCCGAGCGTGACGGTCACGGTCTTGTCGAGGAAATCGCGGTCGTGGCTGACGATCAGGACCGTGCCGTCGTAATCGGCAATCACTTCCTGCAGCAGGTCGAGCGTTTCGAGGTCGAGGTCGTTGGTCGGCTCGTCCAGCACCAGCAGGTTGGAGGTCCGGGCGAATTCGCGCGCCAGCAGCAGGCGCGATTTCTCGCCGCCCGACAGGATGCCGACCTTGGTGTCGACGATCTTCGGGTCGAACAGGAATTCCTTGAGATAGCCCTGCACGTGCTTGCGGACGCCGCGCACGTCGATCCAGTCGCCGCCCTCGGCCAAGACCTGCCGCACCGTCTTGTCGGGCGACATCAGGCTGCGCTGCTGGTCGATCATCACGCCGCTCAGGGTCTTGGCGCGGGTCACGGTGCCCGTGTCCGGCTCCAGCTCGCCGGTCAGCATCTTCAAGAGCGTGGTCTTGCCCGCGCCATTGCCGCCGACGATGCCGATGCGGTCGCCGCGCTGGATGCGGAAATCCAACGGCTTGATGACGGTGCGCCCGTCGTATGCCTTGCTGATGCCTTCCGCCACGATGACCGACTTGGTCTTGGTCTCGTCGCTCTTGAGGTCCAGTTTCGCCTTGCCGGTCGGGTTCAGCATGGCCGCGCGCTGGGCGCGCATTTCCCACAGCTTCTCCAGCCGGCCCTGGTTGCGCTTGCGCCGCGCCGTGACGCCGCGTTCCAGCCAGTGCGCCTCCAGCTTCAGCTTCGCGTCCAGCTTCTCCGCCGCGCGCGCTTCTTCGGCATAGACCTGTTCTTCCCATGCGTCGTAGCCGCCGAAGCCCACGTCCTTGCGGCGCAGGGAACCGCGGTCGAGCCACAGGGTCGCACGGGTCAGGCGCTTCAGGAACGTCCGGTCGTGGCTGATGACGACGAAGGCGCCCTTGTAGCGGTCGAGCCAGCTTTCGAGCCAATCGATGGCAGAGAGGTCGAGATGGTTGGTCGGCTCGTCCAGTAGCAGGATGTCCGGATCCTGCGCCAGCGCCTTGGCCAGCGCGGCGCGCCGCCGTTCGCCGCCGCTGGCGCCCTTCGCCGCGGTCGCCATGTCGATGCCGAGCTGGCCGGCGATGGCCTCCACCTCGTGCTCCGCCGGGGCATGCTCGCCTGCGAGCGCGAAATCCATCAGCGTTTCGAAGGGGGAGAAATCCGGGTCCTGCTCCAGGAAGACGATCCGCGTGCCGGGCTTGACCTTGCGGATGCCGCGGTCGGCCTCGATCCGGTCGTCGATCAGGCGCAGCAGCGTGGTCTTGCCCGCGCCGTTGCGGCCGATCAGGGCCAGCCGGTCGCGCGGGCCGATGTGGAGGTCTATGCCTCCGGGGCCGCCCTGGTCCTCGGGCCGCCCGAATAGCCAGCCGCTGCCCTGGATGAGGCCGAGACCTTCCCAGCTGAGGATCGGAGGTTGTGCCATAGCGCCGCGCAGGTAGGCGCGCCGCGGCGCTATCGCAAGCGGAACGGCGCCAATCTCCAGCGGAACGCCATCGTTCAGGTGCGCGTTATCCCGCTGCGCCGAAACGCATGGCGCAACCTTTGGAGAATTCGCATGCTTCGCTACGCCTTGCCGCTGTTCGCTTCCGCCGCCCTGTTCGCCAGCCCCGCCGCCGCGCAGGTGCAGGTGCAGACGAGCGGCCCGGTGGTCGAACTCGACGTGTTCGAGACGGTCGATATCGAACCGGACATCGTGACGATGAGCGCAGGGGTGACGAGCGAGGCGCCGACTGCCGTGGAGGCCTTGCGCCAGAACAGCGCCCGCATACGGCAGGTGATCGACCGGCTGAAGTCGCTGGGCGTGGCGGAGCGCGATATCCAGACGAGCGGCATCAACCTCAACGCCCGGTTCGATTACGACCAGATGAGCCGCGAGCAGGTGTTCCGCGGGTATCAGGCGTCAAACCGGGTCAGCATCAAGTTGCGCGACATAGGCGGTGCGGGCGAAGTTCTCGATGCGCTGGTGGCTGCCGGCGCGACCGACCTCAACGGGCCGATGTTCGGCGTGGACGACGACACGGCGGCCAAGGCCGAAGCGCGCCGGAACGCCATGGAACGCGGGCGGCAAATGGCGCGGGCCTATGCGCAAAGTGCCGGCTATGCCGACGTGCGATTGCTCCGCGTGTCGGAATCGGTTCGCGGCTCCGGCCCGCAACCGCTCTCGCGCGAAATAGTGATGACCGCGTCTGCCAACGATTCCGCGCCGATCCTGCCCGGCACGGTCGCGACGGGCGTGTCGATTTCGGTAACGTATGAAATGGTCAACTGAAGCAGCTCGAATCTGAACGGGCCCAAAGCTGAACGGGAGGGTGACTGCCGAATTCACCCCTTGTTCAATGCTGCGGGGTTAGCCAGGAAACCATGATGCCCCGGATCCTCCTTTCCCTGACCCTCGTCGCCGCGGCAGCGGCTTTCGTGCCGACCGGTGCGGGCGCGCAGGCGTTCGACGATGCGGCCAACGCGCGCGAGCAGATGGAATCGGGCAGCGTCCTTTCCCCGCGCGAGGTGGAGCGGCGCATCGTCCCCGACTATCGCCGCCGCGGGTACGAGTATCTCAATTTCGAGTACGATTCCCGCGCGCACGCCTATCGCCTGAAGTTCATACGCGAAGGCCGCGTGACCTTCGTCGATGTCGATGCGCGCAGCGGCCGGATCATCCGCCGCCGGCGCTGAATAGCGCCGCCTGCCGGAACCCTTCCATTGCTTGACGGATATGTGGTGAAACCCCAAACGCGGGGGCAATACGCCGCAAGGCGGGCAATTAGGCATCATAGGGGAATTCGATGCGCATCCTGATCGTCGAGGACGAGCCGACACTCGGCCAGCAGCTGAAAAACACGCTGGAACAGAACGGCTATGCCGTGGACCTGTCCACCGATGGCGAGGACGGGCACTTCCTCGGCAGCACGGAGGAATACGACGCCGTCATCCTCGACCTCGGCCTGCCCGAAATCGACGGCCTGACGGTGCTCGGCATGTGGCGCAAGGAAGGCAAGACCTTCCCCGTGCTGGTGCTGACCGCGCGCGACAGCTGGTCCGACAAGGTGGCCGGTCTGGATGCGGGCGCGGACGATTACCTGGCCAAGCCTTTCCAGACCGAAGAGCTGATCGCCCGCCTGCGCGCGCTGATCCGCCGCTCTACCGGCAATGCCACCAGCGAACTGATCGCCGGCGACGTGCGGCTGGACACGCGCAGCGGCCGCGTCACGCTGGCCGGTGAGCCGGTGAAGCTGACCGCGCAGGAATACAAGCTGCTCAGCTACCTGATGCATCACAAGGGCAAGGTCGTGAGCCGGACCGAGCTGATCGAGCATATCTACGATCAGGATTTCGACCGCGATTCGAACACGATCGAGGTCTTCGTCACCCGCATCCGCAAGAAGCTGGGTGCCGATGTCATCACCACCATCCGCGGCCTCGGCTACAGTCTCGACGACCCGGCCGACGCGCCGCGCGGCTGATCGGGGCGGTTGATTTGGACGCGGTCGCCACATCGGGGAGCGATCCCGCGCTGTCGGCCGCCGCGGAGAAGGCGACCATGGAGGCGGAGCAGGGCGCGGCGATAGCGTCCGGCGCCGCGCCGCCGCATACCGGATCGCTCAGCCGGCGGATGCAGCTGATTGCGGCGGTGTGGATTACGCTGCTGCTGGCCGTGGGCGGCTTCGCCCTCGACCGCACGCTGACCAGCCTGGTGACCGACCAGTTCGACGACCAGCTCGATTACATGCTCACCGCCATGGTCGCCTCGGCAGAGATCGACGATTTCGGCGACGTGATGTTCAATCGCCCGCTCGGCGACCAGCGCTTCCTCGAGCCCAATTCCGGCATGTACTGGCAGGTAACCGGTGAGGGGCGCGATCCCTATCCCTCGCGCTCCTTGTGGGCGCCGCGCACGCTGGAAGTGCGCGACGGTTTCTTTGCCGAGCCGGTCATCTACGACAGCAGCCAGTATCCGGACGAAGCGCTGCGGATCACCCAGCGTTCCGTCGTGCTGCCGGGCAGCGATACGGAGTGGACCTTCGCGCTCGCCGCCGCGCGCGAGGATCTCGACGAGCAGATCAACCGCATCCGCAGCATCCTTTTCTGGAGCTTCGTGGTGCTCGGCCTCGGCCTGTTCATCCTCGCCTTCCTGCAGACGATCTACGGGCTCGGCCCGCTGCGCCGGGTGAAGGAGGCGATCATCCGCATCCGCACCAGCGGGGCGAACCGGGTGACCGACCCGTTGCCGCTGGAGGTGCAACCCATGGTGGAGGAATTGAACGGCCTCCTCGCCCATTCGGAAAGGCAGGCGGAAGAGGCCCGGATGCACGCGGGCAACCTGGCGCATGCCTTGAAGACGCCGCTGACCGTGCTGGTCAATGCGGCAACGGCGAAGGACCCAGACCTGTCCGACCTCGTCCACCGCGAGACAAAGGTGATGCAGCGGCAGGTCGAACACCATCTTGCCCGCGCGCGCGCCGTGGGCCGCCGCGCGACGGGGCTCAGCCGCGCGCATGTCGCCGGCAGCGTGGAGGCGGTGCTGCGCGCCGTGACCCGGCTTTACGAACGGACCCGCTTCGACCTTGACGGCAACATGGACGTCAATGTCGCCATCGAACGCCAGGACCTCGACGAAATCCTCGGCAACCTGATCGAGAACGCGGCGAAATACGGCGGCGGCAGCGTTTTCGTCACCATCGATGCCGTGCCCGATGCCGAGCAGTGCGAAATCTGGGTTGAGGATGACGGGATGGGCATTCCCGATGCCGAGCGCATCCGCATTTTCGACCGCGGCGCGCGGCTCGACACCGGCAAGCCCGGCACCGGCCTCGGCCTCGCCATCGTGCGCGACGTGGCCGAAATCTACGGCGGCGGCGTGCGACTGGAGGAAAGCGAGGACCTCGGCGGGTTGCTCGTCCGCCTCAGCCTGCCGCGCGCTGCCGAGGCTGTTCAGCAAAACGGCTCAAAGTCTTAATTGTCGCAATCTGTAACAACGGGTTCAGAGGCGGTTCAATTCGTCGCCCCTACAAGGCAGGTCATCTACAGACTTTCCGATGGGAGACGCGCGATGACCCGCATCTTTAAACCGATCCTGCTGGTCGCCGCGACCGCCACGCTCGGTGCCTGCACGATGTACGATCCGTATTACGACGATTACCAGTACAGCTACGGCTACGGCGCATCCTCGCCATACTGGGGCTGGTACGACGACTACTATTATCCCGGCGTGGGCTATTACATCTACGACCGGTCCGGCTATCGCCATCGCTGGGGCGATCACCATCGCCGCTATTGGGAAGGCCGCCGTGCCGGCCACCGCCAGTTCCGCGAACAGTGGGGCGGTTACGGCTACACCCGCCGTGGGGATTATCGCGACCAGCGCCGCGACCGCCGTATCGAACGCTACGAAGGCCGCCGCGACAACCGCGAAGAGTATCGCGAATACCGCCGCGAACGGCGCGAAGACTACCGCGACCAGCGCCGCGACCGGCGCGAGGATTACCGCGACCAGCGCCGCGATCGCGATGGCGACCGGGCGCGTGACCAGCGTCGCGGTGGTGACCGCAGCCGGTCCGACCGCCGCAGCGAAACCCGTGCAACGCCGCCGCGCACCCAGCGAACGGAGCGGCCTGCCCGCCCGGTGGTCCAGCGTCAGGAGCGCACCCAACCTGCGCCCCAGCGGGCGACGCGCCAGGCAGAGCGTGCCGAGCGCCGCGAAAGCAGGGCTTCGAGCAAGCGCCCCAGCCGTACCGACCGCGAGCGGCGCCAGCGCGTCGACGACTGACGCGGTTTCGATCTAGCCGCCGCGAACCTGTTCGTGGTGGCGGATCACCTCGTCGATGATGAAGCGCAGGAATTTCTCGCTGAATTCCGGATCGAGGTCCGCTTCCTCGGCCAGCCTGCGCAGCCGCGCAATCTGCTCCTGCTCCCGGTTCGGATCGGCCGGGGGCAGGGCGGTTTTCGCCTTGTAGGCACCCACCTGCTGGGTGATTCGGAACCGTTCCGCCAGCATGTGGACGAGCGCCGCGTCGATATTGTCGATCGACTTGCGAAACGCGGCGAGCTGCCTGTCGGGCGATGTGTCTGGCATAGAATGCGCAAACTAGCGGCAAACGCGCGCTTGCCAAGCGGCGCGGCAGCTTCCACATGGCAGCCATGACCGCAGAGGTTATCACTCTCCCGCGCGCGCAGCCGTCGCTCGACCCGATGCTGGCGCTGACCGCGACCGCGATGAATTCGGTCAATCGCGTCATCCTCGACCGGATGCAGAGCGAGATTCCCCTGATCCCGACCCTGGCGGGCCACCTGATTTCCGGCGGCGGAAAGCGCCTTCGCCCGATGCTGACGCTCGCTGCGGCGGAGCTGATCGGCTATGGCGGCAACCGCCATCACAAGCTCGCCGCGGCGGTGGAGTTCATCCACACCGCGACCCTGCTGCACGACGACGTGGTCGACGGCAGCGAACTGCGTCGCGGCAAGGCGGCGGCCAACATCATCTACGGCAACCCTGCAACCGTGCTGGTCGGCGATTTTCTGTTCAGCCGCAGCTTCGAACTGATGGTGGAGGACGGCTCTCTGCGCGTCCTCAAGATTCTGTCGAACGCCAGCGCCGTGATTGCGGAAGGCGAGGTCGACCAGCTGACCGCGCAGCGCCAGATCGAGACGAGCGAAGAGCGCTATCTCGGCATCATCGGCGCGAAGACCGCCGCGCTGTTCGCCGCTGCCAGCCGCATCGCTGCCGTGGTCGCGGAACGCAGCGAGAAGGAAGAAGAGGCGCTCGACGCCTATGGCCGAAACCTCGGCATCGCCTTCCAGCTGGTGGACGATGCGATCGATTACGATTCGCAGGCTGCCGAAATGGGCAAGGATGCGGGCGACGACTTCCGCGAAGGCAAGATGACCCTGCCGGTGATCCTGGCCTATGCGCGCGGGGACGAGGACGAGCGCCAGTTCTGGCGCGACGCCATTGCGGGCCGCCGCTCGGGCGACGAGGAGCTTGCCGAAGCGATCCGGCTGGTGCGCAAGCACGACGCCGTAGCCGCCACCCGCGAACGGGCACGCCATTTCGCGCAGCGCGCTGCCGAAGCGCTTTCGATCTTCCCCGACAGCAAGGCACGCGCGGCGATGGTCGAAGCGGCGCAATTCGCGGTTTCGCGCGGATATTGATCGCGCTGGCCTGCCGCAGGCTGTGAGCGACCTACCCATTCACGCCGTCCTGCCGGACCTGCTGGCCGGCTTGCGTACCGGTACCGGCGCGGTCCTGGTCGCACCTCCGGGAGCGGGCAAGACCACCGCTGTCGCTCCCGCCCTGCTGGACGAGCCATGGTGCGATGGCACCGTCCTCCTGCTCAGCCCGCGCCGCGTTGCCGCCCGTGCGGCGGCGGAGCGCATGGCCGCGCAGATCGGAGAAAAGGCCGGCGAGACGATCGGCTACGCAACCCGGCTCGACACGCGGCAATCGGCGCGCACGCGCGTCCTCGTCATAACCGAGGCTATTTTCGTCAATCGCATCCTCGCCGATCCGGAATTGCCGGGCGTTTCCGCCGTTTTGTTCGACGAGGCGCACGAACGGCACCTCGACAGTGACCTCGGCCTCGCCCTCGCACTGGAAAGCCGCGACGTCCTGCGCGAGGACTTGCGCGTGGTGGTGATGAGCGCCACGATCGACGGCGCCCGCTTCGCCGGGTTGCTGGGCGACGATACGCCTATCATCGAAAGCGAGGGCCGCGCGCATCCCCTGCGCATCGAATGGCTGGGCGCGCGTGCGGAGCAGCGGATCGAGGACCGCATGGCGAGCGCGATCCGCCTAGCCTGGCGCGACGAGGCGGGCGATATCCTCGCCTTCCTGCCCGGCGTGGGGGAAATCGAGCGCGTACGCGAACGGCTGGCCGAAGCAATGCCGAACACGCCGGTCCTGCCGCTGCACGGCCAGGTCGAGCCGCGCGCGCAGCAGGCGGCGATCAAGCGCGATCCGGACGGACGGCGACGCATCGTCCTCGCCACCGCTATCGCCGAGACGTCGCTGACGCTGGACGGTGTATCGGTGGTGGTCGACAGCGGCCTGTCGCGGCGCGCGGAATTCGACCAGGCTGCGGGCTCCAACCGGCTCGTGACCGTTCGTGCAAGCCAGGCCGCGGCGGCGCAGCGGGCAGGGCGCGCGGCGCGGCAGGGGCCGGGCGTGGCCTACCGCCTGTGGGAAGAGGGCGGCCACGGCGGGCGGCAGGCCTTCGATCCGCCGGAGATCGCGGCGGTCGATCTTGCCCCGCTGGTCCTGTCGCTCGCCCGCTGGGGCACGGGCGATCCTGCCGCCCTGCCGTGGCTCGACGAGCCGCCCCCTGCCTCCATCGCCTCAGCGCGCGAGCGGCTGGGCAGGCTGGGTGCGCTGGAGAACGGCAGGCTGACCGCGTTTGGCGAGAAGGTAGCCGCACTGCCGATGGACCCGGCGCAGGCGGCGATGGTGCTCTACGGCGCAAACGCTGGCGATGCGACTGTGGCGGCAAGGCTTGCCCTGCTGCTGCAGGAGCGCGGGCTCGGCGGGCGGAGCGAGGACCTGCTCGCGCGGTTGCAACGCTGGGACGGCGATCGCTCCGCCCGCGCAGAGGCTTCGCGCAAGCTGGCCGCGCGCTGGGCGAAATCGGCAGAGGCCCTGGTCGATAAGGTCGAACCCACCCAGGGCGATGCCGGCGTGTACCTTGCCCGCGCGCGGCCCGACTTCGTCGCGCGGCGGCGCGATGCGTCGGGGGAAAGCTGGCAATCCGTCAGCGGGCGCGGCTTGGTGCTCGATCCCGCATCGCCGCTCGCCCGCGCGGACTGGCTCGCCATCGGCGATGCGCAGGGCAGCGCCAAGGGCGCGCGCATCACCGCCGCGATTGCCATGGAGGAAAGCGACGTCGCCCGCGCCCTCTCGCATCTCGCCGAGCAGCGTCGTACCGTCCGCTGGAATGCGAAGGAGGGCAGGGTCGAAGCGCGGCTGGAGCAGCGGATCGGGGCAGTCACGATCGCCAACGGTCCCGATCCGGAGCCCGATGCCGCAGAGGTGGAAGCGGCGCTGCTCGAGGCTGCACGCGGCCGCCTCGCCGATCTCCTGCCCGCCAGCCTGCTGGCCCGCGCGCGCTATGCCGGGATCGATGCACTGTCACCCGAAGCGCTGGCGGAGAACGCCGGCCAATGGCTCGCCCCGCTGCTCGAGGGCAAGCGCACGCTCGACATCCCGGCAGCGCAGCTTGCCGAAGCGGCGCTGTCGCTGGTGGGTTGGGACACGCGCCAGCGCCTCGACACGGTGGCTCCGCGCCAGTGGACCAGCCCCGCCGGCACGCAGCACGCGGTGGACTACGCGGCGGAGGGTGGTCCGACGGTGGAGGTGCGGGTGCAGGCGCTGTTCGGCCTCGACCGCCATCCCATGGTCGGTACCACGCCCCTGCTGCTCCAGCTGACCAGCCCGGCGGGCCGCCCGATCCAGGCGACCCGCGACTTGCCCGGCTTCTGGCGCGGCAGCTGGGCCGATGTGCGCAAGGACATGAAAGGGCGCTATCCCAAGCACCGCTGGCCCGACGAGCCTTGGGCAGAGGCGCCCAGCCTGAAAACGAAGAATGCCTTCAATCGCTAGCGCCAGCGTGCGGGCGACTTGATTTTTGCCGCGCCGCGCACGAAAGGGATCGCATGAGCGCGATCATCTACCAGCGGCCCCAGAGTGCGATGCAATCGGGCAAGGCGAAGACCGACCAGTGGATCCTCGAATTCGAGCAGTCCGAAGCGCGCGGATCCGATCCGCTGATGGGCTGGACGTCGAGCGGGGACACGCAGACGCAGGTGGTGCTGAAATTCCCCAGCCTCGATGCGGCGAAGGCCTATGCCGACAAGCACGAGATTGCCGTGCGCGTCCACCAGCCGCCGAAGAAGACGCTGAAGCTGCAGGCCTACGCCGACAACTTCCGCTAGGCTGGCGGACACGCGGGCTTCCGGACCTGCGCGCCCGCCAATCCCGGATCAGTCGATCAGGCGGATCGATCCGCTGTTGAACAGCGTCCGGCAGTCGCTCGCATCGTGCATGCTGTCTTCCGCCAGCAGGGTTTCGGCCATGCCGGTGCCAGTGAAGCGGGGATCGTCGCACTCGCCGTCTTTGGCCCATTCGCTCGAGTTGTCACCGAAATCGATGGACGACCCGGTGCTCCCGCCCGCAGAAATCCGGATCGAACCGGCTTCGTAAAGGGCGCGGCAGTCTGTCGCGTCGCGGCGCGCATCCTCTTCCAGTAGCACGTCGGCCATGCCGGTGCCGGTGAAGCGCGGATCGTCGCATTCCCCGTCGTTCGCCCATTCACTGGAATCGTCGCCGAAGTCGAGGCCGCCGGTGGACGTGCTGCCCGCCGCCCCGCGCAGCCGGATCGAACCTGCCGCGTAGAGCGTGCGGCAATCGGTCGCATCGCGGCGTGTATCCTCTTCAAGCAGCACCCCGGCCATGCCGGTCCCGGTGAAGCGGGGATCGTCGCACTCGCCGTCGTTCGCCCATTCGCTGGAGTCATCGCCGAAATCGACTGTCGTGTCGTCCGCCCAGCGAAGGGTCACAGCCACCGTGTTGCGCGCCGTGTTTGCCGACGGAACGGAATTTTCCATGCCGATGTAAGTGATCTTGCCCGCTGCATGCAGGGCGCTGCAGTCGGACGCATCGCTGCGCACATCCTCGGACAGCAGGATTTCGGCCATGCCGTCGCCTTCGAAGCGCGGATCGTCACATTCCCCGTCGTTCGCCCAGTCGCTGGAATCGTCGCCGAAGTCGATCGCCTGCTGGGCCGCTGCGGGCGTTGCCAACGCCGTTGCTGAGAAGGCCAGGGCCGCAACGATATTGAATTTCCTCATGAATATATTCCCCCTTCATCGGCGAGATAGCACAGGGCCGTCTCCCGACAATCGAATTACGCTGATCGGCTTGCCGGTTTCTGAATGACGACTTGATCCTGCAGGCATCCATCGCCATATGGCGCGCGGGAGTCGGGTGGACGTTTGCGTTCGCTCACCGGGTCAGGTCCGGAAGGAAGCAGCCCAGGTGAATTGCGACGGGTCGCCCGGCTCCTTTATCTAACCAGTCAGTCTAAGCTATCGTTCCGCATTTGCGCGGCCATGCGCATGCGCGCTTCGTTCCGCGATCCAATGGCGGGGATAATCCCGGCGACCTTTCCAAGGCCCCACCGCGGCATATTGGCATAGAGAGTTTCGAACCCGTCGCGCCGGATGGCGTAGGTTTCGTGAAATATCCCGACGCTGCCATCTGCGCCTACTGCCTTGTTGAATGCGGTCCATGCGGGCCAGTGCTCGCGGTCCTTCGCCCGAGCGTAAGTTTCAAGACTGTCGAAGTCGCGCCAGTACTGGACGAGTATGATCGTGCGCAGTCCTTGCCGCATAAATTCCGCGCCAAGGAAGCCGCTATCTGGATCGCGACTAAGCTCGGCAATCATGGGCCCCATCGATTTGGCGACGGGCAACCATTTGCCGACCCTGTGGAAAGCATTGATCCGCATTCCGATGAGGAAGACGACGATGTCTGACTCGTGTGCATCCGTAAAGCGACCGGGGTGGATCATGACGATGCTCCTCTTCACAACTACATTGCAAAATGAAACCTAAAAGTCAACTTCGACAAAGTGCCTTGTTGCGACTACCAATCCCGCATGGGCGATTCACCGGATAATCCAGACGACCTGCCATGGGCGACCGAGGCCGATGAGGTAGCGGACACCGCGCCAAGCGCGGCCGAGCTGGAGGCTGCGGGCCAGTCCGCCATGTTCGGCGATGCGCCGGCCGCGGCCGCGCCGCAGCCTGTCGCCGATAAGCCGCCTTCCGCGCCGGCCCCCGATGCCGCGCAACCCTATCGCGTTCTGGCCCGCAAGTATCGTCCGCAGACTTTTGCGGAGCTGATCGGGCAGGACGCGATGGTCCGCACGCTCGGCAATGCCATTGCGCGGGATCGGCTGGCTCATGCCTTCCTGATGACCGGGGTGAGGGGGGTCGGCAAGACCTCAACCGCGCGGCTGATCGCCAAGGCGCTCAACTGCATCGGGCCGAACGGCGACGGCGGTCCGACAATCGATCCGTGCGGCGTGTGCGAGCCGTGCGTTGCCATCGCCGAAGGCCGCCATATCGATGTGATCGAGATGGACGCCGCCAGCCACACCGGCGTGGACGACGTGCGCGAGATTATCGAGGCGGTCCGCTATGCTGCGGTCAGCGCGCGCTACAAGATCTACATCGTCGACGAAGTCCACATGCTGTCGCGCAATGCTTTCAATGCCTTGTTGAAGACACTTGAGGAACCGCCTGCGCATGTGAAGTTCATCTTCGCCACAACCGAGGTCGACAAGCTGCCGGTTACGGTCCTCAGCCGCACCCAGCGTTTCGACTTGCGCCGCATCCCGACGCCGCTGCTGAAAGACCACTTCGCAAAAATCTGCGCTCTCGAAGGCGTGGAGGCGGATGACGAGGCGCTGTCGATGATCGCGCGCGCGGCCGAAGGGTCGGTGCGCGACGGGCTCTCGATCCTCGACCAGGCGATTTCCCACGCCGACATGGAAGATGGCGGCGCGGTCAGCGCGGGCCGCGTGCGCGACATGCTCGGCCTTGCCGACAAGACCGCGCAGCGCCGCCTGTTCGCTGCCGTGCTGGAAGGCGATCCGGCCGCCCTGCTCGACGGGCTGGACGAGCAATATGCACTAGGCGTCGAACCGCTGGCGCTGATGCGCTCGCTGATGGACCTGCTCAACCGCATCGCCGTGACGCAGGTCGGCAAGGGAGAGGCCGACGCGCCGACCGAGGACGAGCGGCAGGTCCTGGCGGACTGGGCCGAGCGTCTGTCGCCCGCACAGCTTCACCGCCTGTGGCAGCTGATGCTGAAAGGGCATGACGAGGTGCGCGCCGCGCCGGACCCGCTGGTTGCGGCGCAGATGGCATTGCTGCGCATCCTCCATGCAGCCGACCTGCCGGACCCCGGCAAGCTGGCCAAGCAGATCGAGGACATGGCCGCCAGCGGTGTGACGCTCCAGAGCGGCGCACCGGCAGGAGAAGGCGGGGCAGGGGCGCCCGCCGCGCTATTGTGGCCCGATGTGATCGCCAAGGTCGAGGCAAGCGGCAATCACCTTGCTGCTAGCCAGATGCGCCTGCAATTGCGGATCGTGACGCTGGAGCCGGGCAAGCTCGTCTACAGCCGCGAGGATCGCTTCACCGATCCGGTGCTGCCCGAAGTCCGCGACGCGCTCTACCGCGCCTATGGCAACCGCTGGACGGTGGAGGAGGTTGCCCAGGGCGGCGAACCGACGCTGGTCGAGCGGGAAGAGACGGCGAAAGAAGAAGCCGCCGCCGCGCTGCTTGAAAATCCCATGGTGAAAGCCGCATTCGCCGCATTCCCCGATGCGGAAATCATCGAAGACGATACCGCGCCCGATCGGCGCCGCAACTGGAGCAAATCCGCATGAAGTCGATGGAAGAAATGATGAAGGCGGCACAGGAAGCCGCCGAAACCATCCAGAAGCAGATGAACGAAACGCAGGCCAAGCTGGATGCCATCGAGGTCGAAGGCACATCGGGCGGCGGCCTCGTCAAGATCCGCTGCACCGCCAAGGGCCGCATCATGGGCGTCCATATCGACGACAGCTTGATGAAGCCGGAAGAAAAGCAGATGCTGGAAGACCTCGTCACCGCCGCCTTCAACGACGCGCGCGACAAGGCGGACCGCGTGGCGGGCGAGGAAATGCAGAAGGCGCAGGCCGGCATGGGCCTGCCGCCGGGCCTCAACCTGCCGGGCATGGGATAGTAACCGCTGCCTTCGCGCCGCTTGCAGCAGCGCCACTTAACCCCATATCCACCGGTAATTAACGCACCCGCGCCTTTAGTGGGCGCGCGCGTGCTATGACCGGATGACATGATGAAACTTTACCCCCTGCTCCCCTTGCGCGACATCGTCGTATTCCCCGGCATGGTCGTGCCGCTGTTCGTGGGCCGCGACAAATCCGTCGCCGCGCTGGAATCGGCGATGGAGGGGGACAAGGAAATCTTCCTCCTCGCCCAGCTCGATCCCTCGTGCGACGATCCCGATAGCGAGGACCTTTATGATGTCGGCGTGATCGCCTCGGTCCTGCAAATGCTCAAGCTGCCCGACGGCACGGTGCGCGTCATGGTGGAAGGCCAGTCGCGCGCGCAGGCAAAGGCGCTTCAGATGGACGGCGACCTCGTCGTCGCGCAGGTTGAGGAACTGGACGAGGCGAGTGTCAGCAACGCCGAAGTCTCCGCCATGATGCGCAGTGTCGTCGAACAGTTCGGCGAATATGCCAAGCTCAACAAGAAGCTGCCCGAAGAGCTGGAGACGGAACTCGGCGAGATCGAGGAGCCCGGCCCGCTGGCCGATGCCATCGCCGCCAGCCTCAATGCCAAGGTGTCCGACAAGCAGACCCTGCTGACCGAAGCCGACCCAATGAAACGGCTGGAGATGGTCTACAGCTTCATGGAAGGCGAGCTTTCGGTGCTGCAGGTGGAGCGCAAGATCCGCGGCCGCGTGAAGCGCCAGATGGAAAAGACCCAGCGCGAATATTACCTCAACGAACAGATGAAGGCGATCCAGTCCGAACTGGGTGGCGGCGACGGCGAGGATGGCGACGAGCTGTCCGAACTGGCGAAAAAAGTCGAAAAAACCGAGCTTTCCAAGGAAGCGCGCGCCAAAGCCGAGGCGGAGCTGAAGAAGCTGCGCGGCATGCAGCCGATGAGCGCCGAGGCCACCGTGGTGCGCAACTATCTCGATGTGCTGCTGGGCCTGCCGTGGGGCAAGACCAGCGAGATCAAGACCGACATCGCCGAAGCGCAGGAAGTGCTCGACGCCGATCACTATGCGCTTGAGAAGGTGAAGGACCGGATCGTCGAATACCTCGCCGTGCAGGCGCGCACCAACAAGCTGAAGGGACCGATCCTGTGCCTCGTCGGGCCGCCGGGCGTGGGCAAGACCAGCCTCGGCAAGAGCATCGCCAAGGCGACCGGGCGCGAGTTCATCCGCCAGTCGCTGGGCGGCGTGCGCGACGAGGCGGAGATCCGCGGCCACCGGCGCACCTATATCGGCAGCCTGCCGGGCAAGATCGTCACCAACCTGAAAAAGGCAGGCACCAGCAACCCGCTGTTCTTGCTCGACGAGATCGACAAGCTGGGCCAGGATTTCCGCGGCGATCCGGCTTCCGCGCTGCTCGAAGTGCTGGACCCCGAACAGAATTCGAAGTTCCAGGACCACTACCTCGAGCTGGATATCGACCTCAGCGACATCATGTTCGTGACCACCGCGAACAGCCTCAACCTGCCGCAGCCGCTGCTCGACCGGATGGAGATCATCCGGCTGGAAGGCTATACCGAGGACGAGAAGGTCGAGATCGCCAAGCGCCACCTGATTGCCAAGCAGGTCGACGATCACGGGCTGAAGGACGGCGAATTCGAGCTGACCGAGCCCGCGCTGCGCGACCTTATCCGTTACTACACCCGCGAAGCCGGCGTCCGCACGCTGGAACGCGAGATCGCGCGGCTGGCGCGCAAGGTCCTGCGTGCGATCCTGGAAGGCAAGATCGAGCGCGAGACGATCACGCCGGAAAACCTCGGCGACTATGCCGGGGTGCGCAAGTTCCGCCACGACATGGGCGAGGAAGAGGCGCAGGTCGGTGCGGTCACGGGTCTTGCCTGGACCGAAGTCGGCGGGCAGCTGCTCACGATCGAAAGCGTCACCGTGCCGGGGAAGGGCGAGATCAAGGCGACCGGCAAGCTGGGTGACGTGATGGGCGAAAGCATCCAGACCGCCTTCAGCTTCGTGAAAGCGCGGGCACCTGCCTATGGCATCAAGCCGAGCCTGTTCCACCGCAAGAACATCCACATCCACCTGCCCGAAGGCGCGGTGCCGAAGGACGGGCCCAGCGCGGGCATCGGGATGGTGACCTCCATCGTCTCGACGCTGACGGGCATCGCCATCCGCCCGGATGTCGCAATGACGGGCGAGGTCACGCTGCGCGGCCGCGTGCTGCCCATTGGCGGCCTGAAGGAAAAGCTGCTGGCGGCGCTGCGCGGCGGTATTACCACCGTGCTGATCCCGGAGGAAAACGAGAAGGATCTCGCGGAAATCCCGGCCAACATTACCGAAGGCCTGAAGATTATCCCGGTCTCGCATGTCGACCAGGTGCTCGACGTCGCGCTGACCGAGAAGACCGTGGCGATCGAATGGACCGAGGCGGACGATCTGGCCAGCCAGCCCGATCCGGGCGCGGTGACGAGGGGCGGCGCGACCGCGCACTGACGCGCTGCGATGCAGCATAAACGGCGCCCTTTTTAACAAAGGGCACGTTGGCGCGCCGCGTATCCGTAAAAATGCGCCGAATTGCAGTTAATGCGCCCCGATTGCCCTTGCCAGCGGGGCCAAAAGCGCCTTGTATCCCGCCCCGGACGCGGCGATTCACACGCCGCGACATTCAATTAGAAAATCTATCCAGGGGATACTTCCAAAATGAACAAGAATGACCTGATCGGCGCCGTCGCGGATTCGAGCGGCCTTTCGCGCAACGACGCGACCAAGGCGGTGGAAGGCGTGTTCGACGCCATCCAGAACTCGCTCGCCAAGGGTGACGAAGTTCGCCTGGTCGGTTTCGGCAGCTTCTCGGTCGCCAAGCGCAAGGCCAGCACCGGCCGCAACCCGCGCACCGGCGAGCCGATGACGATCAAGGCGTCGAAGCAGCCGAAGTTCAAGGCCGGCAAGGGCCTGAAGGACGCGGTCAACAACTGATCCGCACCGCGCGGCGCCCCATGGCGCCGGCATGAAAAAGGGCCGCTCCGGAATGACCGGCGCGGCCCTTTTCGTTGGCCTGAAGGCCGTGGGTGTTACAGCCCGATCAGCGCCATCGGGGCGACCTTGGACGTCGCGTCCAGCGTCCACACCATGCGGCGGCGGCCGTCGCCCATGCGCTCGAACCCTTCGTCCGTGTTGTTTGCCAATACCTCGCCGTCGGTGATCAGGGTGAAGGTGCCGCCGATATTGCCGATGCCTTCGATCAGTTCCTCGCTATCCCCCCCTTCGTTTTCCATGGCCATAGCGAAGGCGAGCAAATTGAGGCCGCCCATGCCCATGGCCGTGCCGGGGTAGGGCGAGGCCTGGTTGACAGCGAGGCCCGGTGCATCGATCCGCACCGCACCGTCGCGGCGGTAGGCATAGAGAAACGGCTGCGCGGCGGTCATGCCTTCCACCATCGGGAAGGCGAAGTCGTGGGTCATGCGGCTGGTCACCCGGTATTCGATGTCGAACTTGCCGTTGCCGGTGTAGTCGACCTTTTCCCAGCCGTACTGGCGCTGCAGGCGTTCGGCGATCTTGTTGCCCGCATCCGGATCGGTGGGGTCGATGCCGCCGAACAACGCCGCCATCTGCTTCGCTTCGCGCTCGCGGCGCTCCTTCGCGCGTTCGGCGCTTTCTTTGCGGTCCGCCAGTTCCTCGGCCGTGCATTCGCGCTCGATGCGGCTGTCTTCCCAACCGTCGTCGATCGTTTCGACCGCCTGGGTCGTGACCCGCGGAAGCATGATCGTGGCGTTAGCCCCGGGCGATGCCGCGCTGCCTTCCATCGGCGCGTCGGCCTCTTCGACATCGGCCTCGGCCAAGGCCTCCGCTGCTGCATCGGCCTCTACTGCGGCGGCCTCTTCCATCGCATCCTCGATTTCCCACGAGTAATCGTAGCACGGCCCGTCGAGGTCGACCTCTTCGGCGCTGCCGCCAGAGAACGGACCGGACCCGGCGAGCTCGGTCAGGCCTAGCAGGGTGACTTCGCCGTCGTAGGAATAGGTGAAGCTGCCATCGGCCATCAGCTCCATTTCGCTCTCGAATTGACCGGGCACCATGAAGCAGCCGGACAGCAGCGCAGCGCCCGCGCAAACGAGCGAAACGCCGGCGATGCGGCGCAGGTTGGAAAAGTGCATCGAAAGACCCCCGTGTTCGGCGGCCCGCTGCCCGTCAGCTGCCGCGTGTCGCCACAGCGTATAATGCAATCGCGGCGGCATTGGAAACGTTGAGGCTTTCCATCGCCGCACTGATCGGCAGGCGGACGAGGGCATCGCAGTGCTGGCCGACATTGGAGCGCATACCCGGGCCTTCCGCTCCGAGGACCAGCGCGACCTTGCCGGCTTCGGGCAGGGCTTCGGCCAGCGTCGCCTCTGCCTCTCCGGCAAGGCCGATGCGCCAGAAACCGGCCTCCGCCATTTCGTCCAGCGCGCGCGAGAGATTGACCACGCGGACCCACGGCACGGTCTCCAGGGCGCCGGAGGCTGCCTTGGCGAGCGCGCCGGATTCGGGCGGGGCGTGGCGGTCCTGGGTGATAATGGCGGCAGCGTCGAACGCGGCGGCGGACCGCAGGATCGCGCCGACATTATGCGGGTCGGTCACTTGGTCGAGCACGAGGATCGGGCGCTCCGGCCCTTCGTGCAGCACTTCGTCGAGATGGAGGTCGTCCAGCGGTTCGCAATCCAGCACGAGCCCTTGGTGCGGTGCATCTTTTGCCACCAGCCGCGCGAGGTCGATCACGTCGGCATATTCGACGGTGAAGTCTTCAGGCAGTTCGCCGTCGAGCCGTGCGATCGCATCGCGCGTCGCCCACAGCTTGCGGTGCTGGCGGGCAGGGTTCTTGAGGGCCGCTTCCACCGCGTGGTGGCCCCACAGGCGCGTCGCCCCGCTGGAAGCCCGGCCGCTGCCGCGCCCGCCCTGGTTGCGCCCCGCGCGCCCGCGCAGGGCCCTCTTGCCGCTCTTTGCCATGATGCGAAGTCCTTTCGCGGGCGCCTTTGCCAGCGATGGGCGGGAAGGGGAAGGGCCGGTGGTGGACAGGGCTGAATTGGGCGCCGCTTCGCAGCGCCCGTCTCCGCTTCGCTCCGAAACCGGCCCAGCGTGTTCCTGCTGCGCAGGAACCGTACGCTGGTTCGCGCGGATCTTGTGCCCTGGGACGGTTGTGCCTGATCTAATGGAGGCCGGTGGTGGACAGGGCTGGATTCGAACCAGCGTACGCTTGCGCGGGCAGATTTACAGTCTGCTGCCTTTAACCACTCGGCCACCTGTCCACACCATGGCCCGGTGGCGGAAAATCCGCCCTGGATACGGGAGCAGCGCCGAGCAAATCGCCGCCGCGTCCCTGCCGAGAGGCGCCCCTTTGGCGAAGGGGTGGGGCCGTGTCAATGGCCGGCTTCGCAGTTGCCGGATCGCCGCCATGGGCCTAGATCGCTGCCATGGAATACACGCATTGCCCCGTGATCAGCGCCACCGGCCTTTTCACACCCGCCGAAAGCATCAGCAACGAAGAGCTGGTGGAAAGCTTCAACCGCTACGTCGAGGAATTCAACGCCGCCAACGCCGCCGCGATCGCGGCGGGCGAGGTGGAGGAATTGCAGCCCAGCTCCGTTGGTTTCATCGAGAAGGCAAGCGGGATCAAGTCGCGCCACGTGATGGCCAAGGCCGCGGTACTCGACACGGCAACCATGGCGCCCCGGTGGGACGAGCGCGGCGACGACGAGCTGTCGATCATGGCCGAAATCGGCGTGAAGGCCGCGCGCGAGGCGCTGGAGCGCGCAGGACGAAAGCCGGAGGATGTCGACGCCGTCCTGTGCGCGGCATCCAACATGCAGCGCCCCTATCCCGCGATGGCGATCGAGATCCAGCAAGCGCTGGGCATCGACGGCTTCGGCTTCGACATGAACGTCGCGTGCTCTTCCGCGACCTTCGGCATCCAGACGGCGGCCGATTATATCCGCGCCGGCAATGCCCGCAGCGTGCTGGTGGTGAGCCCGGAAATCACGAGCGGGCACTTGAACTGGCGCGACCGGGACAGCCATTTCATCTTCGGCGACGTGGCGACCGCCGTGCTGGTGGAAGACAGCGCGATGGCCCCCGCCGAACACTGGGAAATCCTCGGTACGCGGCTGAAGACGGTCTTCAGCAACAACATCCGCAACAATTTCGGCTTCCTCAACCGTGCGACGCCCGAGACGGAAGGCACGGCAGACAAGCTGTTTGTGCAGGAAGGCCGCAAGGTCTTCAAGGAAGTGGTACCGATGGTCGCGCAGATGATCGTGGACGAGGCGGAGCGGCTGGATATCGACGCGCAGGGCCTGAGACGGCTGTGGCTGCACCAAGCGAATGCGGGCATGAACCGCCTGATCGCCCAGCGCGTCCTGGGCCACGAGGCGAGCGAGGACGAGAGCCCGACGGTGCTGGATACCTACGGCAACACCTCCAGCGCAGGCTCGATCATCGCGTTCCATAAGCACAGCGAGGACCTTGCCGCGGGTGACAAGGGACTGATCTGCAGCTTCGGCGCGGGCTATTCGGCCGGCACCGTCTTCGTCGAGAAGGTCGGGTGAAGGGCGCGCGCATGGGTTGTGACAGCGCCCGCCGCGGCCTAGGCAGCTTCGATGGCAGGTGAAATTCTCGACAATCGCGGCCGCGGGGACGTGGAATGGCGTTTCCCGCCGATCCATCCCGAAGGCCGCAAATACGGCGTCATCGCGCTCGCCGTCTCGCTCTTCTTCCTCCTGATCCTGGACTGGGAGATCATCGGCTGGCCGCTGCTGGCGCTCTCGGCGGGCGTGTTCGCCTTTTTCCGCGATCCCGAACGCGTCGTGCCGCAAGAAAGCGATGCGATCGTCTCCCCGGCCGACGGACAGGTCACGCTGATCGGCAAGGTCGTGCCGCCGCGCGAACTGCTGGTGGATGATGGCACCGGCGCTGTGGGCCTGCCGCATGGCGAGGTGACGCGGATCTCCATTTTCATGAGCGTGTTCGATGTCCACATCAACCGCACGCCCATCGGCGGCACGATCCGCCGGCTTGTCTATGTGCCGGGGAAGTTCATGAACGCCGACCTCGACAAGGCGAGCGAGGAGAACGAGCGCCAGCATATACTGGTCGAGCGTAATGACGGGACGATGGTCGGCTTCACCCAGATTGCCGGACTCGTGGCGCGGCGGATCATTCCGTTCGTGAAGCCGGGCGACACGGTGGCAGTGGGCCAGCGCGTCGGCCTGATCCGTTTCGGCAGCAGGGTCGATGTCTACCTGCCTGCGGGCACGGAGCCTGCGGTGATGCTGGGGCAGAAGATGGTGGCCGGGGAAACGGTTCTGGCCCGCATCGGTTCTACCCCCATGATCGAAGGAATTTCCCAGTGAGCGAAGCGGGCGGGCCGTTCGGGCCGCGCGGCGGTGTCGGCGAGAAAGTGAGCGTGAAGGGGCAAGGGCGCGGCCTCTCCCTGCGCTCCGTGATGCCTAACGCCATTACGGCCGCGGCGCTGTGTTCCGGCCTCACCGGTATCCGCTTCGCGATCGAGGGTAACTGGCAGATGTCGCTGTTCGCGATCATCCTTGCAGGCGTGCTCGACGGGATCGACGGCCGCGTGGCGCGGCTGCTGAACGCACAGTCGCGCTTCGGGGCCGAGCTCGACAGCCTCGCCGATTCGCTCAGCTTCGGCATGGCGCCGGCATTGATCCTGTTCCTGTGGGCGCTCGACGACCTGCCGCGGGTCGGCTGGTTCGCCGCGCTCGCCTTCGCGATTTGTTGCGCCTTGCGCCTCGCGCGGTTCAACGCGCAGATCGACATGGACGACCAGCCGCACAAGAGCCTGGGCTTCCTGACCGGCGTGCCTGCACCGGTGGGCGCGGGGCTGGCGTTCCTGCCCGCCTATATCTGGCTGGCCACGGGCGAAGAACTGTTCCGAGAGCCCATCCTTGTCGCGGGATGGGTGGCCGTCATCGCGTTCCTGATGATTTCCAACATGGCGACCCCCAGCTGGGCCTCGTTACGCCCCCGCCGCAATTTCCGGCTGGAAGCGATCGCGCTGGTCGGAATCCTGTTTGCCGCGCTGCTCACCGAGCCGTGGTGGACGCTGGCGGTGATCTGCGTCGGTTACCTGGCGCTGATGCCGTGGGCCTTGTGGCGTTACCGCAAGCTCAAGCGTGGACGCAGCGCCGACCGTAGCTAGTCCGGCGGCGCGGCGCGCTGGCCGGGGCCGTGCGATGCATCGGCTGCCGCAGCTCCGGCTGGCCGCAGGTTTCGAGCCGGTAGGCGAGCGCTTCCTTCGCATCGAGATCGGCAAGCTTGCCGCGCAAGTCGCCGGCAATCGCCATGGCGTTGCGCAGCGACGTGCCGATCACGCCGAGCGATACGGCGGCGATGGCGAGAAGGGCTAGCGAGATCGTGACTGTCATCATGGCTCGAACTTTCGAATTCGGTTCGCAAGGCCTGTTGGCGACCTGTGGAACGCTTGTGGAAAACCCCTAATCGGCGCTATCGGTTCCCGACACGGAACTGACGACCCGCTCTGTTCTCTTTATGTTCCGCATCGGAGCAGCGCAGTCAAGCGCTTTTTCACGAAATGTTCCGCTCCAGCAGTGCGCAGGCCGGTCCGCTGCACGAAAGGGCTGGATTTTCGCGGAGTGAATCGCTAACTGCGCGCTCGCCCGGTCGGTCACGGTCGTGTCCGGCGAGAGGCAAATCCACATGGGAAGCGCCCATACCGGTGCCGCACGCGGGATCTCCGCAGCGCGGTTCCAGCTTCCCAGAGGCACAACCGGAAGGAATTCTATTATGGCGGCACCTACCGTCACCATGCAGCAATTGATCGAGGCCGGCGCACACTTCGGCCACCAGACCCACCGCTGGAACCCGCGGATGAAGCCGTATATCTTCGGCGCCCGCAACGGTGTTCACATCATCGACCTGTCGCAGACCGTGCCGCTGTTCGCACGCGCGCTCGACTTCATCAGCTCCACCGCCAACGCCGGTGGCAAGGTCCTGTTCGTCGGCACCAAGCGCCAGGCGCAGGAACCGATCGCAGAAGCTGCGCGCATGAGCGGCCAGCACTTCGTCAACCACCGCTGGCTGGGCGGCATGCTCACCAACTGGAAGACGATTTCGCAGTCGATCCGCCGCATGAAGACGCTCGAAGAGCAGCTCGGCGGGGACACCAGCGGCCTGACCAAGAAGGAAGTCCTGCAGCTGACGCGCGAGCTCGACAAGCTGCAGATGTCGCTCGGCGGCATCCGCGACATGGGCGGCACGCCCGACGTGATGGTCGTGATCGACGCCAACAAGGAAGACCTGGCGATCAAGGAAGCCAACGTCCTCGGCATCCCCGTGGTCGCCGTGCTCGATTCCAATGTCGATCCGTCGGGCATCGCGTTCCCGGTCCCGGGTAACGACGACGCGGCGCGCGCCATCCGCCTTTACTGCGAAGCCTGCGCCGAAGCGGCGCGCAAGGGCGGCAGCAACGACGCGGGCGGCATGGCAGGCGAGATGGAAAATCCGCCGGCCGAGGAAGCCGTCGCTTAATCGAACTGACGCAAAACGCGTCTACCGGCGCGCCGGGCCCCGATGCGGCCCGGCGCCCCACGATTTTTTTCCAGGAAGGATTTGAACCATGGCCGATTTTACCGTCGCCGATGTGAAGACCCTGCGCGAGAAGACCGGCGCGGGCATGATGGACGCCAAGAAGGCGCTGACTGAAGCGAACGGCGACATCGAAGCCGCCGTCGACGCGCTGCGTGCAAAGGGCCTCGCCACCGCGCAGAAGAAGTCCAGCCGCACCGCTGCCGAAGGCCTCGTCGGCGTTGCCGTCGAAGGCACGAAGGGCGTTGCCGTCGAAGTGAACTCCGAAACGGACTTCGTCGCCAAGAACGACAAGTTCCAGGACTTCGTCCGCAAGACCACCGAAGCCGCCCTGTCCGTGGACGGTGACGACGTCGAAGCGCTGAAGGCCGCATCCTATCCCGACGGCGGCACCGTGGGCGACAAGCTGACCGACAACGTGGCGACCATCGGCGAGAACCAGCAGGTCCGCCGCATGAAGACGGTCGAAGTGTCGAACGGCGTTGTCGTGCCCTACATGCACAACGCGGCGGCCGAAAACCTCGGCAAGATCGGCGTTCTCGTGGCCCTAGAAAGCGAAGCCGGTGAAGACGTTCTCGTCCCGCTCGGCAAGCAGCTGGCCATGCACATCGCCGCCGCTTTCCCGCAGGCGCTGGACGCCGACGGCCTCGACCCCGCGATGATCGAGCGCGAGCGCGCCATCGCTGCCGAAAAGGCTGCCGAAAGCGGCAAGCCGGAAAACGTGCAGGAAAAGATGGTCGACGGCGCGATCAAGAAGTTCGCCAAGGAGAACGCTCTCCTCAGCCAGCTGTTCGTGATCGACAACAAGACCCCGATCTCGGACGTCGTCGCCAAGGCCGGCAAGGATGCAGGCCACGAAATCGTGCTGAAGGACTATGTCCGCTACCAGCTCGGCGAAGGCATCGAAAAGGAACAGAGCGACTTCGCAGCCGAAGTCGCAGCTGCCGTCGGCGGCTGATCCTTTCCGGACAGGATTTATAAGGCGGCCGCCGGAGTTAAGGCTCCGGCGGCCGCTTTCGTTTGCTAACCGGACGGCAAGCAATTCGCGGCATAGCGGGGGGGATGACGGAGGAAGAGCGGCGCATCGACCGGATCAAGATGGCGACTTGGCCGCTGGTGCTGGCGGCCCTCTACGGCGCTTTCATGGACATCGAGTGGGGCAGCCGCGCCATGTCCCGGCTGCTTACATCGGTTCAGGATGTCATGCAGTGGTTGCTGGTGGAACCGTTCGGCTATTGGGGCTCGGTCGCGCTGGTGGCCGCTGCCGGTTATTTCCTGATCGGCTTCCTGCTGATCGGCAACGACCCGCATGCAGAGCGCGAATACTGATCGGGTAATCTCGGTGGGCAGCGAGAGGATAGAGCGCCCGGCGAACCTCAGGCGCCTTTCGCGCGCAGTTCAAGGATCCAGATTTCCGGCCGCGCGAAGAGGCGTATCCAAATCAGGCTGGTACCGAGTCCGGCGCCGGTGACGACTGTGTTGCCGCGCTCGTCCACCCTCCCGCACCCGTAGCGATCGCCGTAGTCGGACAGGTGGGCCGGCGCGCCGCCCCACGGATAGGCGATCTGCCCGCAATGGGTATGCCCGGCCAGCATCAGGCCGAAGTCCGGTGGAAGGGCAGGAAATGGATCGGGGCTGTGCGACAGGATGATGCGCGGACCTGACAGTCCTCGCATGGCCAACAGCGTAGCGGGCACATCGTCGCGACCGGTATAGGCATCGTCGAGCCCGCCGACGGCGAGCGGGCCCACCTGGTCCGCCTCGTTGGACAGCAAGGTTACCCCCGCCTTGCGCAATTCCGCAGCAAGCCCCGGCAGGTCGTACCAGTGATCGTGATTGCCCGGCGCAGCGACGACACCCAACCGCGCTTCCAAACCTGCAAGCGGGGCGATGATCTCGTCGGGCCGGTAGATATGGGTCGCAGTCCGCTTGTCGCTCACGAAGTCGCCGGCAATCATCACGACATCCGGTCGCAGCGCATTGATCTGCGTGACGATCCGCTCCAGCCGCTCGGGAGGCATGTCGGGTCCCGCGACGTGGATGTCGGAAATCAGGGCGATCCTGACCGGGGGCGAACCGGCCGGAAGATCGGCAGTCGCGATGATCGTGCGCCTGACTACCGGGTCGCCCATCGTGTGACGCCAGGCGAGCACCGCGATGCCAGCAAGGAGAATCGCCGCGACGAGCCACACCTTCTTCGAGCGGAGCAGTCTGCCAATCACGATTGTTCTACCGCCCCTAAGCCTTTGCCTTGCCACGATGTCCCCGCTAAGGCGCTGCGGCAAGCCATAACAACCCGGAAAGCGCCCACATGCCCCCTTCGCCGCAGATGCCCGAGATGAAGCGCGTCCTGCTCAAGCTGTCGGGCGAGGTTCTGATGGGCGACCAGCAGTACGGCATCGACCCCGCGTTCGTCGCCGAACTGGCGGAAGAAGTGAAGGCGGCCAAGGATGCGGGGCTGGAAATCTGCCTCGTCATCGGTGGCGGCAATATCTTTCGCGGCATGGCGGGCGCGGCCAAGGGTATGGACCGCGCGCAGGCCGATTACATGGGCATGCTGGCCACGGTGATGAACGCGCTGGCCATGCAGAACGCGCTGGAGCAGCTGGGCGTCGACACGCGCGTTCAGTCCGCCATCGAGATGGACCAGGTGTGCGAGCCGGTGATCCGCCGCCGCGCCGAACGGCATCTCGAAAAAGGCCGCGTGGTGATCTTCGCCGCCGGCGTCGGCAGCCCGTTCTTCACCACCGATAGCGGCGCGGCCCTGCGTGCGGCCGAAATGAAGTGCGACGCGCTGCTGAAAGGCACAAGCGTGGACGGTGTCTATGACAGTGATCCCAAGCACAATCCCGCGGCAAAGCGTTTCGATACCGTGAGTTACGACCGCGTGCTCGCAGCCAATCTCAAGGTCATGGACGCCTCTGCCGTGGCGCTGTGCCGCGACAACGACATTCCCATCGTGGTCTTCTCCATCCGCGAGAAAGGCAACCTTGCCCGCGTGCTGGCGGGCGAGGGTGTCCAGACCATCGTCCAGACCCAAGACTGATCCCCCGAAGGAAACTTGACCCATGGCAAAATTCGACAAGTCCGACATCGAACGCCGCATGACCGGCGCGGTGGAATCGCTGAAAGGCGACCTTTCCGGCCTGCGCACCGGGCGCGCCAACACCAGCCTGCTCGATCCGGTCACGGTCGAGGTTTACGGCAGCATGATGCCGCTGAACCAGGTCGCCACCGTATCGGCGCCGGAGCCGCGCATGCTGAGTGTGCAGGTGTGGGACAAGGCGAACGTCACCGCGGTCGAGAAGGGCATCGCCCACGCCAACCTGGGTCTCAACCCGATGCAGGACGGCCAGACCCTGCGCCTGCCCATGCCCGACCTCACCGAAGAGCGGCGCAAGGAACTCGCCAAGCTGGCCGGCAAATATGCGGAGAACGCGAAGATCGCGATCCGCAACGTGCGGCGCGACGGGATGGAAGCGCTGAAGGAAGACGAAAAGAAGAAGGAAATCTCCGAAGACGACCGCAAGCGCCTGGAGGACGAGGTCCAGAAGCTGACCGACAAGTATGTCGCCGAAGCGGACGAGGTGGCAGCGGCGAAGGAAAAGGAAATCCTGACCCAGTGAGGGCAGGGCGGCCAGGACCTTTGCAATGAACGGGGAGAGCCAGCGCGCGAGACACGTCGCCATCATCATGGATGGCAACGGGCGCTGGGCGAAGCGCAAGCACTTGCCGCGCGCGATGGGGCACCGGCAGGGTGTCGAGGCCGTGCGCAAGCTGGTCCGCGCCTGCGACGGTCTGGGGCTGGACTGCCTCACGCTCTATGCCTTCAGCAGCGAGAACTGGAAGCGGCCGGAAGACGAAGTCGACGACCTGATGGACCTGATGCGCAAGTTCATCAAATCGGACTTGCCGGAATTCATTGCCAATAAGGTGCGGCTGCACATCATCGGCGACTGGCGCGGCCTTGCGCCCGATATCGTCGCCATGCTGGAAGACGCGCTGGAGCGGACCGCGGGCGGAACGACCACGCTGGCCGTGGCGCTCAATTACGGATCGCAGGGCGAGATCGTGCGCGCGGCGCGGCAGGCGGCAGCCGGCGGCGAGATTACCGAGGAAAGCCTCGCGCGGCATCTCGACACGGCGGACCTCCCGCCGCTCGACCTGCTGATCCGCACCAGCGGCGAGGTGCGCCTGTCGAACTTCCTGCTGTGGCAGGCGGCCTATGCCGAGATGCTGTTCGTCGACACGCTGTGGCCCGACTTCACGCCGGACCACCTGCAGCAGGCGCTCGACGATTTCTCCGGGCGGGAGCGGCGCTTCGGTGGCCGGTGAGATCGACCGGCAGCCGGATCGCAAGCGCGACCGGATGAAGGCTTTCGCCAAGCGGTACATGACCGTGCCGCTCGCTATCCGCACGTCCGACCTGCAGCGCCGTGCCGCTTCTGCGGCGGTGATGATGGCGGCTGCGCTGGGGGCGCTTTGGCTGGGCGGGCTGGTGCTCGACCTGTTCATCATCGCCGTGGCGGCGGCGACGTATTTCGAATTTGCGCGGTTGATCCTGCGCATCGAGATGGGCGCGCTCGCCCGCGTGTTCGGCTGGCTAGCCGGCGCGGCCTATATCGTCGCAGCCGCCTATGTGCTCGTGAGCGCCGCATCGCGCGAGGCGATCGTGCTGATCGTCGGGTGCGTCATTTTCGTGGACACGTTCGCCTATGGCTTCGGGCGCACATTCGGCGGCCCGAAGATTGCACCGAAGATCAGCCCGTCCAAGACATGGGCGGGCCTCGGCGGCGGGGTAGTGGGGGCGACCACCGCGCTGGTGCTGTTCCTGCTGTTTTCCGAATACGGCTCTACCGTGACGTATCGCCCGCCGCACGAATGGGCCCTGCTGGTCGTCCCCGGCGCGATGATCGCGGTGCTGGCGCAGGCGGGCGATTTTTTCGAAAGCTGGCTGAAACGCAAGGCGAAGATGAAAGACAGCTCCAACCTAATTCCCGGCCATGGCGGCGTGTTCGACCGGACCGACGGCATCTTGCCGGTGGCGATCTTCTTCGGCGCGGTTTTCTCCACGCTGGCGCCGCACTGGATCGACCTGTGACCCGCTCCATCTCCATCCTCGGCGCGACCGGTTCGGTCGGCGCTTCCACGCTCGACCTTATTCGGCGTAACCGCGACCAGTGGCGCGTCGTCGCGCTCACGGCCAACAGCAGCGCCGGCGAACTCGGCGAGCTGGCGCGCGAATTCGATGCCGAGATTGCCGTAGTCGGTGACGAGGGGTGCCTCGGCGACTTGCGCGATGCGGTCGGCAATCACTGTGAGGCCGCAGGCGGGCGGCAGGCCTTATGCGAAGCCGCCGCGCGCCCCGCCGACATCACGGTGGCCGCAATCGTCGGCTGCGCGGGCCTGGGGCCGGTAATGGCAGCCATCGAACGCGGCGGCACCGTTGCGCTCGCCAACAAGGAAGCTCTCGTTTCCGCAGGCGAGGTGATGACCGATGCTGTCGCGAAGCACGGCGCCACGCTGCTTCCGGTGGACAGCGAGCACAATGCAATCTTCCAGTGCCTTGCCGGCAACCGGATAGAGGATGTCGCGAAGATCACGCTGACCGCCAGCGGCGGCCCCTTTCGCGAATGGTCGCAGGCGCAGCTCGACGCGGCCACGCCCGCGCAGGCCGTCAAGCACCCCAACTGGGACATGGGCGCCAAAATCAGCGTCGATTCCGCCACGATGATGAACAAGGGGCTGGAATTCATCGAGGCGCACCACCTGTTTCCCGTCGGGCTCGACCGGCTGGGCATCGTGGTCCATCCGCAAAGCGTGATCCACTCGATGGTCGAATACCGCGACGGGTCCACGCTCGCGCAACTGGGGCCGAGCGACATGCGCGTGCCGATCGCCAGTTGCCTTGCGTACCCGCAGCGGATGGACACGCCGATGCCGCCGCTGGACCTCGCCGATATCGGCCAGCTCACATTCTTCGCGCCGGACGAGGAACTTTTCCCCGCCACCCGGGTGGCGCGCGAGGCCGTGCAAGCGGGCGGCGCGGCCCCTGCCGTGCTCAATGCCGCGAACGAGGTCGCGGTGGCCGCATTCCTCGCAGGTAAGCTCGCATTCACCCGGATCGCGGTAGTGGTGGAGCAAACCCTGGCGCAGTGTACGCCGCCGGCACCTTCCTCGCTCGATGACGTTCTGGCGGTAGATGCCGAGGCCCGTTCCTGCGCCGAACGCATGCTGGAGACCGCGTAAGTGTTCGAATCCGTTCCCTGGTGGATGATGGTGCTCGGCTTTCTGGCGGTGCTCGGCCCACTGGTGACGCTGCACGAATTCGGCCACTATCTCGTCGGCCGCGCCTTCGGGGTGCAGGCGGACGCATTCTCGATCGGCTTTGGCAAGGAGCTGGCAGGCTTTACCGACAAGCGCGGCTGCCGCTGGAAAATCAGCGCGCTGCCGCTGGGCGGCTACGTCCAGTTCCGCGGCGATATGAACCCGGCGAGCCAGGGCGACGATGCCGCGATGGCGGAAATGGACGAGGAGACCGCGAAAGGCGCGTTCCAGAATGCCAAACTGTGGCAGCGTGCGCTGATCGTGGCGGCAGGGCCGGCCATGAATTTCCTTATCGCGATCGTCATCTTCGTCGGTTTCTTCATGTTCTACGGCAAGCCGGTCGCTACCAATCTGGAAGAGCAGATGACGGTGGCGAGCTTCGCCGAGGAATCTGCCGCGCGCGAAGCGGGCTTCCGCATCGGCGACCGCATCCTTGCGATCGACGGCAAGCCAGTGGACGATTTCCGCGACATCCAGTCGACCGTGCAATTCTACCCCAGCCGCTCGTTCGAATTTACCGTGGAGCGCGGCGGGCGCGAACTGGTGCTGCCGGTCACCTCGCGACCGGAAACCATCACCGACCGGTTCGGTAACGAAATGACCATCGGCCTCGTCGGCATTTCGCCCGCGGCGGTGGAGTACGAATTCCAGGGCCAGTCCCTGCCTGCGGCCACCCGGATGGCCTTTGTCGAAACCGGCCGCACGCTCGACATGATGGTCAAGGGAATCGGTCAGATCGTCTCCGGCCAGCGTTCCGTGAAAGAGCTTGGCGGGCCGATCAAGATCGCCAAGTTTTCGGGCGAACAGATGAGCCTCGGCCCGCTCGCCTACGTGACCTTTGCGGCGCTGATCTCAATTAACTTGGCATTCATTAACCTGCTGCCAATTCCCGGCCTCGACGGCGGGCACCTGGCTTTCTACGCGGCCGAAGCGGTCCGCCGGAAACCCTTGGGCCAGCGCAGTCAGCAATGGGCGTTCCGCACCGGCATGGCACTCGTGCTCGCGCTGATGCTGTTCGTGACGGTAAACGACATCATCTCGCTCCCCATCTTCGGGAGCTAGCTGGGGAAAGGATCGTATCGCGGACGGTTTGGCAGGAGCCGATGCTTGAAAGGGGAACGGGCATCGGGCAAGGGCGAAGCGCACTCGCCCACCGGCTTTCAGGCAGGCCTGCCACAGACCGAAGGGCATCCGCGATCAGGCGCGATGGAACGCGATACGAATAACGGGATTGGCCCTTCAATGAACGGACGGGATATGAGCCACACGGTTACCACTTCAGGCGCGCGGCGCCGCGTTGCCGCTTTCTGCGCGGTGGCGATGGCAGGCACGATGCTGGGCGGTGTTCCCGCTTCCGCGCAGGAAGTGGCTGGGGAAGCGGCGCCTGCCGCCACGACTTCTATCCTCCCACAGGAACAGGTGATCCGCACGGTTACCGTGGTCGGCAACCAGCGGCTGGAGGCGGACACGATCCTCTCCTACATCCAGCTGCGCCCCGGCCAAGTCTACACCGCTGCGGTTGCCGACCAGGCGCTCAAGGATTTGTCCGCGACCGAACTGTTCGCCGACTATCGGATTACCAACAACAACGGCAATGTCGTGATCGAGGTGGTCGAGAACCCGATCATCAACCGGATCGTGCTGGAGGGGAACAGCAAGATCAAGGACGACAAGATCCTTCCCGAAATCCGCCTTGCCCCGCGCCAGATCTACACCCGTTCCAAGGTCCGCGCCGACGTTGCCCGCATCATCGAGCTCTACAAGCGGCAGGGCCGCTATGCCGCCGTGGTCGAACCCAAGGCCGTGCAGCTCGAACAGAACCGCGTCGACATCGTCTTCGAGATTACCGAAGGGCCGAAGTCGAAGGTCCGCCAGATCAACATCATCGGCAACGAAGCGTTCTCCGACAGCGAAATCCGCAGCGAGATGGCGACCAAGCAGTCGCGCTGGTTCCGTTTCCTCAGCTCGAACACCACCTACGATCCCGACCGGCTGGCGTTCGACCAGCAGAACCTGCGCCGCTTCTACCTTACCGAAGGCTATGCCGACTTCCGCGTCGTCTCCGCCGTGGCCGAGCTGACGCCGGACAAGGAAGACTTCATCATCACCTACGTGGTGGAAGAGGGCGAGCGATACCGCTTCGGCGACGTTTCGGTCGACAGCCAGCTACGCGATTTCAACGACGAGGCGCTGACCCGCGGCCTGTCGATGAAGACCGGCGACTGGTACGACGCGAAGGCGGTGGAAGACACTGTTGAAGGCCTGACCGAGGCTGCCGGCACCTTCGGCTACGCCTTTGCCGAAGTGAACCCGCGTTTCTCCAAGAACGCCCAAAACCTGACCATGGATGTCGAATTCGTCATCCAGGAAGCGCCGCGCGTTTACGTGGAGCGGGTCGACATCAACGGCAACACGCTGACGCAGGACAAGGTGATCCGCCGCGAATTCCGCATCGCGGAAGGCGACGCCTTCAACAGCCTCGCGCTGGCCCGCTCGACCGCGCGCATCAATTCGCTGGGCTACTTCCAGGAAAACTTCGAGATCGAACAGCAGCCGGGCAGCGCGCCCGACCGCATCGTGCTGGCCGCCAACGTGCAGGAACAGCCGACCGGCCAGCTGCAGTTCGCCGCCGGTTTCTCCAGCCTCGAAAGCTTCATCCTTCAGGGTTCGATCCGGCAGGTGAACTTCCGCGGGCGCGGCCAGACGGTCGGCGCCAGCATCAACTATTCGCGCTACTCGCGCTCCGCCTCGCTCAGCTTTTTCGAGCCGTACCTGTTCAACAAGAGCATTTCGGCGGGCATCGATCTCTACCGGCGCGACCTCAACAACTACAACACCTTCAGTAGCGATCGGACCACCACTTTCGAGCAGACGACAACCGGTGGCCAGCTGCGCCTCGGTATACCGATCACGGAATATATTTCCGGCATCGCGCGCTATACGCTGAATTTCGAAGACGTGTTCATCGACGAGGATCGCTATTTCGCGGACTTCGACGGCGATGGCATCGAGACCTGCCAGCCGCTGCTTGGCTCGCGTTACCTGTGCGACCTGATCGGGGAGCGGACCAGCTCGATCGTCGGCCTGTCGTTGAACTACAACCAGCTTAACAACGGCATCCGCCCGACCAGTGGCCAAGCAGGCAGCGTATCGCTCGACTTTGCAGGGCTCGGCGGCAACGTAAAGTACATTCGCGGTCGGGCCAATGCCCGCAAGTACTGGAACGTAGGCAGCGGCTTCATCTTCTCGCTCTCGGCCGAAGGTGGCTACATCAAGGGGCTGGAGGAGCGTGACGATCCGTTCATCGACCCGGTCCGCCTGACCGACCGTTTCCAGCTTGGCGAACCGCAGCTGCGCGGTTTCGACATTCGCGGCGTCGGCCCGCGCGTCATCCGCCAGCCCATCGTGGCCGGCGAAGACGGCGAACCTGTCATCATCACCGACCAGGAAAACGTACGCGGCGACCCGCTGGGCGGCAATGCCTATTATCTCGGCCGCGCCGAGCTCGAAATCCCGCTCAGTAGCGGGGCGCGAGAGCTGGGCCTGCGCCCGACGGTCTATGTCGACATCGGCTCCCTATTCGACGTGACGCAGCCGGAACTCCTCAGCAGCCCGCTAGGCAACGAGATCTTCATCGCCAGCCGCGACGACAACGGCAACCCGATCTACCGCCAGGTCAACGATCCCGACGATGTGACGGACGATGTCCTGCTGGCAATTCCGGAAGGTGACCCGATCCCTGACGGCTTCTCCGCCGAAGGACGCTCCTTCCCCGCATTCCGCGAGGTGTTCCTAGGGAACAGCGCGCAACCCCGCATTTCCATTGGCGTCGGCGTCAATTGGAACTCCCCGTTCGGTCCGCTCCGGATCGACTTCGCTCACGCTTTGCTGAGCCAGGAAGGCGACGACGTTAAGGCCTTCTCATTCAACGTAGGAACGCAATTCTGATGACCAAGATTTTCCGCACCGCAATCGCCGCGACCATGCTCGCCGGCGCTGCCACCGCCGCAATCATGCCCGTGCAGGCTGCCGCCCAGGTCGCCGGTTTCGCCACGGCCAATCCCGAACTGGCGATCGCCCAGTCGACGGCGCGCGCAACCGCCTACCAGCAGATCGGCCAGCAGTATCAGGCGCAGATCACCCAGATCGGCCAGCTGTCCGAACAGCTCGCTACGCTGGAGCAGCAGATCGATACCAACCGCGACGGCCAGGTGACCCAGGCAGAAGCGCAGGCGAACTCCGCGGCCCTGCAGCAGGCGCAGACCCTGTCGCAGCAGCTCGACACGCTGAGCCGCCCGATCCAGCTGGCGCAGATGTACGCGTTGGAGCAGATCGCCCGCGACTACGGCAACGCGCGCACCGCGGCCATGCAGTCGCGCGGTGTGCAGGTCCTGCTCGATCCGACCGCGGTGCAGAGCGCACCCGACAACTTCGACATCACCGATGCCATCGTGGCGCAGATCAACTCGCGCCTGCCTTCCGTGACGACCGCCCCGCCGGCCGACTGGCGCCCCAGCCAGACGATTGCCCAGCTGCACCAGACCGTGGGCCAGATCATCGGCATCGCCGTGCGTCGCCAGATGATGATCGACGCGCAGCAGCAGCAGGGCCAGCAGCCGGCAGCAACGCCGGCGCCGACGGGCCGTTAAGCCAAAGTAAAGCGGGGGCAGGGCCATGAGCGACGAGAATAACAGCGAAGCCGGCAATGCAGCCGGCGGCGCGATGGACATTCAGGCGATCCTGAAGGCCCTGCCGCACCGTTACCCCTTGCTTCTCGTCGACCGGGTCGTCTCGCTCGAACTGGGCGAGAAGATCCACGCGGTCAAAGCCGTCAGCATGAACGAGCAGTTCTTCCAGGGCCATTTCCCGGCTCAGCCGATCATGCCCGGCGTGCTGCAGGTTGAAGCGATGGCGCAGGCCGCCGCGATCCTGGGCATCGAGACGCTGGAACTCGCCGGGACGGGCAAGCTCGTCTATTTCATGGGCATCGATAACGCGAAATTTCGCGCGCCCGTGACGCCGGGCTGCCTGCTCGATATGCATGTGGAGTTCGTCCAGAAACGCAGCCGCGTCTATAAGTTCCGCGGCGTCGCCAGCGTGGAGGGCAAGACCACCTGCGAGGTCGATTTCACCGCGATGATCGCCGATCCCCCGAAATAGGCCGCACACTTCGCTTGTCATTCGCGCGCGATGCCGCTAGGCGCGCGCCTTTCCCGATCAACAGCACGCCCGGTCGGAACCGGGCACAGCTACGAAGGACCATGCCATGAAGGCCGATACGCATCCCGATTATCACATGATCACGGTCAAGATGACCGACGGTACCGAATTCCAGACGCGCTCCACTTGGGGCAGCGAAGGCGACACGCTGTCGCTGGAAATCGACCCGACCAGCCACCCGGCATGGACCGGCGGCAAGCAGCAGATCCAGGAAGGCGGCCGCGTCGCAGCCTTCAACAAGCGTTTCGGCGGGCTCAGCCTCAAGAAGTAAGCCTCGCTTGCATCGAACACGTGAAGGGCGGTCCTGCGGGGCCGCCCTTTTGCGTTTCTAAGGCTCCGGCTCGAACTTCACCGTTCCGGCCCACTGCGCCCCGCAACCCGTATCGCGCGGGTGGTTTTGACCGTCGAGAACCTGCAGCGCGGGATGGTCGTAGCGCGAGACGCCGTCGAGACAGACGATATTGATGCCGAACATGTCCGGCTCCGAACGCAGCTGGTGGAACACGTGGATGCCGCAGCTGCTGCAGAAGCGGTGCTTCGCGACGCCGGTGTTGAAAGTGTAGAGCGTCAGCGCATCCTCGCCTTGGTCGATCGTCAGCGCATCGAGCGGGACATCGACCATGACATTGCCCTTCATCTCGCAATAGGAGCAATTGCACAGGTGCGGCCGGGCGTCGGCGGGCATCCGGGCGGAAAAGCGCACCGCGCCGCAATGGCAGCCTCCCTTGCGGACGATGTCCGTCATGTGCCTCCCTCTCCGCCGGTGAAGTCCCAATGGTTGATCTCGGGCGTCACGAGGATGGGGTCGAGCCGCTCCGCTTCGGGCCAGTCGAACTCGCCTTCGGTCACGGCGAAGGCCGCATCGCGCGTGGCGGCATCCGGCCACAGGGCGATGGCGACGAGCGTGCCGTCGGCATCCTCGCCAAGCAGCGATCCTTGCCCGCCAAATTCGCGCAGGCGCAAGGTCGCGCGCTCCCACGTGTCGCGAAAGGGCGCGCGATGTTCCGCAGCCACCCGCCAGCGATAGATTGCCACCAGGCCCGGTTCGGTCATCCCCACGGTTTCTCCCTGTACCACTTGGTGATCACGTATTTCACGCCCTTGCGCACTTTCATGCCGTGGTGGAGCGTGTTGACGTTCCCGCTGCCGTCGGCCTTGCGGTTGTTCCAGCACAGAAGCTTGCCGGTTTCCGGCTGGAAGGTCTTGCCGATGACCTTGAAACGGGTGCCGCCGCCGGCTTCCACCTCGTTGAGATAGATCATGAAAGTCCACGTCCGTTGCCCGGCCACGGTGCAATACTCCTCCCAGTCCTTGCCGTGGGGGTCGAACCAGTCGGTGTGCTGCTTGAATTCCTGGCCCACGGCATAGCGCTGTCCCTGGACGGGCTCCCCGTGGGCGGGATCGATGCCGTTGAAGTCCCGCAGCCGCCTCTCGAGCTCGATCACTGCCGGCTGGGCTGGGTCGAGATCGCAGGTTTCGCTGGTGCGGAAATAGTCGTCGCCATTGTGATCGGCGAGGGTGGAGGGCCGGCGGTTCGCATCGATCAGCTCGATCAGCTCGCCGCACAGTCCGGCCGGCAGGAAACCGTCCGCCACCAGCAATTCGAGCTTTGGGGAGGGGACCTGCTTCACGCCGCCCATGGCGCGCAGGATGTCGGGGGAGGATTCGCCGGGGGCAAGCATCGCCCCGTTCTACGCCGCAGCGCCCGTGTCGCAAGCACGAAACTTTCTTGCGCAAACAGCGCCCGGATGCAGTTTTCGCTTCCCAATTCCGGCCATCCATGCAACAGGCCGCGCCCGCCCCAGATGACCGCTTGACCGGCGGCGCGAGGGGCGTATCAGCGCGCACGTCCGGCACGGGCGGCACGCTTGCGTGACGATAGTGTGGCGATCGTAGCTCAGTTGGTTAGAGCGCCGGTTTGTGGTACCGGAGGTCGGGGGTTCGAGACCCCTCGATCGCCCCATCTTCCCCGTTTCCCGGACCTGATATTCCAGCGCGAAATTTCGCGCCAGGCGGGTGAGCGACGATGACCGCATTCTGGACCGAACCGGATTACGACGACCACGAAATCGTGCATTTTGTGCGCGATCGCGACAGCGGCCTGACCGCCATCATCGCCATCCATTCCACCCATCTCGGCCCGGCGGCGGGCGGCACGCGCTTCTGGCATTATGCGGAGCCGAAGGCCGCGATGCGCGACGCGCTGCGCCTCAGCCGCGGGATGAGCTACAAGAACGCCATGGCCGGCCTGCCGATCGGCGGCGGCAAGGCGGTAATCCTGGCAGACGAGGACGGGACCAAGACGGAAGCGATGCTGGCTGCATTCGGCAAGGCGGTGGACGGACTGGGCGGTCGCTATGTCACGGCAGAGGACGTCGGCATTTCGCCCGCCGACATGGAACTGGTGGCGCAGTACACCCAGCACGTCTCGGGCCTCCCGGTAGAGGAAGGCGATGCGGGCGGCGATCCGGGCCCCTTCACCGCGATGGGCATTTTCCACGGCATCAAGGCCGCGGTCGCCCACAAGCTGGGGCGCGACGAGCTGGACGGCGTCCATGTCGCCCTGCAGGGCACCGGCAGCGTCGGCGGCGGCGTGGCGCGCCTGCTGGCCAAGGAAGGCGCCAGGCTGACGGTCGCCGATATCGATACCGGCCGCGCCAAGTCGCTCGCCAAGGAAGTTGGCGGAGAGGCCGTGGCGGCGGACGCGATCATGTCCACCCAGTGCGACGTCTTCAGTCCCAATGCGCTCGGCGCGATCCTTGATGAGGAAGGCATCGCCCGGCTCGATTGCAGCATCGTGGCAGGCGGGGCGAACAACCAGCTCGCCCGGCCGGAACACGGCAAGCTGCTGGCCGACCGCGGCATCCTCTACGCGCCCGATTACGTCATCAATGCAGGCGGCATCATCAGCGTCTGCCTCGAATATCTCTGCCGCACCCAAGGCCAGCCGTGCGACATCAACGAGGTGCGCAAGCGCATCGCGCAGATCCCCGACCGGCTGCAATCGATCTGGACCAAGTGCGACGAAACCGGCGAGCGTCCGGACGTGGTGGCCGACGAGATGGCGCAGGAGCTGATCGGCCGGAAGTAAGTGGGGCCATCGCGCCCGAAACGCACGAATTTCCGCCACAAATGCGGCGAAAGCTGCTAGGGGGCGGCGACTCTCCCGATCATCCGCCACCGATGCATTATTTCGCCAATCCCACCCGCTTCCTGAGCATTGCGCGCTGGCTCACGCCGGTACTGCTGCTTGGCGGCCTGCTGCTGTCGGCGGCAGGGCTCGCATGGGGCCTTAGCGTCCCGCCCGACCGGCTGATGGGGGAAACCGTGGCGATCCTGTTCGTCCACGTACCGGCGGCATGGCTGGGCATGGGCGGATGGACGGCGATCGCGGTTTCAAGCCTGGTCGTGCTCGTCTGGCGGCATCCGCTGGCCGCAATCGCGGCGCGCGCCGCGGCGGTGCCCGGTGCGGTCTTCACCGCGATCTGCCTTGCCACCGGGTCCATCTGGGGCCGGCCCACCTGGGGCACGTGGTGGGTGTGGGACGGACGGCTGACCAGCATGCTGGTGCTGCTTTTCCTCTATTTCGCCTACATCGCGCTCAGCTCCGCGACCATGCGCGAAGGCGCGTCGGAGCGGCTGCCTGCCATTTTCGGCCTTTTGGGTGCGGTCAATATTCCAATCATCAACCGTTCTGTCGTGTGGTGGAATTCGCTGCACCAGCCGCCCAGCCTGACCGTGGGCAATTCCGCGATCGACCCGGTGTACCTGTGGCCGCTGGTGATCTGCGTGACCGGTTTCTCGCTGCTGTTCGGCGGCGTCGTACTTGCGCGGATGCGGGCGATCCTTGCCGCAACGCAAGCCGAGGCGCGCCTGCGCCGCCTGGCGCGGGAGGGGTAGCGCGATGCGCGAAGCACTCGACCAGGGCGACTTCGTGCTCGCCGCCTATGTGCTCACCATCGTGGCGGCACTGGCGCTTGCCGGGTGGAGCTGGGCGTGGATGCGCCGAGCGGAACGACGCAAGGCGGACCTGAAGCGCAAGTGAGCACGATAAAGCCCAAACACCAGCGGCTGGTGCTGGTCGCCCTCGCGCTTGCGGCGCTGGTCGGCGCAGGCCTGCTCGCGGCATGGGGCCTGCGCAACCAGGCCAATTTCTTCTACGTGCCAGCGCAATATGTCGCGGAAAAGCCCGCTTCGGACCGCCTGATACGGCTCGGCGGCATGGTAGAGGCCGGATCGCTCGAAACCCTGCCCGACGGGGTGACCGTCAACTTCACCGTCGGTGACGGCAAGGCGCGGGTGCCGGTGCGCTATACCGGCATCCTCCCGGACCTGTTCGTGGAAGGCTCCGGCGTGGTGGCGGAGGGGCGGCGGCAGGCGGACGGCCTGTTCCTCGCCGAAAACCTCCTCGCCAAGCATGACGAGAACTACATGCCGCGCGAGCTGGAAGGCATGGACGCCGAGGCCAAGGCCGATACGCTGGCGGATACCGTCGAGTGATCGCCGAGCTGGGCCTTGCGGCGCTGTGGATGGCGGCCGCGCTGGCGCTGCTGCAGCTGGTCGCTGGCGCGTTCGGCGTTCGCGCGGACAGTATCCTAGCAGACATGGCGCGCCCGGCGGCGATCGTTCAAGCGCTGCTGGTAATGGGCAGCTTCGCCGCGCTGCTTTACGTTTTCGCGGTCACCGACCTGTCGGTGGCACTGGTCGCCTCGAATTCGCACAGCGCCAAGCCCTTCATCTACAAGGTCACCGGCGCGTGGGGCAACCACGAGGGCTCGATGCTGCTGTGGGTGACCGTGCTGGCAATGTCGGGTGCGCTCGTCGCCCGCTTCGAACGCCGGCTGGATGCACGAAGCCTCGCGGGCACGCTGGCGGCACAGGGCGCGCTGGCGCTTGGCTTCTATGCTTTCCTGCTGTTCAGTTCCAACCCGTTCGAGCGGCTGGCGACGCCGGTGCCGGAGGGCCTCGGCCTCAACCCGCTGTTGCAGGACATCGGCCTCGCCTTCCATCCGCCCACGCTCTACCTCGGCTATGTCGGCCTTTCGGTCGCTTTCAGCTTCGCCGTGGGTGCGCTGCTGACGGGCCGCGTGGACCGCGCCTTTGCCGACGCGATGCGCCCTTGGGTTCTGGGCGCCTGGGTCTTCCTCACGCTCGGCATTTCGGCGGGTAGCTACTGGGCTTATTACGAGCTCGGCTGGGGCGGCTGGTGGTTCTGGGACCCGGTCGAGAACGCCTCGCTGATGCCCTGGCTCGCCGCTACGGCGCTGCTCCATTCGGTGAGTGTCCTGTCATCGCGCGAAGGCCTCAGGACCTGGACGATCATGCTGGCGGTGACGGCCTTCGCCATGTCGATGCTAGGCACGTTCCTCGTGCGCTCCGGCATCCTCACCAGCGTCCATGCGTTCGCCGTCGATCCGGAGCGCGGGGCCTTCATCCTCGTGCTGATGGTGCTTTACACTGGCGCCGCGCTCGGCCTGTTCGCCTGGCGGGCGTCCGCCATCGCGGAAGGGCAGCGGTTCGCCGTGGTCAGCCGCGAGGGTGCGCTGGTGGTGAACAACGTGCTGCTCAGCGCAATCCTCGCCATCGTGCTGTTCGGCACGCTGTACCCCGTCGCGACCGAGGCATTCGGCGTGCGGGTTTCCGTCGGCCCGCCTTATTTCAACCCGGTCTCCGCCATGTTCTTCCTGCCTCTGGTGCTGGTGCTGCTCGTCGGCCCGCTGCTGCGCTGGAAGCGCGACCGGCTGGACCGGATCGCGAAGCCTGCGATTGCCGCGGCCGTAATGCTGGGCGCGGCTTTGGTCGGCGTCGCGATGCTGGGCGGGGCGGGCCTCCTCCCGGCACTCGGAATAGCCTTTGCGGGCGCGCTCGGGGTGGCGAGCTGGATGCCGCTCAGAGGCCGGCGCCTGCGCTATGTCGAGCTGTCCGTCTGGGGCATGGTGCTGGCCCATTTCGGCCTCGCGGTAAGCCTGTTCGGCGCGGCGGCCGATAGCGGCTTCAGCAAGGAAACGCTGGCTGCCAACGCCGTCGGCGACACCATGGCAATCGGCCCGTACGAAGTCGAGCTGACCTCGGTCACGCCCGTCGCCGGCCCCAACTGGACCGCAACCGAAGCGACGCTGGAAGCACGGCGGGGCGGGGCGAGTTACGAGCTGCATCCGCAATCGCGCAGCTTCTGGCAGCCCCAGCAGCAGACAAGCGAATCCGCGCTGCTGGGATCGTGGAACGGCCAGCTCTACGCAGTGATCGGCGAACAGGCGGACGGCGGCCGCTGGCAGGTGCGGCTGTGGTGGAAGCCCTTCGTCACGCTGATCTGGCTCGGCAGCATCCTGATCGCGCTCGGCGGCGTGCTCGCGCTGGTCGGACGGATGTGGAAGCGGCGGAAACGCGACCGCGCACGGGCGCGAACGGCGCGGCAGCAGGCGGAGCTGGCAGCGCTATGAAGATGAAGTTCGCCCTGATCCCCATCGCCATCGTCGCGCTGCTCGGCGGATTCTTCGCCTACAAGCTGACCCAGCCGCGCAACGATTTCGTGCAGAGCGCGATGGTGGGGCAGCCGGTGCCCGCGTTCGTCCTGCCGCCGATCAGCGAGAGCCGGCCGGGCGTGCAGACATCGGACCTGCGCGACGGAAAGCCCAAACTGGTCAATTTCTTTGCCAGCTGGTGCCTGCCGTGCCGTGTGGAGGCGCCGTTCCTCGACCGGCTGGAGCGGGAAGGGGCGACAATCGTCGCGATTGCGATTTCCGACGAGGGTGAGGATGTCGACAGGTTCCTGGCCGAATACGGCAACCCGTTCGCGCGCATCGGCGACGACGAAAATGCGCAGATCCAGCTGGAATTCGGATCGAGCCAGGTGCCCGAAACCTTCGTCGTCGATGGCGAAGGCGTGATCCGGTACCACCACATCGGCGATATCGCCGAGCGCGACATACCGGTGCTCCTGCGCGAGCTCGAAAAGGCTGGGCGATGATGCGGTTGGTCGCCCTCTTCCTGGTGATGTCCGCGATTCCCGTGCCGCTGGCCGCACAGCAGTCCGTTGCGCCGGCCCAATATGCCTATACCCAGCTGGCCAACCAGTCACAGGAGGACGAGGCGCGCGCGCTGATGGAGACGCTGCGCTGCGTGACCTGCCAAAGCCAGTCGATCGCCGATTCCGATGCGCCGATGGCGGGCACGATGCGCCATGTCGTGCGCAGCCGGATCGCGGCGGGCCAATCGCCTGACGAGATCCGCGGCTTCCTGATATCGCGCTATGGCGATTATGTCAGCTACGAACCGCAGGTTTCGCGCACCACTTGGCCGCTGTTCGCGATCCCGGCGCTGCTGGTGCTGCTGGCGCTCTTCGTGCTGGCGCGCAGGCTGCGGAGGCGCGCGTGACCTGGCTGTCCGTCCTCCTTCTTGCCGCAGCGGCGTTTGCGGCTGCCGCTTTCGTCCTGAAGATGCCACGCGGCGCATGGACGCTGTTTGCCGCCGCCCTGCTGTTCGGCCTGACCGGCTATGCCCTGCAGGCGAGCCCCGACCTGCCTTCCGCGCCGAGCGACCGGTCGGCGCGGGAAGCCGAGGACGGCAGCCAGATGATCGAGGCGCGGCTGCGCTTCGGACGGCCCGACCGATTGCTTTCGCGCGAGCTCATCACGGCGGACAGCCTGACCCGGCGCGGGCAGTTCGCAAATGCCGCCGCAGCGCTCCGGTCCGCTGTCGAACGCAGGCCGCAGGATGCGGAACTGTGGTTGGCACTGGCCATGAACCTCGTCGCCCACGCCGAGGGCCGGCTTACGCCGCCGGCGGAATACGCGTTCGAGCGGGCGGAGGCTGCCGCACCGGGCCAGGTGGCCGCAGGTTTCTTCCGCGGTGCGGCCATGCTGGGCCAGGGGCAGCTGGACGAAGGCCGCAGCGAATGGGCGCGGGCGCTCGGTGAGGCTCAAGGCAACGCCTGGGGCCGCGCCGAATTGCAGGCGCGGCTGGCGCAGCTCGATGCCGCACTCGCCCAGCGCAGCGGGCAGGGCGGGGAATGACGCTGGAAACCTCGCAATCCGGCACCTATTGCGGCGCCATTGCCGCGCTGCTAGTGCGCGCGCTTTCCGCCATGGAGCGAGGGGCTTAAATCCCGATGAGCGAAGCAGCAGCGCCGCTGCCTGAAACAGGCGGAGCGCACGGCCACCACCGAGACAAGAAAAAGGCCGCGCTGGCAGTCGGCGCGATCGGCGTCGTCTTCGGCGACATCGGCACGAGCCCGCTCTACGCCTTTCGTGAGACCTTTACCGGTGCGCATAGCGGCGGCCTGCTGATCGACCGGCTGCACGTGTTCGGCGTGGTCAGCCTGATCTTCTGGTCGATGCTACTGGTCGTGGCGATCCAGTACGTCACCATCCTGATGCGCGCGGACAACAAGGGGCAGGGGGGCAGCCTTGCGCTCGTCGCGCTGCTGTCACGGCATATCGGGCGCGGTAGTTACGGCTGGCTGGTGGTGGTGCTTGGCGTGTTCGCGACATCGCTGTTTTATGGCGATAGCATGATTACGCCCGCAATCTCGGTCCTATCGGCTGTCGAGGGGCTTACGGTGGTGGACCACCGGCTCGACCCGCTGGTCATCCCTATCGCACTGTTCTTGCTCGTATTTCTCTTCCTGTTGCAGAAGCGCGGCACGGCGAAGGTCGGTGCGTTATTCGCGCCGGTAATGATCGTCTATTTCTGCGTGATCGCGGTGCTGGGGACGATCCAGATCGTCCAGAATCCCGAAATCCTTTTCGCCCTCAATCCCTGGTACGCGGTCCAGTTCTTCATCACCGACAAGTGGATCGCGTTCTTCGCGCTGGGCGCGGTCGTCCTCGCCGTAACCGGTTCGGAGGCGCTATATTCCGACATGGGCCATTTCGGGCGCGGCCCGATGCGCTTGTCGTGGTTCGGCTTCGTCATGCCGTGCCTGCTGCTCAACTATTTCGGGCAAGGCGCGATGATCGAAGGATTGCCCGCTGCCGAAGCGGCCGAGGTCGTGCGCAATCCGTTCTTCCTGTTGGCGCCGGAGAATCTGCGCTTGCCGCTCGTCATCTTGGCGACCTGCGCCACCTTCATCGCCAGCCAGGCGGTGATCTCGGGCGCGTTCTCGATCACGCACCAGGCGATCCAGCTGGGCTTCATGCCGCGCATGAGCATTCGCCACACGTCGGAGGAAGAGGCGGGCCAGATCTACATTCCCGTGATCAACTGGGCTCTGCTGATCGCAGTGATCGTGCTGGTCCTGACTTTCCAGAACTCCTCTGCGCTGGCGAGCGCATACGGTATCGCGGTCACCGGCGCGGTGACCATCGACACGCTGCTGATGGCGGTGTTGCTGGTCGGCGTGTGGAAATGGAAATGGTGGCTGGCAGCGCCGGTCGTGATCCTGTTCCTGATCGTCGACGGGGCCTATTTCGTCGCCAACCTCTTCAAGGTGCCGGACGGCGGCTGGTTCCCGCTGCTGGTGGGCGCGATCGTGTTCACCATGCTCACCACCTGGGCGCGCGGTCGCACCTTGATGCGCAAGAAAATGAGCGAGGTCGGCCTGCCGCTCGACGTGTTCGCGAAAAGCGCGCGGGGCAGCGCCAAGCGCGTTCCTGGCACGGCGATCTTCATGAGCAGCAGCACCAGCGGCGTGCCGTCGGCGCTTCTGCACAACATCAAGCACAACAAGGTACTCCACGACCGGGTGGTGGTGCTGACCGTCGACATCGCCGACGAACCTTACGTCGATGAAGCCTATCGCTGCGAAATCCACGAGCTGGAAGACGGCTTCTTCCGGGTCAGCCTGCATTACGGCTTCATGGAGGAAACCGATGTTCCGCGCGCCCTGACGCGCAAGGAAATGTGCGGCGGCCCGTTCGACATGATGAAGACCAGTTTCTTCCTCAGCCGCCAGACGCTGCTGAGCGCGGAGAACCCCGGCATGGCCGTCTGGCGCGAGAAACTGTTCGCCTGGATGATGCGCAATTCCGCAACGCCGATGGAATTCTTCCGCCTGCCGACCAACCGCGTGGTCGAGCTCGGCAGCCAGATGAAAATCTAGGCGCAGCTAGGTTTTTAACGGATCTGCGGCTATTGAGGCCGCATGATCGCCGCCGCCGAGAGAGCCTGTTTCGTCGCCTTGTGCGCGTTGCTTCTGCCCCCGCTCGGCTACAGCTTCTTTGTTATCCTGACGCTCGGCATAGCCGGACTGGGCCTGCTGCTGGGCCTGAAGACTTTGCTTACGATGATCTACCTGACGGGATTCATCCCGACGGCGGTCACGGCGACGATCTATGTCCTCTTCCTGCGCCGAACGCCGCTTTGGCTGGCCAGCATAATCGTTGCCCTCGTGGGCACGACAGCGGCTTACCTGTGGTGGCACCATGCGCTGGAACAGGCCCTGCGCGCGAATTATGTCACGGCAGCGCTCCTGCTGTCCGCTGCCGGCGCTGTTTCGCTCATTCCCGCGGCAGGGCGTGCCCGCGAGTTGGCGATCGCGCGGCGTTATCGCACGGTCAGCCCGTAGGCGGCTCGTCCTTCACGACATCGTCTTCCTGTCCAACGTCCAGCCCGTGCCGCAACAGCATCGGGATCTGCGTGAAGGTGAACAGGAACGTCAGAGGCAGGAACACCCACAGTTTCGCCGCCAGCCAGTCTTCGAAACTGAGGAAATGGCGCAGGGCCTCGTTCAGCAGCGCCAGCGCGATGAAGAATATGCCCCAGTTGCGCGACAGCTTCAGCCATCCGTCGTCGGAAAGACCCTCGAATGCGGTTTCCAGCGCCCATTTCAGCAGCGCCTTGCCGCGCGCATAGGCCACCAGCAGCGCGACGGCGAAGAAGGCATAGATCGCGGTCGGCTTGATCTGGATCCAGAAGGGATCGCCCAGGAAGATCGTCAGCATGCCGAAGCCCACGATCAGCACGGTCGAGAGCATCAGCATCGGGCTGATCTTGCCGAGGCGGAATTTCGACACAGCGAGCGCGACCAGCGCCGCGACGATGAAAGCGCCGGTCCCGCGCACCACGGCGAAGACTTCGCCCACCGGATCGCTGCCGTCGGGCGCGAAATAGCGGTAGGTGAGGAAGAATACGAGCAGCGGCCCGTAATCGACCGCGACGTTGATCCAGCTGGACCCGGCGGATTGCTTCTTCGTGTCGTCGGCCATCATGCCACCCCTGCAATGACGCGCGCGACCAGGTCCGGATCGAAGGGGCGCAAGTCGTCCATCCCTTCGCCGACGCCGATGGCGTGGATGGGCAGGCCGAACTGCTCGGCCGCCGCAACCAGCACGCCGCCGCGCGCCGTGCCGTCGAGCTTGGTCATGATAAGGCCGGTGACGCCCGCAACCTCGCGGAAAATCTCGATCTGGCCGAGCGCGTTCTGGCCGTTGGTGGCATCGAGCACCAGCACCACGTCGTGCGGCGCTTCCGGGTTCAGCCGGCCGAGGACCTTTCGGATCTTGGCGAGCTCGTCCATCAGCTCGCGCTTGTTCTGCAGCCGCCCGGCAGTATCGACGATCAGCGCGTCGGTCCCGACATCGGTCGCGGCCTTGACCGCGTCGAACACGATGCTGGCCGGATCGCCGCCTTCCGGCCCGCGGATCAGCGGCGCGCCGATGCGGTCGGCCCACACCGCCAGTTGCTCGATGGCGGCGGCACGGAACGTGTCGCCCGCAGCCAGCATGACCTCGTAATCGTCTTCGTAGAAAAGGTGGCCGAGCTTGGCGATCGTGGTCGTCTTGCCGGATCCGTTGACCCCGATCACCAGGATCACCTGCGGGCGGGGGAACGCCGTGACTTCCAGCGGCTTTGCGACAGGGCGCAGGATGGCGGCGATTTCCTCAGCCACGGCTTCCTTCAGCTCGCGCTCCGTGATGGTCGAGCCGAAGCGCTTTTCGGCCAGCTTGGCGCGGATGCGGCCGGCAGCGGACGGGCCGAGGTCGGACACGATCAGCGCGTCCTCCACCTCGTCGAGCGTGGCGTCATCCAGCTTCGTGTTCCCGACCGTGCCGGCGAGGTTGCCGGACAGGCGTTCGGAAGTCTTTTTGAACCCCCCGAAAACGCGGTCGGTCCAGCCGGTATTGTCGGCGGCGTCGCTCATGCAAGCAGTCCTTCGTCGAGGCGGGTGGGGATGATGGTCATGACGGTGCCCGGTACGGCACCTTCCGGCGCGCGGACGCGGGCGAAGTTCGCTGCATGGCCGGTGCCGTCCTTTTCGACAAGCACGGCCAGGGGCTGGCCTACGAGCGAGCCGAGCCATGCCTGGCGAACCTTCGCAGCCGTCTCGCGCAATTCGGCAGCGCGGGCCTTGATGGTCGCACCGTCCACTTGCGGCATCCGGGCGGCAGGCGTCCCGGGGCGGGCGGAGTAGGGAAAGACATGCGCGTGGACGATGTCCAGTTCCTCGATGATCGCGCGGTTCGCCGCGTGGTGCGCGTCGGTCTCGGTCGGGAAGCCGGCAATCAGGTCTGCGCCGATGGCCAGCTCCGGCCGCCGCGCCTTGAGCCGCTCCACCAGCGATACAGCGTCGCTCCGGCCATGCCGCCGCTTCATGCGCTTGAGGATCAAGTCGTGACCGTGCTGCAGCGACAGGTGCAATTGCGGCATGACCCGCGCTTCGCCCGCGATCAGGTCGAACAGCAGCGGGTCGATTTCGATGCCGTCGACGGAGGAGAGGCGCAGGCGGGGAAGGGCGGGATATTCGCCCAGGATAGCTTCTACCAGCACCCCTAGTCCGGGCGCGCCGGGCAAATCCTCGCCCCAGCTGGTCAGGTCTACCCCGGTGAGCACGATCTCCTGCGCGCCGCGCGCCAGGTGCGCGCCGACTTCGCGCAGCACCTGCGCCACGGACAGCGAGCGGCTGGTACCGCGGCCCTGCGGGATGACGCAGAAGGTGCAGGCATGGTCGCAGCCGTTCTGGACGGCGATGAAGGCGCGGGTCTTCGTTGGCGCTGGCGGCGTTTGCGCCGGCGGCAGGTTCCAGCTGCGCGGATCGAGCTTGGCGCTGTTGGCGACGAGCCCGTCCACTTCGTCCATCGCAGCGAAACTTTCGCGCTCGATATCGGCGGCGCAGCCGGTGACAAGCAGCCGCGCATCCGGCTGGGCACGGCGGGCCTTGCGGATCGCTTGGCGCGTCTGGCGCACCGCTTCGCTGGTGACCGCGCAGCTGTTGACGATGACGACTTCGCCCGGCTCGGCGGCGAACATCACGCGGATCCGCTCGCTTTCGGCCAGGTTCAGGCGGCAACCGAGGGTGACGACATGCGCGCTCATGCGTAGTCGCCCGCCTCGAAAGTGCCGCGAAAGCTCTCCGCCGCCGGGCCGGACATCATGATCCGGTCCTCGCCCGTCCACTCGATGTCGAGCGGGCCGCCCGGCAGGCGCACCGTCACGCTGCGCTCCGTAAGGCCGCGCTTCGCCGCTGCGACCGCCGTCGCACAGGCGCCTGTGCCGCATGCGCGGGTGAGACCCGCGCCGCGTTCCCACACGGCAAGGCGGATCGACCGCCGATCCATGACCTGCGCCACGTTGACGTTCACCCGCTCGGGAAAAAGCGGGTCGTTCTCGATCATCGGGCCGAGCCTGCCGAGCTCCACCGCGCCGAGGTAGTCCACGAAGAAGATGACGTGCGGGTTGCCAACGTTGACGGCGACCGGCGCTTCGAGTTCGCCCCAGGCGACAGGCATGGAGGCGGTGTCCATCGCATAGGCAAGCGGGATCTGCGTCCATTCGAACCGCGGGCTGCCCATGTCGATCCGCGCGCCGCGATCGGCCGGGACGGCGTCGATTATGCCGCCCTGGGTCAGGATGCGCGCAGGCTTGCCTTCGCGCAGGGACACGGCGCGCGCCGCGTTCCCGCAGGCTTCCACTTCGCCGCCGTCGCTGTTGAAGATGCGCATGCGGACATCGGCCTCGTCCGTATCCTCCAGCACGATCAGCTGGTCGCAACCGATGCCGGTGCGCCGGTCGGCCAGCGAACTGACCAGCTTCTCGGTCAGCTGCGGCAGCGCCTGCTCGCGCGCATCGAGCACGATGAAATCGTTGCCGAGGCCGTGCATCTTGGTGAAGGAAACCCGCATGTCTGCCGGGCATTAGGGGGCGGGCGCGCCCCAGTAAAGCTGTGGGGAGTATAGCTGGGGCCGGACGGCAGGCTGTCAGCCGGTGCGGCGCGCAGGCTCCGTCTCGGCAGCCCGGGCCGCCTCGTCGGCGGTCAGCGCCTCGAGCTCGGCGGCAGGGACCACGAGATCCTGGCTCGCCAGCCAGTCGCGCGTCGCAGCCGCATCGGCAGGGCGGCCATAATGATAGCCCTGCGCCTTCATCTCGCCCATGCCGCGGAGCAAGCCGAGGATTGCCTCGTTCTCAACGCCTTCCGCGGTGATCGGCAGGTTCAGCCCCTGGCCGAGCTGGACGATGGATTCGACGATGGTGGCGGCGTTCTCGTCGCCGTCGACGCCGCTCACGAAACTGCGGTCGATCTTGATCCGGTCGAACGGCAGGCTGCGCAATTGCGACAGGCTGGAATAGCCGGTGCCGAAATCGTCGAGGCTGATCTTTACGCCCTGGTTTTTGAGGCTGGCGATGACCGTGCGGACGACTTCCAGATTTTCGTGGAGGCAGCTTTCGGTAATCTCCACCTCCAGCCGCTGCGGCGGGAAATGCGCGGCGTGGAGGCGCTGGAGCAGCTTTTGCGCGAACCACGGATCGCGCAGCTGGACCGGCGAGACGTTGATCGACAGCGTCAGGTGCTCGCTCCACCCGGCAGCGTCGGCCAGCGCCTGCTCCACCAGACGGTCGGACATTTCCGAAATGATGCCCATTTCTTCCGCGATGGGGATGAAGATGTCGGGCCCGACGAGGCCCATGTCGGGCGATTCCCACCGGGCGAGCATCTCGAAACCGATGAGGTCGCCTGTGGCGAGATCGATCTGCCTTTCGTAATACGGCTTGAAGTGGCCCTCGCGCACGCCGTTGCGGATGCCGACTTCCAGCTCGTTGCGGAAGCGCAGTTCGTTTTCCATCGCCGGTTCGAACCAAGCGAATTGGGCCCGGCCGGCCTTCTTGGCCTGGTACATGGCTATATCGGCGCGGTGGACGAGGGCCTGCGACAGGCATTCGTCGAGCGATGCCCCTTCGAGGCCGTCGCTTGCGGCGATCCCGATCGAGGTGCTGATGTCGATTTCCAGCCCGTCGATCACCACCGGCGCGGATATGGCCTTGAGCAATGCCGCGGCGTGCCGATCAACCGCCTCGCGGCTGCGCGCGTCGAAACGCATGAAACAGGCGAATTCGTCCCCGCCGAGGCGGGCGACGAGCGCATCGGCCGGCATGACGCCGCGGATGCGGCGGGCGAGTTCGACAAGCACCTGGTCGCCGACCTTGTGCCCGTTCAGGTCGTTGATGGCCTTGAAATGGTCGAGGTCGAGCATCATCGCCGCAACCAATCGTCGCTCGCCCGCAGCCGCCTGTAGCAGTGCGGCACCGGCGGCGGAAAGGCTGCGGCGATTGAGGCAACCGGTCAGCGGATCGGTCTCTGCGAGGCGGCGGGCGAGCGCTTCGGCCTCGCGGCGCTGCTCGATCTCTGCGGTCAATTCGCGGTAGCGGCGCCACACGAGGATAATCAGCGCCACGTTCAGGATCACGGCGTTGAGCAGCAGCGGATCGGGGGCGGGGGCCTGGCCGAGAACGTTCTTCACGGTCTGCGCCAGCACCTGTCCGGCGGTGCCGACGAACAGGATGATGGCCGCAATGGCGATGCCAAAGGTGATGAAATCGCGCTTATCACCCTGTTCCGGCTTGGCGGAACGGGCCATGGCGTCATCCGTAGTCGGTTGAGAACCGCTCAATCGTACCCCCTTGCACGTGTCCGCAGGATATCGCGCAAGGAATTGAAATTCTGGTTAACACGAGCTTTCCGCCCGCCCGGGCGTGAGGAGATATGATGGCGAAACGCTACTGGCTGCTGAAATCCGAACCGTTCAAGTACAGCTGGGACGATCTTGTCGCGGAAAAGGAAGGCACGTGGGACGGCGTTCGCAACCACCGCGCGAAGAACAACCTGGCTGCGATGGAAGTAGGGGACCAGGCGTTCTTCTACCATTCGCGCGAAGGGCTGGAGATCGTCGGCATCTGCGAGGTGAGCGTGGCCGGCATCACCGATCCGACGGACGAGACCGGCAAGTGGGCCGCCGTGAAGGTGAAGCCGAAAACGAAGCTGCCGAGCCCGGTCACGCTGAAGCAGATCAAGGCCGAACCCGCGCTGGAGGATTGCGAACTGGTGCGCCAGTCCCGCCTGTCTGTGGCGGAGATCAAGCCGGAGGAATGGTCCGTGATCATGTCGCTGGCCGGCGTGTAATTTGCGACGAACCGAATGCGCGCGCGGAAACCAACGGTCAGGGTGCGCGTTGATCGATTGAAACCGTTAGACGCGTCCGGCGATACCGCTTCTGCCGACCGTTCGGTTTCAACGGAAAGAGCCGCTCCTTTCGGGAGGCGGCTCTTTCTTTTTGTGCGCGCTACTTGCTGCGCAGCCCGCTGACCGTTGCGCCGGATGCGGCGATATACTCGATATCGGTGACGGCATGGATGAGGCGCAGGCCGGTGTGTCCACGCGCTTCTTCCAGCGCGGCCAGCATTTCCTCGGTGGTTTCCACGCGGGCCGACCATGCGCCGAAGGACTTGCCGAAAGCCGCGAAATCGGGATTGGCGAGAGTGGTGGCCGAAATGCGGCCGGGATGCTCGCGCTCCTGATGCATGCGGATCGTGCCGTAGGCTGAATTGTCGACCACGATGACGGTGAGGTCGAGGCCGTATTGCGCGGCGGTCGCCAGTTCCTGCCCGTTCATCAGGAAGTCGCCGTCACCCGCCACCGCGACGACCTGCCGGTCCGGGAAACGGCGCGCGGCGGCAACCGCTGCGGGCACGCCGTAGCCCATCGCGCCGCAGGTGGGGGCCAACTGGGAAGGGTGCGCTCGATAGCGCCAGAAGCGATGCCACCAGCCGGCGAAATTGCCCGCGCCGTTGCAGACGATCGTATCTTCCGGCCAATGCTCCACCATCGCACCCACCGCCATGCCGAGATCGAGCTTTGCTTCGCCCGGCTGCGGTGTCGCCCATTCCGACCATTCGCGATTGGCCTGCGCGCCGGCATCGAAGGACAGGATGTCGTCATCCCACAGCGCCGCGGTTTCGGCGAACTCGGCCGTGTCGCAGCACAGGGCGAGATCGGCGCGATAGACGCTGTCGAGCTCTTCCGGATCGGGGTGGACGTGGATCAGGATCTGGCCGGGATGGTCGGGCGTGACGACGGTGTAACCGTCGGTCGTCGCTTCGCCCAGCCGGGCACCGACCACGAGGAGGAGGTCGGCGTTCTTCACGCGTTCGACCAGCTTGGGATTGGGGCCGTAGCCGAGTGCGCCTGCATAGACCGCGCTGCTGGCCGGGATCGCGTCCTGCCGGCGGAAGGCGGTGGCGGCCGGCAGGCCGATCCGTTCAGCGAACTGGGTGAAATATTCGCGAGTTCGCGCGTTCCACCCTGCGCCGCCGACGATCGCAACGGGGGAGGCCGCATCGCCGATCATCGCCATCACCGCACCCATCGCGTCGGGACAGGCGGCCTGTGCGGGGCGGGTGACCATCGGCCGCGGCGCGCCGGAGACCTCTTCCACCAGCATGTCTTCCGGCACGGCGAGGACCACCGGGCCGGGGCGACCGTTCATGGCCGTGGCATAGGCCCGGGCGATATATTCGGGCACGCGGGCGGGATCGTCGATCCGCGCGGCCCATTTGCAGATGGGGCCGAAAAAGGCGGGAAAGTCGATCTCTTGGAAACCTTCGCGGTCGCGCATGGGGCGGCCGACATCGCCGACGAACAGGACCATCGGCTGCGAATCCTGCATCGCGACATGCACGCCGATGCTGGCGTTGGTCGCGCCCGGACCGCGGGTGGCAAAGCAGATGCCGGGGCGACCCGTCATCGCTCCGTCCGCGCAGGCCATGAACGCTGCCCCGCCTTCCTGCCGGCAGGTAATGACGTCGATCGCGTCGCGGTCGTGCAGCGCGTCGAGCACGGCGAGGAAGCTTTCGCCCGGCACGGTGAAAATGCGGTCGCAGCCCTGTTCGATCAGGCTGTCGACGAGGAGGGCGGCCGCGGTCTGGTTTTCGCTCATGCCAGCGCCCTAGCGCCGCCCCTTCGCAACGGCAATCCGACATCTTCAGCGTGAACGATCAGCCTTAATGTCCCGTCCTGCGACGGTGGATTTCCTGCCGTGGCCATTATCGTAAAGAAGGCGTTAACACCTTCGCTATGAGACGCTCACTCACCCTAACCACCGAAGCCGCCCGCCACCCGTTCCGCGCCAGCCTGCCGCCGCATGTCTTCGCTTGCAGCGGCGAGGAGGCAGAGCCCGTGCCGAGCCGCATGCCCTGGCGGATCGAAGCGGAAGACATCCGCCATTTCATGATGGCCTATTGCGCCTGCCTGTTCGGCGTATCCGCCTATATCGCCTGACCGGCAGGCCGGGCAGCGCGCTCGGCCACCAGCAGCCGATAGCCGAGCCAGATCGAAACGAGACACATTGCGCTCGACAGCAGGACCTGCTCGGCCAGCGGAACGCCGATCGTGCTCAGGGCAAACGCCAGCAGCGATCCGACGACCATCGCACCGGAATTGACGATGTTGTTCGCCGCGACCGTCCGGCTGGTGACATTCGCGGGCACGCGCGTGGTGAGGAACGCGTAGAGCGGCACCACGAACATCCCGCCGAAGATCGCGATCAGCAGCAGGCTCCCCAACACCACCCACGCCAGCGGGTAGGAGAGGAAGGTGGATACATCCATCAGTTCCTGGCTGCGCAGCCCGGCATTCCACGCCCGGCACACGAAGTAGAACACGGCCACCATCGCGCCCATCGCGGCGACCGACGCCGGCGCGTAGCGGGCGGAAACCTCGCCTTTCAGGAGCATGTTTACCGCGACTGAGCCGATCGCCACGCCGATGGAGAAGAAAACGAGGAACAGGCTCGCCACCTTCGGATCGGCCATCAGGACGTTCTTCGCCAGCGGGGGGAACTGGATGAACAGCACGCTGCCGATGGTCCAGAAGAAGCTGATGGCGAGGATGGCGAACCACACCTCGCGGTTGTGGACGGTGTCGCGCACCAGTCGCCATGAGGAGGTAAAGGGATTGAAGTCGATCGTTTCCTGCGTGCCCATGGGCGGGGCGGTGGGCACCTGGCGCGACACGGCATAACCGATCAGCGCGAAGGCGATGATGGCGAAGGCCGCGATTTCGATCGATTCCGACAGCAGGCCGGCAAGGATGACGCCGCCCATGATGGCGATATAGGTCCCGGCCTCGACCAGGCCTGTGCCCGCCAGCACTTCCTCCGGCTTCAGGTGCTGGGGCAGGATCGCGTACTTGATCGGCCCGAAGAATGCCGATTGCACCCCGGTGCCGAACAGGGTCGCGAGCAGCAGCGGGATCGCCACCGTGTCCACCGCAATACCGCGCCAGGCCAGGAACAGGCCGACCGCGCCCACCGACATCAGCAGGATCTCGGCAAACTTGATCCGCCGGATCAGCCGCGCCTTGTCGCGCAGGTCGGCGAGCTGGCCGGCAAGGGCGGACAACAGGAAGAAGGGCAGGATGAACAGGCCCGAGGCGAGGCTGGAGAACATCGTCTCCGTCTCCGCCGAATTATAGACGGTGTAGACGACGAAGAGGACCATCGTCGTCTTGTAGACATTGTCGTTGAAGGCGTTGAACAGCTGGGTGACAAACAGCGGCAGGAAACGCCGTGCGCGCAAGAGTTCGGTTGTGGTCGACATGCGCGCCCTTGGTAGCCCCTGAAGTGTGCGGGACCGTAGCGGCAAGATGACGCGGGACAAGTGATTACTCGCGGCTTTTGCCCGGCGGTCTGGCGCGCTAGGGGTGGCAGCCGATGCTGTCCCTGCCGAACATCCTCACCATGAGCCGCATCTTTGCGGTGCCGTTTCTCGTCGCGCTGCTGTGGTGGCCGGGGTGGGAGCTGGGTTACCTGCTCGCCTTCGGTCTCTACAGCCTGATGGGCATCACGGATTACTTCGACGGGATGCTGGCGCGCTCGAGCGGCACGGTCAGCAAGCTGGGTGCCTTCCTCGATCCCATCGCCGACAAGATCATGGTTGCCGCCGTCATCCTGGTGCTGACGGCGCAAGGCTGGCTGCGCGGGCCGCTGGTGGGCGACTTCCACGTCATCGCCGGGCTGGTCATCCTGATCCGCGAAATCGCGGTAAGCGGCCTGCGCGAATTCCTCGGCGGCATACAGGTTTCGGTCCCGGTCAGTCGCCTCGCCAAGTGGAAGACGACCTTCCAGATGCTATCGCTCGGCTCGCTGATACTTGCAGGCGGCTTGCCGCGCTGGATGATGACGCTGGGCGAATTCACTTTCAACGTGCCGCACATGGTCGGGCTCTGGAGCCTGTGGGCCGCAGCAATCCTTACGGTCATCACCGGCTGGGATTACCTGCGGGTCGGCCTCAAGCACATGGACTGAACTTATGGCCGGCGACCTGATCCTCGAATGCGATTGCGGTGCGGTCGGCGGAACGCTGTCCGCCGAAGCGGCGGCGGAGGGAAGCTGGCTCGTGTGCCATTGCCGCGATTGCCAGGCATTCGTGCATCACCTCGACAAGGGCGATGACGTGCTGGACGATCATGCGGGAACGCCGTTGGTGCAGACCCGCGCCTTCGGCCTGCAAATCGGGAAGGGCGAGGAAAGCCTCGCCAGTGTCCGCGTGACGGACGGCAAGCTGCTGCGCTGGTATTGCCGCGAGTGCCGTACCCCGATCGCCAACACGATGATGGACGGCAAGTGGCCGTTCCTCTCGCTGATCGCCTATCCGTTGAAAGGCAAGAAGCCCGCTGCGGCCGATGGCCCGGTGCATGTGTTCACGGAGAGCGGTTGCGGGGACACGTCGGGATTGAAAACAGGCGGCGCGCTGAAGATGGTCGCGCGGGCATTCGGCCGGATCCTGCGCGACAAATGGCAGCGAAAGGGCCGAACGGGGGCGTTTTTCGATGCGGAGGGCCGGCCGATCGCGCGGCCACACCTGCTCACCGGAGAAGAACGGAAACTGGCCGACTCGCGCGCACGCGGGTTCTGCGAAAGCCGGGCGGCTTCCGGTCAGCCCATGTAGCCTGAACCGGTCTTGCGGGTTTCGACCAGCGGGATGCCGAAGCGGTCGCGCGGATCGTTGCGGTCGAACACTTCGTCCTCGTCGTATCCGAAGGTTTCGACCACCTTGGTATGCAGCGGCATTTCGAACTTGATTCCGGCATTCTTGCCGATCCGCCAAACGATATGGCCGGGCATCTCGACGCCTTCCTTCAGCGTCACGATCAGCGGTGCGCCTTCCTCGGCTTCGGTGTCCGACAATTCGATCATGCAACCGCCGCTCGACAAGTTGTAGAGCGCGGCACTGCCGCTTTGATTTTCGGTCTCGAAATGGACCGTGTGATCGGTCGTGAAGCGATTGTACGAACGCATGTGCCCTTAGCCCCTGTGCTACCCCACGCTCCGGAATAGCAGGATCGGGGCTGACAAAAGGTTAATGCACAGGTGTGCTTACCCCGCGCGTAACTCTTCGGCCAGCAGGCGGAAATCGTCCTCGCGCGGCGAGTTCTTGCGCCAGACGAGGGCGATATGGCGCACTGCGCCGTCGCCTTCCAGCGGACGGGCAACTACGCTGGTTTCGTGCAGGATACCGGCATCGATGGCCATTTCGGGCAGCATCGTGACGCCGAGCCCATTGTCGACCATCTGCACCAGCGTGTGCAGGCTGGTGCCGATCATCGTTGCGCTGGCGCGCAGTTCGGGGCGGTTGCAGGCGGCAAGGGCATGGTCCTTCAGGCAGTGCCCGTCTTCCAGCAGCAGCAGCGTGCCTTCCTCGATGATCGCGGGATCGACCTCGTCTGGCAGATTGCCCGGCTGGCCTTCGGGAAAGGCGGCGAACAGGCGGTCGTCCTCGATCTCCTCGTATGCCGCCTCGCCGATTGGGTAGGGCAGGGCCAGCAGCACGCAATCCGCGCGCCCGTGCTGGAGCGATTCCATTGCCGCGGCACTCGGTTCCTCGCGCAGGAACAGCTTGAGGCCGGGCCGTTCCTTCTTGAGGCGCGGCAGCAGGCGCGGAAGCACAAAGGGCGCGATGGTGGGGATCACGCTGAGGCGCATTTCGCCCGACAGCGGCGCGCCGGCGGCCTGAACCAGATCGGACAATTCCTCGGCCTCGCGCAGCACGCGGTGCGCTTTTGCGACCACCGCATTGCCAAGACCGGTGAAACGGACCACCCGCCGGCTGCGCTCCACCAGCGTCACGCCGAGAAGCGATTCCAGTTCGCGAATACCTGCCGAGAGTGTCGACTGCGACACGAACACCGCTTCCGCCGCGCGGCCGAAGTGGCCGTGTTCATGCAGCGCGACGAGATACTGCAGCTGCTTGAGGGTGGGCAGGTAGGTGGACATCGGATCAGGCGGTCGCGGCCTCTTCCGCTTCGCCGTTGATCCGGGTCATCTTGAGGCGGCCCTTTTCCACCGCGAAGGCCATGCGTCCTTCGACCAGCTCCAGCGCATCCTTGCCGAACACTTCATAGCGCCAGCCTTCGAGGATCGGCAGGTCCCGCTCGCCGGAAGCGAGCGCCTCCATCTCGTCGGAACGGGTGAGGAGGCGGCTGGCAACGTCGATTTCCCGGCTGCGGATCTTCAGCAGCAGCTTGAGGAGATCGCCGACAAGCTTACCCTCCTTGCCCAGCGGGCGGCCCGAAGAACGCTTCTCCGGCATTTCATCGCCCGGTAGCGGTTCGGCATTCGACAGGACCTTCATCATCCGCCGGCCGATGTCGTTCTCGCGCCAGGCGTTGGAGAGGCCGCGAACCTTCGCAAGGTCGGCTTGCTTCTTGGGCGGATGGCTGGCGATATCGGCCAGCGTCTCGTCGCGCATGATCCGGCCGCGGGGGATGTCCTTGTCTTGCGCCTCCCGCTCCCGCCAGGCGGCGAGCGCCTTCAGCCGCCCGAGGACGGTCGCGTTCCGGCTGGGCGCGCGAATGCGGCGCCAGACCTCGCCGGGATCGTTGCGATAGTTTTCCGCATCGGCCAGCTTGTCCATTTCCGCATTCAGCCAGCGGCCGCGGTCGGTCTTGATCAGCTTTTTCAGCATCTTCGGGAAAATCTTCGCGAGGTGCGTAACGTCGCCGATGGCGTATTCGATCTGCCGGTCGGTCAGCGGGCGGCGGCTCCAGTCGGTGAAGCGGGCGCCCTTGTCGATGGTGAGGCCGAGCCAGCTTTCGACCAGGTTAGCATACCCAATCTGCTCGTTCTGGCTGATAGCCATCATCGCGATCTGGGTGTCGAAGATGGGATGCGGGGTCTTGCCGGTGAAATTATAGACGATCTCCACGTCCTGCCCGCCGGCATGGAAGACCTTCAGGACATCCTCGTTATCGGTGAGCAAGTCCCACAGGGATTTAAGGTCGATGCCGTCTGCAAGCGGGTCGATCGCCGCAGCCTCTTCCTCGTTGCCGATCTGGACCAGGCAGAGGAGGGGGTAATAGGTATTCTCGCGCATGAATTCCGTGTCGACGGCGACAAAGTCGGACTTGGCGAGGCGCTGGCAGAGATCGGCGAGGGTTTCGGTATCGGTAATCAGGTCGTGGATTTTCATCGGTCTTTTCTCTGGTCGGGCGGTATGCCGCCCATCGGCCCTTGCTCCCCGTGTCGGGGGGATCGCAGGCCAGTCTGGCGCGCCCGAGCTTGACAAAAGCCGGGGCTTGCCCTGTTAGCGCGCGCGTTCCGCTGGTAGGGAGCGCCCATCACGCGGCCGCGCCCTTAGCGCCTTAATCCCCGAATTGGAAAGTTCACAGATGCACGCCTATCGTACCCACAACTGCGCACAGCTGACCAAGAGCGATGTCGGCCAAACCGTCCGCCTGTCGGGCTGGGTGCATAACAAGCGCGACCATGGCGGCGTGTTGTTCGTCGACTTGCGTGACCATTACGGCATCACGCAGATCGTGGCGGACAGCGATAGCGACGCGCTGCCCGTGCTGGAACGGCTCAAGCTGGAATCGGTCGTCACGATCGACGGCGAGGTGAAGGCGCGCGATGCCGCGGCGGTGAACGCCAACCTGCCGACGGGCGAAATCGAAGTTTTCGCTCGCAGCATCGAAGTGCAGAGCCGGGCGGAGGAACTGCCGCTGATCGTGAACCAGGCGGAAGATTATCCGGAAGAAACGCGCCTAAAGTACCGCTTCGTCGACCTGCGGCGCGAGCGCGTCCACAACAACATCATGCTGCGCAACCGGGTCATCACCAGCCTGCGCCAGCGGATGATCGCGCAGGGGTTCAGCGAATTCCAGACGCCAATCCTGGGCGCTTCCAGCCCCGAAGGCGCGCGCGACTACCTCGTGCCCAGCCGCCTGCATCCCGGCACTTTCTATGCGCTGCCGCAGGCCCCGCAAATGTTCAAGCAACTGCTGATGGTCGCCGGTTTCGACCGCTATTTCCAGATCGCACCGTGTTTCCGCGACGAGGACCTTCGCGCCGACCGTTCGCCGGAATTCTACCAGCTCGACTTCGAAATGAGCTTCGTGACGCAGGAAGACGTCTTCCAGGCGATCGAACCGGTCCTTGCCGGCGTTTTCGAGGAATTCTCGGGCGGCAAGAGCGTGACCCCGGCGGGTGAATTTCCGCGCATCCCCTATGCCGAGGCGATGCTGAAATACGGCACCGACAAGCCGGACCTCAGGAACCCGCTAATCATCAGCGACGTGACCGAACATTTCACCACTTCGGGCTTCGGCCTGTTCGAAAAGATCGTCGGCAGCGGCGGCCGCGTGCGCGTGATCCCGGCGCCGGCCACGCACGAAAAGAGCCGCAAGTTCTTCGACGACATGAACGATTGGGCGCGCAAGGAAGGCTTCGCCGGCCTCGGCTATGTCACCCGCAAGGGCGGCGAATTCGGCGGGCCCATCGCGAAGAACCACGGTACGGAAGGCATGGAAAAGCTCTATGCCGAACTCGGCCTTGGTGAGAACGACGGCCTGTTCTTCGCCGCGGGCAAGGAAAAGGACGCAGCAAAGCTCGCCGGTGCCGCACGCACTCGCGTGGGCGAGGAACTGGGGTTGATCGAGGAAGGCTGCTTCAAGTTCTGCTGGATCGTCGATTTCCCGATGTTCGAGTACGACGAGGAACTGAAGCGCGTCGATTTCAGCCACAACCCGTTCTCCATGCCGCAGGGCGAGATGGACGCGCTGGAGAACAAGGATCCGCTCGATATCCTAGCCTGGCAGTACGACATCGTCTGCAACGGCTACGAGCTGTCGAGCGGGGCGATCCGGAACCACAAGCCGGAAATCATGTACAAGGCCTTCGAAATCGCCGGCTACGACAAGGCAACCGTGGATGCCGAGTTTTCCGGCATGATCGAGGCGTTCAAGCTGGGCGCCCCGCCGCACGGCGGCTCGGCCCCCGGTATCGACCGCATCGTGATGTTGCTCGCCGACGAGCCGAACATCCGCGAAGTCATTGCCTTCCCGCTCAACCAGCGGGCGCAGGACCTGATGATGGGCGCACCGAGCCCGGTCAGCGCGGGCCAGCTGCGCGACGTCCACATTCGCACGATGGACGTGCCGAAGGGCGATACAGGGCAAGGCCAGCGCGTGGACCGCGCGGGCGACTGATAAAAATGGCGGCCCGGCACGAAGGTGCCGGGCCGATAGTGAGCGAATCTTTCTCCCCGCGATTAAGGCAAAACGGAGAGCAGATTTGATTACGTGCAGGTGACAGTCTTTTTGACGAGCTGGCCATCGTCATTGTATTCGTAGGTCGTCGTGCAGTCGTCGGTGCTCGTTGCAGTCACGTAACGAATAGCTGCTTCGATGACCGGTCCCACGAACGGGATTAGATTTCCGCCGCCGACCGAATCGATTTCTTTGTCAGAGAGTTGCATTTTCAGTTTCCTTTCAAATAGCTGATCAGGTGCAAGTGGTGACTTCGCGAACCAACTGACCCTTGTCGTTGTATTCGTAGGTCGTGACGCAATCGTCGGTCGACGTCTTCGTGAAATATTCAATAAGCGCCGAAAGCGGATCTCCTCCAGCAACCTGATCCATTTCTGTGTGACTAAGATTTTTCACTGATCTTCTCCTGTTGTGTCGATCGATTTCGACGGGAGAATTCATCAACGATTTACTTCGGTGTGTAAATTATTCTGAATGTGCTAATAGGATGGTGCTAGCCAAATCTATCTAAGGCGGCGGAGCTAGACTGATTGCATTAGGGCGAGGCGCACGTTTCTGCTCTATTTGCAGATGGTGTTGCCTGCTGCTTACCCCCCGCTGACCGCCAACCCGTCCTTCGCCGCGTCGTAGCGGATGGCGATGCCGAGCGCGCGCAAGCGGTCCAGCGGCACGAAATCGGGTCCTTCCGCGACCAGCCTCGACGTGGTTTCGCTGCCTTCGGGGAACAGGGCGCCCAGTTCCGTCGGGCGGGCCATCAGCGTGCCGTCGGGCTGGACCAGCAGGGCGATCGAGCCCGCGCTTCGCCCGCCGATCGAAACGGGCCGGTTGATGCGGACGGGGTCGGTGTTCGACTGGTCGTTCGATATGCGGCCCGGAGCAAGGCGGAAGCGCACATCCATCACCCCGTCGAGTTTCGGTGCGGTACGCGTTTGTACAGCGCCGTCCGGCCTTTCGACAGTCGCCAGTTCTTCGACCGGTTCGAGGACGAATTCGCCCTCCGACTCACGCGCTCGGTCCGCTTCCGGCGTGGCGAGGCGCGGCGCGATTGCGGCGGTCTTTTCCGGCAGGTCGACCCGTACCGGGTAGTCGCTGCGCCAGAACCCGTCGGTGAAGCCGAGAATCTGGCCGCGCACCGATCCGTCGGGCCCGAGCACGGCGATAAGCGGCATGGCGACGAGGACGACGCCAAGGATGGCGGCCATGCACGCCACCTCCCATCCGCCGATCCTGTCCTTCAATTTCTGCAGCACCGATGCCTCCCCCCGAAAGCGGTGCCGAGTATGCCTTTTTTCGCGTCCGCTGGCAAAACCGTAATATCCTCCCCACATAACGCTACGTCCGTGCCGCGGCAGCACTTGCGCTTGCCCGCGCCGTTCATTAGGGCGAAAGCCAATTCGAAAACCCAGGTTCAAGAGGGATATTACATGAGCGATACCGCAGACCGCGTGCAGAAGATTGTCGTCGAGCATCTCGGCGTCGAAGCCGACAAGGTGACGCAGGACGCCAGCTTCATCGACGATCTGGGTGCGGACAGCCTCGACATCGTCGAACTGGTCATGGCGTTCGAAGAAGAATTCGGCGTCGAAATCCCCGACGATGCGGCGGAAAAGATCGCCACCGTCGGCGATGCCACGAAGTACATCGAAGAACACAAGGGCTGAGCAGGGCCAAGCGCTCGCTAGCCGAGGATACGCCTGCCGCATGCCGGCATGGCGGCTGTGACAGGCCCGACCCGACCCACGGGCCGGGCCTGTTGTCGTTTCGGGGCCGCCCACACGCGCCGTGCGGGCCGCCCAAGCGGAGAATAGAATGCGTCGTGTAGTCGTAACCGGTCTCGGCCTCGTCACCCCGCTGGGTGGCGACGTGGAAACCAGCTGGTCCAACCTTATCGCGGGCGAAAGCGGCGCCGGGCCGATCACCCGCTTCGATGCTTCCAACCAGAAGGCGACGATCGCCTGCGAGGTGAAAACGAAGGATCATGCCTGGGGCTTCGATCCCGACAAGCGCGTGGACCCGAAGATCCAGCGCCAGATCGATCCCTTCATCGTCTACGGCCTCGACGCCGCCGGCCAAGCGCTGGAAGATGCAGGCCTGACCGAAATGGACGAGGCCACGCGCGAGCGTGCCGGCGTGTCCATCGGCGCAGGCATCGGCGGCTTGCCGGGGATCGAAAAGGAATCGGTCAACCTGCATGAACGCGGCCCGGGCCGGGTCAGCCCGCATTTCGTCCACGGGCGGATCATCAACCTCGTCAGCGGACAGGTGTCGATCCGCTACGGCTTGATGGGCCCGAACCACGCCGTGGTGACCGCCTGTTCGACCGGCGCGCATTCGATCGGCGACGCGGCGCGCATGATCAAGGACGACGATGCCGACATCATGCTGGCAGGCGGCTCCGAATCGACCGTCAACCCGCTCGGCATTGCGGGCTTCGCGCAGGCGCGCGCGCTCAATACCAGCATGAACGACCGCCCGACCGAGGCGAGCCGCCCCTACGACAAGGACCGCGACGGTTTCGTCATGGGCGAGGGCGCAGGCGTCGTGGTGCTGGAGGAATACGAGCACGCGAAGGCACGCGGCGCGAAAATCTATGCCGAAGTGGTCGGCTATGGCCTGTCGGGCGATGCCTACCACGTCACCGCCCCCCATCCCGAAGGTCGCGGCGCGGAACTGGCCATGCGCATGGCGCTGAAGAAGGCCGGGCTGGAGCCGTGCGATATCGACTACGTCAACGCCCACGGCACCTCGACTATGGCGGACACGATCGAGCTCGCCGCGGTGAAGCGCGTGCTGGGCGACGACCTGTGCGGTGCTTCGATGAGCAGCACGAAATCCGCCATCGGCCACCTGCTCGGCGGCGCCGGCGCGGTGGAGGCGATCTTCTGCATCCTCGCCATGCGCGACCAGGTGGTCCCGCCGACCCTCAACCTGCACAACCCGGACGAAGGCACCGAGGGCGTGGACCTCGTCCCGCTGAAGGCGCGGGAGCGGGAAGTGAACGCCGTGCTCAACAACAGCTTCGGTTTCGGCGGGACCAACGCTTCGCTGATCATGAAGCGCCTCGAGGACTAGGGACAGATGCTGCGTCGCTTCAAGCCGCTGCTGCTGGCAGCAGCGCTGGTCGCCGTGCTGGCCGTGGGCTGGCTCGCCATGGGCTGGTGGGGCGGCACCGATCTGGACGAGGAGACGTCCTTCATCGTCAAGTCGGGCAGTTCGCTGACCTCGGTCGCGCAGGAGCTGGAGGACGACCAATTCATTTCCTCCGCCGATGCCTTCCTGCTGCGGGCGAAAATCTTCGGCGGCGGGGACCCGATCCAGGCGGGCGAGTTCGCCTTCCCGGCGGGGGTCAGCCCGTCGGGCATCCTCGACATCCTGCAGCACGCGCAGCCCATCCAGCGCTTCGTCACCATCCCCGAAGGCATGCCGTCGATCATGGTGCAGGAACGGCTGATGGCGACGCCGCTCTTGACCGGCAGCGTCGACGTCCCGGCGGAAGGCAGCGTCCTGCCCGGCACCTATGCGTTCGAGCGCGGACAGCCGCGGGCGGAGGTCCTCCAGCGCATGCAGGCCGAAATGGCGCGCACGCTGGACGAATTGTGGGCGAAGCGCAGCGGCGATATCGCCGTGTCGAACCCGCGCGAGGCGGTCATCCTCGCCTCCATCGTGGAAAAGGAAACCGGCGTTCCGGAAGAACGGCGGATGGTGGCCGGCCTGTATTCCAATCGTGTCAGGACCGGCATGATGCTGCAGGCGGACCCCACGATCATCTACCCGATCACCAAGGGCAAGCCGCTCGGCCGCCGGATCCGCCAGTCGGAAATCAGCGCGATCAACGATTACAACACCTATTCGATGGTCGGGCTGCCCAAGGGGCCGATCACCAATCCGGGCCGGGAGAGCATCGCCGCGGTGCTGAACCCGGCCGACACCGAGGCGATATACATGGTCGCCGACGGTAGCGGCGGCCACGCCTTCGCCACAACGCTGGCGGAGCACAACGCAAATGTCGAAAAGTGGTTCGCCTTGCGCCGCGCGCGCGGGGAAATGTGATCGCCGATCGCGACGCAGGCGAGCGCAACGCGCCGCTCATTCTGACGGCGTTGCTGCCGAAAGACATGGCGGCCTGGGCCACTGCCTTGCGGACCGAGCATTTCCCGCCCGAGCGCAACTATCTCGATGCGCATGTCACGCTCTTCCACGCCATTCCGCCCCAGTGCGAGGAAGAGCTGGGCGATGTGCTGAAGCGCATCGTGGCCGAAAATCCGCCCCCGCCTGCGCGGCTGGAGGGGATGATGTCGCTGGGCGGCGGGACAGCGCTGAAACTGGTTAGCGATGAGATGCTTGGCCACCGCGCGCGCATTGCCGAGCATTTCACCGGCATGCTGACCGCTCAGGACCAGCACAAGCCGCGCCTGCACGTGACGATCCAGAACAAGGTATCCAGTGCCAAGGCCAAGGAATTGCAGGCGCAACTGGTGGTCGAGCCGCGCGATTTCGCCTTTCGCGGTTTCGGCCTTTACCGCTATCTCGGCGGTCCGTGGGGGCACATGCGCGACTGGTCTTTCCGCGGGTCTCCCTGAGCCCGCACACGGCGCTTGACCCCGCGCCGCCGCCGCCCTAAACGCGCCGCCTGTTCCTGCCCCAGCGGCGCCGGAACGGCCTTTCGGGGCGGAGTAGCTCAGGTGGTTAGAGCAGCGGAATCATAATCCGCGTGTCGGGGGTTCGAGTCCCTCCTCCGCTACCAATTTCCTCTTAAATCGCAGTTTCGAAACTTTCGCCGTGCTGGGGCGTCTTCCGGGTAACTGACCACGGGGGAACGGCTCATCTTTTTCGAAAACGACCTTATCGACCATCTCGCACGCGGCATCATATTGGGCGGGGCAGCGCTGGTCTGGGTGGTCATCCTCGTCCGGCTGGTCGGCTTGCGCTCGTTCTCCAAGATGACCAGTTTCGACTTTGTCATGACTGTGGCGATGGGCTCTCTGGTTGCAGGGGCTGCGCAGGACACGAAGATACTGGAGTTCGGGCAGACCATGGCGGCGATGGCCGGGCTTTTCCTCGTCCAGATTGTGACTGCCCGGCTGCGCAAGGACCATGAGGGGTTCGAACAGGCGATTTCCAACGATCCGTGTATCCTGATGCGCGACGGCGTGATCAACGATGCGGCGCTCGATGCGACCCGCGTCAGCCGCGCCGACCTGCTCGCCAAGCTGCGCGAAGCCAATGTGCTGAGCTTCGACGAGGTGCGCGCCGTCGTGCTCGAAAACACCGGCGACATCTCGGTCCTGCATGGCGAGAAGCTCGACGATGCGCTGATCGAGAACATGCATACGTTTTCGGATGGCAAAGACGGCTGAGCAACGTTGCAGGGCCGCGCGCCCGCTGTAGGGTCCCCCGCAATGACCGCCATGCTTCCCGATCCTCCCGCCCTGTCGGACCTGCGCGAGCGGGGGCCCGTTGCACTGTTCCTCGATTTCGACGGAACGCTGGTGGAAATCGCCCCGACGCCCGATTCCATCGAAGTGCCCGGCGGCCTTGCTGCCGCGCTGGAGGATCTTGCCGCGCGGCAGGGCGGGGCGCTCGCCGTCGTCAGCGGCCGGGCGATCGACAATTTGCTCGAACACCTGGGCCCGTTCCGCTTCGCCGTAGCCGGCAGCCATGGTGCCGAGGTGCGCGGCGCTTCGGGCGAGCGGATCGGCGGGAAGCCGCAAGCGCTTTCGGCTGATGTGCGGAAGGCGATCGAGGGGTTCGCGGCCGGTCACGAAGGCGTCGAGGTCGAATACAAGTCTTTCGGCCTTGCCCTGCATTACCGTGCCGCACCCGATGCGGGCGAGGATGTTCTCGCCTTCGCGAAGGATCTCGCCGCCACTAAGGAATTGCAGCTCAAGACCGGGAAGTCCGTTTGCGAGCTCATGCATGCCGGCGGCGGCAAGGATCGTGCGGTGTCCGTCCTCATGAAAAGCGCGCCTTTTGCCGGCGCTCACCCCGTTTTCATCGGCGACGATGTGACGGACGAGGACGGCTTTGCCGAGGTCCTTCGACGCGGCGGTACGGCCATACGCGTGGGCGAGCCCAAGCCGACCGAGGCCGAATTCGGCCTTGCAGGGCCGGACGCCGTGCGCGATTGGCTGGCGCTATGAACGGTCTTTCCAGCAAATCCACTCTCGACCTCTGGCCCGTCGGCAATTGCCAGGTTTCCGGCCTGATCGACCGGCAAGGCGCACTGGTCTGGGGCTGCGTCCCCCGGGTCGATGGCGATCCGGTCTTCTGCTCGCTGATGGACGATGGCGATCCCGACGAGGGTTTGTGGCAGTTCGAGTTGGCCGGCCAGGTTTCGAGCACGCAGGAATACATCCGCAACACGCCCAACCTCGTCACGCGGCTTGAAGCGGAAGACGGCAGCGCGGTCGAAATCCTTGATTTCTGCCCTAGGTTCGAAAGCTCGGGCCGAATGTACCGCCCGGTCGCTTTCGTGCGCATAGTGCGGCCGGTGGCGGGCAATCCGCGAATCCGCGTGAAGCTGGCGCCGATGCGCGGTTATGGCGCAGAACTGGCGAAGACGACCAATGGCACCAACCACATCCGCTATCTCGTGGGGGACCAGGCGATGCGCCTGTCGACCGATGCGGCGGTCGGATACGTGCTCGAAAAGCGCTTCTTCCGGATCGAGGACGATACGCATTTCTTCCTCGGCCCCGACGAGCCCTTCGTCGGCAATTTGCGCGAGCAGGTTCGCGGCATGGAGCAGAAGACGCGCAGTTACTGGCAGAACTGGTCGCGCGGCCTAGCAACGCCTTTCGAGTGGCAGGACGAGGTGATCCGCTGTGCGATCACGCTGAAACTGTGCCAGCACGAGGAAACAGGCGCGATCGTCGCGGCGCTGACGACCTCCATCCCCGAAGCGCCCAATTCGGAGCGGAACTGGGATTACCGCTTCTGCTGGATCCGCGATTCCTATTACACCGTGCAGGCGCTCAACCGCCTCGGCGCGCTCGACGTGCTGGAGAAGTATCTCGCCTATCTCCGCAACATCGTGGACCAGGCGGCAGGCGGGCAGATCCAGCCGCTCTATTCCGTGATGGGCGTCGCCGAGCTTGAGGAAGGCTTCGCGCAAGACCTTTCCGGTTATCGCGGCATGGGCCCGGTGCGCGTGGGCAATGCCGCCTACACGCAGATCCAGCACGATTGCTATGGCCAGATCGTGATGCCGACCGTGCAGGCGTTCTTCGACAAGCGGCTGCTGCGCATGGCGGACGAAGCCGATTTCGAAAGCCTGGAGCAGGTCGGCGAAATGGCGTGGAAGATGCACGACCAGCCGGATGCCGGCCTGTGGGAATTCCGCACCCGGCAGGAGGTCCACACCTACAGCGCGGTGATGAGCTGGGCGGCCTGCGACAGGCTGGCCAACGTCGCCGAATATCTCGGCAAGGCTGACCGGCACGAACATTGGGCCGGCCGCGCCGACGCGATCCGCAAGACGATCGAGGAAAAGGCGTGGCAGGATGACGGGGAGGGCGGCCACTACCGCGCCAGCTTCGAAAGCGATTACCTGGATGCCAGCCTGCTGCAGATGGTGGAACTGCGCTTCCTTTCGCCCGACAATCCGCGGTTCCAGTCGACCTTCGCAGCGATCGAAAAGGCACTGCGTCGGGGCGAGCACATGCTGCGTTACGCGGCGGAAGACGATTTCGGCGCCCCCGAAACGGCGTTCAATGTCTGCACCTTTTGGCTGATCGAGGCGCTGCACCTGGCGGGCCGCGACGAGGAGGCGCGGCAGCTTTTCTGCACAATGCTCGCGCACCGCACGCCATCGGGCCTGTTGTCCGAGGACATGGATTTCGAGACCGGAGAGCTGTGGGGGAACTTCCCCCAGACCTACTCGCTGGTAGGGGTAATCAATTGCGCCGCATTGCTTTCAAGGAGCTGGAACGAAGTCCGATGACCAAGACATGAGCCGCCTCGTCGTTATCTCCAACCGCGTCGCGGTGCCCAAGGCACGCGGTGCATCTGGTGCGCAAGGCGGGCTTGCCGGGGCTTTGAACGCTGCGCTGAAGACCAATGACGGCATCTGGTTCGGCTGGTCGGGAGAGGAAGCGGCAAATCCTTCTGCCGAACCGGACGTGCAGACCCATGACGGGGTGACCACCGCCACGATCGACCTCGCCCCGCAGGATATCGAGGAATATTACAACGGCTACGCCAATTCGACGCTGTGGCCGCTTTTCCATTACCGCATCGACCTCGCCGAATACTCCCGCGAGACGGGCAAGGGGTACGAACGCGTCAACGAGCTGTTCGCCGACCGCGCGGCAGGCCTGATCGAGCCGGACGACACGGTCTGGGTCCACGATTACCATTTCATGCCGCTGGGCGAGAGGCTGCGCGCCCGCGGTTTCGAGAACCGGATCGGGTTCTTCCTCCATATCCCCTGGCCACCGACGCGCCTGTTCACCAGCCTGCCGTATCATGAGCGGCTGGTGCGCACGGTGCTGCACTACGACCTTATCGGCTTCCAGTGTAACGAATGGCTGGAAAGCTTCCTGCATTACTGCCGCAAGGAACTGGGCGCAGAAGTCGACGACGCGACCGGCAAGGTCACGTTCGAAGGGCGGACCACCTACGCACGCTCGTACCCCATCGGGATCGACTACGATCATTTCCAGTCGGTTGGCGACAGCGGGGAAGCGCGGCAGGCGCAGCAGCGCATGATGTCGAGCACCAGGCACAGGACCGCGATCATCGGGGTCGACCGGCTCGACTATTCGAAGGGATTGCCGGAGCGGATCGACGGGCTGGCCCGGTTCTTCGAACGCTTTCCGGAAGGCAACCGCGAAGTCATCTATGTCCAGATCGCGCCGCCCAGCCGCGAGGACGTGGAAAGCTACCAGAAGATCCGCGAAACGCTGGAAGCCAAGACGGGGCGCATCAACGGCGAGTATTCGGAGATCGACGTCGTTCCCATCCGCTACGTCAACAAGGGCCATTCGATGGCCGAGCTGTACGGCTGCTACCGCGCATCGAAGATCGGCCTCGTCACCCCGCTGCGGGACGGGATGAACCTGGTGGCAAAGGAATATGTCGCGGCGCAAGACCCCGACGATCCGGGCGTGCTGATCCTGTCACGGTTTGCCGGCGCGGCGCAGCAATTGTCCGACGCTCTCCTGATCAATCCCTACAGCAACGACGAGATCGCCCACGCGATCCGCCAAGCGCTCGACATGCCGCTGGAGGAACGCAAGGCACGGTGGGATAAACTCAATGCCTGCGTGCGCGACGAGAATATCGGCGCGTGGACCGACAATTTCGTCCGGGACCTCGGCGCCGTCTGACCCCTCCTTTACAGGAAGCTGCGGCGCATTTCCGATTGGCGGCGCCGCTTGAGCTCCTCTTGCTCGGCTTCCACAACCTCTTCGAGCGAGCGATGCCGCGGCCGGTCCGCGCGCGATTCCAGCAACCGCTCGACCCGCCACTTCAGGTAGCTCGGGTCAAACGGCTTGCGAATGAAATCCTGCGCGCCATTGAGCCGTGCATAGGCTTCGTCCGTCTCGCCGGACAGTTTGGTGAACATGATCACCGGCAGGTCGTAGAATTCGGTGGAATTGCGCAGCTCGCGCAGCAACTGGGCCCCGGTCAGGCCGGGCATGTCGTGGTCCAGCAGCAGGACATCCGGCCGCCGCCAGGCTAGCAGTTCCTTGGTCTTTTCCGCATCGGTGACCCAGCCGCACGCGTGGCCCGCGTTGATCAGCACGTCGCTCGCCATCTCGGCGACCAATTCGTCGTCGTCGGCGATCACGATATAGGCCATGGCTTCCTCGTATCCCGTTGCGGTCAGGGTGCCCGATCTAGGCCGCTCTCGTCGCCAAGGCATCAAGGTCGGTCTAGGTGATAACCGCATTGCCACCCGCCCGCCGGCATGGCACCGCGCCTGGATGACCGACCCGCGTTTCCTGCCGCTTTCCACCATTCACAACCTGCGCGATTACGGAGGCTATGCGGCTGCCGGGGGCACGGTGCGCCGTGGTATGTTGTGGCGCTCCGGCCATCACGCGGACGCGTCGGACGGGGATCTGGAGGTGGTGGCCGAACTCGACCTCGCCACCGTAATCGACCTGCGCGGCAAGGGCGAGAGGGACCGCCATAGCTGCCGCCGCGATCCGGCTTTCGATGGCGAAGTGCTGGCTTACGATGGCGAGACTGCCGGCCTCGCGCCGCATCTGGAGGCGGCCGAGGGCGATATCGACGCGCAAGGCGCCCGCGCTGCGATGATCACGCTCTATGGTGCCTTGCCCGACCGGGAAGGGCTCAACACGATGCTGCGCCGCTATTTCGCAGCGCTTTCGGAAGGGAAGGGCGCCAGCCTTGTCCACTGCGCCGCGGGCAAGGACCGCACCGGCATCGCGGTGGACCTGCTGCACCACGCGCTGGGCGTCCACCCGGACGACGCGATGGCCGATTACCTGCTTACCAATGAAGCGCCGCGCAACGAGCAGCGGATTGCCGACGGCATGGCGTTGCTAGGCAAGAAATACGGCGCGAAGGACGAAGAGACGGCCCGCGTGCTGATGGGCGTGGAGCCTGCCTTCCTGCAAGCCGCCCGCGATGCGGTGACGCAGCGCTTCGGTTCGGCAGACGCCTATCTGGAGCGCCAGCTCGGCGTGGATGCGGCCATGCGCGAAGCCTTGCGGTTGCACCTTGTGGAAGGGTGACCACATGGGTTTGCGCGCACGCGCGTTCGGCGCGATAGTGCGCGGCTGAATTTCTCGAGAGAATCCGAAAGCACATCCATGGCGACGACCCACAAGACCCGCATGCTCATCATCGGCTCCGGCCCCGCCGGCCTCTCGGCCGCGATCTACGGCGCGCGCGCCGGGATGGAGCCGATCGTGGTGCAGGGCCTGCAGCCGGGCGGCCAGCTCACGATCACCACCGACGTCGAGAACTACCCCGGTTTTGCCGACGTGATCCAGGGCCCGTGGCTGATGGAACAGATGCAGAAGCAGGCCGAGCATGTCGGCACGCGAATGATGTGGGACACGATCACCGAAGTCGATCTGGAAAACGGCTCTCCCTTCGTTGCGAAGGGAGACGGCGGCGATACCTATGTCGGTGACGTGCTGGTGATCTCGACCGGTGCGCAGGCGAAATGGCTCAACGTGCCGGGCGAGGCGGAACTGGGCGGCAAGGGCGTGTCGGCCTGCGCCACGTGCGACGGGTTCTTTTACCGCGGCAAGAAAGTCGCCGTGATCGGCGGCGGCAACACCGCTGTGGAAGAGGCGCTCTACCTCACCAACCATTCCGACGACGTCACCCTGATCCACCGCCGCGACGAATTGCGCAGCGAGAAGATCCTGCAGGACCGCCTGTTCGCCTCCGAGAAGATTTCGATGATGTGGAACAAGGTGGTCGAGCGGTTCGAAGGTGAGGGCAAGCTGGAACGGCTGGTCCTGCGCGACACCCAAACCGGCGCAATCTCGGAGCTGGAAGTCGACGGGGCCTTCGTCGCCATCGGCCATGCGCCCGCGACCGAGCTGTTCAAGGGCAAGCTGCCGATGGACGAGAGCGGTTACTTGCTGGTCGAGCCCGGCACGCCGAAAACGGCCATTCCCGGCGTCTTCGCATGCGGCGACGTGATGGATCACACCTACCGGCAGGCGGTCACGGCTGCAGGAACGGGCTGCATGGCCGCGCTCGATGCCGAACGCTTCCTCGCCACGCTGGAATTCGCGCAGAAGGAAGCCGTCGCGGCGGAGTAAGGCCGCCTAGTGGAAGACCGCCATCCCTGCATGCAGGATGAGCGCCATCAGCGCGACGGTCGATAGAATGAACAGCCCGAAGCGCACCGGCACGTTGTTCACTGTCGCCTGCACAATGCTGTGCGCCACGCGTAACGCAACGTAGGCCCACGCCAGCCACAGGTTGAAGCCGTCTCCCTGGCCGATGATCGCGATCACGATTGCGACGGCGTAGAAGAGCGTCGGTGCTTCGTGCAGGTGGTTGTAATTGTGCGCCTTCCACTGCACCTGCGGCGGCAAAACCTTGTCCAGCGTGGTGCCCGTATCGCCGCCGGCCAGGTCCTTGGGATCGACCTTTGCCTTGCTCATGGCCGGGAAGCGGGTGGCGTACATCCACACCCACATCACCATCGTCCACGCCATCAGGGCTACGACTGGCTGCAGGATCGCCATGCCGACGGTTTCCATCACGCGAAGCTCGTCGGGTCGGCGAACAGGGTCAGCATAAGCGCGCGGATCACCAGCGCGACCATTACGATGCTGCTGGCAAGGAAGATCAGGAAGCGCACACTGACCTTGTTGACAGTCGCCTGCCAGATCGAGTGGACAATGCGCAGCGCGACGTAAATCCATGCGAGCGTCACATCCACCGCGCCTGCACCCATCAGCGCGATAATGAGGACGGCGGCATAGAAGATCGTTGGCTGTTCATGCAGGTGTGTGTGGTTGTGGGCCTTCCAGTTGACCCTGTCCGGCACGACGCCTTCCAGGTCCTGCCCGCGCCCGCCCGGCTTTGCCTGGCCGAGCCCGCCGCCGCTCGCCTTCTTGATTGCCGGCAGGCGCGTGCCCGCCATCCAGAACAGCATGACCAACGTCCACGCCACGAGCACCGCTGCCGGCGCCAGGATCTGAGCTTGCATCGCGAATTCCCCCCAAATTACGTTTCGAAGCGAAACCTGCGCGTCCCGTGTGGCGGTGTCAATCGCTGGCCAGCATTGCGGCAAAGCTTGCCGCATCCGTATTGCCGCCGGTCAGCATGACGACCGTGTCTTCGTCCACCGGAACCTTGCCTGCCAAGGCTGCCGCAAGGGCCGCCGCGCCGCCCGGTTCGAGGACGAGATTGAGGTTGGAAAACGCGAAGCGCTGGGCGATGCGAACCTCCGCATCGCTGACTGCGACCCCGGGCTCGATCCGTCCCTGCAACATCTGCAGGTTCAGCGGCAGCGTCCGGTCCGGTCGCAGGGCATCGCAGATCGTGGCGGGCGGATTGGGGCCGACGGACACGATCTCGCCCGCCGCGACCGATTGGCCGACCACGTCCCATCCTTCGGGCTCGACGATGTGGATTGCGCTGTCGGGGCAGGCGAGGGCGAGGCCGGCGGACAATCCGCCGCCGCCGCAACAGGCGACGATGCGCGAAGGCGCACGGCCGAGCTGGCCGGCGATCTCGATGCCCGCGCTGCCTTGACCCTCCATTACCCACGGATCGGCGAAAGCGTGGACCAGCACTGCGCCGCGACGTTCCACCTCGCGCGCAGTGACGTCTTCCCGGTCTTCCCGGTCGCGGTCGTACAGCACGATTTCCGCGCCCAGCGCGCGCGTGGCGTCCAGCTTCACCCGGGGCGCGTCGCGCGGCATGACGATGGCGGCATCGATGCTCAGCCGCCGCGCCGCCCACGCCACGCCCTGCGCATGGTTGCCGCTCGACAGCGCGACGACGCCGCGGGCGCACTCTTCCGGTGTCAGGCTGGACAGGCGCCACCAGGCGCCGCGTATCTTGAAGGCGCCGATGGGTTGCAGCGATTCTGCCTTCGCGTGGCATCGCACTCCGCCGATCTCGACCGGCAGGAGCGGGGTCGGGGGCAGGATTTCTGCGATGCTGGCTGCGGCGGCGCGAACGCCCTCTGCGGTAGGAATGCGGATCATTTGGACAGCTTAACGCATTCGTTTATGCGCGGCGCAAGATTCGATTTCGCCCCCTGAAGGAGCACACATGTCCAAAGTCCTCGTCATCGGCGCCGGCGGCGTCAGCTCGGTCGCCGTCCACAAGATGGCCATGAACAGCGGTATCTTCACCGATATCCACCTGGCCAGCCGTACCCGCTCCAAATGCGACGCCATCGCCAGCAGCGTGAAGGATCGCACCGGCGTCGACATCTCCACCTACGAGATCGACGCCGAGGAAGTGCCCGCGATGGTCAATCTGATCCGCAAGATCGAACCCTCGCTGGTCGTCAACCTTGCGCTGCCTTACCAGGACCTGCCGATCATGGATGCCTGCCTCGAAACCGGCACGCATTACCTCGACACGGCGAATTACGAGCCGAAGGACGAGGCGAAGTTCGAATATCACTGGCAGTGGGCCTATCACGACCAATTCAAGGACGCGGGCATCATGGCGCTGCTGGGATCGGGCTTCGACCCCGGCGTGACCAGCGTCTTCACCATGTGGCTGAAAAAGCACAAGCTGAAGACGATCCGCCAGCTCGACATCCTGGACTGCAACGGCGGCGACCACGGGCAAGCCTTTGCCACCAATTTCAACCCGGAAATCAACATCCGCGAAGTGACCGCGCCCGCGCGTCACTGGGAAGACGGCGAGTTCATCGAAACGCCCGCCATGGCGAAGAAGGTGGAATTCGACTTCGAGGCGGTCGGCCCGAAGAACATGTACATGATGTATCACGAGGAGCTGGAAAGCCTCGCCAAATTCGTGCCCGAGCTGGAGCGTGCGCGCTTCTGGATGACCTTCGGCGACGAGTACATCAAGCACCTCACCGTGCTGCAGAATGTCGGCATGACCGGCATCGAGCCCATTCGCTATCAGGGCAAGGACATCATCCCGCTGCAATTCCTCGCCGCCGTGCTGCCCAAGCCCGAGACGCTGGGCGAGACGACCACCGGCAACACGAACATCGGCGTCATCGCGACGGGCGAAGCGCTGGACGGTTCGGGCGAGAAGACGTTCTACATCAACAATATCTGCAGCCACGAGGCGGCGTACGAGGAAACCGGCAACCAGGGCGTCAGCTATACCACCGGTGTGCCCGCAATGATCGGCAGCGCACTGATGCTGCAGGGCAAGTGGGCAGGGGAGGGCGTGTTCAACATGGAGCAGTTCGATCCCGACCCCTTCATGGACATGCTGAACGATCACGGCCTGCCGTGGAACGTGAAGGAAATGGACGGGCCGGTCGATTTCTGATGGAAACGAAAGCCGGCGATCCGGGCGCTTTTGCGCATTTCGACCTCGAGCGGGTGAATAGCCCCGCCTTCGTCGTCGATGCGGCGAAATTGCGGGCCAACTGCCAGGTGCTGGCACAAATTCGCGACGAGGCGGACATCAAGATGCTCGCCGCCCTGAAGGCGTTCTCCATGTTCGCTGCCGCGCCGATCATCGGCGAATATCTCGACGGCGTGTGCACCAGCGGGCTGTGGGAGGCGCTTCTGGCGTCGGAGTATTACGACGGCGAGATCAGCACCTATTGCGCGGCCTACAAGCCGGAGGACCTGCCCGAAGTCTGCCGCCTGTCGGACCATGTGATCTTCAATTCGCCGCAGCAGATCGCGCGGGCGAGCCTGATCCTGGAGCAGGCGCGATCACAAGGCGGATCGTTCGACGTGGGCCTGCGCCTCAACCCGATGGTGCCGACCGGCGAGGTGCCGCGCTACGATCCTTCCAGCCCCGGCAGCCGTCTAGGCTTCCCGATCGACCAGCTGACGCCGGAGATGATGGAAGGCGTGGACGGCATCCACTTCCACAATTTGTGCGAACAGGACCTCGAGCCGCTGATCAAGACGTGGGACCGCGTATTCGACGCGATCGAGCCGTGGTTCGGCCAACTGAAGTGGATCAACATGGGCGGCGGCCACCACATCACCCGCGCCGATTACCAGCGCGAGGAGTTGGTGGAGTTCCTGAAGGACGCGAAGGAAGACAGCGGGGCGGAAATCTATCTCGAACCGGGCGAGGCGGTGGCGCTCGATGCGGGCATTCTCGTCGGCACGGTGCTGGATACAGGCGTGAACGAGGTACCCTTCGCGATTACCGACGTTTCGGCCACCTGCCACATGCCCGACGTGATCGAGGCGCCCTATCGCCCGGCCATGCTGCACGAGGGTGACGGCGATGCGCCCGTGCGCCTGGGTGGCCCGTCATGCCTCGCGGGCGATGTGATCGGCGACTACACCCTCCCGGTCGAGGCGCAGCCGGGCGCGCGCTTCGCGTTCCTGGACCAGGCGCATTATTCGATGGTCAAGACCACCACGTTCAACGGGGTGCCGCTGCCGAGTATCTGGCTGTGGGACAGCGAGACCGACGCGCTCGAGCAAGTCCGCAAGTTCGGTTACGAGGATTTTCGGGGACGCCTCAGCTGAGGGTTACAGCCCCTTGCGCCCGAACCCCCCGGGCCGGCGGAACTGCGCGGCGGGCGGAAGCGGTGGCTGGCCGCCGGCTTTCGGGGAAGGCGATGCGGGAGCGGGCGTGGCCGGGGTCGGAGTTGTCGAAGGCGGGGGGGCGCCTATAACGCCGCCGGCCAGGGCCCCCATCGCGCCCATGGTCGCAACAGCCGCCGCCGTCTGCGTCGGATCGGAGAATGCGGTTTTTTTCGGCTCTGCGGTCTTGTTGCCGAAGCTGGGCATCATCGCTGCCATGACGTGCGCTTCGCCCGTGCGGTAATCCTCGTTCAGCGTGTTGGCGAGGTCGGTCAGCGTGCCGAACTGCTTGATCGTGCGCTCGATCCGGCTGCGGTCTTCGCCAGCCTCGATGGAACCGCTTTCGAACAGGTTCGGCGCCTTCAGCACGATGATCAGCTCCCCGCCCTGGAACAGGGTGCGGATGTCCTGCCCGCCGAAGGAGCTTTCGACCGCGATCAGCCGCTCGACATATTCGGGGTGGACGAGATACCGCGCCTCGGTCGGATCGTTGGAATAGATGTCGAACGCGTCTTCGAAGCGCGGGTCGACCATCGCGCAATATTGCAGGTGTTCGCCGGCAATCTTGATCTTGTCCTTGGCGCCGCCGAACAGGCGCTTGTGCGTCCCGTCGCGGACCAGCATCGTCGTGCCCTGGAACCGGCGCCGGAAAGTGATCGACATAATCACGCCCTGAAACGTCGTCACCCAGTGCTGGTGCTTGCCCGATCCGCGGCGCTCTTCCAGTTTCGCTTCGTGCAGGCAGAAGTCGACCCCGCCGACATTGCCCCACCATTTGTCCTCGAAGCTGCTGCGGTCGAATTTCGGCAGCATCTTGTAGTGCTTGGCCATGGTGAAGGCGGAGCCCGGCGCGCAATCGGGTTCGTAGTGCAGACCAACTGCTTCGGCGATGGCGGAATTGATGCCGTGCTTGACCTGCTTCTTCGCCCTGCTTTTCGGCGCCTGCGACCAGCCATAGCCTGCCGCCGCGCCGAAAAATCCGATCATCACCATGAAATCGAACGGCAGGGGCGAGAGGATCCACAGGAACGCGAAGGTCGGAATGCCGAACAGGCAGACCTTGAACAGCCGGTTGTCCGACAATTCCTTGGCATCCTCGCGCACATGCGCCTGGTCCTTCAGCCAGTCGCCGAGCGGACCGGCCATCAGCGCGTTGGGGCAGGGTTTCTCGATCATTGTCCCACTCTCGTCATGGAGAGGTTCGTTAACCCTTATCCCCTATGATTTTCCTAACAACGGACTGAACGTAATCCGCAAATTAAGGGGGTATTACTCGTGGAACCGATTCTTTCGACGCTGTGGTGGTCGGCGCTGACCGTGATTCTCGTGTCGCTCTTCATCACCGTCATCGTCATTTACAACCGGCTGGTTTCGCTGCGTCAGGCGGCCAACCAGGGCACGGCCGACATCGATGCACAGCTGCGCCAGCGGCACGACCTGATCCCCAACCTGGTGGAATCGGTGAAAGGCTATGCCGGGCACGAGAAAGAGACGCTGGAACGCGTCATCATGGCCCGCAACACCGCGGCGGCCAACACCAACAGCCGCAACGAGCAGGAGCTGAAAATCGCGCTCGACCGGCTGCTTGCGCTGGGCGAGGCCTATCCGGAGCTGAAGGCCAACACCAATTTCCTGCAGCTGCAGAATGAATTGTCGATGGTGGAAGACAAGCTGGCCGCCGCGCGCCGTGCGCTGAACGCCGCCGTCGCCCGTTACAACGCCTCGATCGAGGCGTTCCCGGCGGTGCTATTCGCCAGCCTGCTCGGCTTCAAGCATTACGACTTCAACCGTCTCGACGACAGCGAACGGGGCATCGTGGACCAGCGTCCGCAGGTCCAGTTCTAACCGGACCACGCCACATTCTGGGGCCTTCGCGGCGGGGCAGGGGTGCGAACCATCGTACGCCAGCCCCGCTGCAACCGTTTCGGCCCTTGTCCGGCGGCATCAAGAATCCACTTGCGGTTCATGTCGCCCCGCTTATATGCGCCCTCCGTTGCCCCATGGGACCATGCTCACCGCAAGGCAGCACCAAGAAACTTCACCGTTCCCTGGGGGTCCCTTGAATTGCACAGCTATCCTGACGCTCGCACTGTAGTCCGCGATCTTTCGCCGGACGAACCGCTGATCCTCAATCGCCCGCACGCTGCCCGGCGCGCTGCCCGTTTCTTTGTCGAGAAATTTCCGGGCAAGTCGCTCTATGCCGTAAAGGCCAATCCGTCGCCCGACCTGCTGAAGGTGCTGTGGGACGGCGGGATCACGCATTACGACGTCGCTTCCATCGCGGAAGTCCGCATGGTGCGCAAGACGCTGCCCGATGCGGTGCTGTGCTTCATGCACCCGATCAAAACCGAACGCGCCATCGAAGAGGCTTATTTCGAGCATGGCTGCAAGACCTTCAGCCTCGACAGTGTCGAGGAGCTGGAGAAGATCCGCCGCGCCACGAAAGACGCCGGCGACCTGCGCCTGTGCGTCCGCCTGCGCGTGTCGTCCGAATATTCGGAGCTGTCGCTGGCATCGAAATTCGGCGTGGAGCAGGCCGAGGCCGCAGCCCTTCTGCAGGCTACCCGCCAGGTCGCCGACTGGCTGGGCGTGTGTTTCCACGTCGGCAGCCAGGCGATGACGCCCTTCGCCTATGTTCAGGCGCTCGACCGCGTGCGCGCCGCGATCGCGGAAGCCAGCGTCGTCATCGACATGATCGACGTCGGCGGCGGTTTCCCGAGCGTCTATCCCGGCATGGAGCCTCCGCCGCTGGAGGATTACTTCCGGCTGATCCACCAGCACTTCTACGCGCTGCCGATTGCCTACAACGCGGAGCTGTGGTGCGAGCCGGGCCGGGCTTTGTGCGCCGAATACAACTCGCTCGTCGTGCGCGTGGAAAAGCGCCGCGGCGAAGAGCTGTACATCAACGACGGCGCCTATGGCGCGCTGTTCGATGCTGCGCACGTCGATTGGCGTTTCCCGGTCCGCGCGCTTGAGGACGACCTTTTCGGCGCCGATGCGGACTTTGCCTTCTACGGTCCGACCTGCGACGATGCGGACTACATGCAGGGCCCGTTCCCGCTGCCGGAAGACATCCAGGCCGGCGACTATATCGAGATCGGCATGCTGGGCGCCTATGGCGCGGCAATGCGGACCGATTTCAACGGCTTCGGCCGGGCGCAGCCGGTCGAGGTGACTGACGAGCCGATGGCCAGCCTCTACCGCGGCGATCGCGAGCGGCCCGAAGCGGACAACGTGGTCAGTCTGAGGTAGCTAGAACGGCGCCGCCTTGCGCAGTTTGAGCGGGGTTTCCGCGCGCTGCAGGGCGGCCAGCACCTGTTTCTCGAACCCTTCTGGTTCCATTGTCACGATCTTGCTGTGCGCGCAGGCGACATGGCGGCAGTCGCTCCAGCGCTGCGCGATGTCTCTTGCCCACGCGCGGAAATCGTCCACCGCACCGTCGCGCTTATCCAGCGAGAGCGGGATGGTCGGGTGGAAGTCCAGCCGCCCGCTCATCGGCAGCAGGCTGGCGGGGAAGGGCAGGTCGGTGCAGCTGAACGTGTCATCGACATGCAGCGTCTGCGATGCGGGGTGGTAGGCCAGAACCGACCCGGCATGGATGTGCTCGCTGGAGCAGACGAGGCGAATGCCGTCCGGCACGCTGAATTCGAGGCAATCGGCAAACAGTGCCTGGCACTCTTCGCTGTTCGTCGTTTCCGCTTCCCACGGCAGGTCGGGGTACTTCTCCTTGTGCCGATCCAGCCCGTAGAGTTTCGCGTCGGGAAATTGCCTGTGCGCAGCCTCGCAATGCAACGTGTGGAAGGGGTGTACATTAACGATCGCTTGGATCTTCGTGCCCCCATCCGTCAGCTTGCGCACTTGCTCCAGAACACGGGGCGGCAGCGTATAGCTGTCGAGCATGACGAAACCGCCGCCGGGCCGCTCGATCAAGGATGCCTGCGTGCCGAGATCGACCACGCCTGCCAGTTTCAGCTCGCCGCGGATGCTCCAGAACCCGTTGCCGAGGTCCACCAGTTTCTCAGTCATCGCCAAACCCCGTGAATGTTGCCGCGTCGTCCACGCTCTTGCGTTCGCTGACGACGGCGTTGGCAGGGAAATCCTCGTCCGGCCAGCCCATCGCGACGGCTTTCATGATTACCTGGTCGTCCGGAATGCCGGCATGTTCGCGCACGACGGGGCTTTGCATGATGCCTTGCGAGTTGATGACGCAGCCCAGCCCGCGGCTCCACGCCGCGTTGACGAGCGCGGTGGTGACGGCGCCGCAATCGAAAGCGGTGTCGTCGCTGCCGGACAATTCGCGGTCGTAAGTCACGATCACGCAGACCGGCGCATCGAACTGGCGGAAGCCGCGCAGAACCCAGTCCTGCCGCGCGTCCTTGTCGTCGCGCGCGATACCCATTGCGCCGAACAATTGCTTGGCTACGCCGACCTGCCGTTCGCGGTGGACGCCCGCGAAGGGCTCGCCGCGGCGGAACTCGCGGCTGTCGGGCACGCCGGCGAGGATGTTCTCGGTGTTGCCCTTGCGGATGCGGTCGAGCGGCTCGCCGGTGATGACATGGAAATGCCACGGCTGCGTGTTCATCGAGGTGGGGGAGCGCATGGCGAGCGTCAGTATCTCCTCGATCAGCGCGCGCGGCACCGGCTTGTCGAGATAGCCGCGAATGGACCGGCGACCGAGGACGACGTCGTCGTAGTTCAAAGCTTCACTCCCGTGTGATGGCGGTCAGACGGAGACCCATTTGCGCGCCGATTCCCGGCGGTGGGGGCAGCCGGGCCAGCAACATGGCCGCCGTTTGCCTTCCCCTACCTCCTCCCGCAAGCGGGCGAAGCGCTTGGCGCGGGTCTCCGCCTTTTTCGCGGAGGTCATCCAGCAGATCCACTCGTTGCGGGCGAGGTCTGTCAGATCGTCCCATTTCGACGAGAGGCCATCGTCGGCGGCGAGGGCGGCTTCCAGCTCGTCGGGCGTTTCGTGCCGGAAATCGGGATCGGCGGCTGCTGGCATGGCCCTTCCTCAGTTGCGCGCGCGCGGCAGGCAGCGGGCGCGGTCCACCCCGGCATAGGTCGTGCAGTCGAAATAGACCACCGCCGGATTGCCCGCGCGCGGCGCCAGGTAGCTGAAGCTGAGGCTGCGGCGTGCCTCGCGCCCGAGCGGCAGGGCGGAAGGGATCGCGCTGCCATCTGTCCAGCCATAGACCTGGCAATAGCTCTCGCCCGGGCACAGCGCTTCGGCACGGGCCGTCAGCGATGCAGGGTCTTCACTGCCGCTCAGGGCAAGGAAATGCGCCCCGGGGCCCGCGGCGATCGTACCCTCCACGCGCTTGTCGGAGCGGATCGTGACGACCGGCTGGCGCAGTGTTTCCGGAGCCGGAAGCTCGGAGACATCCGTTTCGCCTTCGCTTGCGCGCGTCAGGCTGGCGATCGTCGGCTCCCCGCCCGTGTAGCGCGCCGACAGCGCGCGCGGACCGCCCCAAAAGCCGCGCCAGCGGAAGAACAGGTGCGTGTCCACCTGCGCCACCTTGTCGAGCTTGTCGCTCCACCACGGATAGACCCAGTCGGTGTGGTAATGCGTGGCGTTGCCGACGCGGCCGAACACGCTGCCGCCGAGCATCTCGGCGGCGCGCTTGCGCGATATGGCCCAGTAGCCGTCCGAATAGCGTCGGCTGAGCGATCCGTCGCACGTGAAGGTGAACTGGCAACCGGTGCGGCGCTGCGACCCTTCGAACACGACCCCGCAAACCGTGTTCGGGAAGGCCGGGTGGCGCACACGGTTGAGCACGACCTGCATGACCGCGCGCTGGCCGGCATCGTCGCTGCCGGCTTCCGCCATGGCCGCAAGGGCGAGGCACTCGGTCGCTCGAGCGCGGGAGGCGGCATCGCCGGCAAAGGCGAAAGGCGGCGCGGGGGCAAGCGGCCCGTCGATGAAAGGCACGGCATCATTACGCTGGCGCGCGGTTTCCGGCGCGAGTTCGCTGTCGTCGTCCGCCAGGGCGGTATCGGTTGCTGGCAGGCTGGCGAGGGGCGGGGGCATACCGCTTGTCGCCGCCGGATCGGCAGCGCGCTCCACCGGCTGCACGCCGAACAAAGCAAGCGCGGCGAAGGCAGCCAGCAGGATCGCCGAAACGCCGTACAGCGGCGCGTTGTCGCGAAAGGTGGAGCTGGCAGTTTGCTCGGACATCGCCGGTCAGCCTATCGCGGCATGCCTGCGGGATCCATCGCCTGCGAAAGCGATCAGGCCGCCTGGCGCAGTTCCAGTTCGAGCCGGTCCCACACTTCGACCAGCGCATCGGTCAGCTCGCGCATCATTGCGTCGGTGTGCATCGGGCCGGGGGTGAAACGCAGACGCTCCGTCCCGCGCGGCACGGTCGGGAAATTGATCGGCTGCACGTAAGCGCCGTACTCGGCGAGCAGGATGTCGCTGATCCGCTTCGCCTTCACCGGATCGCCCACGAGCAGCGGCACGATATGCGTTTCGCTCGGCATGACGGGCAGGCCGGCCTCGGTCATCATCGCCTTCAGCGTGGCGGCGTTGGCCTGCTGCGCGTCGCGCTCCTCGCTCGATTCCTTGAGGTGCTTCACCGCCGCCAGCACGCCTGCCACCAGCACCGGGCTGAGCGATGTGGTGAAGATGAAACCGGGGGCATAGCTGCGGATGCAGTCGATCACCTTGGCGTTGGTGGCGACATAGCCGCCCATCACGCCGAAGGCCTTGCCCAGCGTGCCTTCGATGATGTCGATCCGCCGTGCGGCATCGTCACGCTCCGAAATGCCGCCGCCGCGCTCGCCGTACATGCCGACCGCGTGGACCTCGTCGATGTAGGTGAGAGCGTTATACTTCTCTGCCAAGTCGCAGATTTCGTGGAGCGGCGCGACATCGCCGTCCATCGAATAGACGCTCTCGAACGCGATGAGCTTGGGGCAGTCCTCGTCCTCTGCGGCGAGGAGTTCTTCGAGGTGCGCCATGTCGTTGTGGCGGAAGACGCGCTTCTCGCAGCCGGAATTGCGGATGCCCGCGATCATGCTGGCGTGGTTGAGCTCGTCGGAAAAGATGACGCAGCCGGGCAGCAGGCGGGCCAGGGTGGACAGCGTCGCGTCGTTCGAAACGTATCCGCTGGTGAACAGCAGCGCGGCTTCCTTGCCGTGAAGATCGGCCAGCTCCGCCTCGAGCTCCACGTGCAGGTGCGTGTTGCCGCCGATGTTGCGGGTGCCGCCGCTGCCGGCGCCGACATCGTGCAGCGCCTTTTCCATCGCCGCGATCACCTTGGGGTGCTGCCCCATGGCGAGGTAATCGTTGGAGCACCACACCGTGATCGGCTTGGGCCCGTTGTGGCCGTGGAAGCAGCGCGCGTTGGGATAGGCGCCCTTGTTGCGCATGATATCGATGAAGACGCGGTAGCGGCCTTCCTCGTGCAGGCGGTCGATCGCCTGGTCGAAAATCTGGTCGTAGTTCATCACGGCGGAGCCGCATCTAGTCGCGGGAGACGCGATTTTCCACCGCGATCTTTGCGAGCGATTCGCAGTTAGAAGTGGTCGATCCGTTCGAGACCATAGGGCGCAAGTGCCGCGGGCAGCGCGGCGAGCCCGTCCGGCTCACCCGTCACCACCGCGAAATCGGGCTGGGAGCGGGCGAATTCCTGCCCTTGCGTCAAATGCGCGACCCTGCGCGCGATGCCTTCCCCGCCGTGCACGAAGGCCACTTCGCCGCCGAAAGCCGCGCGCAGTTCGTCCTCCACCAGCGGGAAATGCGTGCAGGCGAGCACCACGGTGTCGATATCCCCGCCGCCCGGCTGGCTGCGCAGTCCGGCCACAGCTTCGGCATAGACCGCATCGGATGGGCGCCCCCCGCGCAGCTTCGTCTCTGCCGCGGCGACGAGGGCAGGAGCGGCGTGGCGGATCAACCGGTGGCCGTTGCCGTATTCGGCCTCCAGGTTGTCGACATAGGCCTGCCGGATCGTGGCCGCCGTGCCGAGCAGGCCTATGCTGCCGGATTTCGTCAACGCCGCCGCTGGCTTGATGGCGGGGACCGTGCCGACGATCGGCAGGTCCAGCGCCGAACGCACCGCGGCCAGCGCAATCGTGCTCGCCGTGTTGCAGGCGATCACGACGAGGCGCGGGCGGTACCGCTCCACCATCCGGCCGAGCAGCGCGGGCACGCGTGCGGCGATCTCCTCCTCGGTCTTCTCGCCATAGGGCAGGGCGGCGTAATCGGCGGCGTAGACCACCGGCGCGTGGGCCATCAGCGCCCGTATCTCGCGCAGGACCGACAGGCCGCCAAGGCCGCTGTCGAGGATCAGGATGGGGGAAGATGGGTCCAAGGTGGTCTTTTCCGCCGGGTGCGCGCTTGTCGAGGCCCCGTCTTTTCCATTACCGCCGCAAAAGCAAGTGCAGCCCCGCGCAACGGCGGGGGACGGAGGTCATGGTGGAAGTATTTCTCGCATTCCTGATCGGTTACGCTTCGGGCTCGATCCCCTTCGGCCTGCTGTTGACGAAGATGTCCGGCGGGGCGGACCTGCGCAAGGTCGGCAGCGGGAACATCGGCGCAACCAACGTGCTGCGCACCGGAAACAAGGGGCTGGCCGCGGCGACGCTGCTGCTCGACCTGCTGAAAGGCCTGCTGCCCGTGGTGGCGGCCGGGCAGCTGTGGGGGCAGGAAGCGATGGCCTTTGCCGCCGCCGGGGCCGTGGTCGGCCATTGCTACCCCGTCTGGCTGGGCTTCAAGGGCGGTAAGGGCGTGGCGACCAACGCCGGCGTCGCTTTCGGCCTCGCCTGGCAGATTGGGCTGGTCTACGCGCTGGTCTGGCTCAGCATCCTCGCGATCTTCCGCATCTCCAGCCTTGCCGGGATGAGCGCGGTGGTGGCCGCCGCCGCTGCTGCGCCGCTGTTCGGCTTTCCGCAGTTCTTCCCCGTGCTGGCCGCCATCGCGGTGCTGATCATCTACCTCCACCGCGAGAATATCGGCCGCCTGACACGGGGCGAGGAACCCAAGGTCGGCGGCAAAAAGTGACGCTCACCCAGGACGAGGCGTTCGCCCGCATCCGGCTGCTGCGATCGCCCAACATTGGGCCGGTCAGCTATGCGCAGCTGCTGCGCCGTTTCGGCACAGCGGCAGAAGCGATCGCCGCGCTGCCCGATCTCGCCAAGCGCGGCGGGCGCGCCTATCGCGCGGCGGCGGAAGCGAAGATCGAGGCGGAGGTCGCGGCGACGCGCCGGGCCGGGGCGAAGTACCTCTTCCACGACCAGCCGGACTATCCGCGCCTGCTGGCCGAAACGCCGGGCGCGCCGCCCATCGTCACCTGGCGCGGCGACCTGTCGCTGGCCGCGCGGCCCTGCGTCGCGATGGTCGGTGCGCGCAATGCCAGCGCCGCCGCGGTCAAGCTGTCGCGCGATTTCGCGCGGGCGCTGGCCGATGCGGGCTTTACCGTGGTTTCCGGCCTTGCGCGGGGGATCGACGGGGCTGCGCACGAAGGATCGTTGCCGGCGACCATCGGCGTGATCGCCAGCGGCATCGACATCGCCTATCCGCCGCAGCACGCCGAGTTGCAGGAGCGGATCGCCAGCGAGGGGCTGCTGATCGCAGAGCAACCGCCGGGCACCGAGCCGCGCGGCAGCCACTTCCCCAGCCGCAATCGCATTATCGCCGGGCTGGCCGCAGGTACGCTGGTGGTTGAGGCCGCGCCCAAGTCCGGCAGCCTGATCACCGCGCGGCTGGCGGGGGAAGCGGGGCGGGAGGTCATGGCGATCCCCGGCAGCCCGCTGGAAGCGCGCAGCACGGGCTGCAACCACCTGATCCGCGAAGGCGCGGTGCTGGTGCAGGCGCCCGAGGACGTGATCGAACTCCTGAGCAGTTTCGACGGCACCCCGCGCAGCACCTTCCGCGAGCAGGTGGAACAGGATTTCGACTTCGCCGGAATGGACGGCGAGGATTTCGAGGATGCGCAGCCCGCGGACATCGCCGGCCTCCTCACCACCGCGCCGGTGGCGGTGGACGAACTCATCCGCCAGTCGGGGACAAGCGCGGCGGCGGTTCAGATGGCGCTGCTGGAACTGGAAATCGCGGGCCGGCTGCAACGGCATGCTGGCGGGCGGGTGAGTTTAGCCTGATTTCTATTGCTCGATGAGGCGCAGTCACTCCACGGCACGCGCTGCAAGCTCGCGTTCTAGCCAATGAATTCGCTTTTGCCATTGCTTGGCTTGCTTGGCCGAACCAGCGAAGCTCAATCGCGTGCGTGACCGCGCCAATTCTGAGCGCAACTCATCGCTAGTGAGCTTCTCCAATTCGCTGTTCCGGTGCGGGACACCTGATCGCTTGCCCATTCATACCGCCTACCCAGTGCAGTGCGTGATCGCAATCTCGTCGTCGGAGGTGATTTGCGATCCCACTTCCGACAATCCCGCTTGACGACCCGCGAAGCGCGACCCCACCTTCGCGCGTATACGCATACACACACGTAAGGGACTGCCCCCACACCCATGCAACTTGTTATCGTCGAATCGCCCGCCAAGGCGAAGACCATCGAAAAATACCTCGGCAAGGACTTCAAGGTCCTCGCCTCCTACGGCCATGTGCGCGACTTGCCGCCCAAGGACGGCAGCGTGCGGCCTGACGAGGATTTCGCGATGGACTGGGAAGTCTATGCCGACCAGCGCAACCGCGCGCAGGTGAAGGCGATTGCCGATGCGGCGAAGAAGGCCGACCGCCTCGTCCTCGCCACCGACCCCGACCGCGAAGGGGAAGCGATCAGCTGGCACGTCCAGGAGCTTCTGAAGAAGCGCAAGGCGCTGCCCGCCGATGTCGACCGGGTGACGTTCAACGCCATCACCAAGACGGCCGTGCTCGATGCCATGAAGCACCCGCGCGGGATCGATCACGACCTCGTCGACGCCTATCTAGGCCGGCGCGCGCTCGATTACCTGTTCGGCTTCACGCTCAGCCCCGTGCTGTGGCGCAAGCTGCCTGGCGCGAAGAGCGCGGGGCGCGTGCAATCGGTCGCGCTGCGCCTGATCGTCGACCGCGAGCGCGAGATCGAGGCGTTCCGGGCGGAGGAATACTGGAACGTCGTCGCGAAGCTGGAGCAGGGCGGGTCGGAATTCGACGCGCGGCTGGTCCGGTTCGAAGGCAAGAAGCTCGGCAAGATGGACCTGGGCGAGGAAGGCATCGCGACCCGCGCGAAAGCCGCGGTGGAAGCCGGCGCGTTCAAGGTCGTCGGCGTCGAAACCAAGCCGCTGACGCGCAACCCGGCGCCGCCGTTCACCACCTCGACCCTGCAGCAGGAAGCCGCTCGCAAGCTGGGCTTTTCGGCCAGCCACACGATGCGCTGCGCCCAGTCGCTCTACGAGGCGGGCGCTATCACCTACATGCGGACCGACGGCGTGCAGATGGACGCCGGCGCGGTGAGCGATCTGCGCAAGGCCATCAGCGATCGCTACGACGGGTCTTTCCTTCCCGAAAAACCGCGCTTTTACAAGACGAAGGCCAAGAATACTCAGGAAGCGCACGAAGCGATTCGGCCGACCAATTTCAGTCGCGACAAGGCAGGGGCAGGCGACGAAGGGCGGCTTTACGACCTCATCTTCAAGCGCGCAATGGCCAGCCAGATGGCCGCCGCGCGGCTGGAGCGAACGACCGTGACGCTGGAGGAAGGCACCGGCATGCACGCGCTGCGTGCCACCGGGCAGGTGGTCAAATTCCCCGGCTTCCTCGCCGTCTACCAGGAAGGCTTCGACGACCGCGACGATGACGAGGAAGGCCTGCTGCCCGCAATCCGCGAAGGCGATGCGCCCGCGAAGAAGGGCGTCGAAGCGACGCAGCATTTCACCCAGCCGCCGCCGCGCTTTGCCGAAGCGAGCCTGGTCAAGCGGCTGGAGGAGCTCGGCATCGGGCGCCCGTCGACCTACGCCAGCACGATCCAGACGCTGCGCGATCGAGACTATGTCCGGATGGAGAAAAACCGTTTCCTCGCGGAAGATTCGGGTCGGCTCCTGACATCGTTTCTAGAACGGTTCTTCCCGCGTTATGTCGCGTACGATTTCACCGCCGGCATGGAAGACGAGCTGGACGAAGTTTCGGGCGGGCGCGCCGAGTACAAGGCTTTGCTCGACGCGTTCTGGAAGGACTTCAAGCCGGTTACCGACCACGTGATGGAACAGCAGCCGTCCGAAGTGACGGCGGAGCTGGACGAGTTCCTGTCCGACTACCTCTTCCCGCCGACTGCGGACGGCTCCGATCCGCGGGCCTGCCCGCGCTGCATCGCCGAGGGGCGCGACGGCGGGCGGCTGTCCCTGCGCGGCGGTCGCTTCGGAGCCTTCATCGCCTGCGACAACTATCCGGAGTGCAATTTCCGCCGCAAGTTCGGCCAGCCGGGCGCCGATGGCGAGGCCGAGGATGCGGTCATGGGGCAGGATCCCGAAACCGGCCTGCCGGTGGAGCGCAAGACCGGGCGTTTCGGGCCCTACGTGCAGCTGGGCGAGGGCAAGGAGGCCAAGCGCGCCTCGATCCCCAAGGACATCGACGATTTCGACCTGGAATGGGCGCTGAAGCTGCTGAGCTTGCCGCGCATCGTCGGTGCCCATCCGGAAACCGGAAAGGAAATCGAAGCAGCCATAGGGCGTTACGGCCCATACCTGCGCCACGATGGCAAATACGGGAAGCTGTCGAACACGCGCGAAGTGTTCGAAGTCGGGATGAACCGTGCGGTCGACATCCTCGCCCAGGCGGCCAATCGCAAGGGTGGCGGCCGCCAGAAGGCGGAGCCGATCAAGACCCTCGGCAAGCACCCGACCAGCGAAGGCGAAATGAAAGTGATGCCGGGCCGTTATGGCCCCTATGTCACCGACGGTACGACCAATGCGACCATCCCGAAGGATATGAAGCCGGAGGACGTGACCGAGGCGCAGGCGATCGAACTGATCGATGCGCGCGCCGCAAAGGGGCCAGCCAAGAAGAAGGCCCGCAAGAAGGCGGCGCCGAAGAAGAAGGCGGCCGCGAAAAAGGCCCCCGCGAAGAAGGCAGCGGCCAAGAAGAAGCCAGCGAAGAAGGCCGAGTGATGGCGAAGGAACACTTCGAGCGGCACAAGCAGCCGTGGAACGCCGACGAGGCGGCCCAGCTCAGGCTGCTGGCGGGCAAGGGGCAGGGCCTCAAGCAAATCGCCAAGGCGCTTGGCCGGAGCGAGGAATCGACGAAGGACTTCGCCAAGAAGAACAAGATCGGCATCGCCAAGAAGCGATAGGCCACGACGTCCCTCGTATCGGCGCGCATCAAAGAGATGCTTGCCGGGCCGCTACCATGCCGGGCGGCGGCTGCCGTGCACCCGGCATGGCGGCTTGCCAATCAGAACTGCGGGGGGATGTAGTTCGGCGTCGGCTGCGGTGCGCCGTTCGGATAAAACGTGCTACCGACCCATTCGCCATTGGGGAAACGGTCGAGCAGGTCGAAGTAGATGTCGCCGGCGCCGGTGACGGCAGCGAGTTCAAGGGCGTCGAGATCACGGATATTCTGCATATTCGCCTCCTGTTATCGGAGGCCCATGGATAGTGCCGGACGCATCCTCACGCGATCCGACAGGCGGGCTAATCCCTTCGTGCTAGCCCGTGCGTGTCAGCGCAACCGCCGCAGGGTCATGCGCTCCGTCCGCTGGACGAGTGTCATCACCTGCGCATCGAGCGCGGCGATTCTGAATTCGATCGCGGGCAGGGGGAGCGAGCGTTCGTTCTTTCCGCGGAATAATTCTTCGAGCGTCCGTCGTTCCTGTTCAGGGCCGTCGAATTCGACCAGATCGTGTTGGAGGGCGTAGTCGGAGACGATCAGCCGCTCGCCTTCGCGCGGCCATCTTCCGCGCATCGTGCGGCGGATGAGGGCTGTGCTGCCATTTTCCGAGGTCCGACAATCCGCGTGCATCGTGAATGTGCCATCGGGAGCGAAGTCTGCCTCCAGGGCGATATTTTCGCCATTGCCGCCGAGTGCCGCGAGCGAAGCCGCATCGGCCTGCCAGCGCCCGGTCGCTTCGGCCGCCTAGTCGGTCACGACCGCGCTTTGCGCCGCACCGGCGCTCGAGCTGTCGCAAGCCGACAGGATTCCGGCGAGCGCCACGACGAGGCAATTTGCCGCATCCGAGCGCAAATTGCCCCGCATTTACTGCACCCAGTCCAGCCCGAGATCCTCGTAGAATTCGCGCTTTTCCTCCCAGCCTTCTTCCGCCTTCACGTGAAGGAAGAGGTGGACCTTGCGGCCCAGGATATCGGACAGTTCCTTGCGCGCAGCCTCGCCGATAGCCTTGATCTGGCTGCCGCCCTTGCCGAGTACGATGGCCTTCTGACCGTCGCGCTCGACAACGATCTGCTGGCGGATCTCCACGCTTCCATCGGGGCGCTCGGTATAGGCCTCGTGCCGGACCGCCGCGTCGTAGGGCAGCTCGTCGCGCAGTTGCAGGTAGAGCTGCTCGCGAGTGACTTCCGCGGCCAGCAGCCGTTCGCTGGCATCCGACACTTGGTCTTCTGGATAGAGCCATGGCCCATCCGGCATCAGCGCGGCGAGGTGGTCCTTCAGTTCCGGCACGCCGTCACCGGTCAGGGCCGAGACGAAGAAAATCTCCGCGAAATCTCCTTTCTCGTCCAGCTCCTGCGCAAGCGCCAGCATCGGCTCCTTCACCGCCTTGTCGACCTTGTTGATCGCCAGCAGCTTGCGCTCCGGCCGGTCTTTCAGCTTCTCCAGCAGCGGTTCGAGCTCGTGCCGGCGCTGCTTGATCGGATCGACCATCAGCAGGATCGCATCGGCACTGTTCGTGCCTTCCCACGCCGCGTTGACCATCGCCCGGTCAAGCCGGCGGCGCGGGGCGAAGATGCCCGGCGTGTCGGCAAGGACGATCTGCGTGTCGCCGTGCAGCGCCACCCCCAGCAGCCGGGCGCGGGTGGTCTGCGCCTTGGGGCTGGTAATTGCGACCTTCTGGCCGACCAGCTGGTTCACCAGTGTGGACTTGCCCGCATTGGGGGCGCCTATCACGGCGACGACGCCGCATTTGCTCTGATCTGTCATCAACTCAGCCATATCGTGTCATGAAGGCCCGCGCGGCGGCGGTTTCGGCGTCCTGCTTGCTGCTGGCGGTGGCCTCGGCCTCTCCCACCTTGTTCACCGATACGCGCACGGTGAACTGCGCGCTGTGATCCGGCCCGCTGCGGTCGAGCACGGTGTATTCGGGCGGGCGGCGGCGGTTGGCGGCGGCCCATTCCTGCAAGGCGGACTTTGGGTGCTTCGCGCGGCCCGCATCGCTTTCCACCGCGTCGCCCCATTCGCGGCGGACGAAATCGCGCGCGACATCGAACCCGTGTTCGAGCAGCGCGGCGCCCAGCATCGCTTCCATCACGTCGCCTAAGATGTTGTCGCTATCCGCCCCGCCGTCCTCGCGCGCCTGCTTGCCCAGCCGGACGTGGTCGGCCACCCCGATCCGGCGGGCGACGGTCGCGCACATGCGGCGCGAGACGAGCGCATTAAGGCGCTGGGCCAGTTCCCCCTCGGCTGCGCTTTCGAGGTCGTAGAGCCACCGGGCGATCGAGAGGCCCAGCACCCGGTCGCCGACGAACTCCAAGCGCTCGTAATTGCGCTGCGCATCGGCGCTGCCGTGGGTCAGGGCGGCGGCCCACAGGTCGTTGTCCTGTGGCTGAAGCCCGAGATCTTCGAGCCATCGGATGGTTTCGGGAGGGAGCGTCCCGGTCATACCCCGTCGCCGATGCGGCCCCACCGGGCGGCACTGAACCAGGTCCACGGCAGCAGCCAGCTGGCCGAACCATCGGTGGAAAAAGCGATCGCGCTGGCCCGGCCCACGAGATACTGCTGGTCGACGATACCGATGCCGCCTTGCGCCACCGCCGGGAAGCGGCTGTCCTGCGAATTGTCGCGATTGTCACCCATGGCGAAGAAATGGCCTTCCGGCACCACGAAGACGCGTGTGGAATCCTGCGGGGTCTGTGCCAGGTCCAGCACGTTATAGCTGCGCCCGCCCGGCAGCGTCTCGCGGTACTGCTTGTAGCGGCAGCCTTGTCCGCCGCCGGTCAACGGCACCGTTTCGGCGAGCGGGTGGCAGGTCGTGTTGTCGGACAGGGGAATGACGAAATCCTCGATCCGGCGCTTCTCGACCGCCTCACCGTTGATGAACAGGCGCCCGGCTTCCATCTGGATCTGGTCGCCCGGCACGCCGATCACGCGCTTGATGTAATCGGACTTGTCGACCGGGTGCTTGAACACCGCCACGTCGCCGCGTTCGGGATCGCTGGCAAGGATGCGGCCGGGGATGACGGGCGCGTTCCACGGCATCGAATAGCGTGTGTAGCCATAGGGCCACTTGGACACGAACAGGTAATCGCCCTTCCACAGCGTCGGCAGCATAGATTCGCTGGGAATCGTGAAGGGCGCGAACAGGAAGCTGCGGAAGATCAGCACCGCCAGCACCAGCTTGACGACGAACAGCCAGAACGGCCCTTCTTTCTTGGCCTTCTTCTCGTCCGTCGCGGGCGCCTTTTCGGCGGTCTCTGCAGTCGTTTCGCTCATCGTCGCCCTGTTGTTTGTCGCGCCGCGCACAGTCAAGGCAAATGCGCATAGGAATTCGCGCGCGCCCGTGCCTCTGCCGCCCTTGCAATAGGCGCTGGGGAGGGTAGGCGCACGGGATACGAAACGGCCATCCGACGAGGAACGACACGGTGAGCGATGCAATGCAGGCGGCATGGACCGCACTCGAAAACCTCCCCACGCGCACGCTGGAGGAGCTGTTTGCGAGCAGCAACCGGCTCGATTTGCTGTCCGACAGGCTCGAATGGGATGGCGGGGGCATCACCTTCGACTGGTCCAAGACCCATCTCGACGAGGCATTGCTCGAAGGGTTCGAGAAGCTGGCCGAAGCCGCTGATTTCGAGGCCCACCGCCAGGCGCTGCTGACCGGAGAGGTCGTCAACGTCACGGAAGGCCGCCCCGCGACGCATACCGCACAGCGCGGTGTCGGTGCGGAGGCGGATGTCGAGGAGGCCCAGGCGCTCCACCGCCGGATGCGCGCGCTGGTCGAGGCCATCAACGGCGGCGCCATGGGCGAGGTGAAGCACTGCATCCACATCGGCATCGGCGGTAGCGCATTGGGCCCCGCGATGGCCTTGCGCGCGCTCGCCTGGGACGTCGCGATGGTCGATTGCCACGTGGTCTCGAACATCGACGGCGTCGCGCTGGAAGCGGCAATGGAAGCGTGCGACCCGGCGACGACAATCGTCGCGGTGGCGAGCAAGACCTTCACCACGACCGAGACGATGACCAACGCCGCCAGCGCCATCAAGTGGCTGCGCGATGGCGGAGTATCCGATCCGCATGGCCGCGTGGTGGCGCTTACCGCCAGCCCGGAAAAGGCGGTCGACTTCGGGGTCGACGAGACGCGCGTCCTGCCATTCCCCGAAAGCGTGGGCGGGCGCTATTCGCTGTGGTCGAGCATCGGCTTCCCGGTGGCGCTCGCCTTGGGATACGAGGAATTCGCCGCCATGCTCGCCGGCGCGCGCGCGATGGACGAGCATTTCCGCGATGCTGACGGCCGCGCCAACCTGCCCCTGCGCGCGGCCTTTGCAGACCAGTACTACACCCGCCTGCGCGGCTGCCAGACGCGGGCGTGCTTCGCCTATGACGAGCGGCTGGCCCTGCTGCCCGACTATCTCCAGCAACTGGAAATGGAAAGCAACGGCAAGGCGGTGACTGCGGGTGGTGAGCCCGTGAATGCGGCGACCGCGCCGATCACCTGGGGCGGGGTGGGCACCGATGCGCAGCACGCGGTGTTCCAGCTCCTCCACCAGGGCACGAACCTCGTGCCCGTAGACTTCATCGCCAGCATCGAAGCGGGCGACGAGCTGGACGAGGCGCATCACCGCACGCTGCTGATGAACTGCTTTGCCCAAGGCGCCGCGCTGATGGCCGGCCAGCAAAGCGACGACCCGGCGCGCAGCTATCCCGGCGACCGACCCAGCGCGACCATGCTGTGCGACGATCTGGACGCAGCCACCGTCGGCGCGCTGATCGCCTTCCACGAGCACCGGACGTTCGCCAACGCCGTGCTGATGGGGATCAATCCCTTCGACCAGTTCGGCGTGGAACTGGGCAAGGCGATCGCCAAATCCCTCGACAGCGGTGATGCGGATTTCGACCCCAGCACCGCAGCGCTGATGCAGGCGGCGGGGCTGGGGTGACGTCGGGAGCCTGATCTAGAACACTCGCGGCGCCATTGACATTGTGCGCCGCAGCATCCACATGGCTCGCATCGAGGCGCTTGGCAGCGTGAACTGGCGGTAGCAAACTCTACCGCCCCGGCCGCAGCCTCGGTCACTTTTCACAGACTTCCCTTTTCACGCGGGCGGTTTTCACCCCCGCGCCGTGCGACGATTCCGTCCGGAATCCGTCCGCGCGCCGCATATATTGCGAGCTTACCACTCATCATGACCAAGACATTCGACCAGCTCGGGCTTTCGCAGCCCGTGCTCCAGGCCCTCGATATGCAGGGCTACACCAAACCCACCCCGATCCAGGAACAGGCGATCCCGCTCGTACTGGAAGGGCGCGACCTGATGGGTATCGCCCAGACCGGGACCGGCAAGACCGCCGCTTTCATGCTGCCGAGCATCGACCGCCTGCGCGAGGCGGACAACCAGACGCCGTTCAAGTCCTGCCGCCTGCTGATCCTGGCCCCCACGCGCGAGCTTGCCGGCCAGATCGCCAAGAGCGCCAAGGATTACGGCGCGATGGCCGGCCTGAAAGTCGATTCGATCGTCGGCGGCACCTCGGTAAACAAGGACCGCAACAAGCTGCACCGCGGCACCGACATCCTCGTCGCGACGCCGGGCCGCTTGCTCGACCTGATCGACCAGAAAGCCTTCAAGCTCGACAAGGTCGAAACGCTGATCCTCGACGAGGCGGACCAGATGCTCGACCTCGGCTTCATCCACGCGCTCAAGAAGATCGCGCAGCTGGTGCCGAAGGACCGGCAGACGCTGATGTTCAGCGCGACCATGCCGAAATCGATCAAGGACCTTGCCAACCAGTACCTGCGCAACCCCGCCCAGGTGTCCGTCGCGCCGCAGGCCACCACGGCAGAGCGCGTCGACCAGTTCGCCATGCTGGTGAACCAGGACGAGAAGCAGGCGCTGCTCGGCATGATCCTGTCGGGCCGTTACTCGGTCGATGGGGATATCGACCTCGTGCTGATCTTCACCCGCACCAAGCACGGCGCGGACCGCGTGGTGAAGAAGCTGGCGCAGGACGGCATCAAGGCGAACGCCATCCACGGCAACAAGAGCCAGCCGCAGCGCCTGCGCGCGCTGGACGAGTTCCGCCGCGGCAAGGTTCCCGTGCTGGTGGCGACCGACGTTGCCGCACGCGGGATCGACATCCCGGGCGTCAGCCACGTCATCAATTACGAGCTGCCCAACGTGTCGGAACAATACGTCCACCGCATCGGCCGCACAGCGCGCGCCGGGCGTGACGGCGTTGCGATCAGCTTCTGCGCCGAGGACGAGCGTTACTACCTCAAGGACATCCAGAAGCTCACCGGCGTCACCCTGACCCGGCTGCCGTTGCCGGACAATTTCCGTGCCGTGGTGGAACAGGGCGACCCCGTGAAGCCCAAGGGGCCGAGCGGCAAGCAGAAGCGGCCCAACATCACGCCGCGCGGCGCCTCTGCCCGCGGCCCGAAGCAGGGCGGCGGCGGCAAGGCCGGAGGGGGCGGAAATCGCCACCGCAAGGGCGGCTCGCGCGGGGGTAACCGCGGCGGGCAGGGCGGCGGCGGCCGCGGCCCGGTCTCAAACCCGGCACGGGGCAATCGCGGCTAATTAGCCGCAACCGGTTGGAAACTCCTGTCGAAGCGGCCATATCGGCGCGCGTTCAACAGGAGTTTCCATGGCCGATTACGACTACGACCTCTTCACCATCGGCGGCGGATCGGGCGGCGTGCGCGCCAGCCGGGTGGCCGCAGCGCACGGCGCCAAGGTAGCGCTGGCAGAGGAGTACCGGGTCGGCGGCACCTGCGTGATCCGCGGCTGTGTGCCGAAAAAGATGCTCGTCTACGGCGCGCATTTTGCGGAGGATCTCGAGGACTGCCAGCGCTTCGGCTGGGAAATCGGCGAGCGCAAGTTCGACTGGAAGACGCTGCGTGACAATGTCCTCGAAGACGTGAAACGCATCGAGGGTGCCTACACCGACACGCTCCAGAACCACGATGTCGAGATCTTCCACGAACGCGCCGAACTGACCGGCGAGCACGAGATAACGCTCGCCAGCGGCAAGGTCGTAACCGCAAAGACGATCCTGATTGCTACCGGCGCGCGCCCGCGCATGCCAGAATGCCAGGGTGCGGAACACGCGATCAGCAGCAACGAGGCCTTCCACCTCGACGAACTGCCGAAGAAAGTCATTATCGCCGGCGGCGGCTATATCGCCAACGAATTTGCCGGCATCTTCAACGAGTTCGGCTCCGACGTGCACATCGTCAACCGCGGCGACCGCTTGCTGCGCAGCTATGACGAAGCGGTGCGCGACCGGTTGCTGCAGATCAGCACGATGAAGGGCATCAGGTTCCGCTTCAACACCACCTTCGAATATATCAAGCCCTGCGACGAGGGCGGCTATTTCGTGAAGCTGTCCGACTGCGACGAGGAAAGAGCCGACCTTATCCTGTTCGCCGTGGGACGCATTCCGAACACCGAAGGGCTGGGCCTGGGCAAGGCGGGCGTCGAACTGGGCGAAGGGGGCGAGGTCAAGGTCGACCGCTTCAGCAAGACCAACGTCGATCACATCTATGCCGTCGGCGACGTGACCGATCGCGTCCAGCTGACCCCGGTCGCCATCCGCGAAGGTCAGGCCTTCGCCGATACAGTATTTGGCAAGGGCGACCCGGTGGCGGTAGACCACGGCTGCATCCCCAGCGCCGTCTTCAGCCACCCGCCCATCGCCGCGGTCGGCATGACGGAGGGCGAGGCGAAGAACAAGCTGGGCAGCGTGAAGGTCTACCTGTCCGATTTCCGCCCGATGAAGAACGTGCTGGCGGGCCGTAACGAACGCAGCCTGATGAAGATGATCTGCGACGGCGACAGCGGCAAGATCGTGGGCATCCACATTATCGCGCCCGATGCGCCGGAGATGATGCAGGCCGCCGCCATCGCGGTGAAGGCGGGTCTGACCAAGGCCGATTTCGACGCGACCACCGCGATCCACCCGACGATGGCGGAAGAGCTGGTGCTGATGAAATAGCCGCGCGTTTAATCGCACGGTTAAATCCGTTGACCGGGCGCCCGCCATGGCGTTAGGCCCCGGGCAGCCAATCACGGGAGAGCCCGCTTGTCCTACCACACCATCCGCTTCGAAACCGCAGACAATGTCGCTGCCATCACTCTTGCCCAGCCGGACAAGCTCAACGCCTGTTCGCTCGAAATGGCGGGCGAGCTGCGCGATGCGCTGAAAAAGGTTATCGGTGGCGGCGCGCGCGCGGTGCTGCTGACGGGCGAGGGGCGGGCCTTTTGCTCCGGCGCCGATCTCACCAGTCTCGGCAATCGCGCGACGAGCCGGGGCGAGGGCAGCTACCAGGCGCTGACGGGGCACTACAATCCGCTGATGGAACAGCTCGCTTCGCTGCCGGTCCCGGTGGTGAGCGCGGTCAATGGCCCGGCGGCAGGTGTCGGTTGCTCGATCGCGCTGGCGGCGGATTTCGTGCTGGCGGGGGAAAGCGGCTATTTCCTGCAGGCCTTCGTCAATATCGGCCTGGTGCCGGACGGCGGGGCCAGCTGGATGCTGCCGCGCCTGGTCGGCAAGGCACGCGCAACGCAGATGATGATGCTGGGGGAGAAGATCGGCGCCGCGCAGGCTGAAGAATGGGGCCTCATCTACAAGGCGACATCCGACGATGCGCTGCTGGAAGAGGCGCGCGCACTGGCGCAGCGGCTCGCGAACGGACCCACCGTGGCGCTGGGCACGATGAAGGCGAATATCGCAAGCGCGCTCGACACCACCTACACGCAGGCGCTCCACCGCGAGGCGCTGGGCCAGCGCACGGCCGGGAACAGCGACGACGCGGTCGAAGGCGGGATGGCATTCCTGCAAAAGCGCAAGGCCGAATTCAAAGGCCGGTAAACAGCCGCAAAGCGGTTTCGCTGTGCTTGCCAAGCGGCCCCTGCCGCGCTTAACCGACTGTCCGAACTTGCGTTAGGAGAGAGCCGCTTGTCCGCCAATATTGCCGAAATGGAACGCCGCCGCAAAGCATCCAAGCTGGGCGGCGGGCAGAAGCGCATCGACGCGCAGCACGCCAAGGGCAAGCTGACCGCCCGCGAACGGCTGGATGTCCTGCTCGACGAGGACAGCTTCGAGGAGCTCGACCGCTACGTCGAACACGATTGCGTCGATTTCGGCATGGCGGACCAGAAGATCCCGGGCGACGGGGTGGTGACCGGCAGCGGCACTATCAACGGCCGGCTGGTTTACGTATATTCGCAGGACTTCACCGTCTTCGGCGGGAGCCTGTCGAAACGCCATGCGGAAAAGATCTGCAAGGTCATGGACATGGCGATGAAGGTCGGCGCGCCCGTGATCGGCCTCAACGACAGCGGCGGCGCGCGCATCCAGGAAGGCGTGGCATCGCTGGGCGGCTATGCCGAGGTGTTCCAGCGCAACGTGCTCGCCAGCGGCGTCGTCCCGCAGATCAGCCTGATTATGGGCCCGTGCGCAGGCGGCGCGGTCTACTCCCCCGCGATGACCGACTTCATCTTCATGGTGAAGGATTCGAGCTACATGTTCGTGACCGGCCCGGATGTGGTGAAGACGGTCACCAACGAAGTCGTGACGCAGGAGGAACTGGGCGGCGCGGTCACCCACACCACCAAGACCAGCGTGGCCGACCTGGCGTTTGAGAACGATATCGAAACGCTGCTCGCGACCCGCAATTTCTTCGACTATCTGCCGCTGAGCAACCGCGAGGACGTGCCCGAACGCCCGACCAGCGACCCGTGGGACCGCGAGGAAGCTTCGCTCGACACGCTGATCCCCGACAACGCCAATCAGCCCTATGACATGCACGAGGTCATCAGGAAGACGCTGGACGAAGGCGATTTCTTCGAAGTCCAGCCCGCCCACGCCGGCAACATCATTTGCGGCTTCGGCCGGGTGGAGGGCAGGACTGTGGGCGTGGTGGCGAACCAGCCGATGGTGCTCGCCGGCGTGCTCGACATCAACTCGTCCAAGAAGGCCGCGCGCTTCGTGCGTTTCTGCGATGCCTTCGAGATACCCATCGTGACCTTCGTCGACGTCCCCGGCTTCCTGCCCGGCACCGGGCAGGAACTGGGCGGGATCATCAAGCACGGTGCGAAGCTATTGTTCGCCTATGCCGAGGCGACCGTGCCCAAGATCACCGTAATCACCCGCAAGGCCTATGGCGGGGCGTACGACGTGATGGCCTCCAAGCACCTGCGCGGCGACCTCAACTACGCCTGGCCCACCGCCGAAATCGCGGTGATGGGCGCCAAGGGCGCGGTGGAGATCATCTTCCGCCAGGACCGCGACGATCCCGAAAAGATCGCCGAGAAGACCAAGGAATACGAAGACCGCTTCGCCAACCCCTTCGTGGCGGCGAGCCGGGGCTATATCGACGAGGTGATCTACCCTCACTCGACACGGAAGAGGATCGCGCTGGGGCTAAGAAAGCTGCGGGGGAAGCAGCTTGAGAACCCTTGGAAAAAGCATGATAATATTCCGCTGTGAGTAATGATATGGACCCGATCGGAACGGAACTTATGGACGCTGCGACAGGCGGCGTTTCGAAGTCACTACGTGTAAAGCTCGCCAAATCTGTTTTGCGTTTGATCGCCGGTGGTCCGGGATACAAATACCTCGACGAACTCAGACACAACGAAAATACGATCGAAGGAAGAAAGAAGATTGACTCAATCGTGGCTGAAGAGGTCGCTCGCCAAGCGATAGCTGATCCCGATTACATGGAACGAGCGAAGGCGCGGTTTTTAGGAGACATGTTCGCAAAGCAGGAGAATGTCGAAGCTGTGGCCCGAAAGGCGCAAGAAGCCATTTTGGAGCTGACGGATGACGACATCCTTTCTGACGATGAGGAAGGTCCCACACAAGATTGGATGAATTCCTTCACGCGTGAAGCTGAGATGGCATCTAGCGACGATCTGCGAGAAAGACTTGGGAAGGTTTTGGCGGGAGAAACGAGGAAGCCGGGATCATATTCGCGAGCTACGGTACGTGCCGTCGCAGAAATGGAGGCGGAAACTCTCAACTACTTCCGTGAATTTTTGAAGACGCGAGTTGATGACTTAATTTTGAAAGGAGCGAAGTGGGAAGAGGGCGCCCAGTTTGTGAAGGGTAGTATTCTTCTCTCAGATGGCCTCATCAGTGGCTCATCATTCACGAACTTGACGGTCGATTTGGGTGCCGCGGGACAAGGCCACATTGCTGACAACAGTTTTGGAGTCATTATATTGGGTAAGTCAAAAACCAAGTTGCAGGTGCCAGTCTTTATTTTGACTCGCATTGGCAAAGAGATCGCAAACCTGCTCGAGGTTAAAGTTGACCCCAAGAAGATCGGGACGGTGACGGCAGACTGGAACAAAACCGATATTACGAAGATATTTGGGGGAAAGCCTAAACAGACCGTGAACGGTTTTGAAGTTCCAGAAAGTCACGTATACTTTGTCGGAACTGGTACAGAATGAAACTCGGCCGTCTCAACCATATCGGCATCGCCACGCCCTCGATCGAGGACTCGATCCGCTATTTTCGCGAGGTTATGGGCGCGGAGAAAATTCGCGAGCCGTTCGAGCTGGAGGAGCAGGGTGTGCGCGTGTGCTTCATCGACACGCCGGGCGATCCGACCGAAAGCGGGCCGAGCTTCGGCACGCAGATCGAGCTGATCGAACCCTTGTCCGACGCCTCGCCGATCACCGGCTTCCTCGACAAGAACCCCGCCGGCGGACAGCACCACGTGTGTTACGAGGTCGACGATATCGAGGATGCCCGCGCGCATTTCGAAGCGCTCGGCAAGCGCATCCTCGGCCCCACGCGCATCGGTGCGCACGGCACGCCGATCTTCTTCCTCCACCCGAAGGACATGATGGGCCAGCTGACCGAGATCATGGAGCGCCCGAAGGAAACGACGCACTGGTCGAATTGAGACGGGCGCGAAATTACGAGACGGCTATGACCGACACACCCAAATATGAAGACTGGAAGCCCCTTGCCGACAAGGAGGTGAAGGGCCGCGACCTTACTTGGCAGACGCCGGAGGGCATCGCCGTGAAGCCGCTCTACACCAGCGAGGATACCGAAGGTCTCGACCCCGGCGTGCCCGGCATCGCGCCGTTTACGCGCGGGCCCTATGCCTCGATGTACACCGGTCGCCCCTGGACCATCCGCCAGTATGCGGGCTTCTCCACCGCCGAGGAATCGAACGCCTTCTATCGCCGCAACCTCGCCGCAGGGCAGAAGGGCCTGTCGGTCGCTTTCGACCTTGCCACCCATCGCGGCTATGACAGCGATCACCCGCGCGTGGTCGGCGATGTCGGCAAGGCGGGCGTCGCGATCGACACCGTGCGCGACATGGAAATCCTGTTCGACCAGATCCCACTCGACACCATGAGCGTCAGCATGACGATGAACGGCGCGGTGATCCCCGTGCTCGCTTTTTACATCGTCGCGGCAGAGCGGCAGGGCGTCTCTCAGAACAAGCTCGCCGGGACCATCCAGAACGACATCCTCAAGGAGTTCATGGTCCGCAACACCTATATCTACCCGCCCGAACCGAGCATGCGGATCGTCTCCGACATTATCGCCTATACCTCGGCCAACATGCCGAAATTCAACAGCATTTCGATCTCCGGCTATCACATGCACGAGGCCGGGGCGACCGCCGTGCAGGAACTCGCCTTCACCATCGCCGACGGCAAGGAATACGCCAAGCGCGCCATGGAAGCGGGGCTCGATATCGACGCCTTCGCGCCGCGCCTGTCCTTCTTCTGGGGCATCGGCATGAACTTCTTCATGGAGATCGCCAAGATGCGCGCTGCGCGTCATTTGTGGCATGATGTCATGACCGATCTGGGCGCGCAGAACCCCAAGTCGAAGATGCTGCGCACGCATTGCCAGACGAGCGGCGTGAGCCTGCAGGAGCAGGACCCCTACAACAACGTCATCCGCACCACGATCGAGGCGATGGCGGCGGTGCTCGGCGGCACGCAGTCGCTTCACACCAATGCGCTCGACGAGGCGATCGCGCTGCCGACCGACTTTTCCGCCCGCATCGCGCGCAATACGCAGCTGGTGATCCAGGAAGAGACCGGCATCACCAACGTGGCCGACCCGCTGGGCGGCAGCTATTACATCGAAAGCCTCACTGCCGCGCTGGTGGATGAGGCGAAAAAGATGCTCGACGAGGTCGAGGCGGCGGGCGGCATGACCGAATATGTCGCCAGCGGCAAACCCAAGGCGCAGATCGAAAAAGCGGCCGCCGCCAAGCAGGCCAGCGTCGACCGCGGCGAGACCGTGATCGTGGGCGTCAACAAGTACCGCCGCGACAAGGAAGACGAGATCGACACGCTCGATATCGACAACCACGCCGTGCGCCAGAGCCAGATCGAGCGCTTGAAAACGGTGCGCGAAAGCCGCGACGATTTCGCCTGCCGCGCGGCGCTCGATGCGCTGGCACGCGGGGCAGCGCAGAAGGACGGCAACCTCCTCGAACTCGCCGTGGAGGCCGCGCGCCACGATGCGACGCTGGGCGAAATCAGTCAGGCGATGGAAGATGCCTACGGGCGCTACGACACGCTGCCCACCCCGGTGCGCGGCGTGTTCGCCGAAGCCTATGGCGACGATGATCGCTACGCACAGGTCGTCGAGGGCGTGAAGGCGGTCGAGCGGCGGCTGGGCCACAAGCCCAAGCTGATGGTCGCCAAGATGGGCCAGGACGGCCACGACCGCGGCGCCAACGTGATCGCCAGCGCCTTTGCCGACATGGGCTTCGACGTGCTGTCCGGACCGCTGTTCCAGACGCCGCAAGAAACCCGCGACATGGCCTTAGCGCAAGGCGTGGACGCCATCGGCGCGAGCAGCCTTGCGGCAGGCCACAAGACGCTGATCCCCGAACTGATCGGCTTGCTGAAGGAAGCGGGCCGAGGCGACATCAAGGTCATCGCCGGCGGCGTTATCCCGCAGAAGGATTACGACTTCCTGCGCGATGCCGGGGTGCAGGGCATCTACGGCCCGGGCAGCAACGTGGTCGAATGCGCAGCGGACGTGCTGCGCCTTCTCGGCCACAACATGCCGCCTGCGGGAGAGGAACTGGACGAGGCGGCGCAGTGAGCTCCGGCGCCCGATTGCTCGTAGCGATCTTAGGGTCGCTTGTTTACTGGCTACTGGCCATGGTCGCGCTGTTCGCCATTTTGCTCCCTTGCGGAATGGGGCCTGACGCCAATTGCGACATGGCCTCTCCAATGACTTTTTGGCTGGCAGTTATCGGCGTCGTGCTCATCTACATCGCGCTGCTTTTGCGGCTCAAAAACAGGAAGAAAAATTGACCCAAATCCGCACCGACTGGACCCGCGAGGAAATCGCGGGGCTTTTCGATCTGCCTTTCACCGAGCTGCTCTTCCGCGCTGCAAGCGTCCACCGCGAATTCCATCCGCCCGAGCAGATCCAGCTCTGCACGCTGCTATCGATCAAGACCGGCGGGTGCCCTGAAGATTGCGGCTATTGCTCGCAATCGGTGAAGGCGGATTCCGGCGTCGAGGCGACCAAGCTGATGGAGGTGCAGTCGGTCCTCCAGCGCGCGGCACAGGCGAAGGATGCGGGGAGCCAGCGCTTCTGCATGGGCGCGGCGTGGCGCAACCCCAAGGACCGCGACATGCCCGCGATCGTCGAAATCGTGAAGGGCGTGCGCGCCATGGGGCTGGAGACCTGCATGACGCTGGGCATGCTTACGCCGAAACAGGCGGACATGCTGAAGGATGCGGGCCTCGATTACTACAACCACAATGTCGACACCGGCCCGGAATATTACGAGCGCGTGATCTCGACGCGCAATTACCAGGACCGGCTCGATACACTGCAGAACGTGCGCGATGCGGGCATCAATGTGTGCAGCGGCGGGATCGTGGGCATGGGCGAGACGCGCGAGGATCGCGTCGGCTTCGTCCACACGCTCGCCACGCTGGAACGGCATCCCGAAAGCGTGCCGGTCAACGCGCTGGTGCCGGTCAAGGGCACGGTATTGGGCGATATGCTGGCGGACACCCCGCTCGCCAAGATCGACGACATCGAATTCGTCCGCACCGTGGCGGTGGCGCGCATCACCATGCCGATGAGCATGGTGCGCCTCTCGGCAGGCCGCGAGAGCATGAGCGAAGCCACACAGGCGCTGTGCTTCATGGCGGGCGCAAATTCGATCTTCACCGGCGACAAGCTGTTGACCGCTCCCAATGCGGGCGATGACAGCGACGCGGCGCTGTTCACAAAGCTGGGGCTTACGGCGCTCGAGCAGGAAGAACCGATGCGATCGGGCAAGGTGCCAGAGCCCGCCGAGTGACGCTCGGCTTTTCCGTAGACGCGCTTCTGCCCAAAGCGCGCGGGGGTGGGGTGCTGAAGATGGGGCTCACCAAGCTCGACGAATGCGAATGGCTCCAGCCTGATCCCGACCTTGCCGAACGGGCGGAAGGCTTTGCCGCTTTTCCGCAGGGCATCCAGCTGTCCCCCGAAAGCGCGGCACCCGGCGCGGAGCTTGCCGCCATGCTGGGCCTGCCGGGTGGTTTGCCGGAAGCTGCGCGCGCGCATCACGAAGACATGTGCCTGCTCACCCTGCGCGAGGGGGAGGAGCAGTATCGGCTCGTCGGCGCAGCGGTGGCGTGGCCGTCGGACTGGACGCCTGCCAACAAGATGGGGCTTCCCCTGCGCGCGCTCCATGCCCCGATCCAGGGGTACGAGGAGCAACTCGCCAGCGGCGTCGACCACTTCATGGCGAAGCTGAAGCCGGGTGCGTTTTACGGGCGCTGCAACTGGTTCATCGCCGCCACCGATGAGAAGCGCTGGGTGGCCGAGCCGCCGGAGCAGGCCTTCGCCCGTGTCACGGCGGATAACGCGGGCGAGACGCTGTTCGTGCGCTCGGAGCGCCAGACGCTGCGCCGCCTGCCGCAGACCGGCGCGATCCTATTTACGATCGGTATCTACGTCGCGCCGCTGGGCGTGCTTTCGCGCGACAACCGCCACCGCCTCGCCACCGCCGTCGCCAGCCTGATCGAAGGCGAGGGCGACCGGCGCGGCACTGGGGCTTACGCAGGCGCGCTAATCGGCTATGCGACAAAACATCCGGATTGAGGGGAGTAATCATGAAAGAAGTTCCCATCGCGCTAGGTATTGCTGGCCTGCTGCTCTTCGCCCTGGGGCTCGTTTTGGGCTTCGCCATCCCCGCTTTCCGTAATTCGCGCATGGCGCTTTCGGCGCATCTGACCGCTGTGCAAACGGGGACCGCCCTCATCGCCACTGCGCTATTCTGGCAGTACTGCAGCGTTCCCGAAGCGTGGGACGCGCCCATCGCCATCACACTCGGCGTATCGTCCTATATCCTTGTGGCGGGCATTGCACTTGCCGGAGCGAGCGGGGCCAGCAGCGCACTGCCGATCGCGGGAAAGGGGTTTCATGCTTCGGCGCTGCTGGAACGGCTGGTCGGCGTTCTCGTCGGCGCGAGCAGTGTGCCCATGTTTGCCGCGATTGTCGCGCTGTGCTGGTTCGCCCTCGACAACAGCTGACACGGAGAGGGGGGCTTACGTAATGCCGTGTTTGCCCTATGCGGCGCAGGTGAGAGAAGAGACAAAAGGCTAATATGTTCAAGAAAATCCTCATCGCCAACCGCGGCGAAATCGCCTGCCGCGTCATCAAGACGGCCAAGCGCATGGGGATCGCCACCGTGGCGGTCTATTCCGATGCCGATGCCCGCGCGCCGTTCGTGGGGATGGCGGACGAGGCGGTGCATATCGGCCCGGCTCCGGCGGCGGAAAGCTACCTGCTTGCAGACAGGATCATCGAGGCTTGTAAGCAAACGGGCGCCGAGGCCGTGCACCCGGGATACGGCTTCCTTTCGGAGCGGGCGAGTTTCGTCGAAGCCCTCGAGAAAGAAGGGATCGCCTTCATCGGCCCGCCTGCCGGTGCCATCGCGGCGATGGGCGACAAGATCGAAAGCAAGAAGCTGGCGAAGGAAGCGGGCGTCAACGTCGTTCCCGGTTTCGTCGGTGAAATCCGTGACACGGACCACGCGGTCGAGATCAGCGGCGACATCGGTTATCCGGTGATGATGAAGGCCAGCGCCGGGGGCGGCGGCAAGGGCATGCGCCTCGCCTGGAGCGAACAGGATGTGCGCGACGGATTCGAGGCGACGAAGCGCGAAGGCCTCAATTCTTTCGGCGACGACCGAGTCTTCATCGAGAAATTCATCGAGAACCCGCGCCACATCGAGATCCAGGTCCTCGGCGACAAGCACGGCAATATCCTCTATCTCAACGAACGCGAATGCAGCATCCAGCGCCGCCACCAGAAGGTGGTGGAGGAAGCGCCGTCGCCCTTCGTGACGCCAAAGATGCGCAAGGCCATGGGCGAGCAATGCGTCGCCCTGGCGCGCGCGGTTGATTACCATTCCGCCGGCACGGTCGAACTGATCGTCAGCGGCGCGGACGAGACCGGGGAGAGCTTCTACTTCCTCGAAATGAACACCCGCCTGCAGGTCGAGCATCCCGTGACCGAGGCGATTACCGGCATCGACCTGGTCGAACAGATGATCCGCGTCGCCGCGGGCGAGAAGCTGGCGATGACGCAGGACGACATCGGCATCGACGGCTGGGCGATCGAGAACCGCGTCTATGCCGAAGACCCCTATCGCGGCTTCCTGCCCTCCATCGGCCGGCTGGTCCATTACCAGCCGCCCGAAGAGCCGTGGGCGGACGACGGTTCTGCCAACGGCCGCCGCGGCGTGGACGGCATCCGCGTGGACGACGGTGTCTACGAAGGCGGCGAGGTGTCGATGTTCTACGACCCGATGATCGCCAAGCTGGTCACCTGGGGCGAGACACGCGACGAGGCGGCCGATTTGCAGGTCGCCGCGCTAGACGCCTTTCGCATCGAGGGCCTGGGCCACAATGTCGATTTCCTCTCCGCGCTGATGCAGCACCCGCGCTTCCGCTCGGGGGAACTCACCACCGGCTTCATCGCCGAAGAATACCCGGACGGATTCGAAGGCGCGCCGCCGTCGGACAAACTCAAGCGCGGCCTTGCCGCCATCGGCGGCGTGATCGCGACAGCCGACGCGGACCGGGCGCGGCGCATCGACCAGCAGCTGGACGGCAAGACCGCCCCCAACGGCGACTGGGCGGTGCGCGTTGGCGACACGGACTTTGCCGTGCGGCTCGGCGAGGATGCAATTCTCGTGGACGAGACCGAGGTGGAGCTCAGTTTCGATTACACGCCGGGAGACCGGACGGTGGCTGTCGAACTGGGCGACGTGGAACTGACGATCCAGCTTGCTCCGACGCGCATGGGCTATGACATCACCACGCGCGGGGCGACCCATTCGCTGCGTATCCTACCGCAGCGGATCGCGCACCTGGCCGATCACATGATCGAGAAAGTGCCGCCGGACCTTTCAAAGATGCTGATCTGCCCCATGCCGGGCCTGCTCGTTTCGCTTCATGTGGCGGAAGGCGAAGAGGTCCAGCCCGGACAGCCGCTTGCCACGGTGGAGGCGATGAAGATGGAGAATATCCTGCGAGCCGAAAAGCAGGCGGTCATTTCCAGGGTCAACGCGGCCGAGGGTGACAGCCTTGCGGTCGATGCCGTGATCCTCGAGCTGGAATAGCGCGTTCGGCCAATAGGATGGTTGCATTTTGCAACTTACTATTGGCTTCCGCAGCCAGCGTGCTAAAACTCGCTCTCTCTTAAGGGGAGAGAGATCATGTCACTGCACTCACCGCCGCGGCGCTCGCGCTGCTCCTGCTCGCGCTGGCGATCCTCACGGTTTCGCGCCGGCTCAGGCTCAAGGCCGCGTTTGGCGATGCCGGCGATCAAAGCCTGATCGCCGCTACCCGTAGCCACGGCAACCTCGCCGAGCACGCGCCCATCGTGCTGATCATGCTCGCCCTGTTGGAATATTCGGGGAGCAACACGGTCCTGCTTGCCTCGCTCGCGGGCGCATTCGTGCTGGCACGGTTGGCGCATGTGATAGGGCTCCACCAGCACTCGGCTCCCGGCAAGGCTCCGCCTGCGCGTCAGCTGGGCGTGATCGTGACCTGGGCGGTGATCGCGGTGCTCGCCGGATTGCTGATTTTCGGCGTGCTGGCGCACTAGTCTTCCACCATTGCGACAGCTCTGATCCATCCCGCGCTGGCGCGTTCGATCTTCACCGGAAAACAGCTGAAGGTGAAACCGTGGTCGGGCAGCGCGGCCAGACTGGTCAGCTTTTCGATCTGGTAGTAAGGGCGAATACGACCTGCCTTGTGACCTTCCCAGATGATTGCTGGATCGCGGCTTTCCGCCCAGCGTCGCGCGGTGTGGCTGAAGGGTGCATCCCAGCTCCACGCATCAGTGCCAACGACTTCGACGCCGCGTTCGGTCAGCCACAGGGTCGCTTCCGCGCCCAGGCCAACACCCTGATCGATGAAATTATCGGTTCCATACACCGCACCTGATTGTACCAGCACGATATCGAGCGGCTGCAGCTCGTAGTCGATCTTCTCGAAAGCCTGCTCGACTTCATCCGCGCTTACCACATGGCCGTGCGGCAGGTGCGAGAAATCGAGCTTCACCCCCGGCCGAAAGAAACGGTCGAGCGGAGCCTCGTCGATGCTGGGTGCGGGAGCGGCACCGTCTTCAGTCGTCGAGTGGTAATGCCACGGAGCGTCCATATGGGTGCCGTTGTGCGTGCTGAGCTCCAGCATCTCGACCGCCCAGCCTTCGCCATCGGGCAGATCGTTTTTCTCCAGCCCGGGGAAGAACATCGCTATCTGTTGCCAGGTGTCCTCATGGGTCATGTACAAGACTTTGGGGCGCATGACTTCGGGGTCGGAAATCACCTTGTTGGTAATCGGGATCGAAAGGTCGATGAAGTGGGACATGCGCTAGCCCCGCAATTGCTCGTCGAGGAAAGCGGCGATATCGGCGAGGTCGACCGATTTGTCTAGATAGGCATCGCCGATCCCTTGCAGCAGCAGGAAGGGCACATTCCCACCGCTTGCCTTTTTGTCATGGCGCATGTGCTGCGCGAGGCGCGTGCCATCGGCATCCAGGCCCAGAGCGGCGATCTCGCTCGGCAAGCCGGCGCTGTCCAGGGCCCGCGTGATACGTGCCGCGTCCTCTGCCGAGAGGGTTCCGCGCCGCGCCGAATAGCGCGCAGCCAGCACCATGCCGAGCGCCACGCCTTCGCCGTGGAGGAGCCTGTCCGAAAACCCGGTCTCCGCCTCCAGCGCATGGCCGAACGTATGGCCGAGATTGAGGAGGGCGCGGCGGCCGCTGGTCTCGTGCTCGTCCTGCGCCACGATGGCCGCCTTGGCCTCCACGCTGGTGCGCACGGCGTGCAGCTGGGCCGCGACGTCGCCCTCGACGACGCGCCGACCGTTGTCCTCGCACCACGCGAAGAAGTCCGCATCGCCGAGGATGCCGTACTTGATCACCTCGGCATATCCGGCGCGCAATTCGCGCTCGGGCAGGGTGGCAAGGCAGTCGAGGTCCGCGAGGACTAGAGAAGGCTGGTGGAACGCGCCAACCAGGTTCTTGCCTGCCGCCGTGTTGATCGCTGTCTTGCCGCCGACGCTCGAATCGACCTGTGCCAGCAGGGTCGTGGGCACCTGGATGAACCCGCATCCCCGTTTCAGGATCGCGCAAGCAAAGCCGGTGAGGTCGCCGACGACCCCGCCGCCAAGCGCGACCACGTTGTCGCTGCGTTCCACGCCGAGTTCTAGCAACCAGTCGGTGAGGCGCTGCAGAACTTCCCAGCTTTTCGCCGCCTCGCCGGGCGCGACTTCGAACCATTCGACCCGGTGCCCGCCATCGGCCAGAGACTTCGCCAGCCGCTCGCCGTGATGCGCCCGCGCGTTCGCGTCTGCCACGACCGGCACGACCTCCCGCTTGAGCAAGCCTTCCGCTTCGGCAGCTGTGCGCTCCAGCAAGGCGAAGCCGATCCGCACGTCATAGCTGCGCCCGGCAAGGTCGACGCGGACCGTGTCAGACATTGGCCCGGGTCCAGTCGTCGAGCGCGGAAAGGATACGTTCGACCGTCTGCTGGTGCGGTCCGTTGGCGCTTTCTACGCGCAGCTGCGCCTCGCCGTAGAAGGGCGCGCGTTCGGCATGGAGGCGGGTGAGGATTTCCTGCGGATCGCCGTCTCGCAGCAAGGGCCGCGTGTCCTTGCGCCCCGTCCGTTCCACCAGCACGTCGATCGGACTGTCGAGCCACACCGCGATGGCCCGGTCGAGGATCAGCGCGCGGGTCTCCTCGTTGCAGAAAGCCCCGCCGCCGGTCGCGATGACGCCGCTGCTTTCTTCCAGGAGACGCGCGATCACGCGGCGCTCGCCATCGCGAAAATAGGCCTCGCCGAATTCGGTGAAGATGTCGCCCACGCTCATTTGCGCGGCCTGCTCGATCTCGTGGTCGGCGTCGGTGAATTCGACCGTCATGGTCTGCGCCAGCTTGCGGCCCACGGTGGACTTGCCGGTGCCCATCATGCCGACGAGGACCACGGGTCGGTCCAGCCGGCGGCGCAGTTCGGCGGGATCGACGGCGCGGGTTGCCCGGCTCATGTCCCGGTCGGTCTCTGGCCGGTCGGTTTCTGGCATCGTGTTGGTCATTGCCGCCCCGCCTATAGATGCGCTAGGCGCACGGCAAGGACACGCGGGCTTGGTGCGCGCGAAGGAGAGTTTGGCAGGTCGTGGCGATGGATCGGGACACGATGTGGCGGATCGGCGTCGGGGCGGTATTCCTGCTGGCGATCCTGATCGTTTACGCCTGGATCGATGGCGGTCGCGAGCAGGTGCGCGAGATCGTGCAGCCAGTGGCTGTGCCGGAGGAGTTTTGATGCGCAAATCCGTGTGGATATCGGGGCTGGTGACCGGCGCGATGCTGGCGGCGACCTCTTCGCTGGTGATGGCGCGTCCGACGTCCATCCTGCCCCCCGGTTTCGACGATCCTGCCCCCACACCGTCCCCGCGCCCCGCGCCGGCTCCTGCGCCCGCTCCGGCTCCGGCCCCGGCGCCGCGTCCGACAGGGGGAGGGGGCGCTGTCGTGCAGCCCCTGCCGCCGAGTGGTGGTGGGGGAAGTTCCAGCAGCGCCGCCCCGGCTCCGTCCGCCCCTTCGGCAAGCGGGACCGTGCGCTTCCCGGGACGCCTGCCCTCGATCCGCGAGATCGAGAATATGAGCGATACCGAACTGGAAGAACTGTTCGGCATCACCCAGAATTTGGACATCCCGGCTTCCGCACAAAGGGACTTCTCCCGCGTGGGCGTGATCGACAGCCGCGAGGGCGGCTTTCCTTCCGCCTCGCTTTCCGGCCAGCCGGGCTCCGTCGTGCGCGCGGCCTTGCAGAATATCGAAGGGCCCATGGTGTCGCGCTGGGGGCACATCCTGCTGCGCCGTGCATTGGCCAGCCGGCTCGAAACGCCGGACGGCATGCGGGCCAGCGAATTCGCAGCCCTTCGCGCCCGTGTCCTCAACCGCCTCGGCGAGCCGCATGTCGCGCGCGCGCTGCTGCAGGATGTCGATACGCGCAATTACAGCATCAACATGGCGACGCAGGCGCTCGGTGCGGCGCTCGGCACGGGCGACATCACCGCAATATGTCCCGTCGCGCGGCGAGGGGCCGACATTCGCGATGACGCGCAGTGGCGGATGGCGGTGCTGATCTGCACCGGTTTTTCCGGCGACAACGCCTATGCCAACCGCCAGCTGAATTCCGTGCTCAACAATAAGCAGGCGCCGGAGATCGACGTGCTGCTGGCCCAGCGCTACGCCGGCCTGGCAGGCGAGGGGCGGCGCGCCGTCAATATCGAGTGGGATGGGGTCAACGAGCTGACTACCTGGCGCTGGGGCCTCGCCAGCGCGCTGGGGATCGATTTCCCTGACGAGCTTGCGCAGAACGCCGCGCCGCTCATCCGCTTGCAGGCGGCGCAATCGCCGGCGGTCGGCCTGGCGCGCCGGGCCTCGCTGGCAGACTTCGCCGCCCAGCGCGGGGTGCTGTCCTCTTCTGCGGCGGTGGACCTGTTTTCGCAGGTCTACGCCGACAACGGCGTGGAGGGCGACGCGCAGGCGCGGGCGGAGACACTGCGCCGCGCCTATGTCGCCGATACGCAGGAAGCGCGCGTCGCCGCGATCCGCGAACTCTGGGGCGAGGGGGATGACCGCTATGGCGGGCAAGTGCTCACCGCCTACGCTGCCGCCCGCATCACGCCATCGGATGCCCATGCCGAAGCCGCGGCGGGACTTATCGCGTCTATGCTGTCCGCAGGCCTTGACCGCAACGCCATGCGCTGGGGCAGCATTGTCAACGAAGGCACCGAAGGCTGGGCGCTACTCGCCTTGGCACAGCCCGATCGCGAGAGCGCGGTGGACGAAGGCGCGGTGGACGATTTCATCGGCGATGCTGGCGAGGCCAAAGGGCAGATGTTCGCTGCAGGGCTCGCCGGCCTTGGCAGGCTGGATGTCTCGGCGGCGGAATCCCTTGCCGGCAATCTAGGTCTCACGCGGGAAACGCGGTGGAGCCGGCTGATCAGCCAGGCGGGCGAATATCGCAACGGTCCGCTGGTGGCGATGCTGGCGGGGCTTGGCATGCAGAGCGAAACCTGGGACCGGATGACGCCGCGTCACCTGTTCCACATCGTGCGCGCCCTCGACCAGGCAGGTCTGTCTGCCGAGGCCCGGATGATCGCCGCAGAGGCGGTCGCGCGGAGCTAGGTCGATGGCGGCCGGCGAGGCGGTGGAGAGTTTCCTCGCCATGTTGGCTGCGGAGCGGGGGGCGGCCGCCAACACGCTCGCCGCCTATCGCCGCGATCTCGAAGGCGCGGCCGAACTGATCGGCGATCCACTTTCCGCATCGCGGGATGCGCTGGCGAAACTCTCCGCCGCGTGGAGCGACCTTGCGCCGAGCACGGTGGCGCGAAAATCCTCTGCCTTGCGCCAGTTTTACGGCTTTTGCGTGGACGAGGGGCTGCGCGATGACGACCCGTCTTCCGCCCTGCCGCGTCCTGCCACGCGCCGCCCGCTCCCGAAATTGCTGGGCCACGACCAGATCGAGCTGCTTTTCCGGAAAGCGGAGGAGGAGGCGGATAGCGACGAGCCCGCGGCGATCCGGCTGCTCGTGCTGATCGAATTGCTCTACGGTTCGGGCCTGCGCGCCACTGAACTCGTCTCTCTCCCGCTGGCGGCGGTGCCGCGCGATGCGCCGTTCCTGACCGTGACCGGCAAGGGCGGGCAAGCGCGCATGGTGCCGGTCAGCCGCCGCGCGCGCGCCGTGCTATCGCGCTGGCTGGCGGTCCGGCCGCAGGATACGAAGCACCTTTTTCCTTCGCGCGGAGGCAAGCATCTTTCCCGCGTGCGGCTGTTCCAGTTGCTCAAGGCGCTCGCGGGGCGCGCCGGGCTGGACCCCGCCAAGCTCAGCCCGCATGTCCTGCGCCACGCCTTTGCCACGCACCTGCTGGAGGGCGGGGCGGACCTGCGCGTGCTGCAGACGATGCTAGGCCATGCCGACATCGCGACCACGCAAATCTATACCCATGTGGACTCCGCGCGGCTCGTCGCCCTGGTGAACGAACGGCATCCGCTTGCAGCGCGCAGGCGAAGCGACTAGCGGCTTTGTCCGATGGTTAGCTATCTCGAATTCGAAAAGCCGGTCGCAGCACTGGAATCCCGTATTGCCGACTTGCGCGCCGCCGCTGCGGGCGATGAAGTGGACATCGGCAACGAGCTTGCCCGGTTGGAGGCCAAGAGCGCGGACTTGCTCGCCAGCACCTATGCCGCGTTGACACCGTGGCAGAAGACGCAAGTCGCCCGGCATCCCGCGCGCCCGCATTTTCGCGACTATGTCGAGCGTATCTTTGCCGACTTCACGCCCTTGGGCGGCGACCGTCTGTATGGCGACGACGAGGCGATCCAGGGCGGCTTTGCAAGGCTCGGCGACCGGCGCGTGATGGTGATCGGGCACGAGAAGGGCAACGACACCGAAAGCCGGCTGAAGCACAATTTCGGCATGGGCAAGCCGGAGGGCTATCGCAAGGCGATCCGGTTGATGGACCTGGCCGGACGTTTTGACCTGCCGGTAGTCACGCTGGTGGATACGTCGGGCGCATTCCCTGGCGTGGAGGCCGAAGAACGCGGGCAGGCGGAAGCCATCGCCCGCGCGACCGAGGCTTGCCTCGCCCTGCCGACGCCGATGGTGGCAGTAATCGTGGGCGAGGGCGGCTCCGGCGGTGCTGTCGCGCTGGCGAGCGCGGAGCGAGTGCTGATGTTGGAGCACGCGGTCTATTCGGTGATTTCGCCTGAAGGCTGCGCGTCGATCCTGTGGCGCACGGCGGAAAAGGCTCCCGACGCTGCCGAGGCGATGAAGATGACCGCGCAGGACCTCAAGTCGCTCGGCGTGATCGACCGCATCGTGCGCGAGCCCGTTGGCGGGGCGCACCGCGACCATGCGGGTGCCGCCGAGTATCTTTCCCGGGCCATAAGCGAGGAGCTGGATGGGCTTGCGGGCAAAGACCCTGCGGAAATCAGGCGCTTGCGCGAAGAGCGGTTCCTGCAGATCGACGCGCGTTAGGACGCGCCTTTCGCGGGAACAAGGAACCTTCATGGCGGTTCGGAGAGGGTAACAGCGGACACCAGCTCCGCGCCCGACCCGTGGAGGATTGCCATGACCGCACTTACCCAGAAATTCCGCTTCGCACGTCTTGCAGCCGGGGCCGCGACCGCGCTCGCGCTATCGGCCTGCGCGTCCATCCCCGGGGCGAACGTGCCCGCCGGGGCGCCGATCACGCCCGAAGAGGCCAAGATCGGACAGGAAGCCCACCCGCAATTCATCCAGCAGTTCGGCGGCCAGGAAACCGGCCCGGCGGCGGCCTATGTCGAAATGATCGGCAAGGACATTTCGGTTCGTTCGGGCCTTGCCGGTGCGCGCGACAGTTTCACTGTCACCACGCTCGACAGCTCGGTCAACAATGCCTTCGCCGTCCCGGGCGGCTACGTCTACATCACCCGCCAGCTGGTCGGCCTGATGAACAACGAGGCAGAGCTTGCAGGCGTGCTGGGCCACGAGGTCGGCCATGTCGCCGCTCGCCATTCCGCCCGGCGCCAACAAACGGCGCAGCGCAATCAGCTGCTCGGCATCCTCGGCCAGGTCGCCTCGGCCGTGCTGCTCGGTGACAGCGCGCTCGGCCGCCTGGGCCAGCAGGTTGCCGGCCAAGCACCGCAGCTTGCTACCCTGTCCTATTCGCGCAGCCAGGAAATTGAGGCCGACCAGCTTGGCATCACTTACCTTAGCCAGGCCGGATACGATCCGCGCGCGATGGCAACCGTACTTGCCAGCCTCGCAGCCCAAAACTCGCTCGATTCGCAATTGCAGGGTCGCGGCAATGCAACCTTGCCGGAATGGGCTTCGACCCACCCCGACCCCGCAGAGCGTGTCAACGATGCGCTGTCCTTTGCGGCCGGCAAGCCGGGCACGACTACAAATCGCGACCGCTTCCTCAGCCGCATCGACGGGCTGGCTTATGGCGACAAGCCGGAACAGGGCATGATTGAGGGCAACACCTTCATCCATCCCGACTTCCGTCTCAGCTTCTCGGCCCCGAACGGGTTTTACATGGTGAACTCGCCGCGCGCGGTTTCGATCAATGGCGACCGAGGTCAGGGCCAGTTCACCACCGACAGCTACAACGGCAACCTTGAGACCTACGTGCGCGCCCAGTTCGCAAAGCTCGGCAACCAGCAGCAGCAGGTCACCCCGCAGGTCATCGAGCGCACGACCGTCAACGGCCTTCCGGCTTCGTATGGCGTCGCGCGTGTCAACAACGGCCAGCAGCAGATCGACGTGACCGTCTTCGCGTATGACTTCGGTGGCGGCCGTGCCTACCACTTCCTCACCATCACCCAGGCCGGACAGACCGGCATCTTTAATCCGATGTTCCAGTCCGTGCGGCGTATTTCGGATGCGGAAGCGGCGCGGATCGTGCCCCGTATCATCGATGTCGTCGTTGCCGGCAGCGGCGATTCGGTCGCCACACTGTCGCGCCGGATGGCTTACGACAGTGCGCAGGAAGCGCGCTTCCGTGTCCTCAACGGCCTGTCCTCCACCGACCAGGTCCGCGCCGGGCAAAGCTACAAGATCGTGGTTCGCGGGCGGTAATTGCTTCGCGCCGAATCGCAGGGCGCGGATTGCAGACAAAGAAAAAGGCGGCCGGATCGCTCCGGCCGCCTTTCTTTTCGGTTGGTCCGAACGTCTTAGACGCCGGCCATGTCCGTGCTGACCTTGGTGAAGGTCGTGTTCAGCTGCGTGCCGAGGCCCTGCATAGCTGCGATAGCTGCAACTGCGATCAGAGCGGCGATCAGGCCGTATTCGATTGCGGTCGCGCCTTCTTCGTCACGGACGAGCTTGTTGATGAACTGCATTTTTGGTCTCCTGGTTCAGTCTTCAGTCTTCGGTACCCTGCCCGGATTTGCCGTTGGCGCCTTCGGGACTTGCTTCAAATATCGGCCGGAAGTTTAGAAACTCTAAACGGTGCCGTGTGCGACTGCCGTCTTGTTGTTGACGGTGGCCCACATGCCGTTGTTTTCATCGGCGACGCCTTTGACGGCGCCGATGATCGCAACCACGATCAATGCGACGATCAGGCCGTACTCCACAGCCGTGGCGCCCTTCTCGTCGTTCCCCAATGACTTGATGATGTTGAACATCGGTCACCCCAATGACGTGTTGCGATGGGGCCTTTCTGCAGCGAGGATGCTAACAAAAGGTTGATGGCGGGCTGCGACGTGAAAAATAATCCGACATACCTGCTGGTGGTTGCGGGCGCGATCTCCGACGGGGCGGGTCGATGGCTGATGCATCGCAGGCCGCTCGCAAAGGCGCATGGCGGGTTGTGGGAATTCCCCGGTGGAAAGGTGGAAGTATTTGAAAAGCCGACGGAAGCTTTGGTGCGCGAGCTTTACGAAGAGCTGGATATCGAGATCGATCCGGCGGCGGTCGAGCCGGTCTCTTTCGCCCAGCATGACGCTGTCGATGATGAGCCGGGAATTGTCATACTCCTTTACAGGGTAGGGGAATTTGCGGGGACCCCGCGTGCCGTCGAGGGGGAGGGCATCGGCTGGTTCACAGTCGCGGAAATCGACGGTCTCGAGCGCCCGCCGCTCGACGTCGAGCTTGCGGCAAAGCTGGGGCGGCTTTTCCCGGAATAGCTATTGCCAAGCGCAAATCCCCTGCCTATGTGCCCGCTTCCAGTGCGCGCCCGTAGCTCAGCTGGATAGAGTACCTGACTACGAATCAGGTGGCCGGAGGTTCGAATCCTTCCGGGCGCGCCATCAAACACCCCGTCTCCGCGAAAGCGGGGGCGGGGTGTTTGGTTTCGGGTCAACGAGAGGTTGGAACCCTCCGCGCGCCCGCACATTCTCCAACCAAGCACACAATCGGAGAATTGCCATGGCCGCTGAACAGATTTTCGCTCGCCTCAAGGAAGACCACGATCGCCACCGCGAATTGCTGGACAAGATCGGCGAGACCAGCGGCGACAGCCCGGAGCGCGAAGAGCTGTTCACTGAATTCACCAAGGACGTGAAGAGCCACGCCGCCGCCGAGGAGCAGGCGCTTTACGCCACCATGCTCCGCAAGCCCGAAACGACGGACGAGACCCGCCATTCGGTGGCCGAGCACCATGAACTCAACGAAACGCTCAACGATCTTGCAGCAACCGACATGTCGTCGAGCGCGTGGCTGCAGAAGTTCAAGACCCTGAAGCACGACTACCTTCACCACATCGACGAGGAGGAGGACGAGCACTTCAAGGATTTCGAGAAGTATCTCGATACGGACGACGAAGAGCAGATGGCCGAGGTGTTCGATCGCCGCAAGGAAGCCGAAAAGGCCGATGCCGAAGTGACGCCCGAGAAGAAGAGCGAAGCCAAGGAATAGGTCAGGATCGGCGGGGGGCATGGCAAAGAAGGGCAAGTCGGACGAGCAGCCGTCCGAACAAGAGCCGGAACCGAAACAGGTTTCGCGCTTGTCGGAAGGCGTGGACGAAACGGTCTGGCGCTTCGCGAAAGCGGAGAGGGCCTCGCTGATCATAGACGCGCAGTGCTATTTTGCCGTGATGCAGCAGGCGATGATGAAAGCGCGCCATCGCATCCTCCTGATCGGGTGGGATTTCGATACGCGCATTCACCTGACCGAGGGGCGCCGCTGGTTCGAGAAGGGGCGGAAGAAGGAACAGCCGTCCCGCCTCGGCAGCTTCATTCCCTGGCTCGTGCGGCACCGCAAGACCCTGGAAATCCGGTTGCTCAAGTGGAGCTTCGGCATCTTCAAGTTCCCCATGCGCGGTTCGATGTGGTTCGATCTGCTGCGCTGGACGCCGCACAAGCGCATCGATTTCACCTTCGATAGCGCGCATCCCACCGGGTGTTCGCATCACCAGAAGATTGCCGTGTTAGACGATCGCTTAGCGGTGTGCGGCGGCATCGACATGACCGACGGCCGCTGGGACACGCGCGAGCACAAGGAAGACGACGAGCGTCGCAAATCTCCGCGCGGCGGGACCTACACGCCCTGGCATGATGCCACGATGATGGTCGAGGGCGAGGTGGCCGATATGCTCGAGGACATCGGTCGCGACCGCTGGATCCGTGCCGGCGGCAAGGCGCTGAAACCGCACGAGAAGCGGACGGACAGCTTGTGGCCGGACGAGCTCGACGTGCAGTTCGAAAATGTCGAAATCGGCATTGCCCGCACCCGCGCGGAATACCGCGACTGGGACGCTGTGACCGAAATCGAGCAATTGTTCCTTGCGCACATTCGCCGGGCCAAGCGCTTCATCTATGCCGAAAGCCAGTATTTCGCCTCTCGCAAGATCGCAGAAGCAATGATCGCGCGTCTGGAGGAGGAAGATCCGCCGGAAATCGTGATCGTCCATCCGGAAAACGCCGATGGCTGGCTGGAACAGCAGGTCATGGACCATGCCCGGGCCGAACTCGTACGCTGTGTGCGAGAAGCGGATCACAAGAACCGCTTCTCGATCTGGTGCCCCTACGTCGGCGAAACGCCGATTTACGTGCATGCGAAGATCATGATCGTCGATGACGAGGTGCTGCGGGTCGGCAGCGCCAATTTCAACAACCGGTCGATGCGGCTCGATTCCGAATGCGACCTGTTCATAGATGCGGCGCGCAAGGGGAACGAGCACGCCGGCACCGTCATTCGCGGCCTGCGCTGGTCGCTGCTGGCCGAACACTGCGGTGTCGAAGAGGACGAGATGCCCAATCTGCTCGCCCGACACGGCTCGATGGCGGCCATGATCGAACATGTCGAAACCGACAGCCCGCGCCGCTTGCAGCGGTACCATCCGCCGGAACTCAACACCGTCCAAAAGGAACTGGCGCGATCCCAGGCGCTCGATCCGGAGGATCCGGACGACCTGCTCGAACCGTTTGCCAAGGGAGGCATCTTCCGCAAGGGAGGACGCCTCAGCCGCATGCGCAAGAAATTATCGAGGAAGAACGGCGAATGAGCAGCCTTGTCGGTCCCGACGAAGACGATCCGCGGGGCAAGCCCCCCGTGCCGGACGACGTGCAGGACGCTGTCCGCACGTTGCTTCGATGGGCGGGGGACGACCCCGACCGGGAAGGGCTACTCGACACGCCCCAACGCGTCGCGCGCGCATGGAAGGAATATTGCCTCGGCTACACCGAAGACCCTGCCGTCCACCTGTCCCGTGTGTTCGAGGAGGTCGGCGGCTATGACGAGATCGTCTTGTTGAAAGACATCCCGTTCCAAAGCCACTGCGAGCACCACATGGCGCCGATCATCGGCAAGGCCGCCATCGCCTACCTGCCGACCAACCGCGTGGTCGGCATATCGAAGCTTGCACGCGTTCTGCACGGGTTCGCCCGGCGGTTGCAGATCCAGGAACGGCTGACCGCCGAAGTGGCGGAATGCATCTGGGAACACCTCGAACCGCGCGGCGTCGCGGTGGTCATCGACGCCACCCATGCCTGCATGACCGCGCGCGGCGTCCGGACGCCGGGGGTGGGCATGGTCACCAGTCGGATGATGGGCACATTCCGCGAAGATGCCCGCAGCCGCGAGGAAGTGCTCAAGCTGATGGGCTACGGCTGATCAGCGCTTGGCGAGGCCGTGTTCCAGCAATGACCGCGCGATGGCGGACACGCGGTCCGGATCTTCGCCGTCTTCGTCCCACACCGCGTAGCGCAGGCCGAGGAATACGTTCATTCCCATGACCGCCCAGGCGTGCGCTTCTTCCAGGTCGTCGCGGAATTCGCCGCTTTCACTGCCGGCCTTGAGGCGACCAAGAATGCGTGCGGCCGTGCTCTCGTAATGCAGCCTGTAAGATTCCGGATCGACGAACTCCGCCTCGTCGATGATGCGGTAGATCGCCTTGTTGGCTTTCACGAAGCGTAGGAAGGCGGCGAGGGCGGATTGCTCGATGCCAAAGGATTGCGCTTCGGGATCGACGCCTTTCGAAACTTCGACGCGCACCTGTTCGCTCATGTCGCGCACCAGGTCGCGGAAGATGCTCTCCTTAGATTCGAAGTAGGTATAGAAACTGCCCAGGGCGACGTCGGCACGGCGGGTGATGCCACTGATCGATGTGTCCGCAAAGCCGCGCTCGCCGAATTCCGCCTGCGCTGCGTCGAGCAGTTTGCGCCGCGTCCGCTTGCCCCGCTCGGTGCGCGGCATGCGCGCTTCGCTGGCGGCATCCTTCGCTGAATTCTCCGTCCCCATGTCCGGCAATGTGCAGGCACTTGCGGATAGGGTCAATCGATAACTTGAAAGGTGGTTCAAGTTTCAATATGGCTGCTCATCAGGAGAGGGAGATTTCCAGATGAAGACGTTTTCTGCCAGCCGTGTCGCCATTCTCATGGCCGGCGCATCGTTCGCTGCCGTGCCAGCCGCCGCGTTTGCGCAAGACACCCAGCCCATGCCCGATGACGAAATCGAACTGCCGGCAGAAGGCGGCGAGATCGTCGTCACCGCCCGGCGTAGGGAAGAGCGGTTGGTCGACGTGCCGGTTTCGGTCACTGCGCTCAGCGGGGACGACCTGGTCACGAGCGGCACGCTGGAGCTCACCGAAATCGGCGAGGTCGTTCCCAACCTCACGCTGGAAGTCAGCCGCGGCACCAACACGACCCTGACCGCTTTCATCCGCGGCGTCGGCCAGCAGGATCCGGTCGCGGGTTTCGAGGCGGGCGTCGGTCTTTATGTTGACGACGTCTATCTCAACCGCCCGCAGGCGGCCGTGCTCGATATCTACGATGTCGAGCGGATCGAGGTATTGCGCGGTCCGCAAGGCACGCTTTACGGCCGCAATACCATCGGCGGGGCGATCAAGTACGTGACCGCGCCGCTACCCGACGAGGTGGCATTCAATGTTCGCGCGACTTACGGCTCTTATAACCAGGCCGACCTCGTCGTCTCCGCATCCGCACCACTGAGCGAGAGCCTGCGCATCGGGGCGAGCGGTGCGCGGCTCAGCCGCGGCGGATACGGCGACAACCTCGTCCAGGACGGGGTGGAGAACTACAACAAGGATGTCTGGGCCGCGCGCGGCACGATCGAGCTCGACACGCCAGCCGTCTTTGCGCGCCTGTCAGGCGATTATGTGCGCGACACGAGCGACCCGCGGCAGGGCGCGCGTTTGATCCCCGGCCTCTTCAGCGGTGCACCGGTGCTCGACGATCCTTACGACACGCGCGGGGGACTGAATGTCGTCGAGCAGGAAGTCGAGGCATACGGCGGCGCTCTCAACCTTTCGTTCTATCTCTCCGACAACCTCACGCTGCGCTCGATCACCGGCTACCGTGAGGACAAGTCCACCACGCCGATCGATTTCGACAGTCTCCCGGCAGCCGACCTCGATGTGCCGGCGATCTACGAGAACGACCAGTTCAGCCAGGAACTGCAGCTGCTGTGGGAAGGCGATCGCCTGAATGGCGTGCTCGGCGCCTATTACCTCGACGCCAACGCCTTTACGGCCTTCGACGTCGCGCTGTTCACGCTTGGCTCCATTGCCAGCCTGCCAGGCCTGAACGCCCAGACGCTCGGCGATGTGAACACCCGGACATGGTCGGTGTTCGGTGATTTCACCTACGATATCACGGACCGGATCAGCCTGTCGGTCGGGGGGCGATATACGAGCGACGAGCGGAACAGCACCGTGCTGCGCACGACCTTCCTCGGCGGTTATTCCCCGCTATTCCCGCCTTCCGATGCCTTTCCCATTGCGGTGACTTCGGACTTCGAAGGCACCGAAACGTTCGAGAAGTTCACCCCGCGCGCCAGCATCAGCTTCAAGCCGACGCCGGACCAGAACATCTACCTGAGCTATTCGCAGGGCTTCAAGGGCGGCGGTTTCGATCCGCGCGGCCAAACGACCGCGGCGCCCGACCTCAATGGCGACGGCACGATCGACTATGCCGATCAGTTCGAATTCCTCCGCTTCGCGCCGGAAACGGTCGACAGTTACGAACTCGGCTACAAGGGAAGCCTGCTGAACGGCGATCTCTACCTGAGCGCGGCGATCTTCAAGGGCGACTATACCGACGTCCAGATCCCTGGATCAGTCGGCTTCGACAGCAACAACGACGGGCAGAACGACACCTTCATCGGCATCACCTCCAACGCCGGCGATGCGGACATCAACGGGGCCGAGATCGAGGCGATCGCGACGATCAGCCGCGATTTTGCGGGGCCGGGCAGCCGCTTCGGCGTGACGATGGCCGCAGGTATCCTGGATGCGAAATACAACCAGTTCATCGACGCCTTCGGCAACGACGTGGCGGACCAGCGGGTGTTCCAGAACACGCCGGACCTCACTTTCAACACCGGTCTCAACGTCGCCATTCCGGCGGGCGCGGGCATGGTCGACCTGATCGGGTCCTATTCCTTCCGGACCAAGACCAGCCAGTTCGAGGTGCCGAACCCGTTCCTGGACCAGGACGGCTTCGCGCTTGTCGATGCGAGCATCGTCTATACGCCGGATTCGGGCCGCTTCAGCATCGGACTGCACGGCAAGAACCTGACCGATACGCGCTATATCGTGGCGGGCTACAACTTCGTGAGCGGCGGTGTGGGCGGTGCGCCTTTCGTCCCCACCCTGGGGCTGGAAGGCACGCTGACCGGCTTCTACGGCGATCCGCGCCGGGTCTTCGTGACGGTCAGCTTCGGTCTCTGACACGAAAAGGGGCGCAGCCTCCCGGCGCGCCCCTTTTTAATTTCCAGAGTGGACCAAGCGATCACATCTGTTCGAGCATGTGTTCCGCGCTGGAGACCGAGAAATCGCCCGGTGCCTCGACGTTGATCTGTTTCACCACGCCGTCCTCGACCAGCATGGAATAGCGCTGGCTGCGCTGGCCCATGCCGAAACCGCTGGCATCCATGTCGAGGCCGACCGCCTTGGCGAAATCGGCATTCCCGTCGGCCAGCATGGTGATGGCGTCGGACCCGTCCGACTTCTTCCAAGCGCCCATCACGAAGGGATCGTTGACGGAGGTGCAGGCGATTTCGTCAACGCCCTTGGCCTTCAGGTCGTCGGCATGCTCGACAAAGCCCGGCAGGTGCTTGGCCGAACAGGTCGGGGTGAAAGCGCCCGGCACTGCGAACAGGGCTACCGTGCGGCCGGCGAAATAGTCCTTCGCGTCCACCTGCTGCGGCCCTTCGTCGGTCGCCTTTACCAGTTTCACGTCCGGCAGCGTGTCGCCCACGGAAATAGCCATGTCTCGAATTCCTTTTCTGTCCCGTCCGCGGTGCACATAGGGGCGGCCACCCCATTCCTGCAAGGGACCGGCGGCAACCGGGCCTCGTGCCGGTGACAGGATTTGCGCCGCAGGAGTTCAGCGTCTAGGGGCTGCGGCAGAATCGCGGGGCAGAACAGCCGCTCCGCCACCCAACGAATTTCCCCAGGAGACGCCACGTGGCTTTCAACGACTATATCATCAAGGACATCGCGCTTGCCGACTACGGACGCGCGGAAATCGCCATTGCCGAGACCGAGATGCCCGGCCTGATGGCCCTGCGCGAGGAATTCGGCGAGGCGAAGCCACTGAAGGGCGCCCGGATCGTCGGCTCGCTCCACATGACGATCCAGACCGCCGTCCTGATCGAAACGCTGGTGGCGCTGGGCGCGGATGTGCGCTGGGCGACCTGCAACATCTTTTCGACGCAGGACCACGCCGCCGCCGCCATCGCCGCGCAGGACATCCCGGTCTTCGCGATCAAGGGCGAGAGCCTGGCCGATTACTGGGACTATGTCGGCCGCATTTTCGACTGGTCGACCGAGGACGATGCCGACCTTACCTGCAACCTGATCCTCGACGATGGCGGCGATGCCACCATGTTCGCCCTGTGGGGCGCGCGGCTTGAAGCGGGCGAGGATATGCCCGCTCCCGAAAACGCCGAAGAGATCGAGATGCAGCGCGCGCTGAAGGATTTCATCAAGCGCAAGCCCGGCTACCTCACCGCAAGCGTCAAGGCGATCAAGGGCGTGTCGGAGGAAACCACCACCGGTGTCCACCGCCTCTACCACCTCGAAAAGCAGGGCAAGCTGCCTTTCCCGGCAATCAACGTGAACGACAGCGTGACCAAGTCGAAGTTCGACAACCTATACGGCTGTCGCGAATCGCTGGTCGATGCCATCCGCCGCGCGACCGACGTGATGCTGTCCGGCAAGGTCGCCTGCGTCGCCGGCTTCGGCGATGTCGGCAAGGGTTCGGCACAGTCGCTGCGTAACGGCGGCGCACGCGTGCTGGTGACCGAGATCGACCCGATCTGCGCCCTGCAGGCGGCGATGGAAGGCTTCGAAGTCGTGACCATGGAAGAGGCCGTGAAGCGCGCCGACATCTTCGTCACCACCACGGGCAACGAAAACGTCATTACCGCCGAGCACATGAAGGCGATGAAGCCGATGAGCATCGTCAGCAACATCGGCCACTTCGACAGCGAGATCCAGATTTCGGCGCTCGACAATTACGAGTGGACCGAACTCAAGCCCGGCACCGACCTGGTGAAGTTCCCGGACGGCAAGGAAATCATCGTCCTCGCCAAGGGCCGCCTGGTCAACCTCGCCTGCGCCACCGGCCACCCCAGCTTCGTGATGAGCGCCAGCTTCACCAACCAGGTGCTCGCCCAGATCGAACTGTGGGAGCGTCCGGAGCAGTACGAGAACAAGGTCTACGTCCTGCCCAAGATCCTCGACGAAAAGGTGGCTGCGCTGCATCTCGACAAGCTGGGCGTCAAGCTGACTCAGCTGAGCCAGCGCCAAGCCGATTACATCGGCGTGCCGGTCGAAGGGCCGTTCAAGCCGGAGCATTACCGCTACTAAGCGGCAAAGCATCGAATAAACCCTGATTGTTCACCTGTGCCGCGTTGCAAACACTTGCAGCGCGGCATAGCTGCATTGGCATGGAATTGTCCGACACCGCGCTGACCCTGATCGGCTTGCTGCTTGCCGTTTGGACGCTCGGCGCGGCGTGGCTGATGATCGCCGCCGGCACTAAGGCGCAGAAGGCCGAGGCTTCGCGCAAGCATGCCGCGCGGCTGTCCCGCATGGTCGACGATGCGCCCGCCGTGCCGATGCTGGTGCGCGCGGACGGACGGATCGAGGCGCCGGACCGGCTCGCCAAATGGCTCGGGCTGGAATCGATGCCGTCCTTCCTGTCCGAACTGGCAGGCGAGGATCGCGGGCTGCCCAAGGTCACGCTTGAGCGGCTGTCCGAGAACGTGAAGGCCGCGCAGAAATCGGCCGCACCTTTTCGCATGGTGGCAAGCCCGGTCGGCTCGCAGCGCAGCCTCGCCTTGCACGGCCACCTTGCCGATGCGCAAATCTCGCCGGGCGGGGCGGCGCTGGTGTGGTTCTTCGATTTTTCCGAAAGCGAAGAGGAATTGAGCCGCCTGCGTGACGAGACGGCGCGGGCACGGGAAGATTTCGCCGCGCTGGTCGGCCTGATCGAGGCGGCGCCCCTGCCGATGTGGTTCCGTGCGCGCGACGGACGCCTGCGACTGGTCAACAGCGCCTATGTCGAGGCCGTCGACGGAAAGAGCGCCGAGAACGTCATCGAGCGCCAGGTCGAGCTGGTCGAACCGGTCGACGGGCGCAGCGCGGCGGATGTCGCGCTGTCCGCCACGGACGGGCCCATCAGCCGCGAAGTATCGGCGACCATCGCCGGCCAGCGCCGGTCCTTGCGGGTCAGCGACCTGCCGCTGGGCGGGGAAGGGATTGCCGGATACGCCGTCGATATCGAGGAGGTGGAGGAGCAGGTCCGCGCCTTCCGCGCTTTCCGCGAGGCGCAGCGCGCCATGCTCGACCAGCTGTCCGTCGGCGTTGCCCAGTTCGACGGCAAGCGCAGCCTGATTTTCGCCAACCAGCCGTTCCGCCGCATCTTCGGCCTGCCGCAAGGCGCGGTGAAGGACGGGCTCGAATTCGACCGCTGGCTCGATCATGCGCGCGATAGCGGCCGGCTGCCGGAAGCCCGCGACTTTCCCGCCTGGCGTGACGAGCACCGCGCGTGGTTCACCAGCGGGTCGGGCAGCGACGAGGCGTGGTCGCTTGCCGACGGCACCCACCTGCGTATCCTGTCGCAGCCCATGCCCGATGGCGGCTTGACGCTGGTGGCCGAGGACCGGACCGAGCAGCTCGCCCTGTCGGCTACGCGCGACACGCTGCTGCGTACCCGCACGGCCACTTTCGACAGCCTGTTCGAATCGCTCGCGGTCTTCGCCCCCGACGGGAAGCTCCAGCTGTGGAACCGCAGCTTCGCCAGCTTCTGGGGCCTCGAAGACGATGTGCTGGACAGCCATCCGCGTTCGGAAGAATTGCTCGATGTCATCGGCAACAGCCTGGCCATGCCTGCCCATGCCAAGCGCGTGGGCGAGGCCATTCGCGCCGCCACACTCGACCGGCGCGAGCGGGGCGGCCGGGTGGAGCTGAAGGACGGGCGGATCCTCGAATTCGCCGGCGTGCCCCTGCCGGACGGCAACGGCCTGCTCACCGCGCTCGACGTCACCGACAGCCAGCGCGCGGCGGAAGCCTTGCAGGCCCGCGCAAGCTCGCTGGAAGAGGCGGATGCGCTGAAGACGCGGTTCCTTGCCAACATGAGCTACGAATTTCGCACGCCGCTGACGTCCATCGGCGGTTTCGCCGAACTGCTGGAAGCGGGCGTGGCGGGGGACCTTTCGGCCCAGGGCAAGGAATACGTCGCCGCCATCCTCGCCTCGGTCGAGCGCCTGTCCGAGCAGATCGAAACCGTGCTCGATCTCTCGCAGAGCGAGGCGGGGCTTCTGCCGCTCGAACGCAAGAAGCTGGAACTGTTCACCTTCGTGACCGCCATCGTGCGGGAGCGGGAAGAGGCCATCGGGAAGGGCGGCCTGTCGCTCGACCTGCGCGGCGCGAAGAGCCTCGGCACGATCGAGGGCGACGCCAAGCGCCTCGGCCGCGCAATCGGTCACTTGCTGGATAATGCGATCGAGGCGACGCCCGCAGGCGGCAAGATCCTCGTCGATGTCGGACGGGTAAAAGGCGCGGCCCGTATCGTCATTTCCGACAACGGCAAGGGCATGAGCGCGGCAGCCTTGGCCCGCGCGCTGGAAGGCCAAGCGGCAACGCCGGTCGCGAAACGCGACGGGCTCGGCCTGCCTTTGGCGAAGCAGCTGGTCGAAGCGCACGGCGGTACGCTGGAGGTCATGTCGCAAGAAGGGCTCGGCACGACGGCGACGGTCCTGCTGCCGTGACGCGCGATTTGCCGGACCTCGCCGCCATGGAGTGCTTCGGCGCCGAGATTGCGGCTAGGCTGCAACCCAGCGACGTGGTGGCGCTATCCGGCGGGCTGGGTGCGGGCAAGACGACGCTCGCCCGCAGCATCATCGCCGCCTTGGGACATGACGGCGAGGTGCCTTCGCCGACCTTCACGATCATCGAAACCTACGACGCGCTCGATCCGCCGCTGGTCCACGCCGACTTCTATCGCCTCGAAACGCCGGCGGAGGCCGAAGAGATCGGATTGGACGATTACCGCGATGGCGCCGTCCTGATTGCCGAATGGCCGGACAAGGCGGGCGGTTTCGATCGCGAGGCAGGCTGCCTGGCCATCGACATTGAAATCGTGGGCGAGGGGCGAAAGGCGATTGCCCGCGGCGGGGCGGACTGGCTAGAGCGCATGCCATGAGCTTGCCGGACGGGGTCGCCCCTTTCATCGAACGGGCCGGGTGGTCGGACGCTGCGGTCGAACCGCTGCCGGGCGATGCCTCGTTCCGCCGCTATTTCCGACTGCGCCGTGCCGGTGGCGAAACCGCGATGCTGATGCACGCGCCGCCGCCGCACGAGGATCCGAAGCCGTTCCTCCACGTCAGCGATTATCTCTCCCGCCATGGCCTGCGCGCTCCGGAAACGCTGGCTGCGGATCCCGACGAGGGACTGGTCCTGCTGGAAGATTTCGGCGACGAACGCCTCGCCGATCGCCTTGCGGAAGACGACAGCGAGGAAGAGGCGCTTTACGCGGGCGCAATCGATGCGCTGGTCGCGCTGCACCGTCAGCCGCCGGGCGATTTCGCGCTCTATGACCTCGCCACCTACATGCGCGAGGTCGAACTCTTCATCGAATGGTATTGCCCGCTGGCAGGCTCGGAGGTCGACGGCGCCGCCTATACCGATGCATGGATCCGCGTCTTGTCGGAATTGCCCGACCGGCAATCGCCCGGGGTCACGGTGCTGCGCGATTACCATGCCGAGAACATCATGCTGACACCTGCGGGCGAGCAGGGCCTGATCGACTTCCAGGACGCGCTGGTCGGGCATCCGGCCTACGATCTCGTATCCCTGCTGCAGGATGCGCGGCGGGACGTGGATCCCGGTCTCGAAGCCGTCATGCTAGACCGGTACCGCGCAGCGATGCAGCCGGAGGATCGCTTCCTTGCCGATTACGCCCTCCTAGGCGCGCAGCGGAACGCCAAGATCGTCGGCATTTTTGCGCGCCTGGCTGACCGTGACGGGAAGCCGAAATACCTCTCGCTCATCCCGCGCGTATGGGACCTGCTGGAGCGTGACCTGAAGCACCCGATCCTGACGCCGGTGGCAGACTGGTTCGCAGCCAATATCCCCGCCGAGGTCCGGCAGGCCGGCGGGGGCATCGCGGCGTGAGCACGCTCGCCAGCGACACCGCGATGGTGATGGCGGCGGGCATGGGCAAGCGGATGCGCCCGCTTACCGCCACGCAGCCCAAGCCGCTGGTGCGCGTGGCCGGCAAGGCGCTGATCGATCACACGCTTGACCGGCTTGCCGAAGCCGGCGTGGGCAAGGCGGTCGTGAACGTCCACTACCTCGCCGACGCGCTGGAGGCGCACCTGCGCGAGCGTGCGTCGCCCAAGGTCACGATTTCGGACGAGCGCGACGCCCTGCTGGAAACCGGCGGGGGGATCATCCGGGCGCAGGCGCAGCTGCCCGATCCGTTCTTCTGCCTGAATTCCGACAACATCTGGCTGGATGGGCCGCGCAGCGCGTTTCACGATCTGTCGGAACGCTGGGACGCGGACGAGATGGACGCATTGCTCCTCGTGGTCCCGCACTCGAGCGCGGCGAACTTCAGCGGCAAGGGGGACTTCCACCTCGATGCACGGGGTCGCATCACGCGCCGCCGCCCGGGCCGGATCGCGCCATTCATCTACACCGGCATCCAGATCGTCAGCCACCGCCTGCTGCGCGATGCGCCCGACGGCAAGTTCAGCACCAATGTGCTGTGGAGCCGCGCGCTGATGGAAGGGCGGCTTTATGGCCTGCCGTTTACCGGCAAGTGGTTCGAAGTCGGCACGCCGCAGGCCATCGGTCCGACCGAAGACGCGCTGAAGCGGCTGTAGGTGTCGAAGGGCGCACCATCCGTCTATTCGATCGCCGCGCATCGCGGGTTTGCCGATGCGCTCGCCGCCGGTCTGTTGCCGCGCTACCGCGATGACGAACTGGGCCTTGCCCGCCTCACGCTGATCCTGCCGTCGAGCCGCGCGACCCGCGCCGTGACGGAGGCGTTCGTGAGGATATCGGGCGGCGGGCTGTTGCTGCCGCGGATGGTCGCGGCGGGCGATCTCGACCTCGACGAAGCGCTCGGCCCGCTGCTCGATCCCCTCGGCGACGGTGCGGGCATTCCCCCGGCCGTGGACCCGACATTCCGCTGGCTGAAGCTGGCGGAACTGATCCGCGAGGAGGAAGGTGCCGCCGCCCCGCAAGGCGCGGCGCTGCTCCGCCTGGCGCGCCAGTTTGCGCAAGTGATCGACCGGCTGCTGGTCGAGGATATCGGCCCCGAGGAACTGTTGCAGGACCGTGTAATCGAGATCGTGGGCGATTTGGCAGATCACTGGAAGGCGAGTACTCGTCGCTTCGCCCGCATCCATGTGAAATGGCTGGACGTGCTGCTGGCGCGCGGCGAGGTCGATGCCGCCGGACGGCGCAACCGCCTGTTCGAACATGCAGCTGAACGCTGGAAGGCGACGCCGCCCGTGCATTCGGTGGTGGCCGCAGGCGTAACCAGTGCCGCGCCGGCGCTCGCCCGGCTGCTGCGCACGATTGCCGACCTGCCGGACGGGGCGGTCGTGCTCCCCGACCTGGACCTGTCGATGGAGCGTGATGTCTGGAGCGAGCTTGGCCGGGCAGGGGTGGGCGATGGTCCGACCGACCCGCCGTTCGCGCCCGGCGATGCGGTGACGCACCCGCAATACCACCTCAAGTTGCTGCTCAACCGCATGGGCATCGCGCGCGAGGAGGTTCAGCCATGGCATCGTGCTGGCATGGGCAAGGGACCGCCGGCGCGAAGCCATGCGATTTCCGCGCTGTTTCTGCCCCCTCAGGCGAGCAAGGGCTGGGCGAGCCTGCCCGCCGACAAGCGCCGCCTGTCCGGCGTATCGATCATGCAGGCCGCGACGCCGGAAGAAGAGGCGCAGGCGGCCGCGCTGCTCGTCCGGCAGGCACTGGCGGAGCCGGAGAAGCGGGTTGCGGTGGTCACGCCCGATCGTGGCCTTGCCCGGCGGATCGTCGCCCACCTCGGCCGCTGGAACATCGCCGCGGACGATTCCGCCGGCCGCCCCCTGTCGCGGACGGCGGCAGGGCGCGTGGTCCTGCAACTGGCCGAGGTCATGGCGCAGGATGCCGCGCCCGTGGCGCTGATGGCCTTGCTCGGCCACCCGCTCGTCCGCGCCGGGGAAGGGCGCAATCGCTGGCTGCGCAACGTGCGTCTGCTTGAGGCGGAGATGCGCGGCCCGCGGACAGTGGCGGGTCTGGCAGGCTATGCCGACGCTGCGGCGAAGATCGGCAGCGCGCGGCCGGAATTCGCCGAGTGGTGGCAAGGTGTGGCCGACCTGCTCGCGCCGGCTCTCGCCGCGCCCGACAACTTGCCGCTCGCCGACCGGCTCGACCGGTTCGCGCAGTTGGCCGAGGCGCTGTGCGGGGAGGGCGTGTGGGCGCGGGAGGATGGACGCGCGCTGTCGGCCTTTATCGAGGACCTGCGGATGCAGGCGCGCGAAGTCGGAACGGTGCTGGCGCCCGACGATCTCGTCGCCGTGCTGCGCGATGCGATGGAGGATGTGTCCGTCCGCCCGCCCTATGGCGGCCATCCGCGCGTGAGCATCTATGGCTTGCTCGAATCGCGTATGAACCGGGCCGACCTGGTGATTTGTGCCGGGCTGAACGAAGGGACCTGGCCTGCCGCGCCTTCGCCCGACCCCGTGTTGCCGCCGCCTGTGCTGCGCGCGCTCGGCGTGCCCGGCGCCGATTTCCGCATCGGCCTTTCTGCGCATGACCTTGCCGCCGCGATGGGCGCGCCCGAGGTGGTGCTCAGCCGCGCGGCACGCGAGCTGTCGGGTCCGGCGATTCCGTCGCGCTTCCTCTTGCGCGCACAGGCGCTGCTGGGCGACGGGTTGCTGCCGGACTACACTGATACGCACCTCGTCGCGCTGGCCCGCGCGCTGGACGATGCGGAGCCTGCGTCGCCCTATCCCCAGCCCAAGCCGATGCCGGACACGGAGCAGCGCAAGGTCCGCATCAGCTCGACCGCGCTCGACCGGCTGCGGTCGGACCCGTACCAGTTCTATGCCCAGCAAATACTCCGCCTGCGCAAGCTCGACGCGCTCGACGCAGAGCCGACGGCGCAATGGCAGGGCACGCTCGCCCACGCGATCCTCGAACGCTGGCACAATGAAGAGGGCACGCTGGACGAGCTCGCCGCGAAAGAACTTGAGGCGATGGGCGCGCATCCGCTCGTGCGCACGCTGTGGCGACCGCGCCTGCTGGCAGCGCTGGAATGGGTCCGGCAGACACTGGAAGCCGATGACGGTCGCGAGGTGGTCGCAGTGGAAGCCAGGGGCGACTGGACCCGGCGCGGCGTCACAATCCATGGCCGGGTCGACCGGATCGACCGCATGGCGGACGGATCGCTCGCCATCGTCGATTACAAGACCGGCAAGCCGCCCAGCGGCAGCGAGGTGGCAAAGGGCTACGCGCTGCAACTCGGCACGCTCGGCCTGATCGCGCGGGAAAGCGAATTCCGGACCGAGGGCGGTTCCGTGAGCGGCGTCGCCGAGACATTCGAATACTGGTCTCTGGGAAGGAACGACAAGAGCGAAACCGGCTTCGGCTATATCGAGACGCCGATACTCACCGGACGCAAGCGAAGCGGCGTTTTGCCGGAAGAGTTCCTGCCGACGACGCTCGCATTTCTCGACCAGGCGATCGACGACTGGATCCTCGGCTCGGAGCCGTTCACGGCCAAGCTCAACCCCGACCAGCCCGGCTACACCGATTACGACCAGTTGATGCGCCTGTCCGAATGGATGGGCCGTTCGGCCGGCGAGGCTGGCGCATGAGCGCGGTCTACCCCCTCCACGGCGCGCAGCAGCTCGCCGTCTTGCCGGAAGAGACGGTGTGGCTCTCCGCCAGTGCCGGGACCGGCAAGACGCAGGTCCTGTCCGCCCGCGTGCTGCGCCTGCTGCTGCGCGACCGGGTCGAGCCGTCGCAGATCCTGTGCCTGACTTTCACCAAGGCGGGTGCCGCCGAGATGGCGACGCGCGTGAACGAGGTGCTGGCGCGATGGGTACGCTTGCCCGACGACAAGCTGGCAGCGGAGCTCTCCCATATCGGTGCGCCGGTCGACCCCGACACGCGCGAACGCGCGCGGACCCTGTTCGCGAGCGTGCGCGACACCCCCGGCGGCGGTCTGCGCATCGATACGATCCACGCCTTTGCCCAATGGCTACTCGCCGCGTTTCCCGAAGAGGCGGGCTTGCTCGTCGGCTCGAAGGCGATGGAGGACCGCGATCGCGAACTGCTCGCCCGCGATGTATTGTCGGAACTTGCCGACAGCGGCGACGCGGAAGCGCTGGCGACGCTGGAGGCGCTCAGCCTGCGGATGGGGCCCGATGGCGTGCGCAGCTGGATGCAGCGCTGCGTGGATCACCGCGCGGCGTGGGAGGCACCGCAGTGGGCCGAGCCGCAGCCGCTGCGTGGGCCGGTGCTCGGCCTGCTCGGCCTGCCGGCGGATGCCACCGCCGCCGATCTGGAAGCGCTCTGCCGCGCGCCGGAATTCGACGAGGATGCGCTGCAGGCTTGCGCGGCTGCGAATGCCTCGTGGGGGACGAAGACCGGCTTCGCATCGGCCGATGCCATCGCTGCCTTCCTGGCGACGGACAAACGCGTCGAGGCTCTCGAAGATCTTACCAAGGCGCTGTTCACGCAAGCGGGCGATCCGCGCTCGCTGAAATCGCTCGAAAAGCACGAACTTGCCTATGCCGAGCATGCAGAGCGCCTGCTGGCATCTATCGAACGCATTGCTGACCGCAGGCGCGCACTCGGCCTTGCCGAATGGCTCGCCCCGGCGCTGGAGCTGGGGCGGCGTTACAGCGCGCTGTGGGAAGAGGCGAAATCGCGCGAGGGCTTCGTCGATTTCGACGACCAGATCAGGCTTGCCGCGCGGCTGCTCGCCCGCAGCGACGTCTCGGCGTGGATCCGCTACAAGCTCGACCGGCAGTTCGATCACATCCTGGTGGACGAAGCGCAGGACACCAACGCCGCCCAGTGGACCATCATCGACGCGCTGACGGAGGAATTCTTCGCCGGCGAGGGGCAGCATGCCGACAAGGTGCGCACGCTGTTCGTGGTCGGCGACTACAAGCAGGCGATCTTCGGTTTTCAGGGCACGAGCCCGGAAAACTTCCGCACCGCGCGCGAGCGGGTGGCGGCGCGCATGGCGCGGGTTGCTGAAAACCGCGCTACCTTGCGGGAACGCGGGCAGGCGCGCGAACTGCAGGAGCTCGGCCTCGACCGGTCGTTCCGCACGGCGCAACCCGTGCTCGATTTCGTCGATTCCGCCATCGCCGCCATCGGCCCTGAAGAATTCGGCCTGCCGGGGGGGCGCATCCGCCATGACGGGCAGGACCGCCCCGGCATCGTCGCCTTGTGGCCGCCCACCGGCCTGCCCGATGGCGAGGAGGATGAAGGCGAGGGAGACGAGGATGCCTGGCTCTCCCGTCCCGACCGCGACCTTGCAGACCGGATCGCGCGGCAGGTGCGGGCGTGGATGGACGAAGGCTTCCCGCTGGTGAAGGGCACGGCCCGCCGCGCCGGACCCGGCGACGTCATGGTGCTGGTCCGCAAGCGCAAGGAGCTGGCCTCGCTGATCGTGGCGCGGCTTTATGCGGCGGGCGTGCCGGTTGCCGGGGTAGACCGGCTGCGCCTGGGCGCGCCCTTGGCGGTGCAGGACCTGATGGCCGCAATCCGCTTCGCCGTGCAGCCCGGCGACGACCTCAGCCTTGCGAACCTGCTGGTCTCGCCATTGGTGGGTTGGACGCAGGAAGAGCTGCTGGAGCACGCATACCGCCCGGCGAAGACCGGCCTGTGGAGCCATTTGCGCGACAGTGACGCGCCGCTGGTGCAGCGCACCGCCCTGCAGCTCGGCCGGCTGCTGGAACGCGCCGATTACGAACCGCCGGAGACCCTGCTGCACTGGATGCTGTCCGGCCCGTGGCAAGGCCGTCGCAAGCTGGTCGCGCGCCTTGGGCGCGAGGCGAACGACCCGATCGACGAGCTGGTCAACGCGGCCTACGCCTATTCCGCCAGCCATGTCGTGAGCCTGCAAGGCTTCGTGCGCTGGTTCGATGCGGGCGACGGCGAGATCAAGCGCGAACAGGGCGAAAGCTCGGGCGAGGTGCGGGTCATGACCGTGCACGGGTCCAAGGGGCTGCAGGCACCGATCGTCATCCTGGCCGACGCGGCGGACAATCCGCGCAACTCGCGCAGCGGGGCGATCGCGTTGCAGGCGGGGCTGCCGGACGGGGTGGCGGACGATGTGCTGCACCGGCCCGAAATCCCCGTCCCGTCGGTCCGCAGCGACGAGCGACCCACCGCGCTCGCCACGGCGCTGGAGCGGCAGCAGGCGGCGGATATGCAGGAACACTGGCGCCTGCTCTATGTCGCGATGACGCGGGCGGAAGAGGCGCTGTTCATCGCCGGATCGCTGGGCGCACGCGAGGACGAACCCGCGGCGGACAGCTGGTATGCGCGGCTCGAACCGCTGTTTCCTTCCGAGGCGCAGGCATCGGCGATCTGGGGCGATGTCCGGCAGGTCGGGGAGCTCGGAGCGCTACCGCCTGCAGCAGGGGGCGCAACCTTATCCGGGCGCCCGGCGCTTCCATCGTGGGCGACCACGCCCATCGGCCCCGAACCGCGCCCGCCGCGCCCGCTCGCGCCCTCGAATGCGGGCGTCGACGAAGCGCCCGACCCGCCGCTGCCGCCCGATGCCCTGCGCGACGCGGCACGGCGCGGGGTCCTGATCCACCGCTTGCTGGAACGTTTGCCCGACGTCGCGCTCGAAAATCGGCGCGAAGCCGGGGCGGCATGGCTGACGCGGCAGGCGGTCGCCCTGGATGAGCCTACGCGCGCGGAAATGCTGGATCAGGCGCTGGCCGTGCTCGATTCTCCGGATTTCGCCGCCCTGTTCTCTCCGCGGGCGCTTGCCGAAATCCCGCTCACCGCCGTGGTCGACGGGCAGGTCATCGCGGGCACCGCCGACCGGTTGCTGGTGACCGCCGATACGGTGACGGTGGTCGACTACAAGACCACGCGCCGCCCGCCTGCGGTCATCGGCGGCGTCCCGGCGGCGACGATCCGCCAGATGGGAGCCTATGCCGCCGCGCTGGGGGCGATCTATCCCGGCCGGCGCATCGAGGCGGCAGTGCTCTACACCCACGCACCCCGACTGATTACCATACCGGAAGCGATGCTTGCCGCCGCCAAACCCGCCTTGCCGGTGGATGAGGAAAGCTTTCGCGGCTGAACGGTTGCACCCGTGACGCCTTTGCCCAAGTAAGGGGCAACACAAGAGGAGATTCCCATGGCCACCGTTGCCGTAACCGACGAAAATTTCGAAACCGAGGTGCTGGGCGCCGACAAGCCCGTGCTGGTGGATTTCTGGGCCGAATGGTGCGGCCCTTGCAAGATGATCGGCCCGGCGCTGGAAGAAATCAGCGACGAATTGTCCGATCAGGTGACCATCGCCAAGATGGACATCATGGAAAACCCCGAAGTGCCCGGCAAGTTCGGCGTCCAGTCGATCCCGCTGATGCTGCTGTTCAAGAACGGCGAGGTCGTCGCCAAGAAGCTGGGCGCGGCTCCGAAGAGCCAGCTGAAGGGATGGCTCGAAGGCGAGCTTTGACCCGCTGATTGCTTGACGAAGTTGACAGGGCGTCAACTTCGATAGAGCAAAAAAGGGACCTGAATTCAGGACTTTATCGTCAGATCAGTGAAGCGCCGACAGGATGGGGCGGCCCCCCGCCTGTCGAGCCTCTATCCCGGCATCGTTCGACCTTGCACGCCCGAGCGGCTTTAGGAAAGACCTGCCTACGGAAGCTTCGCGTAAAGCTCCGCCAACCCGTCCCACAGGGCGGGGCTGGCGGCGCCGATCATGCCGGTCCGGTCCGGCTCGTCCACCCTGTAGGGTGAGCCATCGGGCCGCGCGATCCTGCCGCCCGCTTCGTTGACCCACAGCGCGCCAGCCGCGTGGTCCCACGCGAGCGTCCGTTCGAAGAACGAAACGTCGTTTTCGCCCAGCGCGAGGCGGGGGTATTGCTCGGCGGCGCAGCGCGGCGTTTCGACCACGCGGTAATGCGGCGCGACATGCGCTTCTACCGCCTCGCGCCGGGCCTGGTCGAGGAAGATGACCGAAATCGCGGCCACCGGCGGCGTTTCGCCGGTTACCTGCGCCGCAATTCGCTTTTCCCCGATGAAGGCCCCTTCGCCGCGGCGCGCGTGGCAGAAGCGCCCTGACAGCGGGTCGTAGATCCACCCGGCGACCGCTTCGCCCGCATCGGCCAGCGCGATCATGATTCCGAACGGTGCCTTGCCGTGCGCGAAATTATGCGTGCCGTCGATCGGGTCGACGATCCAGCACGGGCCGGACAATTTCCCGATTAACGAGGGGTCGGCATGAACCGCCTCCTCGCCCACGACCGGCACGCCCGGCTGCAACTTGCGGAGCGCTTCGGTCAGGAATTCCTCGGTTTCGCGGTCGGCCACGGTGACGAGATCGTCGGCCGCTTTCTCGACGATGTCCTCGTCCGACAGGTTGCGAAAACGCGGCAGGATCGCCCGCTCCGCCGCGAACCGCATCAGCGACAGGATTTCTTCCTCGAGCGCGTTCACGTGCGATAATCCGCGTTGATTTCGATGTATCCGTGGGTGAGATCGCAGGTCCACACGGTCGCGCGCCCGTCACCCAGCCCGATGTCGACGTCGATGCGGATATCCTGCCCTTTAAGATGCGCCGCGACGGGCGCCTCGTCGTAGTCCGCCAGCGGCAGGCCGTCGCGCGCGGCCCAGGTGCCGCCAAAGCCGATCGACAGCTTGTCCCGATCCGCAGGCTCTCCCGCCTTGCCGACTGCCATGACGACGCGGCCCCAGTTCGCATCCTCGCCCGCGATGGCGGTCTTCACCAGCGGCGAATTGGCGATAGCGAGGCCGATGCGGCGCGCACTTTCATCCGACACCGCGCCGCCGACTGCGATCTCGATGAACTTGGTCGCCCCTTCGCCGTCGCGCACCACCAGGTGGGCGAGCTGGCGGCAGACGTCGTGCAGCGCGGCGGCAAAGGCGTCAGCCCCGGCATCGTCGAAGCCGGCGAGGGGCGCGTTGCCCGCCTTGCCGGTCGCAAAGGCCAGCACCGTGTCGCTGGTCGAGGTGTCGCTGTCCACCGTGATCGAGGAGAAGGTCGGCCCGTTCGCCGCGCTTAACATGTCCTGCAGGAAGGCGGGCTCCACCGCCGCATCGGTAAAGATGTAGCCGAGCATGGTCGCCATGTCGGGAGCGATCATGCCGCTGCCCTTGATCACGCCGACAAGGTGGACCTTCGTCTCGCCGATCATCGCCGAGGCGTGCGCGCCCTTGGTGTAGGTGTCGGTGGTGCCGATGGCCCGCGCGACATCTTCCCAGTCGCAAGGCTCGGCGCGAAGCGCTGCCGCCACGCCTTCGCGCGCCTTGTCCTTAGGCAGCGGTACGCCGATCACGCCGGTGGAAGAAACGAACACTTCGGAAGCTTCGCAGCCGATGCCGCCTGCGACCTGCGCCGCGATCTGCTCCACCGCCTCGCGCCCGCGATACCCGGTGAAGGCATTGGCATTGCCGGCGTTGACCACCAGCGCCCGGGCGCGGCCAGACTTCACCTGCTCGCGGCCCATTTCGACCTCGGTCGAACAGCACACGTTCTGCGTGAACAGCCCTGCGACCGCAGTCCCCTCCGCCAGTTCGACGAAGGTGAGGTCGGCCCGGTCCCATTCCTTGTAGCCGGCACGGACCGTGCGCAGCGTGACTCCGTCGATGGCGGACATGTCAGGGAAGGGCACGGCGAGAGGGGATATGCTGGACAAGCGGACGGCCTCGGTTAGGATTTGCGGCACAACGGGAAGGGTCATGCGATGAAATACGGGATTGCGATCTATCTGAGCGCCGCGCTCGGCTCAATGGGGCTTGGCGGCGCTGCTGCGGCTCAGGATGCGGAGGAAGGGGGCGAAGCGCTCGAGACCGTGCAGGAAATCGCCGAGGACGCGGCTGAAGCGGTCGAGCAGGATATCCCTCCGCCGCGCATGATCGCGATCCCGCCGCAGGGAGCGCCGGCCATGGCCAATCCAGCCACGCCTCGGCCCAAGGTGTTGGTCGCCAACAGCGGCATCCAGCCTGCAGATTACCCCGCGGAAGCATGGCGCAGGAACGAGGAAGGCAGCGTCGGATACGAACTCACCTATGATGGTGCCGCCACGATAACGGGGTGCGAAATCGTCGATTCCAGTGGGAGCGAAAGTCTCGATGCGGCGACGTGCCCCATCCTTTACAAGCGAGCGCGCCTCGCATTCAACGACGACATGGCGCGGGCCGGCGGGACCGTGCGTGGCCAGCATAACTGGTATAAAAGGGAGCCCGAGTTCGACACTTTCAAGCTCGTGGTTGCCTTCACGGTCGACAAGGACGGCACGCCGAGCAATTGCGAAGTTCTGGCGGCGGAAGGCAAGCTGCCGAGCGGGATGCGGGATTCGATGGAGCGTGGCCCATGCTTGTCGGCGGGGCGCGGCATACCCTTTCGAAACGAAATGGGAGAGCCGGTTGCCCGGCGGCTCCTCATGACCTTGAATGTCGAGGACATACCCCTCGAAACCGAGTAACGCCGCGCGCGTCTTAACTGGACTTTTGCCGACCGATAGCTATGTGCGCAGGCACATGTTGCGCCAGCTTCTCACCATGCTCGCGGTCCTGTCGGGCCTTGCTGCGGCACCTGCCGCGGCGGAAGTGCGCGCGGCGGAAGTTCAGGCGCAGGTTGCGGATGCCGCGGACATCGTCGTCACGGCGGAGCGCGCAGCCGTCGTAGCGCAGCAGCTGGTGCATACCCCAGCGCTGGATGCAGCGGACGAAAACGCAGCTCCGAAGCGGGCGTTCGCAGCCCCGTCGGCAGTGCGCATCAAGGTGGATCGCTCCCGCGAATAGCGCGCTTTCGCGACCCTCCACCAAATCCGATTTCCGGCCGGCGCTGCGGTTCAGCCCGCGCGGCCAACCCACCTATTTTCATCCAAGGAACCGCCCATGCTCGGCGCAATCACCAAGTCCATTTTCGGGTCGGCGAACGACCGCTACGTCAAATCGCTCGACAAGATCGTCCGCCAGGTCGAGGCGCTGGAGCCGCAAATCCAGGACCTGACCGACGAGGAGCTGGCCGGCCAGACCGACAAGTTCCGCGAACAGCTGGCGAATGGCGCCACGCTCGACGATATCCTGCCCGAAGCCTTCGCCACCGTGCGCGAGGCTTCGGTCCGCGTGCTCGGCATGCGGCACTTCAACGTGCAGATGGTCGGCGGCATCGTGCTCCACCGCGGCGAAATCGCCGAAATGCGCACGGGTGAGGGCAAGACGCTGGTCGCCACGCTCGCCACCTATCTGAATGCCATCGAGGGTAAGGGCGTCCACGTCGTTACCGTCAACGATTACCTCGCCCGCCGCGACGCGGAATGGATGGGCCGGTTGCACAAGTTCCTCGGCCTGACGGTCGGCGTGATCGTGCCCAACCTGCCCGAGCACCAGAGGCGCGAGGCGTATCACTCCGACATCACCTACGGCACGAACAACGAGTTCGGGTTCGATTACCTGCGCGACAACATGAAGCACTCGCGCGAGCAGATGGTGCAGCGGCCCTTCAACTACGCCATCGTAGACGAGGTGGACTCCATCCTGATCGACGAGGCACGTACCCCGCTGATCATCTCCGGCCCGACCGAGGACAAGTCCGAGCTCTACGTGGCGCTTGACGCCATCGTGAAGGACATCCCCGAAGACTGGTACGAGAAGGACGAGAAGACCAAGAACATCCAGCTGACCGAAGACGGGGTCGAGGAAGTCGAAAAAATCCTCGTCGAGAAGGGGCTGCTGGAAAGCGATAACCTCTATGATGTGGAGAACACGCAGGTCGTCCACCACCTCGACCAGGCGCTGCGTGCGAACGTGATGTTCAAGCGCGACACGGACTACATCGTGAAAGACGACAAGGTCGTCATCATCGACGAGTTTACCGGCCGCATGATGGACGGCCGGCGCTGGTCCAATGGCCTCCACCAGGCGGTCGAGGCGAAGGAAGGCGTCAAGATCGAGCCCGAAAACCAGACCATGGCCTCGATCACCTTCCAGAACTATTTCCGCATGTATCCCAAGCTGTCGGGCATGACCGGTACGGCCGCGACCGAGGCCGGCGAGTTCTTCGAAATTTACAAGATGAATGTCGTCGAGATACCGACCAACGTGCCGGTGCAGCGGGTGGACGAGGAAGACGAGTTCTACAAGAACACGACCGACAAGTTCCAGGCCATCGCCAAGTCGATCGCCGAAAAGAGCGCGAAGGGGCAGCCGATCCTGGTCGGAACCGTGTCCATCGAGAAATCGGAACTGCTGTCGGAATTCTTGAAGAAGGAGGGCGTGAAGCATAACGTCCTCAACGCCCGCTTCCACGAAATGGAAGCCCATATCGTGGCGCAGGCCGGCCAGCCGGGGGCGGTGACCATCGCCACCAACATGGCCGGGCGCGGCACCGACATCCAGCTGGGCGGCAATGCCGAATTTCGCATCGAGGACGAGCTTTCCTCGATGGAGGAAGGCCCGGAACGCGACGCGGCAGTCCAGAAGATCAAGGCGGAAATCGCTGCCGACCGTGAAAAGGTGCTGGCCGCCGGCGGGCTCTACGTGCTCGGCACCGAGCGCCACGAAAGCCGCCGCATCGACAACCAGCTGCGCGGCCGCTCGGGCCGGCAGGGCGACCCCGGCCTGTCGAAATTCTACCTCTGCCTCGAAGACGACCTCCTGCGCATCTTCGGACCGGACACGCTGTTCGCCAAGATGATGAACTCCAACCTCGAAGATGGCGAGGCGATCGGCTCAAAGTGGCTCTCCAAGGCCATCGAGACCGCGCAGAAGAAGGTCGAGGCGCGCAATTACGAGGTTCGCAAGCAGGTCGTCGAATACGACAACGTGATGAACGACCAGCGCAAGGTCATCTACGAACAGCGCGCCGACATCATGGACAGCGAGACGGTGGACGACGTGGTCGAAAACATGCGCCACGACGCCATCAACGCACTCGTCAGCCGGCATTGCCCGCCGGGATCCTATCCCGAACAATGGGATATCGAAGGGCTGAAGGCTCATATCACCGACGTGACCGGCCTGACGCCGCCGATCAACGAATGGCTGCAGGAAGACGCCGTCGAAGCCGAAATCTTCGAAGAGCGGCTGATGGACAGCACCGACGAGATCATGGCCGCCAAGACCGCCGAGATCGACGAGAAGACCTTCCGCAACCTCGAAAAGCGGGTGCTGCTCGAGCGGCTCGACTTCCACTGGAAGGAGCACCTGGCAACGCTCGACGCGTTGCGGCAGGTGGTGTTCCTGCGCGCCTATGCGCAGCGCAAGCCGCTCGACGAGTACAAGAAGGAAGCCTTCGGCCTGTTCGAAAGCATGCTCGACACGCTGCGCGAGGACGTGACGCGGATCCTGCTGACCGCGGAACTGCGCCGCGCCGCGCCGCCGCCGCCTGTCGACCTGCCGGACCTGCCTGACTTCCTGACCGGGCATATCGATCCGCTGAGCGGGCTCGACAACTCGAACGATGGCGACGGATCGGAAGCACGGCCGGCGATGTTCGGATCGCTTGCCGGCAGCCCGCGCGCCGATGCGGGGCCGGGCACGCCGAACGACGATCCCTATGCGGACCAGAACCTCAGCCGCAATGCGCTGTGCCCCTGCGGCAGCGGGAACAAGTACAAGCATTGCCACGGTGCGCGCGGCTGATCCGCTCGCCAGGATAGCGACGAAGCGCTAGGCGGGGGCCATGCCCGTCCTCGCCGCCGCGTTCTTCGTCACAGCGATCCTGTACGCCTCCGTGGGGTTCGGGGGCGGATCTACCTATAGCGCGCTGCTCGCTCTGGCGGGCGCGGATTACCTGCTGCTGCCGGTGGTGGCGCTGCTGTGCAACCTCGTGGTCGTCGCGGGCAGCACTGTGCGCTTCGCCCGTGCCCGGGTCACGCCGTGGCGCGGTGCGCTGGGGCTGGTTGCCCTCGGCGCGCCGGCAGCATTCCTCGGCGGGCTGACCCCGATCGGCGAACGGGCTTTCTTCACCGTGCTCGGGGCGAGCCTGGTCTTTGCCGGGTTCGCCCTGTTCCTGCCGACTGCCGGACGCGATGACGAGCCCGCCCGCGCAGCCCGCTTCGCCTGGCTGGCCGCAGCGCCGCTCGGCTACCTCGCCGGGCTTGTGGGGATCGGCGGCGGCATCTTCCTCGCCCCGTTGCTCCACCTGGTGCGGTGGCGGGAGGCGCGCGCCATCGCGGCCACCGCGAGCCTGTTCATCCTCGTGAATTCGCTCTTCGGTTTGGCCGGGCAGCTACTGAAGTCGGGCAGCGGATTATTGAGCGCTGCCGCAGAGTTCGGCCTGCCGCTCATCATCGCGGTCGTGGTCGGCGGCCAGATCGGCAGCTTGCTCGCCGTAAAGTTCATGCCGAAACGCGTGATCCGCATGGCAACGGCCGCGCTGACGATCCTCGTCGGCGGGCGGCTGTTGCTGGCGATCTAGGTAGAAGTGGCTCCCCGAGTTGGATTCGAACCAACGACCAAGTGATTAACAGTCACCTACTCTACCGCTGAGCTATCGGGGAGCAGCTCTTTCGAGCGAGACGCGCCTATATGCGGACGGATTTCGCTTGGCAAGGCCCAGTTTGGCCATTTTCGACCGTGCGGCCTCAGGCGATGAATTGTTCGGCGACGATCCGCTCGTCGAGGCTATGGCCGGGGTCGAACAGCAGGGTCAGTTCCATGTCCTGCGCGATCGAAATGGCAAGTTCGGCGATGTCGCGCAGCTCGGTCTGGTCGGCCACGGCCGCAACCGGGCGCTTGTCCGCTTCCAGCACACGGAAGCGCACGTCGAATCGGTCCGGCAGGATCGCCCCGCGCCAGCGCCGCGGGCGAAAGGCGCTGATCGGGGTGAGGGCGAGCATGTTGGAACCCAGCGGCAGGATCGGGCCGTTGGCAGACAGATTGTAGGCGGTCGAACCCGCCGGCGTCGCCAGCAGCACCCCGTCGCAGCTGAGTTCGGGCAGGCGGATCTTGCCGTTCACCGAAATCTCGATCTTCGCGGTCTGGCGCGTTTCGCGCAGCAGGCTGACTTCGTTGATGGCGCAATGGCGTTGCTGGCTGCCGTCGTGCAGCGTCGCGTCCATGACCAGCGGCGACACGGCAAAGCTGCGCGCCCGCCCAATCCGGTCGAGCAACCTGGCCGCGCCGCGATAGCGGTTCATCAGGAAGCCCACCGTGCCGAGATTCATCCCGTAGGCGGGGATGACCCGCCCGTTGTCGAGCATGCGATGGAGGGTCTGCAGCATGTAGCCGTCGCCGCCCAGGACCACCACCGCGTCCGCCTCTTCCAGCGGGACCCAGTCGAACTGGTCGCGCAGTTCGGTGTAGGCTTCCTGCGCCCGCGGCGTGTCGGATGCGGCAAGGGCGAGGGCGTCGAAGGAATTGCGCTTCGTCATTGGCGCGGCACCCTAGCGTCGGCGCGCGAAATGGGAAGGAATTCTCAACCGCCTGCTGGTACGCACCTGCGCGATGGTGACGAACGCTGCCAATGATCCCGGACCGGGCGAGCTTCCGGGCGGACGCGACCGGCTTACGGGGCTGGAAGGCCTCGCCGGTGCGCGCGCGCGCCTGGAACGTTGGCGAGACGAGGCGGGGGCGGGGCCTGCGCCGGTGCAGGCGATGCTGATCGGCCTGCGCCGTTTCGATGCGGTGAATCTCGCCTATGGCGCGGACGCGGGCGATGCCGCGCTGGTCGAGGTCGCCGGACGCCTGCTGCATTTCGCGGCGGCGGAAATCGAAGGGGAATGGCTCGTCGCACGCCTCGGCGGGGGCACCTTCCTGTTTGCGGCGAACGAGGCGAGCAGCAGGGAACGCTGGCAATCGCTGGCGGAAATGCTTGCTGCGGCGATCGCCCGCCCGCTCGGCAATATCTCGTCGGGCAGCGCGATGCGCCTGTGGCCGCGGATCGCGCTGATGCGGGCGAAGGGTCGCTACGAGCCGCAGAAGTTGATCGGGGCGCTGGCGCACACGCTCGAAGGCCTCGGCCAGCACGAAGGCCGCCGCATCGGTTGGGTCGACGGCGACGACGTTCCGCAGGGGCGCGGCGTGGCACAGCTGGAAGGCGACCTGCTCGCCGCGCTGGAGCGCAAGGAAATTTCCGTCCTGTTCCAGCCGCAGTTCGACTGCCGGACCGGCCGCATCGTTGGCGCGGAGGCGCTCGCGAGGTGGGAACATCCCGAACTCGGGAGACTGGGTGCGGAGGCCTTGTTCGGTATCGCCACCCGGGCGGACCAGACCGCCCAGCTATCGAACCATATCGCGCGCGAGGCCCTGTCGCTGGCGGCGGACTGGCCGGAAGGCCTGCGCCTGTCGCTCAACATCACGCCGGCTGATCTTTCAACCGTGGGTTACGTCGCCGAGATGATCGGACTGATCGATGCGTCCGGTGTCCCTGCCGATTGCATCACGCTGGAAATCACCGAGCAGGCGTTGCTCGGCGATCTGGAGCGGGCGGCAGACCTGCTGCGCCGCTTTTCGGATCGCGGCCTCGCCATCGCGCTCGACGATTTCGGGGCGGGGTTCTGCAACTTCCGCTACCTGAAGATCCTGCCGCTCGACTACCTGAAGCTCGACCGCACGATGGTGGAAGGCGTGTCCGACAACAGCCGTGACCTCGCCGTCCTGCGCGGCATCGTGACGATGGCCCACTCGCTCGGCCTGAAAGTCATCGTCGAGGGAATCGAGCGCGAAGACCAGCGCGCCGTGATCGCGGCGGAGGGCTGCGAATTCTACCAGGGGTTCCTCGGCGCGAAGCCGATGGCGGCAGCGGAGTTTCTCAAATGCGTCTAAGTTTGCGTTGGACCGGCCCGGCATTGGCGACCGCACTCATGCTCGCCGGTTGCTTCGGTGGCGATGTCTCGACAAGCGGCGCGCGCGATGTCGAGCGTGTTTCACTCGACGCAAGCGCAGAGGCCAACATCATCGCTATCGGCATTTACGAACATGCCAACGGAAGGGGCATAAACCGGTCGACCCCGATTCCAGTCACGGTCTCGAAGGCCGAGGGACCGGCAATCAGGCTGGCCTTGTCGGCTTACGAGCCGATCGAATGGCAAATCGGCGGTCCGGGGGCCGCGCGGGTGGAGGCCGTTTATCTTGACGGGTTTTACACCCAGTCGGTCAGCGGCCTGCCGCTGGGGACGCGAACAGTTAACAAGTCGGGCCACGCCCACCGCGGCAGGGGCTCGGCAAGCGCCGGCTGGGGAAGCCCGGGATCGAGCGGCTCGCAAATTGCGAAAGTCGATTATGCCAGGTCCTATGACTCGAAGAAGGGCAAGGCGTTCGTCTCCAATGCCGAGACGCTGCTGGAGGGCAGGGTGCGCAGTTTCACCGGGACCTATTACGTCGAAGGATTTTCGATCAACTATTGAACGGCTTCAGGCGCTCGCCTTGTCGCGCTTCTTCGCCTTTTTCACGATCCCGCTCAGGCCCTTGGTCAGCTGGAACAGGCCGTTGAGGCGCGATGAGGGATCGCCCCATGCGCGGTTGACCTGGAGCTTCATGTCGGGGCGCAGCTTGGCGCTGTCGGCGCGGCCTTCGTTGAGGCGTTCGACATAGGCGATGAGGCCCGCGGGGTCGGGAAATTCGTTCTTGTGGAAGGTCACCAGCGTGCCGCGCGCGCCGACATCGATCTTGGCGATGTTGGCGGCGATGGCCTGGTGCTTGATCTCCAGCAGGCGGATGAGGTTCGCGGTGGCCGCGGGCAAGTCCCCGAAGCGGTCGATCATCTCGGCCGCCATGCTTTCGATTTCCGCCTTGTCCTGCGCATCGTTGAGGCGGCGGTAGAGCGCCATGCGCACGGCAAGGTCGGGCACGTAATCTTCCGGGATCATGATCGGCGCATCGACGGTGATCTGCGGGCTGAGCCCGCTCGAATCGCGTTCAAGGCCGCTGTCGCCCGCCTTCAGCGCCAGGATCGCGTCCTCCAGCATCGACTGGTAAAGCTCGAAGCCGACTTCCTTGATATGACCGGACTGCTCGTCGCCTATCAGGTTGCCGGCGCCGCGAATGTCGAGGTCGTGGCTCGCAAGCTGGAAGCCCGCGCCGAGGCTGTCGAGATCGCCGAGGACCTTGAGCCGTTTTTCCGCAATTTCGGACAATTGCGTGTCGGGCGCGTAGGTCAGGTAGGCGTAGGCGCGGATCTTGGCCCGGCCTACGCGCCCGCGCAGCTGGTAAAGCTGGGCGAGGCCGAAGCGGTCGGCGCGGTGGATGATGATCGTGTTGGCGCTGGGAATGTCGAGGCCGCTTTCGACGATGGTGGTCGACAGCAGCACGTCGTATTTCTTTTCGTAGAAGGCGCTCATCCGCTCTTCCACTTCGGTCGGGCTCATTTGGCCGTGTGCGGTCACGAATTTCACTTCCGGCACCGCGTCGCGCAGCCATTCCTCCAGCTCCGCCATGTCGGCGATGCGGGGGACGACGATGAAGCTCTGCCCGCCGCGATGGTGCTCGCGCAGCAGCGCTTCGCGCATCACGATCTCGTCCCACTCCATCACGTAGGTGCGCACCGCAAGGCGATCGACCGGCGGGGTCTGGATGGTGGAAAGCTCGCGCAGGCCCGTCATCGCCATCTGCAGCGTGCGCGGGATCGGCGTGGCGGTCAGGGTGAGGACGTGAACGTCGGCGCGCAGCTGTTTCAGCTTTTCCTTGTGAGTGACGCCGAAGCGCTGTTCCTCGTCCACGATGACGAGGCCGAGGCGCTTGAACTTCGTGCTCTTCGACAGGATGGCGTGGGTGCCGACAACGATGTCGATATCGCCGCTTTCTAGCCCTTCGCGCGTGTCCTTCATTTCCTTCGACGGGACGAGGCGCGAGAGGCGGCCGATCTTGAGCGGGAAGCCGGCGAAGCGTTCGCAGAAATTCTGGTAATGCTGGCGGGCGAGCAGGGTGGTGGGCGCAATCATCACCACCTGCTGGCCGCTCATCGCCGCCGTGAAGGCGGCCCGCAGCGCGACCTCGGTCTTGCCGAAACCGACATCGCCGCAGACGAGGCGGTCCATCGGCCGCCCCCGTGCAAGGTCGCGCATCGTATCGTCGATGGCGGCATCCTGGTCGTCCGTCTCCTCCCACGGGAAGCGGTCGACGAACTGGGTGTAGGCGTTGGGTTCGACCTCGATCACCGGCGCCTGGCGCAGGGCGCGTGCAGCCGCGGTGTTCATCAGGTCGCCGGCGATGGCGCGGATGCGCTCCTTCAGCTTGGCCTTGCGTTTTTGCCATGCCTCGCCGCCAAGCCTGTCGAGCGTAATGCCCTCATTCTCGCTGCCGTAGCGGCTAAGGACGTCGATATTCTCGACCGGGATGTAGAGCTTGTCGCCGCCCGAATACTCCAGCATCACGCAGTCGTGCTGGCTCTTGCCGACGGCGATGGGTTCGAGGCCGAGGTAGCGGCCGATGCCGTGGTCCATGTGGACGACGAGGTCGCCCCGGTTAAGCGACTGCAATTCCGCCAGGAAGGCATCGGCGCTCTTGCGTTTCTTGCGGCGACGAACGAGCCGGTCGCCGAGCAGGTCCTGTTCGGTGACGAATTCCAGTTCGTCGTTTGCAAAGCCGCTCTCCAGCGGCAGGACCATCGCGGCGAGCGTGCCCTTGGCCGACGATCCGAGCGCTTCCTGCCAGCTGTCGACCAGGGCAACCTTCTGCCCCGCTTCCTCGATGATGGAGGCCATGCGCGCGCGGCTGCCGGTGGAGTAGGCGGCGAGCATCGGCTTGCGGCCCGATTTCGCGACTGCCGCGAAATGCTTCGCCGCAGCTTCGTAGGCATTGGCGTTCTGTGTCCGCTCCGGCGTGAAATCGCGGCTTGCCCGGAAGGCGAAATCGAGCACCGTGTCGCTTTCCGGCTCGTCGAAGATGGAGGTGCGGTGGATCGGGCGCGCGGCGGCCGCTTCGGCAAATTCGCTTTCGCTCAGGTACAGCGCTTCGGCGGCGAGCGGACGGTAGTTGCCCTTCGCCTGCCCGGCGGTGTCGGTGCGCGCCTTGCGATAGTCGGCAATGTCGGTCAGCCGTTCCTCGACCGCTGCAACCGCGCCGCCGTCCATGATGCACACATCGCCGTCAGACAGGTGGTCGAACAGCGTCGCCATCCGCTCCTCGAACATCGGCAGCCAGTGTTCCATGCCTGCCAGCCGGCGCCCGTCGCTGACCGCTTCGTACAGCGGGTCCTGCGTGGCGGCCGCGCCGAATTTCTCGCGATAGCGGCTGCGGAAGCGCTTGATGCTTTCCTCGTCCAGCAGTGCTTCGCTGGCGGGTAGCAACAGGTGGGAATCGAGCGTGCCGACAGTGCGCTGCGTGTTCGGATCGAACAGGCGCAGGCTTTCCAGTTCGTCGCCGAAGAAATCGAGCCGCAAGCCGTTTTCGAGCCCGCTCGGGAAGATGTCGAAAATCGATCCCCGCACGGCAAATTCGCCGTGGTCGATGACCGTGTCGGTGCGACCATAACCCTGCCGCTGGAGCAGCCGGCTGAGGCTTTCGTGCCCGATCTCCATCCCCGGTTTGAGCTCGCGCACGCTTTCGCGGATGCGGAAAGGGGTGAGCACGCGTTGCAGCACCGCGTTGACGGTGGTGACGAGCAATTGATTGGGCGCCTTGCCGGTCTGCAGGCGGTAGAGGGCGGACAGGCGGCGCGCGCTGACGGACAGGGCAGGGCTCGCGCGGTCGTAGGGCAGGCAGTCCCAGGCCGGAAACTCGATCACCTCCAGTTCGGGCGCGAAGAAACGCGCCGCATCGGCGACCGATGCCATCGAAGTTTCGTCGGGCGCGATGAAGACACCGCGGCCCTTCGCGGCGCGCGCGAGGTCGCCCATCACCAGCGGCTGCGCGCCGCGGGCGAGATGGGCCAGCGTCAGCGGCTGCGCGGCGGAAAGGATGCGGGAGAGATCGGGCATTACAGGCTCAAGGCAGGGCGGCGGCGGGCGTTCCCGTCAGCGCGGGATTTCGACGTAGTCGAGCTTCTGCATCGCCTCCATCTGCGCGCCAGCGAAGCGTTCCGGCACTGGCTGGGTCTGAAGCGCCCACGCCATCACGTCGACATCGTCGTGGTCCAGAAGCGCCTCGAACCAGACGAGGTCTTCTTCCGACCAGCTGCTTGCGTAGCGATCGAGGAAGCCGCCGATCATGTAGTCGGCCTCGCGCGTGCCGCGGTGCCAGGCGCGAAACCGGGCGCGGGCGAGACGGGTCGGGTCGAGCTGGGCGGGAGGCATGGCCGCGCGGGTAGGGCACTCGCCAAGCGCGCGCAAGCAGCTATAGGATGGCTCCCATGCGGCCCGAAGTCCTCAACCCCCTGTTCGCCGAAGTGGAGACGCTGGACGGCGTCGGGCCGAAGCTGCGCAAGCCGCTGGAAAAGCTCGGCCTCGGCCGCATTCGCGACGTCGCCTATCACTTGCCGGACCGCTTCGTGGAACGCCGCGCCGTGGCCGATCTCGACGAGGCCGGCGTAGGCGAGCAGATCGTGGTGGCGCTCACCCCCACGGAGCATCGCGCCAGCCGCTCTCCGCGCGGGCCGTACCGCATCCTCGCGCAGGACGCGATGGGCAACATCTGCGCGCTGACGTATTTCGGGCGCGCCGCCTTTACCGGCAAGAAGCTGCTGCCGGTGGGCGAGACGCGGTGGGTCGCGGGGCGCCTCGACCAGTACGACCAGATGCTCCAGATCGTGCATCCCGAGCAGGTCGAGACCGAAAGCAGCGCAGCCATGGGCCGCTTGCTGGAACCGGTCTACCCGCTGTCCGAAGGCCTGACGCAGCCGAAAGTCATCGCGCTGGTTGCGCAGGCGCTGGCGAAACTGCCGCAGCTTTCCGAGTGGATCGAGCGCGGACAGCTGGACAAGGCGCGATGGCCCAGCTGGCAGGATGCGCTGCACCTGGCGCACAAGGGCCCGCACGAGGCCGCGCGCGACCGGCTCGCCTATGACGAGCTGCTCGCCAACAGCCTTGCGCTGATGCTGGTACGCGAAAGCAGACGCAAGCGGCAGGGGCTAGCATTGCAGGGCGACGGGCGGCTCCGAGACAGGCTGGAGCTGCCCTTTCCGCTGACAGGAGCGCAGCGGCGCTCGATCGACGAGATCGCCGGCGATATGGCGCAAGGCGCGCCGATGCTGCGGCTGTTGCAAGGCGATGTCGGGGCAGGCAAGACGGTGGTGGCCTTGGAAGCGATGCTGGTCGCGGTGGAGGCGGGTGCGCAGGCGGCAATGCTGGCGCCGACCGAAATCCTCGCCCGCCAGCATTTCGAAACGCTGCGAAAGATGGCGGAGCCGACCGGCGTCATGGTGGCGCTGCTGACCGGCCGGGACAAGGGCCGTGCGCGCGAAGGCACGCTGATGGGCCTGCTCGACGGGTCGATCGACATCGTCGTGGGCACCCATGCCATCTTCCAGGACAGCGTGGCCTACAGGAACCTGGGCCTCGTCGTGATCGACGAACAGCACCGCTTCGGCGTCGGGCAGCGATTGATGCTGAGCCAGAAGGGAAAGCGCCAGCCGCACACGCTGGCGATGACCGCCACGCCGATCCCGCGCACGCTGACACTGGCGCAATATGGCGAGATGGAGGTCAGCAAGCTCGACGAGCTGCCGCCGGGCCGGCAGGCGATCGACACGCGCGTGGTGGCGATGGAACGCTTGCCCGAAGTGGTGGAAGGCGTGGCGCGCCACGTTGCGGGGGGGCAGCAGGCCTACTGGGTCTGCCCGATGGTGCGCGGCAGCGACAACGAGAGCGACGATCTTGCTGCCGCCGAAGCCCGCTTCGCCAGCCTCAAGGCGCGATTCGGGGACGACATCGTGCTCGTCCACGGCCAGCTGCCGCCGGAAGAGAAGGATGCGAACATGCAGCGCTTCGCCGATGGCGCGGCCAAGGTTCTGGTCGCGACCACGGTGATCGAAGTCGGTGTGGACGTGCCAAACTCCACGCTCATGGTGATCGAACAGGCCGAACGGTTCGGGCTGGCACAATTGCACCAGCTGCGCGGGCGCGTGGGGCGCGGGGCGGAGAAATCGACCTGCCTGCTGATGCGATCGAACGAATTGTCCGAAACGGCGCGCCGCCGGCTCGCGCTGATGCGAGAGACGCAGGACGGCTTTCGTATCGCGGAAGAAGACCTCGCCCTGCGCGGCGGGGGCGAATTGCTTGGTACGCGCCAGTCCGGCGACACGCCTTTCAACATCGCCAGCCTCGAGCAGATCCAGCGCCTGCTGCCCATCGCGCACGAGGATGCGCGCCTGCTGGTCGACCGCGACGGCGGGCTTGACGGAGAGCGCGGGCAGGCGGCGCGGCTGCTGCTTTACCTGCTGGAACGCGATTACGGCGTACAGCTGCTTCGCGGGGGCTAGGCTGCCAGCAAGACCCGGTCGCGGCCGCCGTTCTTCGCATCGTAAAGCGCCTGGTCCGCCCGGGCGAGAAGGCTTTCGGCGGTGTCGTGGGGGCCGAGGGCGGCGATCCCGGTGCTCAGGGTGACGCTGATCGGCGAGCCGGTCTCCAGCTCCAGGTCGGAGGACTGCACGGCCAGCCTCAGCCGTTCGCATACATCGAAGGCGCTTTGCGCGGGCGCGGCAGGAAGGATCACGGCGAATTCCTCTCCGCCAAGTCTGCCGACGAGGTCTTCCGCGCGCACGATATCGACCGCAGTCAGGGCGACCCGGCGCAGCACGGCATCGCCCGCGGGATGCCCGAAGGTATCGTTGATCCGCTTGAAATGGTCTATGTCGAGCATGGCCACGGCGAGCGGGGCACGGCGCCGCTTTGCTCCGGCGACGGCGCGATCCAGCGCAGCGAGGAATTCGCGGCGGTTGGCGAGACCCGTAAGCTCGTCGGTCGCCGCGATGCGGCGAAGCTCGTTGCGTATCTCGGATTCGCGCCGCACGGCCCGCTTGAGCGAAACGAGGACGGATATTCCGAGCGCGAGCAGGAGGAAGCCGACCAGCGTCAGGCTATATTGATAGTTTTCGGTTTCGGCCGCGGCGGCGTTGGCGCTGGCGAGCCTCGATTCCAGCAGTTCGCGTTCCGATTGTTCGAATTGCATGATGCTGGCCGAGACGCTTTCGATCCGGCGGCGGCCGTCGGCGATGGCAGTGCGGTCGACCGCGCCGTCGTGATCGCCGTCGGCCTGGTTTGCGATGGTGTCCGACAGATCCTGCAACAGCAGGTTCGACTTGTCGCGTATTTCCCCGACCATTTCATGCCGGGGCGCATCGCCCCGGGTGGCAATCTCCAGCTGTTCCAGACGTCCGGCAATTTGCGGCCGGGCTTTTTCAAAAGGCTGGAGGAACATCCGATCGCCAGTCAGCAAGTATCCGCGCTGTCCGCGCACGGCCTGCAACAGCTGGATTTCCAGCTCGCTTGTTGCCGAGAGAACTTGCTGCGTCGCGCGCAGCTGGCGCGTGGCGGCATCTCGCTCGCCTGCAGCCTGGTGGGCCAACAGGCTGGCCACCACCAGCATCGTCGCAAGTGCCATGACCACCGCGACGAAGCTGTAGCCTCGCCACGCGGATGTCCGGCTCGCGCTGCCGATCTTAGCCAATGTCGCCAGTATCGTTACCCCGGCCGCATGGTGCGGCGCCTTCGCCTACCACGCCTTCGGTATCGCAATGGTAAACGGGCGGTCCGGACATTCGGTGGGAAGGGCAGCGCCAATTCAGTTGCCCTTCAGGGGCGGGATGGGTAACTGCGCGCTGCATTCATGCTGAATCCAGATCCTTCCTTCACGGCGCGCACGCTTTGATCCTCTCCCCCTTCGAATGGACCATCGCCAAGCGATACATGCTGCCCGGCCGCAGCGAGGGCTTCATTGCGCTCGTCGCGGGCATCAGCCTGGTCGCGGTGATGCTGGGCGTGGCCGCGCTCGTCATCGTGATGAGCGTAATGAACGGCTTCCGCGCCGAATTGCTGGACAAGTTCAGCGGCCTGAACGGCCACGCGGTTATCCAGGCCTACGGCAACCAGCTGGAAAACTGGGAAGATATCCTGGAGGAAGTTCGCGATACGCCGGGCGTCACCCGTGCCTCGCCGCTGATTGAGCAGCCGCTGCTCGCCAGTTACGAAGGCCGCGCCGCCGCGATCATGGCGCGCGGCAACCTGCAGGCGGATATCGACCGGCTGGAGCCCAACCTGCTGCAGGGGGACCTCGGCGCCTTGCAACCGGGGTCGAACAAGGTCGCCATCGGCTCGCGGCTGGCGCAGAACCTGGGCCTCCAGCTGGGCCAGACGCTCACGATCATTAACCCGCAGGGCCGCTCCACGCCCTTCGGCACCGTCCCGCGCCAGATCGGCTACGAAGTCGCGGCGATTTTCGAGGTCGGGGTATACGATTTCGACCAGACCTTTGTGGTCATGCCGATGAAGGACGCGCAGACCCTGCTGCTGATCGGCGACACCGTCGGCATGATCGAGGTGATGACCGACGATCCGGATTCGGTCACGCAGACGCTTGCCCCGGTGACGGAAAGCCTGGCCGGACGCGCCGTCGTGACCGACTGGAAAAGCATCAACAGCTCGCTGTTCGAAGCGCTGGAGATCGAACGGGTGGCGATGTTCGTGATCCTGTCGATTATCGTGCTGGTGGCGGTGTTCAACATCCTGTCCAGCCTGATCATGCTCGTGCGCGCCAAGACCCGCGATATCGCCATCATGCGCACGATGGGCGCGACGCGGCGCAGCTTGCTGAAAATCTTCGTTACCGCCGGCTTCCTGATCGGCGCGCTCGGCACTATCGCCGGGGTCGTCCTCGGCCTCGTCCTGCTGTTCTTCCGGCAGGGGATCATCGAAGGCGTGCAGTGGATGATGGGGGTCGAATTGTGGAACCCGGAAGTGCGTTTCCTGACCGAACTGCCCGCGCGCGTCGATCCGGCAGAGATCGTCGCGATCTGCGTCATGGCGCTGGTCTTCAGCTTCATCGCCACGCTCTATCCGGCGCGCCGTGCCGCCAGCACGGATCCGGTGCAGGTGCTGCGTTATGAATAGCCCGGTCGTCGAACTTCGCGGCCTGACCCGCAGTTTCGAGCAGGGCGATGTCCGTATCGACGTGCTGCGCGGTGTCGACCTCGTCATCCAGCCGGGCGAGATCGTCGCCCTGCTCGGGCCGTCGGGTTCGGGCAAGTCGACGATGCTGCAGGCCGTCGGCCTGCTGGAAGGCGGCTTTGGCGGCTCCATTCGCATCGCGGGCGAAGCGGCGGAAAAGATGGACGGCGACGAACGCACGAGACTGCGGCGCGACCACCTCGGCTTCGTCTACCAGTTCCACCACCTGCTGCCGGATTTCAACGCGAGCGAGAACGTGGTCCTCCCGCAGCTGGTGGCGGAAGTGCCGAAAGACGCGGCGGAAGCGCGCGCCGGCGAGCTTCTTACCGCCCTCGGCCTCGGCCACCGGCTCGATCACCGGCCGAGCCAGCTTTCCGGCGGCGAACAGCAGCGCGTGGCGGTCGCCCGCGCGCTCGCCAACAAGCCGCGCCTCGTGCTGGCGGACGAGCCGACGGGCAATCTGGACGAACATACCTCCGACAAGGTGCTCGAACAGTTTCTCGCGCTGGTTCGCGGGGAAGGCAGCGCCGCGCTCGTGGCGACGCACAACGAGCGGCTCGCGGCCAAGATGGACCGGGTGGTCCGCCTGCACGACGGCGTGCTCGGCTAGGAAACGCCTCGCGCTGCGGTGCGTTAACTCCCAAACACCGGAGGAATTTCATGAGCGACCATCCCAGCACATTCGACGGCGACACCAGCGAGCACAAGGGGTTCGCGTGGGACGACCGCGCCTCGCTCCACCGCAAGGACGATGGCGGCGGCGTGCTCGACAGCGCCAAGGGCCTGCGCAGCGGCACATTTGCGGATATTGTCCGCCACATGATGCTGCTCCCCGCCGAAGAACGCTCGGCCTATTACATCGAAAAGGCGGGCGATCGCGAATACCACGCCGAAGAAGTTGCCGCACTGGCCGACCGGCCCGATTTCCCGCGCGAAGACTGACCGGAGCGAGGGGGGATGATTGAAACCGGCCAGGAATGGTTCCTGTCGCTCGGCAGCGAATATGGCGTCAATCCGTGGATTTTCGGCGCGATTTATGTGGGCGCGATCCCTTTCTTCCTCGCGTCGATCGCCTGGCTCGTGCGACGGGCGAGGGCGGGGCAATCGACGGTTGTGCCCACGCTGCTGGCCGGGTTCTTCTTCGTGTCGGCCTATCTCTATCTTGCGATAGCGGGGCGGAACATCCCCGTGTGGGTGTGGATCTTCCTCGCGGTCCTCGTGATCTACGGCGCTTTCTCGACAATTCGGGACACCCGCCGGAAGATCGCGAAAGTGGAAGACAAGTGAGGGGATAGGCGGGCGCTGCGCCTTGGCGAATCCCGCCGGCGTTCGCATATTGGCGCCATGGCTTTCGCTCCCTTCGTCCCTTTACGCGTCCTTTCCAGCTATTCGATGCTGGAGGGCGCAATCGAGCCCAAGGCCATCGCCAAGCTGGCGAAGGAACGCAGCTTCCCCGCAATCGCCATCTGTGACCGCAACGGGCTCTACGGCTCGGTCGCCTTCGCTGCCGCCTGCTTCGACGAGGGGATCCAGCCCATCGTCGGTACGCTGCTGGGCATGGCGCGGGAACAGGGCGGGGCGGGCGTCGATTACCTGCCGCTCTATGCGCAGGACGAGGCGGGGTGGGATAACCTGTGCCATCTCGTCAGCCGCGCGCATTTGGACCGGCCGCTGGAGCTGGAACCGCACGTCCGGATGGACGATCTGGAAGGCCACACGGATGGCCTGATCGCGCTCACCGGCGCCAGCGAAGGCGGGCTGACGCAGCTTTTGGCCGACGGGCAGGCCGATCATGCAGAGGCGCTGCTCTCGCGCCTCGAAAGCATGTTTCCGCAGCGGCTCTACATCGAACTGGCGCGGCGCGGGAATGCAGTCGAGATTGCCGCCGAGGAGGCGCTGATCGATCTTGCCTACGTCCGCGACCTGCCGCTGGTCGCCACCAATCCCGCCAACTTCGCCGATCCGCATTTCTATGCCGCGCACGACGCTATGCTGTGCATCGCCAATTCGACCCAAATCGAGGCCGAAGATCGGCCGCGCAGCGCCAAGGACAGCTTCGTGAAGTCCGAGCGGATGATGGAAGAGGCTTTCGCCGACATTCCCGAAGCGCTGGCCAACACGCTGGTCGTGGCGCAGCGGTGCGCCATCGCCCCGCCCAAGCGCCCGCCCATCTTGCCGAGCCTTGCCGGCGACCTCGAAGGCGAGGCGAAAATGCTGGCGGAGGATGCGCGCAAGGGCCTCGAAGCCCGGCTCGAACCCTATGGCGAAATGTCCGCCGAAGAGCGCAAGGCCTATTTCGACCGGCTCGATTTCGAAGTCGAGATCATCGTCGGGATGGGCTTTCCCGGCTACTTCCTGATCGTTGCGGACTTCATCAAGTGGGCCAAGGACAACGGGATTCCTGTGGGCCCGGGGCGCGGGTCGGGCGCAGGCAGCCTGGTCGCCTGGGCTCTGACCATCACGGACCTCGACCCGCTGAAACTGGGCCTGCTGTTCGAACGCTTCCTCAACCCGGAACGCGTGTCGATGCCCGACTTCGATATCGACTTCTGCGAAACGCGCCGCGGCGAGGTGATCCGCTACGTGCAGGCGAAATACGGCGCCGATCATGTCGCGCAGATCATCACCTTCGGCAAGATGAAGGCCCGCGCCGTGCTGCGCGATTGCGGGCGTATCCTGCAGATGAGCTACGGCCATGTCGACCGGCTCTGCAAGATGGTGCCGAACCATCCGACCGACCCGTGGACCTTGCCGCGTGCGCTGAACGGCGCGGCGGAGTTCAAGCGCGAATACAGCAACGACAACGAGGTGAAGCGCCTCGTCGACCTGGCGCTGCAGCTGGAGGGGCTGCCGCGCAACAGCTCGACCCACGCGGCGGGCGTGGTGATCGGCGACCGCCCGCTGGCCAGGCTCGTCCCGCTCTACCGCGATCCCCGTTCGGACATGCCGGTGACGCAGTTTGACATGAAATATGTCGAATCGAGCGGGTTGGTGAAATTCGACTTCCTTGGCCTGAAGACGCTGTCGGTGCTGCAGAAGGCAGTCGACCTTCTCGCCCGGCGCGGGGTTGAAATTGACCTCGGCGCTCTGGCGTGGGACGACCCGGGAGTCTTCGACCTGCTCAAGCGCGGCGACACGGTCGGCGTGTTCCAGCTGGAATCGGAAGGCATGCGCCGCACGCTGACCGCGGTGAAACCGACCAAGTTCGAGGATATCATCGCCCTCGTCTCGCTCTACCGCCCCGGCCCGATGGACAACATCCCGCTGTTCGGCAAGCGCAAGGCGGGCGAGGTGCCGATCGAGTATCCGCATCCCAAGCTGGAAGGCATCCTCGCAGAAACCTACGGCATCTTCGTCTACCAGGAACAGGTGATGCAGGCCGCGCAGATCCTCGCCGGCTATTCGCTCGGCGATGCCGACCTCCTGCGCCGCGCGATGGGCAAGAAAGTGCAGGCGGAAATGGATGCGCAGCGCACCCGCTTCTGTGACGGGTGCCTGGAAGTGTCCGGCATCGACAGGAAACAGGCGAACGAGCTGTTCGACTTGATCGACAAGTTCGCCGGCTACGGCTTCAACAAGTCGCACGCCGCCGCCTACGCGCTGCTCGCCTACCAGACCGCGTGGCTGAAGGCGCATTACCCGGAAGAATTTTACGCCGCTTCGATGTGCTTCGACATGCACCAGTCGGAAAAGCTGGCGATCTTCGTCGACGACATGCGCCGCAACGGGATCGACCTGTTGCCGCCCGATATAAACGAGAGCGAGGCGGAGTACGTCGTCCAGCCGACCGACGACGGGTATGCGGTGCGCTATGGCCTCGGCGGGCTGCGCAATGTCGGCGAAAAGGCGATGGCGGCCATCGTTTCGGAACGGGAGGGGAGCGGCAAGTTCACCTCTCTGGAGGAAATGTTCGGCCGCCTGCCGCAGGGCTGCATGAACCGCCGCCAGTTGGAAGCGCTCGCCTCTGCCGGGGCGTTCGACACGCTGGAGCCCAATCGCGCGCTAGTCCACGACAATGCCGAGCTGTTGATGGCGGTCGCCGATGCAGCGGAGCGGGAGCGGTCCAGCGGGCAGGTGGCCCTGTTCGGCGGGGAGGACGATGCCGGTTCCAACCTGCGGCTCAAGGAAACCGCCGAATGGTCGCGGCCCGACATGATGGCGAAAGAGCGCGAGACTTTCGGTTTCTATTTCTCCGCCCATCCGGTGCAGGCCTATCGAGAGGTAGCCAGCGCCAATGGTGCGCGCACCTATGCCGGGCTGATGGGAGGCGGCACCGAAGGCGCCGGGCGCAGCCGCGCGGTGATGGCCGCGCTGGTCGAGGACGTGAACATCGGCAAGACGCGAAAGGGCAAGGACTTCATCCGCGCCGATTTCTCCGACACGACCGGCCAGTTCAGCGCCGCCTGTTTCGACGAGGAACTGGTGGAACCGTTCCGCAAGTGGGCGGCGAGCGGCGAATGTGTTTTGCTCACCGTCGAGCTCGACCAGCCGAGCCCCGACGAACCGCCACGGGTCACCGTGCGCGGCGCGCGGCCGCTTGGCGAAGTGACTAGCGCGGCACGGATGCTGTTGCGGCTCGACGTGGCCGACGAGGCGGGGCTTGCCCAGCTCGCCGCCAGCGTTTCGCAGGATGCGCAGGCGACGGGCGAGATCGTGGTGCGTCTCGCCACCAGTGAAGGCTCTTTCGTGACGATGCGGCTCGGCCGCAATTTCCGCGTCGATGGCGAGCTGGCGGAACGGCTAGGCGAGATCCCCGGTCTCGCCAATGTCAGCATCGCTGCCCGCAGCGGGAGCGACCGGCTCCGTCTCGTCGCCTAGCTTTCGCTCGAAGACGGCGCTGAACCGCGCGAGCAGAAATACGAAAAAGGGGATGGCAGTCGTGTTCACGATGTCGTGAACATGCTCGACCATATCCAGCGGAAGTTCGCGCGAAAGCTGGCCTTGCAGGTCCAGCATTTCGCCGGTGATGGCCAGCAACAGCACGAGCAGGAACGGCGCGAGATCGCCCGCCTTCCGCCGCAGCACGAAACACGCGATGACGAACGCGGCCATGCCAATGTGGATGTGCAGCGCATCCATGCTGAGGCCCGTCGCGGCGACGACCTGCGTCTTCAGATCCATATACCAGTACATGCCCCCGCCATGGGTCCGATTGCCAAGCGTGGCAAGGCGCTGCATGGTGCCCGCGACCGGATTTGAGGAGAGACGAATGCAGGGTGCGATGCAGGACTGGACGATGCGGGTGACGCGGGTGATCGATCATGCGGCCCGGGAGGCCGGATCGCGCGAGATCGTGACGCGCTGGGCCGATGGCAGCGAGACGCGCACCGACTGGGCCGGGATCAGGCGGGATGCCAAGAAGATGGCCCAGGCGCTGCAGGCGCTCGGCGTGAAAGAAGGCGACCGGGTCGCGAGCCTGGCGATGAACCATTCGCGTCATCTCGTCAGCTGGTACGGCGTCGCCGGGATGGGCGGCGTGCTCCACACGGTGAACCCGCGCCTGTTCGAGGACCAATTGGAGTATATCGCCAACCACGCCGAAGACCGCGTCCTGCTGTACGATGCGATGTTCCAGCCGATCGTCGACAAGATGCGCGAGCGCTGGACCACGATCGAGCATTACGTCTGCTACGATTCCGGCGAACACAGTCCGGCGTTCGAGGACTGGATCGCGCCCTATGGCGAAGATTTCGACTGGGTCGAGGGTGACGAGCGCGATCCGTGCATGCTGTGCTACACCAGCGGCACCACCGGCAATCCGAAGGGCGTCCTTTACGAGCACCGTTCCACCGTCCTGCACGCGATGGCCGGCCTGCAGCCTGCCGCGTTCAATTTCAGCGCAAGCTCGGTCATGCTGCCGGTCGTGCCGATGTTCCATGCGGCCAGCTGGGGGCTGCCATATGCCGGCGCGATGGCAGGCATCAAGTTCGTGTTCTCCGCCGTGAACGAGCCGGCGGTGCTGGACGAACTGATGAAGCGCGAAGGCGTGACCGACAGTGCGGGTGTGCCGACGGTATGGCTTGCGCATTTCCAGTATTGCGATGCCACCGGCACCGAGCTTCCCAAGCTAAAGGCCGCCACCATCGGCGGATCCGCCGCGCCGAAGTTCATGATCGAGCGGCTGATGAAGAACGGCACCCGCGTCCAGCACGCCTGGGGGATGACCGAAACCAGCCCCATCGGCACAGTCGGCGGGCCAACTGCCGATTGGGACCAGCTGTCGTTCGAGGAAAAGGTCGGCAAGACCGCTATGCAAGGCCGGCCGGTCTTCGGCGTGGAATTACGCACTGTCGACCTCGACGACATGAGCACCGAACTGCCGCGTGACGGCAAGACGAGCGGCGCGCTGCAAATCCGCGGGCCATGGGTGATCAAGCGCTATTTCGAGGCGGACGAAGACGCGGTCGATGCCGATGGCTGGTTCGATACCGGCGACGTCGGCATCCTCCACCCGGATGGGACCTTGCAATTGACCGACCGGACCAAGGACGTGATCAAGTCCGGCGGCGAGTGGATCAGCTCGGTCGAATTGGAGAACGCCGCGGTCGGCCATCCGGCAGTCGCCGAAGCAGCGGCCATCGGCATGCCGCATCCCAAATGGGACGAGCGACCCGTGCTGTTCGTCGTAAAGAAGGACGGGGCTGATTGCACGGGCGAGGAAGTGACCGCCTTCCTTGCCGACAAGGTCGCGAAGTGGTGGCTCCCCGACGCGGTGGAGTTCGTGGACGACATCCCGCACACCGCCACCGGCAAGATCAGCAAGAAGGACCTGCGCGCCCGGTTTGCCGACTATACGCTGGGAAGCTGACCATGGCGCAGCACATCGATCCGACGCGGGAGGCGTTCGAGCTTTTCAAGTCGCTGCCGCGCGACGAGCCGATCCAGATGCTCAACCTGATCCGTTATCGCGAGAAGGCGGCTTATCCTGACGATCATCCCCATGCGGCGAAGGGGTGGAGCGGGGAGGAAGCCTATCGCGAATATGGCAAGGCCAGCGGCCCGATATTCGAACGGGTCGGCGGCACGATCGTATGGCGCGGAAAGCCGCAAGTGACCCTGACGGGGCCGCAGGAAGAGGCTTGGGATGCAGGCTTCATTGCCGAATATCCCGACGCCGCGGCATTCTTCGAAATGTTGACGGACGAGGATTATCGTCGGGCCGTGGTAAATCGCACGGCAGCCGTTGCGGACAGCAGGCTTATCCGCTTTGCAAAAGCGGGCGGCGGCAAGGGCTTCGCCTGACCGCCGCCCGCATTTAACCTATTCGGTCGAGCCGCCTTCGAGGACGATGGTTTCGAACGGTTCGCGCATGTTCTGGAACACGCTGAGACCGACGCGGTAATTCTCCATCGAGATGCCGCCGTCGCTGATCAGGTATCGCGTGTAATAGACCGATCCATCGTCACGTACCACGGCCTTGGCAGTGTTGTAGAGGCTGTTGAACTCGTTCGCGCGGCGCATAAGCTCGGTGCGCGAGACTCCCTCCGGCGCCCCATAGCTGGCAAGCAGGCGCATGCCTTCGCAGTTCGAGTTACCGTTGCTGCAAACGCGGAACTCAGCATAGGTGATGAGACCGTTGCTGAAGACGATCCGTTTCCCGCCGGTGTCGCCATCCATGTCGGTATAGGTCGCGCCGATTTCGTCCATTACGGGCTTCATTGCCGACTCCGCGTCAAGGAACTTCACAATGGTGCTCTCGCGGAATTCCTGCGCCCCGGCGGGAGCGGCCATCATCATGGCGCCTGCACAAAGAGCGGTGGCTAGGTATTTCATTCTTTATCCCCCTGTTGGCTCGAAAGCGGCTTGCCAATCCGCGTCCGCATGTCGTTCTGACAAAACGCAGTCGACAATGCCACCCCTTAACAAGGGATTGATCGTCGACCATCAGATGAGGGACAACTGGCCTTCGGGCCCGGGTTTGCGGAAACTGGTCGTGTCGAGCGCGAACTTCGGCTTGTCGAGGCCCGCGCGCTTCAGGGCGAGCGCGAAGCGGCGGCGGAAGAGGTCCGCCCACACGCCTTTCGGCCTGAAGCGTGTGAAGAAACCGGGATCGTTGTCACGCCCGCCGCGCATGTCGCGCACGATGTTCATCACCTTGTCCTTGCGGTCCGGGAAATGGACATCGAGCCACTCGCGGAACAGGGGCGCGACCTCGTGCGGAAGCCTCAGCGGTATCCATCCGGCGGACCGCGCGCCGGCCCCTGCCGCACGGGCGACGATATCTTCCATGAATTCGTCGGTCACCGCCGGGATTATCGGCGAGACGCTGCAATGCACCGGGACACTTGCCTCAGACAGGCGGCGGATGGCGGCAAGCCGCTTGGCCGGGGAGGCGGCGCGGGGCTCCAGCAAGCCCGACAGCCGCGGATCGAAGGTGGTGACGGAGAGGGACACCGCCACCAGCTCGCGTCGCGCCAGGTCGGCAAGGAGGTCGAGATCGTCCAGCACGCGGTCCGACTTGGTCGTGATCGTCACCGGATGCCGGGTCTCCAAACACAGCGCGAGGACATTGCGCGTGATGCGATAGCGCCGCTCGATGGGCTGGTAGGGGTCCGTATTCGTGCCCATTGCGATGGGGGCCGGCCGGTAGCCGCGTTTCGACAGTGTCGAACGCAGCAATTCGGCGGCATTTGCCTTGGCAAAGAGCCTCGTCTCGAAATCGAGGCCGGGCGAGAGGTCGTGATAGGCGTGGGTCGGCCGCGCAAAGCAATAGACGCAGCCATGCTCGCAGCCGCGATAGGCGTTGATCGACCGGTCGAAGGGAACATCAGGCGACTGGTTGAAAGTGACGATCGTCTTGGGGCGTTCCTCGATCACCGTGGTCCGCAGCTTGGCGGGCGGGCCGTCGAGCGCCTCCATCGCATCGCGCCAGTCGTCGTCGACCAGGCGCTCGGCCAGGCCGAAACGTTGGGGGACCGCGGAAGACTGCGCCCCGCGCCCGCGAATCCTGTCATCCGGTCCCGCTGCCATGAGCGGAACATAGATAGAACAAACGGGTCTGTCAGCCGCTTTCTATCGCTGCACCCGCGGGAACATCGGCCACTTGTTCTCAGAAAGAGCCCGGCGCGAGGGCGAGGGCGCATTCGCCTGCCGCTCGTACATCCAGTAATTGCGCGTGACGATGGCGACATAGCCGCGCGTTTCCCAATAGGGGATGGATTCCATGTAGAGCAGCGCGTCGTCCTGGTCGCGGACCTCGCCTTCCCAGCGGGTGACCGGCGTCAGCCCGGCGTTATAGGCGGCCATGATCTTTGGCAGCTTGCCCTGCGTGCCCCGGCTTTCGCTCAGCACCTCGAGCGCGCGCTGGCCGAAGGCAAGGTTGACGCTGGCATTGCGCAGGTCGGGGTTGTTCATGCCGAGCGAGGGCCCGTATTCGCGCGCGGCGATCGGCATGATCTGCATCAGGCCGGTCGCGCCCGCACCGCTGACGACGCCGCGCTGGAAATTCGATTCCTGCAAGGCATGGGCATAGGCGAGGGCGGGATCGACTCTCCAGCCGCCTACCGGCTGCCATCGGGCCACCGGGAACTGCGCTGCAGGCTCCGGATCGGAACCGCGCGGGGCGCGGTGGGCGAGCCACAGCTGCGTGCCCGGCAGGCCGAGGCCGCGGGCTAGGCGCGAGATGGCGTTGAAATTATCGCCGTCGACGACGCCGGAAAGGTGCCGCAACACTTCGCCGGCAAGGTCCTCTTCGCCGATTTCGGACAGGGCGATGGCCATCTGCACCTCGGGCAGCCCGCCGATTTCGCGCCAGTCTTCGCCGTTGAAGTCGGTCCGCCCGAAGCGGTCGGGCTGCGCCTGGCCAAGCTGCTCCAGTGCCAGCATGCCGTACAGCGTATTGTCGAGCACCGCCGCGCCGCGAAGCAGTTCGGCGGCACGTCCGGGGCGGCGGCAGCGGATCGTCGCGCGGTGCGCCCAGTAATAGGCAGCTGCCTGAAGTTCGGGATTGGTCGCGCGCCGCGCCGATTCCTCGAAATTGGAGCCCGCAGTCAGGCAGTCGCCCAGCCGCCACGCGGCCAGCCCGCCGACCCACGCACCTTCCGCGACCCACGGTCCCGTTCCGTCGTACACCGACTGCGCCATGGCCAGCGCCTGCGCATCCATGTTCTCGATATAGTAGCTCCACGCCACGCGCTGGCGCCATTCCGCGCGCGCATCGGTGGACAGCGTCGCGTCGATTCCGTCGAGAAGCAGCCGCGCCCCGTCCGGATCGTCGTTCTTGATACGGTCGAGGACGGCGTTGCTCATCTCCGAAGAGATCGTGCCGTCACCGGTCCCGCGCGGCAGGATACGCTTCGGCGCATATCCGCGCGGCTCCAGCCGCCGCTCGCGCGGCAGGATGAAGCCCTCCTGCGAACCGCGGGAGACTGCCAGCGCGTTGAGCCTTTCCGCATAAGGCAGCCGCCGGCCCTGCGGCATCCAGTTAGCAATCTGGTCCAGTCCGACGCGCGGGGATTCCGGATGCAGGTAAAGCTCTGCGCGGATGACCGGATCCAGCACCCCGACGCCCTGCGCCAGCAAGCTTTCCACTCGTGCCCAGTCCCTTGCCCGCAAGGCCGCAAACGCCTCCCGTGCGCGGCTGCGTTCGTCTGCGGCCAGCACCACCGGCACGGCGGCGGCGGGTTGCTGGGTGCTGAAATATTGGGCCGAATTGTCTTGCGCCGAAGCGGCAGCGGGGAGGGCGAGGCTTGCAAGGAAGGGAAGCAGCGAGAATTTCCTAGGCATCGGTACTCCGTTCGAGCCAGCGGTGCCACAACGCCCGGCGCGCCGGGGCCATGGCCAGCAATGTTGCGGGCTCTCGCCCTGCCAGCGCGTCTACCGCGATGTCGCCGGCGCGGATAGAGTCGAGCGCGGCAGCCTGTTCCGGATCTGCGCCGAGCAGCGGCAGGATGCTCCGCCCGAGGACGAGCAGGCGCTTGGGTTTCGCAAGGGCGACATGATGCAGCGCCAGTGTGCCGAGCCCGGCCTCCGCGAGCCGCGCCCAGTCAGCGCCCGGCGTGTGGCGGGGCAGCACGCTTCCGAGCCGAACCTCGTCCGCCGCGAAGCCCATGGCGCGGACCATGTTGGCCAGCATCGCGCCTTGCAGGCCGGACATCAGCACGTCGCGATCCTCCGCCTCCGGCTGCGGGACGAGGATCATCAGTGGCGCATTTTCCGGTCCGCGCGGGGGAGGGCGGGAAATTTCCGATCCCATCGCAAGGCTGGGCTCGGCTAGCCACCAGCTGTCGAAAGCCAGCAGGCTTTGCGGCCAGGCTTCCCTGTTTCCGCCGATCGCAACTGTGGGAGGCGGCGCATCGGCCACCGGTTTCGGCGCCGTTACGGCATGGGGAAGTTGCGCAGCCGGCTCCGGCTGCGCCAGCCAGTCGACCGGCTCGTCCACGAAGTCGCAATCGACCCCGGCCTCGCGCCACCAGGCCTGCGCCGCCTCAATGGCACGCAGTGCGGATTCGCGGGTTTCCGCTGGGCTGGCAGGGGTCGTCGGCACGGGCCAAGGTCTTGACCTGCCGCGCCGCAGCAATCAAGTGCTGTGCGACGGCAAAGCGAACAGAAAGTGGACCATGACCGAACGTGAATCGATGCCCTGCGATGTGGTGATTGTCGGCGGCGGGGTCGCCGGACTGGCCGCGAGCATCCGACTCAAGCAGCTGAACGAGGAACTCGAGGTCGTGGTCCTCGAGAAAGGCTCCGAAATCGGGGCGCATATCCTGTCGGGTGCGGTCGTCGATCCCAAGGCGCTGGACGAGCTCTTCCCGGAATGGCGCGACATGGATTGCCCGATGGCGGAAACGCCCGTCACGGACAACTGGCACTGGATTCTGGGCGCAAACAAGAAGATGGCGCTGCCGCACCTGATCATGCCGCCGTTCCTGTCCAACAAGGGCTGCTACACCGGCAGCCTCGGCAACCTGACCCGCTGGCTGGGCGAACAGGCAGAGGCGCTGGGCGTGATGGTCTTCCCCGGCTTCCCGGCGTCCGAAGTCATGTTTGACGAGAATGGCGCGGTGTCGGGCGTGATCACGCAGGACATGGGCGTCGCTGCCGATGGCTCGCACAAGCCGGATTACCAGCCGGGCATGGAAATCCATGCGAAATACACGCTGTTCGCAGAGGGTGCACGCGGCAACCTTACCAAGAAGATGAAGGAACGCTTCGACCTGGAGGCGGATTGCCAGCCGCAGGTCTATGGCATCGGCATCAAGGAACTGTGGGACATCGATCCCGAGAAGCACGTTCCCGGCCGCGTGATCCACACGCAGGGCTGGCCCCTGTCGGAAAGCGACACCTGGGGCGGGGGCTTCCTCTACCATCAGGCCAACGGCCAGGTCGCGCTCGGCTTCGTGACGGCGCTCGATTACAAGAACCCCTACGTCCGTCCGTACCAGGAATTCCAGCGCTGGAAGGAACATCCGGCAATCCGCGAATATCTCGAAGGCGGCACCCGCGTGGCCTACGGCGCGCGCGCCATCAATGAAGGCGGCTGGCAGAGCGTGCCGAAGCTGGCATTCCCGGGCGGCGCGCTGGTCGGCTGCGCCGCAGGCTTCGTCAACGTGCCGCGCATCAAGGGCAGCCACACCGCGATGAAGAGCGGGATGCTGGCCGCCGAAAGCATTGCCGCGGCCATCTCCGCCGGCTCGGAGAAGACCGAGCTCATGGATTACGACGCGGCCGTGCGCGATAGCTGGATCGCGACCGAGCTCAAGAAAGTGCAGAACGCGCAGCCGCTGGTCGCCAAGTACGGCGGCGACGTGGGCACGGTGCTTGCCGGTGCGGACATGTGGATGCGCACGCTCAAGATCGGCCTGCCCCTCAGCATGAAGCATCACCGCGATTACGAGGAATTGCAGCGCGCTGACCTGCACACGCCGATCGACTATCCCAAGCCCGACGGCAAGCTCACCTTCGACCGGCTGACCAATGTCGCCTTCAGCTTCACCAACCATGCCGAGGACCAGCCCAACCACCTGAAGGTGAAAGACCTGCAACTGCAGCACGACAGCGAGCTTGCGGTCTATGCCGGCCCGTCGCAGCGCTATTGCCCTGCGGGTGTCTACGAATGGCTGGAGGACGAGGACACGGGCGCGATGAAGTTCCAGATCAACAGCCAGAACTGCGTCCACTGCAAGACCTGCGACATCAAGGACCCGAACCAGAACATCGAATGGACCACGCCCGAAGGCGGCGGCGGGCCCAACTATCCGAACATGTAAGCTCTCCCCCACCGGGGAGGACGCAATGCGCGAAACCGCTTACGCCAAGATCAATCTCGCGCTGCATGTGCGGCGGCGGCGGGAGGACGGGTATCACGAGCTTGAGACCCTGTTCGCCTTCGTCGATGCGGGTGACGTGCTGACGGCGCAACGTGCGGCGGCGGACCGCGTGACCACGCTCGGCCCCTTCGCCAAGGGTATCGACGATCCTTTCGACAATCTCGTCGCCAGGGCGCTGTCCGTCCTGCCCCATGACGGCGGACTCGACGTGACGCTCGAAAAGAACCTGCCCGTCGCAGCTGGCTTGGGCGGCGGTTCGGCTGACGCGGGGGCGGTCTTCCGCATCATCCGCGAGATGCAGGGCCTGCCGGACGACTGGCGGAAGCGCGCCGCGCGGCTTGGTGCGGATGTGCCCGCATGCGTCGACAGCGTCACATGCGCCGGGCGCGGCATCGGGGAAGAGCTGTCGCCGATCGAGAACGACCTTGCCGGGACGCCGGTGCTGCTCCTCAACGATGGCACGAGGATGCCCACCGGCCCGGTGTTCGCCGCATGGGACGGGCAGGATCGCGGTTCCATGCCCGAAGGATCAGCCGCCGACATCGCCCGCGCCGGCCGCAACGACCTGGAGGCACCGGCCCTGTCGATCGCGCCGCAAATCGGGAAAGTGCTGGAACTGCTCCGCGATTGGCCTACCTCTCTCGTCAGGATGTCGGGATCGGGCGCGACCTGTTATGCGCTCTACGAAGACGAGGCCGCCTGCGCCGAACACGCGGCGAAGATTGCCGCCGACCGGCCCGAATGGTGGCAGATGAGAGGATGTTTGCGATGATCGACGGCCAGCCTTACCGCCAGGTGGGTGATGTGGCGCCCGCCCGGATCGTGCTGGTGGCGGACCACGCCTCCAACTTCGTGCCCGACGAGGTCGAACTGGGCGTCGACCCCAGCCTGCTCGACAACCACATCGCCGTGGACATCGGGGTGGAAGGCGTCGCCGACCGGCTAGCCCGTCGTCACGGCATTCCGGCGCACATCGCCTGCGTCAGCCGGCTCGTATGCGACCTCCACCGCGAGCCGGACAATCCGGCCGCTGTGCCGACCACTAGCGACGGCCACCTGATCCCCGGCAATATCGGCGCGGACTTCGACCGCCGCATTCGCACTTATCATGCACCCTATCACGATGCGCTTGCCAAGTGGCTGGACGCGACCAATCCGGCGCTGATCATTTCGCTACACAGCTTCACGCCGAAGCTGGAAAGCGCAGGCGAGCAGCGCGAAGTGGAAATCGGGCTGCTCTACAACCAGGACGATCGCGCCGCGCGACATGCCATCCGCCTGTTCAGCGAGCAGAACCTGAACGTGGGCGATAACGAGCCTTATTCCGGCAAGGAACTGAACGCGACGATGAACCGCCATGCCGAGGCGCATGGCAGGCCCTACTGCGCGATCGAAATCCGCAACGACCTGATCTCGACAGAGGCGGGCCAGGCCCGCTTCGCCGCGATGATCGCCGACATTGCCGGGCGCGTCTTGCTGGCGCTGGAGACGGAATGACGCGCTGCGCTTTCGTGCTGGCGGTACCGGCGCTTGCCGCGTGCAGCGCCGGCGACCCGCCGCCCGATCCCGCTTCGCTGGTCGATTGCGCGGTCGGCGGGGCGGAGGAGTTTGCGCGCGATTGCTCCGTGGAACGCGCTCGTGTGGATGGGGAAGAGATGCTCGTGGTCAGGCATCCCGACGGCGGTCTGCGCCGCTTTTTGGTGAAAGCGGACCGCACGGGGCTCGCCGCGGCGGACGGCGCATTCGAGGCGACGAACTTGGTATCCGGCGACATGCTCGAAGTGCGGGTGCAGAACGACCGCTTTCGCTTCCCCGCCGCGCTGGACCGGATCGGCGCGGCTCCCGCAGAGCGCTGACCCCGAACCATGTCCGAAGCTGAACAAATCATCCGCATTGCTGCGCGCGGCGACGGTGTCACCGCCGGCGGTACTCATGTGGCCGGCGGGGTCACCGGCGACGCGCTGCTGCCCGACGGGTCGCTGGAACGTGGCCCGCACCACGTCGATCCGCCGTGCCGCCATTTCGAACGCTGCGGCGGTTGCCAGCTGCAGCGTATGGACGAGGACATCCTCGCCGAATTCGTGCGTTCCCGCGTTGCCAACGCCGCCGAAGGCCAGGGCTTGCCGACCGACATCGTGACGCCGGCCTACCTGTCCCCGCCGAAGTCACGCCGCCGGGCGACCTTGCATGCGATCAACGGCGGCGGGCGGCCTGTCATCGGGTTTCGCGAGGCCCGCTCGCACCAGGTGGTGGACCTGAAGGAATGCCATGTGCTGGCGCCGGAACTGTTCACGCTGGTCGAGCCGCTGCGGCAGCTGCTGTCGCACTGGCCGGGCAAATATGCCTGCGACATCGACCTTGCCTGCGCCGAGCAAGGCGTTGCCTGCGATATCCGCAAGCTGACATTCGAGGGGCTCGATCAAACCCAGGCGTTGCTCGACTTTGCCCAAGGCGAAGGGCTTACGCGCCTCACCATCGACCAAGGTTACGGCACCGAGGCCATCTGGGAGCCGGAGCCGGTCTCGATTGACCTTGGCGGTATCTCGGTGGGTTTTCCTGCGGGAGCCTTCCTGCAAGCCACGGCGGACGGCGAGGCGGCCCTGGTGGGCGCTGCGAGGGAGTGGCTGGGCGATTGCGCGCGAATTGCCGACCTTTTTTCGGGGCTCGGCACCTTTGCCTTCGCCTTGAGAGACGGTGCGAAGATCGACGCTTACGAAGCCTCGCGCGATAGCAGTCTTGCCTGCCTTCTGGCGTCACGACGTCGGCAGGCGGGGGTGGAAGCGCACCACCGCGACCTGTTCCGCAATCCGCTGCGCGCGGGCGAGTTGGCACCTTTCGACGGCGTAGTTCTCGACCCGCCTCGCGCCGGGGCGAAGGAGCAGGTGGGGCAACTTGCCGCCTCGGCAGTGCCGCGCATCGTCTACGTCAGCTGCAATCCGCAAAGCTGGGCAAAGGACGCAAAAGTGCTGGTCGAAGGGGGGTATGAGTTGCGGGAAATCCGCCCTGTCGGGCAGTTCCGCTGGTCAACCCATGTAGAGCTTGTCAGTTTCTTCGAGCGCAGAGAATAACTGCACTTCCAGCCACTTGAGTGCGCCGCCTGAGAAGCCGTGGTCGGCAGTTTCGTGGACATGCAGGCGGGGATCGGACCTATCCCAGCTTTCCAGGAACGCGCGTCCGGTGCGATCGCGCCTGGCAATCAAGATGCGGGTCGGCCCGGAAAGTCCAGCGATACCGGCGGCCAGCGGGTTGGCAGGTTGGGACGCGGCGGCCTGCCTGAGCCCGCGCAAGAGCTTCGCCAGCGAAACTTCGCCGCGCAGCAAGCGCAGCCACTGGCGCGGATCCTTCAGTCGCGAGGCGTAGCGTTCGCGGACCTCGGCCGGCGCCGTGTCGGTGGACGCCGAATTTTCGAAAACCCAAGGATTGGCAAGAACTTGCGCATCGAAGGTGACATTCCGGTGGAGCACGATGGCGCTCGCCCCGTCGCAATTGCCGAATGCCACCACGCGCTTCATCGCGGGGACTTCGCGGCGGAATGTGGCCAATGCGGCCGCGATATCCTCGCCGCTATCGCGGTATGAGCGGTTGGCCCCTTCGCTGTCTCCGACACCGCGCCGGTCGAAACGGAACACGGGGTAGCCCGCGGCAGCTATGCGGGCTGCGAGCCGCGCCTGGCCGCCGAAAGCACCCGCGCGGGTCTCGTTGCCGCCGCTGACGATGAGCAAGCCGGTCTTGCCGGTCGCCTCGTCAAGTGTGCCGGCGCAGCCATCGCCCAGCACTTCGAATGCGACGTGCCGCCGGGTCATTGTTGGGCTTCCGCCACTATCAGCGCCGCCATCGCACTGACCTGGTCCGCATCGTGGTCCGGCTCGGCCCGCAGCCAAAGGCCCGCGCCCGGCAATTCCGCCTTCTCGATGGTGCGCCTGCGCGACGGCGGCATATTGTCCGCGTCCGCCAGTCCGGCGATCATCTGCGGCCCGAGTGCGTATCCGGCCAGCTCCAGTCCCTCGGTCCGTCCGCGTTCGAGCAGCGCGGCGCTCGTCTCCTCGCGGCCCGCCTCCCGCGCGGCAAGTGTCCGCCCACGGAGCATGGACTTGAGCTGTTTTGCAGGGGGCAGGGGGGCGTAGTCCCAACCAGGCAAGTCGGGCGCAAGTGCCGCTCCCGCACGGATCGTAAGGATATGTGTGGCCTGAAAATGCTGTGCCGCGGCGGCCATTTCATCCGCCCAGCCGGCAAGCGTTTGCTGCGACAAACCGGCGAGGCTTTCGTTCTGGCCGGGAAGGTCGGGCAGGAAGGCGTCGAGCCCTGCCGCATCGAGCGCGCGCATCAGCTGGGCCGTGAAATGCCGCAGCTTGTTGCTTTCATCGAACAGGGCAGGGCTGACGAGGATCCGGTAATCGCGCCCTGAATCGAAGCACAGGGCAAATTCGTCACCCGTCCGGCAAGGCCAGGTGCTCAGCATGGGAGGGCCTTAGCCCGCGGTGCGCTTGCCGTGGGCAAAATCGAGCAGCCCGCCATAGGTTTCCAGCATTTCCCCGTCGACGTCGTCGTCGTCGATGGTGATGTCGAGCCGGTCTTCCATCTCGGTGAGGAGGCCGGCGACGGCCATGGAATCGAGTTCGGGAAGATGTCCGAACAGGCCCGTGTCCTCTTCGAACTCCGCGACCTGCTCGTCGGAAAGGCCGAGGACATCGGCGCAGATCGTCCTGAGGAGGACATCCGTTTGCCCGCGCGTCGGCGCGCCAGGCGTAGTTTCCTCGGCCACAGCGCCGGTCTGTTCCTGCTGGTCCATTGTGGCTGTCGCCCCCGATTGCTTGCGCGCGCTCTAGCCACGTGCTTGCCGGGAGGCAAGATAGGCGCGCGGATTGCGGAGCAGCTTGCGGGCGAGACGCGGCCAGGCGCGCGGTTGGCGCGGATCGTAGGCGAGCAGGCGATAGCGCGTGCGCACCTGCTCCATCCAGTCGCGCTTGTAGGCATCGTCGCCCGTCCCGAAATCGACGAGCAAGACGCCATCATTGTCGATCACGTGACGGAACAGCGCCGCGCTCAGCACCGTCCCGGCCGACAGCGGTTGGCCCGCATCGGTGTGGGCGAGCTTGTGGATGTAAGCAGTGCCGTTTTCCACCGTCCAGAATTGCGCTGCGACCAGCTCGCCTTCGTGATAGGCAAGACCGAGGCGCAGCCGTCCGGCCTCGCCTTCCTGCGACGCGAATTCCCGTAACATGGCGGGCAGCCCTTCTTCGGGCTTCCAGCTGGCGGCATAGACCTGTTCGTAAGCCTGCCATGCATGTTGATGAAAATCGGAAAAAATCTCGCAAGTGACTTTCTTGGACTTGCGCTTGATCGTGGTGCGCAGGCGTCCCGGACGATCGGCAAGGTAGGCCGCATAGTCCCGGCCACGAAGGTCCAGCACGTGGTTCACGTCGCACGCCTCGAGCGCGGCAACCCAGCCAGCGGAGCGGAATGCTGCGAGAAGCGCGCTCGCCGTGCCGTCGTCATCGGCCAGCGGACCGAGCGACACTAGTGCCGCAGACCGGCGCAGGCCTCGCGCCAGATCGGCAAAGCCTTTCCGCTCCCCGAACGGATGCCAGGTGAAGCTGTACCAATTCGCAGATGCGCGGACCCCGCCCTCATCCTCCACAATAACGAATGCAGAACAATCATTTGCGGCTATTGTTTGTGAAGCGCTATCATGCCTCGCAAGCAGGCCGAACCACTCGGGACGTGCAAAGGGACCCTTCGCCGTTTCGGCGAAGGCTTGCAGTTTGGTAACCACGTCGTGATAGCTGCCGCCGTCCACCGCGTTCCTTGCCCCCTGTCGACCCGAGGCCCATGCCCCAGCCGCCCGATCCCGATCCGCGTCCGCTCGATCACCTTGCCGAAAGAGGCAGGGCGGACGCGCCTGCGCTCGTGCTCAAGGATCGCACGCTTAGCCATGGTGACTTAAGAACCCGTGTCGCGCAATTGGCGGGCTGGCTCGCCGAACGAATTCCAAAGAAGGGCGCGCACGTGGCGAGCTGGGCCGCCAAGGGCGAGCTTACCTGCCTGCTGCCGCTGGCCGCCCCGCGGGCAGGCCTTGTGCACGTGCCGATCAACCCGCTGCTCAAGCGGGCGCAGGCGGCGCATATCCTGGCCGATAGCGGTTCGGTGCTGCTGATCGCCAACGAAGCGCGACTGGCGTCACTCGAAAGCGGCGACATCCCCGCAAGTTGCGAGACGCTTTCGGAAGGGAGCCTGTGGGATGACGTCGCGCAGTCGGACGCAGCGCTGCCCCCCTCCGATGCCGATCCGGACGCCCTGGCGGCAATCCTCTACACCAGCGGCAGCACCGGCCGGCCCAAGGGCGTCATGCTGAGCCATGCGAACCTGTGGCTGGGTGCCGTCAGCGTGGCCCATTATCTCAAGCTGTCCGCCGACGACGTCACTCTGGCAGTCCTGCCGCTGAGCTTCGATTACGGCCAGAACCAGCTGCTCTCGACGTGGTATGCGGGCGGCTGCGTGACGCCGCTCGACTATCTCTTCCCTCGCGACGTGGTGAAAGCCTGCGCCCGGCATGGCGTCACGACGCTCGCTGCGGTGCCGCCGCTCTGGGTCCAGCTGTCGGAGCTCGACTGGCCGGGCGACGCCACGGCTGCGATGCGGCGGCTCACCAACAGCGGCGGCGCATTGACGCCCGACCTCGTGAGGGCGCTGCGGGCCGATTTCGCCGACGCCGATATCTACGCGATGTACGGCCTGACCGAGGCATTCCGATCGACCTATCTCGATCCCGGACTGATCGACGCCAATCCGGCCTCCATGGGCACAGCGATCCCCTTTGCCGAAATCCTCGTCGTTGCCGATGACGGCACGGTGCCAGGGGCGGGCGAGGAGGGCGAACTGGTCCATTGCGGGCCCCTGGTGGCGCAAGGCTATTGGCAGGATGCGGAACGCACGGCGGAACGGTTCAAGCCGGCACCGGCAGCATCGCGCTATGGCGGCACGGCGGTGTGGTCCGGCGACCGCGTGAAGCGGGATGCGGACGGTTTGCTCTATTTCGTCGGCCGCCGCGACGCCATGATCAAGAGCAGCGGCAACCGCATCAGCCCGCTGGAAATCGAGGAAGCGGCGCTTGCCTCCGGCCTCGTGGCCGAAGCCTGCGCGCTCGGCGTTCCCGACGCCAAGCTGGGCCATGCGGTCCATCTCGTAGTCCGTCCCGCAGACGATACGCCGATGGAGGACCCGGCCTTGGCGAAGAAGCTTGCGCGGCAACTGCCGAATTTCATGCAGCCGCAGGTCATCCACTGGCGCCAGTCGATGCCGCTCAACCCGAACGGAAAAATCGACCGCACTGCCCTGATGCAGGAGATCGCCGCATGAAACCGACAGGGCCCATCCCGGCGGGGTTCACCGCGACAGGCGGCCAGCTCGTCATCGGCGCGAAGACCGCGGACGAGTGGATCGCCGAGGCGGGCGGAACGCCGCTGTTCGTCTATAGCGAGGCGCGGATGCAGGCGCAGATGGCGGCCCTGCGCGATGCGATGCCGCACCGCCTGTCGATCCATTACGCGATCAAGGCTAACCCGTTTCGCGGGGTCATCGACGCGATGGCGCCGCTGGTGGACGGATTCGACATCGCAAGCGGCGGCGAGCTGGCGATGCTGATGGAGGCCGGGATCGATCCCGCCATCGTCAGCTTCGCCGGACCCGGCAAGCGGGACGAGGAATTGCGCGACGCAATCGCCGCCGGGGTGACGCTGAATTGCGAGAGCGAGGGCGAAGTCGAACGCGCGCTCGCCATCGGGCAGGCGACCGGACACACGCCGCGCTTGGCGATCCGGGTCAATCCGGATTTCGAGCTCAAAGGCTCCGGCATGAAAATGGGCGGCGGGGCGAAGCCGTTCGGTGTCGATGCCGAGCGCGTACCCGCGCTTGCGCGCCGGATTGCCGAGGGCGAGGCGGAATGGCGCGGGCTGCATATCTACACCGGCAGCCAGGCCCTCGATCATGAGGCGCTGATCGAAACGCTCGGCAATATCCTCGATCTCGCCTTGCGCCTTTGCCGCGAGGCCGGGGTAGGGCTGCCGCATCTCAACATGGGGGGCGGCTTCGGCATCCCCTATTTCCACGGCGACGAACCGCTCAACATCGCGCCCATCGGCTCATTCTTGGGGGAGCGTTTCGCCGACCTGCCGGAAGAATTCGCCGCAACCGAATACGCGATCGAACTCGGTCGATACCTCGTCGGGGAAGCGGGGGTCTACCTGACGCGCATCGTCGAACGAAAGGAAAGCCACGGGCACACGTTCCTCGTCACCGACGGCGGCCTGCATCACCAGCTCGCCGCATCGGGCAATTTCGGCACGGTCATCCGCCGCAATTATCCGGTCGCAATCGCCAACCGGTTCGATGCACCGGCAGAGGAGGTCGCGAGCATTGTCGGGTGCCTGTGCACCCCACTCGACCGTCTCGCCGATGCAGTCGAGTTGCCGCAGGCCGGGGTGGGCGACGTGGTGGCGGTGTTCTGCGCCGGGGCCTACGGTGCCACGGCCAGCCCGGCGCAGTTCCTCGGCCAGGGGCCGGCGCGCGAGATCATGGCCCCGGCCACCGGCTCCTAACGCACGTTAACCTTTGAAGGGCCGCAGTCCCGGCTTGGGACGCCGCCGATTAACGCCGTTTGGCTAACGGTATATTCACCCTTTTCCGCCATCCCGCATCGTGGATCCGCAGGCTCTGTCGCCTGCAAATTTGCGAAGGATGGAGGACGTATGTCCGCGAAACGTATCAATTCCCTGCTCGCTGGCACAGCGATGGCCGTGCTCGGCCTGACCGGTTGCGCAGGCGCGGGTTCCGGCCCCGAACTGCCGTCCGTCCAGCACGTCCCGCTGCAGGAGGGGCCGAGCGAGGAATATATCATCGGCCCGCTCGACGAGCTGACCATCCACGTCTGGCGCAATCCGGAACTCAGCGCCGAAAGCGTGCAGGTCCGCCCAGACGGGCGCATCACGACGCCGCTGGTCACGGATATGCCGGCGGTCGGCAAGACGCCCGCCATGCTGCAGGAGGACATCCGCCTGCAGCTTAGCCAGTATATTTCCGAGCCGATCGTGTCGGTCATCGTGACGAATTTCGCAGGCACGTTCAGCCAGCAGGTCCGCATCGTCGGTGCGACCGCGCAGCCGGCCTCGATCCCCTACCGCGCGAACATGACCGTGCTCGACGCAATGATCGCTGTCGGCGGCCTCAGCGAATACGCCAGCGGCAACCGCGCGAAGCTGATCCGGTTCGACCGAGAGAGCGGCCAGCAGCGCGAATACCGCCTGCGCCTCGCCGACCTGCTGAAGGACGGCGACAGCTCCGCCAACGTGATGCTGCGTCCGGGCGACGTGGTGATTATCCCGGAAAGCAATTTCTAAGGCGGCACCGACCCCATGAACCAGATCCTCGAAGAACTGCGCATCGCGCTCTATTCCGTCTGGAACCGGCGCTGGCTGGCGCTCGGCGTGGCGTGGGGCGTGTGCCTGCTGGGTTGGGCGGCCATCGCCTTCATCCCCAACAGCTACGAAAGCCGCAGCCGTATCTTCGTGCAGCTGGACGATGCGCTCGCGCAGCAGATCGGCATCGGCGCGGGCAATCGCGAGAAGGATATCCAGCGCGTCCGCCAAACGCTGACGAGCGCCATCAACCTCGAGAAAGTCGTACGCTCCACGCGCATCGGCGAAGACGTGACCTCTCCCCGGCAGATGGAAATCGCGGTCGAGGAGCTGGCCGAGAACATCCAGGTCAGCAGCGAGCAGGAAAGCCTGTTCACGATTACCGCCAGCAGCGGCCGGAGCGACCTGTCCGATGGCGAGAACGCCGTGCTGGCGCAGGACATCGTACAGAAGATGATCGACATCTTCCGCGAAGAGAACCTCGCCGGCGGGCGCGGTGAAATGCGCGAATCCATCACGTTCCTCGACCAGCAGCTGGCCGAGCGGCAGGCCGAACTGGAAGAGGCCGAACAGCGCCGCCTGGCGTTCGAGGCCGAGAACCCCGAACTGATCGGCGGCGCGGCCGCCATCGGCGCACAGCTTGCCAACACGCGCAGCGAGTTGCGCGCCGTTGAAAGCGACCTAGCGGCTGCACAGAGCGCGCTTGCCGCTATCGAGGGCCAGCTCGGCAACACGCCGCGCACCATCGCCGGTTCCGCGCCGCAGGGCGCCGCGAGCGCCGCGCTCGCACAGGCACGCTCGCAGCTCGCCGGGCTGAAAGGCCGCGGCCTGACCGACAGCCACCCCGACGTGATCGCGATGAACCGCCAGATCGAGGCGCTGCGCCCGCAAGCCGCGGCCGAAGGTGCCGGCGGCACTTCGTCGATGAACCCGGCGTACAGTTCCCTGCTTTCGATCAAGGCGGAACGGCAGGCGAATGTCACCGCGCTGCAATCGCGCAAGGCCGCGCTCAGCACGGAGATCGCGCAGACGATGGCAAGCCAGGCGCAAGAGCCGGGCGTGGCCGCCGAAGCGACCCGCATCAGCCGCGATTACGAGGTGCTGCGCGAACAATACGACAAGCTGCTGCAGGACCGCGAGGAACTGAAGCTACGCGGCTCGGTGGAAACCGAGCGCAGCGCGATCAAGTTCGAAGTCATCGATCCGCCCACCAGCCCGCGCGTGCCGGCCGCGCCGAACCGCCCGCTGCTGCTGGCAGCCGTGCTGGTGCTCGGCCTTGGTGCGGGGGCGGGCGTCGCGTTCCTCGCCGGCCAGATCGGCTCCGGCTTCCAGACGGCCGCAGGGCTCGAAAAGGCACTTGAACTGCCGGTGATCGGTACCGTTTCGACCAGCCCGACGCCGGCAAGCAAGATCCTCGCCCACAAGCGCCTGAAACAATTCGCGATGGCGGGCGGCGGGCTCGCGGCGGTGTTCGTGATCCTTGTCGGGGTCGAATTCGTGCAGCGCGGCATGGTGGCCTGAGGGGGAACGGGACAATGACCGAACACAGCAAGATTCCCGTGCCCGACAGCGGCGATGGCGAAGGCGAGGCGAAGAAGAATTCGCTGCTCGAGCGTGTGACCGACACGTTCGGCATCGGCGGCCTCAATGCCCGCCCGGTGCCGCGCGACCTCGCGCCGCCGCCTGCCAAGCGGGTGCGCAAGAAAGCCGAGAAAACCAAGGTCGTGGTCGAGAAGGTCGTGCCAGTTCCGGCTTCGGCTGCCGCGCCTGCTCCTGTAGCCCCGGCCGCTCAACCCGAACCGATAGCCGCAACGGAACCCCTCCCGGCTCCCGAACCCGAACTGCCGCGCGTCGATTTCACCTCGCCGCGCCAGACGATCGATCGCGACCGCCTGGAAGAGCAGGGCCTGATCATTCCGGAAAGCGGCTCCAGCCGGCTGCTCGAGGAATTCCGCATCCTGAAGCGGCAGGTGATGCAATCCGCCAAGGCCGGCGGCAATGGTTTCGGCCAACGCGTGCTGGTATGTTCGCCGCTTCCGGGCGAGGGCAAGACCTTCACCGCGTGCAACCTGGCGCTGGCGATGGCGGTCGAGAAGGACAGCGAAGTCGTTCTCGTCGATGCCGATTTCGCCAAGCCTTCCGTCCTGTCCACGCTCGGCCTCTCTGGCGGCAAGGGGCTGATGGATGCGCTGGCGGACGACCGGATCGATGTCGCCGACTGCGTCATCCGCACCGACATGCCGGGGCTGAGCGTCCTGCCTGCCGGTACGCAAACCGAACACGACAGCGAATATCTCGCCAGCGAGCGGACCAACGAGGTTCTCGCGCGGCTGACGCAGGGCGCGCCCAATCGTCTCGTCATTTTCGACAGCCCGCCTGCGCTTGCCGCTTCTCCCGCGGCAGAGCTGGCCGGGCATGTGTTGCAGGCGCTGCTGATCGCCCGCGCCGACCGCACCTCGCGCAGCTCGCTCGAGGATGCGGTGTCGCTCCTGGCCGACTGCCACGACATCAAGCTCGTACTCAATGCCACCAGTTTCAGCCCGAGCGGTCGCCGCTTCGGGACCTACTACGGTTACGGAGGGTAACCCCATGCGTTTCACCACCACCGCTCGCCTGGCGATTGCCGCAGCCCTGGTCCTGCCCGCGCAGGCCATGGCGCAGGAGCGCGAGGAAGGCCGCGAATATCGCGGGGAAAGCGAAGCTTCGGCCCAGCGGATCGAGGTCGAGCCCTATATCGAGGTGAACCAGATCCTGTTCGCGGAGCTCGATCCGGGCAACGACGTGGTGACCTACACCAGCGTCGCGGCGGGCATCGACACCTATATCGACGGGCGCAACACCGATGCGTCGGTCTCGCTGCGCTACGAACGACGCATCGGCTATGACGACAACGGCGTGGACGGCGACACGATCAGCGGCATCGCCCGTGCATCGACCGCCATCGTCCCGCGCAACGTATTCGTGGAGGCCGGCGCACTTGCCACCCGGACGTCCATCGAGGGCAACGGCGCGCTGTCCGACAGCTTCGGCGTGCAGGACGATCGCTCGACGCAGATCTATTCCGCCTATGCCGGGCCGAGCGTGCAGGGCCGCGTCGGCGATTTCCAGACCGAGGCGTCCTATCGCTTCGGCTACACCAAGGTCGAACAGCAGGACGTGGTTACCGCCAACCCTGCCATCGAGCCGATCGACGTGTTCGACGAAAGCACGGTGCATGCAGCGCAGGCGCGCATTGCCAGCCGTCCGGGCGAGGCCCTGCCGATCGGCGTGGGCGTCGGCTCAAGCTTCGTGCAGGAAGATATCTCCAACCTCGACCAGCGCGTGCGCGATTTCCGCGTGCGCGGCGATGTGACGGTGCCGGTCAGCTCGACCGTCGCCGTGGTCGGCGGCATCGGCTATGAGGACGTCGAGATTTCCAGCCGCGACGCCGTACGCGATCCGGTCACCGATGTACCGCTGCTCGGCCCCGACGGCCGCTTCGTTACCGACGACAGTGCACCGCGCACGATCGCGTACGAGGCCGACGGCCTGATCTGGGATGTCGGCGTGATGTGGCGCCCTTCGCGCCGCACCGCCGCGCAGGCCTATGTCGGGCGTCGTTACGGCTCCACCAGCTACTGGGGTAGCCTGTCCTACCAGCCCAATACGCGGACCAGCCTAAATGTCGGCGTCTACGACCAGGTGCAGGGCTTCGGTAACCAGCTGACCAGCACGCTGGCCGACCTTCCGACCAATTTCCGCGCCAATCGCGATCCGCTGACGGGCGACATCTTCGGCTGCGTCGGCGGCACGGAGGGCGCGACCTGCCTCAGCCCGGCGCTGGCTTCGGTCCGCTCCGGCACGTTCCGCTCGCGCGGCGTGGGGGCGACCTATGCCCGCAACCTCACCCGTTCGTCGTGGGGCCTCGGCCTCGGTTACGACAACCGCGAATATATCGGGGCGGAAGGGACCGTCTTGGCACTTGCCGATGGCATCGTGGACGAAAACTACTGGGCATCGGCCTTCTACAACACACAGATCGATCGCCGCTCCAGCTTCAACCTGAACGGCTATGCCAACCTGTTCCAGAGCGGCTTTGCCGACGATAGCGAGCTGGTGAACCTCGGCAGCACCGCGTCCTATTACCGTACGCTGGCAGCGGGCCTCTCGGCCTCGGCAGCGGTGGGGATCGACGGCGTGCTGCGCGACGACGAACTGCTCGAAGACCTGTGGACCGCGCGCGCCGCGCTCGGCCTGCGCTACACATTCTGATACCGGGGACGACAGACAATGTTCGATGAATTCTATGGTCTCACCGGCCGACCTTTCCAGCTGACGCCGGATGCCGCGTTCTATTTCCAGAGCGGCACGCATCGCAAGGCGCTGAGCTACCTCGGCTACGGGCTGGCACAGGGCGAGGGCTTCATCGTCATCACCGGCGCGATCGGTTCGGGCAAGTCGACGCTGGTCGCCCACCTGACCAGCACCATCGACCCTAGCCAGCTGACCATCGCGCAGATCGTCACGAGCAAGCTGGACGAGGAAGAGGTCGTCCATGTCGTCGCCCAGGCGTTCGGCATCGAGGTTGAAGGCCACGACAAGGCGACCGCGCTCGGCATGATCGAGAGCTTGCTGCACGAGGAAGCGCGCGCAGGGCGCCGCTGCCTGCTCATCATCGACGAATCGCAGAACCTGTCGATCGAGGCGCTGGAAGAGCTGCGGATGTTCTCGAACTTCCAGCTCGGCAACCACCCGCTGCTGCAAACGCTGCTGCTGGGCCAGCCGGAATTCCGCCAGACGCTGCAACAGCATCCCGCTCTCGAACAGCTGCGCCAGCGCGTGATTGCCACCCATCACCTTGAGGCGATGGAGCCGGGCGAAGTGAAGCCCTATATCGAGCATCGCCTGAAATGCGTAGGCTGGGACGGCGAGCACCCGAACTTCGACGAGGCGGTCTTCGCCAAGCTGTACGAAGCCACCGACGGTGTGCCGCGCAAGATCAACCAGGTCGCAACGCGGCTGCTGCTGCTCGGCGCGGTGGAGCAGAAAACGCATCTCGACACCGACATGCTGCAGGACGTGCTTGACGAGATCGCCGCCGACAACGGCGTTTCGCCCGCACCGCGTCCCGTGGCTCAGCCGATTGCTGCCGAACCGCCAAGTGCCGACGACTTCGTGGAAGAGCCCGAAGAGACGGCCGATTTCTCAGCGCCGGACCCCGAAGCTGCCGATATCGCCGAACCGGAGGCCGTTCCCACCGTCGACCTCGAAGCGGTCCATGCGCTGCTTGCCGAACGGGACGCGCAGATCGCCGAACTGCAGCAGGCCATCGTCGAGTTATCCGAAGCCCGCGATACAGAGGGCAACGACGACACCGATTTTGCCGAGCGCCTGTCGCGGATCGAGGACCAGCTTTCCGACCAGGAGCGGATCATCCGCCATACGCTGACCATGCTGATCGACTGGATCGAGAACGACCGCTCGATCGCGGCCTGAGGGAGCAGGCGGCATGGATTCCGCACGCATCGTCAATGGCCTGTCGGTCGATGTCGAGGACTGGTTCCAGGTCGGCGCGTTCGAGAACGTGATCGAGCGCGGCGACTGGGACAATCTGGATGACCGGGTCGACCGCAACGTCCGGCTGATCCTCGACATGTTCGATGCCGCCGAGGTGAAGGCGACGTTTTTCACGCTGGGCTGGGTGGCCGAGCGCCACAAGCCGCTGATCGGCGAAATCGTGGCGCGCGGCCACGAACTGGCCAGCCATGGCTGGGACCACGGCCGCGTCTTCAAGCTGGGCCGCGAGGCGTTTCGCGCTGACATCGACCGCGCCCGCAAGGTCCTTGAGGATGCAGGCGGGGTGCGCATCACCGGCTATCGCGCGCCGAGTTTCTCGATAGATCACCGCACGCCGTGGGCCTATGCGGAACTGGCCGAGCAAGGTTATGCCTATTCCAGCAGCGTCGCGCCGGTCACGCACGATCATTATGGCTGGGCGGACGCCCCGCGCTTCGCTTTCAAGCCGCTGCCGTGGAGCGACCTTGTCGAAATCCCGGTGACGACCGCCATGTTCGGCGGGAAGCGCTTGGCAGCGGGCGGCGGCGGGTTCTTCCGCGTGCTTCCCTACGCCTTCTCGCGCTGGGCAATCCGGCAGGTGAATCGCACCGACGCGCGTCCCGCCGTGTTCTATTTCCACCCGTGGGAAATCGACCCGGGCCAGCCGCGCGTGGCCGGGGCGCCGCTCAAGTCGCGCCTTCGCCACTATTCGAAGCTCGACCAGATGGCGGACAAGCTGCGCCAGCTGGTGGACGAGTTCGCGTGGGGACGGATGGACATGATTGCCCATCGCGAAGCGCAATCGGCGGAGAGCTTGGCCGCGTGAACGCGCCCTTCGCCCACACCCGCATCCAGGTGCGCGCTGCCCGGCTTGCCGAGCCGGACGAATGCGCGCGGCTGGAGGCGTTCGTGGCGGAGCAGGGCGGCACCGTGTTCCACCGTCCGCAGTGGCTCGCTGCCGTGGAACAGGGCACGGGGCAAGTCGCCCATGGTCTCGTCGCGGAACGGGCTGGCGAACTCACCGGCTTCCTTCCCCTGACCGAAGTGCATTCGCCCGTCTTCGGCCGCGCGCTCGTTTCGAGCGGATTTGCTGTCGAAGGAGGTATTCTCGCTTTCGACGAAGCAGGCCATGCCGCACTTGCACAGGCGGTAGAGGAATTGGCCATCCGACTGTCGTGCGAGGAGGTGGAGCTGAGGGGCGGCGAGGCGCCTGCCGGGTGGCGCGTGCAGGACCAGGCGCATTGCGGCTTCGCGCGCGATCTTGCTGCCGACGACGAAGCCGAATTGCTGGCCATCCCGCGCAAGGCCCGCGCCGAGGTGCGCAAGGGGCTGAAGAACGACCTTGCAGTTTCGGTCGGCGTCTCCGAGCGTGACCGGGCGGACCACTACTGCGTCTATGCGGAAAGCGTCCGCAATCTGGGCACGCCGGTCTTTCCGCGCAGCCTTTTCGATGCGGTACTCGATACGCTCGACGCAGACATCCTGACCTTGCGGCATCATGGCGCGCCGGTAGCGAGCGTCCTGTCGCTCTACCACGACGGCGCCGTGCTGCCTTATTGGGGCGGCGGAACGGCAGCAGCGCGGCATCTGCGCGCCAACGACCGCATGTATTTCGAGCTGATGCGCCACGCCCGCCGCCGCGGCATGACGCGCTTCGATTTCGGGCGCAGCAAGACCGGCAGCGGTCCTTGGCACTACAAGAAGAACTGGGGGTTCGAGCCGGAGCCGCTCGCTTATGCGAAATGGACCGCGCCGGGCTGCAAGCCGCGCGACGTCGACCCCACCAGCGACGGCAACTCGGCAAAGATCGCCGCGTGGCAGCGCCTGCCGCTGTCCGTCGCCAACCGCATCGGCCCCTTCATCGCCCGCAGCCTCGGGTGAGGCGGGGCAATGAGCGAAATTCTCTTCCTCGCGCACCGCGTGCCGTTTCCGCCCGATCGCGGGGACAAGATCCGTTCGCACCACATCCTGAAGGCGCTGGCCGCCATCGCGCCGGTTCATGTCGGCACGCTTGGCGAAACCGATGACGACATGGCGCAGGAGGGCGAACTGGCGGCGATCGCGGATAGCTTCCACCTCGCGCGCCGGACCACGCCGCTTGCCGTCGCAGGCCTGAAAGCGCTCGCAAGCCGCGAGCCGGTCAGCCTCACCGCATTCCGCAATGAAAGCCTGCGCGACTGGGTCGAAAAGACCCTGCGAGAGCGACAGATCGGCGCGATCTACGTCTTTTCCGGGCAGATGGGGCAATACGTACCGGCCGACTGGACCGGGCGGCTCGTCGTCGATCTGGTCGATGTCGATTCGGCCAAGTTTGCCGCCTACGCCGACGATGGTAGCGGCCCCCGCGCATGGATCGACGCACGCGAAGCACGTCTGCTCCACCGCGAGGAAGTCCGACTGTGCGAGGCAGCCGATCATGCGCTGCTGGTGAGCGAGGCGGAAGCACGGCTGATGCGCCGCCGCTTGCCCGGTGGCAGCGCGGCCGACGTTCAGGCGCTCGGCAATGGTATCGATGCAGAGTTCTTTTCCCCGCGCAGCGCGACGCCCCAGCCGGACATTGCGGCCACGAAAGGCCCGCATTTCGTCTTCAGCGGCCAGATGGATTATGCGCCGAACGTGTCCGCAGTGGAGCGGATGGCTCGGCGCATCATGCCCGTTATTTGCGAGGTTCATCCAGATGCCGCGTTCCACATCGTCGGCCGCGCACCGTCGGCGGAGGTTCAGCGACTGGACGGCTTGAACGGAACCCGCGTGTGGGGCGCCGTGCCCGACATGCGCCCCTTCCTTGCTGCGGCGGATATCGTCGTGGCCCCGCTTACCATCGCGCGCGGAGTGCAGAACAAGGTGCTGGAGGCGATGGCCATGGCCCGGCCCGTCCTCGTCACGCCCGAAGCCGCGACCGGGATCGAGGCGCAAGCGGGCGTCCATCTCGAAATCGCCGACAGCGACGAGGATTTCGCAGCATCCGCTTTGGCGCTATTGGCCGACGGCGAGCGCCGCAACGCGCTTGGCGCGGCGGGCCGGGACTTTGTGCTCGACCATCGCAGCTGGCCCGCCATGCTAGAGAAGCTGCCCGCGTTGATGGGCTTCCCGGTCCACCGGGAGCTGGCGCGCGATGTCGGCTGAGTTGAGCCAGGCCCCGCTGCGCCAACGCGCGTTTGACTTGGCGGGCCGGGTGCCTGCCGCTTGGCAGCGGCCGCTCGTGGCGCTGGCCGGATGCTGGCTGGTGGTGTTTGCCCTGTTCTTCCCGGACTGGGCGCGCATGGCCGACCAGTGGTGGAACAGTTCGACCTACAACCACATCGTCTTCATCCCCCCGATCCTCGCCTGGCTGGTCGCCACGCGCAGGGACGAGCTTGCCAAGCTCGTCCCGCAGGGATGGTGGCCCGGCCTCTGCGTCGTCTTCGGCGCAGCTTTCCTGTGGCTGTGCGGCGCGCTCGCAGGCATCGACCTGTTCCGGCAAGCCGGGGTGGTGGCAATGCTGCAGGGCAGCGTACTCGCCATCCTCGGGCCCCGCGTCGCCTGGGGCCTGCTATTCCCGCTCGCCTACATGGTATTCCTCGTGCCGTTCGGCGACGAGCTGGTCCCGCCGCTACAGATGGTGACTGCGGCAATCACCATCCAGCTGACGGAATGGAGCGGCATTCCCGCCGTCATCGATGGCGTGTTCATCGACACGCCAGTGGGATTGTTCGAAGTTGCGGAGGCATGTTCGGGGGTGAAATTCCTCGTCGCCATGGCCGCGCTCGGCACGCTGGTGGCGCATGTCGGGTTCCGCAGCTGGCTGCGCCGGATCGTCTTCATAGCCTTCGCTCTTATCGTCCCGATCCTGGCCAACGGCATCAGGGCATGGGGCACGATCTACATCGCGCAGTCGCAGGGCGTAGAGTTCGCCGCCGGCTTCGACCATATTTTCTATGGCTGGATCTTCTTTGCGCTCGTCCTTGTGCTGGTTCTAGCACTCGCATGGCGCTTTTTCGACCGGGCTGCGGACGAGCCCGCGATCGACGCGGCCTCAATCGAGGCCAACCCAGTGCTCACGCGTATCTCGTCCCCGTCCATGCGGCCATCGCTGGCGGCGTTTCTGACGGCGGCTTTGCTCGCGCTCGCCGCGGCATGGTCGCTGGCGAGCGGAAATGCGCGCGCTGCCGTGCCTTCGCTGATCGACTTGCCGGAAGTTCCGGGCTGGTCGCGGACTGATTACGCGCCGCGCTTCGCGTGGGAGCCGCAAGCCCCCCGCGCTGACCACCGCCTGCTGGGCAGCTACACCGACGCGGACGGCCGCCGGGTCGACGTGTTCGTCGCGCTTTATGCATCGCAAGGGCCGGGCCGGGAGGCTGCAGCTTTCGGCACCGGCGCGCTGGTGCCGGGCTCCGACTGGCGTTGGCTGGGTGATGCAGCGGGCGCAGCGGACCATTCGGCGCAATGGCTGCTGATCGCCGGAGATCACAAGCGCTATGCCGAGACCAGCTACCTGCAAGGCGACAATGTCACGGGCAGCGGCGCACGGCTGAGGCTGCACACGCTGCTCGACAAGCTTGCCATGCAGCGCGAACCCACCGCGACGCTGATCCTTTCGGCGGAAGGCGACGACGCGAAAGCCACCGTTGCCGACTTCGCAGCGAGCATTTCCCCGCGCGGGGAATGGCTCGACGACATCACCACGCCGCGCTAGGCGACGCGCCATGTGCGGGATTGCGGGCATCATCCATCCGGAAAACCCCCGTCCGGTCGATCCGGCACGGGTGGAGCGCATGTGCGACGCCATCGCCCATCGCGGCCCCGACGGCGCGGGCGTGTGGACCGACCATGGCATCGCGCTCGGCCATCGCCGCCTTTCGATCATCGACCTCGAAGGCTCGCCGCAGCCGATGGTGTCCGCCGACGGGCGCGCGGTCATCGTCTTCAATGGCGAGATCTACAATTTCCGCGCCTTACGCCGCGAGCTGGAAAAGGACGGCACCCGATTCCTCACCGATGGCGACACCGAAGTCATCCTCGCCGCCTGGCAGAAGTGGGGCGAGGGTTGCCTCTCCCGCCTCGACGGCATGTTTGCCTTCGCGCTTTACGATCTTGAGAAGAAGCAGCTGCTGCTAGCGCGCGACCGTTTCGGGGTGAAGCCGCTTTTCATGGCACGGCTCAGCGACGGCGGGATCGCGTTCGCTTCCGAACTGAAAGCCATCCTCGCCCATCCGTTGATGCGGCGCAGCGTCGATCCGCTGGCGGTCGAGGAATACATGACCTGGGGCTATGTGCCTGATCACCGGTCCTTCCTCTCCGGCGTGGAGAAGCTGCCGGCGGGTCATTACCGCCTGTTCGACATGGGCAAGCCCGCGCCGCAACCGCGCCAATGGTGGGACATCACTTTCGCGGAGCGTCGCAAGGGCAAAGCCGCCGATCTCGAAGCGGAATTGCTGCACTTGATGCGCGAGGCGGTGCAATCGCGCATGGTGTCCGACGTTCCGCTGGGCGCATTCCTTTCGGGCGGGGTCGACAGCTCCAGCGTCGTCGCGCTGATGGCGGAAGGGAGCGTGCAGCCGGTCACCACCTGCTCCATCGGCTTCGACGTCGAGGCGGTGGACGAAAGCTCATATGCCGAGCGCATAGCCGCGCTGTTCGGCACCGACCACAAATCGCGCCGCGTCGATCCCGACGATTTCGGCGCGCTGGACGCTATCGCGGCAATGTTCGACGAGCCCTTCGCGGATGCCTCCGCGCTGCCGACCTGGCGGGTTTGCCAGCTGGCTCGCGAGCATGTCACCGTGGCCCTGTCCGGCGACGGCGCGGACGAGGCGCTCGCAGGCTATCGGCGCCAAGTCTTCCAGCATCACGAGGATCGCCTGCGCAGCCGCATCCCGGCGGGCATTCGGTCGGCGATCCTGGGCCCGCTCGCCAGCATCTATCCCAAGGCCGATTGGGCGCCGCGGCCCTTGCGCGCCAAGGCGACCTTGTCCGCCCTGTCGGTGAGCGGGGCCGAGGCATATGCCTCTGCCGTCTCGATTACCGGGCCGGACCAGCGCGCCGCGCTGTATTCCGAAGCCTTCCTCAAGGCCCGGGGTGACTATCGCGCGGAGCAGCCATTCATCGAGACGATGGAGACCGCACCGGCGCGCAGCGGGCTGGACCGCGCGCAATATGCGGACCTCAAGTTCTGGCTGCCGAGCGACATCCTGACCAAGGTCGATCGCACCAGCATGGCGACCAGCCTGGAAGCGCGCGAACCGCTGCTCGACCACCGGCTCGTTGAGTTCGCCGCCGCCTTGCCGGAAGGGCAGCGGGTTTCTGGCCGCGAGGGCAAGGCAATCCTGAAGCGCACCATGGAACGCTACCTGCCCCGCGACATCCTCTACCGCCCCAAGCAGGGCTTCGTGATGCCGATCGCCGAATGGTTTCGCGGACCGCTGGCATCGTCGGCCCGGCAGGTGGCCCGAAGCAAGACGCTGGCAGCGCTCGACTGGTTCGATCCCAAGGCGCTATCCGATCTTGCGGACCGCCATATTTCCGGCCGGTCCGACCACGGTCGGATACTCTGGCAGTTGGTGATGCTCGAACGCAGCCTCGGGGCCTTGGGGATAAGTGACCGTAAATAGGCTTGCTTCGCGCCCCTGAGTGCGCGCACAATCCCCTCAGGAGAGGTTGCACATCCTGCGACGACGAGGGGGAGGCTTGCGGTGGCAGGCAAGGCGAGGGGCGCATTGCGCAAAATCCTGATCGTGGCCGCGCTCGGCGCCGCGATCTTCTTCGCCGGTCGTGCCTTCGGATGGTGGGGTGCTGCCGAGGCCGAGAGCGAACTCAAGATCTACGGCAATGTCGAGATCAACGAAGTCGAGCTCGCCTTTCGCACGGGCGGCAGGATCGAACGGCTGCTGGTGGACGAAGGCGACGTGGTATCCGAAGGCGACTTGCTGGCACAGCTCGACCGCGGCCCGCTGGAAGCCCAGCTCGCCGGGGTGGATGCGCGGCTCGCGGCGGCGGACGCTGCGGTGCAGCGCGACCGTTCCGGCGCCCGCCCGCAGGAAATCGCCGGCAGCCGCGCTCGCCTGGCCGATGCGCGCGCGCAGCTTGAAGAAGCCCGGCGGCAGTACGACCGCCGCGCGGCGCTGATCGACCGCGGGTTCATCTCGAAGGCGGAGGTCGACACCGCCCGCGCCGCAGTGCAGGCGGCCGAGGCCCGGGTCGCGGATGCCGAAGCGGCCGTGTCGCTGGTGCAGGCGGGCGAGCGGCCCGAAGACCGCGCGATGAGCCGCGCCGACCGGCAGGCTATCGAAGCCGAGCGCGCATTGGCGCAATCTGACCTGTCCGACACACGCCTGCTCGCTCCCTCGCGCGGCCAGGTCATAACCCGCGTTCGCGAGGCCGGCAGTATCGTGCAGGCGGGGCAGCCGGTGGTCTCGCTGGCCCTGACCGAACCTGTCAGGGTCCGCGCCTATATCGCGCAAGGCGAGCTCGCAAAGATCGCGCCGGGAATGGCCGCTCGCGTGCATGTCGACGGCATCGAACAGCCGTTTTCCGCGACCGTCGGCGCCATTGCCACGACTGCGGAATTCACGCCCAAGTCGGTCGAGACCGAGGCCATACGCGCCGACCTGGTCTACCGCGTCCGCCTGACGGTGAAGGACCCGCAAGGCCGCTTGCGACAGGGACAGCCGGTGACCGTGACCTTTCCCGACGCACGCGGGGAGTAAAGCGATGCCGGCGGCCTTCAGGCTGCAAGGTGTTTCGAAAAGCTTCGCGGCGGCGCGCAAGAAGGGTGCTCCGGTGCAGGCCTTGTCGGACCTGTCACTGGCGCTCGTGGCCGGGCGGCGGCTTGCCCTCATCGGACCCGATGCGGCGGGCAAATCCACCGTGCTGCGCCTGCTTGCCGGACTGGTGGAGCCGGATGCCGGAGCGGTGGAAGTTTTCGGCGAACCCGTGGCGGCGCTCGACAGGGGACGGATCGGGTACCTTCCGCAGGGCGGGGCGCTTTACGACGACTTGCCGGTTGAGCGTAATCTTGCGCTTTATGCCGAGCTGCGCGGCGTCGACCTGGAAGCCGAAAGCGACCGCATCGAGACGATCTATCGCCGCACCGGACTGTCGGAGTTTCGCAAACGCCTCGTCGGGCGGCTGTCCGGCGGCATGCGGCAGAAACTGGCGCTCGCCTGCGCCCTCGTGGCTCGCCCGCCGCTCCTGCTGCTGGACGAACCGTCGGTCGGGGTCGATCCCGTTTCGCGGGGCGAGATCCTGACGCTGACGCGCGAACTGGCGGCGCCGGGCAGCACCATCGTGTGGACCACCACGGTGCTAGACGAGGCGCGTGAATGCGATTTTGTCGCGGTTCTGCACGAAGGACGCCTGCGTTTCGAAGGGACCCCGGAGGAGCTCGCGCAATTCGGGGCAGGCAGGGTGGAGACGCGGCCGCTTCCCGCGCAGGGAAAGCGCGCGCTCCTAGGTATGATCGAGCGCGATCCCGATGTGCTCGAAGCCCGGATCGAGCGCGAGCAGGTGAGGGTGCTGCACCGCGAACCCGTGCCCGACAGCGCAACGGCCACGATCAGCGATGGCTTCGCCCGGCTGCTCGACGATGGCACGGTGTTCGGGGCCAGCAAACTTGCCGCCCGCTTTCCAGAACGGACGCAGGACGAAACGGTGGTCAGCGCGCTGGGTCTCACCAAGACCTACGGCGAATTCACGGCAGTCCACGATGTCGGCTTCACGGTCCGGCGCGGGGAGATTTTCGGCCTGCTCGGGCCCAACGGCGCGGGCAAGTCGACGACCTTCGGGATGCTCTGCGGGCTGGTGCCGGCAACCGGCGGGACTGCCACCGTGGCCGGCAAGTCGCTCCGCACCGCGTCCAGCGCGGCGCGCAAGGCACTCGGCTTCATGCCGCAGCGGTTCTCGCTCTACGGCGACCTGAGCGTGGCGGCGAACTTGCGCTTCGTGGCCGGCGCGTACGGCATGGGTCGCGCAGCGCGCGAGGATGCCATCGCGTGGATCGTCGATGCGCTGGGGCTGGAGGAGCTGATGCCGCGCGCGGCGGAAACAATGCCATTCGGCCAGAGGCAGCGGCTCGCCTTCGGTGCCGCGCTCCTCAACACTCCGCCGGTGCTGTTCCTCGACGAGCCGTCCTCCGGCGTCGATCCGGTGGTGCGGCGCGAATTCTGGTACCACATCAACGCCATCGCCGCGCGCGGCACTGCGGTCGTCGTCACGACGCATTTCATGGAAGAGGCGGAGAATTGCGACCGCCTGCTGTTTATCAGCGCGGGCGAAGTCATCGCGCAGGGCACGCCGGAAATGATGAAGGGCGATGTCGGGCGCATCGCGGGCCGGCCGGTCACGCTGGAGGAAGCGTTCATCGATCTCGTCCAGCGCCAGCGGCAGGCCGGGGAACTTGCCGCGTGAGCCCCGGCGCGGCCATCCAGGCAAAGGAATGGGCGCAGATCTGGCGCGACCCGTCGACTTTCGGGCTCGTCGTGGTCCTGCCGTTGCTGCTGATGATGCTGTTTGGCAGCGCCATCTCGCTGGATACCGAGGACACCGCAACGGGGGTTGTCGATCTCGACCGGACGCCCGCGTCGCGATCGTTCGTCCAATCGCTCGAAGCCAGCCGCTATTTCGCCGTGACGGAAGGGCTGTCGGTAGGATCGCAGGCCGACGGTCTTGTCGCCGGGCGGCTGCGCGGCATCCTCGTCATTCCCGAAGGCTTCGGGCGGCAAGCCGGGGCCGGCCCGGTCCAGCTCGTGACCGACGGGTCGCAGCCCAACACAGCGCGTTTCCTCGACGGACACATGCGCGGCGCGCTCGACAGCTGGACCAGCCAACGGTTGAAGGACCGGGACGGCGAGGTCGTGCAGGCGATCGGGCTGATCGATCACTTCCGCTACAACCCCGGCCTCGAAAGCCGTTTCATGCTGGTGCCCGGCGCGATCGCCATCGTCATGGCGATGATCGGGACGCTGCTTACGGCGCTGGTGATGGCCCGGGAATACGAGCGCAAGACAATGGAGGGCCTGCTGGCGACGCCGCTGTCGACAGGTGCGCTCGTTTACAACAAGGTGCTGCCGTATTTCGTGCTCGGCCTTGCAAGTACCGGATTGTGCGTTGCGATGGCGGTGTATGGCTATGGCTTGCCGTTCGAAGGCTCGGTCTTCGCGCTGTTCCTTATCGCGGCAAGCTTCCTTGCCGCCGTGCTGGGGCAGGGCTTGCTGATCTCGGCCGCGACCAAGAGCCAGTTCGTCTCGACCCAGTTCGCCCTGCTGTCGGGCTTCCTGCCATCGCTGCTGCTGTCCGGCTTCCTGTTCGAAATCGATTCGATGCCGGCAGCTGTGCAGTGGCTCACCTACATCGTGCCGGCGCGCTACCTCATCCCGTCGCTGCAATCGGTGTTCTTGGCGGGTGATATCTGGCCGCTGTTCCTGCCGAACATCGCGATCATGGCCGGCTTCGGCGCGTTCTTCCTGTGGCGTTCCATGAAGGCTATCCGGCGGACCATCGCGTGAGGCAGTGGCTGGTCCAGTGGCTCGCGATGGCGGTCAAGGAACTGCGCGTGGTGCTGCTCGACAAGCGCGCGCGGACGACGCTCGTCAGCTCGCCGCTGATCCAGCTGTTCCTGTTCGGCATGGCCACCACGCTGGAAGTGACGAACATCGATATCGGGGTGGTCAACCGCGACAACGGCCGCGCGGCGGAGCAGGTGCTCGCCGGGCTCCAGGGCGCGAACGCGGTGGACGAGATCCGCTATTATCCCGATGTCGCAGCGCTCAATCGCGGGATCGAGCGGCGCGAAATCCTCGCCGGGATCGCCTTGCCGCCCGATCTCTCGGCCGATGTGGCTGCGGGGCGTCCGGCGCAGGTCATGGCCTTGTACGACGGGCGGCGGATCAATGCCGCGCGGGTGACCGCCGGCTATTTCGACCGCATTGTGAGGCGGGCAGGCGCAGAAGTGCAGCCGATCCAGCCCCGCGCCGGCCCGCGCCTCGAAAGCGTCAGCTGGTTCAACCGGAATCTCGATTATCGCTGGTTCACCCTGCCGGGAATGATCGCGGTGATCACGACCGTGCTCGTGCTGTCGGTATCGATCCAGTCCTTCGCGCGAGAGCGGGAATTCGGCACCATCGGCCAGCTGATCGTCTTGCCGCTGACGCCGCTGCAATTGCTGCTCGGCAAGATGGTGCCGGCTTTCCTTGTCGGGCTGGTCAACGCGGTGACTTACGCCATCCTGATCCCGGTCTTCTTCGACGTTCCCTTCACTGGCAGCTTCGCATTGCTTGCCCTGGGCATCGTGATCTTCGCGTTCTCGATCGCGAGCATCGGGATGATCGTCTCGGTCCTGGCCGATAACCAGCAGCAGGCGTTCCTTGGCGGTTTCCTTGTGATCGTGCCGCTGATCCTCTTGTCGGGCTACGTCAGCCCGGTCGATAACATGCCCGACTGGCTGGCCGTCGTCGCCCGGATCGACCCGCTCCAGCACATGGTCTTCATCTGCCATGGCATATTCCTGAAGGATCTGGGATGGGGCACAGTATCTCCGCATCTTTTCGCGATGGCGGCGGTCGGTTTTTCCAGTGTCTCGATTGCGTACATCTTGCTGCGACTTCGTCGCGGCTGAGCGCAATTGCGATTCGGTTCGCCCCGTTAACCGCGAATATTGCTTGCCAAGCATCCGGACCGGTGCGTAATTTTCGTTCATTCGCCCGGCACCCATGGGCGAAGAGGTCGCAACGGGGGGCATTATGGACAGGGTCGAAAGACAGGTCGACAGGTCGGAAACAGGGATCGGCGAGCACATGGAAGAGGCCACCATCGGCCTTTCACAGATGCGCGAAAGACTGGTCGAGCAGTCGAAACGGCGGCTGCGGATCGACCCGAAGCTGTTCGAACTGCGCGAACTCGAAACCATGTACGAGGACGAGAGCGAAACGCTGTGGACCTACATGCGTCCCAGCGGCCGGCCCAGCTTCACCCCGCCGATGCTCAACGATTTCAACGACTGGCAGCGGCTGATCCGCGCGAATTTCGGGCCGAACAAGGTTCCGCTGCGTTTCCTGGTGCTGGGCAGCCGGGCGCCGGGGGTTTTCTGCTTCGGCGGCGACCTGGAACTGTTCCAGAGCCTGATCCGCGCCAACAATCGCGAAGGGCTGGTCGATTACGGCTATGCCTGCGTGGAAATCCTCCACCGCAATCACCTGTCGCTGGACCTGCCGATGCTCACGATCGGCCTGGTAGAAGGCGCTGCGCTTGGCGGCGGCTTCGAAGCCTTGCTGAGCTTCGATCACATAATCGCCGAGCGTGATGCGACGTTCGGCCTGCCCGAAGTGCTGTTCGGACTTTTTCCGGGCATGGGCGCACACGCCATCCTCAGCCGCAAGCTCGGCAGCGCGATGGCGGAACGGATCATCGTGTCGAACGAGACTTACACGGCGCAGCAGATGTACGACCTCGGCATCGTCCACCGCATCGCGGAACCGGGCGAGGGGCGGGCCGCCGTGCAGGACTTCATCGCCAAGTCCGCGCGTCGCCACGCCGGGCTGGTCAATGCGCGCCGTGCGATGCGGCTGTCGCAGCCGCTGCCGCTGGAAGAGCTGAAGCGGATCACGGAGCTGTGGGCCGACGCGGCGCTGCAGCTTCGCGAACAGGACCTGAAGGTGATGAGCCGGCTCGCCAACGCGCAGGCCAAGCTCGCCAACGCCGCCTGATCCGCGTTCCTACTGCGCGCCGTGGCCGGCGGCCATGTAGGCTTCGCTCTGCATTTCCTTTAGCCGGCTGACGGTGCGGTCGAATTCGAACGCGCCGTCGCCCGCCGTGTACAGGTCTTCCGGCTCGGTCTCTGCCGTGGCGAACAGCTTCACCCGGTTTTCGTACAGTGCGTCGACAAGCTTGGTGAAGCGGATCGCCTCGTTCCGGTTGTCCGGGCCCATCTTGGGAATCCCGACCACGATGACCGTGTGGAAGGCGTGGGCGAGCGCGAGATAATCCGCCGCGCCGCGGTTTTCGCCGCACAGCCGCTTGAAACTGAAAACGCCGACGCCCTTGAAAGCCTTCGGCACGAACAGCGTCCTGCCGCCGCCCAGATCGATCTTCCCCGACGGTACGTTCTCGGCATCTTCGGGTGCGTAGTCGGTCAGGCGGAAGAATGCCTCGCGCACTTGGGCAGTCGCTTCCTCGCCGAGAGGGGTGTGCCAGCTGTCGAGTCCGCCCAGCCGCTCCAGCCGGTAGTCGACCGGTCCGTTGAGCGGGACGACGTCGAGCTCGGCCTGGACCAGATCGATGAACGGCAGGAAAAGCGAACGGTTGAGCCCGTCCTTGTAGAGGTCCCGCGGCGGCCTGTTGCTGGTCGTGACGACGACGACGTTCTCGTCGCGGATCAGGGCGGTGAACAGCCGGCTCATGATCGCGGCGTCGGCGGTGTTGTTCACCACCATCTCGTCGAAGGCGAGCAGGCGGACATCCTGTGCCAGCTTCGCCGCCACCGGGGCGATGGGATCGCCGCTTTCCCGCTTGCGCTCTTCGCGGATCAGCTGGTCGACTTCCAGCATGAAGGCGTGGAAGTGCACGCGGCGCTTGCGCTCGATGTCGAGCGTTTCGACGAACAGGTCCATCAGCATGGACTTGCCGCGCCCCACGCCGCCCCACATGTAGACGCCGCGTGGCCGGGCCGGCGCATCGCCGCCGAACAGCTTCCCGATGAAGCCGCGCTTGCGCGAGGTCGCCTCGAGTTCGCCTTGCAATTCATCCAGCCTTTCGGCCGCGCCGCGCTGATCCGGATCGGCGCGCAACTCGCCTGCGCCGACCAGCGCATCGTATCGCGCCAGCATGCCGGTCATTTGCGCGAATTCATCTTGCGGATGATACCGCTGAAGCTGGCGACGACATCATCGTCCTGCACCACTTGCCCGCGGCAGAAGGCGAGGCGGCCGGTTTCCCGCACGATCTCCGTCACCGCGTCGAGCGGCCGCTCCGGGTCGCCGGCACCGACGAACTGCGTGGAAAGTTCAAGCGTGACCGAAGGCCCCGCTTCGCCTTTGCCAAGGACGTGCATGGCGGCGAACAGGGCGATGTCGATGAGGCCGAGCGTGGTCGCACCGTGGACCACGTCCTGCAGGTTGGTGTGGCGTCGCTCCGGGAACATGCGCAGGCGGCAGGAATCGCCCTCTCGCCGCACGCGCATTTCGCCGAGCACCGCTGCGTTGTAGCGGGTTTCGTCATGCAGGTTCCAGCCGCGCCAGCCGTCCTCGCCCGGGATCGGCTCGTAATCGAACGGCAGGTGATCGAACGCCAAGGTCAGATTTGCCGTTCGGCCATCATCTTCTTGGTTTCGGCGATCGCCTTGGCCGGGCTGAGGCCTTTCGGGCAGACATTCGCGCAGTTCATGATCGTGTGGCAGCGGTAGAGGCGGAACGGGTCTTCCAGATCGTCTAGCCGTTCGCCCGTCATCTCGTCGCGGCTATCGGCGAGCCAGCGGTAGGCCTGCAGCAGGATTGCCGGGCCGAGGAACTTGTCGGAATTCCACCAATAGCTGGGGCACGCAGTCGAGCAGCAGGCGCACAGGATGCATTCGTACAGGCCGTCCAGCTGTTCGCGCTGTTCGGGCGACTGCAGCCGTTCCTTGCCGGAAGGCGTGGGGCTGACCGTCTGCAGCCAGGGACGGATGCTTGCATATTGCGCGTAAAAATGCGTGAAATCGGGCACGAGGTCCTTGATCACGTCCATGTGCGGCAGCGGGGTGATGCGCAACTCGCCTTTCACATCCTCGATCGCGCTGGTGCAGGCGAGGCCGTTCTTGCCGTTCATGTTCATGGCGCAGGAACCGCAGATCCCCTCGCGGCACGACCGGCGGAAGGTCAGCGTCGGATCGATCTCGTTCTTGATCTTGAACAGCGCGTCGAGGACCATCGGCCCGCATTCGTCGAGGTTGATCTCGAACGTGTCGTAGCGCGGATTCTCGCCGCTGTCGGGATCGTAACGATAGATCTTGAACTTCTTCACCCGGCCGCCGCCGGACGCGGCATGGGTCTTGCCATCCTTGCGGATCTTGCTGTTCTTCGGAAGGGTGAAGGTTGCCATGGTCGACCGGTCCTGTTTCGCTACGCGCCCTATCTAGCGATTCCGCGGGGTCAGGCAAGGCCGAAGCCGGGGAACTTCAAGGGTGATCGAGGGGTCTGGAAACACGATGACAGATGCGAAATCGCCTTTCGCCAGCGCCGCCGTTTTCGGGGCAAGCGGCGGGATCGGCCTCGCGCTGGTCGAGCAGCTGCTCGATGGCGGGGCGACGCGCGTCCATGCGGGTGCGCGAAACCCGCTGGCTTTCGACGACCCGCGCGTTTCTCCCTTTCCCTTCGACCTGACCGACGAAGCCGCAATCGAGGCGGCGGTTGCAGGGTTCGGAGAGCCGCCCGAATTGGTTATCGTGGCGAGCGGCGTGCTCACGCTGCCGGATGGCACAGGACCCGAAAAGAGCCTGAGGGCGCTGGATGGCGCGGCGATGGCCGAGCTGCTCGCGCTCAACACCATCGGACCCGCATTGATTGCGAAGCATGTCTTGCCGACATTCCCGCGGCAGGGGCGCCACGTCTTCGCCGCTCTGTCCGCCCGGGTGGGCTCAATCGGCGACAATCGGATCGGCGGTTGGCTCAGTTACCGCGCCAGCAAGGCGGCGCTCAACATGCTGATCCGCAATTTCGCCATCGAGCTGGGTCGGACGCGGCCCGAAGCGGTGGTTGTCGGCCTGCACCCGGGCACCGTCGACACCTCCTTGTCGCAGCCGTTCCAAGGTAACGTGCCGGACAAGCAGCTGTTCTCGCCGGAGCGGAGCGCAGGGCATTTGCTCGATGTCCTCAGCAGTCTCGGTCCCGGCGACAGCGGCGGCGTATTCGACTGGAAAGGCGAGCGGATCGTGGATTGAGGGCGCCAATGCGGCGCCGCCGCTTGTCCGTTCCCCGCCGCGCCGCCATAAGCCGCCGCGTATGAACGCCGAAACCCCAGAAGGAAGCGCCCGGTTGCTCGGCGCGGTCCGGCCCGTTGCCAGCAAACCGGGACTTGTGGCCCGCGCGTGGTCGGGTGGGCTTGCCCGGCTCGTCGACCGGATCGACGCGGGGATCGAGGCGGGCACCATGCACGCGACCTTGCCCGACGGCACCACCCGGATGCTGGGCGGGCGCGGTCCGGGAATCGATTGCGAACTGACACTGCACGACTGGCGCGGGCTGCTGCGCCTGGCCACGGCAGGCTCCCAAGGCTGGTACCAGGCGTGGGAAGCGGGCGAGTGGAGCAGCCCGGACGAGGTTTCCGTGTTCGCCCACTTCGGCGCGAACGCGCGGACGCTGGGCGATGCAGGGCGGGCCAAGGGACCCTGGCGGGCGGCAGCCCGCGCGCTTCACTGGCTGAACCGCAACACGCGCGGCGGATCGGCGAAGAACATCCATGCGCATTACGATCTCGGCAATGAATTCTATGCCGCGTGGCTCGACCGGACGATGAGCTACTCCTCCGCCCTGTTCGACACGGTGGAGATGCGAGGCCCCGCACGTCTGGCGCTGGGTCAGGAGCGCAAGATGGCGCGCATGGCGGAGCGGGTCGGCGGTGCCAGATCGGTCCTGGAGATCGGCTGCGGATGGGGCGCGATGGCCCAGACGCTGAGCGAGCGCGGCTGCGCGGTGACGGCGATCAGCCTGTCGGACGAACAGCTCGCCTATGCGCGCGCGCACCGCGACGGATCGATCGATTTCCGCAAGCAGGACTATCGCGATGTCGCCGGCCAGTTCGACGGCATCGTCAGTGTCGAGATGGTGGAGGCGGTCGGGCGCGAGTTCTGGCCTGAATGGTTCGCCTGCATCGCCCGCAACCTGAAGCCGGGCGGGCGCGCCGCGATCCAGTATATCGCCATGCAGGACAATCTGTTCGATGCCTACGCCGCCAGCGCCGACTTCATCCAGGCCTATATCTTTCCCGGCGGCATGCTGGTGCGCGAAAGCGAGTTCCGGCAGCTTGCCGGGGAGCACGGCCTGGCATGGCGGGATCGCGAGGAATTCTCGCTCGACTACGCCGAAACGCTGGCCATCTGGCGCGCCAATTTCGACGCTGCATGGAAGGAAGGGCGCATTCCGGACGGGTTCGACGAGCGTTTCGCCCGCCTGTGGCGTTTTTACCTGATGTATTGCGAAGGCGGGTTTCGCGGCGGCAGCATTTTTGTGGCACAGGTGACGCTGGTCAAGGAGGAGTAGGGCGATGAGGACATGGGCGGCTTTGCTGGCAACGGCAGCTTTGGCGGGGTGCACCATGCCCTGTGGCGGGATCGGCTCGGCTTGCCTGGCGCCGCAAGATGCGCCCACGGTGCAACTGACCCAGCCGTCGCAGGAAATCCCGATTGCCGAACAGCAGGTGCTGTTCTGGGACGATGCCACAAGGCGCGACCGTTTCGCCCACATGGAAGACTATTTTGCGGGACTGGAGGTATCTCCCGCGCCGCAGCCCCACCGCTTCCTTCCGGGCGACGGTCTGCCGCGCGAAGTCTCGGACGCCATCGCGGCATATATGCGTGAGAGCGGGGCGGTCGGCGTCATGGTCGTGAAGGACAACGCCGTGCGCTACACCAATTCAGCCGAGGATTTCGGCGCAGACGCACGCTGGACCAGCTTCTCTGTCGCCAAGAGCTTTACCTCGACCTTGCTCGGCGCGGCCATTGCCGACGGGGCGATCGACAGTCTCGACGACCCGGTCACGAAATACGTGCCGGCGCTTGCCGGCAGCGTATACGATCCCGTCACCGTGCGCCAGGTCGCCACGATGACGTCGGGCGTGAAGTGGAACGAGAACTACACCGATCCCAACAGCGATGTCGCGCGCATGCTCGCCACCCCGCCGCAGCCAGGTGAGGACCAAAGCGTTACTTACATGCGCACGCTGGAGCGCGAGGCGCCTCCCGGCACCAAGTTCGTCTACAAGACGGGCGAGACCAACCTGCTCGGTATCATCGTCGAGAACGCCACCGGGCGGAAGCTGGCGGATTACGCCTATGACAAGATCGTGGTGCCCGCAGGCTTCGCCGATCCGATGTTCTGGATGGTCGACCTGTCCGGGAGAAATATTGGCGGGTGCTGCCTGTCGCTGACGCTCGCCGATTATGCGCGGTTCGGCCAGTTCGCGCTGGAAGGCGGGAAGGGCGTGGTGCCCGATGGCTGGTTCGCCGAAGCCGGGGCGGCATCGGTGAAGTTGGACGGAGATCGCTTCGGCTATGGCTACCAGTGGTGGACTTACGACGGGCGCAGCTTCGGCGCGCAGGGCATTTTTGGCCAGTCGGTCACCATCGTCCCGGAAGCCGACCTTGTCGTCGCCATCGTCGGCAATTGGCCGACGGCCACCAGCGGCGACCTTGCGCGCAAGCGCGGCGAGCTCGTCGCCCGCATCGCAGCGAGCGTTATCGACGAATGATCAGCGGGCAGCGCCGTCGCCGCGATAGCGGGCCAGGATGTTGTCGTGGACGATCGGGCTGAGGAGCGTCTGGAATGCGCAGCCGACGAGGTTGCCTTCCCACCAGATCACTTCAGCCGCCAGCGATTCGAGGCCCGGCAGGGTCATCCAGCACATCGATCCCGGCTCCATCCGATTGATCGAGGTGGCGGAAAAACCGGACAGCGACAGGTCGTGCACCACGGTCTGGAAACGGCGGCCGCCGCTTACCCGCATCTGCGCGGGGATGGCGAGCTTCGTGCGCGGCGCGCTGCGGTCTTCCTGCGCGGCGATTTCGTAACGTTCGGGGGAGCTGATCGTCATCATGGCGGCTGTCCTCAAGCTTCGGCTGCCACAACAACAAAGGATCGGGGCGATCCGGCAACCGTGCTTAATATCGTGCTACCGCCGTTACACGGAGGTTTCCCAAGAGGGTTAAGGCGTATCAACCCTTTGCCGCAGCCCGGTTTCGAAATCGCTTTCGAGCAGATCCGCGACGTGGGCGGCCACGGTTTCCGGTGGCTTCACCGTCTGCGGGTCTTCGCCGGGATAGGCGCGGGCGCGCATTTCCGTGCGCGTTGCGCCGGGATCGATCGTCGCCACCCGCACCTTCGAAATCTTCTCAACTTCGTCACCATAGGCGCTGAGAAGATTGTCGAATGCCGACTTGCTGGCCCCGTACGCGCTCCAATAGGCACGCGGGGTCTCCCCGACACTGCTGGTCAGTCCGATGACGCGGGCGTTGCCGCTGCGCTTCAGCATCGGATCGAACGCGGCGAGCAGGCTTTGCGTGGCCAGCACGTTGACCGTCATCGCCTTGCTGAATTCCTTGCCGTCGATCTGGGTAACGGGCGACAGGTTCGGCAGGTAAGCTGCGCAAATGACGAGAATATCGAGCGTGTCCCACCGTCCGGAAATGGCCTGCGCCAGGCGGGCGACACCATCGCTTTCGGACAGGTCGAGCGGCGCGATGGTCGCACTGCCGCCGGCATCGTGAATGGCCTGTTCGACCTCTTCCAGGCCGGCTGCGTTGCGCGCAGTCAGGATTACATGCGCGCCGCGCGCACCCAGTTCGCGGGCGATGGCGGCGCCGATCCCCTTGCTCGCACCGGTGACGAGCGCGGTTTGCCCTGCCAGAGCGTCGCTCATGCCACCTTGCCCATCGGCAGGCCGAGCTGGTCGTCCGCGTCGCGCTTGCGCTCAAGGTCGGTCAGGCTGGTCGGGTAGTCGCCGGTGAAGCACGCGTCGCAATATTGTGGGCAGCCGCTGTCGCGCCCCTTGCGACCCACCGCGCGGTAAAGCCCGTCGATCGACACGAAAGCGAGGCTGTCCGCCTGGATGAATTCGCACATGGCATCCACGTCCATCCGTGCGGCGAGGAGCTTCGAGCGTTCGGGCGTGTCGACGCCGTAGAAACAGCTGTGGTTGGTCGGCGGGCTGGCGACGCGGAAATGCACTTCCTTCGCGCCTGCATCGCGCATCATCTGCACGATCTTGAGGCTGGTGGTGCCGCGCACGATACTGTCGTCGATCAGCACGACGCGCTTGCCTTCCACCAGCACTCGGTTGGCGTTGTGCTTGCGCTTCACCCCGGCATTGCGGGCGCTGTCCGAAGGCTGGATGAAGGTCCGCCCGACATAGTGGGAGCGGATGATGCCGAGTTCGAACGGAACGCCGCTTTCCTGCGCGTAGCCGATGGCAGCCGGGACGCCGCTGTCGGGTACGGGCACGACGATATCCGCCTCCACCGGCTTTTCCCGTGCGAGTTCCGCACCGATGGCCTTGCGCGCTTCGTACACCGACTGGCCGGCGAAATAGCTGTCGGGGCGGCTGAAATAGACATGCTCGAAAATGCAGGGCCGCGGGGCGGGGTTGCCGAAGGGGCGATGGCTGCGGATAGTGCCGTCGAAGTCGATTTCGAGCAATTCGCCGGGCTCCACCTCGCGTTCGAATTCAGCGCCGACGACGTCGAGCGCCACGGTTTCGCTGGCGAAGATCACCGCGTCGCCCATCCTGCCCATGACAAGCGGCCTGATGCCGAGCGGATCGCGGCAGGCAGCCATGCCGCGCGGGGTCATCACGACCAGCGCATAGGCGCCCTCGACGAGCCGGAGCGCATCGATCAGGCGGTCGAGCATGGTCGGATAGCGGCTCGTCGCGACGAGGTGGATGATCACCTCGGTGTCGCTGGTCGACTGGAAGATCGCGCCCTTTTCCACCAGTTCCTGGCGCAAGGTCATGGCGTTCGAGATATTGCCGTTGTGGCTGACCGCGAAACCGCCGCTGGCAAGCTCGGCGTAGAGCGGCTGCACGTTGCGCAAGCCGGAGCCGCCGGTCGTGGAGTAGCGTACGTGCCCGGCGGCCATGTGGCCCGGCAGCTCGGCAATCGCTTCTTCGGTGGAGAAGTTGGCCGCCACGTGGCCGAGCCCGCGGCGCGCGGTGAATTCGCTGCCGTTGTACGAACAGATGCCGACCGCTTCCTGCCCGCGATGCTGCAGGGCGTGAAGGCCGAGCGCGGTGATGGCCGCCGCATCGTCCGCACCGATCACGCCGAATACGCCGCACTCCTCGCGCAGGCTGTCGCCGTTCTCGTCATGAAATGGATGGTTGTTCGTCATCGGGCCGCCCGCGAAGCCTGTGTCCAGCGCGCTTGCCAATGGGCGTTCCCGTGAGAGATTACAACCCTGTGACAGCGCTTCGCCCGACTAGTTTTGCAGGGCCGGGCTTGCACCTGATGATATTTTGTATCATCTTCACATCCGGTTCATTTTCGCGCGCCAATTCAGTGCGGAACCGAACAGGGGAGAGTTCCATGCGTCGTTTCGTATCGCTCGTGTCGCTGATGGCCATCGCGGGGAGCCTGCCGATCATGGCCAGTGCACAGGACCAGCGCGCCTCACCCGCGCTAAGCGCCCGCGTCGACGGGGTCGTGGGCGAGGACAGCAAGCAGCTGCAGATCGCCTCGCTGGATATCGAGGTGACGCGCCGCGGCGGCCTCGCCATGACCGAAATGACCGTGCGGTTCGAGAACCCCGGCAACGAGACGCTGGAGGGAGAATTCGGCCTGACCCTGCCCGAAGGCAGCGTCGTCACCGGCTATGCGCTCGACGTTGGCGGGGAAATGATCGACGGCGTCCTCCAGAGCCGCGACCGTGCCCGCGAGGCATTCGAACGCAGGGTCGTCCGCCGGATCGATCCGGGCCTTGCCGAAGTCGATTACTCCGACAGGTTCGAAAGCCGGGTCTATCCAATCTTCCCGCGGCAGGGTCGCACCATCCGGATCCGTTTCTCCAGTCCGCTCGATGCGAACGGCGAATACATCCTGCCGCTCGATAGCGGGCAGGTGGGTGCCATTACGATGCGCGTTCGCGGCGTGGACAGCGCGCCGGGCCGCGATTTTGCCTGGACGCAGGATGGCGGCGCGTGGGTCTATCGCGCCGGAGCGGGCGAGGTCGAAGGCACCATCCGCTTCACCGCAGAGCCAGCCGACGGCCTGACCCTGAGCCAGCACCCTGGCGAGGGTCAGTTTTTCGAACTTACCGGCGACTTGCCGCCCGCGCCGGAAGCCGGGCGCGACAACTTGGTTATCATGTGGGACCGCTCGGTCTCGCGGCTCGACGACGAGCTGAAGCGCGAAGCCGAATTGGTAGAGCGCCTCGCCCGCCGCCTCGATGCGCGCAAGGTCACGATCCAGTTGTTCGACAGCCGGGGCGACGAGGCGATCGAAGTCGATGCGCGCAACGTGGCCGACACGCTGAAAGCCGTCCGCTACGCCGGCGGGACGAGCTACGAGTACCTCGCGACCCCGATCAGGGACACCAGCGGGACCTGCGTGGTCTTCTCCGACGGACGTGCCACGATAGGTCAGCGTCGCGGGCTTGGCGGGACGCCGTGCCGCGTGAGCTTCGTGACGTCCGGCGGGGAGGCCGACAAGCCGTGGCTGGAGGCAGAGGCGCGGCGTATGGGCGGGGCCTTTTTGGACCTGAGCGCCGTGAACGACGACAAGGCGATCGACCTGTTGATGTCGCCGAGCGCCATCCCCTTGGTCACTGACGGAGAGAAAGTGGCGATCGAAACGCGCAGCCTGCCGGCCGGGGAAGGCCGCTATCGCCTGGTCGGGCCGATGCCGACCGACGGCCGCCTGCAGGTCAACGGACGCATGATCCCCGTAAACCGCATGGCGGTGCCAAATTTTGCCGCGCCCGGTGCGCTCTGGGCCGCTCAGCGGCTCGCGACGGTGCGCGATTCCATGACCATCGAGGAATTGGCCGAGGAAGCGCGGCGCTGGTCCGTCGCGACCCCGGGCGTGAGCTTCATCGTGCTCGAAACGCCGGAAGATTATGTCGAGAGCGGGTTCACGCCGCCCGAAACCTATCCCAAGGCGCTCCGCCAGCAATTTGACGCGATCAAGCGCCAGCGCGCGGAATTCGATGCGCGGCGCGACCGGGCATTCTACGAAAACATCGTCGCCATGTGGGAACAGCGCAAGGAGTGGTGGGAGACCGGCAAGGCTCCCGCCGACATGGGAAATCCGGGCGTTCCGCCGCCGCCGGTGCCTGTCGCCATGGTGGAGGAAGCGGCGATGGATGAACGACGGGCACCCCCGCCGCCCGCGCCGCCGCCTCCCCCTCCGCCGCCACCGGCGCGCATGGCACCGCCGCCGCCGGTCGCTCCGCCTCCGCCGCAGGACGCCTCGAACATCATCGTGACCGGCGGTGCGCGCACTCAGTCCGCAGTCGAGCGGGTCACCACGGTCGACGTCGCCGAACCCGAGGCGGAGTTCGGTTTCCGCCAGGCCACGGCAAATGGAGTGGAATACGCGGAAGACGGCGCCATCGAAACCGCGGAATGGGCCGCAGACCGGCCTTACATTGCGGCTTGGGACGCTGCGGGCGACAATTGGGCCGATGCGGTGGCAGACACCGCGAAGGAAAACGGGGACCTGCCGCTATTCTACCTCGACCTGGCCGAGTGGCACTGGTCGAACGGGCGCAAGCAGGAAGCCTTGCGTGCAGCAGAGGCTGCGCTCGAATTACCGGCGCGCGACAACCAGACGCTGTTCATCGTCGCCCAGCGCCTGCTGCGGTATGGCGATCCGGATCGCGCGATCTGGCTGCTGGAACAGCTGGTCGAGCGCGAAGCCGAACGGCCCCATCCGCTGCTTGCCCTGGCTGACGCCTATGCCAAGCGCGGCCGGGCGATGAACAATCGCGCCAACCTGCAGAAATCGCTCCAACTGTTCGTCGATGCGGGCATGAAGCGCTGGCCGGACGAATACGGCCGGGTCAACGAATATGCCCTGGCAGAGGCAAACGCGATTATCGTCGCGCTCGGCGGGCGGGACCTCGGCGTGGCGCTGGACGACAAGTTCATCGCCGCCCTGCCGCTCGACATGCGGGTGGTGGTGCAATGGAACACGCCGCGCACCGATCTGGACCTGTGGGTCCGCCAGCCGGACGGGCAGGAGATTGGCTACAGCAACCGCACTTCGAAGGAGGGCGCGCGTTACCTGCACGACGTGACGCAGGGTTACGGCCCGGAAGAGTTCATGATCCGCAAGGCGCCCGACGGGACGTACCGGATCGAGCTCGACACCTACGCTGCCGACCGGCGAAATCCGAACGGTCCGTCGACCGCGACGGTGCGGATTATCCGCAACTTCGCTACCCCGCAGCAAAGCGAGGAGCTGATCGACGTGGAAATGCTGCCCAGCGAGGACGGGCGCCGGCTCGTGGGAACGGTCGAAATCGACTGATCCAGAGGGGGCGGCGGTCTAGAAGTCGAGGAAATCGGCCGTGACGCGCGACATCAGCCGGGCGTCGCGGCCGTAGAAATCGTCGCGAAATTCGATCCGTCCGTCGACCGGCGCGGCGGTCAGGTAGGTGATGAAGACCGGCACGGGCTTCGGCAGGGGCACCATCAGGGATGCCTCGTCGCTACCTTCGCCTGGTTTCTCCCCGTCATGTAGCCACCGGGCGAGGCGCGGCGCGTCCTGCAGCCTTACGCAGCCTGCGCTGAATGCGCGCATGTCCTCGGTAAACAGCTCGCGCGACGGCGTGTCGTGCAAGTAGATTCCGAGCGGATTGGGGAACATGAACTTGATGTCGCCCATGCCGTTGCCGGGGCCGGGCAGTTGCCGGACGCGCAAATCGAAGTCGCCATCGGCCACGGCCTGCCAGTCGACCTTCTTCGGGTCCAGCGGCTCGGCCTCTTCCGTCCAGTCCGACAGGGGCTGGAAGCCGGTGCGCTCGATATAGGGCAGGCCCTGGGCCAGCACCTTCGGCGCGATATTCCGCCGCACTAGGTCGGGCGGGACGTTCCAGAAGGGTCGCACTTCGGAATAGCGGATCAGGCCGGCCATCATCGGCGTGGGATCGGTTTCCTTGCCGACGACCACGCGCATGGTGCCGACCGGCTTGCCATCCTCGTACATCGTCAGGATCTGTGCCGCGCTATCGACGACGATGTATCGCTCGCCCGGATCGGCGGGAATCGCCTCGAGCCGTTCGATATTCAAATCGATCTTGCGCTTGTAATAGCTGTGTCCGCGATTGAGCGCGCGGATCATGTCTGCATCGACGACAGCAGCAGCCGGCAAACCATGGGCCTTGCGATAATCGCGGACCCGTGCGGCCAGTTCGGCATCGAAGCCGGTCCCAGCGGACAAGCCGAGACGCTGGCGCAGCTGCGCCACCCGGACGGATCGGTCGCCTGCCCGAAGGGCCTCGCCTTCGCTCAGGGTCGATTGGGGGAGGTCGCCCCAATCCGCATCGAATGCCTCCGCGGCGCGGCGCAGGTCGCGCAGGATCGCATTGTCGTTGCTTGCCGAGACGCGCGGGCCGGGTTTCAGCTCGCTGTCGACGTAATACATTTCCGTCTCGCCGGGCCGCGCAGCGAGGCTGAGGGCGTTACCGGCGGAATCGGCAAAGGCCGGCGCACTCAGGAGCGCGCCGGCCAATGCTACGGTTATAAAGGTCTTGCGTTGCAAGTTTTACCTCAGCCGCGTTCGCCCACGCGGGGCGCGGGTGCCGGCATCGGGGCCGGTGCAGGAGCCGGGGCCGGCTGCGTACGCACAGGCGGCGGGGGCGGGGGGGCAATGTTGTTCACGCCGAGGGCGGTCCACTGTGAAGCGGCGCCGCAGCTGCTCATCATCGGCATGGCCTGGCCGGCCACGAAGCGGTTGTTGTAGTCCCAGCATTCTTCGGCACCGCCGGCCATCAGGCACAGGTCGCCACCGCGAACGGCCCAGGTTGCAGGCATGGACATACCGTCCATCGAGCGGATGGTCGCCGTGCCATTCTGCATGAACATCACATTGTTGGTGGTGCCGTCGGCAAAGCGGACCTGAACGGTCTGGCCATAAATTTCAGCGCCCATCGGTGCGGTCTGTGCGGCCGCTGCCGAAGAAAACGCGATACCCAGCGCACACGCGCCAGCTGCAAAAAGAGCTTTTTTCATTGTTATTCTCCTGTTGGGTTTCAATTCACCACGCAGCTGGATCGGGAAACCGCCTTCACCGCTCAAACAGTCTCCACCCACCAGCGTTCCCAAACAGTGAAAGAAACTTCTGCTTTTTCATGGGCTGTGGCAGCAAAACCACGGCTGAATGCGGAAGCTCAAATTTCTTTCGATTTCTCTGGAACTTTCATGCGGTTGTAGCTTTAGGAGGGTTAGCACGCAGCTACCGCCGGCCCTGATCGTTCGTCTACAAAGCGAAAATGCGGGTTTGGATAATAGAGATACGAAAAGGAAGGGATGGAATGACAAAGACCAACAAGATTACGAGGGCTTCCGTAGCGGCAGCTTTTCTCGCCACCTCGACGCTTTTGCCGATCCAGGCAAATGCGCAGAGCCAGATTGAATCGCGCGTAAATTGTCAGGGTGCTGACGGCTGCGTCCTGCCGATCGGCATGGAAGAAGAAGCTGCCGGCATGAACTGGCTGCTTCCCGCACTGCTCGGCCTGGCAGCGATCGTGGGTGCGATCATCCTGCTTTCCGACGACGATGACGACGAAGTTCCCGTCTCCGTCTGATCCAACGGAACAACAAGTTTCGAAAGGCCCGGCAGCGATGTCGGGCCTTTTTCTTTGCGGTTTCTAGTCCTGCGTCGGTGTGAGTGTAACGGGCGGACTGTCCGCCAGGACTTTCTCGACCCGTCCACGCACATCGACCACCGCCTTCAGCCTCGCGCCCAGCAAAGCCGTGCCGCTGACCTTTCGCTGGACGAATACGACCTCCGGTGGCGGCAGGTGCCAGCTCGCCTTGTCCCTCGCTATCGCCATGCCTTCGTCACGCAGGACGGCCACGAACGCACGATCGCCGAAATCGAATGGCTCTTCACGGGTCAATTCGGCCATGATGACATCCGTCATCCGCTCGACCCGGTCCGGATGTCTTTCGAGCACGACAGGGTTCACGAATCCGCTGTCGACGGCAGCTGCGACCGCCTTCTCCCGCTCTCCGGCAAAGCCGTGAGTAAGCATCGCGCGATAGGCTCCGGACAGGCGCGGCTCGACAGGTCGCGTCGCGCCGAAATCGAGCAGGACGATGTCCTGCGTATCGGCGCGGAACCGGAAGTTCGCGAAATTGGGATCGGTCTGCATGACGCGAAACTCGAAGAGCTCGCGCGCGACCAGCGACAGCAGGCGGCCGAAGACTTCGTCAATAACGTCCTGCGACTGCGCCTCGAGGTTCTCGATCGGCTCGCCGGTCTCGTAGCTCATGACGAGGACCTGCCTCGTGGTCATGTCCGGATAGAGGCGAGGGACAACGAACCCCCGCTCGCCCGCAAGTCTTTCCGCATAAAGGCGCATCTGTTCGCCTTCGCGCAGGTAGTCCGCTTCCTCGTGCAACTGCTCCTTGGCGGCCGCGAGAAGCGGTGCGATATCGAGCTCCTTCGGCAGCAGCCCCGAGATTCGCAACAGGGATGCGACATTGTCGATATCGGCATCGATACTGTCGCGCACACCGGGATACTGCACCTTGATCGCCAGCTCATCGCCGTCGCGGGTGAGGGCGCGGTGGACCTGCCCGATGCTGGCGGCGGCGATCGGGCGGGGCTCGAAGCGGCGGAACTGCCTGCGCCAGTCCTTCCCCCATTCTTCTGCCAGCACCTTGTCGAGCTGCCTTGGCGGCATGAAATTCGCCTGGTCGCGCAGGGTGGCGAGGATGGCGGAAAGCTCCGGCGGCAGCAGGTCGCCGGCGTCGAGCGAAATCATCTGGCCCAGCTTCATCGCCGCGCCGCGCAGCTGCGAAAGCTGGTTGGTCAATCGTTGCGCGTTGCCCGGCGTCAATGCCAGCTCCTGGAGGGTCGGCCGCTCCCCGGCGGCAAGCTTTCGCGCGCCCTCCGCCAGCATTCCGCCTGCAACACCGCCGGCCAATTTGCCGAAACCGGACAGGCGGGACAAACGCGAACTGGGAACCGCGCGATAGCGGTCCGGCTTTTCATCTTCGGACATGGGGCCCGATATGGGGCCGTGACGGGGCGGAACAAGCGGAGGCGGCATGGAAGGCAGCACCAGACTCGTTCGGGCAGCAAAGGCGCTCGGTTACGCAGGCCTCCTGCCGCAAGCGATTGCCGCCGCCGTCGTGCTTTCCGGCAGCGAGTGGCGCTGGGTCGCAGCGGCCTGCGCGTTTGCATACGCCGCGCTGATCTTCAGTTTCCTCGGCGGGGTCTGGTGGGGCGCTGCCGTGCAGGCGGCAGAGCGGCGCACATGGGTCTTCATCGTCGCCGTGGCCCCGAGCCTGATTGGACTTGTCCTCTATTTCCCCTGGACGATCGGATGGGAATGGCCCGGCCCTGCGCTGTTGCTGCTGGGCCCGCTTATCGGGCTTTCTCCCCTCGTCGACCGGGCGCTGCGTTACGGCGGCGGGGACTGGCTTAGGCTCAGGCGCAACCTTTCGATGGGCCTTGGCGCGCTGACGCTACTGGTGGGGATCGCGTTGCTTTGAAGCGGGGTGCGGTGTGCCCTGGCCGGGCGCCGCAGGTCGCAAAATGGTCGGGGAGAGAGGATTCGCATCCCGTCTAAATCTACCTCCTTGATACATATAACCTCTTGAACGACTGTGGGTTTTCCGTGCATCGGTGTAGCATCAGACTGTCACATCACCGAGTCGTTCAATGCCCCATGTCGTGAAGCGCCCCGGCTCTAGCAGCTGGCAATACCGCGAAGCAGTCCCAGCTGACGTCGAGGCCATACTGGTAGCGCGAACCGGCAAGAGGCCGTCCGACGCGATGAAGTCTTTGCGGACAACCGACAAGCGGGAGGCAGAGCGCCGCGTCGTCGCTGTCAGGGCGAGGCAGCACGAGGTGTGGGACGAAATTCGGTCATCATCGGCAAGGGTGCCCAACATCCCCACGCCGAACGCAATGATCGAGGCAGTGACTGCGCATGTCCACAAAGGCTTCCTTCGCGTGCAACGGGAAAAGCTCCGCGCAGAATTGGCAGAAGAGGGCGTCGATCTGTCGCTGCTCGCAGCAAAGAAGCGACGCAAGAGGGCAGAGGTCGCGCTTATGCCCTCACCAAACGATATTGGTGAAATGGAGCACTTGGCGGCTGCCGTTGCTCGCAAGGAGGGCTGGAGCGTCGCACCCGGCAACGGTGTTCAGGGTGAGCGCTGGAACGAGCTTGTGGCCTTGGTGACGAAGACCGTCCAGCTCGCTCGATCAGACCTCGCCGACCTTATGGACGGGAAGGATGCAAATACAGATCACCGTGCGGTCGTTGAGCGACTTGGAGGATGCCGGCCCTCGACCACAGTGGCGCCGCCCGACGAGGACATCATGTCGCTGTTCGACCAGTATGAGCGCGAGAGGCTTCGCGAAGGTAAGCGCGCCGACACGCTCACATCGGAACGCAAGACCATAAAGCACTTCGCGAGGTTTGTGGGCGAGCAGATCACGGTATCTGCGATTTCTCGGTCGCATATTCGCGATTTCAAGCGCGCGCTGTCGGAGGTGCCTCACCGATGGACAGCGCGAGACGAGCTGAAGGGTATGGCGCTCGCCGACGCAGCGCGGACTTGGGCGGCGACTGGAGGCGAGACCAGGTCGGCAAGGACGGTCAATCGTGAGGTGTCCGAGGTCAGTGCGTTCATCGCATGGCTGAAGAAAAACGACTACGTCGAGGAGAACGTGGCGACGGGATTTCGCACGAGGATCGACAAGGCCAAGCGCAAATATCCGCCTTACTCAGACATCCAGCTCAAGGAGCTGTTCTCAAGCCCCTTATTCGTCGGGTGCCATGCCAAAAAAGAGCACCAGTCGGGTGATGAGAAGATTCGTGACTGGCGATTCTGGCTTCCACTCTGCGCGCTCTATTCCGGTGCCCGCGCTGGCGAGATCGTGCAGCTGGAGACAAACGACATTAGGCAGATTGAGGACGTCTGGGTCTTCGATTTTAACGATGAGGGGGCCAGCATCGACAAGAAGCTGAAAACGGCTTCGTCCCGGCGCATTGTGCCAATCCATCCTGCTCTGATTGAGCTGGGTTTTTTGGACTACGTCAGACTGCAGGTCCGAACGGGGAGTCAGCGCGTTTTCAGTGACCTGTTGCCGGGACCTCGCGGTGACTGGAGTTACAGGCCTTCCAAATTTTGGGCGCGCTACCTCGAACGCATCGACATGAAGCGACCCGGACTAAATCTTCATAGCTTCCGGCACTCATTCGCCGACGAGTGCAGGCGAGCAGGGGTCGAGGAAGGTGTTCTGAAGGCACTACTCGGGCACGCCGATCACTCACAGACCGGACATTATGGCACGCTTGCGTTGGGCAATCTTCGACAGCGGCATGAGGCCATTAAGATGGTCAGCTACGGACATTTGCACGTCACGAGGAGAGTTTAAATGCTCTGACATTTTAAGATTTGCGCAGACGCAGTGTCTATCTGCGGACGCACCGGTCGTCCGCCGCCTTTGAATGAACAAGGTATAATAGCGGCTTCACTTAACGGAAATGGCGCTTGGGTAGATTCTCACTGCGGAACGGCTGAACATCTATCCTGAGAGTGGTGCATTAGCAAAGCGGGGAACATATCGTGCGAGAAGGTAGCGAGGTGCATCTCTGGGTAGCTATAGTGTCCGCATGAGATCCAGTAATGTCATTGGCATTCCAGAGAGTTCCGACGCGTTCGAGGACCGCTGCGCGGTCCTATTCCGCCGGATCGTCAACGATCCCAACTTGAAGGGCGTGGCGACCTCGGGTGCCAAGCAAGATGGTATCGACCTCATTGGAGCCCGCGACGGTGATTCCTACCAGCCCGTCTCCGTCCAGTGCAAGCTCAAGAAGCGCCGAGACCGGCTTAGCGTCTCAGAGGCGAGGTCGGACATCGACCGATCGCTCAAGATCGAACCAAAGCTCACCGAAATCTACGTCGTCACCACCGCGCCGGACGACTTGGCGCTGGACAAGCTCGCGATCTCTATTCGGCAGCAGCAGGCCGACCTCGGCCGGGCCGTGCAAATTCAGATCTGGGGCTGGGATGAGCTGCAACGGCGCATCCGACTCTATCCCGAAGCGGTTCGGGCCTTTGACCCCGAATATAGCGCTTCTACCGACGAGCTGCTGGGGCTTGGCCGGGAGAACGTTCAAGTTACAAGGGAGACGACGGCGGAACTCGCGGCTGCGCGGGCCGACCAGCACCTAATGGCGGCAAACGTGGAGCAGATCCTCGCCATGGTGAGAAGCGCTGACACGGGCAGCGGCGCCGCACTGGACAAAGTCTTCGACCAGCAGATCGACCTATTTCGCGACCTGCTAAACCAGGGTCGTCCTGACACCGCGGGTCAAATGCTCACTGATCTGGAGTCAAAGCTGCCGGAGACCGCATCTAACGCTGTCCGGTCGCGGGTCCGCGCCTACCTCGGCTTCGCGCGAATGCGCCAAGGGCAGGACGCCGAGGCGTCCGCGTTCCTCCACGAGGCATACGAGCTCAATCCGACTGATCGCAAGGCCCGCGCGAACCGCGCCTTGGCGCTGATGCTGGAGGGGAAGTTCGACGACGCTATCGAGAGTTGTCGAACGCTCTTGGAAGAGGATCCGGGAGACGCGCTGGCGGCATCTTTCGCATATCAGGCAGCCGCGATGCACGAAGACCTGGTCAATCCCGACACATTCGTCCCGCCCGATCTACGCGTCGACGAGAATACCGCGGTCAATCGCCTCAACATGCTTCGGCGGCGGGGCGACGACGCATGGATGGCAGCGGCAGCGGATCTGCTAACGGCCCATCCGAAATCGGGCCTCGCTCAACGGTTCGCCGCAGAGGCCATTCTCGAGGAGGCGTTCGCTGCCTTCTCCTACGACCTGCCGCCGGAGCGGAGCCGCGAACGGCGGGCTCGCATCGAGCGGGCCGCGGAACTGCTGCAGGGGCATTGGGATCAAGTCCGCCTTTACGAAAACGCCGGCCAAGACGTCTGGGTTGGCGCCGGCGTCAATCTCGTCACCGCCTACCGGAGCCTGAGCTTACGCGACGACGCAAGGCGCGTCTCGGATCAGGTGTTGGCGATCGCTCCCGAGTTGCCCGACGCCCTGCTGGCCGCTGCGCACCTGGATGTGATCGACGATAGTCCGGCGAAGGCGATTGAGCGGGTGCGCGATCTTCCTGAGGGCTCGGGTCGGACAATGGTCATGCTCGCAGCGATGGCGCACACACCGGACTGGCAAGACGTCATTGCGTTCGCGACGCCCGAGCGCAGAGCCGGCGTCTGTAGAGAGGACGTGCGTTTCTTCGATACACTGGTGGCGCGGGCGCGTATCGAGACTGGAGCCGCCGACGCCGGTAAGGCATTGCGCGGTCTGATCGAGGCGTGGCCAGGCGATGAGACGGTGCTCGCGGGCGCGGCTCAGACTGCGTTGCCATACTCTCAGGACTTGGCGAAGGAACTCTTGGGAACTCTGCTATCGGGTTTCACGAACTCGACGCCGCTCTCGGTCCGGCTGATGGCGGCGGAGGTCGCGGTCGATCTGGACGACGCCGTCTCCGTGATTACCGCGATCGATACGTTCGTAGACATGGGCACACTCTCCAGCCCGCTGGCCTGGCTCGCGTGGGCCTATGCCAATGCGCCAGTGACCCCGCGCACCCGCGCCTTCTTCGAGGCGCTGCCTGACGCCATTCTCCTCGAACCTAATATCGCCCGCATGGCCGGCGCCGCCGCCAACGCCCGCGGCGACATCGATGGAGCCGAGCACCATTTGCGACGGGCCCTAGACCACGATCCCGGAGACCTTCGGGCGCGCTTGATATTATACGGCGTTTATATGCGCGCGGACCGGCGCGACGCCGCGCACGATCTCGCTCGCGAGGTTGACGAACGGAGCGTCGAGGGGTCGCCTCAGGAGCGAATGCGGCTCGCGCTCATGCTGCGCCACGCCGGCGAAGACATGCGGGCGTTAAACCTCGCGTATACCGTGGCGTCGAACAACCGTGCCGACGAGAAGGTTATCCAGATGTATCCGGGCATCTTCTTCACCAGCGAGCGGCTTCCTTCGGAGATCCGCATGGTCGGCCCTGCCGAGGTCGGGGACTGGTTTGAGCTGGAGGAGATTGATGGGGGCAAGAACGTCAGCGGGATAATTTGGGACGAGGTGACTCCCGAGGTAGCAAACTATTCACCCGGGCAAGTGCTGGCGCAGCAAGTCCTTGAGGCCAGCGCCGGTGACGAGATCATCGTGCCGCAAGGAATCGGCGAGCCACGTAGATATCGGGTCAAAGAGGTTAAGCACCGCTTCGTCTGGCTGCTGCACGACATCATGCACACCCACGCTACTCGCTTCCCGCAGTCACAGTCGATGGGCTCGATCACGATGCGGGAAGGTGACGTCCAGCCGGTGCTCGACATGGTGCGTCAGCATCAGCAGCACGGCTTTGAGATTTGCCGGAGCTACCGCGAGATGTCGTTGCCGCTGGAAGCGCTGGCGGCGCTAAACCACATGAGCGTTCTGCAGGTCGCAGAACTGATCCCCCAAAATGGTGGCGAAATCCAGACGTGCCTCGGCGGGCAGGAAGAGCGGGAAGCAGCTGAACTGGCCTGCTTCCGTGCACGCGGCAAGGGCGTGGTCCTCGACACGCTGACCGCATGGTGCGCCCACCATTTGCATCTCCTCGAACCGATGCGTAGGTTCTTTGGCACTGTCGCTATCCCGCAGACCACCATAGATGAATTGCTGCAGATGCGGGCGAAGGAGGAATTGCACGCCGGCCGCGAGTATATGACGCTGGGCTACCAAGGGGACCAAGCAGTCCGCCAAGTGCACTCGGCAGAGGAAACGCAGAGCAGGATCGAGCTTTTCAACGCGACCATCGAAGCGCTGCGCGCGAATTGCGTCGTGCTGCCTGTCGAGGGATCGGACGATCCCGAACTGGCGCGCCTGCTGCACCGCGAGGTGGTCGAGAGCATCCTCGATCCTCTTTTGATCGCGAAGCAGACAGAGAGACTGTTGCTATCTGATGACCTGCACCTCCGACAATTAGCGGCTTCACAAGGTTTCGCGAACGGTGCGTGGCTGCAGGCAGCGGCCCGCTCGATGCTCGCAGCCGACGTGATCGACCGGACCGCCTACGCCGTATGTGTTGCAAGCTTGGCATCGCGTCGTCACGGACACGTTTCGCTTGACGGGGACGTTCTGATTGCGATGCTGCGCCACGAAAGCGGCCAAGTCCTGATCGACGCCGCCGCAAACTATATCGGCGGACCACGCGCCGAGATCATGTCCCACGCCTACGCCGTGGCAGACTTCTTGAACAAGGCGTGGTCGAGCGGCGCACCGTCGTGGAGGGCTGGGGCTGCGGCGAGCGTGCTAATCACACGTCTGATTTCTAAGCGAACAGAATGGTGGGAGACCCTCGAGCTGCTGAACCGCATGTTCGGCCAAGCGGCGGGTCTCGGCAGTCGCCCCGATCTGTCGCGGTCATATCTGCGAGATTGGATACTCGGCCATTTCTTGCGTAAGCCGAAGGTGGTAAATAAGCGGACAGGTCGGCGACGTGGAGGTAAACGACGCGCCAAATAAACGTTAACAGTCTTGAATTTGCATTTCTTATGAACCCTCGACGCACTTCGGTTCATACAAAGTGGGGTTGCCTCCTAAAAGGCGGTTTAGGGCTTTCGAGCTTATAAGCTGATTGGCCGCAAAGAGCCCATGGTTGGAATTTCGCAGACTTTTTGCGCAGTGTCAGCTCAATGTCCCACTCAGGTCATGAGCTACTCTCGCCCCTCAAACCAATAGCGGAGCGCCCGTGCCCTGTGGTTGGGTAATCTATCAAAGATTCCGCCAGAAAGGCTGCACCAGGGTCGAGCACTTCTGCCGGGTCTAGGACCTCGCGGAATTTGGCGACGGCGAGTGCGGCTGTGCCGCGGATGAGATTTCGGCGGGAGAATGAGACCATGGGGCGAGCTTCCGATTGAACTTCTGCGCATAGCTGAATATACCCCTGCAGGGTATTTCAATCGGACTTTGGACCATGGCAGACGCGAAGACCGCGAAAATCAACCGGCTCAACCGGATCGAAGGGCAGGTGCGCGGTGTGTCGCAGATGATCGAGAACGATCGCTACTGCATCGACATCCTGCACCAGATCCAGGCGATCCGGTCCGCGCTCGGCAAGGTCGAGACGCAGGTATTGAAGGACCACGCCGCATGCTGTGTGGCCGAAGCGATCGCCAGCGGTGATGAGGCCGAGCAGCGCGAAAAATTCGAGGAGCTGGTGACGCTGTTCGAGAAGGCGAAGCGGTGATTGGTTCGATCCGCGGCGCTGCGTTGCTCTTGCTGCTGGTGCTTGGCCAACCACTCTTGGCTCACGGCGAAAAGCGGCACGGCGAGGCTCCTGCTGATGCCGCATCCATATCTGCTTCGAGCACCGGGTCGTCCACCGCACCGAAGGCTCGGGCGGCGGATGAGGCACCTTTGCGGCTTGCCGACGAACATCAAGCCGACCCCGGTTCGATCTGGACCAGCCTTCATCCAGCCACGGTGCATTTCCCGATCGCGCTTCTGCTTGCCGCAGCCCTGGCGGAATTCTTATCGTCCTTTCGCCCATCGACGAGATTGACAAATGCGGTCTCCGTCATGGCTTGGGGTGGTGCCGCAGGCGCAGTCGTCGCGGCGCTGTTCGGGTGGATACATACCGGACTTTGGTTTGCAGGTGATGCGACGATGCAATGGCATCGCTGGACGGGAACGGGGCTCGCTGTGATCGCTCCGGTAGCGGCCATCCTTTCGATACGCGCTAATCGATGGCCATTCCGCATCCTCCTCCTCGCCACGACGCTCGCGCTTTTGGCGCAGGGCTACTGGGGCGGAGAACTGGCGCACGGACCCAATCATCTCGGTTTTTGAAGGAGAATGCTCGTGATTTCCCATCTTCGCACGGCGATCGCTCGCCGCACCATGGCCGGAACGCTGTTCCTCGGCACAGCCCTCACCGCGTGTGCGACGCAAGCTGCAAGCTTCACCATGTATCGCGATGCGAATTGCAGCTGTTGCCTGGCATGGGCAGAGCATGTCGAAGGCAGCGAAAAGCACGATGTGACATCGGTCGATCATCCCGACATGGCGTCGGTGAAGGCCGAGAACGGTGTGCCGGGCGATCTGCAATCGTGCCACACCTCGATCGTCGAAGGCTATGTGATCGAAGGCCATGTGCCCGTCGCCGATGTCGAGCGGCTACTCGCCGAACGTCCGGCAGGCGTGAAGGGCCTCGCCGTCGCGGGGATGCCGATGGGCTCGCCGGGAATGGAGAACGGCAATCACCGTCAGGCGTTCCAGGTCATCGCTTTCGGGCCCGAAGGCCGCAGCTTGTGGGCCAGCTACCCCGCGAGCCACTGATGAGCACGAAGAAAGCCACTGTCTACCGGATGGTCATGCCCAACCACCTGTGCCCCTACGGCCTGAAGACCGTGGACCTGCTGAAGCGCGAAGGCTTCGAGGTTGAGGATCATCACCTGACCACGCGCGAGGAGACCGATGCGTTCAAGGAGAAGCACGGTGTCGAAACCACGCCGCAGACCTTCATCGATGGCAAGCGGATCGGCGGCTACGACGACCTTCGGGAGCATTTTGGAAAATCGCGCAGCCAGCCCAAAGAGGGCGAGACGAGCTACCAGCCGGTCATCGCGATCTTCGGCGTGGCCTTCCTGCTCGGCATGGCGATCAGCTGGTATGTCTTCGACACCATCTTCACGGTCCAGGCGATCGAATGGTTCGTCAGCCTGTCGATGGCCTTGCTGGCGCTCCAAAAGTTGCAGGACGTGCGCAGCTTCTCGACGATGTTCCTGAACTACGATCTGCTGGCACGGCGCTGGGTGCGCTACGGCTTCGTCTATCCTTTTGGAGAAGCGCTTGCCGGGATCCTGATGGTCGCGCACGCCCTGCCGATTATTTCGGTGCCGGTATCGCTATTCATCGGCACGGTCGGCGCGGTCAGCGTGTTCAAGGCGGTCTACATCGACAAGCGCGAACTAAAATGCGCCTGCGTGGGGGGCAATAGCAACGTGCCGCTGGGCTTCGTCTCGCTGACCGAGAACCTGTTCATGATCGGCATGGGCCTCTGGATGGGGGCCAAGGCGCTCGGCTTTATCGCGGTGTGATTAGCGCGAGGAGTCGTGAATATAGATTTCACCCATTCTTATTGGTGCCGGAGGATGGCAGGACTGCGACAAACCTCGCCTGATTGGCAGCATCAGGGTGCGAGTGGGTCATTCTTGGTAGGACTTCCATCTTCTGCGTTATACGCGAACGCAGCCGTGGCTTCGGAGCGTGGGCCGCGACCCCCAAGTCGCCAAGATGTGTATAGCGTCTGCTTTCGCGCCCCTCCGACTTTGTAACATGCGCGAGGACCCGTAGAGCTATCGCATGACCGACGCTGCGCTCTTCACTGCTGGTTCGCTGTTCTCGCAGGATTATCTGCTCGAAGGGATCAAGCGCAGCACCGCCTACACCGAGGTCGATGTCGAAACGGTGCTAGAGAGCTTGGAACGGCTTCTCGACGCTTTCCCGCACGCGACGCGCCCTAACGAGGCAACGACCGAGGGCGACTTCGTGTGGCCCGTTCTAGAGGCTCTGGGGTGGTCTTCGTTGCTCACGCAGCAGAACCTGTCCCCGCGTGGTCGCGACAACGTCCCTGACGGTCTCTTGTTCATCGACGATACGGCCAAGGCGCGTGCGAATGAGCATACCGAGGAATGGAAGCGGTATGAGTTCGGCGCCGCGATTGTCGAAAGCAAGAGGTGGGCGCGACCACTCGATCGCGCCGAAGGCAGGACAGGGGAGCAACGCGAGACGCCATCGACCCAGCTGCTCCGCTATCTGCGGCGCATCGACGATCTGACCAGCGGAACGCTTCGTTGGGGCATCCTCACGAATGGTGCGCGCTGGCGGCTCTACTATGCCGGCGCCCGCTCCACGATCGACGATTACCTAGAGATCGACCTCGCCCGTATCATGGGGCTGGAGGAGGATGTCTTCGACACAGCGGTAGAGGATAAGGAGCGCGAACACTGGCTGCGTGTCTTCGTGGCCATGTTCTCCCGCTCCGCGTTCGAGCGCGAGGCGGCCGACGCTCCGACCTTCCACGACCGTGCCCGCCGGGAAGCGGCCTACTACGAGGAACGGGTCGCCAAGAACCTGTCCGACCTGGTCTTCGCCAAGCTCTACCCCTCGCTCGGCAAAGCGATCGCCGAGAAAGCACCAGCCAAGACCGACATCGACGAAATCAGGAACGCGACACTGATCCTGCTATACCGGCTGCTCTTCATCCTTTACGCCGAGGACCGCGGTCTGCTGCCGGTGAGAGACAGGCGTTACGACGATTATGCCTTGCGTGAGGCTCGCAAGGATGTCGGCGAGCGGAAGGATGCAGGAGACACCTTCTCCACCGTCGCCACGCCGATCTGGGACAGGTTCTCCAGCCTCGCTCTAATGATCGACAAAGGCGATCCCTCGGTCGGTCTGCCGCCTTACAATGGTGGCCTGTTCAGCGCGACGGAGACGCCGCTGCTGAACGCTATCCGCCTATCCGACAGTGTCATGGCCGACGCGCTCGATATCCTCTCTTGGGAGCAGCACGCAGGCGTTCGCCGCTACATCAACTATCGCGACCTGTCGGTGCAGCAGCTGGGCTCGATTTACGAACGCCTGCTGGAGTTCGAGATGAAGCGCGTCGATGGCGCGTTCGAAGTCCTCCCGAACATCTTCGCGCGTAAGGATAGCGGCAGCTACTATACGCCGGACGAACTGGTGCTCCTTATCATCGACGAGACCCTCGCGCCGCTCATCGAAGACGCCTACGCGGGTTATGAAAGAGCCATCGGCGTGCTCGGCAAATCCGACAGCGAAGCGTCGAAGCTCCGTGCCCTGGAGGCAGCAGACCCCGCCAAGGCCATCACTCGCTTGCGCGTGTGCGACCCGGCGATGGGTTCGGGCCATTTTCTGGTCAGCCTGGTGGACCGCCTGACAAACGCCGCGCTTGAAGCGATGGCCAAGGCTGTCGAGATCGCACGCGACGCGGGTGTCGAGGATTACCAGAGTCCCATAGCGACCGAGATCGAAAGCGTGCGCTCGACCATCTGGCACAATGCACAGGCGCAGGACTGGGCGATCGCGGAGGAACAGCTCGACGATCCGCAGCTGGTCAAGCGCATGGTCCTGAAGCGGTGCGTCCACGGCGTGGACAAGAACCCGATGGCGGTCGAACTCGCGAAGGTAGCGCTGTGGCTGCACACCTTTACCGTCGGCGCGCCGCTGTCGTTCATCGACCACCACCTGCATTGCGGGGACAGTCTCTTCGGCTTGTGGGTGATGGATGCCATCGACAAGGCCGGCAAGGCGGGCGAGCTTCTTTACATCGATGACCTGCGCAATGCGGAGCGTCAGGCGGCGGTCATGCAGCGGATCGAAGCGCTGACAGATGCCGAAATCGCCGAGGCGGAGTCGAGCGCCGATATGTGGCGGGGCATGGAATCCCAGATCGGCCCATTCGACAGCTTCGTCAGCTTCATGCACGCGCTTGACTGGTTGAACCTGTCGCGCGACGACAAGCCGCTGATTACCCAGTGGCTGGACGGTGGGTTCGGCGACCCCTTGCCGATTGCGCGCGGTCGCAAGGAGCCCGAGGCACTGCGTGCGAAGCCGCAGGAAACCGAGCGCTTCCATGCGATCTGGCGCGAGGCACGCGATTTGATCGAGGAAGAGCGCTTCTTCAACTGGCAGATCGCTTTTCCCGGCGTCTGGAAGAACTGGCAGAGCAGAAGCCGCGAGGGCGGGTTCGACGCCCTGATTGGTAACCCCCCGTGGGATCGTTTGAAGCTCCAGCAGGTCGAGTGGTTCGCAGCGCGCAAGCCCGAGATCGCTCATGCTCAGCGCGCTTCTGATCGCAAGGAGATGATCGCTGCGATCAAGGATGCGAACGATCCGCTGCACGCCGATTTTGAAAAGGCGGATCAACGAGCAGCTGCTGCTATGCGCATGGCCCGCTTTAATGGGAACAAGCGCGTGCCAAATCCCGACCAGCCGGGCAAGATGATGAAAGCTCCGTCCGAGCACTACCCGCTGATGAGCAAGGGCGACATCAACCTCTACAGTCTATTCGTGGAACGCGCGCATGCGCTCGTGCAACCCCGTGGTATGGTCGGCCTGCTGACCCCGAGCGGGATCGCCGGGGACCTGTCATCGTCGGAGTTCTTTCGCGGCCTGTCTACCGGCGGGCATATCAAATCGCTCTACGACTTTGAGAACAACCGCAATCGATACGATAATGGTCCGTTCTTCCCTGATGTGCATCGCAGTTTCAAATTTGCCGCAATGACCGCTAGCCCGCAGCGCCAGTTCGATGGAACCATGTGCGGCTTCTTCCTTCATGCTGTGAGGGAAAAGGACAATCCCGACAACGCTTTCCCCGTCACCGCCGAGGACTTTGCACGGGTAAATCCCAATACCGGCACCGCGCCCGTCTTCCGCACCCGGCGCGACATGAAGATCACCACCGGTGTCTATGCGCGCTGCCCCGTTCTGGTTGACCGTTCCGGTGCCGAGGAAGTCCGCAGCTGGCCCGTGCGCTATACCACCGTGTTCCACATGACCAACGACAGCCACCTGTTCCGCAACCGCGCCGAGCTGGAGAACGAGATGGGCGCGTGGTCTATCGGCGGTAACCGCTTTCAAAACGCCAATGGGGAATGGGTGCCGCTCTACGTGGGACGCATGATCCATCAGTTCGACCATCGTGCGGCCTCGGTGAAGGTGAACGACTCCAATCTGCACAACGCCGCGTTGTCGGGGGAAGTGACGGCGGAGATGAAGGCTGATCCGGCTTTCCTGCCGACGCCGCAATATTGGGTGCCGAGAGCCGAAGCATTCACATCGCCGCAAGACGACTATGTGATCGCATTTCGAGATATTGCGCGTCCCACCGATATTCGCACCTTCATCGCGGCCGCATGTCCGGCAGTAGGCTTCGGCAACAAGGCGCCGTTGCTGCTCGGCCGGGAGGAGGCATTTGATGCCGAGGCGTATGCGCTGCTGCTTGGCAATTTGAATTGCGTGGCCTTCGACTACGTGACCCGCTCAAAGGTGCAAGGCACGAGCGTGAACTGGTTCATCGTCGAACAGCTCCCGGTGATTCCACCGGCCGCCTACTCGCGAACTTTCGGCCCCAAGACCGCCGCAGAGATCGTGCGTGAGGCCGTGCTTGAGCTTACCTACACCGCGCATGACATGGCCGCCTTCGCCCGCGACCTGGTCCATGTCGATGAAAAGGGCGAGGTCCTGCCGCCTTTCAAGTGGGACGAGGAACGCCGCCTGCACCTTCGCGCCAAGCTCGATGCACTCTACTTCATCCTCTACGGCATCTACGATCCCGACAACGTAGCGAGCAGCCGTGACGACATCCGCTATATCTACTCGACCTTCCCGATCGTCGAGCGGCAGGAGCGCCGGGATTGGGATGATCGATACCTGAGCCGCGACCTGGCGCTTGCCTGGATCAATGCGCTGATGGCAGGCCAGCCGGACGCGGAGGTTTCGGCATAGTGGCCTCGAAGCGGCTTGCCGCGAAACGGAACCCCATTTCACAGCAAGCCCCTGCTTCTCGATGAGCCTAGTCCTTCGGTTGCCAGCCGTTTTCGCCGAACTCGGCGAGGCCCGCAGGACCGAATTCGAGAAGGACCTCAAGGCCGAGCTTTGCATCCCCGACAAGATCGGCAGCTCCGTCGGCTATGCGGAACAGGCGAGTATCGCGTCCTGAGCGATGGATGCTGGTCCACCATAGTGCGGCTGCAACATCGCTGGATGGCGCGACAACATGATGCACGTCGCCGGTGGGTTCATCGATGCGAAACAGCTGGAGCCGTAGCGCCGGCACAGCGTGCGCTACCCAACCAACGGCCGCATTGAAGCTGGCGAAGCCAGGAGGCGCGGTTTCAAGGAGAGCGTCCAGCCCTTTCCGGCGCTGTGGAGGTAATGTGTCGTCGACGCGCTCGATGGAGAGGACGCGGCCATCGCGATCCAACTCGTCCGCTTGGGCAGCAACGATCTCCTCGGCGCGGTCTGCACTCGGTGCGACCACGAAGCCGGTAACACGCCGTCCCGCGCGGGAGACGGCAATCTGAAATAACTCGAAACGCATGTGCAATACCTGTGCTGTTGGTGATGCTCTATGCGTAGCTGCGCACCGCGATGGATGCGGGCGGGCAATGCGGTGGCGATGAGGGACATGCGCGGAGTTCAAAAGTTTAGCGGCTAAACCGTGCGAGTTTCGGTCTGGCGGCCGCATACGCTCAGGTTGCGGATCATCCGGTGTATGGCAAAACCCACCAAGACGGGTTCAATTGAAGACCCCACCGCACGGTTACCGTAGATCCCACGATCCCGTGAACTTTTTAGCAACAAAACTAAACCCACGTGCGCTCGTGAGCGATGTCCGTCCAGAACATCGCCGCAGCTTGCGTCATCACGCGAGACATCACAAGGCGGCGCTCATCCAAGCGAGGGTCATGTCGCAGTGTGAACTTGAAGAGGTAGTTCGGATACGCCACTCGCACCTGCTCGAACAACTTCGCCTTGGTTGCTCTCGGTGTCTTGCCTCGTCCACGAACATTGTGCCCCGCTGCCCTCAAGAGCGCTTCCTCAATGCGCCCGTTCTCAGCGCTATCATGTGTCGCGATCGCTCCATGGATATGCAGATAGGTCTGCGCTCCAGTCTTCGCGCTATGCCCCTCGATGACGAAGAAGTATTCCCGGCCCGTTCCTACTTCACGGGAAATATGTTTGCGAACCCTTTCACTCAGGCGGCTCAGCACTGAGCCCGAGAGGACCAGCTCCGTCTCCAGCTCAGGATGGAGGTTGATGTTGAACGTCAAGAGGTCCCACTCATGTGAGACGATGGTTGCCATCAGCACCTTCATCCATTGGGAGAGATCCTTCCATTGTGGCATGGGCCTCCCGTTATCCTGGTAGACCATGGGGAAGGGGGAGACGTTCATCCTGGCTGGAAGGGTCTGCTTCCCATAGAATACTGATAGCGGCTCGATCGGCTCTGCAAAACGGTGATGCAGGCGCTCGCTCTCTGATACCAAGAGCCGCAGTTTCGCGAAGATTTTCCGGTCTCGGAGGAGTCGTCGCGCTTCTCGAGCTCGGCGCTTTCGATGTCCGCTTTTTCGATGGGGTAATGTGGCCATGAGGGTTCGCGATCAGTGTAACATCATGGTGTCACATGACGATCGGATCGCCAACAGGTATCATCTTGAATTATCAGCATAAACGCAAAATGGTCGGGGAGAGAGGATTCGAACCTCCGGCCCCTGCCTCCCGAAGACAGTGCTCTACCAGGCTGAGCTACTCCCCGACCGGATGCGTTGCGAAGGCGGACCCCCGCGAGGCAGAGGCGGCCCTATAGGGGGGAGCGTGCGGGGTGGCAAGCGCACTTTTCGCCGCTATGGGTCATGGCATGGTCACACTGGCATCCGCGCCCGATTCACCCCCCGGCACTTCGGCCGACGCACATTACGAATCGCCGTATCTCCAGCTGATGCGGCACGTGTGGGAGAAGGGTGACGAGCGGCGCGACCGGACGGGTGTGGGCACACGGTCGGTCTTCGGCGCGACGCTTCGCTTCTCGCTCGCCGATGGACGGATGCCGCTGATCACGACCAAGCGGGTTTACTGGAAAACCGCGACGCGCGAGCTGCTGTGGTTCCTGACGGGCAACACCAATATCCGGCCATTGGTGCTGCAGGGCGTGGGCATCTGGAACGAGTGGCCGCATGCCAATTATCTCAGGGCCACGGGCGACGATATCGCGCTCGACACCTTCGTGGCCCGGATTGCGCAGGACGAGGATTTCGCCGCGCGTTGGGGCGATCTCGGCCCGGTGTACGGCAAGCAATGGGTCGACTGGCCGACTTACGAGCCTGCGGGCGAGGGCACGTTCCGCGCCGGTCCGGGCATCAACCAGGTGGCCCAGGTCGTGGAAAGCCTGCGGCACAATCCGGGTAGCCGCCGGCACATCATCGAAGGATGGAACGTCGCCGAGCTCGACCGGATGGCGCTGCCGCCGTGCCACAAGACCTACCAGTTCCACGTCGCCGGCGACCGGCTGAATTGCGCGCTTTACCAGCGCAGCTGCGACGTCGCGCTGGGGTTGCCGTTCAACCTGTGGTCGGCGGCGTTGCTGACCGCGATGATGGCGCAGCAGACGGGCCTGAAGCCCGGCGAGCTGGTTTGGATGGGCGGCGACACGCATCTTTACCTGAACCACGCGGGCCTTGTGGAAACCCAGCTCGCGCGGGAACCGCAGGGCGAGCCGCGCCTTGAAATCACGCGCACGCCGCCGTCGATCTTCGATTACACGATCGAGGATTTCGCGGTCACGGGCTATGCTCCGCATCCGCCGATCAAGGCGCCTGTAGCGGTGTAACTGGACTCGCGGCGCGAAATAAAATAACGCGCGCGGACAAGATTGATACCGAGCGCCGGCGCGGTTTTCGCCGGGCGCCCGACAGGGGAGAGAGCCATGGGCGACCAGCCCGAAAACGGCCAGAAGATCGGCGACAACAGGCCGTCGCTGAAGCTTCATGTGCCGGAGCCGAAATTCCGTCCCGGCGACACGGTGGATTATTCGCACCTCGCCGTGACCAAGCCAGGCGAGCAGCCCCGGCCCGACGAGGCCTGCGCCCCGGTCGAGACCAATCCGCTGACCGTCGATCTGGTCCGCGTCCTGGGCGACGACGACAAGGCGCATGGTCCGTGGGACCCGCGCCTCAGTCCTGACCAGCTGCGCGCGATCCTGTCCGACATGGCGCTGGTGCGCGCGTTCGACGAGCGGATGTATCGCGGCCAGCGGCAGGGCAAGACCAGCTTCTACATGAAATGCACGGGCGAAGAGGCGACAAGCGTCGCCGCCGCCCATGCGCTGGCGAGCGACGACATGGTCTTCCCGAGCTATCGCCAGCAGGGCATCCTGATCGCGCGCGGCTATCCGCTGACGGAGATGATCAACCAGATCTATTCCAACCGCGCCGACAAGCTGAAGGGCCGCCAGCTGCCGATCATGTATTCGAGCCGGGAGCACAGCTTCTTCTCGATCAGCGGCAACCTTGCGACCCAGCTGCCGCAAGCGACCGGTTTCGCGATGGCGAGCGCGATCAAGGGCGACAGCCGGATCGCCGCGACGTGGGTGGGCGAGGGCTCGACCGCGGAAGGCGATTTCCATTCCGCGCTCACCTTCGCCGCCGTCTACAACGCGCCGGTCATTTTCAACGTGATCAACAACCAGTGGGCCATCTCCAGCTTCAGCGGGTTCGCCGGGGCGGAGCGCACGACTTTTGCCGCCCGCGCGGTGGGCTACGGTATCGCCGGTCTGCGGGTGGACGGTAACGATGTGCTGGCGGTCTACGCCGCGCAGCGCTGGGCGGCCGAGCGCGCGCGGACCAACAACGGCCCGACATTGATCGAGTATTTCACCTACCGCGCGGAAGGCCACTCCACCTCCGACGATCCCAGCGCCTATCGTAGTGCTGCGGAGCGGGAGGAATGGCCGCTCGGCGATCCCGTAAACCGGCTGAAGAAGCACCTGATCGCCCTCGGCGAATGGGACGAGGCGCGGCACGAGGCGCTCGATGCCGAATGCGTCGACCGGGTGAAGAAAGCGACCAAGGAAGCCGAGAAGAACGGCATTCTCGGCCACGGCCTTCACCATCCCTTCCGCACCATGTTCGAGGACGTGTACGAAGAACTGCCGTGGCACCTCAAGGAACAAGCCGAGCAGGCGGTGCACGAGCGGGAAGTGAAGTTCCCCGGAGGGCTGCCGAAATGAGCGCGGACGTGAAAACCGAAACGGCCGAAGCGGGCGAGCGTCGCTTCAACATGATCGAGGCGATCAATGACGCGCTCGATATCATGCTGGAGCGCGATCCCGATACGATTATCATGGGCGAAGACGTCGGCTATTTCGGCGGGGTGTTCCGGGCGACCGCGGGCTTGCAGGAAAAATACGGCAAGACGCGTGTGTTTGACACACCGATATCCGAATGCGGCATCATCGGGGTTGCTGTGGGCATGGGCGCCTATGGCCTGCGCCCGATCCCCGAAATCCAGTTCGCCGACTATATCTACCCCGGCCTCGACCAGCTGATCAGCGAAGCGGCACGCCTGCGCTATCGATCAGCCGGCGAATATATCGCGCCGATGACGGTGCGCAGCCCCTTCGGCGGCGGGATTTTCGGTGGCCAGACCCACAGCCAGAGTCCCGAGGCGATCTTCAGCCACGTGGCCGGCCTGAAAACGGTGATCCCGTCGACTCCCTACGATGCCAAGGGACTGCTGATCTCGGCCATCGAGGACAACGATCCGGTCATCTTCTTCGAGCCGAAGCGCATCTACAACGGCACGTTCGATGGCTATTACGACAAGCCCGTGTTGCCGTGGAAGAAGCACAAGGATTCCGTGGTGCCGGAGGGATACTACAAGATCCCGCTCGGCAAGGCGCGGATCGTGACCGAAGGCGAGGCGATGACCGTGCTGGCCTACGGCACGATGGTCCATGTGGCGGAAGCCGTGTGCCGCGAAAGAGGCGTCGATGCCGAAGTGATCGACCTGCGCAGCATCGTGCCGGTCGATATCGAGACGATCGAGGCATCCGTGCGCAAGACGGGGCGCTGCATGATCGTTCACGAGGCGACCCGGACCACAGGCTTCGGTGCCGAACTGTCGGCGCTGGTGCAGGAACGCTGCTTCTATCACCTGGAGGCGCCGATCGAGCGCGTCACCGGCTTCGACACACCCTATCCGCACAGCCTGGAATGGGCGTATTTCCCCGGTCCCGTCCGCATCGGCGAGGCGATCGACCGGCTGCTGAAAGAGTAATCCTATGGCACGCTATACCTTCAACCTGCCCGACATCGGTGAAGGCATCGCCGAAGCGGAAATCGTCGCCTGGCACGTCAAGGTCGGCGACATGGTCGAGGAAGACGACCAGCTGGCCGACATGATGACCGATAAGGCGACCGTGGAAATGGAAGCGCCGGTTTCGGGCAAGGTGCTGGAAGTCGCCGGCGAGGTCGGCGACACGATTTCCATCGGATCCATGCTGGTCGTGCTGGAAATCGAAGGCGATCCCGACGAGGTCGACGATAGCTCGCAGGAAGCCGCGGCGCCGGCCCCCAAGGCCGAGACGGTGGAAGAGCGTATCGAGGTCGAAACTTCGGACGCGAGCGATGCCGACGATGCGATGGCTGCCGATCCGGCTCCTCCTGCAAAGGCGGAACCGACACCCGCTCCCACGCCCGCGCCAGTTCCCAAGCAGGAAGCCAAGGTCCTGGCTTCCCCTGCCGTGCGCAAGCGCGCGGAGGACCTCGGCATCGACCTGACGCAGGTTAAGCCTGCGGATGGCGGCCGCATCCGTCACGGCGATCTCGACCAGTTCATCGCGTACGACAGCGGCGGGATCGAGGCGCCGGGCAAGCGGCGCGCGTCGGAAGAGGTGAAGGTCATCGGCCTGCGCAAGCGGATCGCCCAGAACATGGCTGCGGCCAAGCGCAACATCCCGCATTTCTCCTATGTGGAAGAAGTGGACGTGACCGAGCTCGAGCACTTGCGCGCGCAATTGAACGACCAGCGTGGCGACCGGCCCAAGCTGACCATGCTGCCGCTGCTGATCACCGCGATCACGAAGACTTTGCCCGACTATCCGATGATTAACGCGACCTATGACGACGAAGCCGGCGTGGTCACTCGCCATGGCTCCGTCCAGCTCGGTATGGCTGCGCAGACCGACAGCGGCCTGATGGTGCCGGTCATCCGCAATGCGGAAAGCAAGAACCTGTGGCAGCTCGCGCGCGAGATCCTGCGCCTTGCCGAAGGCGCGCGTGACGGGAAGCTGAAAAGCGAGGAACTGTCCGGCTCGACGCTCACCGTCACGTCGCTCGGCCCGCTCGGCGGTGTGGCGACAACGCCGGTCATCAATCGTCCGGAGGTCGCGATCATCGGTCCGAACCGCATCATCGAACGCCCGATGTATGTGAAGGGCACGGACGGTGTGGAACGGATCGAGAAGCGCAAGCTGATGAATATTTCGATCAGCTGCGATCACCGCGTGGTGGACGGTTATGACGCGGCGAGCTTCGTGCAGGACCTCAAGCGGCTGATCGAAGGCCCGGCCCGCATCCTCGCCGGGTGAGGCTTATCGCACGGTGGCGCGGTAGCTTAGCTGGCCGCGCCCGCGTGCGGCGTCGCCGGCATTTATGGTCCAGCGCAGGTGTGTGATCCGGCCGGCAACATTGTCCGGCCCGCGGAAGGTCGCACCGCCGTCCGTCGAGACGGAAACCTGTCCACTCGCGCGATCGAAGCGCAGGCCGGCGGGCAGGGCGCTCGTCACTGAAAAGCTTTCCAGGCTGGCGGATTCGGCGCGCCAGCGCACGATCGTGACGATGGTCTCGCCGGGGCGGAAACTGTCTGCGGCAGCCAGGCTGCGCGCACCGCCGTCGACCTTTTCGACGAAGACGGCGCTGTCGAGCGATATGGAGCTGGCACTGACCGGTCCCGTAAACATCGTCAGCATGGCCATGACGGCGAGCAATTTGCGCATGTAATTCCCCTGCGGCACACGTTTTGCGTGTGCACGAACCCCGGCACGAGCCATGACGGGAAGGGGCAAAAATATGGTTAACGGCAGGGTGGAATCCGCGGTTCGCAAATGGTTCGAATTTTCCGCAAGAAGGTCAGTTGACAGCCCCGCGCCGCTGGCCTAGTGGCGCGTCTCCCAAGAGGCGCTACAGCGCAAATGCGCGGGTGTAGCTCAGTTGGTTAGAGTATCGGCCTGTCACGCCGAGGGTCGCGGGTTCGAGTCCCGTCACTCGCGCCACTTGGGACATTATTCCTCTTCAAATTGCCCGATCCGGCAGCCATCACGGTTGCCGCTGCCTGAGGCACTGACCCAGCCGACGGCATTCTCCAAGAAGCGCCGATAAACCGGGTCGTCGTAGTTCACCTGGAAGTGTCCGACAGCGGAAAAGAAGCTGCGCCCGGAACCGATACAACGGACCCATGCGATTGGATGGTGTGCCGGCCCACAGCCCATTCTCAGATCCTCGCGCGGACCATAAGCTAGGTTTTCGGGTTGGTAGCTGTCCTCATCAAGGCCGAGCAGCGGCATCGCGTCTGCCAGCGTGTCGATGCCATCGAAGCTGTACCACTCGTCGGTTAGCGAAAATTCGCCGGGAATGCCGCGCAAGACCGGATGATCGGGCGCCAGAGAAACCACGCGAGCCCGCTGGAACTGCGGATCCGCCGGATGTCCCACGAATTCGGGCCCTATAACTTCACGATCATACCACTGCCAGCCGGCGTGCGTATCGTCGCCCGATACGTGAAGCGCGATAAAGCCTCCGCCATCTTCAATCCATCGACGCAGTGCGGTCTGCTGCGCTGTGGACAGCGCATCGCCCGTAACGTTGTTGAAGACCACGACATCGAAACGTGCCAGCTGCCGCGGGTTGAAAACGGCTGCGTTGGCCGTCGTGAAAAATCCCATCTCTCGCGTGAGGGCATAGTCCGCAAGAAAGCGGTCAGCCCGCGCGATCCCCTCGTCATGCCTCCAGCCAAGAGTCTTGGAAAACACCAATATCGCTGGCTGCCGCATGTACTCCGTTATAGACGGTGGGGACTGATCGCGTCCGGGAACTGGACCCGACGTACATCCTGCCAGTGCGGCAAGGATGAGACAGACAGATGCGTGCCTCAATCCCCACGTTTCCAGCGACCGGTTTCCATCCACTGGAGGAAGCGGCCGAGCGGCAACAGCCAGGCGAGGCCCAGCGCGATGTAGACGATCGTCTGGAAGGCGGGATGCCAGCCGCCGACAATGCCCGGCACATAGCGCGCGATGACGATTGCATAGACGGCAAGTCCAATCAGCAGCATCAGCATGCCGAAGGGTATGCGCCAGGTCGGCTCCGTCCTCATGCGAAAGGCCCGAACAGGCGGGTGGGGGTGATGACGGCGTCCAGCCTGCGGTCGTGGTCTTCCATGGGTAACTCGTCGCGCAGCTGGACGTCCCACGCAAGGCCGATCGCTTTCGTGTCAGGATTATTGGCAAGCCACCGGTCGTAATGACCGCCGCCCTGGCCCAGCCGGGCGCCGTCCGCCGTAAAGCCGACCAGCGGAACAAATAGTACGTCGGGCCGCATGGTCGGAACAATCGCTTCCGGTTGCTCGATGCCGAAGGGGCCGATCTCCAGCCCGCTTTCCGCGAACGGATCCTCGAAGCGCGCGAACTTCATTGCCGAGGCTTCCCTGCCGAAACGCGGGAGCGCGACGGCATGCCCGGCCTCGGCAAAGAACCTCGCGTAGGCGGAGGCAGGCGCTTCGGTCGTGTTTTCGCGGTAAAGCCCGATGACGGCGCCTTCCGGCACCAGGTCCATCACGGCTGCAGGCGGGCGCTTGAACAAGAGCGCCCGTATCCGCGCGTCCTGCGCCTCCACATGCTCACGTCGGAGCGCGAGCAATTCGCGCCGTATCCTGGCTTTTTGAGATCCTGACAGGGCTGGTATCCTCGAAAATGCGTCACCGCGCTCAAGCAACGAAGCGGTAGCGAAAAATCGCGCTCAAGCAGCGAAGCGTTAGCGCGATAGGAACAGTTGGCGGAACCACCATGGGTCGGTGCCGTGAAATCCTCTGACGCCTCAACGTCAGGTGGGCGCCGTGTGCCTCGAAGCCGGACCCTATTGCAGATCCCGCGCCTCGGACAGGGACGGCTCCCTTGGATTGCTTATAGCCTCAGGGATATTCGGTCGGCTCGTGCCGGGCAGTCCCGCCGTGACCTATTTAGGTATGCTCGGGCTGCCGCTCAAGCGTGTTCGCGATATTCTCGAGCCGGTCGGCGACACGATCCAGCACGGCGTCGATTTCGGGGTCGCTGGCACGCCGGGGTTCGGGTTCCGGCCGGCCTTTCAGTTCGTGAACCTCGTCGGCCAGCAGCAGCGCGGCAAACAGCAGCGTGCGCACCTCGCTCTGGTTGCCGGTGCCACCCATTTCATCGAGCTTGGCGGAGATCATGCGGCCAAGGCCGGTGACGTGTGCTTCCTCGCCATCGGCGCAGGCGACCGTGTAGTCGCGCCCGCCGATATGCAGCGTGACGTTGCTCATCGCTCCATCCTCGCAATCAGGGTGTCGAGCTCCGCCAGCGAGCCGCGCACAGTTTCTTCCAGCACGCTGTTGCTCGCAGGCGCCTGGGGCCGCGCGGCCGCCTGCTCGATCCGCGAAAGCGCCGCGTCGATCCGGGCGAGGGCCGTGGCAGCAGCGCTGCCCGGCGTTTCAAGGGGAAGACCGTCCGTCATGACGCGGCAGATTATGGCGAATGTCCAATCTTGGCAAAAAGTTGCCGGATGGGCCTGTGAATAAGGTTGCACGGCCATATGCGGGCAAAGTCGTGTTGACGGGCAGGGGACTGCCCTTGACGCGATGCGGGGCATTGGCAAAGCCGCTGGCGAGCCGATCGCGCGCGCGAATCGCCAGCTAACATCGCAGCCAGGCCGCCCGATCCGCGGCGGCAGGAGAATACCCGAATGAGCCTCGACCACGCCCGCCTTACCCAGATGGCCAACGCGATCCGGGCGCTCAGCATGGATGCGGTGCAGGCGGCGAATTCGGGGCACCCCGGGATGCCGATGGGCATGGCCGATGTCGCCACGATCCTGTGGTCCGAATTCCTGAAGTTCGATCCGGCAAACCCCGATTGGGACGATCGCGACCGCTTCGTCCTGTCGGCCGGGCACGGTTCGATGCTGATCTACAGCCTGCTCCACCTGTCGGGCTATGCCGAACCGACGATTGAGGGCATCCGCAACTTCCGCCAGCTCGGCAGCCCGTGCGCCGGCCACCCGGAGAATTTCCTGCTTCCGGGCGTGGAATGCACCACCGGCCCGCTGGGGCAGGGTCTGGCGATGGCCGTGGGCATGGCGATGGCGGAACGGCATCTCAACGCCGTGCATGGCGACGACCTGGTCGATCATCGCACATGGGTGATCGCCGGGGATGGCTGCCTGATGGAAGGCATCAACCACGAGGCGATCGGCCTTGCCGGGCACCTGAAGCTCGGTCGGATGAACGTGCTGTGGGACGACAACAACATCACCATCGACGGGGACACGGAGCTGTCGACCAGCGAGGACATCAAGGCCCGCTATCTCGCCACCGGATGGCACGTGGTCGAATGCAACGGCCATGACCATGACGAGATCCGCCGCGCCCTTTCCGAAGCGCGCGACCACCCGCTGCCGACGCTGGTCGCCTGCAAGACCGTGATCGGGAAGGGCGCGCCCAACAAGCAGGGCACCAGCGCCACGCATGGCGCGCCGCTCGGCGATGACGAGGTTGCCGCCGCGCGCGCTACGCTGGGCTGGGATGCAGCGCCCTTCGAAGTGCCCGAACAGGTCCTGTCCGACTGGCGCGCTACCGGGGATCGGGGCAAGCAGGCCCAGGTCGACTGGCAGGCCCGGCTAGACAGCGATGCGGACCGCAAGGCCGGCTATTTCTCTGCGACGATGCATGCCGGCGACATCGCCGGCCCCGCTCTGGAAGCCTACATCGCCGACCTTGCTGCCAATCCGCAGAAGGTGGCGACGCGCAAGGCATCGGAAATGGCGCTCAATGTCCTGACCGCATCGATCCCGTCGATGATCGGCGGCAGCGCCGACCTCACCGGATCGAACAACACCAAGACGCCGTCGACCGATCCGATGACCGCGGACAACTACGCCGGCCGCTATGTCTATTACGGCATCCGCGAATTCGGCATGGCGGCCGCGATGAATGGCATGGCGCTGCACGGCGGCATCATCCCGTACGGCGGCACGTTCCTGATCTTCAGCGACTATTGCCGCAACGCCATCCGCCTGTCGGCGCTGCAGCAGGCCGAGGCGATCTATGTCATGACCCACGACAGCATCGGGCTGGGCGAGGACGGGCCGACGCACCAGCCGATCGAGCAGGTGATGAGCCTGCGCCTGATCCCCAATCTTAACGTGTTCCGCCCGGCCGACGTGATCGAGACGGCGGAATGCTGGGCGCTGGCCTTGCAAACCAAGGGCACGCCGTCGGTGCTGTGCCTTTCGCGCCAGGGCCTGCCGCAGCTTCGCGGAGAGGGCGACGAGGCGTGGGACGCGGCCGGCAATCGCAGCGCGAAGGGTGCCTATCGCCTGCGCGCCGCACGGGCGGACCGGAAGGTCATCCTCATCGCCACCGGCAGCGAACTGTCGCTGGCGTGCGAGGTTGCCGAAACGCTCGAAGGGCAAGGCGTGGGCGCGGACTTAATTTCGATGCCGTGCATGGAATTGTTCGAGGCGCAGGACGAGGCGTACAAGCGCGACCTGCTGCCCGATGTCGACCCGTCCACCATCCTGCGCGTCTCGATCGAGGCCGGCAGTACGCTTGGCTGGGAACGATACACGATGGCGCACGGTCTCAACATCGGGATCGACCGCTTCGGCGCGTCGGCGCCGGCAGGCGACCTGTTTGCGAAATTCGGCTTCACTGCGGACGCTATCGTGCCGCAAATCATGAACAAATTGAACGGTTAAGCGAGGAGCATTGTCATGGCGACGAAGGTAGCAATCAACGGTTTCGGGCGCATCGGCCGGCTTGTCGCACGGGCCTTGCTGGAGCGTGACGATCACGACCTGGAACTGGTCGCGATCAACGACCTCGCCGACGCGAAGTCGAACGCGCTGCTGTTCCAGTACGATTCGACCCACGGCCGCTTCCCCGGCACGGTCGAGGTCGATGGCGACACGATCACCGTGAACGGCAAGGCCATCAAGGTTACCAGCGAGCGCGACCCCGGCAACCTGCCGCACAAGGCGATGGGCATCGACCTCGTCATGGAATGCACGGGCTTTTTCCAGAGCGACGAGGCGGCCCGCCCGCATCTCGATGCGGGTGCCAAGCGCGTGGTCATCTCCGCCCCGGCGAAGAACGTGTCCAAGACGATCGTCTACGGCGTGAACCACGACACGCTGACAGCGGACGACGTGATCATCTCCAACGCCAGCTGCACCACCAACTGCCTCGCCCCGGTGGCAAAGGTGCTGAACGACACGGTCGGCATCGAACGCGGCTTCATGACCACGATCCACAGCTACACCAACGACCAGCGCATGCTGGACCAGATGCATTCCGACATGCGCCGCGCGCGCGGCGGGGCGCAGAACATGATCCCGACGACCACCGGCGCCGCCCGCGCGGTCGGTCTCGTCCTGCCCGAACTCAACGGCAAGCTCGACGGCTCTTCCGTCCGCGTGCCGACGCCCAACGTCAGCCTCGTCGACCTGGTTTTCCAGCCGGGCCGCGACACTTCGGCAGAGGAATTGAACGCTGCGCTGAAAGCAGCTGCCGATGGCAAGATGAAAGGCGTGCTCGACTTCACCGACCAGCCGCTCGTGTCCAGCGACTTCAACCACCATCCCGCCAGCTCGACCGTCGACAGCCTGGAAACCAGCGTGATGGAAGGCAAGCTCGCCCGCGTCGTCAGCTGGTACGATAACGAATGGGGTTTCTCCAACCGCATGATCGACACGTCCGGCGTCGTCGCCGGGCTGATTTGAGCCGATGGCGTTCCGCACCCTCGACGATCTTGGCTCCGACCTCGGCGATGTGACCGGCAAGGTCGCGCTCGTCCGCGTGGATCTCAACGTGCCGATGCGCGAAGGATCGGTGGCCGACGACACGCGGATCCGCGCGGTGATGCCGACCATCCTTGAACTGGCCGACGCGGGTGCGAAGGTCCTGCTGCTCGCCCATTACGGGCGTCCGAAGGGGCAGAAGAACTCCACCATGACGCTCAGCTGGGTGCAGGGCGGGGTCGAAGACGTGCTGGGGCGCGAAATCATGTTCATTCCCGAACTTACGGGGCCGGTCGCGGCGCAAGCCATCGGCATCCTCGGCAATGGCGACATTGGCCTGATGGAGAACACGCGCTTCTGGCCGGGCGAGGAGGCGAACGATGCCGATTTCGCCGCCGCCATCGCCGAGAACGCGGATTTCTACGTCAACGACGCGTTTTCGGCCGCACACCGCGCCCATGCGAGCACGGAGGGGCTGGCGAAAGTGCTGCCCGCCTATGCCGGCCGTGCGATGGAGGCGGAATTGAAGGCGCTCGACGCGGCGCTCGGTAATCCGGAAGCGCCGGTCGCGGCCGTCGTGGGCGGAGCCAAGGTGTCCACCAAGCTCGACGTGCTCGAAAACCTCGTCGGGCAGGTCCAGCACCTGATCATCGGCGGCGGGATGGCCAACACCTTCCTCGCCGCGCGCGGTGTCGATGTCGGCAAGTCCCTGTGCGAGCACGACCTGACCGACACAGCCAATGCGATCATGGACAAGGCCGACCATGCCCGCTGCACGATCCACCTCCCGTACGACGTGGTCGTCGCGCCCGAATTCGCCGCCAATCCGGCAGGCTTGCGCACTTGCAACGTGCATGAAGTGGGCGCGAACGAAATGATCCTCGACATCGGGCCGCAGGCGACGGAGGCGCTGGCCGACGTCCTGAAGACCTGCCGCACGCTGGTGTGGAACGGCCCGCTCGGCGCGTTCGAGATCGAGCCTTTCGACACCGCAACGGTGGCTCTCGCCCGGACGGCGGCGGCGTTGACGCAGGATGGCTCGCTGACTTCGGTCGCGGGCGGCGGCGACACGGTGGCCGCGCTCAACCACGCGGGCGTAGCGGACGATTTCAGCTATGTTTCGACCGCAGGCGGGGCTTTCCTCGAATGGATGGAGGGCAAGGAACTGCCCGGCGTCGCGGCGCTGGCGGCGTGAGCGAGATCGTCGAGGCTGGGCACGGCCTGATCCCCGTTACCGAAGGCGAATGGGCCGGTTGGTCCTTCTGGCAATCCGACGCCTTCGAACAGGTTGCCGGGCCGTTCTACGAGCGGCGTAAGGATAACGGCGACTGGATCTGTGCCTTCCGCACCGAAGACCGCCACATGAACGGCGGCGGGTTCCTGCACGGCGGGTGCCTGATGACCTTTGCCGATGCCGCCCTGTTCACCATCGCGCGCAACGAGATGCACGACAGCTTCGGCGTGACGATGAACCTGTCGGGCGATTTCCTGAACCCGGCAAAGCCCGGCCAGTTGGTGGAAGCGCGAGGCGAGGTTACGCGCGGTGGCGGGAAGACCGTGTTCGTGCGCGGGATCGCGACCGCGGACGGCACGCCGGTCCTCAGCTTCACCGGCATCATTCGCAAGACCGGCAAACGGCCTTCGAGCCTCCCGGCCTAGCGGTATTCCGGATTGGGCGCGTCGAAGCGGCGCCCTTCCTTCCACAGGTCCACCGAGTTTCCGTGGCAGGGTATGCCGCCCGCATCCTTCAGCATCCGTGCCATGTGCATCAGGTTCCAGGTCATGAAGGTGGTGTTGCGCTTCGTGAAGTCGTTGTCGAACCCGACATAGCCTTCGCCGTCGTCCTTGGGATCACCGTAACTGGGGCCGGGGCCCGCCTCCCCGATCCAGCCCGCGTCGGCTTGCGGCGGGATCGTGTAGCCCACGTGCTGCAACGAATAGAGCACGCCCATCCCGACATGCTTGATGCCGTCTTCGTTGCCGGTGACGATGCATCCGCCGACCTTGCCGTAGAATGCATATTGCCCCTTGTCGTTGGTCTGGCCGGAATGGGCATACAGCCGCTCGATCAGGCGCTGGCAGACGCTCGATTTCTCGCCCAGCCAGATCGGCGTGCCGATCACGAGGATATCGGCCGCGCGGACCTTGTCCCAAATGGCCGGCCATTCGTCGGTGTCGGCCCCGTGCTCGGTCATGTCCGGGTAGACGCCGGGCGCGATATCGTGATCGACCAGGCGGACCTGCTCGAGCGCGACATTGTTGCGCACCAGGATGGTCTCGACCACGCCCAGCAGCTTGTCGGTGTGCGATCCCTGCGGTGACGGCTTCAGCGTGCAGTTGATGGTTATCGCCTTCAGATCGCTGAAGTCGGTGGTGTTTTCATCGCATAGCCTGGCCTGGGTATCGTCGAGCATCGATTTCTCCTTCACCGCATCTACGCTTGGGCGGCGGAAAGGTTGTCTGTCGGTGTTGCGGACCATGGGCGGTCTGGCTAAAGCGCCGCGCATACGAATGCACGCACCGGAGGGGCGCGGGCCGCAAATGGGATCACGACGCATGACTTTCGATGAAATGAAGCAGCAGATGGCGACGAAGAAGGGCTTCATCGCCGCGCTCGACCAGTCGGGCGGATCGACGCCCAAGGCGCTTCAGGGCTACGGCGTGGCCGACGATGCGTGGAGCGGCGACGAGGAAATGTTCGCCGAAATCCACAAGATGCGCTGCCGGATCGTGACCTCGCCGTCCTTCGGAAGCGGCGGCGTGATCGGGGCGATCCTGTTCGAAAAGACGATGGAAGGCTGCGTGGAGGACGGCTCGCCGATCCCCGAGCTGCTCTCGCGCCGCGGCGTGGTGCCATTCCTGAAGGTCGACATGGGCATGCACGATACAGGAAATGGCGTGCAGCTGATGAAGGACATGCCGCGCCTGAACGAGATGTGCGCGCGGGCGAAGGAACTTGGTGTGTTCGGCACGAAGATGCGCTCGGTCATCCACGATGCGGACCAGGAAGGCGTCGCCGCCAACGTTCGCCAGCAGATGGATTTCGGCCTGCAAATCCTCGACAGCGGCCTCGTCCCCATTCTCGAGCCAGAAGTCAGCCTGAAAAGCGAAACGCGTCCGCAGGCCGAGGCGCAGCTTCTGGCCGCCATGCTCGACCAGCTCAACCGGGTGCCGGAAGGCCAGCACGTCATGCTGAAGCTGACCATTCCGAGCGAGGCCAATCTCTATCGCCCGCTAGTGGAGCATCCCAAAGTGCTGCGCGTCGTGGCCCTTTCCGGCGGTTACGGCCGCGACGAAGCGTGCCGCGAACTTGCGAAAAACGAAGGCATGATCGCCAGCTTCAGCCGCGCGCTGCTCGAAGAACTGCGCGTGCAGATGGACGATGTACAATTCGACCAGGCGCTGGAAACCGCGATCGACGAGATTTCCTGCGCCAGCGCGACCTGAGGGGGCGTGAGCTTCCTTCGAAAGTGAAGAGATAGGCGGCGGGCAGGGGTTCGTCCTCGCCCGCCATCCGGCCCGGTTCGCCGCTCGCCAGCATGACACCGGCACCGCGCACATCGCGCGCTTCGCCAAGCTCGAGCAGGACGGTTTCACGCCAGCCGGCACCGTCGATCCGCGCGTTTACGATCAGCCGGCCCGCCCAGACGCAGCGCGCGTTGATGGGGCAGCGGCTGTCTTCGACCAGCGAAAGCGGGGTGACGACCACCTCGCCAGCCTTCACCGGCTCCCCGAACGCCACCGGCGTGGCAGCCGCGGCGACCGGCGTTTCGGCAAGCGGGGCGGTGCCCGCGTTCGTGGCGCAACCGCCGGCAAGCGCAAGCGGTGCAAGGGAGAGGAAGACAGCGTGTTTCATGCCTGCGAATCTGCGCTCCGCCGCGTTGCTGCGTGCTGAATGTCGACGAATGCTTCCAGCAAGGCTACCAGCGGCCCGATGACCGATTGCCAGCTTTACCTGATCTCGCCGCCCGATGTCGGCGGCGACTTCCCCGACCGCCTTGCCCGTGCGCTCGACGCGGGCCCGGTCGCAGCCTTCCAGTTCCGCGTGAAGGACGTGGACGAGCATGAGGCCGCACGACTTGCGGAGCCGCTGCAGCGCATTTGTGCGGAGCGGGACGTGGCCTTCGTCGTCAACGACAGCATTGCCCTAGCAAAGCGCCTGAAAGCGGATGGCGTCCATCTCGGCCAGGATGACGGCGATGTGAAGGAAGCGCGAGACCGGCTCGGCAAGGATGTGCAGATCGGGGTGACCTGCCACGCCTCGCGCCACTTTGCGATGGATGCGGGCGAGGCGGGGGCCGACTACGTCGCGTTCGGGGCGTTTTTCCCTAGCGAGACCAAGGATAGCGGGCACCGTGCCGAACTCGACCTGCTGGAATGGTGGGCGAAGATTTTCGAGCTTCCTTGTGTGGCGATCGGGGGGATCACGCCTGCAAACTGCCCGCCGCTGATCCGTGCAGGCGCGGATTTCCTCGCCGTCAGCCATGCGGTCTGGGGAGGAGACGAAGCGGCCGCCGTCGCCGAGTTCAATCGCGTGATCGCGGAGACCGAAGCCGCGATGGCGGAGGAGGAAAGCGAATAATTCGAACGCCTTCGGACCCCGACAGGCCGCCGCGCGTTGGATTTCCCATTACGTCGCGGCGCACCGGCCCGGCATCCGAGGGAGAATACCAATGCGTTTCCTGATCGCAGCAGCGCCCATTGCCCTGCTTGCCGCATGCGGCCTCAACGGTACCGATGGCGAGGCCGACACGGCCGACACGACCACGGCAAATTCCGAAGCGACCACGTCCGACAACGAAGCCGACACGATGGCTTCGAACGATCCGGCCAAGGGCGAAACCTATGACGCGGACATTCCCGATAGCGAGGAACGTCCGATCATGCAGGCGCAGGTCGTGCTCGACCGCCGCGGCTTCGGGCCCGGGGTCATCGACGGCAAGATGGGCATGAGCACTGAAAACGCGCTGAACGGTTTCCAGGAGGCTAACGACCTCGAAGTGACCGGCAAGCTCGACGAAGCAACCAAGACTGCGCTGGCCGAGTGGTCGAATATCCCGGCAACACGCGTCGTCACCATTCCCGAAAGCTGGGGCGAACAGAATTACGAGGACATGCCCGAAGACGTTGCGGAAAAGGCGGAAATGAAGCGCCTCGGCTACAAGTCCATCGACGAGCGACTGGCCGAGCGATTTCACACGACCGTGGCCGTCCTCAAGGAACTGAATCCCGGCGGGATGCCTGCGACCAGCGCCGAGGCAACGACCGACCCCGAACCCGGCGCGTCGGCCAGCCCGAGCGCATCGGCCAGCCCCACCGCATCGCCTAGCCCATCGTCATCCGCTAGCGGGGACAGCGCGAACCAGTCCTTCTTCACCGCCGGCCAGCAGATCCGCGTGCCAAACATCGGAGCCGACCGCATCGCGCCCGGCTCGATCGAGGATGCAGGCTGGAAGCAGACGCTCGTCTCGCTCGGCGTGGGCAGCGAACAGCCGGAAGTCGACCGCGTGGTCGTCAGCAAGGCAGGCAAGACGCTGAAAGCGTACAATGGCGACAAGCTGGTCGCGATGTTCACCGTCAGCTCCGGCTCTAGCGAATTCCCGTTGCCGCTGGGCGAATGGGACATCGTGGGTGAGGCCTACAACCCCCCGTACAAGTACGATCCCGAAGTGCTTGGCAACGATGACAGCGACAAGGGCACTTACACCCTGCCGCCGGGGCCCAACAGCCCGGTCGGCGTCGTGTGGATCGACCTCAGTAAGGAGCATTACGGCATCCACGGTACGCCCGATCCCGAAACCATCGGCCGGGCGCAGAGCAGCGGCTGTGTACGGTTGACCAACTGGGATGCAGCCCGGCTCGCCGGCATGGTATCGCAGTCGACACGAGTAATTTTCGAGGCCTGATTCGCATGAAAGCTGCTGAGCGACTGCTTACCATCGTCATCACCGCCACGCTGACTTCGGCCGCGTGGATCGTGTTCGGTGGCAGCATCCTCGGCGGCGATTTCCTGGCCGCGAATTCGGGCGCCGATGCCGATACGTCGAGTTCTCCGGAAACGGGGACTGGCGATGCCCAGGAGCCGGCCGTGGCCGGGGCAGAAAAGCGGACCCAGTCGCTCAACCTGGAAGATACGGTCCAGATCGAGCAGGGGGCAGTCGACCAGTTGATGATTCCCGTGCTTGGCGTGAGCGCAAAAGAGCTGACCGATACTTTCGCCGATGCGCGCGACGGCGGCGATCGCATTCACGAAGCCATCGACATCATGGCGGAAGAAGGCACGTCAGTGGTCTCCGCCGCGCCTGGCCGGATCGAGCGGTTGTTCCGGTCCGATGCCGGCGGGAACACGATCTACGTTCGCTCGGAAGACGGGCAGACGATCTACTATTACGCCCATCTCGACGAATATGCGCCGGGCCTGCGCGAAGGGCAGCGCATCCGTCGTGGCCAGCGGCTCGGCACGGTGGGTTCGAGCGGCAATGCCGATCCTTCCGCGCCGCACCTTCACTTCGCTATCATGCGGACGACGGAGACGGCCAAGTGGTGGGAGCCCGCCAACGCGATCAATCCCTATCCGTTGCTGGCGCAGGGTGCGCGCGGCAGCGAGGCGCGCTAACGCCGGACGCAGCGCAGCCGGCCGGGCGTGCCGTTTGCGTCGATTTCCTTGAGGAAGCCGCTGCCCATCACGGCAAACCGACTGCCCTGCATCGGGCCGCTGGTCATCTGTACGCGGTTGCCGCGCATCAGGTAGGTGCCACTGGCGCCCCGGGCCGTGTAGGTCGACGAGCCGGTGACCGCGAAATCTCGCTCCGGTTGCCGCACGCCCGTGCGGCCCGCGGCATCGCCCGGAAGCTCGCAACGATAGGTGCCTGTCGGCAAGGTGCCGATCGCACCGCCGGAGGTTTGCGCGAGAGCAGGGGCCGCCGTCAGGGCGGCGAACGCGAGGATGGGTAGCCAGAGTTTCTGCATTTCACATGCCTTGTACCGCATCCAGCCTGTGCTGGCCATGAACAAGCGCGTCGGCCATCCGCGCGCCGTGCTTGCCGCCAAAGCGCGAAAGGGCTAGGGCGCGCGCCATATCCGCAAATCTCAGCACGAACGGGCTATCCCATGAAAATCAGCGGCGTGGACATTCGTCCCGGCAACATCCTCGAATACGAAGGCGGCATCTGGAAAGTCGCGAAGATCCAGCACACCCAGCCCGGCAAGGGCGGGGCCTACATGCAGGTCGAGATGAAGAACTTGCAGGACGGCCGCAAGACCAACGTCCGCTTCCGCAGCGCCGACACGGTCGAAAAGGTGCGGCTCGACACGCGCGAATACCAGTACCTCTATGCCGAGGGCGACATGCTCGTGTTCATGGACAAGGAAAGCTACGAGCAGATCAACCTGCCGTCCGACCTTCTCGGCGACGCGGCGGAATTCCTGGAAGACGGCATGGACGTGCAGCTGGAGCTGTGGGAGGAAAAGCCGATCTCCGTCCAGCTTCCCGACCAGGTGGAAGCCACCATTGTGGAGGCCGATGCCGTGGTGAAGGGGCAGACCGCTTCCTCCAGCTACAAGCCGGCCGTGCTCGAAAACGGCGTACGCGTGATGGTCCCACCGCATATCGAGAGTGGTACGCGCATCGTCGTTGACGTGTATGAAAGAACCTACGTCGGAAAGGCCGGCTGACACGGCATAACAAGGGGGCCGCAATGGGACAGGTGACGCATCCGAAGCTCGCGAATATCGATTTCGAGCGCACTTACATCACCAGCGTCATCTATGACGACGAGTCCCTGACGCTGGAGATGGATTTCCTCTTGCAGGAAGCCCATCCGAAATACGCCGCGCCCCAGCAGGAAGGCGAGGCGTGTTTCAAGCCCGGCTTCATCCGCTTCAGCGCGCTGGAGGACTTGCGGCTCGCCAAAGCCAAGCCCGAAGCGGGCAAGGAGGTCGACTACAGCGACATCTATGAAGCGACGATCGACGGAAACTACGTCCACATCCACGGCGGGTGGGGCGAAATCGAATTGACCGCGCAATCGATCCAGGTTGCGTTCGACTGAACGGGAATTTCTGAATGGCTGCCCTATCCGGCCTCATCCGCGTAATGGAACGTGCCGCGCGGCGCGCAGGTGGCCGCCTGCGCCGCGACTTCGGCGAAATCGAGCACCTGCAGGTGAGCCGCAAGGGGCCCGCTGATTTCGTGTCCAAGGCCGACCGGATGGCCGAGCGCGCGCTTTACGACGACCTGCTGCAGGCCCGCCCGGGGTGGGGTTTCGTGCTGGAAGAAGCCGGCACCATCGAAGGGGATGCGGACAAGCCGCGCTGGATCATCGATCCGCTCGACGGGACGAGCAACTTCCTCCACGGCATCCCGCATTTCGCCATCTCCATCGCGGTGCAGGAACCGCGGCTTGACGGGAAGGGCTGGGGCGATGTCATCGCGGCAGTGGTCTACCAGCCGATTACCGACGAGACGTTCTGGGCCGAGAAGACCCGCGGCGCGTGGCTGCACGACGGGCGCCTGCGCGTATCCAGCCGCAACCGTATGTCGGAAGCGCTGATCGCCACCGGCATGCCGTTCCAGGGCCACGGCGATTTTGCGGAATGGGCGCGCATCTACGGCGCGATCGGGCCGGAAGTGGCTGGTATCCGCCGCTATGGCGCCGCCTCGCTCGACCTCGCGTGGCTGGCCGCCGGACGCTTCGACGGGTTCTGGGAAAGCGGCCTTAACGACTGGGACACGGCGGCGGGCTGCCTCTTGGTGCGCGAAGCGGGCGGTTTCGTGACCGACTACCGCGGTCGGAGCGAGCCGATCCATGCAAAGCAGGTGCTAGCGGGCAACGACCGCCTGCATTCGAAGATGCACAAGCTGCTGGCGAACAGCCTGAAGTAAGATGCTTGCGGGGCGGCGGCGGCACCGCTAGTCACCCGCGCGCACTGTGTCGGCCTCGCTCGGCCCCATGATGGGCCTCTGTGGCGGAATTGGTAGACGCGTTCGACTCAAAATCGAATTTCTTCGGAAGTGCCGGTTCGAGTCCGGCCAGAGGTACCACACAGTCGCGCCCCGCCTGTCCGCACAGGTTTTAATTGACCGATTAAACGCGCTCGGCCACTTTCCCGAACGGGAGAGAGCATGGACGACGCCAAGTTTCGGGCACGCCTGATCGAATTCTGCCGCGCCAAATTCGGCGAGGGCGCGCTTGCGCGCTGCGAGCGGCTTTCCGGCGGGGCCAACATGGCAAGCTGGGCATTCGACTGGGGCGGCCGGGAATACGTCCTGCGGCAGCTGCCGGAAGATGCGGCCCATGTCGAAGGCGAAGCGGCGCTGTCGCTACGTGCGCAGGCCGACCTCATCGCAATCGCACGGCGATCCGGCGTGAAAGCGCCGGCGGTGGTCGCGCGACTTTCGGCTTCGGATGGACTGGGACAGGGCTTCGTGATGGACCGCGTCGCCGGCGAAACGATGCCACACGCCATCCTCGGTCAGCCACGTTTCGAGGCAGCGGTCGAGGCCCTGCCTGTCGACGGCGCGCGCGAACTCGCGGCCATCCATGCGATGGATCTGGCGAGCTTGCCTGGCGAAATCGTCGCCCGCACGCCGTCCGAACGGCTCGAGTTGCTGGTCGCCGACTACGATGCGCTCGGCGGCGCAATCCCGGCCTATGATGCGGCGGCAGGGTGGCTGCACGAGCATTGTCCGGAACCGGCTGAAACCGTCCTGCTGCATGGCGATTTCCGGATGGGCAACCTCGTCGTCGACGACCGCGGGATCGCGGCCGTGCTCGACTGGGAGCTCGCGCATATCGGCGATCCGCTGGAGGACCTGGCTTATCTCTGCACGCCAAGCTGGCGGTTCGGACACTGGGAGAAAGAGGCCGGCGGCTTCGCCTCGCGGCAGGAACTGCTGGAAGCCTACCGGCGCGAGAGTGGCCAAACAGTTGCGCGCGCGCGGTTCGACTGGTGGCTGCTTTACAACACGCTTTGGTGGGGCGTCTGCTGCCTGCGCATGGGGCAAAGCTGGCGCGACGGGACCATGCGCACGCTGGAGCGCCCGATCATCGGGCGCCGCGTCTCGGAAGTTGAAATCGACCTCTTGCTCTTGCTCGAACCGCAGCGGGGCGCGAGCCGTCCCCTTTCGTGGGCAGAACCGGGAGATGCGGATTACAGAGGCGAAAGCCACTACGGCGAATTGCTGGCCGCCTTGCGAGAGCGCGAGAAGGCCCGTCTGGGCGATGCTACCGGCCATGCTCGGTTCGATGCGCTGATGGCAATCAACGCCCTCGGCATGGCGCAGCGGCAGGCAGAACTCGGTCCGGCCTTCAGCACCGCGCACGACGCGCGGCTTGCGGCGATGGTCCGGAGCAAGGACCGGCTCCCTGCGCAACTGCGCGCCGACTGGACGCTGCTGCGTGACGATGCCGTTTGGGATCACTTGCGGCTTACCGCCATGGAGCGCCTCACTATCGACCAGCCGAAATATGCCGGCCTCGCGGTCGCGAAGGAGAGATGGACGTGAACCCATTCGAAATCCCGCAATCGATCACGGACTACCTCGCCGAACTCGACGCCTTCATCGAGGCGGAAATCAGGCCGCTGGAGCAACAGGACGACAACATCCGCTTTTTCGACCATCGCCGCGAGCACGCGCGGACGGATTGGGACAACCAAGGCTTGCCGCGCAAGGAATGGGAAAACCTGCTCCGCGAAATGCGCCGCCGCGCCGATGCAGCCGGCCATTACCGCTTCGCCCTGCCGGAAGAATACGGCGGCAAGAACGGTAGCCACTTGGCCATGGCCTGCATCCGCGAACACCTCGCCGCGCGGGGCCTCGGCCTGCACAACGACCTGCAGAACGAAAGCAGCATCGTCGGCAATCTCGTCCAGCCGCTCATGGTGCGCGACTTCGGGACCGAAGAACAGAAAGCCGATTTCATCCCCGCCATGCTGCGCGGGGAGATGCTCTGGAGCTTCGGCCTGACCGAGGAAGACCACGGCAGCGATGCAACGTGGATGGATACGCGCGCCGTGCGATCCGGGCGTGACGGCCGGCCGGGCTGGCTGATCAATGGCAACAAGATGTGGACCACCGGCAGCCATGTGGCGACCCACTGCATGGTCTTCGCGCGGCATTCGGGTGAGGACGGGGATACCAGGGGCATCGGCTGTTTCATCGTGCCGTACGATGCGCCGGGGGTCGAAATCGGCGAGTATCTGTGGACCTTCAACATGCCCACAGACCACCCCAAGCTCTCGCTGACCGACGTCTGGATCCCCGAAGATGCCGTGCTGGGCGACGTCGATCGGGGCCTCGCCGCCGCGCAGCATTTCGTGCACGAGAACCGCATCCGGCAGGCGGCAAGCTCGCTCGGCGCGGCGCAATACTGCATCGACGAGAGCGTGAAATACGCGAAAGAGCGCAAGCCCTTCGGCAAGCCCCTCGCTTCCAACCAGGCCATCCAGTTCCCGATGGTCGAATTGCAGACCGAGGCTGCGATGCTCCGCCAGCTGATCCATGCCACTGCTGCCGCAATGGACACGATGCCGAAAACGGAGGTCGCGCGGCGATTGTCCGACAAGGTGAGCATGTGCAACTACCGGGCGAACCGCCTCGTATGCGAAGCGGCCGACCGCGCGATGCAGGTGCACGGCGGCATCGGCTATTCGCGCCACAAGCCGTTCGAGCATATCTACCGCCACCATCGCCGCTATCGCATCACGGAAGGCAGCGAGGAGATCCAGATCCGCAAGATCGGCGGGGTGATGTTCGGATATATCGGGGCGGAATGACCGGAATTCGCCGCTTTTCCGCGCGATTGCCTCTTGTGCGAAGGTGCTCCGCTGGTGCATTCGCAAGTCATGGACCTGCTGACTGACAGCGGCGCACGGCGCCAGAGCGCGCTTTCCCTGTGATCGAAGCCCCGTCTTATCACGCGATGGCCGCGATGGCCGTGACGATCGCCATGTTCGTCGCCTTCGTGCGCGGCAAGATGTCGATCGAGATCGTGTCGCTGCTGACCATCGCGGTCATCGCCGTCGGTCTCTATTTCTTCCCGCTGGAGGGCACGAGCCCGACGGACGGACTGGCGCTGGCGTTCGGCGGTTTCGGTCACTACGCGCTCATCACGATCTGCGCCCTGATGGTGATGGGCCGGGGACTGGTGGTGACCGGCGCGCTGGAGCCGGCGGCGCGGTTCCTGGAAAGGGTCTTCAAGGCGAATCTGCAGGTCGGCCTGCTGGTGTCGCTGGTGGCGACCTTCGTTCTGTCGATGTTCGTCAACAACACGCCGGTCCTCGTCCTCCTGATCCCCATTTTCGTGGCGCTGGCCCAGCGCGGGGCGATGCCGGCTTCCAAGACGCTCATCCCGCTCAACGCGGCATCCCTGCTCGGCGGGCTGGCGACGACGATCGGTACCTCGACCAATATCCTCGTGGTTTCGATCGCCGTGGATCTCGGCATGCGGGAAATGGGCGTGTTCCATTTCACGCCCATCGTGCTCGGCGCGTCGCTGATCGCACTGCCTTACATCTGGCTGGTGATGCCTCGGCAGCTACCGGACAACCGCGTGATCGACGAAACCGAAAAGCGGCGCTTCCACGCCCGCCTGAGGATCGGGGCGGAAAGCGCTTTCGCCGGCCAGTCCCTCGCCGACATCTTGCCGCGCTTGCCCGAAGACATAAAGTTCCACGACGACGTTACCGGCCCGCTGCAACCCCAGCAGCGCCTCCATATCTCCGGATCCCACGAAGCGCTGGAGGATGCGATGCGCGTCCTGCAGGGGGAACTGGCGCCGGCTTGGGTTCTCGACCGGATCCGGCGCGATTCCGCCACGAAGCGTAAAGACATTCTGGCGGTCGAAATGACGGTCACCGCCGATTCCCGCCTCATCAATCGCACGCTTCCGACTTCTGGCGTAGCGGACCTCTACGGCGTCGCCGTGCTCGGCGTCCATCGGCCCCAGCGGCTCATCGGCCCGCGGCAGGAATTCAGCGAAGTCGGCGACCAGCGCATCACCGAAGGCGACGTGCTGCTGGTGATGGGCCTGCCCGAAGACCTGCATAATTTCGCCTCGACCGACAGCCTGCTGATGCTCGAAGGCGCGCGGGAAATGCCGCGCAAGTCGAAAGCGCTGTTGTCCGCCGTCATCATGGGTGTGGCGGTGTTCACAGCCTCCACAGGTATCTTCCCGATCGCCATTTCCGCGCTGGCAGGCGCAATCCTGATGTTCCTCACCGGCTGCGTGAAGTTCGACCGCGTGGGCCGCGCCTTGTCCGGCCAGGTCATCGTGCTCATCGCCGCCAGTATCGCCATCGGCCGGATCATCCTCGACAGCGGCGCAGCCGGGTGGCTGGGAGAAGTCCTCTCGGCTGGACTGCAGTACCTGCCACCGGCCGGGATCATCGCGGCGATCATGCTGTTCGTGACGATGCTCACCAATTTTGCATCCAACGCCACGGCGGCGACGGTGGGGACGCCGATCGCCTTCGCCATCGCCGCCCAGCTCAACCTGCCGGCAGAGCCGCTGGTGCTGGCCGTGCTGTTCGGTTGCAACCTGTGCTATGCCACGCCCATCGCCTACCAGACGAACATGCTGATCATGGGCGAGGGGTCGTATGTGTTCGCGGACTACATCCGCACTGGCGTCCCGTTGGTGCTGATCATGGTCGCCTCGCTTTCGGTGCTGCTGGCGCTGAGTTACGGGATGTAGCCGCGGTTTTCTCGGGGAGGGGAATTGTCATGAAATCGCTTTTCGCACTGGGCGCGGCAGCGCTGGTCCTCGCACACGGCCCCGCCTCTGCAAACGACCTGCGCACGGACCTAGCCGAAGACATGCCGGCGCTGATGGAGCTTTACCGCGACCTTCATGCCAATCCGGAACTCAGCTTCCAGGAAGTGCGCACCGCGGCCAAGCTGGCTGCCATGATGCGCGAGATGGGCTTCGAAGTTACCGAGGGGGTCGGACGCACCGGGGTGGTTTCCGTGATGCGCAACGGCGACGGGCCGGTGGTCATGATCCGCGCCGACATGGACGGGCTGCCGGTAACCGAGCAAACCGGCCTGCCGTTCGCATCCACCCGCCGGGGTACGCCGGATTCGGGCGTCGAAAGCGGGATCATGCATGCCTGCGGCCACGACACGCACATGACCGCCTTCATCGGTACGGCCCAGCTACTTACCGAGCGGAAGGATGATTGGTCCGGCACGCTGGTGATGACCCTGCAGCCGGCCGAAGAAACCGGGGAGGGTGCCAAGGCCATGCTGGAAGACGGGCTGTTCGAGCGCTTCCCCAAGCCCGACTATGCGCTGGCGATGCACGACGCGGCGCAGTTTCCCGCCGGGATGATCGGCTATGCTCCGGGTTTCGCGCTGGCCAACGTCGACAGCGTCGATATCACGGTGCGCGGGATTGGCGGGCACGGGGCCTATCCGCAGACGACCAAGGACCCGGTCGTCCTTGCAAGCGCTATCGTGATGAAGCTGCAAACGCTGATCAGCCGAGAATCCTCGCCGCTCGATCCCGCCGTCATCACCGTCGGCAGCTTCCATGCCGGGACCAAGCACAACATCATTTCGGACCAAGCGAAGCTCCAATTGACCGTGCGCAGCTATTCCGACGAATCCCGCCAGCTGCTGCTCGACGGCATCGCCCGTATCGCCAAGGGCGAAGCCATCGCCTCCGGCCTTCCCGACGAACTGATGCCGGTGGTCCAAATGGCAGACGAGTTCACGCCGTCCACGTACAACGACGTCGATTTTACCGAGGCTACGATGGCCGCCTTCCGCGCGCGCTTCGGCGAGGATCGTGTGATGCAGGTCCCCTCCGTCATGGGCGGGGAGGATTTCGGCCGCTTTCGCCGTTCCGATCCCGACTCCATCCAATCGCTGATTTTCTGGGTCGGCGGCGTGCCGATGGCGGAATTCCTCGCGGCGAAAGAGAACGGGACCGCCCTTCCGTCGCTGCACAGCCCCTTCTGGGCGCCCGATGCGGAAAAGGTGATAGCGACCGGTGCGGAAGCGCTTGCGGCGGGCGCGTTGCGACTGATGCCGAAGGGCGACTAAGGGCAACTAAGGGCGACTAGCCCGGCGCATCGCCGCCGCTGCCGTAGTCGGCGCCGCCGGCACGCTGGCGGGATTCCTCTGCCATTTGCGCGGCATTTCTCTGGCGGTCGGCCTCTTCCTGCTCGGGATCGCGGCCAATCTGCTGGAGGAGACGGATTTTCTGGCTATCGGACAGCGCGTTCCATTCCGCGCGGGTGAGACCCAGCTTGGCCAGGGTGGCATCGTCGATTTCGACGCCGCCGCGACCGCGTGCCGACACGCCCCCGCTGCCGTAGGCATTGCTGGTCGATGCGCCGGCCGCGCTGCCCCAGCCATCGTCGCTGGTGGGCATGGACTGGAAGATAGGGGCGCGCTTCACCACCCGGATTTCGCCGGACTTCTGAGCCTCCGCGCGCTCTTTGGCCAAGGCCTCCGCCGCAGTGGCGCGCCCTTCCTCGCCATCCGCGATCAGCGCGATGACAAGCGTAATGGCAACCGTAGCCGCAGCGAAGTGCTGGTAGATCCGGAACTTGCCTTTGTTGGGTTGCTTCTTGCGCACCATGATGCCGGAGCGAATAGCGCGGAAGGGTTAACGATACCGGCGCGGCGGATGGTTAAGAAAATGTGGCGGCCGCCGGGCGCTGTGCCCGACGACCGCCGTCTCCTCCCCAGGAGATGGTTGGTTAATTGTAGGTGCCGAGCCGGTGGTGCAGGTCGGTAATCTTGCGCAAGGTCGCCTGGTCCTCGGTCGCCTTGGCGTGGCTTTCCAGCGCAGCGCGCAGCAGCTTGAAGTCGGCGGTGGAGAACAGCGCCCGTGCGCGGGCCGGTTCGCTCGTCGGCTTGGTTTCTGTGTCGGTCATCGTGTCTCTCCTCGATGGGCTGCGCTTACGCAGCCTCGAACTGGTTCATCGTGTTGTCCTTGCCGCCGGCCTTGAGGGCCGCTTCGCCGGCGAAGGCTTCCTTGTGATCGTCCCCGATGTCGGAGCCGGCCATGTTCTGGTGCTTCACGCAGGCGATACCCTGGCGGATTTCCTCGCGCTGGACGTTCTTGACGTACCCAAGCATCGCCTGGTCGCCGAAGTACTCTTTGGCCAGGTTGTCGGTGCTCAGCGCAGCCGTGTGGTACGTCGGCAGGGTAATCAGGTGGTGGAAAATACCCGCCCGCTTCGCCGCGTCGCGCTGGAAGGTGCGGATCTTCTCGTCGGCTTCGGCTGCCAGGTCCGTGCCGTCGTAATCCACGCTCATCAGCCGGTCGCGATCGTAGCCGCTCACGTCCTTGCCGGCTTCCGTCCAAGCATCGTAGACCTGCTGGCGGAAGTTCAGCGTCCAGTTGAAGCTGGGCGAGTTGTTGTAGACCAGCTTGGCATTGGGCACGACCTCGCGGATGCGATCGACCATGCCGGCAATCTGTTCGATGTGCGGCTTTTCGGTTTCGATCCACAGCAGGTCGGCGCCATGCTGGAGCGAGGTGATGCCGTCGAGCACGCACCGGTCCTCGCCCGTTCCGGAGCGGAACTGGTAGAGGTTGCTCGGCAGGCGCTTGGGCCGCAGCAGCTTGCCTTCGCGGCTCAGGAAGACGTCGCCATTGCGGATGTCGGCAGGGTCGACCTCTTCGCAGTCGAGGAAGCTGTTGTACTGGTCGCCGAGGTCGCCTTCTTCCTTGGTGTAGGCGATCTGCTTGGTCAGGCCGGCGCCCAGGCTGTCGGTCCGGGCGACGATGATACCGTCGTCGACGCCCAGCTCCAGGAAGGCGTAGCGGATGGCACGGATCTTCTGCAGGAAGTCCTCGTGCGGGACGGTGACCTTGCCGTCCTGGTGGCCGCACTGCTTCTCGTCCGAAACCTGGTTCTCGATCTGCAGCGCGCAGGCGCCCGCTTCGATCATCTTCTTGGCGAGCAGGTAGGTCGCTTCCGCATTGCCGAAGCCGGCATCGATGTCGGCGATGATCGGAACGACGTGCGTTTCGTGGTTCTCGATAGCGGCTTCGATGCGCTTGGCTTCCATCTCGTCACCGCGTTCACGCGCCGTATCGAGGTCGCGGAACAGGCCGCCCAGTTCGCGGGCGTCGGCCTGCTTGAGGAAGGTGTAGAGCTCCTCGATCAGCGCGGGAACGCTGGTCTTCTCGTGCATCGACTGGTCGGGCAGGGGGCCGAATTCGCTGCGCAGGGCCGCGACCATCCAGCCCGACAGGTACAGGTAGCGCTGCTTGGTCGTGCCGAAATGCTTCTTAATGCTGATCATCTTCTGCTGGCCGATGAAACCGTGCCAGCAGCCGAGCGACTGGGTATAGTTCGCCGGATCGGCGTCATAAGCTTCCATGTCGCGGCGCATGATCTTCGCGGTGTATTTCGCGATGTCGAGGCCGGTGGCGAAGCGGTTCTGCAGGCGCATCCGCGCTGCCGATTCCGCATCTATGGCGTTCCACGGACTGCCGTTCGCGCCGATGGTCTTGCCGAGTTCGTCGATTTTCGCCTGGTACGTCATAGTCGTTCTCCAAAGGGTAGGCGGCGGGCGACCGCTGCCGTTGGAGCCAATATTGCGGCCGCGAGCCCGCAATGACAGGGAAAGTGACAAACTATCTTGTCGCCATGGGGCTAATCGTGGCAATATCCTTGTAACAGTGTAAGGATATTGACAGACCAATGAGCGAGACCTCCATCCTTGCCGGCGCGGCCCTGCGCCGCTTGCGCAAGCGCGAAGGGCTGACCCAGGCTGCCATGGCCGAGCGGCTCGGCATATCGGCCAGCTACCTCAACCTGATCGAACGCAACCGGCGGCCGCTGACCGCGCGAACGGTCCTCGGCCTCGTCGACGAATTCGATTTCGACCCCCGCACCCTGACGCAGGACGAGGCGGTCGGGGGTATCGACGGCATGCGCCGCCGCCTCGCCGACGCGCGTTTCGCCGATCTTGCCATCGACCGGGAGGACATCGTCGAATGGCTCGCGGCCGCGCCGCAATCGGCAGTGGCATTCGCTCGGCTGTTCGACGCGGCCGGCCAGGCATCCGGCGATGGGGCGCCGACCAGCGAACAGCTCGCGCGGCGCGAGATCGAACGCTGGCGCAACCATTTCGCCGATCTCGACCAGGCGGCAGAGGAGCTTGCCGACGAAGTCCGCCTGTCGAGCCAGGACCTGGGACAGGGCCTTGCCGAGAGATTGCGCCAGCGTCACCAGATGTCGGTTCGCATCCTGCCTAGCGACGTCATGCCCGACCGGTTGCGCCGGCTCGACCTCCACGCCCGACAGCTGCAACTGTCCGAAATGTTGCTGCCCGCGAGCCGGAATTTCCAGCTGGCCCTGCAAATCGGCCTGCTGGAACAGCGCGAGACCATTCGCTCGCTCGCGGCAGGCGGCGACTTTACCGACGAGGCCGCGCGCCGACTATTCGAGCGTCACCTGCAGGCCTACTTCGCCGCTGCGGTGCTGATGCCTTATGACCGTTTCGTGCGCGCGTGCGAGGCGACGGGTTACGACCTGCCCATCCTTGAGCGCCGCTTCAACGTCGGCTTCGAACAGCTCGCCCACCGCTTGACGACGCTGCAGCGCGTCGGACGGCGCGGCCTGCCGTTCTTCATGGCCCGCATCGACCGGGCGGGCCAGTTCTCCAAACGCTATGCCGGGGCGAGCGGGACCCTGTTGCTCGATGCGCCCGCCAGTTGCCCACTATGGACGGTGCACCGGGCTTTCGAACAGGGCCACGCCCTCGTCACCGGCCTCGTCACACTGGAAGGAAGCGGCGCGGGGCAGGGCACCTGGTTCACCATGGCGCGCACTGTCGCAGTATCGGGCGCACGGCCCGACGCTGGGCAGTTCGCGATCGTCCTGGGTCTGGAAGCCTCGCTCGCCAAGAACCTCGCCGCGGCACGCGGTCTGGCGCTGGAGGAAAGTGCGGCCGCACCCATCGGCCTTGGCTGCGTGCAATGCCACCGCACCGATTGCCGGCAGCGATCCCTGCCGCCGCGCGGCGTCGCGCTGCAATTCTCGGAACGGGAACGCGGTCTCACGCCGTTCGATTTCGGCGTCTAGGCGGGAACTGCATTATCCCGATGGGAGTTTTCGCCCTCATCAGGGAGTTACACAATGACTGAAGAACGTATCACCGAGACCCGCGACGATGCGGGCAACACCCACACCACACACACGGTCGTCCATGACGATGCGCAGCGCCGTTCGGGCGGCGGGATGATTTTCCTCATCATCCTCATCGCCATACTCGCAGTGGGCGCCTTCCTCATCTTCAACCAGACCAGCAATTCGGAAATGGCCGCCAACGAGGCCGTAACGGATGCGGCCAACAGTGTTGGCGATGCCGCCAATTCCGCAGGCGAAGCCATCGACAATGCTGCCGACCAGATGGACGGCGAGTAAACGCGGCATTTACCTCCGCATCCGGTGATTTGCGCGCGTCCGGCAAGGGCGTGTAAAATTTACCGACATTAAACGCCTTCGCCCTAAGCCGGGCCCTGCCGCAATCCCGCGGCGTGGGGCCGGCCGGAGCGATGATCCGACTATTCAAGCACTACATTCCGCATGCGGTGCTGCTGCTGTGGCTGCTCGACCTTGCGCTGCTGCTCGCGGCGGGAGAGGCCGCATGGCGGCTGCGCACCATACAGATCGACGTCGATAGCGGGCCCATCGGATCGCGCTTCGGTGTGATGGCGCTCTTCGTCGGATGTGTGAACCTCGCGATGATCGCGGTGGGCGTCTACGGCGCCGACGCGCTGCGGTCGATGCGCTATGCCGGCGCGCGCCTGCTTGTTGCCGTGAGCCTCGGCGTCCTCGCGCTATCGTTCCTCGATTTCGTGATGCCCGGCACCGCGCCGTGGCGCAGCGTGCTGCTGTACGCCATGTTCCTCGCAATCGTGGCGCTCGTCATCAACCGGCTCGTCATGGGCGCATTGCTCGGCAATCATGCGTTCCGGCGGAGGGTCCTGGTGCTCGGTGCGGGAAAGCGGGCGGAACGTCTGCGCGAGCTTGGCCGCAAACCGGAATCGGGCTTCGCCATCGTGGGCTTCCTCAAGATGACTGACGGCGAAAAGATCGTCGACGAGGCGATCCCGCGCGAAGCGATCCATGACCTGATCCAGTTCGTCCAGAACCTGGGCGTCAGCGAGGTGGTGCTCGCACTGGAAGAGCGCCGCAATGCCTTGCCGCTGAAGGACCTGCTGCGGATCAAGACCGCCGGCGTTCATGTGAACGACTTCTCGACCTTCGTGGAGCGGGAGACCGGCCGCGTCGATCTCGACACGGTCAACCCGAGCTGGCTGATCTTCTCCGACGGCTTCAGTTCGGGCCGCGCCCTGTCGAGCGCCGCCAAACGCGTGTTCGACATCGCCGCGTCCAGCCTGCTGCTCCTCCTCACATTCCCGCTGATCGGCCTGTTCGCCTTGCTCGTCAAAATCGACAGCAGGGGCCCCGCCTTCTACCGCCAGTCGCGCGTCGGCCTGTTCGGGCAGCATTTTGATGTCATCAAGCTACGCTCCATGCGCACCGATGCGGAAAAGGACGGCGCGCAATTCGCGCAGGCCGCCGACCCGCGTGTGACCCGGATCGGCAAGTTCATCCGCAAGGTCCGGATCGACGAACTGCCGCAGACGTGGAGCGTGCTCAAGGGCGAGATGAGCTTCGTCGGACCGCGACCGGAACGCCCGAACTTCGTTGCCGAGCTGGAAGAGCAGCTGCCCTATTATGCGGAGCGGCACATGGTGAAACCCGGGATCACCGGGTGGGCGCAGATCAACTATCCCTATGGCGCCAACCTGGAGGACAGCCGGCACAAGCTGGAATACGACCTCTATTACGCCAAGAATTACACCCCTTTCCTAGACCTGTTGATCCTGTTGCAGACCCTGCGTGTCGTCCTGTGGAGCGAGGGCGCGCGATGAGCCTTTCCGCGCTCTTCTGGCCTATCGTGGGCTTCTATGGGCACCTCGTGGCGGCGCTTGCCTGCGCGCTGGTCGCATTCTGGTACGGACGCGGGACGGCGGCACCGGGCAAGGCGCGCAAGGCAGTGTCCTTCGCCCTTGGCATCACCGCCTTCTGGTGTGTCCTCGTGGCGGCGACCGGGCCGTTCTCGGCCATCGCCGCATTGAGCGAGACGGCACGCAACCTTGCATGGCTGTGGGTGATACAAGCCCTTTTCGCGAGCGACGGGCGGGACGAGACCGCCCAATTGGTTCGTCCGGTTCTGGTGGTGCTGTGCGTGGTCGAAACCCTCCAGCCGGTCCTGCTGATCGTCGCCAGCAACTGGAGCGCATACCCTGAGGTGCTGGCGCTGACGCAGCAGGTCTCTTCGCTGTTCCGCCTGCTGGTGGCGGTGGGCGGACTGGTCCTGTTGCACAACCTCTATGCCGGTGCCGCGCCGAGCACGCGAAGCGCCCTGCGCTGGCCGGCCGTGTCGCTTGCCGCGCTTTGGGCATACGACCTCAATTTCTACACCATCGTCCACCTCGTGGCGGAGCCGCCGGTTGAGCTGGCGGCGCTACGCGGCCTGTTCGTGTCGATCGTGGTCATCCCGCTCGCGATCGGCGCGACCAAGGCGGGCAGCGACCGGCCCTTCAAGCCCTCGCGCAAGGTCGCCTTCCAGACGCTGTCGCTGATGGTGATCGGGGCCTATCTCGTCTCGATGGTCGTGATCGCGCGCGGCATCGCCACTTTCGACGGCGATCTCGCGCGGCTGACACAGGTCGGCTTCACGGTCATCGCTGCACTTGTCGCACTGCTCTGGCTGCCGTCCTCACGGATGCGCAAGTGGCTCAAGGTCACGGCGACCAAGCACCTGTTCCAGCATCGCTACGATTACCGCGAGGAATGGCTGCGCTTCACCCGCACCATCGGCCGCGACGACGAGATGGCAAGCCTGGAGGAGCGCGTCGTGCAGGCCATCGCCGACATCACCGACAGCCCGCGCGGCCTGCTGGTCATGCCGGGCGAGGACGCGGCGCTGTCGCTGGCGGCGAGCTGGCGCTGGCCGGGCGTGGCCGTGCCGGCCGAGGCGTTCGGCACCGCCGCCGCGCGCTTTTACGAAGACAGCGGATTCATCGTCGAGCTCGACGAAGTGCGCGAAGGCCGCAGCCGCCACGGCGAGGACGCGCACGTCCCGGCCTGGCTCGACGAACTGGCCCCCGCCTGGGCAATCGTGCCCTTGATCCACTATGGCCGACTGATCGGCCTCGTCGTGCTGGCGCGGCCTGACGGGGAGCGCAATCTCGACTGGGAAGACCTCGACCTGCTGCGCGTGGTCGGCCAGCAGTCCGCCAGCTATCTCGCCGAACAGAGCGGGCAGAAGGCGCTGCTGGAAGCGAGCCGGTTCGACGAGTTCAACCGCCGCATCGCTTTCGTGATGCACGACATCAAGAACCTTGCCAGCCAGCTCGGCCTGCTCGCTCGGAATGCGGAAAAGCACGCCGACAACCCGGATTTCCGCGCCGACATGTTGGTCACCCTGCGGAACAGCGCGGACAAGCTGAACGGCCTCCTCGCAAGGCTCGGGCGCTACGGACAGGGCGGCGAGGCACCGCTCGCGCCGGTTTCGCTGGGCCGGGTGGCTGGCGATATCGCGCGGCGGTTCCAGTCGCAGCATCCGGTCACCTTCATCGCCGGCGAGGAGGTTCAGGTGCTGGCCCAGGCCGAAGCGCTCGACCAGGCACTCACGCACCTGGTTCAGAACGCTATCGACGCCTCGGAACCTGAAGCGCCGGTCTATCTCAAGGTTTCGCAGTCGGGCTTGCAGGGCGAGCTCGAAATCGTCGACCAGGGCAGCGGGATGACGGCGGACTTCATCCGCCGCGATCTGTTCCAACCCTTCCGCTCGTCCAAGAACGACGGCTTCGGCATCGGCGCCTTTGAGGCGCGCGAACTGGTCCGCGCGATGGGCGGGCAGCTGACCGTCGAATCCCAACCCGATCTCGGCACGCGTTTCTTCGTGCGCCTGCCGCTTGCCGCAACCGGCTCGCTATCCAAGAAGGAGGTGGCCTGATGGCCGAGGACAAACCGCGCCTGCTGATCGTCGAGGATGACGAGGGGCTGCAGGCCCAGCTGAAATGGGCTTACGAGGATTTCGATGTCACGATCGCCGGCGACCGGGCGAGCGCCCTTGCGGCGCTGCGGGCGGAAGAGCCTGCGGTCGTCACGCTCGACCTGGGCCTGCCGCCCGATCCCGACGGCACGACGGAGGGTTTCGCGATCCTCGACGCAATCCTGTCGCTCAAACCCGACACGAAGGTGATCGTCGCCAGTGGCCACGGCGCGCGGGAAAGCGCACTCCATGCGATCCAGCGCGGGGCGTATGACTTCTACCAGAAGCCGGTCGATATCGAAGCGCTCGGCCTCATCGTGCGGCGCGCTTTCAACCTCCACCAGCTTGAGAGCGAAAACGCGCGTCTCGCCAGCAAGTCCGACGAGGGCGAAACGGTGCTCGGCGGGCTGATTACCGCTGCGCCGGAAATGGTGAAGGTTGCCCGCACCATCGAGCGCGTGGCCAACACTTCGGTATCGGTCATGCTGCTGGGCGCGAGCGGGACCGGCAAGGAACTGCTGGCGCGCGGGGTTCACGATTCGAGCGACCGCAAGGGCGGCGCATTCGTCGCCATCAATTGCGCGGCTATTCCGGAAAACCTGCTCGAGGCCGAGCTCTTCGGGCACGAGAAGGGCGCGTTCACCGGCGCGGTCAAGACGACCGAGGGCAAGATCGAGCTGGCCGATGGTGGCACGTTGTTCCTCGACGAGGTGGGCGACATTCCGCTGCCGCTACAGGTGAAACTATTGCGGTTCCTGCAGGAACGCACGATCGAGCGGATCGGCGGGCGCAAGTCGATCTCCGTCGATACGCGCATCGTATGCGCGACGCACCAGAACCTGGAGGAAATGATCGCCGACGGGCGTTTCCGCGAAGACCTGTTCTACCGCCTTGCCGAGATCGTGGTGAAAATCCCGACGCTCGCCGAGCGACCGGGCGATGCGACGCTGCTCGCCAAGGCTTTCCTCAAGCGTTTTGCGGCCGAGATGAACCCGCAGGTGAAAGGCCTCGCCAGCGATGCGCTCGCCGCCATCGACGCGTGGCCGTGGCCGGGGAATGTCCGCGAGCTGGAGAACCGCATGAAGCGCGCGGTCATCATGGCGGACGGCAAGCTCATCCATGCCGAGGACCTCGATCTCGAGGCCGGGGACGAGCAAGATGCGCTGCCGCTGAATATCAAGGCCGCGCGCGAGGAGGCCGACCGGAAGGTCATCCGCCATGCGCTCGCCCGCAGCGAAGGCAATATCTCGAATACGGCGCGCCTGCTCGGCATCAGCCGCCCGACGCTTTACGACCTGCTGAAGCAGTACGACCTGCAAAGCTGAGGCGGTGGGGTCGCGGGCGCTCCTTTTCGCGGCACTCCTGTGCGTCGCCCCTACCGGCCTTGCCGCGCAGGGCGGCGAAGCCTTGCGGCAGGCCGAGGCTGCGCTGGTGCGCGGCGATGCGGTTTCGGCGAAGATCGCTCTCGACCAAGCCGCGTCGGCGGGCGCGTCCGCCGCCGATCTCGCCGCCCTTCGCGGCGAGGCGGCGCTGATGACGGGCGACATGGACGAGGCGCGAAAGTTCCTGTCGCCCGCCAGGCTTTCCGGCACTTACCGCGTCAGGGGCCTGCGTGTCCTTGCCCGGCTCGAGCAGGCGGAAGGGAATATCCCTGCCGCAGCAAACGCTCTTGAACTGGCGCTCAAGGCGGGCGGCGACAAGGCCGACATCTGGACCGACGTTGCGCGGCTGCGCTACGCCGCGGGCAACCATGCGGGCGCGTTCGAGGCGATCGACTATGCTGCCGGGCTGGACGATGCTGGCGCGGGCACGCTGCTCTACAAGGCGCAGCTGGTCCGCGATGCGCAGGGCCTGCGATCCTCCCTCCCATGGTTCGAACGCGCGGTCGAGCTTGCGCCGGATGACGCGACCGCTCTCGGAGAATACGCGGCGACGCTGGCAGACATGGGACGCGCGACCGATGCCGTGACGGTCACCCGGCAAATCCTCGCGCGTGACCGGCGCAATGCGCAGGCGTTCTTCATCCAGGCGGTGATTGCGGCGCGCGCGCAGAAGCACGGGCTTGCCCGGCGGCTGCTGTCCCGTGCGGGTGATGCGCTGGAGAACCGGCCGGCGACCTTGCTGGTCGGCGGGTTGCTCGAAAACCGGGGCGGCGCGTCACGCCTTGCGACGGAGCGCCTGTTCGACCTGTTCGAAATCGCGCCCGACGTAGCCGCGGCGGAATTGGCCGATGCGCTGCTGGTCGATGGCGACGGGGTGGAACTGGCCGCGCGCTTCGAAGGCGGCGTTGCGGTGCGCCAGGCGAGCCCGGCCCTGGCATGGCGCCTCGTGCGCAGCGCGGAACAGCAAGGCGACGTGGCAGGCGCAGCCACCGCTTTCGACACGGCGGCGCAGTGGAGCTGGGGCGGGGCGGTCCGGCGGGGAAGCGGCGCGGCAATCGGCAGGCTTGCCGCCGCCAGTGCATCAAGCCCGGGCCAGATCGACACGTCCGCGAGCTACATCCGCGCGCTGGTGGCGGGAAGGCAACCTGCGCGCGCACTGGAGGTCGCACGTGACCTCGGTCGCCGCCATCCGAGCAATTTCGATGCCCGGCTTGCGTTGGGTGACGCGGCCCTGGCGAGCGGAAACGCGGCAGAGGCCGTGGAGGCCTACACCGCTGCCGCCGCAATCCGGCGCGGGCCGCAACTGGTCCGCAAGCTTGCGTTGGCGAATCTCGATAACGGTAACGCCATGGCCGCGAAAGCGGTGCTGGCCGACTACATCCGCGAATACCCGCTCGATCGCGATGTCCCGACTTTTCTCGGCACGCTTATGGTGCGGGAAGGCGATGCAGGCGGCGCGGCGGCCCTGCTCAAGGCCACTTGGCCCGAAGCGAGGCGCGACCCGCTGGGCCTCTCCCGCCTCGCTTGGGCGCAGCTTTACGCAGGGGACGGGGAGGCTGCCTTGCGCAACGCGCAAACGGCCTACCGGATGCAGCGCAGCAGCTTGCCTGCCGCGATGGTGCTGGCGGCTGCGCTGGAGCAGTCGGGGGGTAGCGCCGACACGGTCCGCGCCTTGCGCGCCAAGGCCGGCGACCTATCGGTCGACGAGGCCCTGCGCCCGCTGTTCGCGCTTTAGGCTTCTGCCGTGCCCTTCGCGGCGCGCGCATCCTTGCGGTTGTGCCGGATCGACCACCACAGCGACAGGCCGATGAGCACCGCCCCGATCAGGCCGGTAATCGTCTCCTCGATATGGATGACCGGGCTGACGAGCATGATCGCGCCGAGCACGATAATCGCCCAGAACGCGCCGTGCTCTAGGAAGCGATACTGCGCCAGCGTGCCTTGCTTCACGAGGTGGATGGTCATCGAGCGCACGAACATCGCGCCGACCGACAGGCCGAGCGCGATTACGATCATGTTGTTCGAAAGGGCGAACGCGCCGATCACGCCGTCGAAACTGAAGCTTGCATCCAGCACTTCGAGATAAAGGAACCCGCCCGCGCCCGAGCGCACGATTTCGCCCGCCGCTTTCTTGCGCGCTTCCGACTGTTCGATAACCGCGCCCAGCGCATGGACACCGATAAACGTCGCGAGGCCCAGCATCGATGCGGTGAGGAAGGTGAGCGCCTCCGCATCCGGCAGGAAGGTCGAAATCGCATAGACCAGGATCAGGACGAGGCCGATCTCGGCCGCCGGAATGCTCGAGATCTTGGCGATCCGTCGCTCGATGGACCGGATCCAGTGCACGTCCTTTTCGCCATCGAAGAAGAAGGTGAGGCCGACCATGGCGAGGAAGGCACCGCCAAATCCGGCGATGCCGATGTGCGCGCCCTGGACGATCCGCTCGTATTCCACAGGATCGTTCAGCGACAGCTGCACTGCCTCCAGCGGGCCCAGATTTGCGGCAATCGCGACGATGGCGATGGGAAAAACGATCCGCATGCCGAACACGGCGATCAGGATGCCCCACGTCAGGAAGCGGCGCTGCCAGACCGGATCCATGTCGCGCAGCACGGTGGCGTTGACCACGGCGTTGTCGAAGCTGAGCGAGACCTCCAGGATCGACAGGACGATGACGATCCACAGGATCGACAACATGCCGCCCAGCGTGCCGGTGCTCGACCAGCCATACCACGCGGCCAGCACGAAACAGATCGCCGTGAAGGCGAGCGAGAAGGTGTAGAACTTCAGAAGCGTCTTCATGGATGTCGCTCAGGCCTTGGGCTGGTAGGTCTGCTCTTCGCCGGGGAAGCTGCGGGCGCGGACTTCCTCGGCATATTTGGCGGCGGTCTGCTCGATGGTTTCCGCGATATTGCCGTATTTCTTCACGAACCGCGGCACGCGTTCGAACATGCCGAGCATGTCTTCGGTGACCAGCACCTGCCCGTCGCACTGCGCGCTCGCGCCGATGCCGATGGTGGGGCAGGCGACGGATTGCGTGACCTCGATCGCGATCGGCTCAACCACGCCTTCGACCACGATGGCGAATGCACCCGCTTCGTCGAGCGCCTTGGCGTCGGTGACGATCTTTTCGGCTTCCGCGTCGCTGCGCCCGCGCGCCATGTAGCCGCCGAGCATGTTGACCGCCTGCGGGGTCAGGCCGACGTGGCCCATTACCGGGATGCCGCGCCGGGTGAGGAAGGCGACCGTTTCCGCCATCGCCTCGCCGCCTTCCAGCTTCACCGCGGCCGCGCCGCTCTCCTTCAGCAGACGGGCGGCGCTTTCGAAGGCCTGCTGCGGGCTTGCCTCGTAAGCGCCGAACGGCATGTCGACCACCACGACGGAATGATACGACCCGCGCACCACGGCCGCCGCATGGTTGGCCATCATCTCGAGCGTGACCGGCACAGTGGAGGGCAGGCCGTAGATGACCTGCCCCAGGCTATCGCCCACCAGCAACAGGTCGCAATGCGCGTCCAGCAACTGCGCCTGCCGCGCGGTATAGGCGGTCAGCATCACGATCGGTTCTTCGGTCGTCCCGCCCACCTTGCGCTGCCGGATGCGCGGCACGGTCAGGCGCTTCATCGGCGCCGGAGTAGGGTTGGCGCGCGATGTCGAAGTATCGATCTGGAAGGTCGTGGACATGGCCGTCTTCTAGCGAGGTGGCGGGATAGCGCAAACCGCGCCCTTCCAATGCGGCGGAAAAATTGCAAAGAGGCGCGCAACAAATTTTCGGGACGAGGGATTTTCAATGGTTGCGATTTCAAACGGGCAGGGCGGCGAACAGGGCTGGTCCTCGCGCTCCGCCTTCATCCTCGCGGCAATCGGCGCCGCGGTGGGCCTTGGCAACCTGTGGCGCTTCCCGACGCTGGCGGGGGAGAGCGGGGGCGGTGCCTTTGTCATCTTCTACATCGGCTGCGTCTTCCTGCTTGGCCTGCCGCTGCTGCTGGCTGAGATTTTCATCGGGCGCGCGGGCCAGACCGATGCGGTCGGCTCGATCCGCCGCGTCGCTGAACAGTCGCGCGTCTCGAAGCGCTGGTCGCTGTTCGGCGGGCTGGGCGCGCTGGCCGCTTTCCTGATCGTCTCGTTCTATTCGGTCGTGGCGGGCTGGGTGCTCTATTACGCCGGCGTGTTCGCCGCCGACTTCGGTAGCGCCGTCCTTGCGGGCGATCCGTTCCGCGGTGCGCTGGCGGGCGAATCGCAGGAACAGATTGCCGGCCGCATGGGCAATCTCTTCGCCGATCCCATGCTGCTGCTATCGATGCACTTCCTGTTCATGGGCGCGACCCTGTTCATCGTCGCGCGCGGCGTATCGGGCGGCATCGAGAAAGCGGCGACCTGGCTGATGCCGGGCTTCTTCGTCCTGCTGATCGGCATCACGATTTACGGCGCCATCGTCGGCGACGTGGGCGAGGCGGCCGCTTTCCTCTTCACGCCGGACTGGAGCAAGCTGACGCCGGAAGTGATGAACTCCGCACTCGGACAGGCCTTGTTCTCGCTTTCCCTCGGCGTGGCCGGGATCATCACCTACGGCTCCTACATTCGTGAGGGCACCAAGCTAGGCTCGACCGCCGCAGCGATTGCCTTTGCAGATACCGGCGTCGCGCTGATCGCGGGCCTGATGATCTTCCCGATCGTGTTCGCTGTGGGCCTCGACCCGGCTGCCGGGCCGACGCTGGTGTTCCAGACCCTGCCGTTCGCGTTTGAATCCATGCCGGCGGGCTCGCTCATCGGGTTGCTCTTCTTCGTGCTGATCCTAGTGGCTGCCGTAACCAGCTCGATCTCGCTGCTGGAAGTGCCGACGGCGTGGGGCGTGGGCGAACTTGGCTGGTCGCGTACGACATCGGCCCTGGTGTTCGGCGCGGGCGCCTTTGCCATCGGCGTGCTCTGCCTGCTCGGTTACAACGTCCTTTCCGATGTTCGCCCGCTCGGTTTCTGGTCGATCTTCGCGGAAACCGACATTCTCGACACGGTGGACGGTTTCACGGGCAAGATCATGTTGCCGCTGGGCGCGTTGTTCACCTCGCTGTTCATCGGATGGCGGGCCGATCGGCGCCTTCTGGAGACGACGACCGGCCTTTCGCGCGGGATGTTCACCCTGTGGCGCTTCCTGCTCGCCTGGCTGTGCCCGATCGCGGTGACGATCATCCTCGTGACCGGCCTGTTCCCGAGCCTGCTCGGCGCGGAGTGATTTCGCTTTTCGAATCCTTTCGTCGGGCGTAATTCGCGCATTGCGGCAATCGGCCCGCGGGCAGTCCGCGGGCGGGCCGTGGAGGCCTGACGGTCCATGATTTTCGACAGGATTAAACCGCTTGACGCCATTCTGGCGACGGCGGAGAAGAAATCGCTCCACAGGTCGCTGGGAGCGTTCCAGCTGATGCTGTTCGGCATCGGCTGCATTATCGGCACAGGCATTTTCGTGCTGACTGCCGCAGGCGCGCAGAAGGCCGGTCCCGGCCTGATGCTTGCCTTCGTCATCGCGGGGGCGGTCTGCATCGTCGCCGCGCTCTGCTATGCGGAGATCGCCTCAATGATCCCCGTGGCGGGATCGGCCTATACTTACACCTACGCCACGATGGGCGAATTCCTCGCCTGGACCGTGGGCTGGGCGTTGGTGCTGGAATACGCCATCGCCGCATCCGCCGTGTCCGTGGGCTGGTCCGGCTATTTCACCGGCACGATTTTGAACGACACGTTCGGCATAGCCCTGCCACCGTGGCTTACCGCCGGGCCATTGGCGCTGGGCGGGGCCCCGGGCGGCTTGATCAACCTGCCGGCGCTGATCATCGCCCTGCTGGTCACATGGCTGCTGATGATCGGGACGAGCGAAAGCGCGAAGGTCAACGCCGTGCTGGTGCTGGTCAAGGTGACGGCGTTGACGCTGTTCATCGGCCTCACGCTGACCAGCGGCGAGTTCGACAGCGCGCGCTTCAACCCGTTCCTGCCTGCCGGCGTGTTCGGCGGATGGGGCACCGGGGTTGGTGCCGTGGGCGCGGCGGCGACCATCTTCTTCGCCTATGTCGGCTTCGATGCCGTCAGCACCGCAGCAGAGGAGACCAAGAACCCGCAGCGCAACGTGCCGATCGGCCTGATCGGGTCACTGCTGTTCTGCACCGTGTTCTATATTCTCGTCGCGGCAGGGGCTATCGGCACCATCGGTGGCCAGCCCATCATGGGGCCGGGCGGCGTGCCGTTCCCGGCAGGTTCGGAAGAGCTCGCGCGGCAATGCGCCATGCCGCAATATGCCGACGCGCTGGTCTGTTCCAACGAGGCGCTGGCCCATGTCCTGCGCGAAATCGGCTTCGGCGCGATCGGCAACATGCTCGGCTACGCGGCGATCCTGGCGCTGCCTTCGGTCATCCTGGTGCTGCTGTTCGCGCAGACCCGCATTTTCTTCGTGATGAGCCGCGACGGGCTGCTTCCCGATGGTCTGTCCAAGGTCCACCCGAAGTGGAAGACGCCCTATGTCGTCACGGCGATCACGGGCATCCTGGTGGCCATCGGTGCGGCGTTCTTCCCGGTCGGCCAGCTGGCGGACATCGCCAATGCGGGCACGCTTTATGCGTTTCTGATGGTGGCGGTGGCGGTGATGGTGCTGCGCCGAACGGACGGCGGGCGGCCGCGCAGCTTCCGCGTTCCGGGTGTCTGGATCGTGGCTCCGCTGACCGTGGCGGGCTGCCTGTTCCTGTTCCTGAACCTGCCGGCTGCGGCGATGCTGATGCTGCCGATCTGGTCGGTGATCGGAATCGTGATCTACTTCGCCTACAGCCGCAGCCGCAGCCATCTGGGCAAGGGCGTGGTCGAAGTGGTCGATGCCATCGGCGGCAGCGAGCACGATTTCCCGATCGACACGCCGTCCAGGCCGGATTGAGGGCAAGAGAAAGGGGCCGTCTCCATGCCGGAGGCGGCCCCTTGTCATTCCATACGCTGTTCAAGGCACGGGAATGATTTCGTAACGGGTCAGATTGCCGTTTCGACGTGGTTTTCCGCGGCTTCCTCGCGCACGTCCTTGCCCAGCAGCATCTTGGCATTGTTGATCAGGCCGAGGTCGCTGTTCCAGATCTCCGCCTTGGCGAGGTCCATGCGCAGCATGATCAGGTTGGGATCGTCCTTGCCACCCGGGAACCAGGCTTCCACGATCTTGCTCCACTGCTTGTCGAGGCGCTCGCGACTCGTTTCTTCGGTCAGCGTGCCTTCGACCCGGGCGAAGATCTGGTTGTCCTTGCCGGCATAGGTCACGATGGCCGGGCCCATCTGGGCGAGGTGGTTGTCCTTGGTGGTGAAGAACCAGATTTCGCTGTCGGCATCCTTGTCGAGCTGCGCGGTCATGACCACGGCGCCTTCGGGCTGGGCCTTGCGTTCGAGGAAGCAGAAGGGTGAATCGGCAAACGCCTTCCAGAATTTGGTCTTCAGTTCGTCTGCATCGCCTTGCTCGTAGTTCATGGTTTTCTCCTTTGCCCGCCCAATGGGCGGGGGAGGGGTTTTGTTCCGGCGATTGCCAAGCCGCGAATGTTGGAACATAAATAGAACATAGAAATTGATTCGCCATGACCGATGCCGCTTCCATCCCGGCTCCGGCGCCCCGTGCGGGGATTGCCGGCGTGCCTGCCGTTCCCTGTCGCAGCCTGCCCGGCTCGCGCAGCCCGGACTGGCAGCCGGGGCGCGGCGACATGGCGCTGCACAGCGAGATTTTCGCTTCCTCGCGCGATGGCACGGGCGGGGCTGCCGCACTGGCGCTCGCGCTCGACCAGCTGCGCAGCGCCCAGGCCGAACCGGGGCCGCTGGCCGAGGCGGAGGATCGGCGCGCGGTGCTGTGGGTGCAGGAACGCCGCGCCATCCGGCTGACCGGGCGCCCCTATCGCCCCGGCCTGCCGGAAGGGCTGCGCCACCGGCTCATCCATGTCGAGGCGGAAAATGCGCAGGACCTGCTGTTCACGCTGGAAGAGGCGGTGCGCTGCCGCGACCTTGCCGCGGTGATCGGGGAGCTGGCAGGCAATCCGCGCGCGCTCGACTTCACCGCCTCGCGCCGGCTGAGCCTGGCGAGCGAAAGGCACGGCGTGCCGCTGTTCCTTGTCCGCCTCGATGCCCAACGCGACCTGTCTTCCGCCCGCATGCGGTGGGAGGTGGCGAGCCACGCCTCGCCGCGCCCACGCTGGAACGCCGATGCGCCCGGCGCGCCGAGCTGGCAGGCCGAACTGTTCCGCGCCCGCCGCCACCGCCCGGCCAGTTTCGTGCTGCAGGAAGAAGAGGGAGGCCGGCTTGGCGCGCGTCCTTCGACAGGCTCGGGACGAACGGATTTCGGCAATGGGGTGATGAACGGGGCCATGATGAGCGGGGCCATGATGAACGGAGAGCGTATCGGCAGCTTCCTCGCCAGGTTTTCCCGCACCCGCACGGCCTGAGGGGCGGCGCTCGCATGTCCCCGCCGCCCGGAAACCGCTCACCGCGCCGGATCCTGTCGATCTGGCTGGCGCAGTTGTCGCTCGATCGCTGGCGGCAGGCGGCGCGATGCCTCCGGGGGCAGGGGGAAGACGCCGGGCCGCTGGTGCTCATTACAGAGACCGCGCACGGGCCGCGCATCGATGCGGTCAACGATGCCGGCCGGACTGCCGGTATCCGCCCGCGCTCCATGCTCGCCGATGCGCGTACGCTGTGCCCGCAAGTGGCGGTCCATCCCTCCGATCCGGCGGGCGATCTCGATTTCCTCGAACGGCTTGCCGCGTGGGCGCAGCGCTGGGGCCCGTGGACGGCGATGGACGCGCCCGATGCGCTGCTGGTGGATATCACCGGCGCGGCGCACCTGTTCGCGGGCGAGGAGCGGCTGCTGGCCGATGCGGCGGCGCTGTTCGCGAAGCGCGGGCTGGCGGCGCGACTCGCCATTGCGCCCACGGCAGGCGCGGCCTGGGCGCTTTCCCACTACGGTCCGGACCGCGCGATCCTGTCCCCCGATGACGATGCGGTGGCGCGGCTTTCCGGCCTGCCCGTGGCGGCCCTGCGGCTCGACGAGGATGTGCTGGTCATCCTGCGCCGGCTCGGCCTGAAGCGGATCGGCGACCTGACCGACCGCTTTGCCGAGCGCGAGGGCCGCGATGCGCTCCACCGCCGGTTCCGCAACCGCCGCGCGCCTGCCGCGAACCCGCTGGTGCGGCTCGACCAGCTGCTCGGCAAGGTGCCAGAGCCGCTGCTGCCGGTGATCCCGCCGCAGATGCCGCTGGTGCAGCGCCGCTTGGTCGAACCGATCCGCCACCGCGACCTGCTCGACCAGGTGGTGCGCGACCTTGCCGCCGACATGGCGCGCGAGCTGGAAGCGAAGGGAGAGGGCGCGCGCAGGCTGGAGATCGGCGTCTGGCGCGTGGATGGAGAGGTGATCGTCCGCCGCCTGGAAATGGCCGCCGCCACCCGCGATGCAGCGCATATCTGCCGCCTGTTCGCCGCCAAGCTCGACGATATCGACGCCGGCTTCGGGATCGAGAGCGTTCGGATGCGCGCCTCGTGGTCCGAACCGCTCGACCTCGGCCAGCGGGACCTGGAGGCAGCGGCGGAAGACCATGGCACCAGCCTTGCGGCCTGCGTCGACCGGCTGACCGTACGGCTCGGCCCGCATGCGGTGCGCCGCCCGGTGCCCTTCGCCAGCCACATCCCGGAGCGCGCCCAGCGCTGGCAGCCGCCGCTGGAGGCCGAACCGCCCAGCCCCCATGGTTTTCAGGAGCAATTGGCTTTCCACGCCCGCCCGCTCAAGCTGCTCGACCGGGCGGAGCCTATCGCAGTGCTCTACGCCACGCCCGACGGCTTCCCGCAGAAGTTCCGCTGGCGGGGGGAGGTGCACGAAGTCGCGCGGGTCGAGGGGCCGGAGCGGATCGCGCCCGAATGGTGGCGCGAGAAATCGACCGTCCGCCTGCGCGACTATTACCGGATCGAGGACGGCGCGGGCCGGCGCTACTGGATCTATCGCCACGGCCTGATCGGCGACGGGCGGGGCGGCATGCCGGACTGGTATTTGCAGGGCCTATGCGCCTAGGGTGCGCCTAGGGTGCGCCTAGGGTGCGCCTAGGGTGCGCCTAGGGTGCGCCTAGGGTGCGCCTAGGGTGCGCCTAAGGGTGTGCACACGCAAAGGAGAGCGCATGAGCAAGACCTGCCCCAAGTGCGACGGCCGGATGGAAACCGGCTTCGTCCTCGATTCCAACTACGGCAGCGGCTCCGCGATGGTCAGCCATTGGATGGCCGGCAAGCCGGTCAAGAGCATCTGGACCGGCCTCAAGACGAAAGGCCGCAAGAAGATCGAAATCCGCACCGAGCGGTGCACCCGGTGCGGATATCTCGAAAACTACGCCGCCTGATCGCCCGCCTGCGCGGCCGCCTTGCGGAACAGGTAAGCCGATACCATCCACGCGCCGAACCAGATGCCGGTGAACACCCAGGCGAAGTGTCCATAGGACTGGACGATGACGCCCACGACCAGCTGGAACACCGCGGTCGCCGTCATCGCCGCTGCCATGCCGCGTGCCTTGAACCGCGCCCCGATCGCGCCGAACAGAGCCACCAGCGGGACGAGGTTGAACCATAAGTTGATGGCGTTGCCCTCATTCCCGACGATGCCGACCGCGCCGTTGGCCCACAGCAGCAGCAGCGCCGCGCCCAGCGCAACCGCCGCGCCGCCGCGATAGGCCCAGCTGCCGCTCGCCCGCATGGCCATTTCGAACGCCAGGCCCACGCCGCCCAGCATGATGATGGCGGCTACGAAATCCTCGCCAGTCCATCCGGTGAAGCCGAAGAACAGCGTGGCGACGGCGGGAATGGCGATCAGCGTCGCGACGATTCCCCAGCCGAGCAAGCGCCACGGGTTCAGCAGGGCGGGGCGGGTAATCTCTTGATTGGTCATGTCTTGCCTCATTCGTATGTGGAGGCCTATCCCTGCCAGGGCCGGCGGTGAAAGCCATGAGGGGAGCCTGAGGAATTGCTGAAATGCGCGACATGCCGCTGACTTTCGGCGATTTCACGCTCGATCCGGCCAACCGCACCCTGCTGCGCGGGGGACAGCCGGTGGAGATAAGCGCACGCTATCTCGACGCGCTGGTGCTGCTGGCGCGCGAACCGGGCGAACTGGTCACCAAGGACCGTTTCATGGACGAGGTCTGGCGGGGCGTGCCGGTGACGGACGATGCATTGACGCAGGCCATCCGCGCACTTCGCAAGGCGCTGGGTGACGATGCCGCATCGCCGCGCTTCATCGAGACAGTGCCGAAGCACGGTTACCGCTTCGTCGCCCCCGTGCATTCAGCCATAAAGCCGCAAGTCGCCCGTCAAGCGAGCACTTCGACGCGAGCCGGACTACTCCGCACCGTGACCGCTGGCGCATTGGGCGCCGCTTTGGCGGGAGTCCTGGTCGGGCTGTTCTACGGCGCGCAGGCCGGTTCGGTCGATAGCGGACGCGGGTCTGCGCTTTCGATCGTGCTGGTGGTCGTCGTCGCGAGTGTGGCGGCAGCGGCAATCTCGGGCATGGGCATCGCCACCGGAGTAGCGGCGTCGCGCTTCGTACAGCCGCCTGCGCGCTGGTGGGCCATCGCCGGCGGGGCCGTGGGCGGTATCGTGACAGGGGCGCTTGCCAGCCTCGTATTGTCGGACGGTTTCGCCTTGCTCACGGGAAGCGCACCCACGGCCATGACCGGCGTGCTCGAAGGTGCGCTGATCGGGACGGCGACCGGTCTGGGCGTCGCCGTAACCTGGGGCCTTGCGATGGGCTATCGCGTTACGGCGTGCGCAGTCATCGGCGGATCGGCCGGGCTGCTCGTCCATCTGGCGGGCGGCGCGTTGATGGGCGACAGCCTCGCCGGCCTGCTGCGGTCCTTTCCGCAAGCCCGGCTGCAGATCGGCTCGGCCTTGCCGCCGTCGGTGAATGCCGCTCTCGAAGGAGCCGTATTCGTCGCCTGCGTCGCCGCCGCCATCCTGCGGTCGGAGGCAAAGGAAAAGGCGCGTTCCTTTGCGGAACGCGCCTCCCTTTCAGGCTCGATCTAGCCTGCGTCTTTCTCAGCGCTTGAGGAAGGCGAGGATATCGTCGCCCAAGCGGTCCGTCTGGGTGGCGAAGACGGCGTGCGGTTCGCCCTCGTATTCGATCAGTTCGGCGCTATCGACCTGCTTTGCCACCGCGCGGCCCGTCGCGTCGATCGGCACGGTCACGTCTTCGGTCCCGTGGATCACCAGCGTCGGCACGGTGAAGCTGGGCAGGTCGGGACGGAAGTCGGTGGTGGCGAATGCAGCGGCCGATTGCAGCGTGCCGTACTGGCTGGCGTGCATGGTGGTCTGCCATGCCCAGTGACGTTCCTCGTCGCTTACGCCGTCACCGTAGAAATCCTTGAAAAAGCCGGTGAAGAACTTGCGGAAATCATCCTTCATGCCCTGCGTCATCTCGTCGAACGTGCTCTGCGGCACGCCGTCGGGATTGTCGTCGGTCTTGAGCATGTACGGCACGACCGAGCTGACCAGCACCGCCTGCGTCACGCCGCTGCCGCCATGGCGCGACATGTAGCGGGCGATTTCCCCGCCACCCATCGAGAAGCCGACGAGCGCGACGTTTTCGGTCGCCCCGGTTTCCTTCATCACGTCGGCCAGGTCGTCGGCGAACGTGTCGTAATCGTAACCTGATTTCGCATGGTCGGAATGGCCGAACCCGCGCCGGTCGTAGGCGATGGCGCGATAGCCGTTGTCGGCCAGCTTCATCATGATCGGGTCCCAGCTGTCGGCCGACAGGGGCCAGCCATGGATGAGGATGACCGGGCGTCCCTCGCCGAGCTCCTTCCAGCGCAGGCGTGTTCCGTCGCGAGTGGTGATATTGGGCATGGATTATCCTTTCGTTCTGTCTGCCTCCCGAACGGCGCGACGGCGCGGGATGTTCCAAGACTTCAATCATTTGCCGGGCAGGTTGGAATCCCCCTAGCCAAGTCCGACCTGCGAACATATATAGAACACATGGGCGCGCTGACGACGATAGAGAAGCTGGAGATTCTCGCCGATGCGGCGAAATACGATGCCTCCTGCGCGTCGTCCGGCACGGCGAAGAAGAACTCGCTGGGCGGAAAAGGCATCGGCTCGACCGAAGGGATGGGCATCTGCCACGCCTATGCGCCCGACGGTCGCTGCATCAGCCTGCTGAAGGTGCTGCTGACCAATCACTGCATCTTCGATTGCCACTATTGTATCAACCGCAAGAGCAGCAACGTGCGCCGCGCGCGCTTCACGCCGCAGGAAGTGGCGGACCTCACGCTCAGCTTCTATCGCCGCAACTACATCGAAGGGCTTTTCCTCTCCTCCGGTATCATCAAGAGCTCCGACCATACGATGGAGCAGCTGGTGGAGGTCGCGCGGATCCTGCGCGAGGAGCACGATTTTCGCGGCTACATCCACTTGAAGACAATTCCCGAAGCCGATCCGCAGCTGGCGCACCAGGCCGGGCTCTATGCCGACCGGGTCTCGATCAATGTCGAACTGCCGACCGATGCGGGGCTGACCCGCCTCGCGCCCGACAAGAATGCGCGCCAGATCGAAGGCGCGATGGGCGGGATGAAGATGGCGATCCGCCAGTCGAAGGACGAACGCAAGCGGTTCCGCCACGCGCCCCGTTTCGCGCCCGCCGGCCAGTCCACCCAAATGATCGTGGGCGCCGACGGGGCGAGCGATGCGGACATCGTCGGCAAGGCCAGCCGCCTGTACGACGGATACCGCCTGCGCCGCGTCTATTACTCCGCCTTCAGCCCCATTCCCGATGCGAGCGCGGTGCTGCCGCTGAAGCGCCCGCCGCTGATCCGCGAACACCGGCTCTACCAGTCGGACTGGCTGATGCGTTTCTATGGTTACGAGGCGCGCGAGGTGATGCAGGCGACCGAGGCGGACGGGAACCTACCGCTCGACATCGATCCCAAGCTCGCCTGGGCATTGAAGTTTCGCGAACGCTTCCCGGTCGACGTCAACCGCGCCCCGCGCGAGACGCTGCTGCGCGTCCCGGGACTAGGCGTGCGGGCGGTGAACCAGATTATCGCCGCGCGCCGCCATCGGACGCTCAGGCTGGAGGATGTCGGCAAGCTGACCGTCTCGATCACCAAGGTGCGGCCTTTCATCTGCGCGCTCGACTGGCGGCCGACCACGCTGACCGACCGCGGCGACTTGCGCGCGCTGCTCGCCCCGAAGCAGGAGCAGCTGGAGCTGTTCGCGGCATGAGGGGTTTGCGATGACTGGGCTGCAGCACGTAAAGCTCGGCACCTATTACGTGGTGAACCTGCCGGAGCATGACGATTTCGCCTTCTGGCGGGAACGGGCGCGCGCGCTGGTGCAATGCGACGTGCCGCCGGACCGGATCGCCTGGGTCGGCCCGGGCGGCAGCGGGGACCTGTTTGCGCATGGCGAACGGCGGACGCCGGTGCCGGACGATCCGGCGCGCATCGTGCGGGCGAGCAAGCGCTTCGTGAAACTGGCGCGCAATGCCATCCTCCATTCCGATACCGATCGCTTCGCGCTGCTCTATCGCCTGCTGTGGCGCCAGCAATCGAACCCGCGCGTGCTGGAGGACCGCACCGACAACGACGTGCGGCGGCTCGAGGAACTCGACCGCACCGTGCGGCGCGACAGCCACAAGATGCACGCCTTCGTGCGCTTCCGGCTCGTGGAGGATGACGCCGGAGAGGCTGAGGGCGAGGCGGATGGCGACGGGGAGGGCAACGGGGAAGGCGGCGGGCACTACGTCGCCTGGTTCGAACCCGACCACCATATCGTGCGCGCCAATGCGGGCTTCTTCAAGCGCCGCTTCGCCAACATGAACTGGTCGATCCTGACGCCGAAGGGCTGCCTTCACTGGGATGGCGAGACGATGCGCGAAAGCGGCCCCGCGCGGCGCGAGGATGCACCCGGCGGCGACCCGGTCGAGGCGCTGTGGCGCAAGTATTACGCATCCATCTTCAACCCCGCACGTTTGAAAGTGGGGGCGATGCTGAAGGAAATGCCGCGCCGCTACTGGAAAAACATGCCCGAGGCCGAGCTCATCCCCGAACTCATCGCGGGCGCGCAGAAAAGGGAAAGCGAGATGGTGGCCGCCGGCGAACTGGAATTCGAGGAGCGCCCCGATACGCTCGCCGCCATCGACAAGGCGATCCACGGCTGCCGCAAGTGCCCGATCGGCGAGCTGGAGAACGAGGCCGTAATGGGCGAGGGGCCGGATGATGGTAGCGATTTTTCTGGTCTCATGATCGTCGGCGAACAGCCCGGCGACCAGGAGGACATGGCCGGCAAGCCCTTCGTCGGCCCCGCCGGGCAATTGCTCGACGCGCAGCTCGAACGCGCCAGGATCGATCGCGGCGCGGCTTACGTCACGAACACGGTGAAGCATTTCAAATACGTGATGCGCGGCAAGCGGCGGCTGCACCAGAACCCGAACGCGAAGGAAATCGACACCTGCCGCTGGTGGGTGGAGGCCGAGCGTGCGATCGTGAAGCCGAAGCTGGTGCTGGCCCTGGGCGCGAGCGCGGCGCGCGGAATGCTGGGCAAGACGGTCAGCATTTCGAAGGCGCGCGGCACGCCGATCCCGCTGGACCCTGTCGATGGTTCCGGGGCAAGCGAGCTGTGGATCACGGCCCACCCCTCTTACCTGCTGCGGCTCGACGGCCCTGCGCGCGACGAGCAGGAGCGCCTGTTCCAGGCCGACCTTGCCGCCGTGCGGCAGCGGTTGGAGGAGCTGGCCGGGTGACATGCCCGAAAACGATCTCCAGATACCCAAGCGGACGATCGAGCTCGATCCGGACGGCATAGACGCGCCGCCGCGCGCGCCCTTCGTCGAACTCGGCCTCGTTTCCTGTTTCAGCTTCCTGCGCGGCGCGTCCGACGCGGTGGACCTGGTGCTGGCGGCGCGGGCGGCCGGTTACGATGCGATCGGCATCGCGGACGTGAATTCCATGGCCGGCGTGGTGCGCATCCATACCGAGGCGAACACGCTGAAGCTGCAGCCCGTGATCGGTTGCCGGATCGAGACGGTCGAAGGCCTCGCCTTCCTCGCCTATCCGCGTGACCGGGCCGCCTACGGACGCCTGTGCCGCCTGATCAGCGCGGGCCGGATGCAAACGCTGGACGGCGAATGGCAGGCGAAGGGGGAGTGCGACATCGACCTCGCGCTGCTCGCCGCGCACAGCGAAGGGGTGCAGTTGATCGCAATCCCGCCGTGTAATCTGGACGCAAAGTTCTCGATAGAGGTCGAAAGCAATGTCGTCCCTTTTCGTCACCCCGGCCTTCGAGCCGGGGTCCCGCTGTCTTCGGAAGAAAGCGGGACCCCGGATCAGGTCTGGGGTGACGTAGAGAGAGTGGAGATGGAAGGAAGCTTCGCCGAAATCCTCGCGCACCTCACTCGGCAACTTCCCACCCTTCACCACCTTGCCGCCAGCTATCTGTACACCGGAGACGATATCGCCCGGATCGACCGGCTCGACGCGCTGGCAAAGGCGCACGGCCTCGCGCTGCTCGCCACCAACGATGTGCATTACCATGCACCGCAGCGCCGCCCGCTGCAGGACGTGATGACGGCAATCCGGCACAAGACCACCGTCGCGCGGGCCGGGCACTTGCTCCACGGCAATTCCGAACGCTACCTCAAGCCGCCGGAAGTGATGGCAAAACTGTTCGAGCGCTGGCCCCATGCCATCGTGGCGGCGCGCGCGGTTGCCGATGCGTGCGACTTCGCCCTGGACGAGCTCGCCTACGAATACCCGCAGGAGATCTATCCCGACGGGATGGGTCCGCAGGAACACCTGGAGATCGAGACGTGGTGGGGCGCGGAAAGGCGGTATCCAGCGGGTGTGCCGGAGCACATCGCCGACACGCTGGAGCGCGAGCTGGCGCTGATCGGCAAGATGGACCTCGCGCGCTATTTCCTCACCATCAAGGACATCGTCGATTTCGCGCGAAATGACGTCGATCCGCCGATCCTGTGCCAGGGGCGCGGCAGCGCGGCGAACTCGGCGGTGTGCTATTGCCTCGGCATCACCAGCGTCGATCCGGTCCACCACCAGCTGTTGTTCGACCGCTTCATCTCGGAAGACCGCAAGGAGCCGCCCGATATCGACGTCGATTTCGAGCACGAGCGGCGCGAGGAGGTGATCCAGTACCTCTATCGCAAGTACGGCCGCCACCGTGCCGGCCTGACGGCAACCGTCATCCACTATCGCCCGCGCATGGCGATCCGCGAGGTCGGCAAGGCGATGGGCCTGACCGAAGACGTCACGGCGGCGCTGGCGAAGACCGTGTGGGGCGGGTGGGGCAAGGAAATCGGCGAGGGGCACGTTGCGGAAACCGGCATGGATATCGCCGATCCGCACTTGCGGCGCGTGCTCAAGCTGACGCAGCAAATGATTGGAATGCCGCGCCATTTGTCGCAGCACGTCGGCGGCTTCATCCTTACCGAGGGCGCGCTGACCGAAACCGTGCCGATCGGCAACGGGGCGATGCCGGATCGCAGCTTCATCGAATGGGACAAGGACGACATCGAAGCGCTGGGCATCCTGAAGGTCGATGTGCTCGCGCTCGGCATGCTGACCTGTATCAAGAAATGCCTCGACCTTCTTGAAAACCATTACGAAAGACCGCTGGAGCTCGCCACCGTCCCGCGCGAGGACCCGGAAACCTATGCCATGCTGCGCAAGGGGGATTCGCTCGGCGTGTTCCAGGTCGAAAGTCGGGCGCAGATGAACATGCTGCCGCGCCTGCGCCCGCGCGAATTCTACGACCTCGTGATCCAGGTCGCCATCGTCCGTCCCGGGCCGATCCAGGGCGACATGGTGCATCCCTACCTGAAGCGGCGGCGGGGGGAGGAGCCGGTCGTCATTCCCGCACCGGGCCGTGATCACGGCCCGCCGGACGAGCTTTCCAGCATCCTCGAGCGCACTCTGGGCGTGCCCATCTTCCAGGAGCAGGCGATGAAGATCGCTCTCGATGCTGCGAAGTTTTCCAGCAAGGAGGCGAACCGGCTGCGCAAGGCGATGGCGACCTTCCGCAGCCGCGGCATGGTGGACGAATTGCAGGACATGATGGTGGAGCGGATGGTGGACCGCGGTTACGACCGCGACTTCGCCCAGCGCTGCTTCAACCAGATCCGCGGCTTCGGCGAATACGGCTTTCCCGAAAGCCACGCGGCCAGCTTCGCGCATCTCGTCTATGTGTCGAGCTGGCTCAAGTGCCACTTCCCGGCCGCCTTCGGCTGCGCGCTGCTCAATTCGCAGCCCATGGGCTTCTACGCGCCTGCACAGATCGTGCGCGATGCGAGCGAGCATGGGGTCGCAGTGCTGCCGGCGGACGTGAACGGCAGCGAGTGGGATTGCACGCTGGAGAAGGTCGGTGAACAAGGACCTTCCGAGGGAGACAAGGGCAGCCTCGACCGGCACCTCGCGCTGCGTCTCGGGCTGCGGCAGGTCGACGGACTGCCCGAACATGTCGCCGCGCGGCTGCTGGCGGAACGGGCGGAAAACGGCCCCTATCGCGACGTGCGCGACCTGCGCGATCGGGCCGGGATCTCGCCCGCGCATATCGAGCGCCTGGCCAGTGCGGACTGCTTCACCTCGATGCAGCTGCCCCGGCGGCAGGCGCTGTGGGATGCGCGCAGCCTGGTCGGTGCGCCGGACCTGCCGCTGTTCGCCGCCGCCGCCGCGCGGGACGAAGGGGCAGAAGGGCGCGCGACCGCATTGCCTTCGATGCCCCTGTCGGAGGAAGTGGTGGCCGATTACCAGACCACGCGCCTCAGCCTGAAAGCCCATCCGATGGCCTTCCTGCGACCCGGCCTGGCGGAACGCGGCTTCGTGCGGGCATGCGACCTGCGCGCGCGCAAGTTCCGCAGTATGGTCCATGTCGCGGGCGTGGTCCTGATCCGCCAGCGGCCGGGCAGCGCGAAGGGCGTGTGCTTCATCACGCTGGAGGACGAGACGGGGGTCATCAACCTCGTCGTATGGCCGGACCTGAAGGAAAAGCAGCGCACCGTGGTGATGGGCGCGCGGTTGATGGAAGTGCGCGGGCGGGTGGAGTACGACGACGAGGTGATCCACGTCATCGCCCACCACATGACCGACGCCAGCCACGAACTGTATCGCCTGTCCGACGACCTGCTCAGCGCGCCGCTGGCCCGTGCGGACCATGTCAATTCGCCGCTGCCGTCGGGCAAGGCCAACCCCCGCAACGATTTGCGCGAAGGGGCGGAGGATCCGTACAAGCCGGTCGAACCGTGGCAGGAACCGCCGCCCGGCAACCGGGAATGCGGCTTCCACGGCCCGCAATCGGGCGGCCACCCCCGCGACGTGCGGATCATTCCCAAGTCCCGCGACTTTCACTGACAATGCAAATTTCCCGCCGCGTCGGTCGATTCAAGCTGGACCGCAGGATTCTTCTACTGCTCGCGCTGGCCGGCGTGGTGCTGGCGGGCCGCGCGTGGCTGGGCGACCATCCCCAGCACGATCCGTGGGCACCACTCGACCTGGGCGATCCGCCGGGCTGGGCGACGCAGGCCAAGCTGGTCGCACTGCGTAGCGATCCCGCGGAGTGCCGCGCCGTTCTGGAGCGCAGCGGCATCGAATTTCGCGCGCTCGATCCGGCCGGGAAGGGGGAGTGCCGCAGGGATGACCGCACCGTGCTCGCAAACGCGCCACTCGCGCCGGGGCGGCCAGTCAGCACCTGCCCCGTCGCCGCGGGTTTCGCACTGTGGCAGCGCCGCTCGCTGGAGCCCGCCGCGCGCGAAATCCTCGGCTCCCCCATCACCCGGATCGAGCATTTCGGTACCTACAGCTGCCGCCGGATGTACGGCGCTTCCGAAGGGCGCTGGAGCGAACACGCCACCGGCAATGCCATCGACATTGCGGCGTTCGTGCTGGAGGACGGTCGCCGCGTCAGCGTGCTGGGGGATTGGCAAGGCGACGGTGAGGAGGCGCGTTTCTTGCGCCAAGTGCGTGACGATGCATGCGAAATCTTCGCAACCGTGCTATCGCCCGATTACAATGAAGCCCACGCCGATCATTTCCATCTCGACCAGTCCGGCCGCTATACCGGCGTGTGCCGCTGACGTGGCTGCTGGCACGGCCTCGCGCGCATGAAGGAAGTGCTGGAATTCGTGCTGTCGCTGATGCTGGCGCTGGTTACCGCGGCCATCACCGTGGGCGGCGTCATCCTGCTCGGCTGCGCCTTGGCGGCGGGGGGATGCTATTGGGGCTGGAAGCGCTGGCGACGCCGCGCCGGACAGAGGCTTGCCCATAAGCTGCCCAGCTCACCCGACAAATAGCCGGCCCACCGCATCGGGCACTTTGCCATCGACGGGCTTCCACGCCATACGCCCGAAATCCTGTTCCAGGACGCGGCCGGACTTTCCGACGACGCCCCACACCCGGTCATGGCGATCGTCCGGCACCGGTACGTAGATCGTCAACCGATCGTCCGCGTCGGTAATGTGCGGCAGGCCGAACGCGGCCTTGGCCGGATAGCGCGCGGCGGCAACGATCTTGCGATTGTCGAGATCGAAATCGTGTGGGTAGTGGAGGTAGTTGACGAGGAAACTGGCGTTCGTCGCCGTCAGGCCGGACCGGAAACCGATGGCGTAGATTCCGGCGTCGAGTGCCGTCAGCTTCGCATTGCCAACGCCATACATTTCATCGAACTTGGCGAGGATCGCCTGCAATTCCGCTTTCCGCCAACCGGACACACGGATCGCGAGCGATGGCAGCGGCAATTCGGGCTCTCGCTCCATCCTCTGCCGTCTGGCGGACATGAAAACCGCTGCGACCAATCCGGCTACGGTCAATGCCAGCAGCGCATAAATGACCGGCTGCATCAGCCGCCTACCGGCTCCAGCGCATAGCCGGCAGCGCGGACGGTGCGGATGGGGTCGTCGCTGCCGTCGATCTCGATCGCCTTGCGCAGGCGGCGGATGTGGACGTCGACCGTGCGCTCCTCGATCTCGCTGCCGGTTCCCCACACGCCGTCGAGCAATTGCGAGCGGCTGAAGACGCGGCGCGGGCTTTCCATGAAGAACTTAAGCAGGCGGAACTCGGTCGGGCCGAGGTGCAGCGCCTGGCCGCGCCGCTCCACGCTGTGGGCCACGGGATCGAGCACGATGTCGCCCACCGACAGCGATTCCCCTGCCAGCGCAGGGCGTACCCGGCGCAGCACGGCGGAGACGCGGGCGAGCAATTCGCGCGGCGAAAAGGGCTTTGTGACGTAATCGTCGGCGCCCGTGTCGAGCCCGCGGATACGGTCGTCCTCCGCCTCCCGCGCGGTCAGCATGATGATTGGCACGTGGGCGGTCGCCTGCTCGCGGCGCAGGCGGCGGCAGACCTCGATCCCGCTGGTGCCTTCGATCATCCAGTCGAGGATGACGAGATCGGGCGGCGTTTCGGCGGCGAGCAGCAGCGCATCGTCGCCATCGGCCGTGCATACGACCTCGTACCCTTCTGCCTGGAAACGGAATTCCAGCAATTCCGACAGGCCCGGATCGTCCTCTACCAGCAGCAGTCGGGGGCGGGCCATGGCGTGGTCCTCAGTCTTCGTGCTCGGGCGGGTACTCGCCAGTCGCGGAATAATAGACCATCTCGGCGATGTTGGTCGCGTGGTCGCCGATGCGTTCCAAATTGCGGGCGATGAACAGCATCTGCGCCGCGGTGCCGATCGTGGCCGGGTTTTCGACCATGTGACTGACGAGATTGCGGAAGATGCTGTCGTAAAACGCATCGACCTTGTCGTCGCGCTCGATCACTTCGGCGGCCATTGCGGGATCGCGCGCTGCGTATGCGGTCAGCACGTCGTGGACCATTTCCGCTGCGATCTCGCCCATCGCGGGCAGCAGCGTCAGCGGTTCGAAATGCGACTTGCCCTCAATCCGGCCGACGCGCTTGGCGATGTTCTTGGCGTAGTCGCCGATCCGCTCGGTCACGCCGGCGATCTTGATGGCGGCGATGATCTCGCGAAGGTCGTCCGCCATCGGTGCGCGCAGGGCGATGACGCGCACGGTCAGCCGGTCGACGGCGTTTTCCAGTTCGTCGATTTTCTTGTCGCGCTCGATCACGCCCTTGGCGAGGTCCTCGTCACCCTTGACCAGCGCATCGAGCGCTTCCTGGATGGAGAGTTCGGCAAGGCCGCCCATCTCCGAGATCAGACCGCGGAGCTTGGTGATGTCCTCGTCGAACGCCTTGACTGTATGGTCGTTCATTAACCGTAACGTCCTGTAATATAATCCTTCGTACGCTCTTCGCGCGGATTGGTGAAGATGTCGTCCGTCGGCCCGTATTCCACCATCTTGCCGAGGTGGAAGAAGGCCGTGCGCTGCGACACGCGGGCCGCTTGCTGCATTGAGTGGGTGACGATCACGATGGCGAAGCGATTGCGCAGTTCCGCGATCAGTTCCTCGATCTTGGCAGTCGCGATTGGGTCCAGCGCGGAGCAGGGCTCGTCCATCAGGATGACTTCGGGGTCGACCGCGATGGCGCGGGCGATGCACAGGCGCTGCTGCTGGCCGCCCGACAGCGCAGTGCCGCTATCCTCGAGCCGGTCCTTCACCTCTTCCCACAGTCCGGCTCGGCGGAGCGATTTTTCGACGATACGGTCTAGGTCGCCCTTGCTTTCCGCAAGCCCGTGGATCTTGGGGCCATAGGCGATGTTGTCGTAGATCGACTTCGGGAACGGATTGGGCTTCTGGAACACCATGCCCACGCGGGCGCGCAGTTCCACCACGTCCATCCCGCCGGTGTAGATATCCTCGCCGTCGAGGCAGATCGTACCCTCCACGCGTGCGGAATCGATCGTGTCGTTCATGCGATTGAGCGCGCGCAGGAAAGTGGACTTCCCGCAGCCCGACGGGCCGATGAAGGCGGTGACGAAATTGTCGGGAATGCTGATCGACACGTCGTCGATCGCCTTCTTCTGCCCGTAATACACGGAGACATTGTCCGCCGTCATCTTGGCATCGAGGGCTTCCATGCCCTCGTGCGCGGCGGCGTTGTCGATCACTTGGCTGTTCATCACCATCTCTTCTCGAAGCGGTTGCGAAGGTAGATCGCGGCCGCGTTCATAACCAGTAGCACAATCAGCAGGACGATGATCGCGGCGGAGGTACGCTCCACGAAGCCGCGGTCGATCTCGTCCGACCAGAGGAAAATCTGCACCGGCAGCACCGTGGCCGGCGCGGTCACGTCGCTCGGTGGGGTGGCGACGAAGGCGCGCATCCCGATCAGCAGCAGCGGGGCGGTCTCGCCCAGCGCGCGGGCCATGCCGATGATCGTGCCGGTCAGGATACCGGGAATGGCGAGCGGCAGGACGTGGTGGAACACCGTCTGCATCTTGGAGGCACCCACGGCGAGCGCTCCGTCGCGGATGCTCGGCGGTACCGCCTTGATCGCGTTGCGGCCCGAAATGACGATCACCGGCATCGTCATCAGCGCCAGCGTCATCCCGCCGATCAGCGGGGCGGAGCGGAAGTTGGGAAAGATCGTCAGGAACACGCCGAGGCCGAGCAGGCCGAAGATGATCGAAGGGACCGCGGCAAGGTTGTTGATCGAAACTTCGATCAGGTCGGTCCACCGGTTCTTGGGCGCGTACTCCTCGAGATAGAGGGCTGAAAGCACGCCGATCGGGAAGGCCAGCAGCAGAGTGACCAGCATCGTCAGCAATGTGCCCTTCAGTGCGCCCCAGATGCCGACCAGCTGCGGGTCCGTTGCGTCGGAGCGGGTCAGGAAGCCCGGGTCGAAATTCTTGGCCAGTCGGTCCTCGCTGTCGAGATGGCGGGCCAGCGCGACCATTTCCGGTGTGCCGCTGCCGTCGAGACCGGCGGCCAGGTCGTCCGACACCGGCAACCAAATGGAGCTCTCGGTCCGCAGGATGGAGGGGTCCGCCACGATGCGGCGGGCCGCGACGCGCCACGCCTCGCTATTCAATTCGGTCGCGGCAGCACCAAGCTGCTCTTCGGCGGAGAATTCGACGATGTCGCGCAGGCCCGCGGTTTCCAGCTGGGGCACGGCCTGCGGGCTGGCGAGCGTGTTGTCGTCCATCGCGAGGCCCAGCGTCGGGAAATCGAAGTCCACGCGCGCCTCGGCCCGCTGGAAACCGCCGATGCCGTTCCACGTCATCGTGCCTAGCAGGAACAGCAGCATCGCGACCGAGAAGATGATGGCGCCGAGGCCCAGCAGCTTGAAGCGCCGTTCCTTGGCGTAACGGGTCTTCAGCCGCGCGCGGTAGGCGTCGGTCCGGGTCGGGGGGAGGGCGGCCTTACTCATAGGCTTCGCGGAACCTCTTGACGACGCGCAGGGCGATGAAATTGAGGCCGAGGGTGACGAGGAACAGGACGAAGCCCAGCGCAAACGCGGCGAGCGTCGCAGGGTGGTCGAAGCTGTTCTCGCCCGTCAGCAGGGCGACGATCTGATACGTGACTGTGGTCATCGCTTCGAGCGGGTTGGCCGTCAGGTTGGCGGCGGCGCCGGCGGCCATGACGACGATCATCGTCTCGCCGATCGCGCGGCTGACGGCCAGCATCACGCCCGCGACGATACCCGGCAGGGCGGCGGGGACGAGGACCTTCTTGATCGTCTCGCTCTCCGTCGCGCCCATCGCGAGGCTGCCGTCGCGCATCGCGCTTGGGACCGCGGCCATGCTGTCGTCGGCCATGGAGGAAACGAAGGGGATGATCATCACACCCATCACCAGACCTGCGGCAAGCGCGCTTTCACTCGATGCGTTCTGGATGCCGACCCCATTTGCAAGGTCGCGGACGAACGGCGCCACGGTCAGCGCGGCGAAATAGCCGTAAACCACCGTGGGAACCCCGGCGAGGATCTCCAGCGCGGGTTTGAGCCACTTACGGGTGGCAGGGCGGGCGTACTGCGTGAGGTAAATGGCGCTCATCATGCCGAGCGGGATGGCGACGATCATGGCAATGATCGCGCCGATGAAGATGGTGCCCCAGAACAGCGGGATCGCGCCGTATTCGGTGGGGTCGGGCGTGGTGGACGCGCTGCCCAGGTTGGGGCTCCACTGCGTGCCAAACAGGAAATCGATCGGGCCGACCATGCCGAAGAAGCGCAGCGTTTCGAAGATGAGCGACACGAAGATGCCGAGCGTCGTCAGGATCGCGACGAGCGAGGCGACCAGCAGCAGCGCCATGACGCTGCGCTCCACCCGCGTGCGGGCGGCGAAATCGGGGCGCAGGCGCAGGAAGGCGAACACGCCGGCGAGGAAGGCGATCACGATGGTCGCGGCGATACCGATCAGGCGGTATTGCGCGATCGCATCGCGGAAGGGCTGCACCAGGTCGCGCGCCTCGTCGTTGAAGACGGCGTTGGCGGAGCCTTCCGCAACGGCGCGGGCTTCCGACAGGATCGTGTCCCGCTGGATGCCGAATTCGGGCAGGGACGACGCGGCGGGGTGGGCCAGCACGGACTGGTTGACCAGTTCGGGCGCCAGCGCACCCCACAGCGCAACGAAGAGGATCGCCGGAACGGCGATCCACAAAGCGAGATACCATCCATGATAGTTCGGACGCGCACGCAATCGGCGCCCGGGGTCCGCGCTCTGGAAACTCCAGGCCCGGGCGCGGCCGGCAAGCCAGCCCGCGACCCCGAGACCCAGAGCGAGGAGAAAGAGGATGGTAATCGACATTGACGCGGCTGTTGTTACTTCAGCTCGGCCCCGTCAAGGGTGGGCAGGGCGGTTAGCCGCGACATCATGTCGGCGGCCTTGTCGTCCGGGTTGGCGATCAGGCCGATCGAGGTCAGCGGACCGTCCTTGCCCCACATCTGGCCCCACTGTGCGAGGAAGCCTTCGAGGCCCGGAATGGCGCCGATGTGCTGCTTCTTCACATAGATGAACAGCGGACGGGCACCCGGGTAGCTGAAGTCGGCGATGTTCTCGTACGTCGGCTCGACGCCGTTCATCGCGATGCCCTTCAGCGAACCGAGGTTCTCTTCGAGGTACGAGTAACCGAACACGCCGATCGCGTTGGGGGTCTGCGCCAGCTTCTTGACGATCAGGTTGTCCTGCTCGCCCTGCTTGGAATAGGCGCCGTCGGTGCGCAACGAAGTGCAGATTTCCTCGTAACGCTCTTCATCGCTTTCCTTCATCGCGGCCATGTCGGCATTGGATGCGCAACCCGGCGTCAGGATCAGTTCCTTCAGCGCATCGCTGGTGCCCGAGGTTTCCGGCGGACCGTACACGAGGATGTCGATGTCGGGCAGCGAGGGATCGATGTCGGACCACTTGGTCGCGGTCTGCTCCTCGCCATAGGGGTTGGCGGCCAGCGCCATGTACACCTGCTCCGGCGTCAGGGCGATGTCGATGCCGTCCTTGGCAGCGGCAAAGGCGATGCCGTCCAGGCCGACTTCGATTTCGGTGATCTCGGTCACGCCGTTCTTCTGGCAGGTTTCGAATTCGCTCGCCTTCATCCGGCGCGAAGCGTTGGCGATGTCGGGGTGCTGGGTGCCGACGCCGGCGCAGAACAGCTCGATGCCGCCGCCCGTGCCGTTCGATTCGATAATCGGGGCGTTCATCTCGGGATTGGCGCGGCCGTATTCCTCTGCGACCTTCTTGGCGAAGGGCAGGACGGTCGAGGAACCGACGGCGCGGACGTTGTCGCGCGAATCGCTGCTGGAACCGCAAGCGGCGAGGGACACTGCGGCGACAGCCAGCAGGGAAGTACGAAGTACGAATTTCATATTACGCTCCTATCGGGAAGTGCGGCTTCGTTAGGGTTGAATTGTGACGCTTGTGCGAAAGCAGCGTGACCGCCGCAAACCCGCGTCACCGGATCAGAAATCGACCTGCGCGCGGGCACCGACGACATCGATGGCATAGTCGCGGTCGCCATTGGCGGCAGGCACGGCGGCATCGCCATATTCGAGGTGGCCGTAATTCAGCATCAGGCGGGTGTAGGCGGTCGGCGACCAGACGAGCGAGGCGTAATAGCCATCCTGCGTGCCGCCCACGATCCCGTCGTCCGACAGGTCGAGCCGGTCGTAGCGGACATTGAACTGGACCGCGCCGAAACCGCCTTCGCCGACGGGGCTGGACGGCTTGATCCGGTCGAACGTGCCGCCCTTGTAGCCGCGCGAATCCCCCGGGGTCAGGAACACGCCGGCTTCGACATAGCCACCGAAGAAAGTCGGGTCGGATGCGGCGGCGACAAGCTCCGGCTGCTGCCAGAAGGCTTCGCCCGCAAAATGGAACGGGCCGCTGATCAGGGCCGCTTCCGCACCGTAGCCGAACTCGCCGGTCGCATCGAGCGAGCCAGTGTTGACCGGGCGCACGGAGGTGAAGTTCACCAGCGGGCGCTGGCGGTAGCGGACGGTTTCGCCGTCATCGAGATCGGTCTGGTGGACCGACGCGCCAAGGTGCAGCTGGCCGAACGACGTCTTCGGCATGAAGACGATGCGCGCGTCGTAAGACCGGCTACCGTCGGGCAGGGTCTCGCTGTTGTCGGCAAAGGCACCGGCCTGGACCAGCACGTCACCGCCGGACCACTGCCCGCCGACCCCGACCTTGCGGCGGAAGCCGAAGGCATCGGTGAAGGCGGCGCGCTCGATGAAAGAGGTGTTGAGGCTGCTGGTCAGCTCCTCAAGCGACTGGAAATTGTTGAACTGGCCGGCGCGCACTTCGAACCCGCCATCCTCGTAGGACAGGAAGGCATCGGTCAGGTCGACTTCGTTTCCGGCGAAATCGGCTTCCACCTTGTAGCCGAATCCGCCCGGCATATCGCCCTGTACGCCCAGGCGGACACGGCGCAGCTTGCTGCCGAAACCGTCGTCGATCCCTTCGGGGGCGGAGATGGTTCCGGCGTCCACCATCACGCGGCCGCGGGGTTTGAAGGTCCAGCCACTGTCGGAGGAGACTTGGGGCGCACCCTTGAAAGCGGTGGTCGTGGCCGGCGCGGCTTCGACTTCCGCGATTGCCGTGCGGATTTCCTGCTGGCCTTCCGCCTGCACCGCGATGCTGCTTTCGGCGGCCCGGGTGCGGCCTTCCAGCTCGTCCACACGGGCGCGCAGGGCGGCGAGTTCGGCGCGCATCTCGGCGATGATCTCGGCATCGGTGGGCGCGGCGGCATCCTGTGCCTGGGCAACGGTCGGCGAAAGGACGGTGCCGGCAAGCAGCACCCCGGCAAGAAGCGAACGACGCATTATCAAACCTCGAATTGACGGGTTGGTGACGAATGTGACGCCCTTGGCGATGCGATGTTGCGCTTTTGTGACAAGCGGCGACGGTGCGGAAATGAACGGTGGAAAACTGCGCTTTCCGCGCAGCCGTCAGAGCAGGGGCAGCCGCACAGAAACCGTGGTGCCTTCACCCTGCTTGCTGTCGATATCGAGCCGGCCGCGATGGCGCTCCACGATATGCTTCACGATGGCGAGGCCGAGGCCGGTACCGCCCGCAGCGCGGCTGCGCCCCGGATCGGTGCGGTAGAACCGGCGGGTGAGGTGCGGCAAGTGGTCGCTGGCAATGCCTTCGCCCCGGTCGACCACGCGCAGGCTGGCGCGGCTGCCATCCCCGGTCAGCACGACGGATACCGGTTGGTCCTCTCCGCCGTATTTCAGCGCATTGTCGACGAGGTTGCGCACCAGCTGTTCCAGCTGCTGGCCATCGCCGCGAATGGTCATGGGCGCATCCGGCAGCGAAACCTCGACCCGGTGGCGCTGTTCGATTTTGCCGCTTTCGCTCGCCGCCTTGCGGACCGTCTCGACCAGGTCGATCGACTGTTCGGGCAGTTCGTGCTTTTCCGCCTCCACGCGGGAGAGCGACATGAGATCACTGACCAGTGCCTGCAGCCGCCGCGCCTCGCGCAGGGTGGTGCCGAGGAACTTGTCCTGCATCGCGGGGTCGATTTCGCCGTCGGTATCCAGCAGCGTCTCGACGTAACCGATGATGTTGGCGAGCGGGGTGCGAAGCTCGTGGCTGGCATTGGCGACGAAATCGGTATGCGCGCGGCTCACGTCGGCTTCGATCGTGCGGTTGAGCAGCTCGATCAGCCAGAACCGCCCGTCGACCGACTGGCGCGTCATCTGCCACACGCTCTTGCGGCCGGTCAGGCCGGTGATCATGTCGGTCCCGCCGTCGTTCGAATCGAGCAGGGCGACCGCGGCGGGATGGCGCAGCCCGATGCGCGGATCCTGCCCGACGACATGCTGGCCGAGAATCTCGCGAGCAGCGGCGTTGGCGATCACGATGCGCCGCTCGTCCACCAGCAGCAGCGGGGTCGCCATGTTGTCGAGCAGGCGGCGAACATTGTCCTGCGTCAGGCTGAGGTCGCTGCGTTTCGACTGGGTTTCCACCGCCTGCACCGGCACCAGCCAGAAGGTGCAGGCCCACAGGCCGAACACCACAAGGGCGAGCCACGCCTGTTCCGAAGCGACACCGACGGCCACCGCGCCGATGGCGGCGAGGATCAGCGGGACGATCGGCAATTCGCGGCGAGGGCGCATGAACGCCCCTTAGCGGCGAGGTTCGCCGCCGCACAAGCCAGTGTCGCCGACAATGTGTGGGGAGTGCATCGGTGGTGACCCCTACGGGAATCGAACCCGTGTTTCAGCCGTGAAAGGGCCGCGTCCTAACCGCTAGACGAAGGGGCCATCCGATGCGGTGACGCGCCTCTAAGGGGCACGGCGGGGCGGGTCAACCCGGTTGATGGGCTTTTTTCGCCTCGCGGGCTTTCAGTCGGCCCAGGCGGCGTCTTCCAGGTGCAATTCCGCCGCCGGGCGGGCGCCCCAATCGTCGATCTTCGCGCGGCCCGCCAGCCACAGGCGGCGGCCTCCGGGCGCGGACAGGATCGCCTGTCCCATGTCCGATTCGGCGGCGCGGAACGCGATCGCCTTTATCCGGGCCCCGTCGTCGCCGGCTGCGATCAGGCGCAGGTGGTCCGTGCCCACGATGTCGGCCTTGACCAGCCGGACGGGCCCGATGGCCACCTTGGGCCCCGGCCAGCCCATGCCATAGGGTCCGGCGGCTTCCATGGTCTCGATCAGTTCGGGGGTGAGGCCGCCGGGTGTCAGCGAGAGATCGAGCGCGAGCTTGCGCCCCGCCATCGCCGCCTCGACCTGACGCGACAGCGTGGTGTCGAGCCAGTCGCGGAATGCCTCGAGCCGGTCCTCCGCAATTGTCAGCCCGGCCGCCATCGCATGGCCGCCACCGGCGACGAGCAGGTCGTTCTCGCGCGCGGCGATGATGGCCGCGCCGAGGTCCACTCCCGCGATGGACCGGCCCGAACCCTTGCCCTGTCCGGCATCGTCGGCGTCGAGCGCGATGACGATCGTCGGCTTGCCAGTCTTCTCCTTGAGCCGCCCGGCAACGATGCCGATCACGCCGGGATGCCAGCCCTTGCCGGCGACCACCGGAACGGCGCGGTTGTGCTGCGCCGCCAGCTGGTCCTCCGCTGCTTCCTGCACCGCCGCCTCGATCGCGCGGCGATCCTCGTTCAGCTCCGAAAGCTGGCGGGCGATCTCCGCCGCTTCTTCCGGGTCGCGCGTGGTCAGCAGGCGCACGCCCAGCGTCGCTTCGCCCACGCGGCCACCGGCGTTGATGCGCGGTCCGAGCGCGAAGCCGAGGTCGCTGCACTGCGGCGCGCGCTTCAGGCGGCTGGCATCGATCAGTGCCGCCATGCCGATATTGTCGCGCCGCGCCATGACCTTCAGGCCCTGCGCCACGAATGCCCGGTTGAGCCCGCGCAGCGCCGCGACATCGGCCACCGTGCCCAGCGCCACGAGGTCGAGCAGGCCGCGCAGGTCCGGCTCCTTGCGATCGGAAAAGAAGCCGCGCTCGCGCAAGGTGCGGACCGTGGCAATGGCGAGCAGGAAGGCGACGCCCACGGCGGCAAGGTGCCCGTGGGAGGCGCCGATATCACTCTCGTCGAGCCGGTTGGGGTTCACGAGCGCCACCGTGCGCGGCAACTCGGGCGAGCATTTGTGGTGGTCGACCACGATCACGTCGAGCCCCGCATCATGTGCCTGCCGCAGCGCGTCATGCGCCATCGCCCCACAATCGACCGTGACGACCAGGCTCGACCCGCTTTCGCCCAGCTTGACCAGCGCCTCCCCGCTGGGGCCGTAGCCTTCCAGCAGGCGGTCGGGGATGTAGTGGTCGGCCTCGGTCCCCAGCATGCGGAGGAGGTGGATCAGCAGCGCCGCGCTGGTGGCGCCGTCGACGTCGTAATCGCCGTAGACGGTGACCTGCTCGCCCGTCAGCACCGCCTGGGCAAGCCGCTCCGCCGCCGTGTCCATGTCGCGGAATTCCGACGGGTCGGGAAGGAAGGCGCGCAGGGTCGGCTGCCGTTCCTTCTCGATATCGCCCGGCTCCACCCCGCGGGCGAGGAGGAGCTGGGTGACGATATCCTCTTCCGCGCCGCCTGCCATGCCGAAGGCGTTGTTGCCGCCGCGCCAGATCCAGCTCTGGCCGGACAGCGAATGGGAAACGCCAAGTACGTGCGAGGAGGTCAGCGGGTCGGGCATGGCGCGCAGCCTAGCCGCCGGGCGCGCGTTGCGGAAGCGGGCGGGATTGACAATCGACAGCCACGGGCGACTGTTGTTGCATGTCGGACCCCCCGCACCTCCTCGTTGCCTGGCACAGCCGCACCGGCGGCGCCCGCGCTCTTGCTGAGGCCGCGGCGGACGGGGCGGGTGAGGGTGCCCGCCTGCTGTCGGCGGACGCGGTCGAGCCGGACGATCTGCTGGGCGCCGGCGGCTATCTGTTCGTCTGCCCCGAAAACCTCGCCACCATGAGCGGCCTGATGAAGGAAATGTTCGACCGGTGCTATTACCCCGTGCTCGGCCGGATCCAGGGCCGGGCTTATGCCACGATCATCGCCGCCGGATCGGACGGGGCGGGCGCGCAGGCGCAGATCGACCGGATCGCGAAAGGCTGGCGGCTGCGCCGCGTTGCCGAACCCGTCATCGTGAATTTCGCCGCCCAGACGCCGGAGGAAATACTCGCTGCCAAGAAAGTGCCCGAAACGGCGCTGGCGCAGGCACGCGACCTTGGCGAGGCGCTGGCCGAGGGACTGGCCATGGGCGCGTTTTGAATAGAATGCTCCGTAATGGAGGCTTTGCGCCTGTAAACTCTGGACCGGTTTGGCAATTCTGGCCATCAAGATAGTGACTACGACGGGAACGACGCTATCTCTTCTGCGACACACAATCTGGCTGCAAGCGATGTCGGAATGGCGTTTCTTTTCGCGCCAGGGGATCGGCCCGGTCTCGCGCAAGTGAAGCGGATGGCCACCGGCGGCGCGTTCCAGGTTTCGCACGAGAGTGACGGCGTAAATGCCGACGCCGGGCAGGGGCAGCCGGGCTGGGCCGAGCTACTGGCAGACGGGCTGACCTACGACCTCGTCGGGCTCGCACCTGGAACCGGCGTCGGCATGATGGACGGTGCCCAGCGGTTCGGCCTGCGCGAAGAACAGGGCCTGCTCGATTGCGAGGCGATCGAACTGCGCCCCGGGCCGCATATCGTCGACGGGATCGGCTTGCCGCCGGTCTATCGTTCGCTGATGGCAGTCGGACGGGCGTTGGCCGGGCTGGACGGTGTCGTCGCCGTGGGCTGGGGCGGGGCCAACACGCTCATGGCGCCGGCCTATTTCACCCGCATCGTGGGCGAATGGCTGGCGGGAGGTGTGTTCCCGGCGCTCGGTCTAACCGCGATGGTGGGCGAAGTGGATGGCGGGTTGCAGACGCGCGGGCTGGCGATGCTGACGGGCCACGAACTGCGGGTCGAACCCTCGGTGGCAGAGGACGCGAAAGCACGGGCCCATGTCGCGGTCCGCCTGGTGGACGAGCTGGTCCGGCAAGGCGTGTTCGTGCCGGAAGACGGGCGCAGGGAAATCGGCGAGCACGTCCTCGACCTGCGCCTGTCGCGCAATGGCCGCTTCATCCGCGCATTTCCGGCCAGCACCGAAGCCGAATGAAAGAGGGCCCGGGAAGCAGCGCGGGGGCAGCCCGCGATACGCATGGCCGTTCGGTCCTGCCTTTCCGCAAAGTCAACGTCGCCGGAACGCCCGCCTATCGCCCGGACCTGCAACGCCACCATATCCTGCCCGTCCAGCTGCGCCGGATGCAGGAATTTCGCGGCCTGTTCGAGGCGGTGGAGCCGGTTGGTCCGCGCTTCGAGGATTTTCGCGCCAACGGCATGCTGCTGCCGTGCCGTGAAAGCGCGGTATTGCGCCTGCAATTGCCGCTCCATCGCGGCCCGCATCGCCTCTATTCGGAAATGGTGGCTGAGCGGCTCGGCCGGATCGAGGCCGCGTGGCAGGCCGATCGCTTGCAGGACGAAGAGACTGCGATCGACACGGCACGCATGCGGATCCGGCTTCTGCAGCGGGCCTTGCGCAAGCGGCTGCTGGCGGGCGGCGGGGCGGTGCAGCTCAACCGCCGCGATCCGCTGCGGCCGATGGGCGATTTCACGACGCTAGACGCGATGGTCGAGGAGCTGTGGGCCGCGACCTAAGTGGAAAAGCGCGCGGCGGCCTCTGCCAGGGCTGCGCGCGCTTCATGGTATTCACGCTCCAGCTGGTCGACCCGGTCCGCCACGCTCTGCACGGCCTTCACCGCGCCGACGCCCTGGCCCGATCCCCAGATGTCTTTCCACGCCTTTGCCTTGCTGTTCCCGCCGGAACCGAAGTTCATCTTGCTGGGATCGCTTTCGGGCAGGTCGTCGGGATTGAGCCCCGCGTTCTCGATCGAGCCGCGCAGGTAGTTGCCGTGCACACCGGTGAAGAGGTTGGAATAGACGATGTCGTCCGCGCCGCTGCCGACGATCATGTCCTTGTAGGGCTGGTCCGCATTCGCTTCCTCGGTCGCGATGAAGGCGGAACCGATATAGCCGAAGTCGGCCCCCAGCGCCTGCGCGGCGAGGATCGAACGGCCGTTGGCGATGGAGCCCGACAGCGCCACCGGCCCGTCGAACCACTCGCGGATTTCCTGCATCAGGGCGAAGGGCGACTGGGTGCCCGCATGGCCGCCCGCGCCGGCCGCCACCGGGATCAGGCCGTCGGCGCCCTTTTCGATCGCTTTTCTGGCGAAGCGGTTGTTGATCACGTCGTGCATCGTGATGCCGCCCCAACCGCGCACGGCCTCGAAAATCTCTTCGCGCGCGCCGAGCGAGGTGATGACCATCGGCACCTGCCACTTGGCACACACCTGCATGTCTTCTTCGAGCCGGCCATTGGTGCGGTGGACGATCTGGTTGACCGCGAAAGGCGCGGCGGGGCGGTCCGGGTTGTCGCGATTGTGCGCGGCGAGTTCCTCGGTGATCCGGGCCAGCCATTCGTCGAGCACGCCGGAGGGGCGGGCATTGAGCGCCGGGAAGCTGCCGACGATACCTGCCTTGCACTGTGCAATGACCAGCTCCGGCCCCGAAATGATGAACAGCGGGGAGCCGATGACCGGCAGGCGGAGATTGTCGAACAGGGCGGGCAGGGCCATCGGCGGATCCTTTGTTAAGCGATCGGTTAAGGCGCCCTATGCAAAGCCGCAGCGCTGCTGTCGAGGGATTTAGCGGCGGACGGGGCGATTTCGGCGCTGCAGGAATAGCGGGCCCAAGAGCAGGCCGACGAGGAACCCGCCGAGATGCGCTTCCCAGGCAATCGGCATGACGAGACCGGCCAGGCTGAGGATGCCGATCAGGAACAGGTTGCGCAGCAGCAACTCGCCGGTCAGCGGGCGGATGCCGTTAGCGTCCACCTGCGGCATGGGTTGGCCGGGGCGCATGAAGGGCAGCCGCGCCATCAGCCCGACGAAGCCGAACACCGCGCCCGACGCTCCGATGGCGGGGATGTAGGATGCCGGATTCAACGCGACATAGAGGAAGGCACCGCCAAGGCCGCAGGCGAGGAAAAAGAGCAGGAAGCGCGCCCACGCCATCGCCCCTTCTCCCATCCGCGCGAATATCGGTCCGCCTAGGAAGAAGAGGACCAGCGCGTTGAAAGCGAGGTGGATGAGGCCGGAATGGGCGAACATATGCGTCACCAGAGTCCACCATCGCCCCTGTTCCAGAGCGAGCGGCGAAACGCCGAGGTCGATGGGGTCTGCCACGCCGAAATAGGCGGCGATCATCAGCAGGGCCAGGAGGCCGGCGGGCCGGAAAGCCGTTTGCGGCACACCGGGCAGGGGTTCGCGGTCGATCGTATCCATGTCTGTTCGAGATGGCGCTGCCGGTCCGCGCGTTCAAGCGGCGGCGGGCAGGATGTGTTCGATGCCGTAGATACGCGCCGCCGTGCCCGCAAACAGTGCGCGCTTCTCGCTCTCGCTTGCGCCCGCGGCGAGGCGCTTGAAGGCGTTCCACAGCACCGGATAGCTCGCGCCCCAGCGATCGACCGGGTAGTTGGATTCGAACATCGCGCGATCCTGCCCGAAGGCTTCGATGCAGTGCTCGATATAGGGCTTCCACAAGGCGGCCAGCTCTTCCGAGCCTAGGCCTGCGGCAGGCCCCCGGTCGGGCAGCTGGCAGAACGCCATCGCCAGCCCGCCCAGCTTCACGGTCACGTTCTCGAACGCAGCGAGTTCGCTAATGCGTTCTTTCCAGCGCGGGTAATGCTCTTCCAGCTTGCCTGCATAGCAGGCGATGCCGAGCGGGGTGCCGCAATGGTCGAGCACGATGGGCTGGTCGGGGAAGGCGCGGGCGAGGTCGATCACGTCGGGCAACTGCGGTTCCAGCACCCAGGCATCGAACGTCAGCCCCCGCGTGCCGAGCTGCGCGAAACCTTCCCGGAAAGCGTCCATCCGGTACAGCCCTTCCGGTGCATGGAACGGCGGGCCGAGGACTTCGGGATCGGCGTCCCACGCGCCCTGGTGGCGAATGCCGCGGAACCTGCCGCTGCCCGCTTGCGCCAGCGCGTCGAGGACCTCGCCCGCCGCCGCGCCGCGCGTAAGGTCGGCATGGCCGACGATGGCCGCGCAGGGGCGGTATTCGCCGTAGAGCCCGCTCGCCCCCTGCGCCGCGACGCCGTTCACGAACTCCACTTCGCCGACCGGCTTCAGGTGTTCTTCCGCATCGGCGCGGTAGAAGGCGCCGCATTCCATGAAGACGGTGCCGACGATGCGGTGCCCGCTCGCGGTGTCGGCCTGCAGCTGGTCGAACGTGTAATGAGCCGCGCCTGCGATCGCCTCGATGAAGGCATGGCGCGGTTCGGGGAACATCGGCACCAGCGGACGCAAGTCCCACAAATGGTGATGCGGGTCGATGATCGGCAGGTCGGGGTCGAGGATCGCTTCGGTCATCGGGTCATTCCTCCTTCAGCCACGGCATGAGGCCGCGCACGCGCGTGCCGGCGGCTTCAATCGGGTGGTCGGCCTGCCGGGCCCTGTCGGCACGAAGCGCCGGATTGCCCGCCCTGGCGTCGGCAATGAATTCTTCGGTGAAGCGGCCATCGCGCACTTCGGCCAGCACGCGCTCCATTTCCGCTTTCGTATCGGGCGTGACGAGGCGCTTGCCCACCGCATTGCCGCCGAATTCCGCCGTGTTGGAAATCGCCAGATTCATCGCCGCGATGCCGCCTTTCTGCAGCAGGTCGGTGATCAGCTTCGTTTCGTGCAGACACACGATATAGGCGAGTTCGGGCGGGTAGCCGGCTTCGATCAGCGTTTCGAACGCGGCGACGATCAGCGCCGGCATCCCGCCGCACAACACCGCCTGTTCGCCGAACAGGTCGGTTTCGGTCTCGTCCTTGAAAGTGGTCTCCAGGATCGCCGCGCGCCCGGCGCCGATGCCGCCGGCATAGGCGAGCGCGAGGTCCCTGGCCGATCCGCTAGCATCCTGCGCCACGGCGAGGAGGGCGGGCAGGCCGCGCCCGGCAACATATTCCGCGCGCAACCCTTTGCCGGGACCGAGTGGCGCGGCCATGATGACGTCGATGTCCAAGCGCGGCTCGATCAGCCCGTAATGGACCGCAAAGCCATGCGCGAAGCCCAGTGCCGCGCCCGGCTTCATCGCATCGCGAATATGGTCGGCATAGATCGCCGGCTGCGTCTCGTCCGGGGCGAGCAGCATGACGATATCGGATGCGGCCGCCTCGGCAACCGGCAGGACTGCAAAGCCCGCCTGCCGTGCCGCATCGCCGCTCGGCGAATTGTCGCGCGCGCCGACCACGACTTCGCAATGGCCGCTGTCGCGCAGGTTCAGCGCGTGGGCGTGCCCCTGGTTGCCGTATCCGACGATGGCGACGCGCTTGCCGGCCAGGACCGAGTAATCGACATCGTCTTCGCGGTAGATCGTGATCGGCATGCTCTCTCCTCCGGGCCGCGCTATCAGAGCGCCATGGCGGCGACAAACGCTTCCGGATCGGGCGGCGCTTCGGCGCGCGGCCAGGCAGCGGGGGGCTGGCGACGAAACCAGGTGTACTGGCGCTTGGCGTAATTGCGCGTCGCCTGCGCGGCGCGGGCGATGCATTCGTCGCGCGAGATCTCGCCGCGCAGCAGGGCCGCGATCTCGGGAACGCCGATGGCGCGCATGACCGGCAGGTCGGGCGACAGGCTACGGGCGAGCAGCGCCTCGACTTCGCCGATTGCGCCTTGGTCGAACATGGATGCAAAACGCGCATCGCACCGCTCGTACAATATGTCGCGGGGAGGCAGCAGCACGAACGGGCTGAGCGCTATTTCCGCGCCGATCCCGCCTTCCTTGCGCGCCTGCCAGTCCGCGAGCGTGCGCCCGGTCGAACGGACGACTTCGAGGGCGCGGGCAATGCGCTGGCTATCGCCCGGCGCAAGACTTGCGGCGCGCTGCGGATCCTCGCGCTGGAGGGCGGCGTAGGCATCGGAGGTGGGCAAGTCCCGGACCTCGTTACGCACAGCGGGATCGATCGGGGGAATAGGGGCAATGCCCTCCATCAGCGTCTTCAGGTAAAGCCCCGTCCCGCCGCACAGGATCGGCACCCTGCCGCTCGCATGCGCCTCGCCGATGACGTGCCTGGCCGCTTGCGCCCAGTCGGCGGCGGTGCAGGCCTGTGCGCCATCCCATGCGCCGAACAGGCGATGCTCTATTCCGGCCATCTCGGCATCGCCCGGCCGGGCGCTCAGCACCTGCAAGTCGGCGTAAACCTGCGCGCTGTCGGCGTTGACGATGACCGCGCTGCCACCCCGCGTCTCGATCGCCTGCGCCGCGGCAACCGCGAACGCGCTCTTGCCGCTCGCCGTCGGCCCTGCAATGAGCGCGAGCGGCGGCTTGTCCCGCCGGTTTTCCGGAGTGCCTGCAATGCCCATCGCCCGCCTGATAGCAGACATGGACGACCTGTCAGCACGCCTCGACGCGGCGCTGGCCGAACTGGAGGCAGGTGGCATCAGGGTGGCCCGCGCGGGCTTGCTCGACGCGAACGGCGAGGTGGTGCAGGTCGCCGCGACCGGCGGCGATGCGGCGCAGATGCGCGGCGTGATCGATAAAAGTTTCGGCAGCGCCGACGTGCTCGTCGCGGACGAACCGATTGCCGCGCCGCAGCTGTTCGTATCCGACATGGACTCCACGATGATCGGGCAGGAATGCATCGACGAGCTCGCCGATTTCGCCGGGGTCAAGGACCGGGTTGCGGCGATCACCGAACGGGCGATGGCAGGCGAACTCGACTTCGCCGGCGCCCTGCGCGAACGGGTCGCGCTGCTGGAAGGGCTCGACGAAAGCGCCATCGCGCAATGCCTGGAAGAGCGTATCCGCCCGATGAGCGGTGCACGGACGCTGCTCGCCGGGCTGAAGGCACGGGGCTGCCGCTGCGTGCTGGTAACTGGCGGCTTCCACCATTTCGCCGATCCGGTCGCCGAGATGCTCGGCTTCGACCGCGTGGTCGCCAACCGGCTCGGCGTGGCAAGCGGCAAGCTGACCGGCGAGGTCGTCGGCCCGATCTGCGACAGCGCGACCAAGCGGGACACGCTGGAAGAAGAGGCCGCAGCCATCGGCGACGCTGCGATCACGCTCGCCATGGGTGACGGGGCGAACGACATCCCCATGCTGGAAGCCGCGACTTACGGGATCGCGTACCACGCCAAGGCCAAGGCGCGCGCTGCCGCGGATGGCTGGATCGAGCGGGGGGACCTCACCGCAGCGCTGGCCTTGCTCGGCCTGTCGCAGCACGATGGCGCCAATGCGTGATTTCGGGAACGTTACGGCTCACCGGAAATTAGGATTTTGCACGCACCGACGATTGCCATGAACGCGACGACAGCCATCGACCCCCGCCATGCGGCAGAAAGCGCCTTCGACGGCACGCCGCTGCGCCATCCGGACCGCCGTGTCCTGCGCTATCGCCCCTTGCGCGCGGTGCACCATTTTCGCGAGCTGCTGAAGGACAAGGAAGACACCAGCCATGTCTTCCGCATCTACGAATCGCTTCCACCGCGCAGCTTCATGGGCCGTGTGCGCACACTGGCGCTGAGCGAGAAGGGCGAGCAGCTGCGCCATACGGAACAGGCGCTTCCCGAAATACTCGACGATCATGTCGCGCTGCGCAAAATGCCGAAGGGCAGCGTGGCTCATGCCTATTGCGACTTCATGGAGGGTGAGGGGTTGTCTGCCGCCGGGCTGGTCGCCGAATCGCACAAGCTCGGCCGCAAGCGGTACGACGACCTCGTGCAGTGGTATTCCGACCGTTCCCGCGACACGCACGACTTGCAGCACGTCCTCACCGGCTACGGCCGCGACGCGCTGGGCGAACAATGCGTCCTGCTGTTCAACCAGGGCCAGGCACCAAGCCTCGCCAATTTGCTGATCGGCTATGCAGGCGCGCTGCACATCCGCAAGATCGTGAGCGAGAGCGAAGCGCCCGTACTCAAGGCGGTCCGGCAGGCGCACCGCATCGGCAAGGGTGCGGACAAGCTGATGCACCAGTCGATCCGCGACTTGCTGGCGACCAACCTGCAACAGGCGCGCCGGATGCTGGGCATCCCTGAGCCGACATTGTATCGCAAATGCCACGAGGTCTGGCGCGCGGAAGGGATCGATCCCTACAATTTGATCGCCCCGGGCGAGGGAGCTGCAGCCGAACCGGCCTGAGCCATCACAGCCAGCTGGCGATCTGCTCCAGCTTCTTTTTCTTCAGCGCGTGGGCAGGCACGGTGGCTCCGTCGGCCGGATGCCCCGCAACCACGATCATCAGCGGCTTCTCGTGCGTGGGGCGGCCGCAGATATCGCGCAAGAAGCCCATCGGGCTGGGCGTGTGGGTGAGCGTGGCGAGACCCGCCTCGTGCAGTGTCGCGATCAGCATTCCGCAGGCGAGGCCGACGCTTTCGTTGACGTAGTAATTCTGGGTTTTCCCGTCTTCTTCGATCCCGCCGGTGCGCTGCGCGAAACAGACGATCAACCAAGGCGCGGTTTCGAGGAACGGCTTGGCCGCATCGGTGCCGATGGGATCGAGCGCGCCGAGCCATTCTTGGCTCGCCTTCGGCTTGTCCCCGTCCGCGCCGTAGAACTTGCGCTCCTCGGCTTCGGCCGCCTTGCGGATGGCGCGTTTCGTTTCGGGGGAGGAGACGGCGACGAAATGCCACGGCTGGTGGTTGGCGCCGTTTGGCGCGGTGCCCGCGGCGCGAATGGCGTATTCGATGATCTCGCGCGGGACCGGCGCATCGGTGAAGTCGCGGCAGGATCGCCGGGTCTTAAGTCGTTCGAATATGTCGCGGGCGCGCTGTACCCGCTCCCCATCGGCAAGCTGCGGCATCGGGGGATAGGGCAGGTGCTTGTCGCTCATCGTCTCGTCGCCTCGCTCAAAACCGCTGCATCAGGCAATCCCCGCCATCGACGGCAAGATGCCACAGGCAGCCCGCGGCAATCGCGCGGACCCACCATCGCGGCACGGCCAGCAGCGCGCAATAGGCGAGCGCCGCCCAGATCGTGTGGAGCGGATGGAAGCCGATGCTGCACCGGCCCGGATCGAATACCGGGTCCGCCAGCAGGTGATCGATGTCGATGGCGATGGTCGCCGCCATGATCGCGCCCGCGGCCAGCCATCGGTCGCGAAAGAATACTGAGGCCAGAGCAAAAGGCGCGGCGAAATGACCGCCGTAGTGCAGCAGGAACTGGACTGCCGCGGGCACCGAGGGATCCAGGCCTCAACCCATCCAGTCGCGGAAGAAGCTTTCGTGCGCCTCGCGAAGGTCCGCCAGCGTCACGCCAAGGACCCGGTCTCCGCCCACGGTGCCGAGCTTGCGGAAACCGATCTGCGCCGTCTCCACATTCTCGGTCTCGCGATTGACCGCGGCCATCAGCGCATCGGGATCGGGCACGGAAACGATGTAACGCCCCTGGTCCTCGCCGAACCACCACTGCGCGGCGGTGTATTCGGAATTGGCTTCGACCTCAGCGCCGAGGCCGCCGGCAAGCGCCATTTCCGCAAGACCGACCGCAAGGCCGCCGTCCGACAGGTCGTGGATCGCATTGACCAGGCCGTCGGCAATCAGCTGGTGGATGATCTTCCCCGCCGCGCGCTCGACGATGAGGTCGGTCGGCGGGGTCCGCCCGTCCTCGCTGCCGTGCACCACGCTCAGCCACAGCGACTTGCCGAGGTGGCTACGGGTGGGGTCAGGCGTCGCCCAGAATTCCGGGCCGACAAGGAACAGCGTGTCGCCTTCGTTCTTGAAACCCATGGTCATCATGTCGGCGTAGTCGTCGATGATGCCGACCCCGCCGATGGCCGGGGTGGGGAGGATGGCGCTGCCGCCGCCCGCTGCCTTGCTTTCGTTGTAGAGGCTGACGTTGCCGCTCACGATCGGGAAGTCGAGCGTGCGGCAGGCTTCGCCCATGCCTTCCAGGGCGTGGACGAACTGGCTCATGATCTCGGGCCGCTGCGGGTTCGCGAAATTGAGGCAGTTGGTGACCGCCAGCGGGCGCGCGCCGACGGCGCAGAGGTTGCGATAGGCCTCGGCAATGGCCTGCTTGCCGCCTTCGTAGGGGTCGGAATAGACATAGCGCGGCGTGCAGTCGGTGGTGATCGCCAGCGCCTTCTTCGTGCCGTGCACACGCACCACGCCCGCATCGCCGCCGGTCTGCAACGTGTCCGCGCCGACCTGGCTGTCGTATTGCTCGGCGATCCAGCGCCGGCTGGCGAGATTGGGGCTGGCCATCAGCTTCAGAAGGTCCACGCCAACGTCATGGCATTCCGGCACTCCGTCCAGCGGCTTGACCTTGGCCCAATCCTTGTACTCGTCCTTGGAGAGATAGGGCCGGTCGTATTCCGGCGCATCCGCGGCCAGCGGGCCGAGCGGGATGTCGCAGACGACCTCGCCGCCGAATTCGAGCACCATGTGCTGCGTATCCGTGACTTCGCCGATGACTGCGAAATCGAGCTCCCACTTCTCGAAGATCGCTGCGGCCATCGCTTCCTTGCCAGGCTTGAGCACCATGAGCATGCGCTCCTGGCTTTCGCTCAGCATCATCTCGTACGGCGTCATGCCCTCTTCGCGGCACGGCACCTTGTCCATGTCGAGGCGGATGCCGGCCTTGCCGTTGGTCGCCATTTCGACGGACGACGAGGTGAGGCCCGCCGCGCCCATGTCCTGGATCGCGACGATGGCATCGGTCGCCATCAGTTCGAGGCAGGCTTCGATCAGCAGCTTTTCGGTGAAGGGGTCGCCGACCTGCACGGTCGGGCGCTTGGCCTCCGCATCTTCTTCGAAGTCCGCGCTGGCCATGGTCGCGCCGTGGATGCCGTCGCGCCCGGTCTTTGAGCCGACATAGACGATGGGATTACCCACACCGGTCGCGGCGGAATAGAAGATCTTGTCCGCATCGGCGACACCCACCGTCATCGCGTTGACGAGGATGTTGCCATCGTATGCCGGGTGGAAATTCGTCTCCCCGCACACGGTCGGCACGCCCACGCAATTGCCGTAACCACCGATGCCCGCGACCACGCCCTGGACGAGGTGCTTCATCTTCGGATGGTCGGGCCGTCCGAAGCGGAGGGCGTTGGCGTTCGCCACCGGCCGCGCGCCCATGGTGAAGACGTCGCGCAGGATCCCGCCGACGCCTGTCGCGGCGCCCTGGTAGGGTTCGATGTAGCTCGGGTGGTTGTGGCTCTCCATCTTGAAGATCGCCGCCTGCCCGTCGCCGATATCGATCACGCCGGCATTCTCGCCCGGCCCGCAGATCACCCACGGTGCCTCCGTCGGCAGCTTCTTCAGGTGCAGGCGCGAGGATTTGTAGGAGCAATGCTCCGACCACATGACCGAGAAAATGCCGAGCTCCACGAGGTTCGGCTCGCGGCCCAGCGCGTTCAGGACGCGCTCGTATTCTTCCGGGCTGAGGCCATGGGCTTCGACGACTTCGGGGGTGATCGTATCGGATGCGTTCGACATGGCCGGCGCTTTAGCGAGAGCGCCTGCGCTTCGCCAGTGGCGGCTTCAATTTGTCCGTAAGGATTTGCCGGTAAAGGGCATGCGTAATTTGCAAGACCGAGGGGGCAATCCGATGGCAGAATATCACGGCGATCTGATGTATCGCACCGGCAATGTCTACAAGGGCGTGGACGACACCAACTACATCGTCGCGATCGTCATCGCCGCGTTTCTCGGAGCGACCGGGGCGCACCGGTTCTACATGAACGATCACAAGATCGCCTATCTCTACTTCATCCCGTTCGCCTGCGCGGGTTTTGCCACAATGATGAAGCTCGATCCGACGATTATCTTCTGGGAAGTGGTGATCGCCAGCGTGTTCGTGCTGTTCGAGATCGTGTTCTTCGTGTGGAAGTGGCTCCACACGTAGTCGGGCCTATTTTCGGGTTGGCATAGCGCTTGGTGGTTCGAGGTCCCTCATCCGCCAGTACTCGCGCGTGGAGCCGAGCCATGCGGCCAGCAGGACGAGGATGGTGAAAACGATCAGCGCCTGGAAGCAGACTTCCATCGGCCCGTTTTCCGGCATCGGCCCGTACCAGTTCAAAAGCTGCACGATCACCAGCACCACCAGCAAGGTGTAGAGCGCGTGGTCGGTCTTCCCGTCGCGCTGGCGGGTCTTGACCGCGTAGTAGAAGAACGCGCCCAGCGTCATCAGCAGCTCCAGCGGCACGATCGCCCACGGCACGTTCCACAGGCCGAGACCCAGCTTCGGCGCCTCTCCCGCCAGGGTCAGGTCGGGCCGGTGGACCAGAAGGTCGAGGAACCAGTGCGACAGCACCACGCCGGCGCCGAGGATCGCGAAGCGCACGTCACGCAGGAACAGGGCAGTCAGCAGGGCGAACAGCCCGGCCCATCCCAGCGTGCCCGCAAGACTGTGGGTGAAGGGCATGAGATAGAGGTCCAGCGGGTTCATCGCGGTGATGCCCGGTACGATACGGAATTGCTCTACCCCCAGCAGCACGAGGATGAAAAAGGCGAAATCGACGAGCTGCGCAGCGATGAACATGCCGCCCAGCACCCGCGCCTGCCCGGTTTTTTCGACATGGGCTGCCGCAACCAGCGCGGGGGCGAAGTGGCCGATGAACACGTCTGTTACCTCTTGGCTGTGCACCACGCGGCCCATCGCCGCAGCCACCGCTTGACCGCGCGCGCCGCCAAGGTCAATGCTCGGCCCCATGGCAGAGGGTACTCCCGACATTTCGGAAATGAGCTTCGAGGACGCGCTGCGCGCGCTCGAAAACGTGGTGCGGCAGCTCGAAGGCGGCGAAGTGCCGCTGGAACAATCGATCGACCTGTACGAGCGCGGCGAGAAGCTGCGCGAACATTGCCAGAAGCGTCTGGATGCGGCGCAGGCACGGATCGAGAAGATCGTTGCCGGGCCGGACGGCAAGGCCTCGGCCACCGTTCCCTTCGACGAGCAGGGCTGATCCGGTGGGCCTGAAACTCGCCGACGGGCTGCTGGCGCAGGAACTCGCGCGCGTTCAGGGCGAAGTGGACGCGCAGTTCGATGCGCTGCTTCCGGTGCCGGGCGACCGGCGTGCCCGGCTGGTCGAGGCTATGCGATATGCCGTGATCGGCGGCGGCAAGCGGCTGCGGCCCCTGCTGACAGTCGCCACGGCAGACCTGTTCGGCGTGGACCGCGAAACCTCCGTACGAGCGGGCTGCGCGGTGGAGGCGATCCATTCCTATTCGCTGATTCACGACGATCTTCCCTGCATGGACGACGACGCGATGCGCCACGGGCGCGAGACCACCCATCTCGCCTTCGACGAGGCGACGGCCGTGTTGGCCGGCGATTCGCTCCATGCCCTGGCCTTCGAAATCCTGATCGACCCGGCGATGAGCGGCGATCCCTTCACCCGGTGCGAGCTCGTCGAATGCCTTGCGCGGGCGAGCGGCCACGCCGGCATGGCGGGCGGCCAGATGATGGACATGATCGCCGAAGAGGAGGGGGGCGAGGGCTTCGACCTCCAGGCGATCACGCGGCTGCAGCAGCTGAAGACCGGTGCGCTCCTCGGTGCGGCGGTCGAAATGGGCGCGATTCTGGGCAAGCTGGCGCGGGAAGGCCGCGCGCACCTTCACGCCTATTCGCGCGACATCGGCCTCGCGTTCCAGATCGCCGACGACCTGCTCGACGTGGAAGGGGACGAGGCGAAAGCGGGCAAGGCGCTGCGCAAGGATGCGGACGCCGGGAAGGCCACTTTCGTGTCGCTGATGGGCGCCGACGCCGCTCGCGCGCAGGCCCGTGCACTGGTGGACCAGGCGATCGGCCACCTCGGATCTTATGGCGAAGAAGCCGAACTGCTGCGCGAAATTGCCCGCTTCATCGTGGAAAGGGACCGGTAATGGCCGCGAGCAACGAGAAAGAGCGTGTCGGCATCTATCCCGGTACCTTCGATCCGATCACGCTAGGCCATGCGGACATCATCCGGCGCGGCAGCAAGCTGGTTGACCGGCTGGTCATCGGCGTGACGACCAATCCCAGCAAGAACCCGATGTTCGATACCGACGAGCGGCTGGCCATGGTCAAGCGCGAGGTGGCGGCGATGGGCCTTTCCAATGTCGATGTCGTCGGCTTCAACGCGCTGCTGGTCAAATTCGCCAACAAGACCGGCGCCAGCGTCATCATCCGCGGCCTGCGCGCGGTCGCGGATTTCGAATACGAGTACCAGATGGCCGGCATGAACCAGCAGCTAGACGACGATATGGAAACCGTGTTCCTGATGGCCGATGTCTCGCTGCAGCCGATCGCGTCCAAGCTAGTCAAGGAAATCGCCATGTTCGGCGGCGATATCGGGCCCTTCGTATCGCCTGCGGTCAAGGACGAGGTCGATGCGCGGGTGGCGGAGACCGGCCAGCGCGGCGATTACTGAGGCGTTCATTGCGCGGACAGCGCGCTGTCGGTAAGTGCCGCACCATATCCATTCCTCGCAGATAGACGGAAACGATGATCAAGACGCTTTTCACTTCGCTGGCAGCCCTGGCCGCCCTGGCAACGCCCGTCGCCGCGAGCGCGCAGGATGCCGCGCCCGCGCCGCAGCGCGCCATTCCGCTGCGCGCGAATTACGACCTGACGCAGGACCTGGATAACATCCTCTATCTCGATCTTTCGACCGGCGAGCGGGTGGCCATCCGCCTCGTGCCCGAATGGGCGCCCAACCATGTCGAGCGGATCAAGACGCTTACCCGGCAGGGTTTCTATGACGGGGTGATCTTCCACCGCGTGATCGACAATTTCATGGCCCAGACCGGCGACCCGACCGGCACCGGGACCGGCTCTTCCTCGCTTCCCGACCTGCAGGCCGAATTCAATCGCCTGCCGCACGTGCGCGGCACGGTGTCGATGGCGCGTGCCAGCGCGGAAGACAGCGCCAACAGCCAGTTCTTCATCGTGTTCTACCCACGCTTCTCGCTCGACCAGAACTACACCAACTTCGGCCGGGTGATTTCGAACATGGACGCGGTGGATGCGATCGAGCGCGGTCAGCCGCCGGCGAACCCGACCCGCATCCTGCAGGCTTCCATCGCATCGGACAACAAGCCGCAGGCGATGCCGCAGCCGGTCGTGCTACCGCAGCAGGCACCGGAACTGACCGGGCCGGAAGCGGACATGGCCGAGGTGCCTCTCTCCGAGTGACGCGATGCGGCGCAGGCGCTAAGGCGCGCGCCATGAACGTCCTTCGATACACCAAGGTTGTCCGGGATCGACGCCATGCGCGTTGACCTGTTCGATTTCGAGCTACCGCCGGAGCGGATAGCGCTGCGCCCGGTGCGCCCGCGCGATGCGGCGCGCATGCTCTATGTGCCGGGCGAAGGCGCTTTCGAGGATCGCGGCGTGCGCGACTTGCCCGCCCTGCTGCGCGCCGGCGACGTGCTCGTCTTCAACGACACCCGGGTCATTCCCGCCCAGCTGGAAGGGCGGCGCGGCGAAGCGCGCATCGGCGCCACGTTGCACAAGCGGATCGACCTCAGGCGCTGGCAGGCCTTCGTCCGCAACGCCAAGCGCCTGCGCCCGGGGGACGTGGTCGAATTCGGCAGCGATGTCGCCGCGACCGCAGAGATGCGGCACGAGGATGGCAGCTTCACGCTCGCCTTCCACGGGGAGGAGCCGGTCGAGATCCTGCTCGAACGCGCCGGCACGCTGCCCCTGCCGCCCTATATCGCGGGCAAGCGCGGCACCGATGAAGCCGACCGCGAGGATTACCAGACGATCTTCGCCGCAGAGGATGGCGCCGTTGCGGCGCCGACTGCCGCGCTCCATTTCACCGACCGTCTGCTCGCCGAAATCGACGCGGCAGGGATCATGCGCGAAACCGTCACACTCCATGTCGGCGCGGGCACGTTCCTGCCCGTGAAGGCCGACGATACGGACGCGCACTGGATGCACAGCGAATGGGGCCGGATCGAGCCCGAAGTGGCGGACCGGCTGAACGCGGCGCGCGCTGCCGGCGGACGGCTGATCGCAGTCGGCACGACCTCGCTGCGCCTCATCGAAAGCGCGGCGGGAGAGGACGGGACGATCCGGCCGTTCGCAGCGGACACGGATATCTTCATCACGCCCGGCTACCGCTTCCGCGCGGTCGACGGGCTAATGACCAATTTTCACCTGCCGAAATCCACGCTGATGATGCTGGTGAGCGCGCTGGTGGGGCGGGAGCGGATGATGGCGGCCTATGCCCATGCGATCGCGCAGGAATATCGCTTCTACAGCTATGGTGACTCCTCTCTGCTGCTGCCCTAGAGGCGCGGGGCAAACCGATGACGAGCCGCTACTCCTTCACCATCGACGCGACCGACGGGGCCGCGCGCACGGGCTGCATATCCATGCTGCGCGGCGATATTCGCACGCCCGCCTTCATGCCGGTCGGCACTGCCGCCACGGTCAAGGCGATGAAGCCGGAAACGGTGCGGCAGACGGGTGCCGACATCATCCTCGGCAACACCTATCACCTGATGCTGCGCCCGGGCGCGGAGCGGGTCGCGCGGCTCGGCGGCTTGCACGAATTCATGAACTGGCAGCGCCCGATCCTGACCGACAGCGGCGGATACCAGGTGATGAGCCTGTCGGACCTTCGCAAGCTGACCGAAGAAGGGGTCGAATTCCGCAGCCATATCGACGGCAGCAAGCACATGCTGACGCCGGAACGCAGCATGGAAATCCAGCGCCTGCTCGGCAGCGATATCGTGATGGCCTTCGACGAATGCCCGCGCGCCGACCAACCGCGCGACGTGATCGCCCGCTCGATGGAACTATCGATGCGCTGGGCAAAGCGCAGCCGCGACGGGTTCGACAGCGGCGAAGAGCACGCGGACCGCGCCGCGCTGTTCGGCATCCAGCAGGGCGCGCTGGACGAGGGCCTGCGCCGCCAGTCCGCCCAGGCGCTGACCGAGATCGGCTTCGACGGTTACGCCATCGGCGGCCTTGCCGTGGGCGAGGGGCAGGAAGCCATGTTCGCTACGCTGGACTTCGCGCCCGGGCAGCTACCGTCCGACCGCCCACGCTACCTGATGGGGGTCGGCAAGCCCGACGACCTTGTCGGCGCGGTGGAGCGCGGGGTCGACATGTTCGATTGCGTGCTGCCGAGCCGCTCGGGCCGCAACGGGCAGGCGTTTACGTGGGACGGCGCGATCAACCTGCGCAACGCGCGCCACGCGGAGGACAGCGACCCACTGGACCCGCGCTGCACCTGTCCGACCTGCGGCAACTACAGCCGCGCCTATCTCCACCATCTCGTGAAGTCGGGGGAAATCCTCGCCGCGATGCTGGTGACGGAGCACAATATCTCCTTCTACCAGCAGCTGATGCAAACGATGCGCGATGCGATCGCGGGCGGGCGCTTTGCCGCCTTCGCCACCGATTTCCGCCGCGATTATTGCCGAGAATAGCAGGGACCTGCCGACCGATGCCGAAAATGCCCGAAGACTGCACCAGCATGGCCGAAGTGCGCGAAGGCGTCGATGCGACGGACCGCGAGCTTGTCGCGCTGCTCGACCGGCGCTTCGGCTACATGCGCGCCGCCGCCCGTATCAAGCCGAGCCGCGACGTGGTGCGCGACGAGGCTCGCAAGGCCGCGGTCATCGCTGCGGCACGGGCCGATGCCGGGGTGCGCGGCCTGCCGGCGGAAGAGATTGCCGCAATCTGGGAAACGCTGGTGGAAGCGTCGATCGCCTACGAACTGGTCGAGTGGGACCAGCTGCGCGACTGATCGGGCGGACCTTCGCAGAATTCCAGGATCGTACCGCGATACGGCGTGAAGTTGCCGGCCGCATCCATGAACCCGGCGCCGATCCTCTCGGCATATCGCTGCGCGTCTTCCAGCACCGGATACCACTTGCCACGGCGTTTCGCGGTGATGAAGCGGTAGAAGGTGGTCATAGCGTTCGATAAACGCTCGCCACCTGCGCAAAGTTCCGCGTAAATCACTGACAGGCAACAAAAAAGGCGGCCTCGCGGGGCCGCCTTTCGTGTTCGGTATGATACCCGATCAGCGCGAATAGAATTCGACCACCAGGTTCGGTTCCATCGTGACCGGGTAGGGCACTTCGTCGAGCTTGGGCACGCGGGTGAAGGTCACCTTGTCGGTGCCGTCGGCCACGACATAGTCGGGGATTTCGCGTTCCGGCAGGCTCTGCGCCTCGATGACCAGCGCCATGTCCTTGGCCTTGTCGCCCAGGCTGATGACGTCGTTCACGAAACAGCGGCGGCTGGCGATGTTGCACTTCACGCCGTTCACGCGGATGTGGCCGTGGCTGACCAGCTGGCGGGCAGCGAAGATCGTCGGCGCGAACTTGGCGCGGTAGACGATCATGTCGAGCCGCTGTTCCAGCAGGCCGATCAGGTTCTGGCCGGTGTCGCCCTTCATCGAGGACGCTTCCTTGTAGGTGCGGCGGAACTGCTTCTCGGTCACGTCGCCGTAGTAGCCCTTCAGCTTCTGCTTGGCGCGCAGCTGCAGGCCGAAGTCCGACATCTTGGACTTGCGACGCTGGCCGTGCTGGCCGGGGCCGTAAGACCGCTTGTTGACCGGGGAATTCGGGCGACCCCAGATGTTTTCACCCATCCGGCGGTCGAGTTTATACTTGGCGCTCTTGCGCTTCGACATAGGTCTTTCCTTCGATTTGCTGGATTGCCCCTGCGGCAACCGTTCAACCCGGCACTGCACCGACGGACCGTTCCGTCCGCCGCGGCCACCGCTTCACCGGGGTGCGGGACCAATCGGAGGGGTGCCGCAAGGGCACACCGCCGAAGTGAAGCGCGCGCATAGCAGGACCGCGCGCACAGTCAAGAATTACCGCTCAGGTATCGTGCGGCGTATCGGGCGGGACGAAGTCGTCCTGCCGCCACACGGGGTTCTCCGGCTCCAGCGGCCGCCGTTCGATGCCTTCGAGATAGCCGAAGAACGTGGCGATCCGCCGTTCTTCCGCATTCGCGATTGCCTTGCGCCCATGCATGAAGCGGCTGTTGTCCAGCAGCAGAATGTCGCCCTGCTGCCACGCGTGCGAATAGGTGAGGCGGCGCGCGGTGCTGCGGATTTCGTCCAGCCAGTCGTCGGGGAAGGGCTTGCCGTCGAGCGAGGGAAAGTTCGGCAGGCGCAGGTAATCGCGTGCGAACATCACGAAATTGGCAAAGGCAGGCTCGTCCTGGAACAGCGTGGGTTCGAACACCGGGCGGATGAAACCGCGCAGGATCTGCCCATGCGGCTTGCGAAAGAAATAGGGGCACGACGGCGGCGGGTTCTCCATCTGCTCCCGGCCCGGCGTTTCGGTGCCGAGCCAGAACTTGAGCAGGGCAGGGGACGCGGGCTGGATGTAGTAGAGCTTGCTGCCTTCCAGCGCCTGGCGGATTTCCGCGGGCATCTGCCGGACGATCTCGATCCCGTCGCAGATATTGGTCTGGCCGCCGACGCCCGGCGGATTGATGCAGCCGAACATGGCGAGATCGGGCCGCCACGGCTCCCGCGACAGTTCCGGGTGGAGCGGAAAAGGATCGCTGCCGAGATTGACCGATTGCACGGCATTGCCCTGCGTCAGCAATTGGCGGTTCGGGCTCTCGTTGAAAGACGAATGGCTGCACAGCATCCGGCTGAGCGCGGAAAAGCCTTCCAGCGAAGGCTCGAACCCGCGCAGCAGCACCGCACCGCTGGTTTCGATGGCGCTGCGGACCGCGCCCGTATCGACATCGGTCACGGGCTGGCCGTGTCCTTCGAACAGGGCGTAGGGCGTCGTCTGGGCTTCGGCAGTCGTCATGGCCGCGCTCTATAGTGCAGCGCGATGCCGCGTGCTAGGGCGCGCGCCATGGCGATTACACTCGAAACGCTGGCCAGCGATCCGGCGATCTACCTGTATGAATTCGATGGCGGCGACGCGGTGATCCAGCAGATGGATCGCAACCTGTTCCACAAGTCGATCTTCCTCGATGCGCGCATCCGCCACGGCGACCTGCCGCGCGGCCGTGTGCCATTGAAGGGCCTGCTGGAGAAATACGCCGGGCCGCCGCTTGCGGAACGCCCCATCGGGTGGATCTTCCATGTCGCGCAATGCGGCTCCACCCTGCTGGCGCGCGCGCTCGACCATGTCGGGCGCAGCCTCGTGCTGCGGGAGCCTGCGGCCCTGCGCCGCCTCGGCGTGATGAAGGGCGCGGACGGTGCGGGCGATGCCGCGTTCGACCGCGCGCTCGACGTGACGCTGTCAATGCTGGGCAAGCGCTGGGACGCGGGCACGCCGGTGATGGCGAAGGCCAACGTGCCGGTGAACTTCATCCTCGACGATGTCATGCGCCGCGCGCCCGGCGCGCCGGCCATCGCGCTGCATTATCCGCTTTCGACCTATATCGCTGCGATCCTGCGCACGCCCGGCCATGTCGAATGGACCGAACGCGTGTTCGGCGAGCTGCGCCTCGGCGCGCGCTACGCTGCGCCGAGCGCTGCCCACAAGGCGGCGGCGCTGTGGTTTGCGCAGATGAAGGCGTTCGAAAGCGCGATCGACGCCTATGGCAACGTGCATTCGCTCGATGCCGCGTGGTTCCTCGACCATCCGGTCGAGACCATCGAGGCCGCGGCGCGCCTGTTCGGCGTTTCCCTGCGCGAAGGAGAGGCGGCAGAGATCGCCGGCGGCGAGCTTTTCGCCAGCTATTCGAAAAACCCGGCGCTCGACTACGACCCCGAAGTGCGGGTTGCCCGCGATGCCGAGGCGAAAGAGCGCCTGCGCGGCGAAATCGCGGAAGCGCGCGCGTGGGTGGAAAAGGCGAAGGAGGAAAGTGGGCTGGCCGACCAGCTGGGCCGCCCCCTTGTCGGGCCGGGCACCGACCTGCTGGACTAGTCTGACGCTTCTTAGTCGCGCGGCGGTTTGCCGAGCGATGACAATACCCCGCGCATCGTGCGCACCTCCAGGTGGTTCCAGCCCGGCTTCGTGAGCATCCCGCGCAGAGTCAGGCGCGTGGCTTCCGCCCGGCTTTCGGGCAGGAAATAGCCGCGCGGCGCCAGCAGGTCCTCGAAATGGGCGATCATCCCTTCAAGCTCGGCCTGCGGGGCCGGCGGCAGGGCTTCCTCGTCCGTGGGCTGGACCAGGCCGGTATGTTCGCGTGCGACCTTCGACCATTCGTAGGCGCACAGGATCACCGCCTGCGCGAGGTTGAGCGAACCGAATTCGGGATTGATGGGCACCGTCAGGATCGTCCGGGCGAGCGCGACATCGGCCGTCTCCAGCCCCGAGCGTTCCGGCCCGAACAGGATGGCGCAGCGCCCCTCGGCACCGGCCATGTCGCGCGCGGCTTCCTCCGGAGTGTGGACCGGCTTGGTCACGCCGCGCTTGCGCACCGTCGTCGCCCAGACGTGGCTGCAATCCGCCACCGCCTCTGCCGTGGTGGCATAGACCTTCGCGTCGGCAAGGACTTGGTCCGCACCGGCGGCAGCAGGCCCGGCGGAGGGATTGGGCCAGCCATCGCGCGGCTCCACCATCCTCAGCTCGGTCAGCCCGAAATTGAGCATCGCGCGCGCGGCCTTGCCGATATTCTCGCCCAGCTGCGGGCGGACGAGGACGATGACCGGCTGGCTATTCACTCGCCGCATCGCGCCCGCCGGCTTCCTGGATCGCGCTGGCGAACTCCTCGAAATCGCGCGCCTCGCTGAAGTCGCGGTAGACGGAGGCGAAACGGATATAGGCCACGCTGTCGAGCTGGCGCAGACCGTCCATCACCATTTCGCCGATGCGGTGGCTGGGGATCTCGCTTTCGCCCGCCGTTTCCACCTGGCGCTGGATACCGGACACGAGCTGGTCGATCTGTTCGCGGCTGACATCGCGCTTCCGGCAGGCGAGGCTGACGGAGTGTTCCAGCTTGGACCGGTCGAAAGCCTCGCGCCGGTCACCGCTTTTGACGATGGTAACTTCGCGCAATTGGACACGTTCGAACGTGGTGAAGCGCGCGCCGCAGCTGCCACATTGGCGTCGGCGACGGATCGCGCCGCCGTCTTCGGCCGGGCGTGAATCCTTTACCTGGCTGTCGTCATGCGCGCAGAACGGGCAGCGCATGGCTCAGCGGCCGGGATAGACTGGGAAGGCGGCGCACATTTCGGCGACCTTGCCGCGCACGCGCTCTTCCACCTGGCCGTCGCCGTCTTCGCCATTGCGGGACATGCCGTCCACGACTTCGCAGATCAGCTTGCCGACTTCGCGGAATTCGTCCGTGCCGAAGCCGCGCGTGGTCCCTGCCGGGGTGCCGAGGCGGATGCCGCTGGTCACGAATGGGCTGCGCGTGTCGAACGGGATGCCGTTCTTGTTGCAAGTGAGCCAGGCGCGGTCGAGGCCCTTTTCCGCCGCCTTGCCGGTCACGTCCTTGGGCGTGAGGTCGACCAGCATCGAGTGGTTGTCCGTCCCGCCGGAAACGACGCGCAGTCCGTGCTCCTCGATGCTGGCGGCAAGCGCGCGGGCGTTCTCGACCACGCTTTTGGCGTAATCCTTGAATTCGGGGCGCAGCGCTTCGCGGAAAGCCACGGCCTTGGCCGCCACGACGTGCATCAGCGGGCCGCCCTGCATGCCGGGGAAGACCGCCATGTTGATCTTCTTGGTCAGGTCCTCGTCATTCCACAGGATGACGCCGGAACGCGGGCCGCGCAGGCTCTTGTGCGTGGTCGTCGTCACCACGTGGGCGTGCGGGAAGGGCGATGGGTGCGCGCCGCCCGCGACCAGGCCGGAAATGTGGCTCATGTCGCACAGCAGCCAGGCACCGATCTCGTCGGCGATCTCGCGGAAGCGCGGGAAGTCCCACGTGCGCGAATAGGCGGTGCCGCCGCAGATGATCAGCTTCGGCTTGTGCTCGCGCGCCGTTTCGGCGACCGCGTCCATGTCAATCAGCTCGTCGTCCTTGCGCACGCCGTAGCTGACCGGGTTGAACCACTTGCCGCTCATGTTGACGGGGCTGCCGTGGGTCAGGTGCCCGCCCGAATTGAGATCGAGCCCCATGAAAGTGTCGCCCGGCTCCAGCAGGGCCAGGAACACTGCCTGGTTCATCTGGCTGCCGCTGTTGGGCTGTACGTTGGCGAATTCGCAGCCGAACAGTTCCTTGGCCCGCTCGATCGCCAGCGTTTCGACCACGTCGGCATAGTCGCAGCCGCCGTAGTAGCGCTTGCCGGGATATCCCTCGGCATATTTGTTGGTGAACACGCTGCCGGTCGCTTCGAGCACGGCCGTGGAAGCGATGTTCTCGCTGGCGATCAGTTCGATCTTGTCCTGCTGGCGCGCGAGTTCGTTGCGGACCGCGGCGTAAACCTCCGGGTCGGCCTGTTCGAGCGTGTCGTTCCAGAAACGGTTGTCGGTCATGCGGTTCCTGCGAGGTTCGGATTGGAGAGTTTGTCGACGCGGCGCTGGTGGCGGCCCCCGGCGAATTCGGTGTCGAGAAAGGCGGTGAGGCAGGCTTTTGCCATGTCCACACCCGTCAGGCGCGCACCCATCGCGATGCAGTTTGCATCGTTATGTTCGCGGGCGAGGGCGGCGCTGAGCGGTTCGGACACGAGCGCGCAGCGCACCGCGGGATTTCGATTGACGCTCATCGAAATGCCGATGCCGCTGCCGCACAGGGCGACACCGCGCTCCGCCGTGCCGTCGGCCACGACGCCGGCCAGCTTGTAGCCGAAGTCCGGATAATCGACACTGTCCGCACTGTCGGGCCCGAGGTCGGCGACTTCGTGGCCCTGCTCGATCAGCCAGTCGCGCAGTGCGCTCTTGAGGTCGATGGCGGCATGGTCGGAGGCGATGGCGATTTTCATGGCGCCGCCATAGGGAAGGGGGGCGATTCGCGCGACCCCGTGCGACAAACAATCCAGCGATATCGGGCCGCAATGGCGCCTAAGAACAGGAAAGCCCCGGCACCGCTAGGGTGTCGGGGCTCCTGAAGCGTGCCTCACGAAGAGGCTTCTTCATAACCAGTCGATTTTTACATCGTCTGATACATTACCAATGACCGGGCGCGAAAAGCGTTCCCGAAAAAATTACTGGTCGAGGAAACTGCGCATTTTCCGGCTGCGGCTGGGGTGCTTCAGCTTGCGCAGCGCCTTGGCCTCGATCTGGCGGATGCGTTCGCGGGTCACGCTGAACTGCTGGCCGACCTCTTCCAGCGTGTGGTCGGTGTTCATGCCGATGCCGAAGCGCATGCGCAGCACGCGTTCCTCGCGCGGGGTGAGGCTGGCGAGCACGCGGGTGACGGTTTCCTTGAGGTTCGCCTGGATCGCCGCATCCACCGGGATGATGGCGTTCTTGTCCTCGATGAAATCGCCGAGGTGCGAATCTTCCTCGTCGCCGATGGGAGTTTCGAGGCTGATTGGCTCCTTGGCGATCTTCATCACCTTGCGCACCTTTTCGAGCGGCATGGAGAGGCGCTCCGCCATCTCCTCAGGCGTTGGTTCGCGGCCCTGCTCGTGCAGGAACTGGCGGCTCGTGCGCACCAGCTTGTTGATCGTCTCGATCATGTGGACCGGGATGCGGATCGTGCGCGCCTGGTCGGCGATCGAGCGGGTGATAGCCTGCCGGATCCACCACGTGGCATAGGTGCTGAACTTGTAGCCGCGGCGGTATTCGAACTTGTCGACCGCCTTCATCAGGCCGATGTTCCCTTCCTGGATCAGGTCGAGGAATTGCAGCCCGCGATTGGTGTATTTCTTGGCGATCGAGATCACGAGGCGCAGGTTCGCCTCCACCATCTCGCGCTTGGCGATTCGGGCCTCGCGCTCGCCCTTCTGCACCATGTTCACGATGCGGCGGAATTCCGGCAGGGCCATGCCGGTCTGGCTGGCGATATCGGCGATTTCGGTGCGGATGCGGTCGATGGCATCGGCCTCGCGCTCCGCAAAGGCCGCCCATTTCTTGTCCTTCTTCGCCTTCTCGGCAATCCAGCCATCGTCGAGCTCGTTTCCGACATAGGCGTCGAGGAAGTCGATCCGCTTGATCTTGTGCCGCTCCGCAAGGCGCAGCATTTGCCCGCCCAGCGCGGTCAGGCGGCGGTTGAAGGCGTAAAGGTTGTCGACCAGGAATTCGATCTTGGTCGCGTGGAACTGCATGCTTTCAACCTCGGCGGTCAGTTCCTCGCCCAGGCTTTCGTACTTGCGCTCCTTTGCCGCCGGCAGCTGCTCGCCGCGGCCGAGGGTCTCGACGCGCTCCTTCTGCAGCTTCTCGAACTTCTTGAATAGCGAGGTAATGCGCGCGAACCGCTCGATGGCATCGGGCTTCAGCGCCGCTTCCATCTGGGCGAGCGACATGGTGTTGTCCTCTTCCTCGTCGTCGTCCTTCTTCTTGGACGAACCTTCGCCGTCCTCGTCATCGCCGTCGTCTTCGTCGTCGCTGTCGTCGTCATCGTCGTCGCGGATAGTCGGGCCGGCGGTCTCTTCCGAGATTTCGCCGTCGTCGTCATCGTCTTCGGCGTCGTCGTTGAGCTTGTCGGCGGGCGGTTCCTTGGACAGCATCGCGTCGAGATCGAGGATCTCGCGCAGCTGCATTTCCTCGGCATTCAGGGCCTCGGACCAGTGGATGATGGCGTGGAAGGTGATCGGGCTCTGGCACAGGCCGATGATCATCGTGTCGCGCCCGGCCTCGATCCGCTTGGCGATGGCGATTTCGCCCTCGCGGCTGAGCAGCTCGACCGCGCCCATTTCGCGCAGGTACATGCGGACCGGATCGTCCGTCCGCTCCACCGTTTCCTTCTTCTTGGCCTCAGGGACGTTCTTCTTTTCGCCGGCCTGGATTTCCTCGACCTCGGACGCGGCTTCCTTGGCGGCCTCCGCTTCCTCGTCGCTTTCAACCACGTTCACGCCCATGTCGTTGAGCGCGCTCATCACGTCCTCAATCTGCTCCGAAGACATCTGGTCCTGCGGCAAGGCTTCGTTGAGCTCGTCATAGGTGACGTGCCCCTTCTTCTTAGCCTTGGTGATCAGCTTCTTGATCGACGCTTCGTTGAGGTCGATCAGCGGTGCGTCTTCGGTCTGCTTGGTCTTCGCGTCGGAGGCCATATGTCCCGTTCAATCCATTCGTTCGTCGCTGGCGCTGTCGGCTTTGTCCAGTGTGCCGGGGCCAGTGCCAGTTTCTGTGTCACTCCCGCCGCCATCCGCGCTGTTCGCGGCACGCTTGCGGGCCAAATCTTTCAACCGCTGATCGAATTCGGCGAGCAGGCGGCGGATGCGCTGCTGCTCGGCAAAATCCGCATCCTCCAGAGACGATTCGAACCGCGCCGTGGATGCCGCCAGGGCCTCCTCCAACGCGGGCCGATCGACCAGAAGGGCGACGGCTTCGGCTAGGTCCTCGGCGGCGGCTTGCGGATCTTGTCCTTCCATCAGGAAGGTGAAACGGGCGTTCGTATCCGGCAGCGTTTCGAGGCGCTCGCTTAGCGTTATGGTGTCATCGCCATTTATTTCAAGCGATTCCGCCGAGTCGAGAAGGGTTTCGATCGCCTGTGCCATGTTGGCATCGCCCGGGCGGTAACGGGCGAGCGCGTCAACATGCCGCGAAATCTGCGCCGGATGCCGCAACAAGCCTGCCACGACCGCCCGGCCGAGCGTGTCCCGGCTGCCGTTGAGTGCGCGCTGCAGCCGGCTGGCAACGGCACGGTCCATGGGGCGCGGGGGGGGCTCGCGGTTCCATCCCCTGCCGCCGCCGCGCGCACCGGGTCCGCGCGGAGTAAACGGCCGCTCCGGCCGCGGCGGGTAGGCGAAATTGCCGAACCGCTCCAGCCATTCGCGGCGGTAGAGCGCCTTGATATCCGGGTGCTCGATTGTCTCGGCATGGTCCATCAGCCGCGCCTTCAGGCTGGCCTTATCTTCCGGGCTGTCGAGCGGGCCGGCGGCAAGCTCGGTTTCCCAGATCAGCTCGAGCAACGAACGGGGCTGCGCGATCAGCCGTTCCATCGCACCGGCACCGCCCTGTTTCACCACGTCGTCCGGGTCCTTGCCGGCGGGCAGGGTCACGAAGCACAGGCTGTGGCCCGGGCGCAGCAGGGGCAGGGCGCGCACCGCCGCCTTCATTGCCGCCCGCTGGCCTGCGGCATCGCCGTCGAAACACAGGATGGGCCGATCGACCAGCTGCCACAGCCGCTCGATCTGCCGTTCGGTCAGCGCCGTGCCGAGCGGGGCGACCGCTTCGGGAAGACCGGCGGCGGCCAGCGCGACCACATCCATGTAGCCTTCCACCACCAGCACCCGCCCGCTCTTGCGCGAAGCTGGCCCGGCGCGGTGGAGATTGTAAAGCGTAGAGCCCTTGTCGAAGAGCGAAGTCTCCGGCGAATTCAGGTATTTCGGGGCGTTTGTGTCGCCCGTGTCGAGGATGCGGCCACCGAAGGCGATCACCCGCCCGCGCGCATCCTGGATCGGCAGCATCAACCGCGCCCGAAATCGGTCGTAAGGCTCCTTTTCCTCGACCGAGATCTGCATCCCGGCATCGACCAGCATCGCCCGGTCGAAATCCGCCAGCGCTTCCCTGATGCCCTGCCGGCTGTCGGGCGCGTAGCCGAAGCCGAATTCCTCGCTCGTTTTCGCATCAATCCCGCGCGCGTCGAGATATTGCCGCGCGGCAGCACCTTTCTCGCCCAAGAGGTTGGCGCGAAACCAGTTTTGCGCGGCGGAGGTGACGTCATGAAGGCTGGCGCGTTCCTCCGCCCGCTGTGCGGCGCGCGGGTCCGGCGCGGGGACTTCCATCCCTGCGGCCGCGGCAAGCTCCTTTACCGCATCCATGAACGGCAAGCCCTGCTGGTCGGTCAGCCAGCGGATCGCGTCGCCATGCGCCTGGCAGCCGAAGCAGTGATAGAAGCCCTTGGCGTCGTTGACGTAGAAGCTGGGCGTCTTTTCGTCATGGAACGGGCAACACGCCTTGAATTCACGCCCCGCGCGGGTGAGCTTCGTCGTCCGCCCGACCAGCGTCGACAGCGTGGTTCGCGCACGCAGTTCGTCCAACCATTGGGGGGAAAGCGCCATCGCGGCTTAATGGCGCGGCGGGGGCGTGAAGCGCAAGCCCGTCAGCGGGCTTCCGAACCACATTCGTCGTCGGGCTCGCGGCTGTCGAGCAGATGGGTGCCTTGCCAGAACAGCGTCACGGTCTCCCCGCGGGTCCAGGCATCGCCAAGGCGCCGCTCCAGCACGAGCTCATCGCGGATGCAGGCAAGCGAGAAGGCGCCGTCGTCGCCCAAGGCGGCGCGCGCCTCGCCATAGGAGAAGCCGCCGATACCGTTGAAGCCGGTGCGGCGCACGTACTGGCCGACGGCCTGCGTGCTACCGGCCCCGAACGGGGTGAGGGTGGCGATATAGGTCACCTCCACTCCGGCAGGCGGGGCGAGGGGGTCGCACGGGCGCACGTCGATGGGGCAGGCGACATAGACTTCGCGCATCACCCCGCGGTCGGCCTCGACCATGTATTCGGGCGGTGTCGTATCCCGCACACGCTTGCGCGGACCGAGCACGACGCGGTCGAAATCGCGGGCGAGGACGTCATACGTGTCGTCCGGCTCGTTCCCGACGACCGGCGCGCGGGTGTAACGCCCGTCGGTCAGGTCGGGATAATCGCCCGCCGCGTCCACGAAATCGCGGCCCCGATCCGGATCGTAATCGCCGGTGGTGGCACAGGCGGTCGCCATCAGGCTGCCCAAAAGGATCGGGACGAGGCGTTTCATTATCCGGCAGGCTCCGCAGTGTCGTTGCACGCATTGCTAGCGCCGTCCGCGCCGCCGGGATAGGGGCCGGAGCCTACTGCATCGGTATAATTCGCCGTCAGCTGGTAGGCATCGGCCGGGCCGGACGGCGGCACGGTGCTCTGCCACCAGAAGGTGATCGGCTCGCGCGCTTCCCACTGGTCGCCGCCATCGCCGGCCGACACGGTCCAGACCAGCGCGCCGCCGTCGCAGGTGACGACCACGTCGGCCTTCTCGCCCACGGCAGCGATCGCTTCCGCCTTTGAGAAGCCGACATTGCCGGTGAAGCCGGTGGCCGGGCGCGTCATGCGGAACGCGGTCGCCCGCTCGACATCGCTGGACGTGTTGCCCGCGCCGACCCCGGTGCTGCCGTCATTGTCCTCGCCCGGATAGACGATGTGGACATAGGTGTAGACGGTGCCCTCGGGCGCGGTCTTCGGATCGCATTCCGGCATGCCGTTGGGGCAGGCGACATAGGATGTCATGTCGCCGAAATTGCCCGCCTCGTTGGAAATGGCCGCCTTCACTTCCGGCCCCTGCGTCCCGACGATCTTGGCGCCCAGCTGCAATTCGCCGAAGTCGCCCGCCTTCAGCGCCATGGCGTCAAGCGCCGCTTCGCCATCGGTTTCGGGCGTTTCGAGGTCGGCGGCATCGCTGCCTTCGACACCTTCCGGCTCGCTGGAGCAGGCGGACAGGGTCAGCCCGGCGGCGATGGCGGCTACGAGTGCGATATTCTTCACGACAAACTCTCCTTCACCCACCCGCTGGCTTTGCTCATGTCGAGCTCGGCGCCGTGGCGCTGTTTCAGTTCGGCCATCACGCGGCCCATGTCCTTCATCCCTTCGGCGCCCGTATCCGCCTTGATGCGGGCGATGGCGGCCTTGGTATCTTCCTCGCTCATTTGGGCGGGCAGGAATTCCTCGATCACCGCCAGCTCGGCCTGTTCCTGCTCGGCCAGTTCCGTGCGGCCGCCGGCCGTGTACATCTCGATGCTTTCGCGGCGTTGTTTCGCCATTTTCTGAAGAACTTCGGTTACCAGCGCATCGTCTTCCGGCTTCTTGTCGGCGGTGCGCAGTTCGATATCGCGGTCCTTCAGCTTCGCCTGGATCAGGCGCAGCGCGGCGGTGCGTTCCTTGTTGCGGTCCAGCATGGCGGACTTCGTGGCGGCCTGGATATCGTCCCTGATCATCGTAAGTGTCGCTTTCCTGTGTGCCGCATGCGGCGAATCCTGTGGATGGTTTCCCCCGTCCTAGGCCAAGCGGGGGGCATCGGGCAAAACTTTGCGCGAAAGGGCCGTTGACGAAGCCATGCTGCGGGTATAGCCGCCGACGCTTAGCGACATCGCCGGAAAACCCCTTACTCGGAGCGCCCCCTATGGCCCGTACCGCATCTTCACGCGCGCAACCTGCAGGGGCGACGGGAGTCCTCGTCATGGCCGACGGCACCATCATGTGGGGCCACGGCATCGGCGCGACCGGCAGCGCGGTGGGCGAAGTTTGCTTCAACACCGCGATGACCGGCTACCAGGAGGTGATGACCGATCCCTCCTACGCCGCGCAGATCGTCACCTTCACCTTTCCCCATATCGGCAATGTCGGCGTGAACGACGAGGATGTCGAAAGCGCGGTTGGCAGCGGTGTCGACAGCGCAGTCGGCTGCATCGTGCGCGAGGCGATCACCCCCGCCAGCAATTTTCGCAGCGGCGGGGAGTTCGGCGAATGGCTGGCGAAGCACGGCAAGATCGGCCTGTCCGGCATCGACACCCGCGCGTTGACCCGCCGCATTCGCATGCTTGGCGCGCCCAACGCGGTGATCGCCCACGACCCGCGCGGCAATTTCGATCTCGACGCCCTGCTGGGCAAGGCGCAGGACTGGCCGGGGCTGGAAGGCATGGACCTCGCCCGCATCGTCAGCCGGGAAAAGCAGGAACAATGGGGCGGCGGCAGCTGGACGCTCGGCAAGGGCTACGGCCGCGCCGCGTGGGCGGACGAGGGCGGCAAGACCAAGCCGCACGTCGTCGCCATCGATTACGGCAGCAAGGACAATATCTTCCGCAACCTGGTGAAAGCCGGCGCGAGAGTGACCGTGGTGCCCGCGCGCACGAGCCTGGAGGACGTGCTGGCGCATGAACCGGACGGCGTGTTCCTTTCCAACGGCCCTGGCGATCCGGCGGCGACGGGCGAATATGCGGTGCCGGTAATCAAGGGCCTGCTGGACCGCGACGTGCCGATCTTCGGCATCTGCCTCGGCCACCAGATGCTGGCGCTTGCAGCGGGCGCGAAGACGGTAAAGATGCACCAGGGCCACCGCGGCGCGAACCACCCCGTCCAGCGCGTGGGCGAAAGCTGGGGCGAAACGCAGGGATTGGTCGAAATCACCAGCATGAACCACGGCTTCGCTGTGGACGGCGACACTCTGCCGGACGGCGTGGAGCAGACCCACGTCTCACTGTTCGACGGCAGCAATTGCGGCATCGCGATCAGCGGCAAGAAGGCGTTCGGCGTGCAGTACCACCCGGAAGCGAGCCCCGGGCCGCAGGACAGCTTTTATTTGTTCGAGAAGTTTGTGGGGATTTTGGGGTGAGGTCCTTTATTGCAATCTCGACTGGACTGATTTGTGCTGCTTGTGGTGGTTCGGATTACGTTGTTGCCGAAAAACTTAGTAATATCGAGCTTCAAACAATCATCGCTGACTGCCAATTGGGAGAAGGTGACTTCGACGCTGACGATGGCCGACTTACTCTTTCAAAGAATTTGGAGTTTGAGAGAGCAAGTTGCGTGCTCAGATACACGAAATCCATTGGGAAAAAGGTCGGTCCCGAAGTCGGCAGCGAAGTATACGTAACGCCGGATGCAGGCCAATAATGTCCAAACGCACCGAAATTTTCTCTATACCTCGTCATCAGGACCAAAAACTCCCTTCCCCGTGGGGAAGGGTTGGGGATGGGGGTTCGGCGGTGATGGGGCAAGACGACATCGCAGGCGTTGTACACCCATCCCCCGACCCCTTCCCTCCAAGGAAGGGGAGGTCGTCATCGCTGGTTGCGCGCGAGTTCGATCTCGGCAGCAATCATCGCCAACACGCCGTCCGGATTTTCGTTAATGTCGTGATTCCAGAAGCGGATGACGCGGTAGCCGTGGGCTTCGATCACCTCCGTTCGCGCGGCGTCACTTTCGCGCGAATGCTGCCCGCCGTCGCATTCGATCGCGAGCCTGAGGCTGCGGCAGGCGAAGTCGACGATGTATCCCCCGACCGGGAATTGCCGCGTGAATTTCACGCCGAGCTGGCTCGCACGCAAGTGCTGCCACAGCTTTCTCTCGGCGTCCGTCATGTCGCGCCGCAGATTGCGCGCGGTTGCGGTCAGTCTCTTTTCAGCCAACGCCGTACACCCATCCCCGACCCTTCCCTCAAGGGAAGGGAGTTTCGTATCACGAAAGCTGCCTGAATGCCCAAACGCACTGACATTTCCTCCATCCTCGTGATCGGCGCGGGGCCTATCGTTATCGGGCAGGCGTGCGAGTTCGATTACTCCGGCACGCAGGCCATCAAGGCGCTGAAGGAGGAGGGGTACCGGGTGATCCTGGTCAACTCCAACCCCGCCACGATCATGACCGATCCGGAGTTTGCCGACGCGACCTATGTCGAGCCGATCACGCCGGAAATCGTCGCCAAGATCATCGAGAAGGAGCGGCCCGACGCGGTCCTGCCCACGATGGGCGGGCAGACGGCGCTCAACTGCGCGCTGGCGCTGTTCAACGACGGCACGCTGGAACGGCTGGGCGTGCAGATGATCGGCGCCGATGCCGAAGCCATCGACAAGGCCGAAGACCGCCAGAAATTCCGCGTGGCGATGGACAAAATCGGGCTGGAAAGCGCACGCAGCGGCATCGCACACTCTGTCGAAGAAGCCTTCGAAGTGCTTGAAAGGACAGGCCTTCCCTCCATCATCCGGCCCAGCTTCACGCTTGGCGGGACCGGCGGCGGCGTGGCATACAACCGGGCCGAGTTCGAAAGCATCGTACGCGGCGGGCTCGACGCCAGCCCCACCACCGAAGTCCTGATCGAGGAATCGCTCCTCGGCTGGAAGGAATACGAGATGGAGGTCGTGCGGGATCGCAACGACAACTGCATCATCGTGTGCTCGATCGAGAATGTCGATCCGATGGGCGTCCACACCGGCGATTCCATCACCGTCGCGCCGGCGCTGACGCTGACCGACAAGGAATACCAGATCATGCGGACCGCCAGCATCAAGGTGCTGCGCGAAATCGGCGTGGAAACAGGCGGTTCGAACGTACAATTCGCAGTCAATCCCAAGGATGGCCGCCTGATCGTGATCGAGATGAACCCGCGCGTCTCGCGCTCTTCCGCGCTCGCATCCAAGGCCACCGGCTTTCCCATCGCGCGCGTCGCGGCGAAGCTGGCCGTCGGATACACGCTGGACGAAATCACCAACGAGATCACGGGCGCCACGCCGGCCAGTTTCGAGCCCACCATCGACTATGTCGTGACCAAGATCCCGCGCTTCGCCTTCGAGAAGTTCAAGGGATCGAAGAACGAGCTATCCACCGCGATGAAGTCGGTCGGCGAAGTCATGGCCATCGGCCGCAACTTCCAGGAATCGATGCAGAAGGCGCTGCGCGGCCTCGAAACCGGGCTCGACGGGTTCAACCGGGTGCTGAAGTTGGAGGGCACGAGCCGCGAGGTCATCACCGCCGCGCTTTCGAAAGCGACGCCCGACCGCCTCCTCAATGTCGCACAGGCTTTCCGCGAAGGGCTGACGCTCGATGAAATCCACGCGGTCACCCATTACGACCCGTGGTTTCTGCGCCAGATCGAGGCGATCATCTACGAAGAGCGGATGATTGCGCATAACGGCCTGCCGAACACGGCGGAGGAAGTGCGCCGCCTGAAATCCATGGGCTTTTCGGACCGCCGCCTCGCCACGCTGGCCGTGCGCTCCGTCGGTGTTGCGGGGGGCCTCGCGGAAACGCAGGCGAAGCGCAGCGGGCTGCTGCACGATGCCTTGCGCGCCATGGCCGGCGCCACCAGCGCAGAGGAAGTGCGCAAGCTGCGCTACAAGCTGGGCGTGCTGCCCGTGTTCAAGCGCATCGACAGCTGCGCCGCCGAGTTCGAAGCGATCACGCCCTACATGTACTCGACCTACGAAGCGCCGTCCTTCGGGGAGGCAGAGGACGAGGCGAACCCGAGCGACTGCAAGAAAGTGGTCATCCTGGGTGGCGGCCCGAACCGGATCGGGCAGGGCATCGAGTTCGATTACTGCTGCGTCCACGCCTGTTTCGCGCTGGAGGAAGACGGGTTCGAGACCATCATGGTCAATTGCAACCCGGAAACCGTCTCCACCGATTACGACACCTCCGACCGCCTCTATTTCGAGCCGCTGACGGACGAGGACGTGCTGGAAATCCTGCGCGTGGAGATGTCGAAGGGCGAGCTTGCCGGCGTGATCGTGCAGTTCGGCGGTCAGACGCCGCTGAAGCTGGCGCAGGCGCTGGAAGATGCGGGGATCCCGATCCTAGGCACTAGCCCCGACGCCATCGACCTGGCCGAAGACCGCGAACGCTTCGCCAAGCTGGTCAACAAGCTGAAGCTGAAACAGCCTGCCAACGGCATTGCCCGCAGCCGCGACGAAGCCGCCGCGGCGGCCGCGCGGATCGGCTATCCCGTGCTGCTGCGCCCGTCCTATGTCCTCGGCGGCCGCGCGATGGAGGTGGTCGACAGCGAACCGCAGCTCGACGACTATATCGAGAATGCGGTCAACGTGTCGGGCGACAGTCCGGTGCTGGTGGACCAGTATTTGCGCGACGCCATCGAATGCGATGTCGACGTGCTTTGCGACGGCAGCGAGGTTCGCATCGCGGGCGTGATGCAGCATATCGAGGAAGCGGGCGTGCACTCGGGCGACAGCGCCTGCACCATCCCGCCCTACAGCCTGCCCGCCGAAATCGTCGAGGAAATGGAACGCCAGGCAGAGGCGCTTGCCATCGAGCTCGGCGTGGTCGGGCTGATGAACGTGCAGTTCGCGGTGAAGGATGGCGAGGTCTACCTGATCGAGGTCAACCCGCGCGCGAGCCGCACGGTGCCCTTCGTCGCCAAGGCCATCGGCCAGCCCATCGCCAAGTGGGCCGCGCGGATTATGGCGGGCAAGAAATTGTCGGAATTCCCCGCCGTGCGCCGCGAGCTCGACTACATGGCGGTGAAGGAAGCGGTCTTCCCCTTCGCCCGCTTCCCCGGCAGCGACCCGGTGCTCTCGCCCGAAATGCGCTCCACCGGCGAGGTGATGGGGATCGACCGCGATTTCCCCACCGCGTTCCGCAAGTCGCAGATCGGGGCGGGCATGATCCTGCCGACAAGCGGCACCGTGTTCGTGTCGGTCAAGGATAGCGACAAGCAGGTGATCCTTGAGCCCGTCAAGTCATTGATATTGCTTGGTTTCGATGTGATAGCAACAGGCGGCACGCAAAGCTTCCTCGCGCAGGCGGGTCTGTCCGTAACGCGGGTCAACAAGGTGGCCGAAGGGCGGCCCCATATCGTCGACCGCATCATCGACGGCGAAGTGGCGCTGATCATCAACACGACCGAAGGCTGGCAGTCGCTGAAGGACTCCCAGTCGATCCGCGCCAGCGCACTCGACAGCAAGGTTCCGTACTACACGACCGCGGCTGCCAGCGCAGCCGCGGTGCAGGCCATCGCCGCCGCGCGCGACGGCCAGCTTGAAGTCCGGCCGCTTCAGGACTATTACAGCACCGACGGATAGAGATTTTCCCCGACAGACCGGACCACAGGGCCGCACCCTTCATGGGAGCGGGCAGGGCGGTTTTGACACGGTTGTGCGGGGAGCGAGAGAGAAAGACGGACCATGGAAAAAGTGCCGATGCTCGCCGAAGGGTATGAGCAGATCACCGCCGAACTGAAGGCGCTGCGCGCCGAACGTCCGAAAATCGTCGACGCGATCGAGGAAGCGCGCGCGCATGGCGACCTCTCCGAAAACGCGGAATACCATGCCGCGAAGGAACGCCAGGGCCAGGTCGAAGCCATGATCGGCGACCTGGAAGACCGTGTCAGCCGGGCGCAGATCATCGACCCGACTTCCCTTTCGGGCGACAAGATCGTGTTCGGCGCCACCGTCACCCTGCTGGACGAAGACGACAAGCCGGTTAAGTACCAGATCGTCGGCCAGACCGAGGCCGACGCGAAGAAGGGGCGCATCAGCTACAGCTCGCCGCTGGGCCGCGCGCTCATTACCCGGCAAGTCGGCGACGAGATCGAAGTGACCGTGCCGAGCGGGGACAAGTTCTATCTCGTCAAGAAGATCGAATTCATCTGAGGCACCAGCCCCTGGGCAAACAAAAAGGGCTGCCGGAAGCGATCCGGCAGCCCTTTTTCGTATCCGCTGGCTGGGCGGTCATACCTTTACGTCCGGTTCGAACAACTTGTGCAAGTGGACGATGACGTATTTCATCTCCGCATCGTCGACTGTACGCTGGGCCTGGCCCCGCCATGCCTCGACCGCGTCGTCGTAACTGCGGAACACGCCCACCACGTGGATGCTTTCCGGATCCTTGAAGTCGTGGCCGCGCGGGTCGTTCACGCGCCCGCCCATTACCTGGTAAAGTTCCTGATCGGCCATCGGGCCACCTTCCTGTCCGTTATCTGGTTTCAGTGCGCGCCATACGAAATTCCCCACCGCAGGCAAGGCCCGGACGGGGAAATTCGATTGCAGTCAACCCGCGCGGGCTGCGCGTTCAGCGCTGGAAATAGCGACCTGCGCGTTCGATCGAACGGCGCGAACCCTTGATCGCGCGGCGGCCCACCAGGCGCGAACGATCGCTGGCGTCGGCGGCCCGGAACTTGGCGGCACGGCCGAGGTGACGCGCTTCGTAACCCGCTCGATCACCCAGATCATCGAGCGACTGCAAGCCACTGCGGCCGGCTTCGCTGATCGAGGCGAGGGCGGCTTCGCCATATTCCATGACCGCATCGGCCGCGAGTGCGGCCAGAGCGGCCCCGCGGCGTCCCGCCCGGCGGGTCGGCGAATTCCGGAACAGCGCCGAGATGGCGATGCCGGCAACAACCGCACCGGCTACCACGGTCAACGGGTTCTTCTTGGTGTACTCGACCGCCGCATCGCGGGCTTCTGCCAGCTGGTCGGTGAAGCTGGTTTCCTGCCGACGCTCGAGGTCGGCTTCGCCGGCTTCGATACGCGCGCGGATTGCCTCGCGCTTTTCCTCTTCGGTCATGGCGGCTTGGTTGGTGGCGGCGTCGTTGTCGGAAACTACGGTCAGGTTGCTCATGGTGTCCTCTGGGCAAGTGTTTGGGATATCTACCAAACCAATGCGCCCGCGGTCAGTATTGTTCCGCTTCGTCCCACCCGTCGTCGCGCGCGTCGCGCTCTTCGTCCGATCCGCTTTCGTCATCGCCGAATAGCCAGTCGATGAGTGGGTTGCGGAAGAGGTACAGCAGCAGCGCGCCAAGGGCTGCACCGATCACGCCCTTGTTGTCTCCCGCCATTTCCAGCGCTTCGTCGGCCATGTCGACCGCGCCTTCGCCGATACGCGCGCCGATGCGTTCACCCACGCCGCGGTTGGCGAGATCGCTGCGGACTTGGGCCACGTCGGCGGAAAAGAGCGCTTTTGCGGAATCGCGCATGGCGCGATCTTCGACGAATTGTCTTTCCAGCGGGGTCATGGCTTGTCCTGCGATATGGCTCGGGAGACGCGGGCAGCATGGCCGCCGGCGATGAAACCGCAGATGGCACACAGCACCAGCCATACCGCCACGACGACTGCCGTTGCGCCAATCGGCCCGATCCGGGGGATCAAGAGCAGGACGCCTCCCACGGTCAGCCCGATAAGGCCGAAGAAAAGGCAGAGCACTGCCAGCAGGCCGAACACAGCCGCCCGGCCCGAATGCTTGCCGGCATAGCGTGCGCGGGTTTTCTGGTACTGCAACTCCGCGTCAAGGTAGGTCTTGCCGTCGGAAATCAACGCGCTGACATCGTCGAACAGCGAGCCGTCGTGGCTGCCGTCGCCGGCTTCGTCGTCGTAAGCGGAGACAGGGGAAGCCCCCGCCGTTTCAGGCAGGGGCTCTCCATTCATCTGGTCGGTCTGTGGTCGGTCCACGCCCTCGTTGCCCAACCGCTTAACGGCGGAAAAGGCGCGAGATCATGTAACCGCCGAAAGCGGCGAGACCGACTGCAAGGCCGGGGCTCTTGCGGACGAATTCGCGGGCATCCTCGGCCAGCTCGTCCAGTTCCTTCTGCTCCAGCTTGGCGGAGGTTTCCTGCAGGCTGCGCGAAGCAGAGCGGGCATAATCGCCGTATTTCGCACCGAGCTTCTCGTCTACCACGCTGGCGTTTTCGGAAACCAGTCGGCCAAGGCCGGACAAGGCGTCGCTCGCGGCAGTCTTGCCGTCCTGCGCGAGGCCGCGAGCCTTCGTCTTCGCTTCGGCGCTCAGGTCGCCGCTCTTCGACTTGCCCTGTTCGCGATAACCCGCTGCGCGGACCTTCGCTTCGTCACGAAGGGCGGCAGCGCCTGCCTTGGCTTCGTCGATCGCCTTGGAAAAACGGGCCTTGGCCTCTGCCTTGTTGGGCGAGGTTTCCGCCATCGTGTCGACGCTGGTCGCTTCGACGGTTTCCACCTTCGGGGCCTTGGTGGTGCGTGTTTTCGGGGTGGTCGCAGAGGTATCGGCCATTGTGTAATCCTTTCGTCCCTGACGGGTTCTTGTTTTCGTATGCGCTGCGGGGCGCGGCCCGCGCAGACGGTTGTCATTATAGCAACGGCGCTTGCGACGAATTGTTCCGATCCCTAGACGGCGCAAAACACCACAACGGAGATGCCCGCGCCATGACCGCAATCCTCGACATCCACGCCCGCGAAATCCTCGACAGCCGGGGCAATCCCACGGTGGAGGTCGACGTATTGCTCGAAGACGGCTCGTTCGGCCGGGCGGCAGTCCCGTCGGGCGCCTCGACCGGCGCGCATGAAGCGGTGGAACTGCGCGATGGCGACGACGACCGCTATCTCGGCAAGGGCGTGCTCAAGGCGGTGAAGGCCGTCAACGAGGCCATCTCCGAGAGGATCATGGGCCTCGATGCCGAAGACCAGCGCGAAATCGACCTCGCCATGATCGAGCTCGACGGGTCGGACAACAAGGGCAACCTTGGCGCGAATGCGATCCTCGGCACCAGCCTCGCGGTGGCGAAGGCGGCAGCGGACGCCCGCGGCCTGCCGCTGTATTCCTTCATCGGCGGCGTGTCCGCGCATTTGCTGCCCGTGCCGATGATGAACATCATCAACGGCGGCGAGCATGCCGACAACGCGATCGATATTCAGGAATTCATGATCATGCCGACCGGCGCCGGCAGCCTGGCCGAAGCGGTTCGCTGGGGCGCGGAAGTCTTCCACACATTGAAGAAGGAACTGACGCAGGCCGGCCTGTCCACCGCCGTGGGTGACGAAGGCGGCTTCGCGCCGCAGATCGGCGGCACGCGCGAAGCGCTGGACCTGATCATGAAGGCGATCGAACAGGCCGGCTTCACGCCGTGGAAGGACATCGTCCTCGCGCTCGATTGCGCGGCGACCGAATTCTTCCGCGACGGCAAGTACCACCTGAAAGGCGAGGGCGCCTCGCACGATCCGGCCGCATTTGCAGGCTACCTTGCCGAACTCGCCGACGCCTATCCGATCCGGTCGATCGAGGACGGCATGAGCGAGGACGACTTCGAGGGCTGGAAGGCTTTGACCGAGAAAATCGGCAAGAACGTCCAGCTGGTGGGCGACGACCTCTTCGTGACCAATCCGGCGCGGCTTCGTGAAGGCATCGACAAGGGGCTGGCCAATTCCCTGCTGGTGAAAGTCAACCAGATCGGTACTTTGACCGAGACCCTGAACGCGGTCAGCATCGCCCAGCGCGCCGGCTATACCGCGGTGATGAGCCACCGTTCGGGCGAAACCGAGGACGCAACGATCGCCGACCTCGCGGTTGCGACCAACTGCGGCCAGATCAAGACCGGCAGCCTCGCGCGTTCCGACCGGCTCGCCAAGTACAACCAGCTGATCCGCATCGAGGAAGAGCTGGGCGATTGCGCGGTCTACGCCGGCTACGAGGCATTCGCGAAATTCGATTGAGCGCGGCGCCCGCTATCGGCTTAACAGCAGCGTCACCACGCCTGCGAAAATGACGACGCCGCCCACGATCTTGTAGCGGTCCGGACGCTCGCCGAGGAACAGGACGGCAATGACCAGCGCGAACAGGATCGAGCTTTCGCGCAAGGGGGCGAGGCGGGGCACGTCGCCCGTGGCATAGGCGAACATGGCGAGGCCGTAGCTGACCACGCCTGCTGCGCCTGCTGTCGCGCAGCTTTTCCAGTGGGTTTGCGCATAGGTCACGAAAGCGCGGCCCCGCCACGCGCCGAAAGCTGCCCCGATACCGAAGCCGAGCACGAAAAACGCCCAGGCGATGTAGCTCATGGTCGTAGGTGCAGCGCGAACGCCCCCCGCGTCGAGCACCGTGTAGGTGGCCACGGCGATACCGGTGAGCAGCGACCAGAACAGCGCCGGTGCGGTCAGGTTCTTGCCGATCATGCTGAGGACGATGCCGGTAGTGACCAATCCCATGCCGATCGCCACCGGCAAGGTCAGCGCGTCGCCCAGGAAGGCGACCGCGCCCATCGCCGCGAACACCGGCGCGGTGCCGCGCATGACCGGATAGCTCGCACTCATGTCGGCGACTTCGAATGCTTTCACCAGCGCGAGGAAATAGACGCCGTGGACGACGAAGGAACCGAGCAGCCAGCCCCATGCGCCGTCCGGTGCCGGAAAGAAGAAGATCGCGGGCAGCGCCAGCAAGCCGCCCGACATGTCGATCAGCGCACGGCTCGCAAGCTTGTCCGGCCCCGATTTCAGGACTGCGTTGACCGAGGCGTGGATCGCCCCCGACACGATCATCAGCAGGGCGGCGATCTCTGGCATCTGGGAGTCAGCCGAAACGCGACCTGAGATCGAGCAGTGTTAGCGCCGCCTTCGCAGCCTCTCCGCCCTTGTCCTTCTGCGCCTTGTCAGCGCGGACGACAGCCTGTTCCTCGTTCTCGACCGTGAGGATGCCGTTGCCGATGGCGATGCCGTCCATCGTCAGCGCCATGATCGCCCGCGCGCTTTCGCCGGCTACGATTTCGAAGTGATAGGTCTCTCCGCGAATGACGACGCCAATGGCGACGTATGCGTCGTACTGGCCGCTCTCCGCCGCCAGCACGATGGCGCCGGGAATTTCGAGCGCGCCGGGCACGGTAAGGACCTCGACCTCATGCCCCTTAGCCTCCAGCGCAGATCGCGCGCCGTCGACCAGCATGTCGTTGAGGTGGCCGTAGAACCGCGCTTCGACGATAAGGAACTTCGCCATCAGTCTTCTCCTGCGATCGGCCGCTCGCCGACGATGTTGAGGCCGTAGCCTTCGATGCCCACCACGTTGCGATGCGAATTGCTGAGCAGCGTCATGTCCGTGACGCCGAGGTCGGCGAGAATCTGCGCGCCGATGCCGTACTGCCGCAGCTCTGCATCGGGATGGGGTCGGCCGCCGCGCATCGTGTCGACCTCGCGCGGCTTGATGAGGAGGACGATGATGCCCGCGCCTTCGCGGCCGATTTCCTCCATCGCCCGCTGCAGGATGCGCTTGCGCGGTCCCGGCCGGCCCATCATGTCGTCGAGGATCGAGAGCGTGTGAACGCGGGCGAGGGTAGGCTTGCCCGCTTCGACACGGCCTTTCTGCAAGACGAAACTTTCGCTGCCGTCGACCGTGTTGCGATAGGTGTAGAGCGTCCAGTTGCCGCCGTAATCGGATTCGAACGGGCTTTCGGCAACGCGTTCGACCAGGTGGTCGTTGCGGTGCCGGTATTCGATCAGGTCACGGATCGTTCCCATTTTCAGGCCGTGCTTGCGGGCGAAGGCGACCAGGTCATCCATCCGCGCCATCGTGCCGTCGTCCTTCATGATCTCGCAGATCACGCCGGAAGGGTTGAGCCCGGCGAGGCGTGAGATGTCGACCGCCGCTTCCGTATGACCGGCGCGGACCAGCACGCCGCCATCGCGGGCCACCAGCGGGAAGACATGGCCGGGGGTCACGATCTCGGTCGGACCCTTGGTGCTGTCGATGGCGACCGATATGGTGCGCGCGCGGTCGGCCGCGCTGATCCCGGTGGTGACGCCTTCGCGCGCTTCGATACTGACAGTAAAGGCGGTTTCGTGCCGCGAACCGTTGGATCGGCTCATCAGTTCGAGTCCGAGGCGCTCGGTCCGGTCCCTGGTCAGGCTGAGACAGATGAGGCCGCGGCCGTGGGTGGCCATGAAGTTGATCGCATCCGGCGTAGCCATCTGCGCGGGGATGACGAGATCGCCCTCGTTCTCACGGTCCTCGTCGTCCACCAGCACGAACATGCGGCCGTTGCGGGCCTCGGCGATGATCTCCTCGATCGGCACGAGGACGGGCGTGTCGTCATTCGCTTCGATGAATGCCTGGAGCTTGTTCAGCGTGTCCTGCGTCGGGTTCCAGTCCGAACTGGTCGCGTCGCGCAGGGTGTTGGCGTGGAGACCCGCTGCCCGGGCGAGACCGGAGCGGGACATATCGCCGTTCTCGATAAGGGAACGGACTCGAGCGATGGTTGCGTTTTCCATGTCGCGCCTCTCACATTTTAATGTGAGCAGGTCAAGCGCTGCGCACATTGAGGTCTACAGCGCGGCGATTTCCGCCAACACCTGCTCGGCATGTTCCTGCCGGCATATCAACAGGTCGGGCATGTAAGTGTCGGCACGGTTGTAAACGAGCGGGCTGCCATCGATGCGCGAGCAATGCAGGCTATACGCCTTAGCAACCGCGACCGGGGCGCAGCTGTCCCATTCGAACTGGCCGCCCGAATGGAGGTAGATGTCCGCCTCGCCGCGCACGATAGCCATCGCCTTGGCGCCCGCGCTTCCCATCGGCACCAGCTCGGCTCCCAGCTTCTCCGCGACGGCGACGGCTTCCGCAGCAGGGCGGGTCCGGCTGACGACCATGCGCAGTTTATCAGGAGAAGGCGGCACTTCGCCCACCCGATCGCTGCGGAGCACGAGTCCGACCCCGGGCAGCGCAACCGCGCCGACCTGCGCCTCGCCGTCGATGGCAAGGCCGACATGGACCGCCCAGTCGCTGCGCCCTTCGCTATACTCGCGCGTGCCGTCGACCGGATCGACGATCCAGACCCGGCTGTGCGAAAGGCGCGCGCTGTTGTCCTTTTCTTCTTCAGACAGCAAGCCGTCGTCCGGTCGGGCGGCCCGCAATGCTTCGCACAGGAAACGGTTGGCAATGACGTCCCCCGCGTCACCGAGCGCCTGCCCTTCGGCCACGCCACTCTCGCGCGTTTCGATCAGGATGCGACCTGCGGCTTCGGCGAGATGCGCGGCGAGTTCCGCGTCGGTCATGCTGGTCCCGTTCACTTGAGCGGCATCAGCTGCGCGATGATGTGATCGGCAGCCGCCTCGGCGGACATCTCGACTGTGTTCACGACGATGTCGGCATTCTCGGGCGCTTCATAGGGGCTGTCGATACCGGTGAAGTTCTTGAGCTCGCCGGCGCGTGCCTTCGCGTAAAGCCCCTTCACGTCGCGCGCTTCGGCAACTTCAAGCGGGGTGTCGACATGGATTTCGATGAACTCGCCGTCGGGCAGCATGTCGCGCACCATCTGCCGCTCCGCACGGAACGGTGAAATGAACGCAGTCAGCACGATCAGCCCGGCGTCGGCCATCAGCTTCGCGACCTCGCCGATGCGGCGGATATTCTCGATCCGGTCCGCTTCGGTGAAGCCCAGGTCCTTGTTTAGCCCGTGCCGGATATTGTCGCCATCCAGAAGGAAAGTGTGCCGGTTCATCACATTGAGCCGCTTTTCCACCTCGTTGGCGATGGTCGATTTGCCGGACCCGGAGAGGCCCGTGAACCACAGCACGCGCGGCTGCTGGTTCTTCAGTGCCGCATGATGTTCGCGGCCGATGTCGGTCGCCTGCCAGTGGACGTTCTGGCTGCGGCGCAGGCTGAAGTTGAGCATGCCGGCAGCAACCGTTGCATTGGTCATCTTGTCGATTAGGATGAAGCCGCCCAGCGTCCTGTTGTCCGCGTAGGGTTCGAAGACGATGGGGCTGTCGGTCAGGACCTCTGCGACGCCGATCGAATTCAGTTCGAGGCTCTTCGCCGCGAGGCGGTCCATCGTGTTGACGTTGACCTCGTATTTCGGCTGCTGGACCGCTGCGCTGACGGTCTGCGTGCCCAGCTTCAGCCAATAGGAACGCCCGACCACGAGAGCCTCGTCGCTGAGCCAGGTCAGCGTCGCTTCGAAACCGTCCGCCACCTGAGGTGGATTGTCGGACGCGGCGATGACGTTGCCGCGCGAACAATCGATCTCGTCTTCGAAGGTAAGCGTGACGGACTGGCCCGCTATCGCCTCGTCGAGATCGCCTTCGTAGGCGACGATGGACTTCACGGTGGTAGTCTTCCCGGATGGGAGAACGCGCACGGCGTCGCCCGGCTTCACGCTGCCGGTCGCGATCAGGCCGGCAAAGCCCCGGAAGTCGAGGTTGGGGCGATTGACCCACTGCACCGGCATCCGGAACGGCTTCTGCGCATCTACGGCAGAGCGCACCTCCACCGTCTCGAGATGCTCGACCAAACTCGGCCCACCGTACCAATGCGTGTGGGCACTGGGTGCGGACGTGATGTTATCGCCCTTGAACCCCGAGATCGGGATGGCGGTGAAGTCTTCGATCCCGATGGCTGAGGCGAATTCGCGATAGTCCGAGACGATCTTGTCAAAGGTTTCCCGACCATACTCGACCAGGTCCATCTTGTTCACGGCCAGCACGATGTTGCGGATGCCGAGCAGGTGGCAAAGGTAGGAATGCCGCCGCGTCTGGACCAGCACGCCCTTGCGCGCATCCACCAGGATGACGGCAAGGTCGGCAGTGGATGCGCCGGTGACCATGTTGCGCGTGTATTGCTCGTGCCCCGGGCAATCGGCGACGATGAACTTGCGTTTCTCCGTGTTGAAGAAGCGATAGGCGACGTCGATCGTGATGCCTTGCTCGCGCTCGGCCGCCAGCCCGTCGACGAGCAGGGCAAAGTCAAGCTCCTGCCCCTGCGTCCCGACCTTCTTCGAATCGCTCGACAGCGCGTCGAGCTGGTCTTCGAAGATCATCTTGCTGTCATACAGCAGACGGCCGATCAGGGTGGACTTGCCATCGTCCACGCTGCCGCAGGTGATGAAACGCAGCATGGTCTTGTGCTGGTGCGTTTCCAGGTAGGCGTCGATATCCTCCGCGATCAGCGCATCGGTTTCGTAGATCGTGCCGGTCATCAGAAGTAACCCTGCTGCTTCTTGAGTTCCATTCCGGCGCCGCCCGCATCCTTGTCGATGACGCGGCCCTGCCGCTCGCTGGTGGTGGTGAGCAGCGTCTCCTGGATCACTTCGGACAGGGTCGATGCCTCGCTTTCCACCGCACCGGTCAGCGGGAAGCAGCCCAGCGTGCGGAAGCGGATCGAGCGTTCGGTAATCTCCGGCGGCTTGCCCATCACCTCGGTCAGGCGCTCGATATCGTCGGCCATGAACAGGCCGCCCTCATATTCGAAGGTCGGTCGCTTCGCCGCGAAATACAGCGGCACGATCTCGATATTCTCGAGCTGGATGTACTGCCACACGTCGAGTTCGGTCCAGTTGCTGATCGGGAAGACGCGAATGCTCTCGCCCTTGCGCTTCCTTGCGTTGTAGAGGTTCCACAGTTCCGGACGCTGGTTCTTCGGATCCCAGCCATGGCTGGCTGTGCGGAAAGAGAAAACGCGTTCCTTCGCGCGGCTCCTCTCCTCGTCGCGCCGGGCACCGCCGAAAGCCGCATCGAAGCCGTACTTGTCCAGCGCCTGCTTCAGCCCCTCCGTCTTCCACATGTCGGTATGGAGCGGGCCATGGTCGAACGGGTTGATCCCGCGCTCGACCGCCTCGGCGTTGCGATAGACCAGGAGGTCCATGCCGATCTCGCGCGCCATCTTGTCGCGCAGCTCGTACATCGCCTTGAATTTCCAGGTCGTGTCGACGTGAAGGAGCGGGAAGGGCGGCGGCGCAGGATAGAAGGCCTTGCGCGCCAGTTGCAGCATCACCGCGCTGTCCTTGCCCACGGAATACAGCATGACGGGCTTGTCCGCCTCCGCCGCGACTTCGCGGATGATATGGATCGCCTCGGCCTCGAGCCGCTGGAGGTGGGTGAGCGCTTTGCTGTCGGTCATGATCCGGCGCTTTGTAGCCCGCCCGGCGGATTTCGCGAGGGGCTAAGGCGCGACTTTGCATTTGCGCGCCAAAAGCAAATCGATGCCGGCAGACGGGAGTTGCGAATTTTCGTGAGGAGGGGTGGTGGACGCACTAGGGTTCGAACCTAGGACCCGCTGATTAAGAGTCGTGTCGGGTAAACTTGCTTGGTAGTGCGTTTGGATACGCTATTGTCCTGCAAAATGCTGTAATAAAGGAGCTATAGGTATAAATCAGCTCCGCTAGCTCTCTTGGGTGTACCCTCAAATTCTTTCTGGGGTGGTTGCTAGGTGGTTGCTATCCTGATTGCCAGACGTGCTGCTTTTTGGCACTTGTCAGGCGGTGGAGGAGCCTAACATGCCGCGGATCACGAAGACCCTTGTAGAATCTATTCCCACTCCGGAAACCCGGCCGAGCTTTGCTTGGGACGACAAGATCTCCGGCTTCGGCATTAAGGTGCTGCCGAGCGGCAAGCGCAAGTACGTGTTGAAATATCGCACCCACGGAGGGCGTGCAGGCAGACAACGATGGCTCGGTCTCGGTATGCATGGGCCAGTCACCGCAGAGCAGGCCAGGGTATTAGCACAACGAGCGCTTGCCACTGTCGCCGACGGCGGCGATCCGCAGGCGACACGGCAGTCAGTAGCCGCTGCTCCAACGTTGGCTCACGTATGGGATCGCTATGAACGCGATCACCTGCCACTCAAAAAGCCGTCCACGAAACGCAACTACGAAACAATCTGGAACGACCGTTTGAAACCGGCTTTTGGCAAGCATCGTCTTGAGGAGATCCGCCGCGCAGAGGTGGACGCGTTTCATAAAAAGCTGTCTGATACACCTTACCAGGCCAACCGGACCCTTGCGCTCTTGTCAAAGCTCATGAACCTGGCCGAGGAATGGGAGTGGCGGGAAGGCACCAACCCGTGCCGCCACATCAGCAAGTTTCGTGAACGAGCACGGCAGCGCTTCCTTTCTATCGAAGAAATACGCGCCGTGCGCGAGGCAAGCGCCAAACTTGTGGCCCAGAACGAGATAACGGCCCATGCCGCAAACATATTGGAGCTGCTGCTCCTCACCGGTGCACGGTCAGGCGAGCTCGCCAGCGCTGAGTGGGCATGGGTTGATTGGGGCCTGCAAATGATAGCGCTCCCGGACAGCAAGTCGGGCGCCAAGACGATCTACCTGTCGAAGGATGCCGTTGCGGTCCTGCGCGATCAACATGCCCGTTCTAAAGGACAGGCGTATATCTACCCTGGCCGCTCAGGCGGGAAGCACATTCACAACCTCCGCAAGCCATGGGCGCGCATTTGTAAAGAGGTAGGACTGGAAGGGGTAAGAGTGCACGACCTGCGGCACACGGCAGCGAGCCTGGCCCTTGGGTCCGGCACGAGCCTTGCCATCGTCGGCCGGCTGCTTGGCCACACCCAGGTGCAGACCACCCTGCGCTATTCGCACCTCGATAAAGATCCGGCACTTCGGGCGGCCGACTTGATTGGCCAGCAAGTAAGAGGGGCGACAACAGGAGAGGGGGAACAGAGCTACACTACGGATGGCGCTACTTCTGCGCCGGACGCTTAGAAAATGAATGGGGAGCAAATGTGGTACTCTGTACCTTACGCCCTATTGGACTGGTAGCCATTTAGTCCAAAGGCCTCAATCAGAGAGCAACTTATCGCACCGCGCTCTATCACCACAAAGATAAAGGCTCGACTTAGCTCGAGACATACCGACGTAAAACGTTTCGCGATCGTGCTCTGCGCTTAGGTCATCGAACGCCCAGAGTATTACAATATCTCTTTCCAGTCCCTTGAACCGGGCGACCGTATCGACCGTTAGAACATTCGGCCCAAAATCTTCGAGTCTGCCGAAGCGGGCGGGTTTTGGAATGGGTAAGCGGCACAGGGCCTCCTCGTATTCCGCTTTCGCTTTCTTATCACATATCAGAACAGCGATATCATGTGGCGCAATCTGCTCTTCCACGACTAGTTTTGTGATGAGTGAAGCTATAGATTTTGCTTGTGATGCTCGGCTTGACGCAGGGAGTGAAACGACCTCAACGCCTTCAATTGGCGACGGCCGTACGTCGATGCCACGGTAGTGCTTGTATGCGGCCCGATGAACGGCTCCGGTATTGCGGCAATTCTGGTCAAGAATCATCGGCTCAGAATTTACAGGAATGTTGCCAGAGCGACGGTAAATGTCTTGGTTCTCGTCAAGGAATACGTAGAGCAGCCCTTGCTCTAGATCGGTTAGCAACATCTCTATCGGTAGCCAGAACTCGTCACCAAAATCTTGTGCTTCGTCGATGATTATCGCGTCATATTTGGGACCAAGAGAGTCGATGGCGTTAGCCAACGCTATGGGCATTATGTGATCAAACTCGTTCGCTCGAGGGTGGTCTCGGCGCGCCTCAGCGAGAAAATCTCGTCCACTTACTTTTTTGGCCCGCGATGTCCATGCGCTGCACACCTGGTGGAAACTTGCGACGTCGAGGTTGTCGATGTCTTTGCATTGTTCGCGGAGAAAGTCGGCGAGCGGCCTGTTGAAACAAACCAACAGCGTTTCTAGTCCCTCGTTCGCCGTGCGGAATGCTTTTTCGCGCGCGATAAGGGTTTTACCTGTTCCTGCGCCGCCTGCGACCATTACCCGCCGCTGCCGTTGCAGGATATCAAGAATCTGGGCTTGCTTCTGAGTGAGAACAATCCTCTCACGTTCTTCATCTTGAATGCGAGCAGAGAGCAGCGGACGGGTTGAAACCCTCCTGGCAAAGGTGGCTACGATCGAGTCCACGCCTCGTTGACCCAGCTCTTCTACCCGATTGCTATCATTCTCGCTCCAGTAGTTTAGGGCCTGGGTAACCCACGATTGCAGGTTATCCATGTCATTCCGGTCACCGATGATTTCTATTGGAGCGTCCGGGCCGCGCAGCTGCTGCCCATTGCCAATTCCAGGGAAGAAGGCAGCGTGCCCGATGTTGAAGCGCCTGATGCCGAGACGCTGCCACGATGAGCTTTCCTTCAGCTTCTCAAGAATTGAGTACTTTCCGCCTTTGGCTTGCTCGAATGGGTTCTTAATCGGATTCGGATTGCCGCCGCGGTCAATCGAGATCCATTTCTGGGTCTGATAGTCCAGGAAAACGCGGCCGCCTTTGACCTCAAGGACCAAGAGCCCGAAATGAGGGTGTGCGATCAGGAAATCACACTCGCCGTCTCTTGGGGCGCCCCGGCGGGGTTTGGCTATCCAAGCTATGGAATGCATTATTGTGAATCCGTCATCGAGCTGCGCGCTCAACGCCTTGAACAGGTCTAGCTCAGCGGAAGACTCTGACCGGGCCAGCTCCAACGGAGGGATGCAGATAGCCATTAGCCCAATAATTCCAAACTCGAATTCAAGGGGATGAACTTTGTCCCCTCGAAGCCAAAGTCGACCTTAACTTTGATAGCGAAATCGCTTCGGTTGACCTCGATAATGGTTCCTTTGCCCCAAAGCTTGTGGCGAACGATTGCGCCCACCTGCAAATTCATCTTGAAAGCGCTGGCCATCTCTTCCGCATGTGCCCGCCAAGCATTATCAAACCAATACTCTTCAACTTTCTCAAAGGGATTACTGATTGCGTTGACGTGCTGGCTCTTCAGATCGCGCGCATGCTCTACGATGTAAATCCAATATTCGGTTGGATGTCTTTGCGCCATGTCGAACTGGACATGGGAAAGCTTTACGCCTCGTTGTGTCCACTCATTTTCAAGCCCCTTGACCTCGATGAGGCGCCTTTCGCCGTTGGGGCCAACTGAACGGATATCATATCCGGGATTATTGTGAGGTTGCTCCTCCGGCTCCCAACCGCGCTGCTGCTCGAACTTTAGAGCAGCCGAAACGGCAGCTACATCTATCAAAGCACTGATGTCTTCACCATTGGTGCTCTGGTCGGTATCGTCGCTTCCTCGATCACCTTCGCGTGATACATAGGAGAGCATTCGCGACGTTCGTGCTTTACGTTCACGCCCCCCCATATTCGGCTTGATTTTCGATTTGCTAGCTTGCGCCGTCGCCGAGTTGTCGCTTGGACTGCGCTCTACGGCATCGTTATTTCGACCTAATGGTGCGCTGCTGCGTTTCGACTGGTAATTTTCCTCTGCATCGCCTTCCTCGGTCAAGTCTGTGAGGCCATTCGGACCTTCCTCGCCGCCAGCCAAGGGGACACGCTCCGGGGAAAGTTCTTCGCTCTCTACTTCGTCCCGTTCTGCACCGTCTGCATGGTCATCCGAAGGATCGGCAGCACCCTCCACGAGCTCCGGATTTTCATCGGTAGCATTTAAGTCCGCAGCAGGTAGCTCTTCTTCCTCAGGTTGCTCATCCAATTCGCCGAGCGCAGAACCCAGCTCTTCTTCAGCCACATCCATCGGCATTACATAGCCAGAGTCCACCAACGCATCCTGCGCAGTCTCCCTCGACGAAGATACCATTATGAGAGTTGCTGCCGCGACAATCGCTTTGGGATCTGACACAGCGCTGAGCCCCTCTAATTCCGCGAACAATACCGTCATCGCGGAAGGCCAATTTATCCCTGACCTCAACGGTACTACATGGAGGGTCTGCCTCTCTGCTTCAAAGTATGCGGAGACCTGCGTTATCGGTGAGCAGACCGGCGGATCGAATTCCGCGATCTCCGCACGCACCCCCAAACTCTCGCTGCTCTGAACTTCGATCGCTTTGAGCATCGACTGCAAAGCGCGCCGCGAACCGGTATTCGGTGCAATCCATAACAATAGGTCGGCCCGTTCCTGTAGATGCGCACTTGCCTGCGGTTCGGGCTTTCGATCAGGCTCGCCAGCCAGACGCAAACTAGCTACCTTTGAGAGCTGCCTCGCGCCCATAGCTTGATAAAGTCTTACGAGCGAAGTTCTCGCGGCCTCGGGAGGTTTGACCAAGCAGTCATTAAGCGCTGGTCCAAATGCGTCGGCCAGTTGCGGGGTGTCGATCCAGATGGCGTCTTCTGGCCAGACAGCGTCACCATCGACGGTCAGTAGAGAGCCATCAGTCTTTAGAAGTGAAATCGCCCCAAAGAATCCCGGATCATTCTCTTCGAGAAAGCCGCAAAGTTTATCCAGGCATCGCGAGTGGATCTCAAGATCTTCTGCTGTCAGGTCCGCTTTAGCCGCGATCTTTAGCATCAGGCTCGCGTAATCGGTTGCCTCTGGTTCGTCCCGGACCCCCAGCAAGGTGTAGAGAGCCGAATGCTGAGCCATATTGCGGTTTGCTTGCCACCAATAACCGCGGAAAGGGGGCGGCAGCCAAAAAACTTCGTCAGGCCCGAGATATCGTTCGAGCTTCGGGTCGTAGATGAAATTGTGCGCAGTAAGCGCTTCGATCGCAGCGAGGTCGTTTTCCGCATCCACGCGTTCATTTAGAATTGCGTAGGTCACGGTCGAGGGCGCCACGTTCTCTCGCACGCAGGAATGGAGGTGATCTACCACTACCTGAGTGGCGGGCTCTTCCGGAACCTCAAGCAGGTCCAAAATTTCGTTTACCGTGCTGCTGGCGCGGCGCAGTGGAGCTAAATCTATGACAGCCACTTGTGAGGAAAAGCCAGCAGCGCGCGCCGCCCGATATACTTCGGTTGGCAAATAAAGGTTTTCCGGGTCCCTTTCACCATCGACGAGCGCGGGCAGAAACTCCAAATCTTGCAGTTCCTGAAAAGTCTCCCTCTCGGCTTCGCCAAAACGCGGCCATCGCTCGATCATGTGCCGAATTAGGGGGGTTACTTTGTCCGCCACCTCGTCCGGCGTTCCATCGTCAGCAAGTTCCCAAATTCGGTCGACTATATGCCGTGCGGTGACAGTAACTGGCATGCCGAGCTGCGTTTCCAAAAGGTCTTGCAGCTTCGCGCCGTTCGAGCCCGATGGCATCCAACTTTGATCCACCCAGGTTTCCCGATCGTCTCCGAGAATGCTCTCAAGCGGCGCAGACCAATAGTAGCAGTCACTAGGTTTCGCGTAGGTGCCAGCTTTCGTTCTAACAAAAGGTCTGTCCGCGAGGCGGGCTAGGCTTCCCTTGTCAGCAAGCTCATTCTTGTGGGTTACGATTTGCGTGACGATCTCGCGGTACTGTTCGCGCGTCAGATCGGTAGCCAGGATCGTAACGAGATGATTGTCGATGTACTCGTGGAAACTAAGGACATCGACGTTCAGTACGTACCTTGCGAACTCATCCATTCCCGGAGGGAAAAGCGAAGTGTCGATCAAACGGAAGTAGCCGCTGGGATCACGGAAGTGGCCCGGCAGCTGGGATCTGGCAGGCCGAACAAAACCCTGTTTGGTGCGGAGCAATGGCGTTTCTGCCAACCTCTGTTCTGTCCGCCCGAGCTCATCGGCAGGGAATGAAACCAAAAGTTTGTAGAAAGTGGTCGCATCTTCGGGCGTAGTCCCGACCAAATTCAGAGTGTCGCTCTCTTCACGAAGAGCATTGGACAATAACGCAGCAAACTCCTCCAAAGTCAGCTCGTCAATAAGGCCTTCCAACGAGGGATTGGCCGCCACCTTGTCGCTTACGATTGGGCAATCAGGAAAATAGCGTCGGATGTGTCTCGAGCTCACCCCTGATGGCAAACGCCAAACCTGATTTGGAGACTTGGCGTCCCCATCGATGTCGAGCAGGAAAACAGCGGCTTGGAGGCGTTGCACCACAGCAGCGTAACCCGTCCTACCTTCCGATACCTGCATTAGCCGAGCGACAGCGTCCCATAAATCGGGAACAAATGGTTCTTCTTTACCTATGCTTGCACCGGCATTTTCCTCTAGAGCAGAGACCGCCGTGGACAGGACAAGGTTTCGTGAGCCCACAGCAGTCAAGGCGGTGAATTCCGGTCGTAGGCTTTCGTCGATGATATCGACACCGACCATCTCCAGGGCAGACCGCTCAGCTGGCGGCATATTTTCTGGCGCGAGGAACGTACCTTCGCCCAAATGCCAATTCGTAGCCTGGGTCCATACGCAAGGATGTAGAGCCGCTCCCTCGGCAAAGCCTTCCCAGAACGCGCCGAACGCTGTCTCGCCGCGCATTTTGTAGGCGGCCGATCCAAGCTCCCAGAGCTTTTTTGGACCGAGTGTGTCTCTTATTTTTTCGAAGTTTTCGGAGAGGATACTGGCAGCGGTAATTATAAGCGCTTCATTCCAGTATCTCTCGTGATCTTCACCCTTAAGAACGATGTCCTGACGGCTTGCGTGGGGAAAGAAGTCGGCATTTATATGAAGTGGCAATCCTGTCGCATGCCGGGTTGGGAGGTATGCAAAAAGCAGACCTTCGATCGGTCCCTCGTCGATTGGAATGGCTAAGCTTACGGTACGCGATCTATCCAGCCTCTCCAGCGCCTCGAACCTTTGAGACAGCTGTTCCGCTTCGATCACCGCATCTGCGCTTCCTTCCAGGATCAGCCATTCATTTTTCCCGCTTGGGCCAAAATCTAACGTAAGCTTCTCTGCGCCGCGGTCGATGTTGACCGCCGTAACCAGTCGTCCGTCCTCTCGGACTTCCACCCGCTGGAGATGCCTAAGAAACAAGAGGCTGGATCTAAGCATCTGAGCGATCTCGGATGCCACGCTTGAAGCTACATTAGCGGGGGTTGGGGACCGGTTGAGAGCGGAACGAATGTCCGAACTAGCCGAGGCCCAAGGCAAGACAAACTCAGTGCCTGCCTTATGCTCGATTTGAGAAACAGCCCCTCTGCCGCTCAAGGGGTCCAATTGGACTTGCGCTCCTACCGAGCGGATGATCGGTGTATCGGTAACTTGGTAGACAGATACGAAGCCAATGCCGAAGCGGCCTATCTGCTCTGACGCTGCGATCTTGCTGCGGCTTCCCATGCGAGAAATAGCATGAAAGTTGCATGGGCGCTTGAGGCCCTGCGGGTCCCCCGCCTTCTCCCATTGGCACCTACCATGCAGATGTCCGCAGCTCGTGAACTCCGCATTGTTGTGAACAAGTAGGGCTTCGGTGGTCGCATCGAAAACCAGTGTGTCGGCGCCAGCATCGTCGGCGTTCTGGACGAGCTCGAGGCCCATGATGCCGTAGCCAAGCAATCCTTTTAGGGCCTGCTCAATATTGCCGCACAGATCAGCTTCGTAGGTAAGTCCTTCGGACGAGCCGACCGGATTGCCGCTTGCAAAATTCTCAGACAATTATCAGCCCCCACAGCGTTTTACGATCACTCGTAATTCGCCTGATCAAACAAACTTGGTCAAGGGACCAGGGCGTAGACTACCAAACTAAATAAACATGGCATTCCATGCCTTTTGCGGCATTACCCATCTGGCCAGCCACCGTCGTAGTCGCCATCCCAGGTGTCAGCATCAAGGTCCTCCTCTTCATCCCACGCATCAGTGCTCACTTGTTTCGTGACTGGGCTGTGTTGCTTGCGGCGCTTCGCAGTGCGTTTGGTAGCAGTCGCGCTCCGGTAAGGCTCGGCCCAGTTATAGGTGGGTGGGTCCATGGCATCAGCCTTGATCTGCGCGGCAGGCCCAACTTCATAGAGGAAACCCAGCAAGGCTTCCGGGCGCACTTTGTTGTGTGCGGCCAGCTTGAACTCCGCGCACATCCTGCTGCGGAGCGCGTTGGCGTTAGCGATCTTCTTTTCATCCTGATCGGCGTGCTGTTTGCCGCGCGCCACCAAGAGCCGCATTACCCACTGCTCGTCGCTATCCCCATGGCCGTTCCAACGCGTCCCATCGCGGTCTTCAATATGGGCGCGCAATTGCGAGATCAGGCCCCTGGCCTTGAGCTCGCAAAAATAGGCATAGGCCTGCAGGCGCATAACGTTGTTTGGCTGATCTCGCGGCCGGACCAACCCCTGTGCGGTCCGCTCCTTCTGCCATGCTCGTTGGTACGCTTTACGTAGTCGTTTGCGCCACGCCCTGAAGTCTTTGAGCGGCGGTGCCTTCGTGTTTTTCGCCATATTCTCCTTTTCCTCATTTCCCGTGAACTGTGCGTGTCAGGACCTAGCACACCAACGATATGAATATATCATAATCCGCAAAGCTAATGGTCTGAGCATATCATGGACAAGATGTTCATTCCCCATTTTTGCCGTTACTCGGATTCAGGTTTTCGCATGAAAATACAGGGGTATAAAGAACACCATCTGGTATGATCGGCAAATGCCCAGTGAGGCAAATTAAGCCAACACGATGACGCGACATCCGCATCTGTAAATCCTCATCGCTGACGCAAATGTTCAGTGAAACGTGTGAGAATTTACGATGAAAAATACCACCAATGAGCCTCAACACGGCACTCGGAAGCTGCTGAAAGAGGCGAATGTCGCAATCTGGCTGAATGTGTCGAAGCGGACGCTGCAAGGCTGGAGGTTGCGTGGCGAAGGCCCCCACTTCGAGAAGCTTGGTCGGTCGGTTCGCTACTTACCAGCAGCTGTGGAGGCATGGATTTCCGAGCAGGAAAGGAGCAGCACCTCCGCATCCTCGCCGCCTCCAGTATGTAATGCACAAGAGAATGCCTCTTCCTCCGATTTGGATCGGGGAGATGAAGCATGAAAAGGGATTCGGGAAATTGGAAACCTGAGAACGGGGAATACAGGAAGCGCAAGACCTGGAGGCTGGCGAAGCGGCACTTGAAACGGACCCACCGCGGGTTCCTGAATCTAGTCGAGAAAAGGGTAGAGGAGCTAAAGCCGGAAAAGGACGACAGGGACAGGTTCCTGTCTCTTTCCGGTCGGCTGCCAATGGGCGGGGCCATTAGGGCATCAGACCTGGTTGCCCGCTTCCGCTATGCTAGGTTCATTGCCCAGGAGGTGCGGGATCTAGCTCGAGCGAGCGACGATCTCGACTTCTACTTCCTTACCTTGCTTGCCGACGAAGGTATAATGTCCGACCGGACCCCGCGCTATTTGCGACGGACACTGGGGCGTAAGGCTGACAAGGCCATGCGTAAGGTGGGCCTTGACGGCCTCTACGTGGTCGAGGTCCAGGCTGTAACCAGTTGGCCGCGAGGCGGGAAGGGCAGGACACTGCTGGCACACGTGCATATCCTTGGTTGGAAGCATGAGAATGCGCCCAACAACAGTGCAGAGGATATCAAGCGGGAACTGGGCTGGGAGAAGAAGCGCAGCAACATTCCCTGGACCTCCAGGCTCGGCGCTGATCCTATTCACGTACGCCACCTATCCGAGCCATTGGGTTGCCCATCTTATTGGGCCGCCTACCTGCTCAAGGCCCCGCATGATGCGAAGAACCTTGTCCCACCGAAGAAGGAGTTGGGTACGTTTCCAGTTCCGAAGGCCAGGATGATGAGCACTACGAAGGGGTACAGGCCCGAACTGGCCATGCGGATATTCGAGCTGATGGCGCAGATCCCTTTGTCCTCTGTCGTGAGTGGTACCGGTTCAGGCGCAACCATGCTTGGCCGGTGCCGCACGCTCTTGGCGCTGTGGGATAAGGAACGCATGGCTAGGTGGGCGGAGGACGGCAAGGAATGGATTGCGCCATTTGATGAACGCGCCTTCTGGAAGCGCACCCACCGAAAGCGCAGGGCCAAGTACCGGCGTTTTTTCATTGATGGGCCGACCATCAAGGCCAGAGACAGCGGCCGTCGAGTGTGACCCTAGGAAGGGGCGGGGTTACACCTGCCCCTTTTTTGGCGCTTGTGTAGTTTCCACCATGCGCAGAGCCGCATATCCCCAGACCGCTTGGTAAGAGGGTTGGGTAACATACTGATATTGCGAAATAAACATATGACGCTATAATGGCCTTGCTACGCGGCAGGCGCAGGAACTGAAGGACATTAAGTGCGTGGATCGGCCAAGGTTGTCGCAGCAAAGGATCTGCAGCACCTGCTTTCCCATGTTTCGGCCCGCCGCCACAATCAACGCGACGCTATAATGATCCTGCTGAGCTACAAGGCCGGTTTGCGAGCGTGTGAGATTGCTGGGCTGGATTGGGCCATGGTGACCAAGCCGAGCGGCGGGATTGCGGACTCCATTGCCGTCGCCGGACATATAGCCAAGAACGGCCGCGCCAGGCGCATACCGCTGCACCCTCAACTGGCCGCGGCCTTGCGGTCAGCATGGAAAGCCGCGGGTAAGCCACGCCACGGGCCGGTGTTGGTATCCCAGAAGGGTGGGCACCTGACTCCAGGCAGCGTGGTCAATTGGTTTACCGCGCTTTACGCCAAGGTCGGCTTGACCGGCTGCTCCTCGCATTCAGGGCGCCGGACCTTCATTACCAACTCTGCCAGGCTAGTTGCCAAAGTGGGTGGTAGCCTGAGGGATGTGCAGGAGCTGGCAGGGCACAGCGCGCTGACCACCACTGAGCGGTACATAGAAGGCGATCGTGAGGCGCAGCGCAAACTGGTGCGGCTGCTATGATTACGCTCAAACGGTTCAGGGCCATAGAGGCAACCTTGCGCACCGCTGGCTATGGGCCCGGCATTGATCACACGGAGACCATTGCGGAGCCAGCGGACGCAGAGGCCTTTGCCGCTGAGGCTATCTACGTCATCTGCAACTCTGGCTTCAGAAACGCCATTGCGGGGCCGATCTTTGCGCGATGCATGGTAGCCTTAAGGCAAGGACGTTCAGCAGCCGACGAATATGGTCATGAAGGCAAATGCGCGGCCATTGATTTCATTTGGCAGGAGCGGAATGCCTTGTTTGCAGCCTACCGCGCGGACCCTGACAGGCTGGCATACCTGAAGACACTGCCGTGGATCGGCCCTGTTACCGCCCACCATTTGCTGAAAAACCTGGGCGGGGATCACGCCAAGCCGGATGTCCATTTGGAGCGCCTGGCGCGGAGGGACCGGACCACGACCTACAAGCTGTGCCGGAGGCTAGCCCGACAGACTGGATACCGGATTGCTACGGTTGACACTGTGTTGTGGCGGGCCTGCGCCGAGGGCTTGCTGAGTTCATCCAAATACGAGGCGGAGGGCTGGAAGGCAGCCTTCCAGCCCAAGAAATTCCTGAGCAGCAGGAGCTGACAGGTAGAGGGGCAAATGCCCCTGAAACGCCGGATTGCCCAAGCTGGGTAGGGCCGGATCGACCAAGGAAAATTTAGCAAGGAGGTTGGATATGATTACCAGCGAACAGGAAAGGTGTGCCCTGGTGCCACGTGCAGAGCAGATAGCGCGCTTGAATGATGCCCTTAGGCAGCGCGGGGAGGGCGGCGGGATACTGTTGACGGGGGGCGTGCAAACATTGGATGGGTTTTGCCCATTGGAGCTCATGGCAGCCTTGGCTGGGTACACGGGTTTTGATCCGGACAATGACCCCCACGGGGAGCGGGACTTTGGCGACTTGGAGCTGTTTGGCGCCGACTTGTTGTGGAAGATTGACTACTACGATCCTGATTGTCGTTATGGTTCTGATGATCCTGCCGACTCCAAGCAGACAGTGCGGATTCTTACGGTAATGCTGGCCGAAGAGTATTAGATTGCTAGGACGGGCTGCTTAGCCTTGCGGATCCTCTTGAATTTTTGGAAGTACCGCTGTGCGCATTGGGGAGGAAGGCGCAGTCGTGATCACCGAATATCACTCTAAATATTATGCAAACGACATTACCCGCCTCGCTCCGTCAGGCTCGGGCGACCAGTTGTCGATGGCGTTGTTTGATGCCGCGGTCGACCTGAATCCGCATCAGATTGAAGCCGCAATGTTTGCATTGCAGTCCCCGATCGCCGAAGGGGTCATCCTTGCAGATGAGGTTGGCCTCGGCAAAACGATCGAGGCTGCGATCGTGCTTTGTCAGAAGTGGGCAGAGCGAAGGAGGCGGCTGCTAATAATCTGCCCCGCATCCATCAGGCAACAATGGGCAAATGAGCTTCGCGAGAAATTCAGTCTGCCAGCGATGGTCCTCGACGCGAAATCCCATAAGCAGTTGAAGCAGGATGGTCAGCCTTGGCCGCTGGAGCAACCTGCTGTCCTCATCATGTCGTTTCATTATGCGGCAAAGCTTCAGGATGAACTCAGGCCCATCCCATGGGACCTCGTGGTTATTGATGAGGCGCATAAGCTTCGTAATGCATATCGACCGAGCAATCGCATTGGTCAGGCCCTGCGCTGGGCGCTGGAAGGCAAGAAGAAGGTCCTCCTGACGGCCACACCCCTCCAAAACAGCCTGATGGAACTGTACGGCCTTTCCACCTTCATCGACGAAAACCTCTTTGGTGATCCAAGCGCGTTCAGATCGCGTTACATTAATGGTGGAGGCGACATTGGCGAGCTGAGATATCGCCTTGCGGACTTCTGCAAGCGGACGCTGAGACGGCAGGTTCTGGAGTACGTTCGATACACTGCGCGCAAAACAATTACCCAGCCTTTCAGGCCGACTGACGCCGAACAACAGCTATACGATGCGATCTCCCAGTTCCTGCAGGACGAGGAGAGTTATGCCATCCCTTCTCGCCAGCGGCACTTAACCGTTCTTATCCTTAGGAAGCTGTTGGCGTCCTCTTCCCATGCCATCGCTGGGACACTCGAAACCATGAAGGCGCGTCTTGTCGATCTCCGCGACGGGATTGAGCCCGACGAGGATTGGACCGAGGAGATTATCGAGTCCGAGGAGATCGAAGAAGAACTACTCGATGAGTGGCTCGCGGATGAGGAAGACGATGAGCTTCGGGAACTCACCGAACCCGCGAAACTAAGGTCTGAGATAGAGAACATTGCAGGGCTGGCGGAGCAAGCGCGCTCCATTGTGACCGATACCAAAACACGCGCTCTGATGAAGGCGCTCGATGTAGGGTTTGCCGAGCAGCAAAGAATGGGGGCGGCAAACAAGGCGCTCATCTTTACGGAGTCGAGGCGAACGCAGCGCTATCTTCACCAATACCTCGAAGACAACGGTTATGCGGGCAAGGTCGTGTCCTTCAGCGGCACCAATTCCGGCGACGAGGTCAATCGAATCTACGAGCAGTGGTTGCAGGTCAATGATGGCACTGGCCGCGTTACCGAATCAAAGCAGATTGATGTGCGCTCAGCCTTGATCGACCATTTTCGCGATCACGCGCAAATCATGATCGCTACGGAAGCCGCAGCAGAGGGCGTGAACCTTCAGTTCTGCTCCATGGTGATTAACTACGATCTGCCATGGAACCCCCAGCGGATAGAGCAGCGGATCGGGCGCTGCCATCGTTACGGGCAAACGCATGATGTGATCGTCATCAACTTTCTGAATGAGAGAAATGAAGCTGACCAGCGCGTCCACACACTGCTCAGCGAGAAGTTCAATCTCTTCAATGGGGTGTTTGGCGCCTCAGACGAGGTCCTTGGATCGCTAGAATCCGGCGTCGATTTCGAGAAACGCATCCTGAAAATCTATCAGGATTGCCGCACCCCAGATGAAATCAATGCGGCCTTCGATGCCCTCCAGCAGGAGCTGGACGAGCAAATTCGCTCACGTATGGACGAGACCAGGCAGGCTTTGCTCGAACATTTCGACGAGGATGTTCATGCGCGGCTGAAGCTGAGGCTGGCGGACACGCGGGCGCAGCTGGATCGCGTCGGCCAGCGCTTCTGGGATGTCACCCAGTTCATGCTGCGTGATCGGGCTCGATTCGATGAGCAGGCGTTGGCCTTCGATCTGAGTGACCCTCCCACCAGGGACATTGCCAAGGGGCGCTATCATCTCATCTCCCGCAACAATGACGGGCAGGCCAACGACCATGGCAATTTTCTGTACCGGCTTTCGCATCCGCTCGGCGAACATGTGCTCGACAATGCCAAGGGCCTCTATACACCTCTAGCCGAACTCCGGTTTGACATCACAAACCATCCTACGCGCAGTGTCATCGTTGAGGGACTCGCTAACAGGAGTGGCTGGCTCACGCTGCAGCGCCTGACCGTCACCTCCTACGAAACGGAGGAGTATTTGCTCTTCTCCGGCATGGACGATGCAGGCGCTTCGCTCGACCAGGAGACTTGTGAGAAGCTGTTCGGCATTGCTGCGACGGTGCGCCAACTTGAAATTCTGCCCGGAGACATAGCTAGCCGGATCGAAGCGGGCGCGAGGCAGGCTGAGAAGGCCGCGCTCAATCGCTCGCTCGAAACCAACAACGCTCATTTCGCTAGCGCGCGCGAGAAGCTGGAGCGCTGGGCGGAGGACAAGGTGCTTGCTGCCGAAAAGGCGCTGAAAGACACGAAGGAGCAGATCAAGGCGCTGCGCAGAGAGGCGCGGCAGGCCGCAACTTTAGAAGACGAGCATGCCGTCCAGACGCGCCTCCAGGAACTGGAGCGCAAGCAGCGACGTCAGCGCCAGCAGATTTTCGATGTCGAGGATGAGATCGCGGAAAAGCGAGATTCCCTCATCGATGCCCTGCAAAAGCGGATGCAGCGGGGACAGGAGGTGGAAACCCTGTTCACGATCCGCTGGTCTGTCGTCTAGGGAGGTCGGCAACCGAGGGGAATCAGGATTTTATGAGTAAGTACGACGAGCTGGTCAGCAAACTGCGCGAGATCTTCCAGATCGACCGGCCCGAACTGGATTTTGGCGTCTATCGCATCCTCAATGCTCGCGCCGATGAGATCAACGCTTACCTTTCGACGCGCCTGAAGGAGCGTGTGGCCGAGGCGCTGGCTTCCGGTGCCGCCGCCAATGTAGACGCGCAGCAGCGTGAGTTGGACGAAACGATCAAGAACCTCAAAGCGGCAGATGTAGACCCCGATACATCGCCCAAGGTTCAGGCGCTCAAGAATGCCATCGCCGCCGCTTCATCCGGCGCGTCGGAACATGAGAATGCCGTCTTCAGTCACCTGCTCGCCTTCTTCAGCCGCTATTACGACAAGGGCGATTTCATCAGCCAACGTCGGTACAAGGGCGATACCTACGCCATTCCCTATGCGGGCGAGGAAGTGGTGCTGCACTGGGCCAACAAGGACCAGTATTACACCAAGTCGGGCGAGGCCTTTTCCAACTATGCCTTCAAGCTCGATGACGGGCGCACCGTCCATTTCCGGCTGATCTCCGCCGATACGGCGAAGGACAATCGTAAGGACAATGACAAGGAGCGCCGCTTTGCCTTGGCCGAGGCGCGCACCGTCACGCGGGTCGATGACGAGGGTGAAGCCTACGAAGAACAGATTGTCCCCGTCAGTGAGGATGGCGACGACCTGATCGTCCGCTTCGAATACCGCGCCTTCCCGGCCAAGACCAAACAAGAGACTTTGGTCGATCAGGCGGTCGAGGCGGTGCTTGCGGACGAAGCCGTCAAGGACCGCTGGCTTGGCCTGACCCAGCGCGCGCCGACCGAGAAGAAGCCGCAGCGCACACTGCTGGAAAAGCATCTCACGACCTACACGCAGAAGAACACCGCCGACTATTTCATTCACAAGGACCTGGGCGGATTCCTGCGGCGCGAGCTGGATTTCTACATCAAGAATGAGGTGATGAATCTCGACGATGTGCAGGATGCCGCCAGCTTTGGCGCGATCGAGAAGAACCTGCGCATGATCCAGTGCCTGCGCGCCATCGCGCTGGACCTGATCACCTTCCTCGCCAGCATCGAGGAATTTCAGAAAAAGCTGTGGCTGAAGAAGAAATTTGTCGTGTCGGCGCATTACTGCGTGACGCTCGACCGCGTGCCGGAGGCGCTCTATCCCGCCATCGCTGCCAATGAGGCGCAGTGGACGCAGTGGCATGATCTGGGCATGCGCAAGAATGCCAAGCCGGGGACGGTCGAGGAGCTGAAAGCCGATTCCCATCTGATGGTCGATACGGCGCTGTTCGATGAGGCGTTTAAGGCGGACCTGCTTAAGGCGATTTCCGACGTTGATACGAGCACGGATGGGTTGCTCGTTCACGGAGACAACTTCCAAGCGCTTACCCTGCTGCGGGAGCGCTACCGCGAGCAGGTCAAATGCATTTACATTGATCCACCTTACAACTCCCCATCGAGTGAGATCGCTTACAAGAATAGCTTCAAGCATTCTTCATGGCTGACATTGATGGACAATCGGTTGCAAGCCGCCAAGCCTTTTCAGCCAGAGGATGCCGGGTTGGTTGTGGCAATCGACAAGCACGAGCAGAATGGTCTTGTGCGCATTCTTGGTGAAGGATTTAGCGACAAAAACGTCGTTCAGGTTACGATTGAGCACAACAAGAAGGGTGTCCAGGGCGACGGTTTTTCTTTTAATCATGAGTATGCGGTATTTGTCATACCGCCCAAGTACAAGACTCGGCGAAAAGAGCTACCTGATGCAGAGTGGGAATGGGCGAATTTGAGGAACTGGGGAGGGGAATCTCTCCGTACAGACGCAAAAAATTGCTTCTATCCAATCTTCGTCAAAAACGATCAAGTTGTTGGTTTTGGAGAGGTTTGCCCAGATGATTTCCATCCAGAATCCGCTAACGTAGAAATGCCGGATGGGACCTTGGCTATCTATCCCATAGATCAAGAGGGCGATGAGCGTAAATGGCGATATGAGCGAGGTACCGTCGAAGGAATAAAGCACCTTCTTAAGGTAACATTCGCGAGGGATAAGACCACGCGCCAGGTGATGAAGGCGAAGAATACCGACCAGTTCAAAACGTCTTGGTATTCTCCGATCTACAACGCTGGTGACTATGGCACGGCGATCCTAACACGGATGGGTTTTCCGAAGGATATCTTCGACAACCCAAAATCAATACACACCGTGATGGACAGCGTAGGGGCTATTTGTTCCGAGAATCAAACGGTGATGGACTATTTTGCGGGATCTGGGACAACGGCCCATAGCCTTATCAAAATGAAGCGCGATCTTGGAGAGAGCCGCCGTTACATTCTTGTCGATCAAGGGGAATATGTTCCAACACTTATTCGACCGCGAATTCAGAAAGTAGTTTTTTCAGCCGACTGGGAAGCCGGGAGACCAACAAAGCCGGAAACTGGGATCAGCCACGCCTTTAAAACTCTCAAAATCGAGAGCTACGAGGACACGCTAAACAATCTGGCCCTTACCCGAGACGAAAGCCAAAAGGGCCTGCTCGATGGCCTGAACGAAGACACGCGCGACGATTACCTGATGCGTTATATGCTTGATGTTGAGGCGCGCGGATCGCTGCTTTCGGTCGAGGATTTCAGGAAGCCCTTCGACTACGAGCTCAATATCGCGGTCGATAGCGCCGGAGCCTATGAGCGGCGCAAGGTCGATCTGGTCGAAACTTTCAACTACCTGATCGGCCTTACGGTCAAGACGATCGACATGCAGCTGAAGCAGGGCTTCACTGCCGTCGAAGGCACTCTGCCAACCGGCGAGCGCACGCTGGTGCTGTGGCGCGATTGCGACAAGATCGGCTACGAAGAGCTAACCAAGCTCTGCGACAAGCTGGCGATCAATCCGTCCGATAGCGAGTATGAGGTCGTTTACATCAATGGGGATCACAACATCCCATCGGTCGTGCAAACGTCCGAGGAAGAAGGCGGGATTGAGAAACGGCTGAAGCTGCGCCAGATCGAACCGGCCTTCCTCGAAGCCATGTTCGATGTGAGCGACGCCTGATGGCGCGCGCTCCCCGCAAGAAACGCAGTTTCCACCAGGAGCTGGTGCTCAATCGCTGGATGCTCGGCTTCTTCCATGGCGGCAGCCTGGATGCACTCAAGGAACGCTTGGGCGCTGACCGACATGAGGGTTTGGAGGATGACGGCCAGACCAAATTCTTTCACGAGCTGACGCGCAACCTATTCAACCTCGATCGGATCGATGAGGCGCAGCTGCGCCGTTACGACCTCAATATTGTAAAGCACTGGCAGTCTATCACCCACCGCCGCAACGCGGTGGACGGCCATGTGCTGACTATGAAATACTTCCAGTATCTCAGCCTGCTGTTCACCGAGATCTACCTCGACTGGTATTTCGCCCGGCGGCAGGACCTGCTGGACGGGCTCAACGCCCAGATGGCCGAATACCGCAAGGAGGATGGCTCCGAACCGTTCCGCGATTACACGGCGGACGATCTCAACAAGCTTGCTTTCTGGAACGCGACCGGCAGCGGCAAGACGCTGCTGCTGCACGTCAACATCCACCAATATCTGCACTATTTCCAGGAAGGAAACGGCAAGAGTTATCCCGACAAGATCATACTGCTGACGCCGAACGAGGGCCTCTCGCGCCAGCACCTGGACGAGCTGGCGCTGTCGGGCTTCAGCTTCACCCGCCTGTTCGACAAGAACCGCAGCCCGGACTTCCCTGGCACGATTGAAGTTATCGACATCAACAAGCTGGGTGACGATATGGGCGACAAGACCGTCGCCGTCGAAGCCTTCGAAGGCAACAACCTCGTGCTGGTGGACGAGGGGCATCGCGGTGCAGGCAGCGCAGGCGGCGCATGGATGGCCCGGCGCGAGGCGCTGGTGAGCAAGGGCTTTGCCTTCGAATACAGCGCCACCTTCGGCCAGGCCGTGAACAAGGGGCTGACGATCGAAAAGGCTGAGGAGGATCTCAAGAAAGCTAAGGCTAAGCTGCTCGATCCTGACCGGACATGGCGTCAATGGACGCAAGCGCAGCGAGACGCCATCGTCCTGGACAGCCGCCAGCAACGTCGCGCGAAGACCGACGCGGTGAAGGAAGCCTACGCTAAGGCTGTGCTGTTCGATTACAGCTACAAGTTCTTTTACGCTGACGGCTACGGCAAGGAATCCCTGATCCTCAACCTAGACGAGAAGGATGACGAGGAGCAGCTGGCAAAATATTTCACCGCTTGCCTGCTCGCCTTCTACCAGCAGCTCTATCTATGGGACACGCAGGGCGAGAAGATCGCCGACTTCAACATCGCAAAACCGCTTTGGGTTTTCGTCGGTAACAAGGTGGCGGATGACGACAGCGACATCCTCGCCGTCGTGCGTTTCCTTGGTGAGTTTCTAGATCAACAGGATCGGTCAAAGCGCTGGATTGACGAGCTTGTGAATGACCGCGCGCAGTTGCTTGACCCCAAGGGCAACAACATCTTCGCTCGCAAATTCGTGGCGCTATTGGGCCAAGATGCGGAGGCGATATTCGCCGACATCCTGCGCCGCCTGTTCAATGCCGGATCGCGGCAACGCTTGAAGCTTGTGAACCTTAAGGGCAGCGCTGGTGAACTGGCCTTGCAGGTAGGAACGGAGGAGCCGTTCGGACTCATCAACATCGGCAATGACAGCGGCTTCTTCAAGACGGCAGACAATGAAGGGGAGCCTTATGACGCAGTCAGCGACGACTTTGGATCAGGCTTGTTCGAAACGCTCAACGACAAGGGCAGTAAGCTCAACATCCTGATCGGATCGCGCAAGTTTACCGAAGGCTGGTCGAGTTGGCGGGTGTCGACCATGGGCTTGCTCAATATGGGCCAGGGAGAGGGCACCCAGATCATCCAACTGTTCGGGCGCGGGGTTCGTCTCAAAGGCCGCGCCATGTCGCTCAAGCGCTCGACACCTGCCGAACGCCAGCAGCTGGCAAAGGGTGCGCATCTGGAGACGCTCGAAACCCTAAACATTTTCGGGGTGCGCGCCAGCTATATGGCGACCTTCAAGGACTATCTGCGCGAGGAGGGGATCACGCCGAGCGATGAAATGCTCGAGCTGGATTTCCCGACTAAGTCAAACCTACCAGCAGGCAAACGCCTCAAGACACTCAAGCTGAAAGACGGGTACAAAGACAACCAGGCCAAGGGCTTCAAGCGTACCCACTACCCAACGCTCTATGATCTTGGGCAGTTTGAAGGCCGCGTGAAGAAGCCGCACATAACGCTCGATCTTTACCCGCGCGTGGAAGCGCTAGCGACAAACGGCCCGTGGGATCAGGTTCCGCCAGCGCAGGTGCGTCATGAGGGCAAATTGTCGGCAACCGCAATGGCCAGTTTTGACTGGGATGCGATCTACCTTGCTGTGCAGGAATACAAATTGCTCCGTACCTGGAGCAACCTGCGGTTGGATCAGGACCGGCTGAAAGATTTCTGCACTACGAAGCAGGATTGGTACACGCTCTACGCTCCAGCCAGCGAGCTGGAAGTCCGTACAGTTGCGGACATTCAGAAGCAGCAAAGCTATTTGATCCGGCTTTTGATCGATTACACGGACCGCTTTTACCAGGCGCTCAAGGGTGCCTACGAAGGCCAATTCTTCCAGACCGACTACATAGATGAGCAGCATGGATCGATGCTCGATGCGTACCGCTTCGAAATCAAAAACACTGACGAGGGCGCTACCTGGCTGAAGCGCTTGCAGGAATTGCAGGCAGTCGTTGCGGCAGGTGATATTGAGGGCGCACAGCAACAATGGGCTGATGGGCCTTTGATCGCCATTAGCTTTAAGGAGCACCTATACTACCCGTTGATGTCCCCGGCCGATGGACACACGCTGCCGCTGCGGATGCGGCCGATAGCCTTCGACGCACCAAGCGAAGTGCAGTTTGTAAGGGATTTGGAAGGATTCTGCGCATCAGAGGTAGGCAAGGACCTGCTGGCAGGCAAAAGCCTCTACCTGCTCCGCAATGCGGATACAAAGAGCAAAGGTTTGGGTTTTGCCACCGCCGGAAACTTCTATCCAGATTTCCTATTGTGGATGGTGGATGAAAAGAGCGGGCAGCAGTGGCTGAGTTTTGTTGACCCGAAGGGCATCAAATTGGTCGATCTGTCTGACCCCAAGCTCCAGCTTTACCGCGAGATTAAGGATATCGAGGAGGAAGTGGGTGACCCACTGCTGACGCTGAATGCGTTTATCCTGTCAAACACCGCGTTTGAGAACTTGCTCAACATTGGTGACCGGGAAACGCAGGCGGACCTCGAGGACAGGCACTTGCTGTTTATGAATGGCGGGCGCGATCGCTACCTCACGCAACTCATTACCAAGACGATGCAAGCCGCCTAGCAACAGGCGTAGCGCTTGATTGGCGCGGCGCGGCAGTAACGTGGCGATTGTGTGCAAAGGCCATGTTTGGTGCAGAGGAGGATGGGGCGCTCTGGTTTCAGGCGCCGTCACCTGCTCACGGCGCCCCGCACCCTATTGCTCAGCCAGGTACTGCCACCGCGCGTTGAGCGTGGCGGCGCGTTTTGGCCCGAACTCTGCACGGTAAGCGTCTAGAACGTCCTTCAAGCGTGTGTTGTCCCCGTCAGCTTTTAAGCGGCCTGCAAGCTGCATCAACGCGGCCGCAGGTTCGGAGCGAGGATCAGATGGAGGGTACGCGCCATGCTTAAGCATTTTTCCAGTGTCGACCTGATCCGAAAGGATTGTCTCTCGTTGTGCGGTCCTAGCGGCAGTTAGGTAAGCCGTAACCAGGCCATCAATCTCGTCGAGAAGGTTGCGGCTGATTCTGTCTGTCACATTAGTCTCCTGAAGCCTGAGCAAGCCCGACACTGCCGAAAAAGGCGCTACGCTAAGTTACCTTGCGCGGTGGTTGCTATGTGGTTGCTAGCGCGTTGAGCGCCGATAGCAATCGAGGAGTAAGTGTTTGAAAAGGTGGTGGACGCACTAGGGCTCGAACCTAGGACCCGCTGATTAAGAGTCAGCTGCTCTACCAACTGAGCTATGCGTCCACACGGGCGGTACTCCGCGGGCCCGGAATGCCTTCGGCGATTCGCGGGAGGCGCTGCATTTAGTCAGCCCCGCCGAAATGACAAGAGCTTATTGGCGGACGGCTCTCAGCCGTCCATGCGAATGCGCGAAGCGAGCGGATCGTGCATTTCCTCTTCGACGCAGATGAACCCCTCGTCCTGCAGTTCTTTCAATGCCTTGAGCACGTCGCCCTGACGAATATCGGCAAGCAGGTGAACGTCGCGCACCCGCAGGGGCACGTGCTCGGTGCCATGCTCGGTCAGCAGGACAGCCAGGCGCGAAGCATCCCCGCTCAGCCGATCAAAACGACGCTTCTGCTTTCCGCGGCGCACCGCATCGCGCGCTCGCAGGGCAACATTTCGAATGGTGGTCTTCATACTCGATGTCTCGACAGCAGTTCGCGCATCAATTGCGCTCGCTGCAAGTTATTCTTCGCGCTTCGGATTTTTGGTCGTGGCGTGCAGGAGTCCTCGCTGAAAAAAGGTCCATGCTTCGCGGCAGGGCGCAACCTTCACCCAGCGGGCGGATTGGTCTACGGTGGCCCCTGAAAGTCAACAAGTCCCGCACTTGGGGGACACATGGGGTTCGAATTGCTTAGCGTTGCGGACATCGACAGCCGGATCGAGGCCATCGAGGATGTGGCCGAGGTCCTGACGGCTGTCCGCGAATGGTCGAAAGAACGCGGCATCGTCCGGCAAAGCTATCACTTCACACCGGTTTTCGACGGGCCGACTTCCGACCGTACCATCATATATGCCGAGGGCTTTCCCGATGAGTGGCTGGCGCTTTACCGGGACACCGAATTGCGGACGATCGACCCTATTCCGACTTACACCTTCAAGATGGCTCGGCTCACCTATTGGCGCGAGGCGCTGGCTGCATGCGCCGATTTCGAAGGGACCAGTCGTTACGCCGAGGCGATGCAGGCGCACGGGCTGGTACATGGCTTCGGCCTGCCGCTTTACGGTCCGCACTCCCGCAATGCCTATGCCTCATGCGATTTCGATCGCCCGATGGACCTGGAAGGCGACGGGATGCTGTTGCTGGACGTGCGGCTGATCCACCAGATTGCACACCAGCGGCTGTGCGTATTGCTCGACCGCGAGCAAAAGGCGCCAACGCTTTCCGAGAGGGAGACAGAGGTGCTGCAATGGATCGTCCGCGGCAAATCGACCGTGGACATCGGCGCAATCCTTTCGATCTCGCCCGAGACCGTGCGCACTTACACGCAGCGTATCTACACGAAGCTCGATACCGCCGACCGGGTGGGCGCGACGGTTAAGGCGCTGAAACTGCGGCTGGTCGAGCCCTAGCGCATCCGCCGTGGGCCGCTGCGGTTCCAGCGGTGGACCATCATCAGCACGCCGATGCAGATCATGTTCGTCAGCATGGACGATCCGCCATGGCTCATGAAGGGCAGCGGGATCCCGACCACCGGGGCAAGGCCCATCACCATCATCAGGTTGATCGCGATGTAGAAGAAGATCGTCACGACCATGCCGCCCGCCAGCAATTGCGAGAATCGGTCCTGCGCGTCGCGCGCCACGGTCAGGCCCCAGTTGAGGATGATGGCAAAGGCAACGATCACAAAGACGCCGCCGAGAAGTCCCCATTCCTCCGCCATCGTCGCGAACACGAAATCGGTGTGCGGTTCCGGCAGATAGTCGAGATGGCTTTGGGAGCCGTTGCCGAATCCCTTGCCGGTCAGCCCGCCCGAACCGATGGCGATCTTCGACTGGGTGATCTGGTACCCTTCGCCGAGGGGATCGCTCTCGGGGGAAAGAAAGGTGGTCACGCGGCTCTGCTGGTAGGGCTTCAGCCCGAAGAAGAAGGCGAGCGGTGCGATGACCGCCGCCGCCGCGCCACTGTAGACGAACCAGCGCATCGGCAATCCGGCGAAGAACATCACGCAGGCACCGCCGAACGCGATGGCAAGCGAGGTGCCGAGATCGGGCTGCATCAGCACCAGCGCCATCGGCGCGCCGATCAGGCCGGCGGCGGGAAGCAAGGCGCGCCATTCCTGCGTCATCGAGGCGGGTAGCGTCTCGTAATATCGCGCCAGCACCAGCACGATGATCGGCTTCATCAATTCGGACGGCTGCAGGCGCAGGAAGCCAAGTTCCAGCCAGCGCTGGCTCCCGCCCCCCATCGCGCCAAGCAATTCGACGCCCAGCAGCAGTATCAGCGTCAGCCCGTAGAGCGGGTAAGCGGACATCTTGACCAGGTCGCGCGGGAAGCGGGTCATCACCAGCGCCATCGCCATGAACACGGCGAAGCGCAGGAAGTGGCGCGATGCGTAGGGGTCGAGACTGCCGCCGGCAGCCGAATACAGCACCGCCCCACCGAGCGCGACGATGGCGAACAGCGGCAACAGCAGGCGCCAGGGTTGGCGTGCTATGGGATCGGGAATGATCGACGCGCTCATCGCGGATCGGGGCTCCCGTCGCGGGATGGGCGGGCGGTGCTCTGCGCGTCCTCTTCAACGGCCGTGACTACGCGGGCGCGCGCTTCTGCATCGACACGGGCCGCGAAGGCGGCAATGTCCTGCGGTGCGCGGGGCACGTCGACCCCGGCGGCCTCGGCATAGGCGCGGTACTTGCGCAGCTGCCGTTCGCCGGGCTTGCCACCCCATTCTTCCTCGAATGCGTACAATTGCTCGAGCGCCTTCTGCGGGTCGAACAGATACGTCATCACGTCGCGAGCGACAGGATAGGCGGCACTGGACCCGCCGCCGTGCTCGATCACGACCGCACCGGCATAGCGCGGATTTTCCACCGGAGCGAAGAACACGAACAGGCCGTGATCGCGGTACTTCCACGGTCCCGTCTTGCCGTCCGAATAGCGCAGCGAAACCACCTGCGCCGTGCCCGTCTTGCCGGCCATCTGGACGTTTTCGAGTGGCAGGCGCCCGCGGCCGGCAGTGCCAGGCCCGTTGACCACATCACTCATCGCTTCGCGCACGACCCGGATATGCTCAGGATCCCAATTGAAGTTTCGCGGATTGGGTTTCTTATTCCCGATAACCAAGCGCGGCATCAGCATCTTGCCGGTCGCAAGCCGTGCGCTCATCACTGCCAGCTGAAGCGGGTTGGCCAGGTAATAGCCTTGTCCGATCGAGGAATTGACCGTGTCGTAGGCTCGCCAGGGATCGCCGTACTTCTCTTCCTTCCACGCGGGATTGGGCACCGTGCCGTAGAATTGGCTGGTCACCGGCAGGTCGAATTCCTGGCCGAGGCCGGTCGTCTCCGCCATCTGCGCGATGGGATCGAAGCCGATCTGCTGGGCGAAGTGGTAGAAGTAGCTGTCGCAGCTCTGGTAGATAGCTTTCGCCATGTCGACCACGCCATGGTTGCTCCAGCAATTGAAGAAGCGATTGCCGATGCGCCGGCCGCCACCGCACACGATGGTCTCGGTCGGTTTGATCCCGGCCTGCAGGAAAGCCATGCAATGCATCGGCTTCACCGTGGAGCCGGGCGGGTAGAGGCCCTTCAGCACCTTGTTGCGTAGCGGGACGTGGTCGTCTTCCGACAGCATCTTCCATTCGACGCTGCCGATGCCCTGCGAGAAACTGTTGGGATCGAAGCTGGGCATGGAGGCCATGCAGACGATGTCGCCGCTTTCGCAGTCCATCACCACGACGCTGCCGGATTCGAGGCCCAGGCGACGGGCGGCATAGTCCTGCAAAGGGCCGTCGATGGCGAGCTTTACCGCGTCGCCTTGGACGTCCTCCCTCGTTTCGAGGTCGCGCACGATGCGCCCGCTGGCCGTCACTTCGGTGCGGCGCGCGCCCGGTTCGCCGCGCAACGGTGCCTCGAACTGCTTTTCTAGCCCGTCCTTGCCGATGCGGTAGCCCGGGGTGACGAGGAGGGGATCCTTGCCCGCCTCGTCGAATTCTTCCTTGTTGGCCACGCCGACATAGCCGAGCAGGTGGCCAACCGCCGGCCCCGTCGGGTAATATCGCGAAAAGCCGCGCTGGGGGATCACACCGGGCAGCTCCGGCAGGCGGACGCTTACTGCGGCGAACTTGTCGAAATCGATGCTGCTCTTCACCTCTACAGGCGAGAACCCCGCGCCTTCCTCGATCGAGGCAAGGAGGTCGCGCTGCTCCACCTCATCGAGATCGAGCAGCTTGCCCAGTTCCGCCACAGTCGCCGGCGCGTCCTTCACTCGTTCGGGGATGATATCGACGCGAAAGTCGGCGCGGTTGGAGGCGAGGGGGGCGCCGTTACGGTCGAGGATCCAGCCCCGCCGCGGGGGGATCAGCGACAGGTTGACCCGGTTGCTTTCCGAAAGCACCGCATACCGCTCGTTCTCCGCAACGGCGATATAAGCCATGCGGCCTGCAAGCAGGGTGCCGATCCCGGCCTGGATCGAACCGATCAGGAAGGTGCGCCGCTCCAGCGTATTGCCGAGCGTCTGGCTGGTCACCCTGCGGACGGGATTGCGGAACATCAGGCCGTCCTCTTCACACGGCGCAGGCGGAAATTGTCGAGCGAGCCGACGACGAATGCGACAATGGGATAGAGGAGGATGCTGAAAACGAATTGCGGCAGCAGAAGTTCAAGCCGGACCCCGCCGTGATTGAAGCCCGCGACCAGCGCCGAGACGACGAGGTAGACCGCGATGAAGACGATGGACAGCAGCCAGTCCTGCACGAAATTGCGCCAAGGATAACGGTTGTCGATCACTTCGAGAGCCAGCATTGTCAGGGACCACAGCATGATAGCGCTGCCGAGTGGCTGGCCGCTGAACAGGTCGTCGAAAAGCCCGAACGGTATGCCCGCCCACAGCGGCAGCAGCCCCGGCCGGACGAGACGCCACGAGAGGAAGAACAGGTAGCCGAGGGGCGGCAGCAATGGTGCCGATGCGATGACCGGCAGCAGCGGCGAGAGCGATCCCAGCAGGATCGTGACGATGGGGATGCTGTAGGCGAGAAGGGGGGACTGGGTCCGTTCGATCCTGTGACCGTAGGCGGAATGACGGACCCGGCCGTTGATCTCCTCCATCATTCGCCCCCGTCGGCCGGCACGGGGGCCTCGCGGCGGGCGACGGCTTCGCTGATCGCCTCGCGCGCGGCGGGTTGCCATTCGGGCTCCACCAGCACGAAGTCGGTCGCGGCAGGGTTGGCGAGCAGGCGGCCGATCGCCCCGTCGCGCGTCAGTTCGCTGACCACGGCGACTGCCACGTTCGGGCGGTAGAGCCCGCCGGTGCCGCTGGTGACGAACACATCGCCTTCCTTCAGCGGATTCACGCCGAGATTGATGAGCCGCAACTGCACCGTGCCGTCGGCGCGGCCTTCAGCAAAGGCGATCACCTCGTCGGTGGAGCGGCGCACGGGCACCGTGCTTTCAGGGTCGGTCAGAAGAAGTACGCGCGCACTGGAGCGGCCCACGCCAAGCACTCGCCCGACAAGGCCGCGCGGGGTGCGCACGGGCATGCCGACCTTTACCCCGTCGCGCGATCCGGCAGACAGGAATGCGATCCTGCGCACGCTGGAGGACGTCGATCCGATCAAACGCGCGGTTGCCACGGGTTCGGCATCGCCGTCTACGATGCGCAGCATGGCCTTCAGGCGCTTGTTCTCTTGCTCCAGCGCCCGCGCTTCGGCGAGGCGCACGCGGGCGATCCGCACTTCCTCTTCCAGTTCGGCATTCTTGCTGCCAGCCCGGTAGTATGCAGCGATGTTCTGGAAGATGCTTCGGCCGCCCGAGCGAGTGACCGAGCTGACCTGGCCTGCCGGCTCGACAACGTCGGTCGCACCGCCGCGCAGCCCTTCGAACGCGGTCGGCCTGAGCAGCGACACGCCCAGCAGGATGGCACCGATAAGCGCGCCGATACCCGCGACCACGTAGACCGTGAACGCGGACAGCCTCTCCTTGCGGGAGAAACCGGTCGGCTTGGTGCGGCGGCGGGCCATGTTCGGCAGCGGTTCCTAAATTCCCGGCAGCGGGAAAGCGGGATCCCCCTGCCGAAGCGACGTGGTCAGGCGGTCATCAACACGCCACGATAAATCGGGTCTTCCATCGCCCGGCCGGTGCCCAGCGCAACGCAGGACAGCGGGTCTTCCGCGACCGAGACGGGAAGGCCGGTCTCTTCGCGCAGATGCTCGTCCAGGTTCTGGATCAGCGCACCGCCACCGGTCAGCACGATGCCCTGGTCGACGATGTCGGCAGCCAGTTCCGGTGCGGTGTTCTCCAGCGCGATGCGCACGCCTTCCACGATGGCGCCGATCGGTTCGGACAGGGCCTCGGCGATGTTCGCCTGGTTGATCGTGATTTCCTTCGGCACGCCGTTCACGAGGTCGCGGCCCTTGATCTGCAAGGTTTCGCCGATGCCGTCTTCGGGGACGATGGCGGTGCCGTAATCCTTCTTGATCCGCTCTGCCGTGGTGTCACCGATCAGCAGGTTGTGGTGGCGGCGGACATAGGAAACGATCGCCTCGTCCATCTTGTCGCCCCCGGTGCGGACCGAAGTGGTGTAGGCGAGGCCGCGCAGCGAGAGCACCGCGACTTCGGTGGTGCCGCCGCCGATGTCGACGACCATGGAACCGACGGGCTCGGTCACCGGCATGTCGGCGCCGATGGCCGCAGCCATGGGCTCCAGGATCAGGAATACCTGGCTCGCGCCCGCATTGCTGGCCGCATCTCGGATGGCGCGCTTTTCCACGCTGGTGGAGCCGCTGGGCACGCAGATCACGATTTCCGGCTGGCGCAGCATCGAGGTCTTGCGGCCGGTCACCTTGCGGATGAAGTGCTTGATCATGTGCTCGGCCACGTCGAGATCGGCGATCACGCCGTCGCGCAGCGGGCGAATGGCTTCGATGGAATCGGGCGTCTTGCCCATCATCATCTTTGCATCGTCGCCTACGGCCTTGACGCGCTTGATGCCCTGGACGGTTTCGATGGCAACTACGGACGGTTCGTTGAGCACGATGCCCTGGTCCTGCACGTAGACCAGCGTGTTTGCGGTGCCGAGGTCGATCGCCATGTTCTGCGAACCGAACCGGAAGAGATTGGAAAAGAAACCGGCCATTTTTTCAGGTACACTCGTGGATAAAAGGAAGCCGCCGCCGCCTCCCCTTGCAGCGTCGGTAGGGCCTCGGTTGGGGGAATGAGGGTGCCCTTAGCGATTCTCCGCCGAAAACCCAAAAAATTTGTGAGGATACCGGCGCTTTTTCACCACCGTTCGTCTTAACCCGGCGCCGCCGGTGCCCTATGCTGGCGGGATGCCGCAAATCCGCCGCCTCCCCGAACAGCTCGTCAACCGCATTGCCGCGGGCGAAGTCGTGGAGCGCCCCGCCGCGGCGCTGAAGGAACTGGTCGAGAATGCCATCGACGCAGGCGCAACCCGTATCGCCGTGCGTCTGGCCGAAGGGGGGCTGGAGCGGATCGAGGTAACCGACGACGGTTGCGGGATGACAGCGGACGACATGGCCCTTGCGCTGGAACGTCACGCGACATCCAAGCTTCCGGACGAGGCAATCGAGCAGGTCGCCACACTGGGCTTTCGCGGGGAGGCGCTGCCCTCCATCGCCAGCGTGGCGCGTCTTTCCATAGAAAGCCGGGTGCGGGATGCGGAGCAGGGCTGGCGCAGGGTGGTGGACCATGGCGACGTGACGGCGGACGAACCTGCCGCCTTGCCGCCGGGCACGCGTATCCGGGTGGAAAACCTGTTCGCCAAGGTGCCCGCGCGGCGCAAGTTCCTGCGCACCGCACGCAGCGAATACGCCGCCTGCCTCGACGTCGTCCGCCGCCTCGCGATGGCGCGGCCCGACATCGGCTTCACGCTGGAGCACGGCGATCGCCGGATCATCGCCGTGCAGGTCGGGGAAAGCGTAGCCGACCGCGTGGCGCAGATCGTGGCACGCGAGCTCAAGAACAACAGCGTCGCCATCGCGCTCGAACGCCCGTCGCCTGCGGGCATGATGCGGCTGACGGGCATCGCCGGCCTGCCGACCTACAACCGGGGCATCGCGGACCAGCAATTCCTCTTCGTCAACGGCCGTCCGGTGAAGGATCGCCTGCTCGTCGGCGCAGTGCGCGGCGCTTACTCGGACATGCTGGCGCGGGACCGCCACGCGGTGCTCGCCCTGTTCCTCGACCTGCCGCCCGAGGACGTCGACGTGAACGTCCACCCGGCGAAGACAGAGGTGCGTTTTCGCGACGCGGCGGCAGTGCGCGGCTTCATCGTGTCGGGCCTGCGCGAAGCTCTCGGTTCCGGCGATCGCCGCAGCGCACAGACACCCGATGCGGGCGCCATGGCGCGCTGGCAGGCGGAACCGGTCCAGCCTGCGCCCGCGCTCGCCTCGATCTTTTCCGGTCGCGACTGGAATGCGCCCAATTCGGCGCGGGTGAGCGAACCCACGCAGCATTGGCGGCAGGAAGCAGGCGGCGTGATGGCGCTGCCGCAGGGCCGCGCCGAAGAGGCCGAGCCGCTGTCGCAGGAAGCCGCCGAATACCCGCTCGGAATGGCGCGCGGGCAGGTGGCGGAAACCTATATCGTGGCCGAGGCTGCCGACGGCCTCGTCATCGTGGACCAGCACGCCGCGCACGAACGCCTCGTTCTAGAACGGTTGAAGGCGGCCGGGGCGGAGGAGAAGATGCGCCTCTCGCAACCTCTCCTGATGCCCGAAGTCGTCGAACTGGACGAGGTCGATTGCGACCGGCTGGAGGATGCTGCGGGAAAGCTGGGCGAACTGGGCCTCGAACTTGAACGTTTCGGCCCTTCCGCCATTCTGGTGCGCGCGGTGCCCTCGGCCCTGAAGGCGGGCGATCCGCACAAGTTGCTGCAGGACATCGCGGACGATCTTGCCAAACATGGCGAAGCGCTGCTTCTGGGCGAAAAGCTCGATCTGGTGCTCGCCACCATGGCTTGTCACGGTTCGGTCCGCGCCGGGCGGCGCTTGAATGTGGCTGAAATGAATGCACTATTGCGCGAGATGGAATCGACCCCGCGGTCCGGGCAGTGCAATCACGGCCGGCCCACGTGGGTGAAGCTGTCGATGGAAGACGTCGAAAAGCTGTTCGGGAGGCATTGATGCGGTTGGTAATTCTTGCGGCCGGGCTGACGGCCCTCTCCGCGTGTGGCAGCGGCGAAGATACGCAGTCGAAAGCGGCCGACGACGCGCGCGATATCGCCATGGTCGAAAAGGCGCAGAACATGCGGCCCCCGGCAGAACGGCTCGTTCCCGAAATCATTACCGATAGCGACCTTGAAGAAAAGGATATCCTGGGCGGCCTGTGCGCCGTGCAGCATCCTTCCGGCATTCACTACCTCGCCATCGCCCGGCCCGACGATGCCTGGATCAAGCTGGACGGGGAGCTCGTGCGGCTCGGCCCCGACAAGGGCAGCCCGGAGCAGCCCTACGGCACCTGGACCAAGTACGACGGCAAGGAATATTCGCTGCGCATGCAGCTGACCGCCAACGAAGCCGAGATGGAGCCGGGCGCGGGGCCGGGTGAAATCCTGGTGCGCGACAGTTTCGACCGCGAGGTCTTCCGCCTCAGTACGCAGATCGAGTGCAAGGAGCGCTGAGCCTCAGTCGGTCGGCGCGTCCGGATCGCGGACCTTGATGAGGCCGTTGGAAACCAGCGTCATCACCGCTTCGCCGTGCTGGTTCCAAGTGGTGCTCTTGGCCCGCATGATGCCCATTTCGGGCCGCGACTTGCTGCGGCGCTTCTCGATCAGTTCGCTTGTTATCGAAAGCGTGTCGCCGGGATAGACGGGCTTGAGCCAGCGCAGTTCATCGATGCCGGGCGAACCGAGGCTGGCGCGCTGTTTCTGCGAGAAATTGTCGACCATCATCCGCATCGTCATCGCGGCGGTATGCCATCCGCTGGCCGACAGGCGGCCGAAATAAGTCGCCGCTGCCGCCTCGTCATCGAGGTGGAACGGCTGCGGATCGTATTTCGAGGCGAACTCGATCACTTCTTCGCGCGTGACTTCGTAGGCGCCGAACTCCTCGGTCTCTCCGACGACGAGGTCTTCGTAGTGGATCACGCGAGGTTCCGCGCCAGCATCCAGATCGCCATGCCCATCATCGCCAGGTTCTCCGTCAGCGAAACGAAGCCGAGCGGCACATTGCCGCTGCCGCCCACGCAGGCGCACTTGATGCTGCGCTTGTCGATATAGACTGCCTTGTAGACACTGAAAGCGCCGATGGTGCCGATGACTGCGGCAATCGGGATCGACAGCCACGGCAGGATACGGCCGGCCATCAGGATCGCGGCAGTCGCTTCGAGGAACGGGTAGGCATAGGCGTATGGCACGAACCGCGCGCCGAGCAGATCGTAACCGACGAACATGGTCGAAAACTGCTCGACGTCCTGCAACTTGAGCATCGCGAGCATGGCCATCGAGAACGCGACGAACCACTCCGCGGTGCGAATGCCGAGGCCACCGAGCAGACCGAACGAGAGCGACACGGCCAGAGCCAGCGCCACGGCAAACACGGCGATCACCGGGCGATATCTCGTTTCGCCGGACTTGCTGACCGGATTGTCGAAATAGGCGCGCAGGGCGGTGTAGCCGCCGATCCGCTCATCCCCGATGAACACTTGCGGGGTGGTCTCGACCGAATGCTGTCGCTTGAAGGCATCGGTCTGGTCGCGGCTTTGCAGCCAGTGATCCTCGACCGTGAAGCCCTTACTTTCGAGCAGCCACTTGGCCTTGATGCCATAGGGACAGACGTGTTTGTCCATCACCATGCGATAGAGGCGGGCGACCTTGCCGGTGCCCGCCCCCGTCGTGGGTTGTGTTGCTTGCGTTGCCATCAGGCGCGGAAGCTGGGGACTCCGGCGCTGCTGTCAAGCTCCGGAATGATGCGATAACGGGCCAACACCAGGCTGAAGAGCCCGAACAGCAGCAGGCCGATAGCGGTGAGCGTGAAGATGAGGCCTTCGCCGGCCAGGCTGGCCACCGCATCGCCCAGCGTCTTCACCTGCTCCGCGCCTCCGGACATGAAGCCGGCCTTGACGAGCGACCAACCGATCACGGCATAGACCACGCCGCGGGCAAGGAAGCCTGCCGCGCCCAACCAGCGCGTGGCATCGGGCGCCTGCGGGCTGATGCGGTGCATGAAGTCCCCGGAAATGCCCTTCTTCGCCTGAAACACTGCCACGACGAAAAAGATCAGGCCGAGGATGCCGAGAACCGTCCCGCCGAAGTCCGCCGACAACACGCCTGACGCGGCTTCCTGCGCACCGCCGCCGGAGCCGCCCGAACCGCCACCCGAAGTGCCGGCATCGCTGCTGGCAAATTTGTAGGCGGAATAGGCGAGGGCAAGGTGGCCGACCGCGCTACCGGCATGGCCGATCCGCTTGGCCCAGCCCTTGCTGTCATTGCCGTTATTCTCGATATCGAAAAGCGGCGAGCACAGGCGGAACAGGGCATATGCAACGAGGCCGATGACCATCAGCCACAGGATCGCAGTGCCGGCCGGGAAGTCCTCGATCGCGCGGAAGATACCGTTCGTGCCTTCGGCGATCTTGCTCGCGCTCGTCAGCGCAATGATGCCGAGCACGGAATAGAGGATCGCCCGGCTGAAATAGCCCACGCGAACCAGCCAGTTAAACTTTTCGGACTTGTCGACCATTCGGTTTTCTCCCTGTTTGGATGCCCAACGGGCCGGGGCGCGAATGGTGCCGAGGAATTTCAGACGTTGAACTTGAAGAGCAGGACATCGCCGTCCTGCACGAGGTATTCCTTCCCTTCCTGCCGCAGCTTACCCGCCTCGCGCGCCCCGGCCTCGCCCTTCAGCGCGACATAGTCGTCATAGGCGATGGTCTCGGCCCTGATGAAGCCGCGTTCGAAGTCGGTGTGGATCTCGCCTGCAGCCTGCGGGGCCTTCGCACCATCGGGGAAAGTCCACGCGCGCGCTTCGTTGGGACCGGCGGTGAAGAAGGTTTGCAGGCCCAGCAGCCTGTAACCGGCCCGGATTACGCGGCTGAGGCCCGATTCCTCGAGACCCAGTTCGGCAAGGTACTCGCCCCGGTCTTCCGGCTCCATCTCGACCAGCTCGGATTCGATGGCGGCCGACACCACCACGGCCTGCGCACCCTCGGCAGCAGCCTTTTCGAACACCTTTGCGGAGAGCGCGTTGCCTTCTGCCGCATCTTCTTCCGCGACATTGCACACATAGAGAACCGGCTTTGCGGTGAGCAGCTGTGCTTGCCGGAAGACCCGTGCCTCCTCGTCGTCCTGCGGCTCAGTCAGGCGGGCAGGTTTGCCGTCGCGCAGCAGTTGCAGCGCCTGGCCCAGCACGGCGGCGGTAATCTTCGCTTCCTTGTCGCCCGCGGTGGCGCGCTTTTCCGCATTGGGAACGCGCTTTTCCAGGCTTTCGAGGTCCGCCAGCATCAGCTCGGTCTCGACCACTTCCGCATCGGCGATGGGATCGACCTTGTTGCTGACGTGCTGGATGTCGTCGTCCTCGAAACAGCGCAGGACGTGAACGATTGCGTCCACCTCGCGGATGTTGCCGAGGAACTGGTTGCCGAGGCCTTCGCCCTTGCTCGCACCCTTCACGAGGCCGGCGATATCGACGAAGCCCAGCTGCGTCGGAATGACCTTCTTGGAACCCGCAATCTCGGCGATGGCATCGAGCCGCTTGTCAGGTACCGCGACCTGGCCGACATTGGGCTCGATCGTGCAGAACGGATAGTTCGCGGCCTGGGCGGCCTGCGTTTCGGTTAGGGCATTGAATAGGGTCGACTTGCCGACATTGGGCAGGCCGACGATCCCGCAGCGGAATCCCATGGCGTTTTCCTGTCTTCGAAAGCTGTTGGCGCGCCGCTTAGCCGCGCGGCACGGCAAATGCCAGCTTCACCGTTTCTTAGACGGTTTGCGGTATTCGCGGGCCATGAATTGTCGCGCCCGTTTCCTCGCCCCAATCGCTGCTGCCACCCTGCTGGCAGGCTGCACGCTCAGTCCGGCCGATCGTGCCCAGCGCGCCGAGGACGCGATGGCGCAAGGCGACTTCGCTGCGGCCAAGCTCGACCTCGTCACCGCGCTGAAGGACAAGCCGGGCGATGCGGAGCTACTGATGTTGCTTGCACGCACGCAGCTCGAGCTTGGCGACGGGGAGGGGGCGTTGCAGACCCTCAGGCAGCTCGACATCAGCGATCCTCAGGTGCGGATCATGACCGGCGAGGCGGAACTGGTGCGCGGCATGCCCGAACGCGCATGGCAAGCGGTCGAAGGATGGGGCACGGCCGATGCAAAGCGGATACAGGCCCTATCGAAACTGGCGCTGGGTGATGTGGCCGGAGCGGAGGCTCGCTTCGTCGAAGGGACGAGCGCCTCCGGACCCAAAGCCCGCCTGCTCGCCGAATATGCCCGGTTCGAACTCGCCCGCGGCAATCGCCGGCAGGCGCGCGACCTCGTGGAGCGCGCCAAGCTGGAGGATGCAGATGCGTTCGACGTCCTGCTCGCCGACGGACAGATCCATGCCGCGCAGGGACGACCCGCCGACGCACTGGCTGCGTTCAAGGCGGCTCTCGCCAGGAATTCCGGCAACCGGGCCGCCAATATTGGCCATGTCGCGATGCTGGCGGAAACGGGGAAGCTCGATGAAGCCACCTCGGCACTGGAAGGTTTCGCCGGTGAGGACGAGCGGCTCGACACGGCTCATCTCGCAGCGCTTATCGCGGCGAAACGCGAGAAATGGAACGAGGTGCGGGATATCCTGCAATCGCGTGAAGGGCAGCTGGCAGATATGCCGCAGGCCGACCTGCTTTACGCGCAGGCGCTGAAGCAGCTCGACCTCGGCGAACTCGCCCGCGCCCGGCTCGTCCCCCTGCTGCGGCGCTATCCGGGCCAGCGCGACGTGCGCTTGTTGCTGGCACAGGTGCAATATGATGCGGGCGACAGGGCAGGGGCCTTGAAAACCCTCGAGCCCGTGGCGGGCCGCGGCGATGCGAGCGGGCCGGAGCTCTCCTTGCTGGCCCGTGCAGCGCGGGCCACGGGCGACCCGCGAGCTGCCGCTTTCGCGGGGCGCGCGGCGTTACCGAGCGGACAGCGCTTCGCGATGCGGCTTTCAGCCGCCGACCGCGCCTTGCAGGATAGCGACTGGAGCGAGGCGGTGGCTGCCTATCGCGATGTCCTCGCCATGTCGGACGGCAAGAATGCCATGGTCCTCAACAACCTCGCCTATGCGCTGGGCCGGACGGGCAAGGCCGGGGAAGGGCTGGATTACGCGGCGCGCGCGGTCAGGCTCGCCCCCGACAATGCTGCCGTACTCGACACGGCCGCCGTTCTCATGCTGGAAACCGGACGTGACCGCGCGAGGGCGCTGGAATTGCTGCGCAAGGCCGCGCGGCTCGCCCCCGGGAATGCGGAAATCAAGCGCCACCTCGCCGAGGCCGAGCGCACAAACTGAAACGGCGCCGAAAGCCCGGCGCCGTTTCCCCTGTCGATTATTGGCTGAAGCCTAGGCGACTGCCGGCTTGCGGCGGCGGCGCATCAGGCCGAGGCCGAGCAGGCCGGCGCCGAACAGGCCAAGCATGCCGGGTTCCGGAACGGTGGTGCCGCTGGTCGTGGAAGTCGAGGTCGAAGTCGGCGTACCCGCGCCACTGGCCGAGGACACGTGGCCTGCGCCGGTGATCGACTGGTAGCGCACGAAGAAATCGCTCAGTGAAATCGAGTCGACGATGTCGGCAAAGTTCAGCGTCAGGCTGCCGGTGCCGGTGTTGCCTTCGCTCACACCGCCTCGGTTGCCCGCGCAGGAATTGGTTCGCGCCGCCTTGAAGCAGACGTCCACGTTGCCGATGCCGTTCGGATAGTTTGAATCCGTCAGCGTGTAGTTGAACGCGCCGGTGCTCGATGCGCTGGCGATGTCCGGATCAGTGTTGAAGGCGAAGCTGGAAATGCGTGAAGTCAAACCGCTGTCGGTGGTGTTGGTTACCGCGTAGTCGAAAGTGAAGCTGTGGTCGGTCACGCCGGTCAGCGTGAAGGTCGCTTCCGCACCAAGCCCGTCGATCGTCGTGCCGTCGGAGAACCCGTCATACGATAGCGTGAAGCTTTCGCCGACATTGCTCTCGTCCAGCGTGATCGGCGTAGCCAGTGCAGGCGTGGCGACAATCAGCGACAGGGCTGCAGCAGTGGAAAGGAGACGGATCATCGTAAGTACCCCCCGATGCGCAATGCATGGTTTACGCGATACGAAGCACCGTTCGTGCCAAACGAGGGATTGCTTAGCTTGCGAGGGTTAACGAGCCATATTGGGGCCGCAAAATGTAAAGCGGGCCGACAGCCTAGCGGCTCATCACCAATGCGGCGGCACCGAGGATATAAACCACATTTAGCACCACCATCGCGATCGTTGCGCCGCGCACTGTCTTCGCCCGGAGAGCGGCGATAATGGGGAAGAAGATGATCGCGAAGAATGTCGCCACGACGAGGCCGGCGATCACCGGATATTTCACCTTCTCACCGGCCGTCATACCGACATAGGTGAAGAAGAACCCGAGCACGAGGATCGACGTCCATCCCAGCGAATAGGCGCGCTTGGCCATGAACCAGTCGTCGAGCGACACGCCTTCCTCAAAATCCTCCGGGAAGACGAAGGAGGCCGCTACGTAGAAGGCGTAGGTGAAAACGAAACCTGCGAAAATGACCGGCGCATCGACATTCAGCCGCTCGCGGAAATCCCAGAAGCTTTCGATCAGCAGCGAGGTGAGGATAAGCAGGAACAGCACGAGCAGCGGCGTCAGCATCCCGATCGCGAACTTCTGCCGGCGCCGCAAGGCGAGCGCCAGGCCCTGTGCCATCTCCGCCAGCGCCAGGCCGACCGGGATGGCGAAAAACAGCACGATGTAATCGAAGGGGTACATCAGTCCTGCATCCTCAGCGCGATCTCGCTCATGAAACGCGGATCGTCGCCGCGGGCGAGCCATTCCGCTTCCGCCCCGATCGCGCCGAGCAACTGGACGAGAGCGTCCTGTTCAGCCTTGGCATAATTGCCGAGAACATGGCCGGTCACGCGGTCCTTGTGCCCCGGATGGCCGATGCCGATGCGCACGCGCCGGAAATCGCGCCCGATATGCTGATCGATACTGCGCAGGCCGTTGTGGCCCGCCGTCCCGCCGCCCTGTTTCACTTTTACCTTGAACGGGGCGAGATCGAGCTCGTCATGGAAGACGGTAAGGGCATCGGGGCCGAGCTTGTAGAAACGCAGCGCCTCGCCCACCGCGCGGCCGCTTTCGTTCATATAGGTAGCGGGTTTCAGCAGCAGGATATTCTCGCCGCCGATGCGGCCTTCCTGCGCCCAGCCCGAGAACTTCTTCTGCACCGCGCCGAAGCCGTGCATTTCCGCCAGCACGTCGCACACCATGAAGCCGACATTGTGCCGGTGCATGGCGTATTTCTCGCCGGGATTGCCGAGGCCGGTCCAGATTTGCATGCCTGCCCCCTAGCCAGACTGCCCCGAAAAGCAAAACGCCGAGCTTCTTTTTGGAGAAGCCCGGCGCCTTGTTTTTCCGTATGCGAGAAGCGCTTATTCGCTCTTCGCTTCCTGCTCGTCGGCAGCGTCGTCGTCGGGACCCTGCTCGGTGGCAGCGGTTTCGCCCGCTTCCATGCCTTCGCCGGTCTGGTCTTCGCCTTCTTCACCCTCGCTGCGCTTGAGCGCGGACGGGGCGACGAGCGTCGCGATGGTGAAGTCGCGGTCGGTGATGGCGCTGGTCGCGCCGTCCGGCAGGGTGACTTCGCTGATGTGGATCGAATCGCCGACTTCCTTGCCGGTGACGTCGATTTCGATTTCCGAGGGGATCTTGTCCGCTTCGCAATCGAGTTCCAGGTCGTGACGGACCACGTTGAGCACGCCGCCCTTCTTGAGGCCGGGGCTGGCTTCTTCGTTGATGAAGACGACCGGCACTTCGACGACGATCCTGGCACCCTTGCCCAGACGGAGGAAGTCAACGTGGATCGGACGGTCGGTGACCGGGTGCAGCGCGACGTCCTTGGGGATCGTGCGCGCCGGCTTGCCGCCGCCGATTTCGATGTTGACCAGCGAGTTCATGAAGTGGCCGGTCATCAGCTGACGGACCAGTTCCTTCTCCTCGACGTGGATTGCAATGGGTTCTTCTTTGCCGCCATAGATCACGGCGGGGACACGGCCTTCGCGACGCAGTGCACGGGAGGCTCCCTTGCCAGCCCGATCGCGCGTCTCGGCCGGCAGGGTCAGAGCGTCGCTCATGTCACGTACCTTTCGAAAAGCTTTGTTGGTATGCTTCCCTCACCACGCCTCCAGGGATGACCATGGCGGGAAGCGGCGCGCTATAGCGGCATGAGGCGCAAAAGCAAGGCTTGTGACGGGCCCGCCGCCCTACTGGATGCGCACCACCTCGTACCCTGCTTCCGCCAGCAGGCGATCGAGTGCCTTGTCGCCGAGCATGTGGCCGGCGCCCACCGCGATAAAGGGCTTCGGACCGGCTTCCAACAAGGTCGCGATGCGCGGCACCCAGTCGAGATTGCGGTCATTGAGCAAGGCGGCGAGCAGTAGCGGCTGCGCCATGTAACCCGAGGAGATCTCGCCTTCCAGCTTGACCAAGTCGCCCGTGCGCCAGTGTTCGACGCGGCCATCCTCGTCGCTTTCCGCCTCCGCTTCAGCCGCCACACCTTCCAGCAGGGCGAGCTGCGCGCTTTTCGGCAGGCGGTCGAATATGCCGAGCTGGCGTTCGGCACCTTCGAGAGCGACCACGGGATAATTCTTGCGGTTGCGCGCCTCGCCATAAAGCTTGCGGTCGATCCCGTTCGCCGGGTCCGCGCGGGACAGGGCGCTAGACAGGCTGAGCGCGATCGCCCAGCTTTCGACATCGCGGAATTCCCGCTCGTCCAGCCCGGCCTCCGCAAAGGCGCTGCGCAGGGTAGGGCGGTCTTCCTTGTCGAGGCGCTGGCTGGGCAGCGGCATGCCGCGCGTGATAGCGAGGCGTTGCAGGGCTTCGTCACGGTCGAAACTACCGTCGTACTCGGTAATTTCCAGCACCAGCAGGTCGGACGCGTCGAAGGCCGCATCGAAGCGGTCGGTCCGCCAGCTGGTCCCGTCGGGAAGGGCGTGAATGGTCCCGAAAAGCCAACCCTCCAGCGCTCCGTCCTTGCGGATTTCCCACAAGGCCGGACCGTCGCTGCCGGACAGCCGTTCGTCCTCGCGCGCCGCCCCGCCGCAACCTGCGAGCAGCAACGCTGCCAGCAAGGCGGAAAGGGCGGCGCGAAACGACATCAGTGAAGCCGCTCGGCAGTCAATCCAAGGCTGCCCAGTTGCGCCTGGACGCTGTAGTCGCCGACGAGGTGGCCAGCACCCACGGCGATGAAGACCGTGCCGGGCCGGTCGAGCCTTTCTTCGATCCATTGCGCCCAGTTGGCGTTGCGGTCGGCCAGGACAGCCTTGGCGATCGTCGCGTTGACGAGGCCGGGCACCAGCAGCGTGTATACACCGTCATCGTCCCCTTCGATCCACTCCCCGACCAATGCATCCAGCCCGGTCACGGACTCTGCGAAATTCTCGATGTTGTAATCGAGGTATTCGAGCTGCGATTTCATCGGCAGGCTATCGAACATGTCGATCTGAAACGCTGCCGTCTCCAGCGCAGAGCGAGTGGCCGCCGCCGGAGCGCGTGCTTCAATCTGGGTTTCGACACCCGCCGACGGATCGAAACCGGCCGCCATCAGAGGGGCGATCTGCAGGTTGATCGCGACGAACCACGGCTCGAACGGGTCGAACGTTTCCACCGGCACTCCGAGCGCGGTGAGCGTGGCTTCGTACTCGGCGCGATCTTCGTCGTTCATCAGGCTGCGCAGCGTCGTGCCCTCAGGCAGCATCGCCTTTTGCATCGCAACAGGACCTGCGGCTTCGACTTCGCTGGCGAACACCTCCGTCACCACCTCATCGGAAGAATCCAGCGCCTCGGCGATATAGGGACGGAACCATTCGGTTTCCGGACGCAGCAGGTGGACGGTGCCGAGCAGGTAGATCGTCGTGTCCTCGTCCGACACGGACCACAGGGCCGGGCCCGAAGGTGCAGGAGCGACAGCATAGACCTCAGCCGGGACAGTGTCTTGCGCGGTTGCGACAGGCGCTACGGCCAAGCCGAAGGCAGCCATACCGTATGCGAGCGTGTTGAAGAGGGTTTTCATAGTGCGATCCTGGGTAGCTGTTCGTCATGTGACGGGAAAGACGGCCGATGGCGACGAGGCGAACCTGTTCTAGTTGATCCGCTTCGCCTCGAGGCCGCGCTCGCGCAGCATGGCGAGGACTGAATCGGCGCCGCCGAAATGGGCCGATCCGACCGCGACCAGTAGCGTGCCGGGGCGCTCCAGCCGGTCGGCCAGCCAGAACGACCATGCGCGGTTGCGGTCCTCCAGCAGCACGCGGCGGAAGGTGCGGCCGAGTTCGCCGTCGCCGAAGACCATGTCGTCGATATCGCCGTATCCCTTGGCCCACATGTGTTCGGAATAGAACGCGTTCTCCGCCGCGATCCCGGTGATGTCGGGTCGGCGGTTGGCGGACGTGTTCCCGAAATGGGAGCCGTTGCTGAACAGCGTGGCGATATCCTCGCCATCCCAGTCGCGCAGGTCTTCGTCGAGCGAGGCGATCCACAGGGCTTCGTCGATCGCCATCAGGTTTGTCATCACCCCGACGCTGTCCTCGATCGAGCCGATCGGCTTGCCCATGCGCTGGAAATCGCGCGTCAGGATGGTTTCAACGCCCAGCGAATCGCGGAAATCGCTCATGTCGCCGCCCATGCCGTCGAGCATGAACACGATCGAGAGCGGCGGCATCCGGTCGAGCATCGTCTCACCGATGCCGGTAGTGCGGGCGAGCATCGACCATTTCTCGCGCGCCTCGGGCGAAAGGCGCGCGGCGATGCTGGCGGCCTTGCCGCTTGCGGGCCTGTCCATGATGCGCGCGGTGAGGGTATACTGCTTCTGACCGCCCGCGTCCGCGTCGCTTGTTTCCAGGACCAATTCGTCCACCGACTTCATGATCCGGTCGAGCAGCGGGGTACGCCATTCGAAGCCGGGGGGCAGGGCATGGTAGGTGCCGAGCAGGTAGATCGTGGTGTCGTGGTCCGAAAGCACCCACAGGGCGGGATCGGGCTCGTAATCCTGCGCAAGGTCGGGATGCGGCCCGGCCTCCACGAGCTCGACCGCGACGGCTTCTGCGGTTTCGACATCGGCGACATCCTGCGCCGCTGCGCCGAGCGGCATTAGCAGGGTGCCAAGCAATCCCGTTACCGCGATCCGTAAATTCATCGACGCCTGCCCCTATCTATTCGACAGGCAGCCTAAGTGCTCGCACTTCGCGCGTCCAGAGGCTCCGCATCGCGGGGGAATGGCTGGATTGTGCGCTGCGGCATTGACGCTGTTTCGCCCGTAAGCCATTGCCCCACGCGAAATGAGCACACCAGTCGAACGCAATCCGCAAAAGTCCTTCCAGGACATGATCCTCGCGCTGCACGATTTCTGGGCGGCGCACGGCTGCCTGATCCTCCAGCCCTACGACATGCGCATGGGCGCGGGCACATTCCACACCGCGACCACGCTGCGCGCGTTGGGGCCCGAGCCGTGGAACGCGGCGTTCGTGCAGCCATGCCGCCGCCCGACCGACGGCCGCTATGGCGAAAACCCGAACCGCCTGCAGCATTATTACCAGTACCAGGTGATCCTGAAGCCGAGCCCGCCGGACATCCAGGACCTCTATCTGGAGAGCCTGCGCGTCATCGGCGTCGATCCGCTGAAGCACGATATCCGCTTCGTGGAGGACGACTGGGAAAGCCCGACGCTGGGCGCATGGGGGCTGGGCTGGGAAGTCTGGTGCGACGGGATGGAAGTCACCCAGTTCACCTATTTCCAGCAGATGGGCGGCTTCGACTGCAAGCCGGTCGCAGGCGAGCTGACCTACGGGCTCGAACGCCTCGCGATGTACATCCAAGGCGTCGCCAATGTGTACGATCTCGACTTCAACGGGCAGGGCGTGACCTACGGCGACGTCTTCCTCGAGAACGAGAAGCAGATGTCGAAATGGAATTTCGAGGTCGCCGAGACGGATGCGCTGTTCGACCTGTTCAACAAGGCCGAAGCTGAGTGCAGGAACGCGCTCGCGAATGAAGTGCCCATCGCGGCATATGAGCAGGCGGTGGAAGCCAGCCACATCTTCAACCTGCTGCAAGCGCGCGGCGTGATCAGCGTGCAGGAACGCGCCAGCTACATGGGCCGCGTCCGCGACCTCGCGCGCGGAAGCTGTGAAGCGCACATGGCAAAGGAAGCGCCCGTGTGGGCCGAGAAATATCCGGAGTGGTCCAAATGAGCGACTTCCTCCTCGAACTGCGCAGCGAAGAAATTCCCGCCCGCATGCAGGCCGGCGCGCGCGCCGAGTTTGAAAAACTGTTCCGCCGCGAGATGGATGCAGCCGGCGTCTCGGCAGGCGATATCACCGTCTGGTCCACCCCGCGCCGCCTCGCGCTGATTGCGCGCGGTTTGCCGGAAGCCACCGAGGCGGTCAGCGAGGAGCTGAAAGGCCCGCCCGTGGGCGCACCCGACCAGGCCCTCGACGGCTTCTGCCGCAAGGCCGGCGTCGAAAAGGGCGATCTCGAAGTCCGCGACGTGAAGGGCCGCGATACCTATTTCGCGGTAAAGAACATCCCGGGCCGCGCGACGAAGGACCTGCTCGCGTCCGCAATCCCCGCAATCGTCCGCGATTTCAGCTGGCCCAAGTCGATGCGCTGGGGGGCGGCCTCGATCAGCACCGAGAGCTTGCGCTGGGTCCGCCCGCTATCAGGCATCGTCGCGCTGCTGGGCACTGAGATCGTCGAGTGCGAAGTGCACGGCGTCACTTCGGGTGCGGTTACGCTCGGCCACCGTTTCCACCATTCGGGCGACATCACCATCGGCGGGGCGGACGACTATGCGATGAAGCTGCGCGCTGCGCATGTCATCGTCGATCACGAGGAGCGGCAGGACCTGATCCGGACCGGCGCGGCGCAGGTCGCGTCAGAAGCTGGCCTCAAGCTGGTCGAGGACGAGGGGCTGGTGATCGAGAACGCCGGCCTCACTGAATGGCCGATCCCGCTGCTGGGCCGGTTCGAAGAAGATTTCCTCGAGGTCCCGCCGGAGACGATCCAGCTGACAGCGCGGGTGAACCAGAAGTACTTCGTGTGCGAAGATGCGCAGGGCAAACTCGCCAACGCCTTCATCTGCACCGCCAATATCGAGGCGGAGGATGGCGGCGCGGCCATCGTGGACGGCAACCGCAAGGTCCTCGCCGCCCGCCTGTCCGACGCACGCTTCTTCTGGGACGTCGACCGCAAGAAGACGCTCGCCGAACACGCCGATGGCCTATCACGCATCACTTTTCACGAAAAGCTGGGTACCGTCGCCGACAAGGTCGAGCGTGTGGCGAAGCTGGCCCGCTGGCTGGTCGAGCAAGGCGTGGTCAAAGGCGCCGATGCGGACATGGCCGAACAGGCTGCACGCCTCGCCAAGGCCGATCTCGTCACCGAAATGGTCGGCGAGTTTCCCGAACTCCAAGGCCTGATGGGCGGCTATTACGCCCGCGCCGAAGGCCTGCCCGATGAAGTCGCCGACGCGATCCGCGATCACTACAAGCCGGTCGGACAGGGCGATGAGGTGCCCAACGCGCCGGTGACGGTGGCGGTCAGCTTGGCGGATAAGCTGGACAACCTTTTAAGTTTCTTCAGGGTCGACTTGCTGCCTACCGGTTCAAAAGATCCTTTCGCCTTGCGGCGCGCGGCTCTCGGGTATCTCCAAATTGCTCAGAAAAACGGACTCAAGGCCGAGTTTTCGAGTGTGGCGCGTGCGTGGTCAGGTGACGATAGTGAAGGCAGCCTCGGCCTTCGTGTCGCTGATTTTCTTTTTCAGCGACTCGCCGTTCAGCTGCGCGATGAAGGCGTAAGGTACGACTTCATCGAGGCTTCGCGCAGTTGGCGGACCGGCAGCGATACCGACGGTCGCGTGGACCGCGTCGAAGCCAGGGCTAGGGCGCTCGCCGCATTCCTCGGTGCCGAAGACGGCGCCAATCTCCTCGCCGGCTACAAGCGCGCGGCCAACATCCTCAAGAAGGAAGGCTGGCAGGGCGGCGCCGACCTGGAGCCGCACACGGGCGAGGAAGACCCGCTGGCGCTGGTCGACGATCCGGACATGCGCGCCGTCGTCGATGCGCAGTTGCACGCGCCTGCCCGGGCGCTTTCCTACACGCCCGAAAAGGCGGAACAGGGCCTGATCGACGCGCTCGACGAGACGGAGCCGAAAGCCGCCGCCGCGGTGGAGGAGGAGCGGTTTGCCGATGCGATGGCCGCACTCGCCAGCTTGCGCGCGCCGATCGACGCGTTTTTCGAAGAGGTGACGGTCAATGACGAGGACCCGGATAAGCGCGCGGCGCGGCTGGACCTGCTTGCGCGGTTCCGTGCTGCGGTGAACAATGTTGCGGACTTCTCGAAGATCGAGGGGTAGGGGGCGGCCCTTTTTCGGCGTCACCCCCGGTTTCAAATGGGAAAGAATTTATAAATCAGTAACTTGAGAGGCGGGGCTGAAGTTGACACGGTGTCAACTTCGTCACGCCGGCGGTTCAGGAAGGTTCGACGATAAATGAATACGGTCTATCATTTCGGCGGTGACGCGGCGTACGACGATCCGCGCCAGAAGGACAAGACCGTCACCGGCGGCAAGGGTGCGAACTTGGCGGAAATGGCCAGCATCGGGCTGCCGGTGCCCCCGGGCTTTACCATCACCACCGAGGAATCGGTCCGCTACCTCAACGAAGGCGAGGCGTTTAGCGACCGGCTCCGCAGCGACGTGGCCGAGGCGCTGGCCCATGTGGAGCGCACCGTCGGCAAGCGCTTCGGCGATCCGGCAGACCCGCTGCTCGTATCCGTCCGCTCCGGCGCGCGGGTCTCGATGCCGGGCATGATGGACACCGTCCTCAACCTCGGCCTCAACGACGAAACGGTGGAAGGGCTTGCCGCCACCAGCGGGGACGAACGGTTCGCCTGGGACAGCTATCGCCGCTTCATCCAGATGTATTCCGATGTCGTCATGGGCCTCGACCACGGCCTGTTCGAAGAGGCGCTGGAAATCGCCAAGGAAGACCAGGGCTTCTACTCCGACACCGAAATGACCGCCGCCGACTGGAAGGCGCTGGTGGGCGAGTTCAAGGCCATCGTCGCGGCGGAGCACGACAAGCCGTTTCCGCAGGACCCTCAGGAACAGCTGTGGGGTGCGATCGCCGCCGTTTTCGAAAGCTGGGATGCGGAACGCGCCAAGGTCTACCGCCGGCTGAACGGCATCCCCGCCGACTGGGGCACGGCGGTGAACGTGCAGGCAATGGTGTTCGGCAACATGGGCGACACCAGCGCCACTGGCGTTGCTTTCACCCGCGACCCGGCGACGGGCGAGCGAGCCTATTATGGCGAGTTCCTGATCAACGCGCAGGGCGAGGACGTGGTCGCCGGCATCCGCACGCCGCAGTACCTGACGAAGGCCGCGCGCGAGGCGGCGGGGGCCAAGCCGCTCAGCATGGAAGAGGCGATGCCCGATGCCTATGCCGAGCTTGCCCGCGTGTTCGACCTCCTGGAACGCCACTACAAGGACATGCAGGACATCGAATTCACCGTGCAGGACGGCACGCTGTGGATGCTGCAGACCCGCACCGGCAAGCGCACCGCGAAGGCAGCGCTCAAGATGGCGGTCGACATGGTCGGCGAAGGCCTGATCGACGAACGGACGGCGGTGAAGCGGATCGATCCCATGGCGCTCGACCAGCTGCTGCACCCCACGCTCGATCCCGATGCGCGGCGCGATGTGCTGACGACGGGCCTTCCGGCCTCTCCCGGGGCGGCGAGCGGGGTGATCGTGCTCGACGCCGATACGGCGGAACAGCGCGCGGGGAAGGGCGACAAGGTCATCTTGGTGCGCGTCGAAACCAGCCCCGAAGACATCCACGGCATGCATGCAGCGCAGGGGATCTTGACCGCGCGCGGTGGGATGACGAGCCATGCGGCCGTGGTGGCGCGCGGCATGGGCCGCCCGTGCGTGTCGGGCGCGAGCGGCGTGTCGATCGATATGGCGGCGCGCACGCTCAGGATCGGCGGACGCGAGCTCAAGGAAGGCGACCACATCACGCTTGATGGGGCGAACGGGCAGGTCATGGCCGGGGAAGTGGCGACCATCGAGCCCGAGCTGGTCGGCGATTTCGGCACGATCATGGACTGGGCCGACAGCCATCGCCGAATGCGCGTGCGCGCCAACGCGGAAACCCCCGCGGACTGCCGCATGGCGCGCCAATTCGGCGCGGAAGGCATCGGCCTCTGCCGGACGGAGCACATGTTCTTCGACGCCGCACGCATCAGCGCGGTCCGGCAGATGATCCTCGCCGACAGCGAGGCCGGGCGGCGCGAGGCGCTCGCCAAGCTTTTGCCCGAACAGCGCAGCGACTTTGCCGGCATTTTCGAAGCAATGGCAGGCTTGCCGGTCACCATCCGCCTGCTCGACCCCCCGCTCCACGAATTCCTCCCCTCCGCCGACGCGGAGTTCGAGGAATTGGCCGGGGCGACCGGACTGGAAGTTGACCATCTGAAGCGCCGCGCCGCCGAACTGCATGAATTCAATCCCATGCTCGGCCATCGCGGCTGCCGGCTCGGTGTAACCTATCCCGAAATCTACGAGATGCAGGCGCGGGCGATCTTCGAAGCGGCGTGCGACGTTGCCGCAGCCAGCGAGGCACCGCTGCCCGAAGTGATGATCCCGCTGGTCGCCACACGCCGCGAACTGGCGCTGATGCGCGCGCTGGTCGACCGTGTTGCCAGGGAGGTGTTCGCGGAGAAGGGACGCGAGGTCGCCTATCTCGTCGGAACGATGATCGAATTGCCGCGCGCCGCGCTGAGGGCCGGGGAAATCGCCGAAGAAGGCGAATTCTTCAGCTTCGGCACCAACGACCTCACCCAGACCACGCTGGGCGTCAGCCGCGACGACGCGTCGAGCTTCCTCGGCGCCTATGTCGACAAGGGTATCTACCCGCGCGACCCTTTCGTCAGCCTCGATGTGGAGGGTGTGGGCGAACTGGTTGCACTGGCCGCGGAGCGGGGTCGGGCGACCCGCAGCGACATCAAGCTCGGCATCTGCGGGGAGCACGGCGGCGACCCGGCCAGCATCGCGTTTTGCGAAGCCCAGCGGCTCGATTACGTGTCGGCCAGCCCCTATCGCGTGCCAATTGCGCGGCTTGCCGCAGCGCAGGCGGCGCTCGGCTAGGCCCTCTGGGTCAGGATTTGCGCCACCCGCTCAGGGTCAGGATTTCGAAGCGTTCTGCCAGCTTGCCGTCCGGATCGGCCAGCGCGGCAAACTCGGCCCGTGCCCGGGCAAGGGCAGGGCGGCCGAGCATCGGCGCCCGGTCGGCCAGCGCGGCGGAGAGGCCCTGCGCGCGCAAGTCCGCCACCAGGCCGAGCAGGCTTGAAAAGCGCACGTCCAGCGCATGGCTGTCGACTACCGGATCGGCAAAGCCCGCCCGCTGCAGCAGCTCCGCCCCGGCGCGCGTGTCGACCATCGGGTGCATCCGCGCCGCGGGCCGCTCGGGCTCCGCCGCCAGCATGATCCGGCGTAACTTGGCAAGGCTGCCGGCGGCAGGGAAGCAGGCGATCATGAGGCCACCGGGCGCCAGCGTGGCGCGCAGGTGGACGAGCGCGCCCGGCAGGTCGTTGACGGTGTCGAGCGTGCACAGCGATACGCAGAGGTCAAAACCGCCTTCGGGATAGGGTTGCTCCTCTTGCAAGGGCACTTCGGCCAGCACCGGATCGGTCGCTGTGACGGCGAAGCCTTGCCCCGCCAGCGCCCGGCCGAGGTCGCCGGTCCAGTCGCCGACCACCAGCGCCCGACCGGGCTCGACGCGGAGGAAGGCAAGCCGTTCGAGCACATCCTCGACCATCTCGCCGATCAGGTAACGCGGGGCATCGGTGCGGGCCTGCAGAGCGGCCATGCGGCGGCGGATCGCGGCGCGGCGGGCGGGATCGAAGATGCGGGGCGGGGCAGTGGCCATGACACCGGCGGATGCCCCGATGCAAGGCCGAAGACAAGGCTTGCCACACGAGAGCGAAGCAGGCCAGATGGGCCGATGCAGATGCTGAGGCCCATCGGCGACGCGCTGAAACCGGTGGTCGACCTCGTCTATCCGCCGCGCTGCCCGCTGTGCGGTGCTGCGACCGGGGAGCAGGGCGGACTATGCCAGCCTTGCTGGGGCGAGCTTGCGATTCCCGGCGACCCGAGCTGCACATATTGCCAGCGACCGTTGGGGCCTGGTGCGCAGGACGGGATGACCTGCGCCGTCTGTCTGGCCCACCCGCCCCGGCATGACGGCATCGCAGCCGCCACGCTCTACAACGATGCCTCGCGCAAGCTGGTGCTCGCCTTCAAGCACGGCAAGCGGATCGCCCTTTCGCGGCTTATGGCCCGGCTGATGCTGCGCCGGCTTGGGGCATTGCCGGAAGACACGCTGCTGGTGCCTGTCCCGCTCCACCGCGTCCGCCTGTGGCAACGCGGCTTCAACCAGTCCGCCCTGCTGGCACGCGAGATCGAGCGCATGAGCGGCGCCTCGCTCGCTCTCGACGCATTGCGACGGACACGGCCAACGCCCTCGCTCGGCGGGCTATCCAGAAAGCAGCGGGCAAAAGCTTTGCAGGGAGCGATCATCGTGGCGCCGAATTGGGCGGCGCGACTCAAGGACCGCGATGTCGTGCTCGTCGACGATGTGCTGACGAGCGGCGCGACGACGGAGGCCTGTGTTCGCGCGCTCAAGAAAGCGGGCGCGGAGCAGGTGACGATCGCCTGCTTCGCCCGGGTCCTCGACGAGGCCTTGCCCCATTCCGAGCGCGTGCCGCCGCCGATGTGACTGCCAGAAAAAGAAGCGCCCGGGACAAGGCCCGGGCGCAACGTGACGAATCTTGATTGGCCCGCTGTGTCAGCGTGGCGACCACCCCCTATGATCGCCGGGCCAGATCCCTCATTGTGGCGCGGCATAGAATGCCGCTGCCTTCTCCCCCTGAACCCTGTTCGGGCCCTCAGTGGACGCCCCTCTCGAAGCGGTGAGGCGGTTCTTCCACGCGTCGGCGAAAAGCCAAAGCGGCAAAGAGATCTGGCTTCGATTTTGGGACCACGCTGTTGTTATCGTGCAACAAGACGCTACGGCAGCGAAGCAGGAGAATACGCATGATGACGGACAGCGACGACACGGAGCAGGGCAGCGAATTCATGCCCAAGTTCGGGGCCGACGGGCTGGTCACCGCAGTCGTTCAGGAGGCCGGTTCCGGCAAAATCCTGATGGTCGCGCACATGAATGCAGATGCGATTGCCGCCACTCGTGACAGCGGCATGGCCACCTTCTGGTCGCGTTCGAGGCAGGCAATGTGGTGCAAGGGAGAGACGTCGGGCAACACCATGATGGTGCAGGAGATTCGCGTGGACTGCGACCAGGATGCGTTGCTGCTGATCGTCGAGCCCGCCGGCCCTGCCTGCCATACCGGTGCGACCAGCTGTTTCTATCGCCGGCTGGAAGACGGCGCTCTCCGAAAGGTGAAGTCTTGACGCTTACGTAAAGGATAGCTACAAGGGCTGCATGGCAAGCAGCGTTGCAAAACTCCATCCGCATGGCCGCGCCCATCTCGAACGCCCCGACGCAAGCGGGCGCGAGAATTACGCGATCTCCGACCTGACGAGCGAGTTCGACGTCACCGCGCGTGCGCTCCGCTTTTATGAGGACGAAGGCCTTATCGCCCCGCAGCGGGTCGGCCTGACGCGCATCTATTCGAAGCGCGACCGCGCGCGGCTGGCATGGATCATGCGGGCGAAGAATGTGGGCTTCAGCCTCGGCGAAATCCGCGAACTGATCGACTTGTACGATCTCGGCGACGGCCGCGTCGAACAGCGCCGCGTCACCGTGGAACGCTGCACCGACAAGATCGAGAAGCTCAAGCGCCAGCGCGAGGACATCGATTCCTCGATCGCCGAGCTGACCGAATTCGTTTCCACCATCGAAGCGCTCGACCTCCCGCAGAAACGCGACTGAGGCGAGGGCTCTTTAAACCCCCGACTACTGACTTCTTTCCAGGAGCCGATTGATGCCGACTTATACCGCCCCCACCCGCGACACGCGTTTCCTGATGCACGATGTGCTGGGCCTCGAAAATTACACCAACCTGCCGGGTTTCGAAGGCGCAACCCCCGACCTCGTCGACGCGATCCTCGACGAAGCGGGCAAGTTCACGTCCAACGTGCTTGCGCCGCTCAACCGGGTCGGTGACGAGGAAGGCTGCACCCGGCACGAGGACGGCTCAGTCACCACGCCGACCGGCTTCAAGGATGCGTTCGACCAGTTCCGCGAGGCAGGCTGGGGCACACTCACCGCTCCGGAAGAGTTCGGCGGGCAAGCCCTCCCGCACGTAATCGGCTTCGCGATCGAGGAATTCATCTCCAGCGCCAACCAGGCGTTCGGCATGTACCCTGGTCTCACCACCGGTGCGATCAATGCGATCCTTGCCAAGGGCAGCCAGGAACAGAAGGAAAAATACCTTCCCAAGATGGTCGCGGGCGAATGGCTCGGTACCATGAACCTGACCGAACCGCATTGCGGCACCGACCTCGGCATGATCCGCACCAAGGCGGAACCGCAGGCCGACGGCAGCTATGCCATCACCGGCACCAAAATCTTCATCTCGGCCGGCGAGCACGACCTGACCGAAAACATCATCCATCTGGTGCTGGCGAAAACGCCGGGCGCGCCGGACAGTTCGAAGGGCATTTCGCTGTTCATCGTGCCCAAGTTCCTCGTAAACGACGACGGTTCGCTGGGCGATCGCAACGGCGTCGTTTGCGGGTCCATCGAGCACAAGATGGGCATCCACGGCAATTCGACCTGCGTCCTCAATTACGACAACGCCAAGGGCTGGATGGTCGGCGAGGAGAACAAGGGCCTCGCCGCCATGTTCATCATGATGAATGCCGCCCGCCTCGGCGTCGGCGTGCAGGGCCTGTCGCAGGCAGAGGTCAGCTATCAGAACGCGGTTACCTACGCGACCGACCGCCGCCAGGGCCGCGCGCTGACCGGTCCGGCCGATCCCCAGGAAAAGGCCGATCCGATCATCGTCCATCCAGACGTGCGCCGGATGCTGATGGACGGCAAGGCCTTCAACGAAGGTATGCGGGCGCTGATCCTGTGGGGCGCGCTGCAGCAGGACCTCAGCCACAAGGCGCAGACCGAGGAAGAGCGGCAGGCTGCCGACGACCTCATCAGCCTGATGACCCCGGTCATCAAGGGCTACGGCACCGACAAGGGCTATGAAGTCGCCACCAACATGCAGCAGGTCTACGGCGGCCACGGCTACATCGCCGAATGGGGCATGGAACAGTTCGTCCGCGATGCCCGCATCGCGCAGATCTACGAAGGGACGAACGGCATCCAGGCGATGGACCTGTGCGGTCGCAAGTTGGGTCAGAACGGCGGCCGGGCGATCCAGGCGTGGTTCAAGTTCGTGGGCGAGGAGATCGCCAAGGGCAAGGAAGACGAGAAGCTCGCTCCGCTGGCAGAGGCGCTGGAAAAGGCGCTGGGCCAACAGCAGGCGGCAACTATGTGGTTCATGCAGAACGCAATGCAGAACCCCAACCACCTGGGCGCCGGCGCGCACCACTACATGCACATCATGGGCATCGTGGCGCTCGGCACCATGTGGCTGAAGATGGCCGGCGTGGCGCAGGCCAAGCTTGCCGAAGGCGGCAATGATGCGGCGTTCTACCAGAACAAGCTGGTGACCGCCCGCTACTTCGCCGAACGCTACCTGCCCGATGCAGGCGCCCTGCGCCGCAAGATCGAGGCCGGCAGCGAAGCGATGATGGAACTGGGCGAAGACGCCTTCGCCACCGCAGCCTGATCACGGCGACAAACAGTGAAAAGGCCGGCCCCGGTGACGGGAGCCGGCCTTTTTTCTTCCGCCGCGAATTTACTCGGGCAGGAAGTCCGGCACCGAGAGGTACCGCTCGCCCGTGTCGTAATTGAACCCGAGCACACGGCTACCGGCGGACAAGTCCGGCAGTTTCTGTGCGATCGCGGCCAGTGTCGCGCCGCTCGAAATGCCGACGAGCATGCCTTCCTCGCGCGCGGCGCGGCGAGCCATCTCCTTCGCGTCTTCGGGATCGACTTGGATAGCACCGTCGATGGACTGGGTATGCAGGTTCTCCGGAACGAAGCCCGCGCCGATGCCCTGGATCGGGTGGGGACCCGGCTGACCACCGCTGATCACCGGGGAGCCCTGCGGTTCGACGGCATAGGCCTTCATGTCCGGCCAGACCTTCTTCATCTCTTCCGCACAGCCCGTGATGTGGCCGCCGGTACCCACGCCGGTAATCATCACATCGATTGGCGTATCGCGGAAATTCTCGATGATCTCCTGTGCGGTGGTGCGGGTGTGCACCTTGTAATTGCTTTCGTTGTCGAACTGGCTCGGCATCCATGCACCGTCCGTCTGCTCGACCAGCTCGCTCGCACGCTCGATGGCGCCCTTCATGCCCTTTTCCTTCGGCGTAAGGTCGAAGCTTGCGCCATAGGCCAGCATCAGTCGGCGGCGTTCAATGCTCATGCTTTCGGGCATGACGAGCACAAGCTTGTAGCCCTTGACCGCGGCGACCATGGCGAGGCCGATGCCGGTGTTGCCGCTGGTGGGCTCGATGATCGTGCCGCCCGGCTTCAGCTGGCCTGAATTTTCCGCATCCTCGACCATGGCGAGGGCGATGCGGTCCTTGATCGATCCGCCGGGATTGGCGCGTTCGCTCTTCACCCAGACCTCGTGGTCCGGGAACATCCGGCCGAGGCGGATGTGCGGGGTGCCGCCGATGGTGGCGAGAATGGTGTCGGCTTTCATGGCAGTTGCTCCTGCTTTGTTTTCGTTTCGGTCTGCTCTTGCAACGCATCGGGCGGGTCGAAGGTCCGGGTCTTTCGCAGCACCGGGAACACCCATGCCCACAAGGCCACGGTTAGTATCGCGCCGGCGCCGCCGGTCACGACTGCGGCGACCGGGCCGATGATAAAAGCGAGCGTACCGGAGAAGAAATCGCCGAATTCGTTGGATGCGCTGATTGTCAGCAGCGAAACCGCGGAGACCCGGCCGCGCTTTTCGTCGGGCGTGTGCAGCTGAATCAGCGACTGGCGGATATAGACGCTGAACATGTCCGCCGCGCCGACGACGAACAGCAGCGCCAGGCTGAGCGTCATGGAACGCGAGAAGCCAAAGCCGATGGTGGCCAGCCCGAATACCGCCACTGCTATCAACATCTTGGGCCCGACGTTCGTCTTCAGCGGGCGGAACGAGAAGAACAGCGCGGTTATCGCCGCACCGGCGGCAGGCGCAGCGGCTAACTGGCTAAGGCCCGTCGCGCCGACTTGCAGGATGTCACGGGCGAATACCGGAAACAGCGCGGTCGCCCCGGCCAGGAAGACCGCGAACAGGTCGAGCGTAATGGCGCCGAGCACCATCTTGTTGCGGACCACGTATTTGAGACCATCGACCACTTGCCCGATCGGCCTCTGGGCGCCGGCAATCGGCGTGCGCGGCACGTGGCCGATGAAGCCGAGCGACAGCAGCGCGATCGCGAACAGCGCGAAGGCCGCGACATAAGGCATCGCCGGGTCGACGACGTAAAGATACCCGCCGATGGCTGGACCCACGATCATTCCGCTCTGCCAAGCGATGGAGGACAGGGCGATGGCGGTCGGAAGGATCTCTTTCGGCACCAGGTTGGGGGCGAGGGCGGACAGGGCTGGGCCATTAAAAGCGCGCGCAATGCCGAGGAATACCGCGATGCCAAACAACCACGGAATGCTGATGAGGTCGAACCACGACAGCGCGGCCAGGCTGCCCGCGCACACCATCTGCAAGGCGATGGTCATCTGCGCCACGCCCCGGCGGTTGAGCCGGTCGGCGGCTAGGCCGGAGAACGGCGTCAGCACGAACAGCGGCAAGAATTGCAAAAGCCCGATCAGGGCCAGCTGTCCCGAGGCCGCGCCCACGTCCATGCCGCCGTCGCGGGCGAGGTTGTAGGTTTGCCATCCGATGATCAGCAGCATGGCGTATTGCGCCAGCGTCATCGAAAGCCGGGCTACCCAGTAGGCGCGGAAATTACCTATGCGGAAAGGGGAAGGCTTGGCGCTCACCTGCGCGCCATGGCACCGCGCCGGGCGCTTGTGAAGTCGCCGCCGCTATCGGGCGGCGAAGGGCAACTTGTCAGCGCCGGCGGCGCAGGCGCGGGTTGGGCTGGACCGTCTTGATCATCGTGTTGAAATCGTCGAGCCGCAGGATGCGTTCGAACTGGAAGCCGGACCGTTCGCCCGCAATCCAGATGCAATGCGCCTCGATCCGGCCGATATCCGGCAGGCGGATCACCACGCGGTCGCCGCGATCGATATCGGCAGCACCGTCGATCATGAAACCGTGGGCCGAGATATTTGTGATATGCAGCTGCATATCGCCCTTGGCGCGATGCTCACCGATGACCGGAAGGTCCACCGGATGACGCGTGGAACGGCGCTGGTCCGTTACCGAAAGTTGTGCTCCTGCCGACACTGTCTGCTCCCCGTACAAGTGGCTGGGGATGGGGTATGCACGGCATTGACTGACAAACGGTAAACTGCGGGGAAACCGTCCGGTAAGAGGACTTACGCGCCGCGCAGGATGCCGTGCCTCTTCTTGCCGAGGCTGAGGCGAGCCGTTTCACCGCTGCCCAACGTCACCTGGTGCCGCGGATCGGAAACCTGCTCGTCGTCTAGCTTCACGGCGCCTTCCGCGACCTTGCGCTTCGCCTCGCCGTTGGAGGCGGTGAAGCCGAGCGCTGTGCACGCGGCGACGATCGGCATGCCTTCGGGCGGCACGGTCGCTTCGGGCAGGTCGTCACCCATTCCGCCGCCGGCAAAGGTTTGCGCCGCGGTTTGCGCGGCGGCCTCGGCAGCCTCGCGGCCGCGCACCAATGCCGTCACTTCGTTGGCGAGCAACTCCTTGGCAGCGTTGATCTCGCTGCCTTCCAGCGCCTCCAGTCGGGAGATCTCGTCCAGCGGGAGATCGGTGAACAGGCGCAGGAAACGCCCTGCGTCACGGTCGTCCACGTTGCGCCAGTATTGCCAGAAATCGTAAGCTGGCAGCTGCTCTTCGTTGAGCCAAACGGCACCCGATGCGGTCTTGCCCATCTTGGCCCCGTCGGCGGTCGTAAGCAGCGGCGTCGTCAGGCCGAACAGCTCGCGGCTTTCCATCCGGCGGCCGAGCTCCATCCCGTTCACGATATTGCCCCACTGATCGCTGCCGCCCATCTGCAATCGACAGTCGTAGCGGCGCGCCAGTTCGACGAAGTCGTACGCCTGCAGGATCATGTAATTGAACTCGAGGAAAGTCAGCGGCTGTTCCCGGTCGAGCCGCAGCTTTACCGAATCGAACGTCAGCATCCGGTTGACCGTGAAATGCGGCCCGACATCGCGCAGCAGCTTGATATAGCCGAGTTCACTGAGCCATTCGTCGTTGTTGACCATCACCGCATCGGTCGGGCCGTCCCCGAATGTCAGAAGCCGTTCGAACACGGTGCGGATGCCCGCAATGTTCGCGTCGATATCCGCCGCGGTCAGCATCTTGCGGCTTTCGTCCTTGCCGCTGGGATCGCCGATCTTGGTTGTTCCGCCGCCCATAACCACGATCGGCTTGTGCCCGGTTTGCTGGAGCCGGCGCAGCATCATGATCTGCACCAGGCTGCCGATATGGAGCGACGGCGCGGTCGCGTCGAAGCCGATATAGCCCGGCACAACCTGCTTTGCCGCAAGCGCATCGAGGGCGCCCGCGTCGGTCGTCTGGTGGATATATCCGCGCCCTTCCAGGACGCGCATCAGGTCGGAGTGGTAGCTGCTCATGGCGCGGCCTCTAGCAACGAACGCGGCTGTTCCCAAGCGCCCAGTCTTGCCTTGCGGGCGGGCGCGCTTGCAGCGATAGGATGGGGCCATGCACCAGCTTGTCCTCCACCCTGACTGCACCGCCGGACCGATCCGTTCGATCTCCGCCCAAATCCATCCCACCGAGAGCGGTTGCGAGGCCGTGTTCCGTGTTGAAGGCGACATGGACGTAATCGTCGTTCCGGAAAAGTCAGCGCCGGAGAGGATGGACAACCTCTGGAAGACGACCTGTTTCGAAATTTTCTGGCAGCCGGAAGGCGACAGCTATTACCGCGAGTTCAACCTCTCTCCTTCGCTGCGGTGGGCGTGCTACGATTTCGACGACTTCCGCCTGAATTCGCGCGATGCCCCCGTGGAGCGGATCGAGCAGACCTGTACAAACAATGCACGTTCTCTCGAACTAACCGCCAGCATCGATAGCGCCCTGCCGCTGCCCGCCAGCGTGGCGCTGAACGCCATCATCGAGACGAAGGAAGGCGACCTGCAATTCTGGGCGCTGGCTTTCGCGGACGGCAAGCCCGAGTTCCATAGCGAAGTCTGCCGCGCATTGAACCTGGCAGGCCGCCTGTGAGCGTGCTGTTCGGTATCGACGTCCTGCTGGCCAATCCGGCGCTGCTCGAACAGTTGCAGGGCAAGCGGGTGGCCCTCGTCGCGCACCCGGCCTCGGTTACCGCGGACCTGACGCACAGCCTCGATGCATTGATTGCGGCCGGCGTAAACGTCACCAGCGCCTTCGGCCCCCAGCACGGGCTGAAGGGCGACAAGCAGGACAACATGGTCGAAACGGCGGACGAGACCGATCCGCATTATGCCATCCCGATCTTCTCGCTTTACGGCGAAGTGCGCCGACCGACCGGGCAGATGATGTCGAGCGCCGATGTCTTCCTGTTCGACCTGCAGGACCTCGGCTGCCGCATCTACACCTTCGTCACCACGCTCCTCTACTTGCTGGAGGAGGCGGCGAAGCACGGCAAAACCGTGTGGGTGCTCGATCGTCCGAACCCCGCAGGTCGTCCGGTCGAAGGCACCTTGCTGGTGCCCGGCCAGGAAAGCTTCGTCGGTGCGGCACCGATGCCGATGCGGCACGGGCTGACGATGGGCGAGATGGGCAAGTGGTTCATCCGTCACTTCGACCTCGACGTCGATTATCGCGTCGTGGGGATGCAGGGCTACGAGCCTGATGGGACAGGCCACGGCTGGCCCGTCGGCCGCATCTGGATCAACCCCAGCCCCAACGCCGCCAGCCTCAACATGGCGCGCGCCTATGCCGGGACGGTGATGATCGAAGGCGCCACCCTGAGCGAGGGGAGGGGCACGACCCGTCCGCTGGAAGTGCTCTTCGGCGCGCCGGACATCGACGCGAAGGCGGTGCTTGCCGAGATGGAGCGGATTGCGCCCGAATGGCTCGCCGGCTGTGCACTGCGCGATTGCTGGTTCGAGCCGACCTTCCACAAACACGCCGGCGAATTGTGCAACGCGCTGATGATCCATGCCGAAGGGGCATTCTACGATCACGAGGCGTTTCGGCCGTGGCGGCTGCAGGCGCTGGCTTTCAAGGCCATCCGCAACCTCCATCCCGACTATCCGATCTGGCGCGGGCTCGAATTCAAATACGAATACACGGAGGACACGCTGGCGATCGACGTGATCAACGGCGGGCCGTCCCTGCGCGAGTGGGTGGACGATCCCGCCAGCACGCCCGCCGACCTCGACGCGATGGCGGCAAAGGACGAGGCCGCTTGGCGCGACCAGGTCGCCGACTTGCTGCTGTATTGAGGAGACGACGATGAACCGCCGCGATTTCGCCAAGCTGGCCGGCCTGGGTGCCGTCGCTGCCGCCACGCCGGTGGGCCTTGCCGCGCGGCAGAGCGATGCGCTGCCCAAGCTGGCCGCCAACGCGCAGCCGATTACGCCCGAAGAACGCGCCATGCGCATCCAGCGCGCCGCTGCGCTGATGCGGGCGAACGATATCGACGCGGTGCTGATCGAGGCGGGCTCGAGCCTGACCTATTTCACCGGCGTACGCTGGTGGCGCAGCGAGCGGCTGACGGGCGCCGTGCTGACGCGCGAGGGCGAATGCGTGGTCACGACGCCATTTTTCGAAGAGCCTTCGGTGCGCGAATCGCTCGCCATCGAGGCCGAGGTCGCGACGTGGGACGAGCATGAAGACCCGCTCGCCAAGGTGGCCGCGTGGCTGGCGGCGCGCGGGCTCGACAAGGGCCAGGTCGGAATCGAGGAAACGGTGCGCTATTTCGCGGTGGGCGGTCTTGCCGCCGCGATGCCGGACGCGCGGATCGTCAGCGCCAATCCGGTCGTGCGCGGATGCCGCATGTTCAAGTCGCCTGCCGAGCTCGCCTTGATGCAGGTCGCCAACGACATCACGCAGGCCGCTTATCGCGACGTCATCCCCCGCATCGAGGCGGGCATGACGCCGTCCGATATCGGCGGGATGATCAATGCCGCAACGCGCCAGATGGGCGGCTCGCCGGAATTCGCCCTCGTCCTTCTCGGGGAAGCGAGCGCCTATCCCCACGGCACCGGCATGCCGCAGGAAGTGCGCCCGGGCGAGGTCGTGCTGATGGATTGCGGCTGCAACGTCCACGGCTACCAGTCCGACATTTCCCGCACCATGGTGTTCGGCGAAGCCACGCCCAAACAGCGCCTCGTGTGGTCGCAGATGCGCCAAGGGCAGGACGTCGCCTTCGAAGCGGCGCAGCTGGGGCGGAGCGCCGGCGAAGTCGACGATGCGGTGCGCGCCTATTACGAAGGGTTGGGCTACGGGCCCGACTACAAGCTTCCCGGTACATCGCACCGCACCGGCCACGGTATCGGGCTGGACGGGCACGAACCGATCAACCTCGTCCGCGGCGAGGAAACGGCGCTGGCGCCCGGAATGTGCTTTTCGAACGAACCCGGCATCTACCTGCCAGGTGAATTCGGCATCCGGCTGGAAGACTGCTTCACCATGACCGAGAGCGGGCCGCGCTGGTTCACGACCCCGCCGAATTCGATCGACGATCCGGCGGGCTGAGCGGGCGGACAGGCTGGACCAGGGCCACCAGCACGAAGCTGATCAGCATCAGCAGGAACCAGCTGCCGAGCTTGGATAGGCCGACCATCTCCCAGCCCGCTTCCTGTCCGGGATAATTCCACGCATTGGCGAAGGTCGCGATGTTTTCGGCTAACCAGATGAACACCGCCACGAGGAACTGGCCAACGATCAGCGGCATCCAGCGATAGGTCCGCCACACGCGGAAGTGGATGCGCGTGCGCCCGAAGACGAGCAGCGTCGCCGCGAACAGGACGTATCGGATGTCCACCGTCCAGTGGTGGGCGAAGAAATTGATATAAACCGCCGCGGCCAGGAGCCAGGTAATCCAAGGCGGCGGATATCGGGTGAAGCGGAAATCGAAGATCCGCCATATCCGCGCGATGTAGCTGCCGACGGCCGCGTACATAAAACCGGAAAAAAGCGGCACCGCACCGATGTGGAGCAGGCTCTCCTCTGGATAGATCCACGATCCCGCGGCGGTCTTGAACAGCTCCATCACAGTGCCGACCACGTGGAAGATCAGGATCACCGCCGCTTCTCGCAGGGTTTCGAGCCGCAGCAGCAGCATGCCCGCCTGGATCGCTATCGCCGCAAGGGTCAGGAAGTCGTAGCGATGCAGCGGCGCATCGTCCGGGTAGAAAAAATGTGTCGCCAGCAGCAGGGCCAGCAGCAAACCGCCGAACAGGCAGGCCCAGCCTTGCTTGAAACCGAACAGCAGGAACTCAAAGGCCCACGCGCGCCAGCCCGGCCGCGGCTCGAACGCCTCCAGCTGCGCGCGGACGCGATGGAAACGGCTGTGGCTGACTGTGGGGCCGCGCGGCCTATCCGTGCTTACGGCTCAGCTCCCGCATCGCATCGTCCAGCCCGTCCAGCGTCAGCGGATACATCCGGTCGTTGACCAGTTCCTTCAGCATCTTGGTGCTTTGCGAATAGCTCCACTGCTTTTCGGGCACCGGATTGAGCCAGACGGTTGCGGGATAGGTGTTGGTCACCCGCTGCATCCACGCAGCGCCCGGCTCCTCGTTGAAATGCTCCACGCTGCCGCCCGCGTGGGTGATCTCGTACGGGCTCATCGCCGCATCGCCGACGAAGATGATCTTGTAGTCGTGGCCGAACTTGTGGAGCACGTCCCACGTCGGCGTGCGCTCCTGCCAGCGCCGCCGGTTGTCCTTCCACACGCCCTCATAAAGGCAGTTGTGGAAGTAGAAGAACTCCATGTTCTTGAACTCGGCCGTGGCCGCGCTGAACAGCTCCTCCACCAGCTTGATGAAAGGATCCATGGATCCGCCGACGTCGAGGAACAGGAGAAGCTTTACGGCATTGTGGCGCTCCGGACGCATGTGGATGTCGAGCCAACCCTGCTTTGCCGTCCCGTCGATGGTCGCATCAATGTCGAGCTCGTCCGGGGAGCCTTCCCGCGCAAAACGGCGCAGGCGGCGCAGCGCAACCTTGATGTTCCGCGTGCCCAGCTCCTTCGTGTTGTCGAGGTTCTGGAACTCGCGCTTCTCCCACACCTTGATGGCGCGCTTGTGCTTGCTTTCGCCGCCGATGCGCACCCCTTCGGGATTGTAGCCGGAGTTGCCGAACGGACTGGTGCCGCCGGTGCCGATCCACTTGTTCCCGCCCTGGTGACGCTTCTGCTGTTCTTCGAGCCGCTTCTTCAGCGTCTCCATGATCTCGTCCCAGTCGCCCAGCGCCTTGATCTTGGCCATCTCTTCTTCGGAAAGATACTTCTCGGCGATCGCCTTCAGCCATTCTTCGGGCACATCGACCTGTTCCTGTCCGTAATCGGTCAGGATCCCCTTGAAGACCTTGTTGAAGACCTGGTCGAAGCGGTCCAGCAGCCCCTCGTCCTTCACGAATGTCGCGCGGCTGAGGTAGTAGAACGCCTCGGGAGACTGCTCGATCACGTCGCGCTCCAGCGCTTCCAGCAGCACCAGGTGCTCCTTCGGCGTCACCGCGATCCCGGCGCTGCGCAATTCGTCCATGAAGTTGTAGAACATCGGCTGCGAAACTCTCCGTGACGGGATGCGAAAATTTACCGGACGGTAACCACGTGCGCATACACGCTGCAAGCACACACAGGGGTGCGCACGGAATGGAATATAGCAAGATAACGCCTGCGGGCCAGCACGAGCTGGACGAGCAGCTAAGGTCTGCAGTGGACGGCGCTGTTCGCCCGGCGTTCGACGAGGCGATGCTCGCCCGCGTGCCGGCCAGCTGCGGCGAGGTCGCCGTCGGCTGTTCCGACGTAGCCGGCGTTATCGGCAAGGTCATCCAGAGCTCCGAAAGACTGCGCAACGAACACGCCGAGCTGCTGGGCACGGTCGCCGAGCTCGAGGCGGACCAGCAAAAGGTCACCCAGGCGAGCGACGAAGCGCGCCTGCTATCCGAACGCGCAATTTCCCGGCTGGGGGAGGGGACGAGCCTGATCCGGTCCTCGCTCGACCAGGTCGGACATTTGCTGGAGCTCGTCGAAACCCTGTCGCAGCACGTCACCGGATTTGCCGCGGCGATGGACCAGGTGAAGAATAGCTCGCAGAACATCAACGAGATCGCCGAGACCACCAATATTCTCGCGCTCAATGCCACGATCGAGGCGATGCGCGCTGGCGAGGCTGGCCGCGCCTTTGCCGTCGTCGCCAACGAGGTGAAAAAGCTTGCCGGCGACACCCGCACGGCCACGAACGAAATTTCGCACACGATCGAGGCGCTGGAGTCCGAAGCCAAGTCCGTGATCGCGAAGATCGAGGACGGTGCCAAGGCCAGCGAGAATGCGAAATCCTCCATCGCCAGCATCGACCAGACGATCAGCGGCGTCGCGGAATTGGTCGAGGAGGTCGACAAGCAGAACGACCAGATCGCCCGCGCGACCGGCACGATCAGCGACCATGTCGGCAAGGTACAGCACGTGCTGGAGACCTTCGACGCCGCAGCGATCGAGAATGAAAGCAAGCTCGTCCACTCGCAAAGCCGGATGGAAGAGCTGGAGCTGACGGCGAGCGAGATGTTCGACACCATCGTCAAGGCGGGCCTCTCGCCCAAAGACAGCGAAATGGTCGCCAAGGCGCAGGATGTGACGAAGCAGCTTGTCGACCGGGTCGAGCAGGCCATCGCGTCCGGCGAGATCAGCGAGGCCGACGTGTTCGACAACGATTACCTGCCCGTGCCGGGCAGCAATCCGCAGCGCTACCGCACGCGCTTTTCCGACTGGACCGACAAGAACTGGCGCCCTGTGCTCGACCGCGTGACCGAAGAAGATGCGCGCATCCCGATGTGTTCGCCAGCGGACATGAAGGGCTTCCTGCCGACCCATGTTAGCGACAAGTCGCGCGCGCCCACCGGCGACATCGCTCACGATACGAAACACTGCCGCAACGGCCTCATCCTGCTCGGCCCGATCGACCGCAAGGCGAAGGAAAGCCGCGCGCCGTACATGATGGCCGTCTATCGCCAGGACGGCGACGGCAAGGATTACATGGTGGTGCGCAACGTGTTCGTGCCGCTGTTCGTCAACGGCCGCCGCTGGGGCGACTTCGAAATACCTTACATCATCGACGACAAGCGCTGATCGCCGAAACGCGTCAGCTCTGGCGGCGCGACATGAAAGCGAGGCGTTCGAACAGCATCACGTCCTGTTCGTTCTTCAGCAGCGCGCCGTGCAGCGGCGGAATCGCTTTCGACGGATCGCGGTCCTGCAGCACTTCTAGCGGCATGTCCTCGTTCATCAGCAGCTTCAGCCAGTCGAGCAATTCGCTGGTCGAGGGCTTCTTCTTCAGGCCCGGGACGTCGCGCACCTCGTAGAAGATATCCATCGCCTTCTTGACCAGCGTCTTCTGGATATCGGGGAAGTGGACGCCGATGATTTCCTGCATCGTCTCCCGGTCGGGAAACTTGATGTAGTGGAAGAAGCAGCGACGCAGGAACGCGTCCGGCAATTCCTTCTCGTTGTTTGAGGTGATGACCACGATCGGCCGCTCCTTCGCCTCGATCCGCTGCTGCGTTTCGTAGACGTCGAAGCTCATCCGGTCGAGTTCCTGCAGCAGGTCGTTCGGAAACTCGATGTCGGCCTTGTCGATCTCGTCGATCAGCAAGACGGGCAGCTGCTCGCTGGTAAAAGCTTCCCACAGCTTGCCGCGCTTGATGTAATTCGAAATGTCGTGGACGCGCTCGTCGCCGAGCTGCCCGTCGCGCAGGCGGGCGACCGCATCGTATTCGTAGAGGCCCTGCTGCGCCTTGGTGGTGGACTTCACGTTCCACTCGATCAACGGGGCATCCAGCGCCTTGGAAATCTCGTGCGCCAGCACCGTCTTGCCGGTGCCGGGCTCCCCCTTCACCAGAAGCGGGCGGCGCAGCAGCACCGCCGCGTTGACCGCGACCTTGAGATCATCGGTCGCAATATAGTTGCTGGTGCCGTCGAAACGCTGGTCGGTCATGGAATCCTCGAACGGTTTAATCGTGCGGTTAAGCCGTTAGGGGGAGGGGGCCGCTATCGCAAGGGCGAAGCGGCCATCACGCGTCGATGGCGTCTCGGTCCAGTTCCCCGGCGCGGTTCTGGATGAAGTTGAAGCGGTGTTCCGGATTGCGGCCCATGAGCTGGTCGACGAGGTCCTTCACCTTGGCCCGCTGTTCGAAATCGGGCGGCAGGGTCACGCGCACCAGGCTGCGGGTGTCGGGATTCATTGTGGTTTCGCGCAGCTGCTGCGGGTTCATTTCGCCGAGCCCCTTGAAGCGGCCGACTTCCACTTTCTTGCCCTTGAACACGGTCTCTTCCAGCTCGCGCCGGTGCGCATCGTCGCGGGCATAGCGGCTTTCCTTGCCCGCAGTCAGGCGGTAGAGCGGGGGCTGGGCGAGGTAGAGGTGCCCCTTGCGCACCACATCCGGCATCTCCTGGAAGAAGAACGTCATCAGCAGCGTCGCGATGTGCGCGCCGTCGACATCGGCATCGGTCATGATGATGATGCGGTCGTAGCGCATGTTGTCGGGGTCGCAGTCCTTGCGCGTGCCGCAGCCCATCGCCAGAACCAGGTCGGCGATTTCGCTGTTGGCGCGGATTTTCTCAGCCGTCGCGCTCGCGACATTCAGGATCTTGCCGCGGATCGGCAGGATTGCCTGAGACTTGCGGTCGCGGGCCTGCTTCGCACTGCCGCCTGCGCTGTCGCCTTCAACGATGAAAAGCTCAGTTTCCCGGTCGCCTTCGCCGCTGCAGTCGGTCAGCTTGCCGGGCAGGCGAAGCTTCTTGGCATTGGTGGCCGTCTTGCGCTTGATCTCGCGCTCCGCCTTGCGGGCGAGGCGTTCGTCCATCCGCTCCATCACCTGGCCCAGCAGCGCCTTGCCACGGTCCATGTTGTCGGTGAGGAAGTGGTCGAAATGGTCGCGCACCGCGTTTTCGACCAGTCGCGCGGCTTCGGGCGAGGTCAGCCGGTCCTTTGTCTGAGACTGGAATTGCGGATCGCGGATGAAGACGCTCAGCATCACCTCGGCGCCGTTCATCACGTCATCGGCGGTGAGGTCCTTCGCCTTGCGGGTATTGGTGAGTTCGCCGAAGGCGCGCAGCCCTTTGACCAGCGCCGCGCGCAGGCCCTGTTCGTGCGTGCCGCCATCGGGCGTCGGCACGGTGTTGCAGTACCAGCTGGTCGATCCTTCGGAATACAGCGGCCAGGCGATCGCCCATTCCACGCTGCCCTGCATCTGGCCGTCGTCGCTGGCGGGAAAATCCTGCTTGCCGGCGAAAGGATCATTGGTCGCGCACTCGCGCCCGGCCAATTGTTCTGCCAGGTGGTCCGCCAACCCGCCCGGAAACTGGAACGAGGCTTCGGTCGGAACGTCGTCCTTTGCCAGCGAGGGGGCGCATTTCCAGCGGATCTCTACCCCGGCGAACAGGTAGGCCTTGGACCGCGCCATCTTGAAAAGTCGTTTGGGATTGAACTTGCGGTCGCCGAAGATTTCGGGGTCGGGCGTGAAAGTAACCGTGGTACCGCGCCGGTTTGGCGCCGCGCCTTCCTTGCGGATCTTGCCCTGCGGCAGGCCCTGCGCGAATTCCTGGACGAACAGCTCCTTATTGCGGGCGACCTCGACCCGCGTCTTTACCGAGAGCGCATTCACCACGCTGACGCCGACGCCGTGCAGGCCGCCGCTGGTGGCGTAGGCCTTGCCGGAGAACTTGCCGCCCGAATGCAGCGTGGTGAGGATCACTTCCAGCGTGGACTTGCCGGGAAACTTGGGATGTTCGTCCACTGGGATGCCGCGGCCGTTGTCCGAAATGCTGAGCGTGCCGGCGGTACCCTCCGGTCCCTCTTCAAGAACGACCTCGATCCGGTTGGCATGGCCGGCGACAGCCTCGTCCATCGAGTTGTCAATGACTTCGGCGGCAAGGTGGTGGAGCGCGCGGTCGTCCGTCCCGCCGATGTACATGCCAGGGCGGCGGCGCACCGGCTCCAGCCCCTCCAGCACCTCGATGGCGGAGGAATCGTAATCGCCGCCCGTTGCGGGCGCATTTTCAAACAGGTCTTCGGACATAGGAGGTCGCTATGCGCCCGCCCGCCGCAGCGCTCAAGCAGGGCGGGCCGAGTTATCGTCAGTCGGCGAAAGTGGTCGGCGCCTCGCTTGCCACCGTGACTTCGCCGCCGCGCACCTGGCGCACTTCCATCGCACGCTCGATCACGCCGTTGCGATCGAAACGGAACGCACCGTCGAGGCCGAGAAAACCGTCGCTGTCGGTGAGAGCCGCGCGCGGGAAATCGCGGCCGACGCGCCAGTCCTGCGCCACGTTTAGCGTCAGCAGGACGGCATCGTAGCCGAGCGTAGCGATACGCGGGGGTGCGCTGCCGAAACGCTGCTGGTAGCTGTCGTAGAACCTCCGGAAGCGGCGGTCCGACACGGTGGAGAACCACGCGCCGTCGAGCGCGCTGGCGTTGGCGATGTTGGCATCGCCGCCCCACAGCTCGGTGCCGAGGATGCGGACGCCGGCATTGCCGCGCACGTTGCCGGCTGCCGTGATCGACAGGCGCGGCGTATCGGCAATCAGCACGGCGTCGTAGCCGCCGCGATTGCGCAGGCGCTGCGCCGCATCGGTAATGGAATTGGTGCCACGTTCGTACCGCTCCAGCGCGACCAGCTGGCCGCCGTTGGCCTCGAGCACATCGCGCAGGGCGAGTTCGGCGCGGCGGCCGTATTCGCCATCCGGAATCAGGGCGGCGAAGCGCGAATTGCCGGCAGCGCGCGCATAATCGACCGTGCGCTGCACCGACTGGCCCGGCAGGACGCCCATCACGAACACATCGCGCGCGGCCTGGGTCATGTCGTTGGAAAAGGTGATCAGCGGCACGTCCGCCGGGCGCGCCTGGGCGAGGACCGCGCCGACGTTTTCCGACAGGAGCGGGCCCAGGATCAGCTTGTTGCCATCGGCAATCGCGCGGGCGGCGGCGCTGCCTGCACCCGTCCCGGTATCGTAGGTGGTGATGCGCAGGTTGCTGGCATTGGTATCGAGCAGCGCGGTGGTGGTGGCGTTGGCGATCGCCTGACCGGTGTCGGCATTGGCGCCGGTCATGGGTACGAGCAAGGCGATGCGGTGCCTCGTCTCGTCACCGGAAGGCAGGGCACCGGCGGTCGGCCCGGTGGGTGCCGTCGTCGCACCGGAGCCGCCATCGGACGCCGTACCCGCGTCGACTTTCGGGATGACCGCACATCCACCCAGCGCAAGCCCAAGCCCCGCCGTTACGAAAAACCGCCTGTCGACCCCAAAACGCATAACTTGCCGCTCCCGCGTAAAATCGTCACAAGGCGCGCCGTGACCGATGCGCCCGAAATCGAGACCGAGACCGGTCCCCTCACACCCGGGCTGTATATACTGGCCACCCCGATTGGCAATCTCGGCGATATCAGCCGGCGCGGCGTCGCGGTGCTGGAAGCGTGCGACGGGGTTGCGTGCGAGGATACGCGCGTCACAGGCAAGCTCCTGAAACATCTTGGTATTTCGAAGCCGTTGTGGCGTTACGACGACCATGCCGGCGAAAAGGACCGGGCGCGGCTGGTCGCGTCGCTGGTCGACCGCGTCGTGGTTCTGGCAAGCGATGCGGGCACGCCGCTGGTTTCCGATCCCGGCTACCGACTGGTGCGTGATGCGCAGGCGGCGGGGCATTATGTCACCACGCTGCCCGGACCCAGCGCACCGGTCGCAGCGCTGACGCTGTCGGGCCTGCCTAATGACCGCTTCCTGTTCGCCGGATTCCTGCCCGCCAAGGACAAGGCCCGCGCCGACACGCTGGCGGAACTGGCGGGCGTTCCGGCCACGCTCGTGTTCTTCGATACCGCGCCGCGCCTGTTGAAGTCCCTGGCGGAAATCGGGCGGCAATTCCCGTCGCGCGAAGTGGCAGTCGCGCGGGAACTCACCAAGAAATTCGAGGAATGCCGGCGTGGCAGCGCGACAGACCTCCAGGCTCACTACGCCGACCACCCACCCAAGGGAGAAATCGTCCTCCTGATCGGACCGCCGGTTGCCGAAACGGCGTCGGCCGAGGATGCGGACGCGCTTTTGCTCGAAGCCCTTCAGACGCAGAAGGCATCGCAGGCGGCGGCGCAGGTGGCCAAGGCTACCGGCCTCGACCGCAAGACGCTCTATGCGCGCGCGATGGAGCTCCGCGCCCGATGAAGCGGCAGATTGCCGAGCGACGCGGGCGGGACGGGGAGGATCGCGCCGCGCTGTGGCTACAGATGAAAGGCTGGTCGATTCTCGCTCGGCGGCGCAAGACGCCGCTCGGCGAGATCGACCTCATCGCACGGCGGGGCAAGCTGATCGCATTCGTCGAGGTCAAATGGCGCAAGACCGCTGCCGCACTCGACGACGCCATCGACGAGCGGCGCCTCTCCCGCGTCGCTGCCGCGGTGGAGGCCGTCGCCCACGAATACGCCACCGACGGCGAAGACATACGGCTCGACGTGATCCTGCTTGCGCCCGGCCGCTTCCCCCGCCACATCGCCAACGCCTGGCAACCCTGACCCATCGGCGGTCGCGGGACGAACGGAGACGATCATGGCCTTACGCGTCGCAGTGCAGATGGACCCGCTGGACGGCATCAACATCGCCGGTGACAGCAGCTTTGCGCTGATGCTGGCCGCACAAGCGCGCGGACACGAGGTGTGGCACTACGACGTCGGTTCGCTCGCTTACGAGACCGATGGCACTCCGTCCGGCCGGATCACCGCCCACGCCGCCCCGGTTAGGGTCCAGCGGGTGGAAGGCGACCATTTCACCATGGGTGAGCGCCGCCGGATCGACCTTGCCCGCGACATCGACGTGGTGCTCATGCGGCAGGACCCGCCGTTCCACCTGGGCTACATCAGCGCCGCTTTCCTGCTCGACCGCCTGAAAGGAACCACGCTGGTCGCCAACGATCCGCGCGAAGTCGTGAACGCGCCGGAAAAGATGTTCGTGCTCGATTATGCACGCTTCATGCCGCCGACGCTGATCGCGCGGCAGCTGTCCGATCTGGTTGAATTCCGCAAGACGCATGGTGCAGTGGTGGTGAAACCGCTCCATGGCAATGGCGGCAAGGCAATCTTCCGCATCGACGAGGACGGGATGAACCTGTCAGCGCTCAGCGAAGTCTTCAACCAGACCTGGCCCGAGCCGCACATGGTGCAGCCTTTCCTTCCCGAAGTGGCGGAAGGCGACAAGCGGATCGTCCTCGTCGACGGCGAAGTCACCGGTGCGATCAACCGTTTCCCGGGGGAGGGCGAGTTTCGCTCCAATCTCGCGCAGGGCGGCCACGCCGAGGCCGCCGAACTGACCGATTGCGAGCAGGAGATTTGCGCGGCGATGGGGCCGGAATTGAAGAAGCGCGGGTTGGTCTTCGTCGGCATCGACGTGATCGGCGGCAAATGGCTGACCGAAATCAACGTGACGTCCCCCACCGGCATCGTCGCGATCGACAAGTTCAACGGAACGGACACGCCCGGACTGATCTGGGACGCGCTGGAGCGCCGCCACGCGGCGATGTGACGGTCAGTCCCTCTCGTGCGGATGGGCGGAGCGGTAACTGTCGAGGATCTTGGCGGCATCGACCTTGGTGTAGATTTGCGTCGAACCCAGGCTCGCATGGCCGAGCAGTTCCTGCAGGCTGCGAAGGTCCGCCCCGGCACCGAGCAGGTGGGTGGCGAAGCTGTGGCGCAAGGCATGGGGGGTCGCCGTTGCCGGCAGGCCGAGCACCTGCCGCGCCCTGGCGGTCACCTTCTGCACTGCGCCCTGGCCGAGAGCGCCTCCGCGTGCCCCGCGAAACAGCGCCTTGTCGGGAAGCAAGGCGAACGGCACCGTGCGCTCGTATTCCGCCACCGCTTCGCGCACGGCGGGTAGGAGCGGAACGACGCGCTGCTTGCCGCCCTTTCCTGTTACGGTCAGTTGCTCGCCAAGCGGCAGGTCCGCCCCCGTCAGCGACAAGGCCTCCGCCACGCGCATTCCCGCGCCATAGAGCAGCATCAGAACCGCCGCGTCGCGCGCGCCGATCCATTCCTCGCGCGCCTGTTCCCGGACGGTTTCCGCAAGGCCCACGGCATCGTCGGGCGTGACGGGGCGGGGAAGCCCCTTCTTCACGCGCGGACCGCGCAGGCGCGGCGCGTCGGCATCGTCCCTGCCGACTTGCTGGCGGGCAAAGGATATAAAGCCCTTGAGCGCCGAGAGCTCTCGCGCGGCAGAAGTGTTCGCGATGCCTTCCGCCCGCCGCGCGGCAAGCTGGCCGCGCAGGTCCCTTGCCGTCAGGTCGGCCACCGCGCTCCAATCGGACAGTCCCAACCGCTCGACCAACCTCTGGGCACCGGCTGCATAGGCGCGCACGGTGTGGGGGGATCGGCGGCGGTTTTCCGCCAGATAACGCTCCCACTGCGCCACCAGTCCGCAAGAGGTCATGGCATTACCAGCTCCGCCGGGACCAGCTCGGCAAGCAGCGCATCGAGCAGGGGCATCGCTTCGGGGCTCACGCCGATGCGTCCGCCGCGCTCCCAGATCATGCCGAGATCGCGGTAAAACGCCACCCGCTCCAGATCGACCAGCGCGGGGCGCGCAAGGCCGAAACGGGCGGCGAGGGCGGACAGGTCGATCCCTTCGCGCAGGCGCAGGCCCATCAGCAGCGCCTCGCTTGCCTGTTCGCGCAGGCCGAGGGCACGCTCTTCCGAAAGGCCATGGCCATTTCGCTCAATGGCGGCGAGGAAGTTCTCGGGCTTGCGGTGCCGCTGCGTTGCAAAACCGTTCCGTCGCCCATGCGCGCCAGGGCCGACGCCGACGTAATCGTCATAGCGCCAATAGGCGAGATTGTGCCGGCTTTCCTCTCCGGGGCGGGCGTGATTGCTGATCTCGTAAGCGGGCAGGCCGGCAGCGCCTGTCACTTCGGCGGTCAGTGCGTAGAGATCACCCGCAGCATCATCGTCCAGCGGCACCAGTTCGCCCTTGCGGACCAGCGTTTCGAAGCGGGTGCCGGGCTCGATGGTGAGCTGGTACAGCGAAAGGTGCCCCGTGCCGAAAGAGAGGGCGCGGCGTAGCTCCGCCTCCCACTTCTGCGCCGCCTGGCCGGGCCGTGCGTAAATGAGGTCGAAGCTCACGCGGTCGAAATGCGCCTGCGCGACGTCCAGCGCCGCAAGTCCCTCTTCCACGCCGTGTAGCCGCCCGAGAAATTGCAGTGTCCGATCATCGAGCGCCTGTAGCCCGAGCGAAACGCGGTTGATGCCCGCAGCGGCAAGGGCGGAGAAATTGGCCGCTTCGACCGAGGACGGGTTGGCTTCCAGCGTGATCTCGATCGCCGGATCGAAGCCCCACAGTTTCTCGGCCTCTGCCAGCAATTGCCCGACCAGCGCGGGCGGCATCAGCGAAGGCGTGCCGCCGCCGAAAAAAATCGACGTCAGCGTTTCGGCCGCCGCAGACCGTGCTTCGTATTGCATGTCGGCTAGCAGCGCCGCGCCGAAACCGTCTGCGTCGATCCGTTCGCGCACATGGCTGTTGAAGTCGCAATAGGGGCATTTAGCCAGGCAGAAGGGCCAGTGGATATAGAGTGCGCGCGCCATTGCCGCTTTCAGTCTTTGTTAAGTCCCCGCGCGTCAAGTTCCGCGGCATGGGAACGGGACGGGTCATCGCGTCATTCGGCGCATTCATTCTGTGCATCGCACTTGTCGTGGGCGCGCTTGCCGTGCCTCGGGCAGAGGCCAACGGCGCGCGCAATGTCGCTGCGACGATCCTCGAGCAGCACAACCGCGAACGCGCCCGCTTCGGGCTCGCCCGTCTGTCTTGGAGCGGCAAGCTGGCGCGCGAAGCGCAGGTCTGGGCAGACGAACTGGCGCGCAGCAACACGATGCGGCATTCGACCCGCGCCCAGCGCGGCGGGGCAGGGGAGAACCTGTGGGCAGGCTCTGCCGGATATTACAGCCCCGCGCAGATGATCGACGGTTTCCTGCAGGAACGGCGCATGTTCCGCGCGGGCAATTTCCCCGATGTCTCCAACACCGGGCAATGGTCCGACGTGGGCCACTATACGCAGATCATCTGGCCGCAGACGCGCGAGGTCGGCTGCGCCATCGCCCGCGGGGAAGGCAACGATTTTCTCGTCTGCCGTTACATGCCGGCAGGCAATGTTTACGGCCAGCCGGTCGGCTGATATCCTGCGGCATTACCGGCACTTGCCGGCGGGGAGATGCCGATGAACGCCTTTCGAACCCTTGTCGCCAGCCTGGCCATAATTGCGGCAGCCGGGTGCACCGGGGCGGCACCGATGCGCACACAAGGCGCGATCGCCACACCGGGCTTCCAAAACCAGGTCCTTTCGATCCACAATGCCGCGCGCGCCGAAGTGGGCCTGCCCGGCCTGCTGTGGAACGCGACGCTGGCATCGCAGGCCGCCGATTACGCAGCGGAGCTGGCCTCTTCCGGCCACTTCGAACACGCGGCGTTCGATGACCGCTTCGGCAATGGCGAAAACCTGTGGCGCGGTACGCGGGGGCGCTTTCCCGTGTCCTTCATGCTCGGCACGTTCGTCGAGGAGAAGCGCTATTTCCGCAAAGGCCAGTTCCCCGATGTCAGCACGACGGGTAATTGGATGGACGTGGGCCACTACACGCAAATCATCTGGCCCGCGACGACCGAGGTCGGATGCGCGATGGCGAGCAATGCCAGCGACGATTACCTTGTCTGCCGTTATGCCCCCACAGGCAACGTCAACGGCATTGTCGTCGGCTGACACCTTCCGGCAGCGGCCTGCCGCGCTTTTCGCTCGGCAAGCCTGCCACCAGTTTCCGAAGCGCGACGAGCGGTTTTGACACCGCGTCGTTTACCGTGATCGTTGCCCCGCCATTCATCGTGGGGACGGCAAGGGAGCGGACATGAGGATCGGTCGCCATTCATCGAAAATTGTACTCGCGCTTGCCGTCACTTCGAGCCTGGGCGGGTGCGGCGGAGGAGGATCGTCCGGCGGCACTCCCACGCCCACGGCATCCGGCAATCCGGGTCTGACGCCCGTCCTGTCGGGCCCGAGCAATCCGAGCCCATCGCCCAGCCCTTCGCCCACCGGTACCACCGGCGCGGGTGACGAATCCTTCGACGCGGCGATGCTCCGGCTTCACAACGCGGCCCGAGGCGAAGTCGGCACGCCCGCGCTGGTGCAGGACGACAAGCTCGTCGAGCAGGCCCAGGCCTATGCCGAGAAGCTGGCCGCCACGGGACAATTCCAGCACAGCCCCTCCGGCGAGCGCGAAGGGCAGGGGGAAAACCTCTGGGCCGGCACCGCGAGCCGGTTCAGCTATGACGACATGGCCGGCGCGTGGATCGACGAGAAGCAGTACTACATCCACGACCGCTTCCCCTATGTCAGCAAGACCGGCAACTGGGGAGACGTGGGCCATTACACGCAGATCATCTGGCGCGACACGACGCGGCTGGGCTGCGGATTGGCGACCGGGGGCGGGCGCGATGTGGTAGTGTGCCGCTACGCCCCACCCGGCAATGTGGTGGGGCAGTTCGCCTACTGATCAGCCGCCGAACTGTTCGGCGACCAGCTTGGCAAAGGCATCGGCGCGGTGGCTGATGGCGTGTTTTTCTTCCGGCGCGATCTCCGCGAAAGTCTGCTCGCGGCCCTGCGGTACGAAGACGGGGTCGTAGCCGAAACCCATTTCGCCGCGCGGCGGCCAAGTCAGCGACCCCGGCGCGGTGCCTTCATAAACGGCCTGCTCCCCATCCGGCCACGCCAGCGCGAGCACGCAGTGGAAGGCAGCGCTTCGATCGACATCAGGTCCCTTTTCGCTGAGCAGGCCTTCGACCTTGCCCATCGCCATGTACCAGTCGCGCCCGGCCTGGCCTTCGAACCATTGCCGTTCGGCCCAGTCGGCGGTGTAGACACCGGGCCGCCCGCCCAGCGCATCGACGGCAAGCCCGCTGTCGTCGGCGAGCGCCGGCATCCCGCTCGCCTCGGCAGCGGCGCGGGCCTTGATCAGCGCGTTCTGGACGAAGGTCGTGCCGGTTTCCGCCGGCTCCGGCAGGCCGAGCGATCCGGCCGAGATGCAGGATACGCCGTGCGGTGCGAGGAGGGCCGAAATCTCTTTCAACTTGCCCGCATTATGCGTGGCGATCACCAACTTGCCGGAGCTGAGGCGCCGGGTCATCGGGTCGCTTTGTCTTGTGCCGCGAAGATTCGGTCGCAGCCGATGCGGGCAAGGCGCAGGAGGCGCAGCAGCCCTTCCTCGTCATACGTCGCCCCTTCTGCCGTCGCCTGCACTTCGGCGATCTGGCCGCCTTCGATCAGGACGAAATTGGCATCGGCGTCGGCGCTGGAATCCTCGTCGTAATCGAGGTCGAGCACCGGATTGCCCTTGTAGATGCCGCAGGAAATCGCGGCGATCTTGCCGGTCAGCGGGTCCTGCGTGATCGAACCCTGTTCCATCAGCGTGTTGACCGCCAGGCGCAGGGCGACCCACGCGCCGCTGATGGAAGCCGTGCGGGTGCCGCCGTCGGCCTGGATGACATCGCAGTCGAGGGTGATCTGCCGCTCGCCCAGCTTCTTGAGGTCGGTGACGGCGCGCAAGGACCGGCCGATCAGGCGCTGGATTTCCTGCGTCCGCCCGCTCTGCTTGCCCTTGGCCGCTTCGCGCATTCCACGCGTGTGGGTGGCGCGGGGGAGCATCGAATATTCGCCGGTGACCCAGCCTTCGCCCTTGCCGCGCAGCCACGGCGGGATCCGTTCTTCGATGCTGGCGGTGCACAGCACCTTGGTTTCCCCGAAGGAGACCAGGCAGGACCCTTCGGCATGCTTGGTGAAACCGGTCTCGATAGTGATGGCGCGCATTTCGTCGGGGGCACGGCCTGAAGGTCGCATGGTATTCTCCGTTAAGCGCAGATCGGCCTGCGCGTGGGCGTTGCCATTGCCCATAGTCGACGGGGGGCGAAAGGGAAGGGCGCGCGCCCGCGAAGGTTGGAGTTCTGTGCGCCATTGCCTACAAGCGAAGGCGATGGCCGACCTGCCCGTATCCGAAATGACAGAACGTGCGCGCGAGATCTTCCGCCTCGTCGCCGAGGCCTATCTGGCGAGCGGGCAGCCGGTGGGTTCCAAAACGCTCGCGGACGATGGCCGGGTGGAGCTGTCCCCCGCCTCGATCCGCTCCGTTCTCGCAGACCTCGAACGCATGGGCCTCCTCGCGGCGCCGCATACCAGCGCCGGCCGCGTACCCACGGAAAGCGGCCTACGGCTGTTCGTCGACGGCATGATGCAGGTGGCAGAGCCCACCGCGAGCGAGCGTGCCGCCATCGAGAGCCGCCTGTCCGAAGCCGGCCCGATCGAGGCCGCGCTCGAAAGCACCAGCGCGCTCCTGTCCGACCTTACCGCGGGCGCCGGCCTCGTCATGGTGCCGCGCCGGGAGCCACGGGTTGCGCAGATGAGCATCGTTCCCCTGTCGCGCGAACAGGCGCTGGCGGTGCTGGTGGGCGAGGACGGCCATATCGAGAACCGCGTGCTCGCCATCGCGCCCGGCACCCCGGCCAGCGCGATGGAGCAGGCGGCCAACTACATCAGCGCCCGGCTGAAGGGTCGGACACTGGCGGAGGCGACGCGGGCCATCGAAAGCGAAATCCTGTCCGGCCGCAGCGCGCTCGACGATGCCAGCCGCAGCCTGGTGGAGCGCGGCATCGCGACCTGGAGCAAGGATGCGGACGCGCGGCCCGTGTTGATCGTGCGCGGCCAGTCCAAGCTGCTGGACGAGGCAGCCATCGCCGATCTCGACCGCGTGCGCCAACTGCTCGACGACCTCGAAAGCAAGCAGTCGGTCGTCGAATTGCTGGAGAACGCGCGCGAGGCGGAAGCCACCCGCATCTTCATTGGCAGCGAGAACCGCCTCTTCGCGCTCAGTGGCTCGTCCGTCATCGCTTCGCCCTATCGCGACCGCGAGGGCAAGGTGGTCGGCGTGCTGGGGGTGATCGGCCCGACGCGGTTGAATTACGCAAGAGTGGTCCCCATGGTGGACTTCACGGCCCGTTCCCTGGGCAAACTCATCGGATAATCTGGAAAAACGAACGACATGGACGATACCAAGCGCGAGCACGAAGACCCCGCGGTGGCGGAAGAACTGGCCGGCGTGCCGGAAGAGATGCTCGACACCCCGGGCGACGACAATGACGACGCCGGTAACGATGCAGCTGGCAGCGCGAGCGAACTCGCCGCGCTGCGCGAGGAACTGGAGGCCGCGAAGCAGGACGTGCTCTATGCCCGCGCCGACACGCAGAACGTGCGCCGCCGGCTGGAAAAGGACATCCAGGATGCGCGCGCTTACGGCGCGACCGGCTTTGCCCGCGACATTTTGTCGGTGGCCGACAATCTCGACCGGGCGATCCAGTCGATCCCCGAGGATTTGCGCGAAGACAGCAAGTTCAAGGGCCTCGTCACCGGTATTCAGGCCACCCAGCGCGAATTGGAAAAGGTCTTCGGCCAGAACGGCATCACCCGCATCGCCGCGATGGGCCTGCCGCTCGACCCCAACCAGCACCAGGCGATGATGGAGGTCCCGACCGACGTTGCCGAGGAAGGCACCATCGTACAGGAAATGCAGGCCGGCTACATGATCAAGGACCGGCTTCTCCGCCCGGCCATGGTCGGCGTGGCGAAGAAGCCGGGTTGAGATACATTCCTCGCTAAAGCGCCTGACTAGCTGGTCCCCGCTCCCATTTCAGGAGTAGATCTTCGACGGTTTTGCTCGCCATCCTCATTTCGCCAATCCTGTCGTCAGGAATGGACATGGAATAGATAACGGCGCTGTATCGCCGATCGAAATTGCACGTGCCAGTTCTTAATGTTGCATAGCAGGTTGCGATCTGTGATCCGTTCGCATCTCGATATTCCCAAAAATTTGTGCCGGTACCGTTTACTCGCACAATTTTGCTATAATCGATGTCGCGATCCGAACATGCGCCAGTCCGGTAATTAGGTCCCTTCGCAGCCGAAGATCTGCAAAGCTGACGCGCACTTTGCACCGAAACCACGCTGGAATAGACGTCATGATCCAGAGTGAAGATAAATCCGGCGTCCTCGGTCCCAATTGGCCTCGACACCTTGTATTGCGATTGATCGATCTTCGAGATCGTAAATTGGGTATCGGCGACCCTGAAACCATCAACGTTCCCTGCCGAGCATCCGGCGAAAATGAGAAAAAATACGCTTGCTAGAAGTCTCTTTTCCAAGACCGGTTACCCCTTCGTCGGTGGCGGCACCCGTAAATTTTGAAAGCGATATTTAAGGTCAATCCTCCGCGGACGAATTTCAGGACTTTGACCCCGGAAACCGCACCAAAAGGTCATACGGCGCAGGGTCGACCGCGCCGGCCAGGCGGGCGCCGTTCCTCAGCAGGAAGGCATGGCGGACGATTTCCGCCTGTTGTTCGATGCCGTATCGCTCCAGCGACCAGCCGGGCTTCAGCGCATAATCGTAGCGGCAGAACGGATGGCGGCGCAGGGGCAGGTACCATTCGCCTTTCTGCTGGGTCTGCCACACATGGGTCATCTCGTGGACGAACAGGCCTTGCCGTGTCAGCGATGCGGAAGAAAAGTCGTCGCAGTAATCCTCCCCGCCGGGGTGGAAATGCAAATGCCCGCGTGGGGCCATGACCACCCGGCGCGGCTGGAGCGGAAACCATTTCCTGCGCCGGATGGTGACCTTGTCATAGGCGATGGCGTTGCCGAAGACGCCCTGCGCCAGCGCGATCTCGCCTTCGGTCAGGCGGCGTTCCCCGCCGACCGGGCAGGCCGCGCTGTCTTGCGCATCGATTTCCATCAGTTGCGGTCGTCTCCGGCATCGCGCACTTCGGCTTCGAACGCGTGCTTGTTGCCGCGCGCGAAGACGATGCGGGCGGTGACCGTGTCGCCCGCCTTCACCGTGTCGGGCAGTTCGAAGACCATGCCGTGCTTGCCGCCCGGTTCGAACGAGACATTGTCGCCCGGCTGCATCGCCATCGGACCCATCTCGTTCATGTCCATCTTGCCGGCCCATTCGACCATTTCGTGCAGCGCGGCATTGGCGGCGCCTTCCACCTCGAGACCGCGCAGCGCAATGCCGCGCTCGCCGTTATAGGAAAGGTCGAAATACAGCGCCGCCGGATTGCCCGCCACAGCCGGCAGGATCAGCCGCGCATTGGACACTTCGAAGCCCTCCACCGTGTCGGCAGGCGTCTGTTCCACAGGTGCCTCTTCGCTGCCGCAAGCGGCCAGCGCCAGCGAGCCCGCACCCAGTGCGAAGGCGGCAAAAATCGTGTTACGCATCGTATTCCCCCTCGGGTCAATTCCAATGCGGGACTAGCCAGACGCGTCTCTTGTGCCAAGGAAAACCGCACCTATATCCGCCTCACAATCGAGCTGCCCAAGCGCCTCTTGCCGATGACGGAAGGGGCAACGCGGCGGCGTCCAACCAAATGAAACCAGGAATGGGGAAACATGGCTAAAGTTATCGGTATCGACCTCGGCACCACGAACTCCTGCGTTGCCGTCATGGACGGCGGCAAGCCCAAGGTCGTCGAAAATTCCGAAGGCGCGCGTACCACGCCTTCCATCGTCGCCTTCACCAAGGACGGCGAACGACTGATCGGTCAGCCGGCCAAGCGCCAGGCAGTGACCAACCCGGACAACACGCTGTTCGCGATCAAGCGCCTGATCGGGCGCCGGTTCGACGATCCGATGACCAAGAAGGACATGGATCTCGTCCCCTACGACATCGTGAAGGGCAAGAACGGCGACGCATGGGTCGAAGCCGGCGGCGAGGAATATTCGCCCAGCCAGGTATCCGCCTTCATCCTGCAGAAGATGAAGGAAACCGCCGAAAGCTATCTCGGCGAAACCGTGACGCAGGCCGTGATCACCGTTCCCGCATACTTCAACGACGCGCAGCGCCAGGCGACCAAGGACGCCGGCCAGATCGCCGGCCTCGAAGTGCTGCGCATCATCAACGAGCCGACCGCAGCGGCGCTCGCCTATGGCATGGACAAGGACGAGAATAAGACGATCGCGGTCTACGACCTCGGCGGCGGTACGTTCGACATCTCCATCCTCGAAGTCGGCGACGGCGTGTTCGAGGTGAAGTCCACCAATGGCGACACCTTCCTCGGCGGTGAAGACTTCGACGCGGCGATCGTCGAGTGGCTGGCCGACCAGTTCAAGAAGAAGGAAAACATGGACCTGAAGAGCGACAAGCTCGCTCTGCAGCGCCTGAAGGAAGCCGCCGAAAAGGCGAAGATCGAACTGTCCAGCAGCCAGACGACGGAAGTGAACCTGCCGTTCATCACCGCGCGCATGGAAGGTGGCAGCTCCACCCCGCTGCACCTGGTCGAGACGATCAGCCGCTCCGACCTTGAAAAGCTGGTCGGCGACCTGATCCGGCGCACGCTGGAGCCGTGCAAGAAGGCGCTGGCCGATGCCGGCGTCTCCAAGGACGAGATCGACGAAGTCATCATGGTCGGCGGCATGACCCGCATGCCCAAGGTGCGCGACGTTGTAGAACAGTTCTTCGGATCGAAGCCGCACACCGGCGTGAACCCGGATGAAGTGGTCGCCATGGGCGCCGCCATCCAGGCCGGAGTGCTGCAGGGCGACGTCAAGGACGTGCTGCTGCTCGACGTGACCCCGCTGTCGCTGGGCATCGAGACGCTGGGCGGCATCATGACCAAGATGATCGACCGCAACACGACGATCCCGACCAAGAAGAGCCAGGTCTACTCGACCGCGGAAGACAACCAGAACGCGGTGACGATCAAGGTCTTCCAGGGCGAGCGCGAGATGGCGCACGACAACAAGCTGCTCGGCCAGTTCGACCTCGTCGGCATCCCGCCGGCGCCGCGCGGCGTGCCGCAGGTGGAAGTCACCTTCGACATCGACGCCAACGGCATTGTCAACGTGTCGGCCAAGGACAAGGGCACCGGCAAGGAACAGCAGATCCGCATCCAGGCGTCGGGCGGCCTGTCCGACAGCGACATCGAACAGATGGTGCAGGACGCGGAAAAGTTCGCGGAAGAAGACAAGAAGCGCCGCGAAAGCGCCGAAGCCCGCAACAATGCCGACAGCCTGGTCCACGCGACCGAGAAGCAACTGGAAGAGCACGGCGACAAGATCGATACCTCGCTGAAGAGCGACATCGAGGCCGCCATCGCCGAAACCAAGACCGCGATCGAATCCGACGATACGGACCAGATCAAGGAAAAGAGCCAGAAGCTGACCGACCTCGCCATGAAGATGGGCCAGTCGATCTACGAGCAGGAGCAGGCCTCCGCCGCGCAGCCTGAAGCCGATGCCTCGGCAGGCGACAGCTCTGCCGACGAAGACGTCGTCGACGCCGAATTCTCCGAAGTCGACGAAGACAACAAGGGCTAATCGCCCGATGGAAACCAGCCCGCCACCGGTGCCGCGACCCCCAGGGGCCGGTACCGGTGGCGGAATGGTTTGGGGGTTCTGACACACGTGTCCACGACCGAAACCGATTTCTACGAACTGCTCGGCGTGTCTCGCACGGCCGATGGCGCGACGATCAAGTCCGCCTATCGCAAGATCGCGATGCAGTGCCATCCCGATCGCAACCCCGGCTGCGCCGATTCCGAAGCGCGCTTCAAGGCCGTGGGCGCGGCGTACGAGGTCCTGAAGGACCCGCAGAAGCGCGCTGCCTATGACCGGATGGGCCACGCCGCCTTCGCCCAAGGCATGGCGGGTGGCCACGGCGGGGCGGGCCACGCCGACTTCGGCGATCTTGGCGACCTGTTCGAAACCATCTTCGGGTCTGCCTTCGGGGGCGGAGCCGGCGGCGGGCGGCAACGCCAGCGCCGCGGCGCGGACATGCGCTACGACATGGAAATCACGCTGGAGGAGGCGTTCCACGGCAAGGACGCCCAGGTCGAGGTGGAAGTCGCCGCGACATGCGACACCTGCTCCGGTTCCGGCGCGGAACCCGGTACCTCGGCGCGCCAGTGCAACCTGTGCCACGGCCACGGCAAGGTCCGCGCGCAGCAGGGCTTCTTCATGGTCGAACGCCCGTGCCCCAGCTGTCACGGCCGCGGCGAGATCATCGAAACGCCGTGCCACGAATGCCGCGGGGAAGGGCGGGTCGACACCGTCCAGACGCTGGAAGTCGACATCCCGCCGGGCGTCGATCACGGCACGCGCATCCGCCTGTCGGGCAAGGGCGAGGCGGGGCCGATGGGCTCGCCGCCGGGCGACCTCTACATCTTCCTCCACGTCCGCCCGCATCCGATCTTCCAGCGCGACGGGACCTCGCTGCTGACGCAGGTGCCGATCAGCTTCACCCGCGCGGCGCTGGGCGGCACGCTGGAAATCCCCGGCATGGACGGGGAAACCCACACGATCGACATCCCTGCCGGCATCCAGTCCGGCAAGCAGTTGCGCAAGCGCGGGGCCGGCATGCCAGTGCTGCAAGGCCGCGGCCGGGGCGACATGGTGGTGGAAGTCACCGTGGAAACGCCGACGAAGCTGAGCGCGAAGCAGAAGGAACTGCTGCGCGAATTTCAGGAAACGGAAACCGGTGACGAATGCCCCGGTAGCCGCGGCTTCTTCGACAAGCTGAAGGACGCGTTCGGCGCGTGAGCGACCGGCCGGCAATCCTGCTGGTGTGTCTCGGCAATATCTGCCGCTCCCCGCTCGCCGAGGGCGCCTTTCGCGCCGAAGCAGCCCGTGCCGGGGTGATAGCGGAGATCGATTCCGCCGGCACGGCTGCATGGCACGTGGGCAAATCGCCCGATCCCCGCTCCATCGCGGCGGCGCGCGCAGGCGGTGTCGATATTTCCCGGCAGCGGGCGCGGCAGGTGACGGCAGAGGATTTCGCCCGCTTCACCCATATCTTCGCGATGGACGACACGAACCTCGCCGATCTCGAAGCAATGGCCCCGCCGGGCGCCACGGCGGAGGTGCACCTCCTGCTCGATCTCGTCGAGTCCCGCGCCGGGGCGAGCGTGATCGATCCGTATTACGGGGACGAGGAGATGTTCGCCTACACATGGGACGCAGTGTCCGAAGCGGCGCGGCAGTTCTTTTCCGAAACCGCCGGATAAGGCGCGGTCAACCCAGCTTCACCTGCACTTCGTGCATCAGGCCGGGCACCAGGCGCGGCTCTGCCGTCAGGCGCGGCTCCTCCTCCGCCAGGATCGCCATGAACAACCGCCGCTTGAAATCGTGGAAGGCCGCGTCGGGCAGGCGGTGGTTCATCGTCGACGCGACAAGGTCGATCATCCGGTCCGCCCCGTGCAGGCGGCCCCACAGATAGTCGTTCTCGCGATAGGCGCGGCTGAAGAAGGCACCGAAATTGAAGAACTCGGTGCCGCGCAAGGTCTCCGCCGTTCCGCCTTCGCGGATCGACTTCGCATCCTCCGGTGAAATCCGGTCGACCTTGACCGGCTCGAACTCGGTCAGCGCCTCGTTCTTGATCAGCGGCAGGGTCGCAACGTCGTAGAACGGGAAGCCGAGATAGGTCAGCAGCATGCGCCGGCGCAGGTTCTTGGGCATTTCCTCCAGCGTCGCGGCCAGCATTTCCTCGACCTGCTCGTCGCATTGCTTCAGCCGGCGGCGCTCGGCCAGCGCGCCCAGCGCGGCGAGCGGTTCCTCCAACGCCCCTGCTGCCAGCGGCGCAAAGTCCGGATCGCCCGCGGGCCGTTTCTCCGCCTCGAAATAGAGCGAAAGCATCCGGTAAACCGCATCGCGCGCCGTATCGAGCGCCTCGTCCGAAATCTCCGGATCGGCCTCCCAGTCGCGCGCCAGCCTGCGCGCCAGCAGCCGCAGCCGCCGGACCCGGAAGCCGAGATCGTGCGAGCGGAAGAACTCGATTGCCTCCGCACTCGCCCCGCCGCCATCGGTCGCGAGCCTTTCCACGTGCGATGCTGCCAACGCCTCGCGCAGCCGGGCGGAAAGCACTGCGACGTCGGGCCGCTCCTCCTCCGGCGCGGCGGCGGCAATGCTTTCGGCCAGCCGGTCGACGATCCCGGCAAACTTGCTCTCGGCATATGAGACGAAGGCATAGCCTGCGCCTTCCGCCGCAACCTGCTGCGCCTTTTCCCGCCACGCCTTCAATCGCTTGGTCGTAGGCCTGTCGAGGAACAGCGTGCGCCCGAATAGGCGGTCGACCGCGCCTTCCACTTCGGGGCGCAAGGACGCGATGATACGCCGCATCCGCTCCGCCTCCCGCGATTGCTCCTGCAAGGCTTCCAGGTTGTCGCGGATCGGCTGCTGGCGCGGGATCGCCGACAGGGAGCCGAGGATGGTGCGGAAGAAGCCGGTCGTGCGGTTGTCGTCCGTGATCGCCACTGTCTTGGGGTGCGGGTCGATATAGACGAAGCGCCGGTCGACCTCGCGCTGGGCAGGCCGCATGTCGAGCACGCCCATCGCTTCCGCAAAAGGCTTGTTGACCAGTACCGACCCGTCGATCAGCGCGACCTTTTCAACATCGCGGTCGGCGAAATGGCCGGGCATGATGTGGCGCAGGAAAGCGTCCCGGCCCGACCATTCCCAGTCGCGCTTTGCGGCCAGCCGGTCGAGCTCGGCAATCTCCAGCGGCGGGAAGGCCCCCGGGAAGCTCGCAGTGGAACGCGCGGCCATGACGAGCTCGAGCGGGTGGGCCAGCGCCGCGCCCGGCCCGCTGGGCGTGCGCTTGTGGAAGCCGATCGGCATCCGGTGCTCGCGCTCCTCCACCACCGGCGGGCTGTGCAGGCGTAGCAGCTGGCGCGCGCCGTGGAAATCTGTCGCGGTCACGAACAGGTCGAGCGGGTGGCCGGGCGGTAACAGGGGGTCGCCCGCCGGTGCCTCGCGCATGGCGACCAGCGCCCCGGCGAGCAGGTCCGAGAAGCCGAGGCCGGAGAAGGGCGGGGCGAACCAGCGGCTGCGGATCAGGGTGGAAAGCTTGCGCCGCACCTCTGCCCGTGTTTCCGGCGCGACACTGTCCGACACGGCGTTGCCCGGTCGGGTGAACAGCCAGGAGACCAGCGGCTGCGCCCAGAACTTGGTGGCGCGGGACCAAGGGCGCGCTTCCTCGTCGATCAGCTGTTCCACATCGGCATGGTCCAGCCACAGGTCGGTCAGCGGCTCCAGCGACTGGCCGGAATGGATCGCCTGCGCCAGGAACACCGCGTTGATGCCGCCCGCGCTTGCGCCCGCCAGGATGTCGGGCAAAACGCGCAGCCGCAGCCCTTCGTCCTGCACGGTTTCCAGCAATTCGCGGTAGATCGCCTCGCTCGGCGTCAGTTCGCCGTGGCCGCCGTGGAAATGCCGGCTGGCCCGCGCGAGCTTCCACAGCTCCTTCGTGACCCCGTGCATGTAGACCGCAAGGCTCACTCCGCCGTAGCAGACCAGCGCGATCCTGAGTTCCTTTTGCCGCATCGACCCCACAGTGGCGGGGATAGCTGCGATTGGCAATTGCGTTCTTGGTCCGTTCCGCTTAGGTCCACAGCCGATGGCCAAGACCAAGAAACGTTTCGTCTGCCAGGCATGCGGCAGTGTCCACCACCGCTGGCAGGGCCAGTGCGCCGATTGTGCGGAATGGAACACGCTGGCCGAGGATGCGCCGGCGACCGTTTTCTCTCAGAAGCACGACCTGTCGAGCGGGGGGCGGATGGTGGAGTTCGTCAAGCTCGACCAGAAAGGCGAAGACCTTGTCCGCCGGCCGAGCGGGCTGGAGGAATTCGATCGCGCCCTTGGCGGCGGGATCGTGCCGGGCAGCGCCATCCTGATGGGCGGCGATCCCGGTATCGGGAAATCTACCCTGCTGTTGCAGACCGCCGGCAATGTCGCCCGCGCAGGCGGTGATGTGGTGTACGTCAGCGGTGAAGAGGCCGCCGGGCAGGTACGGATGCGCGCGCAGCGCCTCGGCGTGGCACAAGCGCCGATCAAGTTCGCCTCCAGCACCTCGGTCCGCGACATCCTGACCACGCTGGGATCGATGGAGCCGCCTGCGCTGTTGGTGATCGATTCCATCCAGACGATGCATTCCGACACCATCGAAGGTGCGCCGGGCACCGTCAGCCAGGTGCGCGGCTGCGCGTTCGAGCTGATCCGCTATGCCAAGCAGAGCGGGACCGCGCTGGTCCTCGTCGGCCACGTCACGAAGGACGGCAACATCGCCGGGCCGCGCGTGCTGGAACACATGGTCGACGTGGTGATGAGCTTCGAAGGGGAGCGCAGCCACCAGTACCGGATCCTGCGCAGCCTCAAGAACCGCTTCGGCGCGGTGGACGAAATCGGCGTTTTTGCGATGGCCGGCGCCGGGCTGGAGGAGGTGAAGAACCCTTCCATGCTGTTCCTGTCCGGGCGCGACGAGCCGGTGGCGGGCAGTTCGGTCTTCCCAGCGCTGGAAGGCACGCGGCCGGTGCTGGTCGAAATCCAGGCGCTGATCGTGAAACTGCAATCGGGCGCCACGCCGCGCCGCGCGGTCGTCGGCTGGGACAACGGGCGGATGGCGATGCTGCTGGCGGTGCTGGAATCGCGCTGCGGGCTCAATTTCTCGAGCGCGGAGGTCTATCTCAACGTCGCGGGCGGGTACCGGCTGACCGATCCGGCGGCGGACCTTGCCGTGGCCGCGGCGCTGATTTCCGCGCTGGCGGACAAGCCGCTGCCGGCCAAGAGCGTGTTTTTCGGCGAGGTCTCGCTTGCCGGCGAAATCCGTCCGGTCGCGCACGCCGGCCTGCGGCTGAAAGAGGCGATGAAGCTGGGGTTCGAGCGCGGGTATGGCCCCGGCAACGCAGGCGAGAAACCCAGGGGCCTCAGCTACGATCCGTTGACAGTCCTGCCCAAGCTCGTTGACCGGATCATGGGCAGCGCATAGGGGTCGGCCACGAAACAGAGGGATCGGTGTTTCGATGACGGCGTTCGACATTATCGTGATCCTGATCGTCGGCGTGGCCGCGATCGGTGGCTTCATGCGCGGCTTCGTGCAGGAAATCCTGTCGCTGCTGTCGTGGGTACTGGCGATCTTCGCGATCCGCTTCCTCCACACCGACCTGTCCGAAGCGCTGCTGGGCGTGTTCGATTCCCCCAATGCCGCATCGGTGCTCGCCTTCGTGCTGCTGCTGCTGATCCCCTACGCCGCGATGAAGCTGATCGCCGGGCGGATGGGGGAGGCATCGCGCAACAGCGTGCTTGGCCCGATCGACCGCGTGCTGGGCTTCGGCTTCGGCGCGGTGAAGGGCCTAATCATCGTGGTGATGGCCTTCTCCATCCTCGTGCTCGGTTACGATACGATCTGGGGGGCGCAGGGCCGGCCGACGTGGATCGTCAACGCGCGGACCTATCCGCTGGTCGACAGCTCCAGCAAGGCGATGGTGGAAATCATTGCCGCCCGCCGCGCAAGGCTGGCGGACGAGGAACGCGCCGAGCAGGAAAGGCGCGCGGCGGAGGAGGGCAACTGAGCCGCTCCGCCAAGCTCTACACGCCCGAAATGCTGTCGCTTGCGGTCACGCTCGCCGACTATCCGCTGACCGATACGCTGCCCTTGCGGGGGAGCGCGCGGTCGCGCGCGTGCGGCAGTTCACTGGAGCTCGGCCTGGCGCTGGACGGGGACGCCATCTCCGACCTCGGCCTCCTCACGCAAGCCTGCGCCGTCGGCCAGGCGGCCGCCGCAATCTTTGCCGCCGCGGCGAGGGGGCGAACGCGTGAGGACATCCGCCTTGCCAACCGCCACCTTGCTGCCTGGCTCGCCGGCGGCCCCAGCGCGCCCGACTGGCCGGGCATAGAGGCCCTGGCAGAGGCGCGCGCGCATCCCGGCCGGCACGGGGCGATCATGCTGCCGTGGAAGGCCGCGCTGGACGCGCTTCCCATGCCCGCGCCCGCGCGTTAAGCGATTTTCCGGACAGGGAGAGGGAGTTCACCGATGGCGGACAGCGCCGTGATGCAACGCGAACCGACCGACAAGGAAATCCGGCTGGTTATCGCCGCCAGCTCCGCCGGCACCGTGTTCGAATGGTACGATTTCTTCATTTACGGCACGCTAGCCTATATCCTGAAAGACGCGTTCTACGACGTCGATAACGACACGCTCGGCCTGCTGCTGGTGTGGTCGACCTTCGCTGTCGGCTTCGCCTTCCGCCCTATCGGCGCGATCCTTTTCGGCTTCCTCGGCGACCGGCTGGGCCGCAAGTATACCTTCCTCGTCACGGTGACCCTGATGGGCGTCGCGACCGCAGGGGTCGGCCTGATCCCGACCGTGCAGACTATCGGCATCGCGGCGCCGATCATCGTTATCTGCCTGCGTGTACTGCAAGGCCTCGCGCTCGGCGGCGAATACGGCGGCGCGGCGATTTACGTTGCCGAGCACGCCCCGCCGGAAAAGCGCGGCTTCTACACCAGCTTCATCCAGGCGAGCGTGGTCGGCGGCTTCGTGCTGTCCATCGCCGTGGTACTCGCCTGCCGCTGGCTGATCCCGGCGGAAGATTTCGCCGCATGGGGCTGGCGCGTGCCGTTCCTGCTGTCGATCATCCTGCTCGGCATCTCGCTGTGGATGCGCCTCAAACTATCCGAAAGCCCAGTGTTCCAGGCGATGAAGGAAGCGGGCGAGACGGCGGCCAACCCCTTCGTCGAAAGCTTCACCTATCCGGGTAACAAACGCCGCATCTTCGTCGCCCTGTTCGGCATTACCGGCGTGCTGACCACGATCTGGTACACCGCATTCTTCTCCAGCCTCGGCTTCCTGCGCGGGCCGATGCGGCTGGACGAGCAGCTGGTCGAATACATCCTGTTTGCTGCCGGCCTCGTCTCGATGGCGTTCTACATCGTGGTCGGAAAATGGTCGGACCGGGTGGGCCGCAAGAAGCCGATCATCATCGGCGCGCTCGCCTCGCTCGTCCTGCTGTTCCCAATCTTCTGGGGCATGGGCGCGCTCGCCAATCCGGGGCTGGCATCCTCGGCAGAGGCGAACCCGGTGGTTGTCGAGGGGCCGCAATGCTCCACCGATCCTTTCGCCGACCTCTTCGACCGCGAGCAGAGTCGCTGCGGCAAGATCCTCGAAACGCTGACCGCCAGCGGCGTCGCCTATAATGTCGTGGAGGCGGACGACCTGCGCCTCACCTCGGGCGATGCGGAGATCGCCATCGACGAGGGCTGGTTCGCCGATGGGGCCGCGCGGCGCGACGGGCTGCAGCGTGCGCTCGGCGTGTCGGGCTTCGACTTCACACCGCAGAAACCGCCCTTCGCAAACGTGCTCGGCATCTTTGCCCTGCTGCTGGTGCTCGGGATGCTGTCGGCCCTGACATACGGCTCGGTCGCGGCGCTGCTGACAGAGATGTTCCCCGCCAAGATTCGCTACAGCTCGATGTCGATCCCCTATCACATCGGCGCGGGCTACCTCGGCGGTTTCCTGCCGCTGATCGCGGGGATCATCGTCGCGCGCAGCGGCGATGTCTATGCCGGCCTGTGGTACACGATCGCGGTCGTGGGCTTCGGCGTCCTCGTCGCCTGGTGGGGCCTGCCGGGTGGCCCGCCGACCGATTTCGCAGACGAGACAAAGTGACCCAGACACCGCGGACCTTACGGCTGGCAATCGACCGGGAAGCGCTGGCGGCCAACTGGCGCACGCTCGATAGCTTGTCCGGCAAGGCGAAAGCGGGTGCAGCGGTCAAGGCCGATGCCTATGGGCTCGGCACCGATCTGGCCGTGCCGGTGCTGCGCGATGCAGGATGTGAGGCCTTCTTCGTCGCCCATTCGAGCGAGGTCGAGGCTGTCGCGGCCCATGTGCCGGCCGGACAGATCGCCGTTCTCCATGGCCCCACGTCTGACGAGGATGCCGCGGCCATCCGCGCGCTCGGCGCACTGCCCGTCATCAACAGCCTCGCCCAGGCGGCGAGGTGGATCTCTTCGGGGGGAGGGCAGTGCCACCTGATGGTCGATACCGGCATCAACCGCCTCGGCATTTCGCCCGCGGAAGTCGGCGACCCGGTTGTCGCCGGGCTCGATGTGGTAGTCGTCATGTCGCACCTCGCTAGTGCGGACGAGGATAGCGCGCTCAACGAATTGCAACTCACCCGTGCGCTCGAGACATTCGCGCACTTTCCCGACGCCGCAAAGAGCCTCGCCAACAGCGCCGGGATCGCGCTCGGCAGCGGCTATCATTTCGACATGACGCGCCCCGGCCTCGCCCTTTACGGCGGCAAACCGCGCGAAGAGCTCGCCGGCGCAATCCGGCAAGTCGTGCATCCGCAGGCCGCCATTCTCCAAGTGCGACAGATCGGGGCAGGGGACAGCGTCGGCTACAACGCTACTTTCATTGCGCGCGAGGAGATGCGCGTCGGCACGGTCTCGCTCGGCTATGCCGACGGCTTCCTGCGCAGCTGGTCGGGCAAGGCAGTGTTCCAGCACGGCGGGCGCGAGCTGCCCGCACTGGGCCGCGTATCGATGGACATGGTCGTCGTCGACCTCTCCGCCGCGCCCGACCTCGGCGAAGGGGACTGGCTGGAGCTGCCCTACGACCTACCCGCCGCGGCCGAAACCTCCGGCCTGTCACAGTACGAGCTTCTCACCACGCTGGGGCAGCGCTTCGCACGATAGAGCTATATTGCAGTGCACATGCTGCGCATGCTAAGCGAAATGCTGCGCAGCAAAATGCCGCAACCGGCGCACAATTGGGCCGAGGGAACACAGGGAAGCACCGCATGGCCAAGGGTACGGGTACCGCAGACGATCCGATCATCATTAAGAAATACGCCAACCGGCGCCTCTACAACACCGGCACGTCTAGCTACATCACGCTGGACGACCTTGCCCAGATGACGCGCGAGAATGTGGAATTCCAGGTTGTCGATGCGAAGAGCGGGGACGATATTACCCATTCGATCCTGACTCAGATCATCATGGAGGAAGAGGCCGGGGGAGAGCAGTTGCTGCCCGTCAGCTTCCTGCGCCAGCTGATCAGCATGTACGGCAATTCGATGCAGGCGCTGATGCCGCCCTATCTCGATGCGTCGATGAAGTTCTTCCGCGAGAACCAGTCCAAGCTGGGCGATACGCTGAAAAGCGGCATGGCGGCGACGCCGCTCGGCAAGCTGCACGAAGCGAACATGGCGATGTTCCGCGCCGCCACAGAAACGCTGTTGCCCGGATCCACAAAGCCGGCGGATCCGGCGCCGACGTCCAAGGACGAGGAACTGGCCGCCCTGCGCAAGCAGATGGCGGCGATGCAGGAACAGCTCGACAAGCTGGCGAAATAGCGCGCCCGCTTCTCGACAGCGGCAGGCCCGCCGCCTAGAGGCCCAGCGCCGCACCAACAGCATTGAACCTACAGGGCCGAACAGCCCCGCACAGGAATATCCCCATGGCCGCCATCCGCCACGCTCTCAACACACGCCGCGAAAGCGATTTCGCCGCCTGGTACCAGGAAGTCATCTCCGCCGCCGAAATGGCCGAGGAATCGGGCGTGCGCGGCTGCATGGTCATCCGCCCGTGGGGCTATGGCATCTGGGAGCGGATGCAGCGCCTGCTGGACGACCGGATCAAGGCCGCCGGCATCGCCAACGCCTATTTCCCGCTCTTCATCCCGCTCGCCAACTTCACGCGCGAGGCGGAGCATGTCGAAGGCTTCGCCAAGGAAATGGCTGTCGTCACCCACCACCGCCTGATCGCCGATGGCGCCGGCGGGCTGGTGCCGGATCCCGATGCGAAGCTGGAAGAGCCGCTGATCGTGCGGCCGACATCGGAAACGATCATCGGCGACGCGATGAGCCGCTGGGTGCAAAGCTGGCGCGACCTGCCGCTGAAGCTGAACCAGTGGGCCAATGTCGTGCGCTGGGAAATGCGCACCCGCATGTTCCTGCGCACCAGCGAATTCCTCTGGCAGGAAGGCCACACCGCCCATGCCACGGCGGAAGAAGCGCGCGAGGAAACCATGCGCGCGCTCGAGATGTATCGCGCCTTTGCCGAAGAGGACGTCGCCATGCCGGTGATCGCGGGCGAGAAGCCGGAGCATGAGCGTTTCCCCGGCGCGGTCGAGACGTGGTCGATCGAGGCGATGATGCAGGACGGCAAGGCTTTGCAGGCCGGCACCAGCCACTATCTCGGCACCAATTTTGCGCAAGCCGCCGACATCCGCTTCCAGGACAGCGAGGGCGGGCAGGCGCTCGCCCACACGGTCAGCTGGGGCATGTCTACCCGCATGGTCGGCGGGCTGATCATGACGCATGGCGACGACGACGGGCTGCGCGTGCCGCCCGCGCTCGCCCCGCAGCAGGTCGTGATCCTGCCGATGCTGCGGGACAAACCGGAAGACGAGGCGCTGGTCGCGTATTGCGAGGAATTGCGCGCGAAGATCGCGGAGCAATCGGCGCTGGGCGAGCCCGTCCGTGTCCTGCTCGACACGCGCCCCGGCAAGGCTGCGGCGAAGCGGTGGGACTATGTCCGCAAGGGCGCGCCCGTCATCATCGAGGTCGGCGGTCGCGACATGGACAACGGCGCCGTCAGCCAGCTGCGCCGCGATGCGCTGTGGGACGAAGCGAGCGGCAAGCCCGCTTTCACCACACCCTCGCGGGAGGAAGCCGCAGCCGGAATCGGCGCGGTGCTGGAGGATATCCAGTCCGCGCTCTTCGCCGCCGCAGCCGCACGCCGCGATGCCAGCATCCGCCGCGACATCGCCACCATGCAGGATCTCGAAGCGTTCTATTCCTCGGGCGAGAAATACCCGGGCTGGGTGGAAGTCCAGTGGGCCAGGCCGACCGGAGCCACGCTTGAAAAAGTGGTCGAGCAGCTCAAGGCGCTCAAGCTCACCGTGCGAAACGTGCCGATGGACGGCGCGCCGGTCGATGGCGCGTGCATCTTCACCGGGGAGCCTGCGGTCGAGCGGATCTACGTCGCCAAGGCCTATTGAGCGCGGGCGGTGGACATGCGCCGCCTGCGACCCCACATGGGCGGCACATGAAAAAACAGAAGAAATACGGCCTGCCGACACGCGAGCAGGTCATCGAATTCATCCAGTCCAGCGATCGTCCGGCCGGCAAGCGCGAAATCGCCAAGGCCTTCGGCATCAAGGGACAGGAAAAGATCGCGCTGAAACGCCTGTTGAAGGACATGGCCGAGGAAGGCCTGATCGACGGCAAGGCGAGCGCATTCCACAAGATGGGCGGCGTGCCCAAGGTCACCGTGCTGAAGGTCGTCGATATCGAGGATGGCGAGGCCATCGCGATCCCGGAAAGCTGGTCTCCCGATGATGCGACACCGCCTCCGCGGCTGCGGCTGGTCGAAAAGAAGAAGCAAGCCGCGTTGAAGCGCGGCGACCGGGTGCTGGCGCGCACCGAAGAGGCCGGTAACGGCTGGCGCGCGCATCCGATGAAGACGCTGCCCAACAAGACCGACGGCCTGCTCGGCGTGGTCGAGCTGGACGGCAGCGGCAAGCCGTGGCTCGCGCCTACCGACAAGAAGATCCGCCAGTCCAGTCCGATCAAGGACCTTGGCAATGCCGGGGAAGGCCAGCTTGTCCTGGCCGAACCCGCGGGCCGCGGCCCGCGCTCCGGCGTGAAGGTGGTCGAAGTCTATGGCGACCCGCTGGCACCCAAGAGCTTCAGCCTGATCGCCATCAGCAAACACGGCATCCCGCATGTCTTCCCCGACGAGGCGATTGCCGAAGCCGAGCTCGCCGCGAAACTGCCGGTCACGGCCGACAAGCGGGAAGACCTGCGCGATTTGCCCATTGTCGCCATCGATCCCGCCGACGCGCGCGACCATGACGACGCGATCTGGGCGGAGCCGGACGGGGAAGGCGGCTACAAGGCGCTGATCGCCATCGCCGACGTGTCCTATTACGTCCGCCCCGGTGGGCAACTCGACCGCGAGGCGAGGAAGCGCGGCAACTCCGTCTATTTCCCCGACCGCGTCGTGCCGATGCTGCCCGAAGTGCTCAGCGCCGACGTCTGCTCCTTGCGCGAAGGCGAGGACCGCGCGGCCATGGCCTGCCACATCCGCATCGCGAAGGATGGCACGGTGCGCGACTGGCGCTTCACCCGCGCGCTGGTGCGGATTTCCGAAGTCATCCCGTACGAGGACGCGCAGGCCCGCATCGATGATGGCAGCGCGCGCGAGAACCTGCAGCACCTGTGGGGGGCGTGGAAACTGCTCGCCGCTGCACGCGCGAAGCGCGACCCGCTGGAACTGGAACTGCCCGAACGCCGCGTGATCCTGGACGACCAGGGCAAGATCGCCGAGATCGCCGTGCGCGAACGGCTCGACGCGCACCGCGTGGTGGAAGACTTCATGATCGCCGCCAACGTCGCGGCGGCCAAGGTGCTTGAAGGCAAGAAGTCGCCCGTCGTCTACCGCGTCCACGAAACGCCGAGCCGGGAGAAGCTGGTCGCCCTGCGCGACCTGCTGAAGATTTACGACCGCAACCTCGCACTAGGCCAGGTGGTCACGCCGGGCCTGTTCAACCGCATGCTGAAGGACGTGACCGACGAGGCGGAAAAGGCGCTGGTGATGGAGGCCGTGCTGCGCACGCAGACGCAGGCCTATTACGGGCCGACCAATGCGGGGCACTTCGGCCTTGCTCTCGGCTCCTACGCCCACTTCACCTCGCCGATCCGGCGCTATGCCGACTTGCTGGTCCACCGCGCGCTGGTCGATGCCTTCGGCCTGGAACAAGCGAAGCCGAAGGCGAAGCTGCCCGCGACCAGCGGCCTGTCCGATCGCGACCGCGAGGACCTGGGCCGGATTGCCGACGCCATCAGCAAGGCGGAGCGCCGCGCGATGGAGGCGGAACGCGACACGATCGACCGCTATGTCGCGGCGTGGCTGGCAGGGCGCGTGGACGAGGTTTTCGAAACCCGCATCACCGGGGTGCAGAGCTTCGGCTTCTTCGCCACGATCCTCGGCCTAGGCGGCGACGGGCTGGTCCCGGTCAGCGTGCTGGGCGACGATTATTATCGCTACGACGAAACGGCACAGAAGCTGGTCGGCGAACGCACCGGCAACAGCTTTGCCGTGGGCGACAAGCTGAAGCTGCGACTGGCAGAGGCGAACCCGCTCACCGGCGCGCTCAAGTTCGAATTGCCCGACGGTGCATCGAAGATCGAACGCCGCGGCGACAGGCCCGCGCCGAAGAAAAAGGGCCGCGGCAAGCACCCCGACGGCAAGCAGAAACACTTGACCGGCCAAAAACACATGACAGGGAGGCGTGGCCGCCCGGGCAACATCAAGCACCAGGGTCGCAAGCGGAAATAGGAACGCTCCGGCCGGCTCGCCCATTGGACCGACAAAGGAGAAGTCCATGCTCAAGCCCAACCAGCCCGTCCCGTCGCTCGACCTGCCGCTCACGATCGACGCGCGCTTCGTGCTCGCCGACCAGTCGCCCGAAAACTTTACGATGCTGGTGTTCTATCGCGGCAAGCATTGCCCGATCTGCAAGAAGTACCTCACCGAGATCGGCGGCAAGCTGGACGAGATTACGAAGCGGGGGATCAACGTCTTTGCGGTGTCGATGGACAGCGAGGAACGCGCGATGGTCAGCCACGAGGATTGGGAAACGCACAACCTGCCGCTGGCCCATTCCATGAGCGAGGACAAGGCCCGCGAATGGGGCCTCTACATATCGTCGAAGCGCGAAGGCAGCGAGGAGCCGGACGTGTTTTCGGAACCCGGGCTTTTTCTCGTGAGGCCGGACGGCACCTTGTTCATGGCGCAGATGCAAAGCGCGCCATTCACCCGGCCGCCGATCGACCAGTTGCTCGACAATCTCGATTTCGTGATGGAGAACAATTACCCGGCGCGCGGCGACCTTACCTGAGCCGATTGGTCCGGGCGTCGCTCAGGTTTCCGCAGTCGCGCTGACACCTTCGGGCACGATGATTAGCGGGCAGGGCAAGGCGGAGGCGTTGGCCGCGAAGTGCGTCACCAGCGGCCCCGGATTGCCCGCGCCTGCCGCGCCCAGCACCAGCGCGGTGACCTCTTCGTGTTCGGCGAGGTATTCGGCAATCACCTCTTCGGGCGGGCCCATCTTCACGCTGATCTTGGGCATCCGCCCGCTTTCGGAAAAGAGGTTTCCGGCCGCGCTCATGGCTTTTACCTCGGCCCGGTCGCGCGCCTCTTCCTCGATGGTCGCCTGGATACCGCCGAACGCGACGAAGTCCTGCTTTGGCGCCACGGCCAGGATCTGCACCTGTCCATTGGTCGCAAGTGCGCGGCGGCCTGCGAAACGCAGCGCGGTCTGCGCCTCTGCCGTATCGTCCAGAACCACCAGATAGGTTCGCATGGCAATCCTCCCGATCCCTCTTGCATAGCTATGCGTGCGGCGGTCCGCCTATGCAAGACCTTGCCCGCAAAGGCGCAATCGGCCAAAGCATCGCCGATACCGGTTTGACCCGAAAGGACGTTACGGCACCCATGGCAATCGCGATCAAGATGCCCGCGCTTTCCCCGACGATGGAAGAAGGCACCCTGGCCAAGTGGCTGGTGAAAAAGGGCGACAGCGTTGCCGCCGGCGACATCCTCGCCGAGATCGAGACCGACAAGGCGACGATGGAATTCGAAGCCGTCGATGAAGGCACGATCGCTTCCATCGAGATCGACGAAGGCACGGAAGGCGTGAAGGTCGGCGCGGTCATCGCGATGCTGGCCGAAGACGGCGAGGACCTGGACGCAGCGGCATCGTCCGGCGGCGGGGAAGCCGAAGCAGCGCCTGCCGCTGAGAAGGCGGACGCCTTTGGGGAAACGAAGGCCGAGCCTGCCAAGGCGGAGCCCCGCGAGAGCGCAGAGCCCGCCCGCGCTCCCGCTGCATCCTCCCCGGCACCGGCGCCCGACGGGAAACGCATCGTCGCTTCGCCGCTGGCCCGGCGGATCGCAGAGCAGGAAGGCATCGACCTGTCCGGCGTGACCGGCTCCGGCCCCAACGGCCGCATCGTGAAAGCGGACCTCGAAGGCGCGGCGAAGGGCGCGGCTCCCGCTCCCACACAGAGCATGGACAAGCCCGCCACCCCGGCAAGGACTCCGGCGGAAAGCGAATTCGGTGCGCCGTACGAGGCGACCAAGCTCAACAACGTGCGCAAGGTCATCGCCCGCCGCCTCACCGAAGCGAAGCAGACCGTGCCGCATATCTACCTGACGGTGGACGTGCGCCTCGACGCGCTGCTCGACCTGCGCAAGCAGCTTAACGCCAGCCTTGAGGCTGACGGCGTGAAGCTGTCGGTCAACGACCTGCTCATCAAGGCGCTGGCCCGCGCGCTCGCCCGCGTGCCGAAATGCAACGTCAGCTTCCAGGGCGAGGAGCTGCACGAATATTCGCGCCAGGATATCTCCGTCGCCGTGGCAGCGCCCAGCGGCCTCATCACGCCGATCATCACCGATGCCGGGCGCAAGGGCCTCGCGCAGATCAGCACGGAAATGAAGGAGCTCGCCGGCAAGGCGCGCGACGGCAAATTGCAGCCGCACGAATATCAGGGCGGCACGGCCAGCCTTTCCAACCTCGGCATGTTCGGTACCAAGCAGTTCGACGCGGTCATCAACCCGCCGCAGGGCATGATCCTGGCGGTGGGCGCGGGCGAGCAGCGGCCGTATGTCATCGACGGCGAACTCGGCATCGCCACGGTGATGAGCGCGACCGGCAGCTTCGACCATCGCGCCATCGACGGTGCCGACGGGGCGCAGCTGATGGAAGCGTTCAAGACCTTGTGCGAAAACCCGCTCGGAATGCTGGCCTAGGCCGTGCGGCTGACCGCGATCCTGCTTGCCGCGACGCTGGCGGTGCCCCCGACCGCGCAGGAGTGGGAGGCGCCGCCGGTGGTCCCCGACCCCGTCGCCGTAACCATCGGGCTCGACGGGCCGGACATGGATGCCTGCGGCGGCGTGGGCCGCACCATGAGCGAGGATTTCAGCACCGACGCGACGCTCGCCGTCGTCGCGGCGCCGGCAGAGCATGCGGACACGCTGGACGAATTGCCCGAACGCTCGCTCGTCTGGCTGTGCGAAGGCCGCGGCGAATGGCAGGGCATCGTCTATCCCAGCGGCGACTTCCAGGAACTGGGCGACTGTCGCGTGTCGTCACCTGTCGCAGAGGAGCGCGCCTATGACGGGCCGTGCAAGGCCGGCTGGGTGAAAGCGGTCAATATCGTGCTGACTGCGGGCTAGCCTGCCGGAGAGGAGAAACGGAATGCGCGAATTCGTGACCATCGGGGCGATCGCCGCTCTCGCCGCGTGTTCGCAGGGGCAGGATCTCGGCGAAGCGGAAGCCGATGCGCAAGTCGGGCCGGCGGCCGCAGAAGCCACTACCTCAGCGCCGTCCGGCGAGCCTTCGATGGCTTACGACGGACCCATTCCGCGACCGATCAAGATTGGTGGGGAGGCGGATATGGACGCCTGCGGCACCGCGGCCAAGGTCGCCAACCTCAATCCGGACGGCGACAATTACCTATCCGTGCGCGATGCGCCGAGCGTGGAAACGAAAGAGCGCGACCGGCTCGATCCGGACCAGATGGTCAGCGTGTGCGACACGGCGGGCGAGTGGTCCGGCGTGGTCTATTCGAAAGACAGCGAACAGGCCAAGGACTGCGGCACCGGTACGCCCGTGGCGACGGAGCAGAACTATTCCAGCCCCTGCGCGCAAGGCTGGGTGAAGTCCGAATACCTCGAGATGGTGGCCGGCTGATCGTGGAAGTGCGCCAGCCCTTGATCCGCGTCACCGCCATGCCGGCGGACACCAATCCGTATGGCGGGGTGTTCGGCGGCTGGCTGATGAGCCAGATGGCGCTCGGCGCAGGGTCGCTGGCGAGCCGGGTGGGACAGGGCAAGGCGGTCGTCGTCTCCGCCACCGATTTCGCCTTCCCCGGCGCGATGGCGGTGGGCGACGAGCTGAGCGTCTATTGCGACCTCGCGGCCACCGGGAACACCTCGCTGACCGTGAGGGCAGAGGCCATCGCGCGCGAACGCAACGGCGAGGCGGAGACGATGGTGGCCAGCGGCACCTTCAAATTTGTTCTTCTGGACGAAAACGACAGACCGCGCGCGGTGGATGCCGCCACGCTTTCTGCAAATGATTAGAGAGATTTATGGCTGATACCAATTACGACGTCATCGTTCTCGGAAGCGGCCCCGGCGGCTATGTCGCGGCGATCCGCTGCGCGCAGCTGGGGCTGAAGACCGCCATCGTGGAGCGGGAGAACCTGGGCGGCATCTGCCTCAACTGGGGCTGCATCCCGACCAAGGCGTTGCTCCGCTCCGCCGAGGTCATGCATTACATGCAGAACGCCGGCGATTACGGCCTGAAAGCGCAAGGGATCGAGGCCGACCTGGACGCCGTGGTGAAGCGCAGCCGCGGCGTGGCGAAGCAGCTGAGCCAGGGCGTCACTCACCTGATGAAGAAGAACAAGATCCCCGTCCACATGGGGGAGGGCACGATGACCGGCGCCACCTCGATGACGGTGAAGGGCCAAAAGGGTGAAGAGAAGCTGACCGCCAAGCACGTCATCCTCGCCACCGGTGCACGCGCGCGCGACCTGCCCTTCGCCCCGGCGGACGGCAAGCGCGTCTGGACCTATCGCACCGCGATGACCCCGCCCGAAATGCCGACGAAACTGCTGGTCATCGGCAGCGGTGCGATCGGGATCGAATTCGCCAGCTTCTACAACGACATGGGCGCCGAAGTGACCGTGGTCGAAATGCTCGAGCGGATCGTGCCGGTGGAAGACGAGGAGGTGTCCGCCTTCCTCGAAAAGTCGCTCACCAAGCAGGGCATGACGATCCGCACGGGAACGGGGCTCGAAGACCTGAAGGCCTCCGACAAGGGCGTGACCGCGAAGATCAAGGGGAAGGATGGAAAGGTCGCGACCGAAGAGTTCAGCCACGCCATCGTCGCCATCGGCATCCAGCCCAACACCGAGAATATCGGCATCGACAAGCTGGTCGAAATGGACCGCGGCTTCATCCAGATCGACGACTATGGCCGCACGAAGACCAAGGGCCTGTGGGCGATCGGCGACTGCGTGCCCGGCCCGTGGCTGGCGCACAAGGCCAGCCACGAAGGGGTGTGCGCGGCGGAAAGCATTGCCCAGGAACTGGGCAACAAGGACGTGCACCCGCATGCGCTGGACAAGCGCAACATCCCCGGCTGCACCTATTGCCACCCGCAAGTCGCCAGCGTCGGCCTGACCGAGGCGAAGGCGAAGGAAGCGGGGCACGAGGTGAAGGTCGGCAATTTCCCCTTCATCGGCAACGGCAAGGCGATCGCGCTGGGCGAGGCGAACGGCTTCATCAAGACCGTGTTCGACGCGAAGACCGGCGAACTGCTGGGCGCGCACATGATCGGCGCGGAAGTGACCGAACTGATCCAGGGCTATGTCGTCGGCAAGACGCTGGAGACGACCGAGGCAGAGCTGATGAACACGGTCTTCGCCCACCCGACCTTGAGCGAGATGATGCACGAAAGCGTGCTCGCGGCCTACGGCAAGGCGATCCACATCTAGTGGAGGGGCGGGGCACCCACAGCTACCTGCCCGATCCGCGCAACGCGGCGATCCTGATCGACGTCAACGGCGAGCACTTTGCGCGCGAGGAAGCGAAGGTCAGCGTCTTCGACAGCGGGTTCATGCTGGGCGACGGCGTGTGGGAAGGTATCCGCCTCCACCGCGGCCGGCTGGCTTTCCTCGACCGGCACCTCGACCGCCTTTACCGCGGGGCGAAAGCCATCGCGATGGACATCGGGGTCGACCGGGCGGAGCTGGAGCGGCGGCTTTACGCCGTGCTCGATGCCAACGGGATGGACGATGGCGGCGCGCACCTGCGCCTGATGGTGACCCGCGGCATCCGCTCCACGCCGTACCAGGACCCGCGCGTGGTGGTGACGCCGGCGACCATCGTCATCATCCCCGAATGGAAGGAGCCTGCACCGGAAACCGCGACCCGCATGCTCGATCTCGCCACGGTGCACGTGCGGCGCGGCTACCCCGACGTGCAGGACCCGATGCTGAATTCGCACAGCAAGCTGAACTGCATCACCGCCTGTATCCAGGCGACGCAGGCCGGGGCGGACGAGGGGCTGATGCTCGACCCACACGGCTTCGTCGCCACCTGCAATTCTACCCACTTCTTCATCGTGCGCGATGGCGAGGTGTGGACCAGCAGCGGCGATTATTGCCTCGACGGAATCACCCGCGGCGTGGTGCTGGAAATCGCGCGGGCAGCGGGCATCCCGACCTTCGAACGCAATTTCTCTCTCACCCACGTCTACGGCGCGGACGAAGCCTTCACCACAGGCACCTTCGCCGGGGTGGCTCCGGTCGGCACGGTCGACGGCCGCGTGCTCGACAAGGAGCGCGGGCCGATGGTGGAACGCTTGCAGCAGCTTTATCTCGAGCGGATCGGCGCCGACGTTTCGGCACGAGAGCGCCCCCTTCGGCAAAGCTCGGGACAGGCGTGACGGTCCGCATCGCCATGTGGTCGGGCCCGCGCAATATCTCGACCGCGATGATGCGCAGCTTCGGCGCGCGGAGCGACTGCGCGGTATCGGACGAGCCGTTCTATGGCGCGTACCTCAAGCAAAGCGGCGCGCAGCACCCGATGGCTGCGGAAACCATCGCCGACATGGATTGCGACTGGCAATCGGTGCTTCGCGCGCAGTCCGGGGAGGCGCCGGGCGGCGCACCCGTCTGGTACCAGAAGCACATGCCGCATCACATGGTCGGCCCGGTTTCCATCGACGACATGCCGGGCCACCGCCACGCCTTCCTGATCCGCGCGCCGGAGCGGGTCGTGGCGAGCTATCGCAAGAAGAACGAATTGCGCAGCGTCGAGGAGCTCGGCTTTGCGCAGGTGCGCGACTATTTCGAGCGGGAGGCGGACCGGCTGGGAAGCGCGCCGCCGGTGGTCGATAGCGACGCCATCCTCGCCGCGCCTGCCGCCGTGCTGGCGAAGCTGTGTGAGGCGGTGGGCATTGCCTGGGACCCGGCAATGCTGGGCTGGGCCAGGGGGCCTCATGCAGAAGACGGTGTTTGGGGCGCGCACTGGTACGATGCGGTGAACGCCTCGACAAGTTTCGGGCCGCCACCGCGCGATATGCCCGATCTGGACGGCGAATATGCGCGGGCGGCGGAGGCCTGCCGGGCGGATTACGAAGCGCTCGCGCGTCACGCTATTTCGGCTTGATTGTGCGCGCTGGCGGCAGGGCACGCGAAACCCTTCCGCGCCCTGTCCGTTGGTGGGGCAAGGAGTATCCCATGACCGACAAAACGAACGAAGACAGCAAGACGATCAAGGACCATCGCGCGCTGATGAACCAGGGCTCGACCACGCCGAGCCGCTATCCGAAGGAAAAGACGGAGCAGTACCGCGAACTCACGACTTTGCCGGAAGATCGCGAGAAAAAGTCTGACGACTAACCGATCGCGCGCATCATCTCCGCGCAGATGATCGCGCCATAGGTCCCGACCGCATAGCCGAGGACGGCCAGCAGCACGCCAACCGGTGCCAGCGCCGGATGGAATGCTGCGGCGACGACCGGTGCGGAGGCCGCGCCGCCGACATTTGCCTTGCTGCCCACCGCGACGAAGAAAAACGGCGCCCGGATTATCTTGGCGACCGCGAGCAGCAGGATGACGTGCACCAGCATCCAGATCAGCCCGACCGCCATGAAACCGGGCGCATCGCCCAGCTGCAGAATGTTCATCTTGGTGCCGATGATCGCGACCAGCATGAAGATGAATACCGTGCCGAACTTCGATGCGCCGACGCCTTCGAGGTCGCGCGCCCGCGTGAAACTGGCCCCCAGGCCCAGCGTAGTGGCGACGACCACGACCCAGAAGAAGCTGCTGGCGAGCACGCTTTCGGGGCCCAGCAGATCGGCGAAAAACGCTTCCAGCCCCGTACCCACGAGGTGCGACAGCCCGACCACGGCAAAGGTCGCGCCCAGAAGCAGGACCAGATCGTTGGCGCTGGCAACCCGCTCGACCGAGGCGGTGTAGTTGGCCATCTTGTCGCGCAACCGGTCGATGGCGCTGCTGTCGGCGCCGAGCCAGCGGTCCACCCGCTCGCTGGCGCCGGCGCCGTAGAGCAGGAAAACCATCCAGATGTTCGCGACGATGATGTCGACTGCAATCAGCGCTGCATAGCGGCTCTCGTCGTAGCCATAGACCTCCAGCATGGCAGTCTGGTTCGCGCCGCCGCCGATCCAGCTGCCCGCCAGCGTGGCAAGCCCGCGCCAGGCCGCCGTATCGCCGGTGCCGATGATCGAGGGGTCGAACTGCGCGACCGTCCACAGCGCGATGGGCCCGCCGATGATGATGCCGAGCGTCGCCGTGCCGAACATGATGAGCGCCTTCGCCCCCAGGCCGATGATGCCCTTCATGTCGATGCTGAGCGTCATCAGGAACAGCGCGGCGGGCAGGAAATAGTCCTTGGCGGCGGGCCACAGCTGGCTTTCGCTCACGTCGATCAGCCCGAAGGTCACCATCAGCGACGGCACGAGATAGCAGACGAGGATGATCGGCACGAAAGTATAGAACTTCGCCCAGCCCGCGCGGCCACGCGTCGCGAATACGAAGGCGAGCACGGCTGCAAGCAGCCCGAAGATGATCCGGTCGTCTGAAATCACGTTTCGAAGCCCCTCCCAAGGCATCGTTCAATGGTCTGGCGGACAGGGTGGGATTCGAACCCACGAAGGGCTTGCACCCTTGCCGGTTTTCAAGACCGGTGCATTCAACCGCTCTGCCACCTGTCCGCGAGCAAAGCCCCGCTAGCGAGGCGGGGCGCGCTTGTCACCCGCTTGCTGCACAGCGGCGTTTGACACAGGCCTGAAGGGCGGGAAAGAGGGCGTCGCACTGGGTCAAGGGCCGCAAGGCCGATAGGGAGGCGTGCGTGCCCGTCTGGCTGATCAATATTCTCGGTATCGTGGCGATCCTGGCGATCGCGTTCCTGCTGTCGGTCGGCAAGCGGCGGATCCGCCTTCGGATCGTGGGCGCGGCCTTCGCGCTTCAGGCATTGCTCGCCTTTCTGGTCTTGCGCACCGAGTGGGGGCGCGCGGCGATTGACGGGATGGCGCGGGGGGTCTCCGCGCTGCTCGGCTATGCCGATGCGGGCACGGCTTTCCTGTTTGGGCCGCCCGACACCAACCCCTTCGTGAACACCTTCGCGCTCGCGGCATTGCCCGTCATCATCTTCTTCGCCTCGATCATCTCGATCCTCTACCACCTCGGCATCATGCAACGCATCGTGCGCTGGGTGGGCGGGGCGATCGGCTGGATCACCGGCATCAGCCGGGTGGAGGCGCTCGCCAGCGCGGCCAACATCTTCGTCGGCCAGTCCGAAAGCCCGCTGGTGGTCCGTCCCTATCTCGCCGCCCTTACGCCCAGCCGCCTGTTCACCCTGATGAGCGTCGGCATGGCCGGGGTCGCCGGAACGATCCTTGCCGCTTACGCCGGCCTGCTCGGTTCGGAATTCCTGCCGTACCTCCTCGCCGCCGCCTTCATGTCCGCCCCCGGCGGCATCCTGATGGCGAAGATCATCATGCCGGACGACGGCGAGCCCAGCGCCGCCGCAGAAGGCGAGCTTGCCCTGCCGAACAAGCGGGTCAGCGGGGAAGGGCCGGCGGCCATTACCGAGCGCCACGCCTCGCACGATCACGAACTGGCGGAAGCCACGGCCGACGACGAGCGCGCATCCAACATCATCGAGGCTGCCGCACAAGGCGCGCAGACCGGCCTCAAGCTGGCGGTGGCAGTCGGCGCGATGGTGCTGGCCTTTGTCGCCCTCGTCGCGCTGGCCAACGGGTTACTCGGCGGGATCGGCGGCTGGTTCGGCTATCCCGACCTTTCCTTCCAGGCCATCCTGGGGACCATCTTCGCGCCCGTCATGTGGCTGCTCGGCATTCCGTGGGGCGAGGCCCAGGTCGCGGGAGGGCTGTTCGGCACCAAGATCGTCCTCAACGAATTCGTTGCCTTCATCGAGCTCAAGGATCTGGCCGAAGGCGCGCTGAGCGAACGCAGCCGTGCAATCGCCATTTTCGCGCTGTGCGGCTTTGCCAATTTCAGCTCGATTGCGATCCAGATGGCGGTGACGGGCGGGCTTGCGCCCAATCAGCGCCCGGTCATCGCGCGGCTTGGCCTGCGCGCGCTGGCGGCCGGCTCGCTCGCCAATTTGATGAGCGCGGCGCTTGCAGGTCTGATGCTGGCGTAATATCGGGCCGGGCATGACCCAGATTGCCTCCGTTTCGCTCGCCAACCCGCTCGAAGACTTCGCCGACGAGCTCGGCCGCAGCTTTTCCGAGTACGGCTTTGCCATCGTCCGCGACCACGGGATCGACCAGGACCTGATTGCCCGCGCCGAAGCGAAGAGCCGCGAATTCTTCGCGCTGCCCGACGAAACCAAGCGCGCCTACAAGATCGAAGGCGGCGGCGGGGCGCGCGGCTACACGCCGTTCGGCACGGAAAAGGCCAAGGACGCGTCGATCCACGATCTGAAGGAATTCTGGCACGTGGGCCGCGACTTGCCCGAAGGCGACCCGCTCGCCGAATTCATGCCGCCCAACGTCTGGCCGGGCGAGGTGGATGGCTTCGAGGACACATTCCGCGAACTTTACGCCCAGTTCGAGGAAGCCGGCGCAAAGATACTCTCGGCCATCGCCATCCATCTCGGCCTGGAAAGGGACTGGTTCGCGCCGACGGTGGACAAGGGCAATTCGGTCATGCGCCTGCTCCATTATCCGCCCGTCGAAGGCAGCGAGGGCGCAATCCGCGCTGCCGCGCACGAGGACATCAATACGATCACCCTGCTGCTCGGCGCGGAAGAGGCTGGCCTCGAACTCAAGAGCCGGGAGGGGGAGTGGATCCCCGTCTCCCCGCCGCCGGGCGCGCTGGCCGTCAACATCGGCGACATGCTGCAGCGCCTGACCAACTACCGCCTGCGCTCGACCACGCACCGCGTGGTGAACCCCGTCGGCGAGGCGGCCCACCGCTCGCGCTATTCGATGCCGTTCTTCCTGCACTTCCGGCCCGATTTCCGGATCGAACCGCTGGCAAGCTGCGTGGCCGATGGCGACGAAGCACCGGAACCGATCAGCAGCCACGATTACCTGCTGGAACGCCTGCGCGAGATCAACCTGGCCTGACGTTTCGGCCAGCCGGGCGCAGCGGCCGCAATTTGTGTTGCAATGCAGCAACGGTGCGAAAAAGAAACCCGTCACAACCGTCAAAAACGGGGGTCAGGCGCTCCCTGAACCTAGCCTGTCACATAGGCGACACATAAAGGCTCCCTAGCCGCCCTCGACGCGATTTCGATTCGCGCGACGATAGCATTTCAAGGGAACGTATCGCCATGAAGCTCAAGTATCTCCTCGCAGCCAGCGTAGTCAGCCTGTCGGCTGCCGCCGCGGCGCTGCCCACTGCCGCCGCCGCGCAGCAGATCACCTCCGGTGTCGAAGGCACCGTCGAAAGCGCAGACGGGGTTCCGCTTGCCGGCGCGACCGTCACCGTCACCGACACGCGTACCGGCCAGACCCGCAGCGAAACGACGTCCTCGGAAGGCCGCTTCTTCTTCGACAACCTGACCCCGGGCGGCCCCTACACGGTCACCGCGACCGCCGCCGGCTACGAAGGTCAGTCGGTCGAAGAGCAGTTCATCACGCTGCAGGGCAACACCGACTACACCTTCTCGCTGCAGGGCTCGGTCGATGACGGCAACATCATCGTCGTGACCGGTTCGCAGGTGCAGGCCACCCAGCTCGCCGTGGGTCCGGGCACCGCATTCGGTTCGGAATCGCTCGAAGCATTCCCCTCGATCACTCGCGACGTGCGCGACATCATCGCCATCGACCCGCGCGTCTCGATCGACCGTGACAACGAGGTCGACCGCATCTCCTGCCTCGGCGGGAACGACCGTTCGAACACCTTCACCGTCGACGGCATCGTCCAGGCAGACGTCTTCGGCCTCAACGGCACGCCGTTCGCAGCGCGTAACTCGCTGCCGCTGCCGTTCGACACGATCCGTGAAACTTCGGTCGAGTTTGCACCGTTCGACGTCGAATACACCGACTTCACCGGCTGTCTCGTCAACGTGGTGACCAAGTCGGGCGCCAACCAGTTCCACGGCAGCGCCTTCTTCAACTTCCGCAACGAAGACCTGCGCGGCGATTCGATCGACAACGTCGACTTCATCCCCGCCGAGTTCGAAGAGAAGCGCTGGGGCGCCACGCTGTCCGGCCCGATCATCCCCGATCGCCTGTTCTTCTTCGCCGGTTACGAAGAAACCGATCTTGGCGGTTCGAATGACTTCGGTCCGCGCGGCGCCGGCTTCCCGAACGAGGCCACCTTCGTCAACATCGACCAGTTCAACGAATTTGCCCGCATCGCCCGCGATGTCTACGGCCAGGATGTCGGCGAATATCCGCGCGCCCTGCCGGAAGCGAGCGAGCGCTACTTCGGCCGTCTCGACGCGCTGATCACCGACGATCACCGCCTCGAATTGAGCTACCAGCGCCTCGAGGAAACCAACGTCGAAAGCGACACCGGTTTCAACGAACTGACCGGCCTCAACTCCTTCGAAGACGAAGGCACGATCTCGGACTACTACTCGGCCCGCCTGTATTCGGACTGGACCGACAACATCTCAACCGAGCTGCGCGTCAGCCGCGCCGAAGTGGGCGACGTCCAGGGTCCGGTCGGCTTCGGTGAAGCGCAGAGCGACAATCCGACCGTGCGCCTCGTCGTCCTGTCGCCCGACGGTGTCGGCGGCAACACCGACAACGGCTTCCTGTCGACCGGCCCGGGCATCTTCCGCTCGGCCAACCAGCTCGACAGCAAGGTCGACCAGGCGAAGTTCCAGGTGAACGTGCGCGCCGGCGAACATCAGCTCAAGCTGGGCGCCGACATCAACGACCTCGAAGTCTACAACCTGTTCGCCATCAACGCGACCGGTACGCTGTTCTTCAACAGCTTTGCTGACTTCGAAGCCGGCCTCGTTGCGCCGGGCTCGTTCTCGAGCGTGTTCTCGAACCCCAACAACCTCGCAAGCGGTCGCCTTGGCGGCGGGACCATCCGCGCCAGTTCGACGGGCGACATCAACGATGCGGCTGCCCGCTTCAACCGCACGATCTTCTCGGTTTATGCGCAGGACGAATGGCAGGCGACCGATCGCCTCAACATCACGGCCGGCGTTCGCGCCCAGTTCTTCAGCGGAGATGCCCCGCGTGAGAACCCCGAGTTTATCCGTCGCTACGGCTTCTCCAACGCCGTCGCGTTCGACGATCTCGATCCGCTGATCCTGCCGCGTTTCGCAGCCACTTACGAACTCGATGATGGCGGTTTCTTCTACGATACCCGCGTCACCGCAGGCGTCGGCCTGTTCTCGGGCGGCGATCCGGTGGTCTACTTCTCGAATGCGTTTTCGAACGATGGTTTTGCCAGCGGCGAAGGCGACACCTTCGATGGCGAATGCGCCGGGCTACTCGATGCCAACGGCCAGTTCGATGTCGTGACGGGTGGCCAGTTCACCGGCTTCCCGCAGTGTGCACGTCAGGCGGCTATCAACGAAGCGGCTGGTGGCCTGTCCGACACGCAGTCGACGGATCCCAACTTCAAGGTCCCGCAGGCCCTGCGTGCGAACCTTGGCCTCGCCACGCGCTTCGGCACGGGTGATGGGTTCCTCGACAACTGGACGCTGAATGTGGATTACATCTACAGCCGCTTCCTCAACACGCTGAACTTCGTCGACCTGTCGCAGACCCCCGACATCGACGAAGGGCTGAACGGCTTCACCGTGGACGGTCGCCCCATCTATGCGGCGATCGATCCGACGGCTGCAGGCTGCTCCGCCACGCTGCAAGGTACGGGCGGCACTCCGCCGGTATACGACAACGTGACCAGCGCGTGCTTCAACACGCGGCGCGACGACGAAATCCAGCTGACCAACGGCCCGGATTACGAAAGCCACGTCGTGTCCTTCATCCTGGCGAAGCGCTTCAACGGCGGCTTCCTCACCGAAGGCGGTTCGACACGCGTCAGCCTGGGCTATGCGTTCACCGACGCCGACAACTTCCGGAACACCGGCAGCTCGACCGCAACCTCGTCCTACGACGTGACCGCCGCGTTCGACCGCCAGGCTCCGGCCGTGTCGACCTCGAACTACGAAACCCGTCACAAGTTCTCGGCTGCCTTCTCCGTTCGCGAAGAGCTATTCGAAGGCTACCGTACGGGCTTCGGCATCAACTTCCGGGCGCAGTCGGGCAACCCGTACTCGATCACCTTCGCCGGTGGCGGCGTGTTCAACGACAGCTCGTCGGGCAACAACAACGCGCTGCTCTACATCCCGTCGGACATCAACGATCCGAACGTGGTGTACGAAGACTCGCGGTTCCAGACTGCGGAAGAAACGCGCGACTTGCTCGATGCCTACATCGACGAGAACGACTGCATCGCCGAATACCGGGGCCAGTCGATCCCGCGCAACACCTGCCGCGACGACTGGTTCTTCGATCTGGACCTGCGTCTCAGCCAGCAGCTGCCGGGGCCGGGCAACCTGATCGGTATCGACGACCGGTTCGAACTGTTCGCGGACTTCGACAACTTCCTCAACCTGCTCAACGACAGCTGGAACGTGCGCCGCACCCGCAGCGACTTCGTGAGCCTGGTCGAAGGCGGTGTCGACGATGACGGTCGCTACGTGGTTTCCGACTTCGATCCGTTCGATCAGGAATTCATCAGCACCAGCTCCTCGATCTGGCGCATCCAGCTCGGCGTCCGGTACGAGTTCTGATCGGATGACCATCTCGATCGCCAAGAACTCCTTGCGCACGATCACAATGGCGGCGGCCCTCTCGGGGGCCGCCGCTTGCGTATCTGCACCACAGGAAATTGCCTCCACCGGCTCCGCACCCGAGGCGCTGCGCGGCTATTACGCGCAGCTCGAACGCACCACGGACCTGCCGCGCATGACCACGCCCGCGCTGGATAGCTCCCGCGCCATCACCCGTTTCGCCTTCGGCAGCTGCAACCACCAGCAACGCAGCCAGGATGCCTGGCCCGTCATCGGCAGCTTCGACCCGCAGCTGTTCCTGGCCATCGGCGACAACGTCTATGCCGATGTCGGCTACCGCGGCGCGGCAGACCTCGCGACTTTCGTCGATGCCTACCGACTGCAGGCGAGCCATGCGGAATTCGCCAGCTTCGTCGGCGCAGTGCCCACATTCGCCACGTGGGACGACCACGATTTCGGTCCCAACGATTCCGGCGGCAGCTTTTTTGCAAAGGAATGGTCGGAGACGATCTTCGAGAATTTCTGGGCCAGCAACGACCGGGTCCGCTCGCGTCCCGGCGTTTACGACAGCTTCACGGCGGGCCCCGCCGGGCAGCGCGTCCAGTTCATCATCCTCGACACGCGCTTCTTCCGTACCGATTTGACCGAATACCCCTATCAGGAAGAGCGTCGCCTGCTCGGCGGCTATGCCTTCGCCAGCAATCCCGGCGATTCCATGCTGGGGGCGGAGCAGTGGCGCTGGCTGGAGCAGGAGCTGGCGAAGCCTGCCGACCTGCGCATCGTCGTCTCCTCGATCCAGGTGCTGACCGAGGCGCATCACTTCGAAAGCTGGGCCACGATGCAGCTGGAACGGCAGCGTCTGCTGCAAATGCTGGGCAACCGCGCGGCATCGGGCATGATCCTGCTGTCGGGCGACCGTCATTCGGGCGCTTTCTATAGCCACCGGCCGGAGGGGATGGAGGAGGAATTCCGCGAATTTACCTCGTCCTCGCTCAACCTCGCTTTCGTGAGCGACGATGCCGACACGCGGGAGCCCGATCCGCGCCGCTCATCCTCGATGATAACGGAAGAAAACTTCGGCCTGCTCGACATCGACTGGTCGGCCCGTCGCGTGGCGATGCGGCTGATGGACGACGAGGGGCAGGAAATCGTAGGCGAAACCTACAGCTTCTGAGACCGGCGGATCGTCACCGGAAAGGGCGGCGGGGCAGGGGCCCTGCCGCCCTTTTTAGTGCGTGTCGTCGATCATTCATTTGCAGGACGGGTACGATGTGACATCACGGTCCGCATGATCTCTATCGCCCGCAAACTCCTCGCCTTTCTCTCCCTCGCTCTTGCCCCCGCTCTGGCTTTGCCAATCGCCGCTTCGGCGCAGGACATGAGCTTCGATGCCTATATGCAGATCGTCGCCGGCAAAGCGCGCGCGCAAGGGGTGAGCGAGACCACAATTTCCAGCTATCTCTACGACCTGACGCCCAATTCCCGGGTGATCGAGCTCGACCGCGCCCAGCCCGGATCGCCGAGCCGGAGCGGCTATCCCGCCATGGCGCCCTACATCAATACTCACGTCAACCCGACCCGCATCGCCCGCGGGCGCGATATGTATGGCGCGACCTACCAGACCCTGATGCAGGTCGAGCGTGAATACGGCGTACCGGGCGAGATCATCATGGCGATCTGGGGGCACGAGACAAATTACGGCGGCTATCGCGGCAATTTCGACCTCGCCCGTTCGCTTGCCACGCTGGCATGGGAAGGGCGTCGCCGCGACCTGTTTGAAGGCGAGCTGATCGCGCTGCTCAAGATCGCCGACCGCGGCATGCCGCGCTCCAAGCTGGTCGGCAGCTGGGCCGGCGCCTTCGGCAACCCGCAGTTCCTGCCGAGCGTTTACCTCCGCCTGGCGGTGGACGGAGACGGCGACGGCATCGCCAACATCTTCGACAACCGCACCGATACGATCCATTCGATCGCCAACTATTTCCGCGATTCCGGCTGGCGCCCGGGCATTCCGTGGGGCGTGCGCGCCTATGTGCCGAGCAATGTCTCCCCGGAGGCCTACGCAACCGATCTGACCTCTCCCGTATGCGAGCGGGTGCACGAGCGGCACAGCCAGTGGAAGACCGTCGGCGAATGGAAACGGCTCGGCATCCAGCCCCAGCGCCCGCTGGCCGACGACGTGCTCGCCAGCCTGTTCGCGCCCGACGGGCCGAACGCGCCGCAGTACCTCTTAACCGGAAATTACAGGGTTATCCTCGAATATAACTGCTCGAACTACTATGCGATGAGTGTGGGGCTACTTGCAGATGAGATTTCCCGTTGAGCGTTTCGCGCGCCTGTCGATCCTGGCGTTAAGCACGTCGTTGGCCGCCTGTGCCGGCGGCGCAGACAATCCGGGCACATCGTACAGCGCCCCGCTGCCACGCACGGGGCCGGCAGCCGATTACCCGCTGGTCGTCGGCGAACCCTACCGGATCGACGGCTTGCTGTACGAGCCTGTCGACGTCCTCAATTACGACGAAGTCGGCTATGCCGCTGCGGACGATATGGGCGGGGAGGGCATCACAATCGCCCACCAGACGCTGCCCTATCCCAGCTATGTCGAGGTCACATCGCTCGAAACCGGCAAGACGATCCTCGCGCGCGTGGAACGGCGCGGACCGATGGTGAACGGACGCATCGCCGCCCTGTCGCCCGGTGCGCTGACGGCCCTAGGCGCAAGCGACGGCACGCCCGTGCGCATCCGCCGGGTCAATGCGCTGGAAGAAGATCGCGCGTTGCTGCGCCAGGGGCTGGCCGCCTCGTCCCGCATGGACACGCCGATGTCGCTGGTCGAGGTGCTGAAGCGCAAGCTCAATGCACCGGCCAGCGTCCCGGTGCGCCCCGCGCCGCCGCAACAGGTCGCCGTGGCGCCGAGTACCGCCGCGCCCGCACCTGCACCCGCGGCAGCAGGTAATACCGTCCCCGCACTGGCCCCGCTGGCCGTGCCGCAGCCTTCGGAACCAGCCGAAGCCCCGCCGCCGCCGGCGCCCGTAGCAAGCGAGACAGCCGGGCTGTTCGTCCAGGCCGCATCCTTTTCCACCGACGACCGTGCTGCCCGGGCGGCCACCGTCCTCGGCGGAACGGTCGAGCGCTCCGGACGCTATTTCCGTGTGCGGACCGGCCCTTTCGCAAACCGTGGAGAGGCCGAAGCCTCGCTCGCCAAGGTGCGGGCAGCGGGTTATAGCGACGCGCGTATCGTCACAACCGACTGACTCGGCCATCCGATGGGCGAGCGGTCCCGAAGGGAAGCCGCGCCATCTTCCGGCCGAAACAATCCGCCTGCCTGATCGCCTGCCTCCTCCTGTGCGCGTGGCCCGCCACCGCGCAGGTGGGCGACCAGGCATCGCCGGGCGAGCTTCCGCCCAGCGCCTCCGCAGAGGAAGTGCCGATCGTCCTCCTGCTCGACGTGTCGACCAACCAGACGCTGGCGGCCCGCAATTCCGACCGGCGCTTCATCCCGGCCTCCATCACCAAGGTGATGACCGCCTACGTCGCGTTCGAGAAGCTCGCGGCGAAGCAGATCGACCTGCGCCAGAGGGTAGTGGTGAACGCCGACATTGCCGAGGAATGGGGCGGGGTAGGCTCCACCATGTTCCTCGAAGTCGGCGACGTGGCCACGGTGGAGGAACTGCTGCGCGGGATCACTGCGGTCTCCGCCAACGACGGCGCCATCGTGCTGGCCACCCATGGGGCCGGCTCGGTCGACAAATGGGTCGCGGAGATGAACGCCGCCGCGCGCAAACTGGGCATGCGCAATAGCCATTTCGGCACACCCAACGGCTGGATGGATGGCGGCGCGACTTTCACCACGGCGCGCGACCTCGCCATCCTCGCCAAGGCGCTGACGACCCGCCATCCGGCGCTCTACAACCACTTCTTCGGGCGCGAGGGTTTCTCTTTCAACGGCATCGCGCAGGCCAACCACGATCCCCTCGTCGGCAAGGTAGAAGGCGCGGACGGCATCAAGACCGGCTTCACCAACGAAGCGGGGTACGGCTTCCTCGGTTCCGCGATCCGCGATGGCCGCCGCCTGGTGGTCGTCACAGCGGCCGCACCGACCGGGCGCGGGCGGAACAAGGCCGCGATCGACCTGGTGGAATGGGGCTTCGACGCATTTTCCACCAAGCGGCTGTTCGCCAAGGACACCTTGGTGGGTGCGGCGGAAGTGCAGAACGGGGCGAGTGCGACGGTCGATCTGGTGGCCGAGCAGCAGATCCACGCCTCTCTGCCGCGCGGCACCTCCGCCAGCGACGTGTCGCTGTCGATCAAGTATCTCGGCCCGATCCCGGCACCGGTGGCCAAGGGCGAGCAGATTGCCGAGCTGGAGGTCAGCATCGCAGGGCATGGCAGTCACCGCATCCCGCTCGTCGCGGCGGAAGACGTGGCGGAGGCCGGTTTCTGGACGCGGCTGTGGAACGGTGTGCGGGGCATCGTCACGTGACGCGCGGCGTATTCATCGCATTCGAAGGCGGGGAAGGGGCGGGCAAGTCCACTCAGGCTCGCCTTCTCGCTCAAGCCCTCGCCGAGCGGGGCATCGCGGCGGAACTGACCCGCGAACCGGGCGGGACGCCGGGTGCGGAGGCGATCCGCGACCTGCTGCTCGATCCCGCCGGGGCAGGTTGGGAACCGCGCGCGGAGGCGCTGTTGTTTGCCGCCGCCCGCTCCGACCATGTCGAACGCCGCATTCGTCCCGCGCTGGAGGCGGGGCGCTGGGTCATATGCGACCGCTTCATCGATTCCACCCGCGCCTACCAGGGCGGCGGTGGCGGGCTGTCCGATGGCGACATCATGGCCCTGCACGAAGTCGGCAGCGGCGGCCTGCTGCCCGACCTAACCGTGCTGCTCTCGCTCCCGGCAGACGACGCGGCCGAGCGGCTCGCCGCGCGCGACGTCGACGGCAGCGACCGCATCGGCGGGCGCGAAATGAAATATCACGCGCGGGTGGCTGCCCGCTTCACGCAGATCGCCGCGGACGAGCCGGAGCGCTTTGCAGTCATCGACGGCAGCGGCAGCGCGGACACCGTGCATGCCCGGATCCTGCAGGTGATCGAGCCCCTGCTGGAAGGCCGCGCATGAGCGCCGCGCGTCATCCGGAAGCCTGGTCGCAATGGCAGGCCGCGCTGGGCGGGGCGCGGCTGCACCACGCATGGCTGCTCGCCGGGCCGCAGGGTCTCGGCAAGGGAAGCTTCGCCGATGAAGCCGCCCGGGCGCTGGTGGGCGCAGATGGTGACGGCGCACATCCCGATATCCTCCACCTCACCCACCTGCCCAAGGACGACAAGGAGCAGAAGAAGAAGGACGACGGCAAGCCGTTCGAGCTCAAGCGCAACATCACGATCGACCAGGTCCGCGCGGTCCAGCGCCGCATCACGACCCGGCCCACGCTGGGCGACCGCCGCGCTATCATCGTGGAGCCGGCGGACGACATGGAGCGCGGCGCTGCCAACGCCTTGCTCAAGAGCCTGGAGGAACCGCCCGCGGGGACCTATTTCCTGCTCGTTTCCCATCGGCCCGGCCGATTGCTGCCGACGATCCGCTCGCGCTGCCGCACCTTGCGTTTCGCCCCGCTCGAAGACGATGCCGTGGCGCGGCTCGTTGCCGAAATGGCGCCCGACGCAGACCGCTTTGTGCGTGACGCAGCGGTGGCGGCTGCGGCTGGCTCTCCGGGAGCGGCCGAGCGCTTCATCGCGCTCGACCTCGCCCCGCTCCACGCCATCATGGTCCGCCTGCTGTCCGATCCGGACCCGCAGCTGGTCCTGCGCGGGCAACTTGCGGCCGCCATGGGCCAGCGACCGACGCGAGAGCGGCAGCTGGCGGCCATCGACCTTGCGCGCAGTGTGCTGGCCGGCGCCATGCGCGAAACCGGGCCCGCGGATCTCGGAAAGCTGGCCGATGCCTATGCCGCGGTCGTCCGCCTTGGTGAGCAGGCGCCGACCTACAATTTCGATCCCGGCCTGCTGGTGATGGAAATCGGTAGCTTGCTCGCATCGGCGGCGGCGGATAGGGAGGCGGCCTGACCCCGCACCCGCCCGTTCCCAGCAGGAAGCTTGCCCGGCCGATGGCCCAGCCATTCTACATCACCACCGCGATTTCCTATCCCAACGGGCGCCCGCATATCGGCCATGCCTATGAAGCGATTGCCGCCGATGTCATCGCCCGCTTCCAGCGGCAGATGGGGCGCGAGGTTCGCTTCCAGACCGGCACCGACGAGCACGGGCTGAAAATGGCCCGCAAGGCGGAGGAGCAGGGTATCACTCCGCGCGAGCTGGCCGACGAAATGTCCGGCTATTTCCGCGAGATGTGCGACGGACTTAATGTGCGCTACGACCGCTTCATCCGCACGGTGGACGAAGATCACCACCGCGCCAGCCAGGCGATCTGGCAGGCGATGGAAGCCAAGGGCGACCTCTATCTCGATCGCTACGAAGGCTGGTACTCCGTTCGCGACGAGGCCTACTACGACGAAAAGGAACTGAGCGAAGGGGAGGGGGGCGAAAAGCTCTCCCCGCAAGGCACGCCGGTCGAATGGACGGTCGAGGAAAGCTGGTTCTTCCGCTTGTCCAAATACCAGGACAAGTTGCTCAAATTGCTGCAGAAACCCGGCTTTCTCGAACCGGAAAGCCGGCGCAACGAGATGGTCGCATTCGTGTCCGGCGGGTTGAAGGACCTGTCGGTCAGCCGCACCAGCTTCGACTGGGGCGTGCGCGTGCCGGGCAGCGACGAGCACGTGATGTATGTGTGGGTCGATGCTCTGACCAACTACATCACTGGCCTCGGCTATCCCGACAAGACCGATTTGTGGGAGACTTTCTGGCCGGCCGACCTGCACCTGATCGGCAAGGACATCGTTCGCTTCCACACGATCTATTGGCCGGCCTTCCTGATGAGCGCGGACATCCCGCTGCCCAAGAAGGTTTTCGGCCACGGTTTCCTGCTCAATCGCGGGCAAAAGGAATCGAAGTCGCTCGGCAACGTTACCGACCCGATGGCGCTGGCCGAGCAGTTCGGCGTCGACACGCTGCGCTATTTCCTGCTGCGCGAAGTGCATTTCGGGCAGGACGGCAGCTATTCGCCCGAGGCCATCGTCACGCGCGCCAACGCGGAACTGGCCAACAGTTTCGGCAACCTGGTGCAGCGCACGCTCTCCATGATCGTAAAGAACATGGACGGCGTGCTGGAGCAGTTCGATCGTGCCCCCGAAGACGGGAAACTGCTCGACGACATTAATCGAGCCTGCGCCAAGACCCTGCCGGAAGAGTTTGAAAAGCTGAACTTCTCGGTCGGCATCGAGGCGTGGATGCAGGCGGTCTATGCCTGCAACCAGTATGTCGACGAGCAGGCCCCGTGGGCGCTCAAGAAAACCGATCCGGAGCGGATGAAGGCCGTGCTGCAGACGCTCTTCATCGCCATCCGCGACCTGGCGATCGCCATCCAACCGGTCGTGCCGGAAAAGGCCGCGTCGATCCTCGACCAGCTCGGCATCGGCGCGGACGCGCGATCCTTTGCCGACCTGGCGGATGCGGCATGGTTCGATCGCCTGGTCGAAAGCGGCTTTACCGTGGCGAAACCCACGCCCGCGTTCCCGCGGCTTGAACTGCCGGCGCAGGAGGATGCGTGATGCTGGTCGATAGCCATTGCCACCTCGAATACGAAGGGCTGGTCGAGAACCAGCAGGATGTGCTGGACCGCGCGCGCGCAGCAGGGGTGGGCGCCTTTCTCAACATCTCCACGCGCCTCAGCGAATGGGACCGCGTCGTCGGCACGGCCCGCCGCGAGAAGGACGTATGGGCCAGCGTCGGCATCCACCCGCACGAGGCCGACGCGCATGAAGACCTCGGCGCGGAGAAACTGCGCGCCGCGACCGACGATGCGCGTGTGATCGCCATCGGCGAGACCGGGCTCGATTATTATTACGACAAGTCGGACAGGCAGGTGCAGCAGGACCTGTTCCGCATGCACATCGGCGTGGCGCGCGATGTGCAACTGCCCGTCATCATCCATACGCGCGATGCCGAGGAAGACACGACGCGGATCCTTCGCGAGGAGATGGAGAAGGGCGCGTTTCCCGCGCTGATCCACTGCTTCACGGCATCGTCGGATTTTGCCGATATCGTGCTCGAGCTTGGCCTTTATATCTCCGTCTCCGGCATCGTGACGTTCAAGAACGCCAGGGAACTGCAGGAGGTCGCCGCGCGCGTGCCGGCCGACCGGCTGCTGGTGGAAACCGACAGCCCGTTCCTTGCGCCGGTGCCGCACCGGGGAAAGACCTGCGAGCCTGCCTTCGTCCGCAACACCGCGGAATTCGTCGCCGATCTGCGCGGCATCGCGCCCGACGAGCTGGCAGCGACGACCACCGCGAATTTCTATCGCCTGTTCGCCAAGGCGACTGCGTGAAGGTCACGATCCTCGGTTGCGGGACTTCGACCGGCGTCCCCCGGCTCGGCAACGACTGGGGTAGCTGCGATCCGGCCAATCCGAAAAATCGCCGTAGCCGGGTATCCATTGCGCTCGAGAGCAAGGCGGGCTCGCGGATCCTCGTCGATACATCGACCGACCTGCGCCAGCAGATGCTCGACAACGGTATCGACCGGCTCGACGCGGTATTCTGGACCCACGACCATGCGGACCATTGCCACGGCATCGACGACCTGCGGCCGCTCCGCTTCGGGCGCGGCGGGCCGATTGCCGGCTATGCATCTTCGCTGACCGCAGAGAGACTTACGCGGCGTTTCGACTACGTGTTCGAAGGCCAGCACGGCTACCCGACCATCGTCAACCTCCAGACGCTGGACCGGCTGCGCATGGCCGCCGGTTTCGGCGTGGAATGGTGCCAGATGGCGCACGGGCCAACGGAGAGCACCGGCTTCCGTTTCGATTGTGATGGGAAAACGGTAGTTTACGCCGTGGATTTCAGCGCCATTTCGAAGCAGATGGTCGAAACTTTCAAGGGCGCTGACCTGCTGGTTTGCGATTGCCTGCGCCGGGAAAAGCATCCGACGCACGCCAACCTTGCCATGGCGCTCGATCTCGCGAAGCGGACGGGCGCGCGACAGACGGTGTTGACGCATCTCGACAGTTCGATGGACTACGATGCCGTCTCGCGGGAAACGCCCGCAAACGTGCACGTCGGATACGACGGGATGGAGATCGCGCTGTGAACGATATCGATACGCTGCAGATCGTATTGCTGCTCGGGTGGCTGATCCTGGCCGGCAGCGCGCTGGCATCCTATCGCCTGAGCTGGAAGAAGTCGGCGGTCCTTGCGCTGACATGGGCCGCGATCTTCACCGGCGTCACGCTGCTGATCAATTTGCTGATCTGAAGGAGCGCCGGGGCCATGCCTCGCCCCTTCGACGACTTGCCACTACTTTACATAATATATATTATCATCGCAATACCGGCGGGCGGAGCCATGTCGCAAAACATCTCCCCTCCAGTCATAGGCGCGTCACATAAGCTCGCCACTCCGCTCATGAGAGAATTCACGAGCGGATCGCATGCACACGATCAATATCCTCACGACGCGCGCGGAACTGGCGCAGGCGGAAAGCTACACCGATGACGAACGCGTCATTCGCTTCGGCAGGATCGATCCGTCCAATCCGATCCATCCGATCGACGGAACGTGCTGGATTTTCATCGAATGGCTGTTGCCGCAATTCTCCGGCCTGGAATTCTGCCAGGCGCTGCGCGCAGATTCCCGCTGGGCCGACAGCCATATCTCGATCATCCTCGAGGAAGCCACCGCGGACGACCGCAAGCGCTGCATGCGCGCCGGGGCCGACGGCTATGTGACAGAGCCCGTGACCCGCCAGAGCCTGCTCGACCGCGTGCTGACCGTAACGAGCTCCGCCGCACCGGCCGCCCTGCAATCGCATATCATCGCCGGGCACTTCGCGCTTTATCCTGCGGCGATGCAGGCGCGCTGGAAGAAGCAGCTCGTCAGGCTCAGCCCCAGCGAGTTCCGCCTGCTGCATTTCTTCATTGAGAACCCCAACCGGCTCCATTCGCGGCAGGACCTCATCGCGGGCCTCGGCCGCACGGGCGAGCCGGTGGACGAGCGCACGGTCGATGCGTGGATCAGCCGCCTGCGCCGTTCGCTGAAGGATGTCGGTGCGGCCGGCCTGCTGCGAACGGTCCGCTCGCGCGGCTACCTGCTGGAAATCGAGTAAGGGCCTCCCCTCTCCCGCCGCGCCTGAAACGCCGGCGGGATCTGGAAAGGCCCTCTTCCCCTTTAGAAATTCGCAGAGATCGACAGCGAGAAGCTGGTCCCGCGGTCGTAGCTGTTGATCTCGATGCGGTTCGTGTCGGTTGCCTGGTATTCGAACTTGCCGCGCCCGAAAATGTTGCGCGCCTCCGCTTTCAACTCCGTCTCGACGCCGAACAGGGTCAGCCCCTGGCGGCCGACGATGTCGACGCGCAGGCCCGGGTCTTCGAGGATGTCGGGCAGCCCGCTGGTCCCGCGGCTGGTCACCCGCTTGCTGGCATAGGCCAGAAGGAGGGTCAGCTGCTGCAGCTTGTCCCAGTCCTCGAAACCGAACTGAACGTTCACGAGATGGTCTGACTGCCCGGTCAGCGGCACGCCGTCGAAGAAGAAATTGCTCGCCGGCTGCGCGCCGCGCGGGAAGATTTGCGTCACGTCGCCCTCGGCAACGGCGATCGCGGAATCGGTGTAGGTGTAGTTCGCCACCAGCACCGCGTCCTTGGTTTCGAAGAAACCGCCGCCCAGCGTATCGAGGCTGCGCTTCAGCTGCAGCTCCAGCTCGGCGCCGTAGAGTTCGGCCTGCGGGGCGTTGGCGAAGCTGGTGATCTGCTCGTTGTCTGAAAAGCTGGAATAGGCCTCGATCGGATTGTCGATATCCTTGTAGAAGCCTGCCAGCGACACGCGATTGTCGCGGTCGAAGTAGTATTCGGCGCGCGCCTCGGCGTTGACCAGCTGGCTGTCGACCAGCAGCGGGTTGCCGTTGAACTGTCGGTTCGTGTCGGGATCGTAATAAGTCTGGAAGATCAGCTCGCGGAACTGCGGGCGGGCGATCGTCTTCGATCCGCTCAGGCGGAACTGCAGCTGGTCGGTCGCTTCCCAAGTGATGGTCGCGGCCGGCAGGAAATAGTCGTTTTCCAGCAACGTGGAACTGGCAGAATTGGTCGGCGTGGCGAACACTTCCACCGGGTCGACCGTCTGGATCGCATCCTCATACCGCACGCCGACGTCGATGGTCACGCCGAACACGGGGAAAATCTGCGCCTTGGCATAGGCGGCCTTGATTTCGAGCCCTGCGGCAAAGGCCGGGTCGGCCTGCGTCGTCTCGATCAGGCCGAAGTCGAAATATTCGACCACCGCATCGCCCAGCAGAAGGTCGGGCCGCAAGGCGCCGACGCTGTCCGGGAAGTCGGTATTGGCATCGATCAGGAATTCGCGCCGCGTGGAGAAGCGGTCGGTGTCGGTATATGCGCCGCCCACCGTCACCGCGAGCCAGTCCGCAACCGGGTAGCTGATGTCGAGACCACCGTAATAAAGGTCTTCCTCGAGGTCCGAAAACACGACCGAGGCACTGCCGCGCTGGCGGTCCAGCACGTTGATGAACCGGTCACCGTTGGGATCGTTGGCGATGTTTGTGCGGACGTATTCAAAGGAATACTCGTACGGCGCCTCGCGCTGGGTCCGGGCATATCCGGCGCGCAGGTCAACCGACAGGTCGTCGAACTCCAGCTCGCCCACGAATTGCGTGTCGAGCAGCTCGCGCTCGAACCAGCCGTTTTCCTGACGGATCTTGGAGAAGCCCGACTGGAAATCCTCGCCCTGCGACAGCGACGACTGCTTCAGCGTGTCGCGGATATAGAGGTTGGTCCAGCGGAACCGGTGCTCGCCCAGCTCCAGCCCGAAACCGAGCAGGCCGTTCACAAGGATGCGGTTGTCGGTGATAAAGTCGACGAATTCGCTGTCGAGGTCGAGGTCGGCGTTGATCGCACTCTGCTTCATGGCAACGCGGTTCTGCAGGCCGTTCTTGATAGAAGCCGTGGCGACCACGCCAAGGCGCGCATCCCCGCTGATGTCGAAAGCCGTGCCGCCGGTGATGCCGCCGGAGAAATTGGGCCGCTGCTCGCCGATGCGCTGCAGCAGCGTCAGGTTGGGGTTGCCCAGCTGCTTCAGGATTGCGGTCTGGTCCACGCCCGTATCGGAAATGCGCGCGCCGCTGTCGAGGAAGGCCTGCAAGGCGGGCGGCGTGTCGCGGGTGCCGTCATCGAAGCCGGTCCAGTCGGTGTCGGACCCGTAATAGGCGAGCCCGTTGGAAAAGGTGGTCTCCGTATCGCCGCTGATGCCGGCGGACAGGGTCAGGAAGCTCTCGTCGGGAATGGCACGGGTGGTGAGGTTGATCACGCCGCCGCCGAATTCACCCGGGAAGTTGGCCGAGTAGGTCTTCTGGACCAGACTGGAAGCGACGATGTTGGTCGGGAAGATATCGAGCGGGACCACGCGGCTGAGCGGCTGCGGACTCGGCAGCGGCAGGCCGTTGAGCAAGGCGAGCGAATAGCGATCGCCAAGGCCGCGCACGAATACGTTGCCGTTGCCCTGCACCGACAGGCCGGTCACGCGGCCCAGCGCGCCGGCGATGTCCCCTTCCCCGGTACGGGCGATGTCTTCGGAAGACAGCACGTTGACCACCTGGGTCGAGCTGCGCTCCACGTTCTGGATCGCATCGCCGGTGACCACGATGATGCCGCCGCCGGGGATCGAGATATCCTCGTCCTGCAGCGTTTCGTCTTGCGTCGCGACCGGATCCTGCGCCACGTCCTGACCGACCCCGGGCGTTTCCGCGGTGTCGGTGGGCGGCAGGGCCGGCGCGGCGCCTGCACCCTGGGCGACGGCAAGCGCCGGCACGGTCATGGCGGTCCCGACCAGCAACAGGGCGGACAGGCGGCGCGCGAAAACGCTGGGACGTGTCATTTCAATCATGCTCCCGGATGGGGCGCGCTGGCCCCGTAACAATCGAGGGGAGGGAAGCGACGATCAGCGCTCCCCTCCCCTTCGCATCTCGTCGGCTCAGTAGACCGGAAGGGTGCTGCAGCTGCCGGTGTTGGTGCCGAAGTCGGCGGCGGCCGAGTTACAGGTCCAGCCGGCGTACCAGGCGTTGCCGCTGCTGTTCACTGCCCCGATGTAGCCGAGGTTCGTGAAGAACGAGCCGAAGACCGTCGGATCGAAGGCGGCGACGCCGTTCTCGTTGGCGCCGTTGATGAAGGTCATCAGCGTGCTGGTGAAGCTGGCTTCGGTGTTCGAGCCGTTGTTGAACAGCGTGGTCGCATCGGCTTCGCTCACGCCGTTGCTGCCCGAACGGAACGGGTCGGCACAGGTCAGCACGACCGATTCGAACCGCACCGGGCCTACATCGTCGAGTGCAGCGTTGGCGGCGCGGATGGTTTCACTGTCATCGATCCGCACGCAGGTGGAATTCGGCGCGAAGACCACGGTGTTGGTCAGCGCATAGTCCGTCCCGCCGCGGAAGCGCAGGGCCTGGCCGGCGGCTGCGTTGCGGTGGATAAAGGTCGCGTTGCTGATCCGCGTGTTCTGGCGCGGCGTGCTGTCGATCAGGGCGTTGGTCGAATCCGCCTCGATGATGGCGTCGCCCGCCCCTTCGCGCTGGATTGCGAGCACGTTCTGCAGGTTCGCCTTCACACCGGTGTCGGTATCGAGCGAATCGTCTTCCGCGCCGACCACGATCAGGTTCTTCACGTTCACCGAACCGCCGAAGAATTCGACGCCGTCGTCGGAGCTGTTGAAGCTCATGATGTTGTCGAGCTGGGTGCCGGTGCCGGTGCCGCCGGTGGTGAGCGACTGCAGTTCGTTGTCGCCCGAAAGGACGAAGCCGGAATAGCGGATCTGGACGTAGCTCATGCGGCCCGAACTGTCGTTCCGCGTCGCGCCGCCGAACAGGGCTGGCTGGGCGGCGCCTTCGACCTGGCGTTCGCAGCCGGTCGTGCCCGGGGTTGCGCCCGGCGCGATGCAATCCGTCACCGGAGCGCGGCCCGCAAGGACGATCCCGCCCCACTGGCCCGACGAGGTGTCGCTGTTGAAGCCGACCACGTTGTCGCGGCTGGTAAAGATGATCGGACGTGCGGCGGTGCCGACTGCCTGGATCTCGTTGCCGCGGTTGACCATCAGGAAGGACGATCCGCTGGCGTAGATGATGGCGCCCGGCTCGATCGTCAGGGTCACGTTGGTATCGTCCGCACCGTCGCTGCCGTCGGGGGTCGGGCCGCCGTCGGAGCCGACATCGACGCGGCCGTCCATCTCGTAGATCACGCCGGCGAAGTACGGCAGCGTGGTCGATGCGGTGAAGCGCGCCGGCAGGGTGCAGCGGCGATACGAACCGGTCGGGCCCGAAATCGTGCCGTTGTCGACCAGAGCCGGGCCGTTGATCGTCGGGCAGCTGCCGGCTGCGGTGACGGTCGGCGTCCCGGTCGGCGCCGGTGTGGGTGCGGGCGTTGCCGGCGGGTTGTTGATGGTGATGTTGCCGCCGGTGCCGGGCGACGCGAGGTCGTCGGGACCGCAAGCGGACAATACGAGCGCGGAACAGCCGAGGATCAGCGAGCTGGTAAACTTGGTCACGGGAAGAACCCCCCTTGGGAAAAGCCGAGAATCGGACGCAGCGTCTCCTGCGTTGGCCGCTCAACTAGGCCCCTCGCGTGACAGTTTCTTTGCAAAACCCCTTATTTTACGGTGACTTGATTGCGACAACGGTGTGACGATTGTGACAACCAAAGCAATAAATTACAGTTTTATGACACTGTTACGTTTTTGTTGCAGTTCGCGGTCAGGACGCACATTTCTGCTATCGTGACGAAATGTCTTGGGAGAGACACGATGAAGAAAATGGTATTCGCAATGGCCCTGATCGCCCCGCTGCCCGCTGCCGCGCAGGAGGCAGCCCAGGTCGAGGTGACTGCCGAAGCGGCCAATCCCGCCCAGGCGATCGCCACGGCAATGGAGCTTGCCGATGCGGGCGAAATCGATGCCGCCCGGGCGATCCTGCAAGAAGTCGTTACCGACGAAACGCGCTGGCGCGTCGAATTGGCGAGCGGCGAATGGTTGGATTCGCGCCACCTCGCCCGCCGCGCCCTGCTTGCGCTCGACCGGCGGGATGACGGCACGCGGATGGCGGCGCGCTAGCGCAACGGCCCGCTATGTCGCGGGGCAGTATTTCTCCACGAACTGCTCGTGCGGCGGCATGGCGTTGACGAGGTAGCGGATCGATTGCTCGATGCCGTCGATCTCCGTCTTCAGCACATCGCGGCCGAGTGAATAGGCCATGGCGTTGGTTCCGCCGGGCTCGATCCCCTGCCCCATCATCACCGCCACCCAGCTGGTCGCGGTGAACAGCTCGTCCTCCTCGCGGAAAATCTGCCCGTTCGCCCTGAACAGGGCGATCTTCTCTTCCAGCGTGTCGGGGATGTCCATTGTCCGGCAATAGTTCCAGAAGTCGCTGTCGGTCCGACTGGTCGCCTTGTAGTGCAGGATCAGGAAGTCGCGGATCCGCACATATTCCTTCGCGGTCAGACGATTGAAGGCATCCTCCTGCGCCTGGTCCACCCCGTCCAGCGACAGCAGCGCCATCAGCTTGTTGATGCCGGTGTTGATGAGGTGGATGGAGGTCGATTCCAGCGGCTCCATGAAGCCTGCCGACAGGCCCAGCGCCACCACGTTGCGGTTCCAGAACTTCTTGCGGCGCCCGGTGACGAAGCGCAGGTGGTTGGGATCGGCGGCCGGCTCGCCTTCGATATTGGCGAGGAGGATGTCGAGCGCCTCGTCCGCCTCCATGTATTTCGAACAATAGACATGGCCGTTGCCATTGCGGTGCTGCAGCGGGACCTGCCATTGCCAGCCCGCCGAATGCGCGGTCGCCTTCGTATAGGGCAGCGGCGGGCCGGGGCGGTTGGACGGCAGTGCCACGGCGCGGTCGCACGGGAGCCAGTGGGTCCAGTCTTCATAGCCCGTTTCCAGCGCCTGCTCGATCAACAGCCCGCGAAAGCCGGAGCAATCGACGAACAGGTCGCCTTCGATCGAGGTGCCGTCTTCCAGCTTCACCGAACAGACGAACCCGCTTTCCCCGTCCAGCGCGACATCGGCAACCTTGCCTTCCTTGCGCACGACGCCCCGTGTTTCCGCAAAGTCGCGCAAGAACTTTGCATAGCGCCCGGCATCGAGGTGGTAGGCGTAATTGATGCTCGGCAAGTCGCCGCGCTGGGGCAGCATTTCGGACTTGGCGAAGCGGTTGAAATAGGCCGCCATCGTCTCCGGGCTGAAGACCTGGATCGGCCGCTTGTCGCCGTGCTCGCGCATCATCTGCCAGATCTGGTGGAAGGCGACCCCGTCCACTTCGTAGCCGTATTGCCCGAAGGGGTGGAGGTAGCTCTGCCCGACCTGGCCCCAGTTGGAAAACTGGATGCCCAGTTTGAACGTGCCGCCGACCGCGGCCATCACCTCGGCCTCGTCCACGCCCAGCAGCGAGTTGAAATCCACGAAGGGCGGGATCGTCGCCTCGCCCACGCCGACGGTCCCGATCGCTTCGGATTCGACGAGGGTGATGTCGAGCGGGCGATCGGGGCGCGCGCCCTCCCCTTCCTTGATCTTCGACAAGGCTGCCGCCGCCATCCACCCGGCGGTGCCGCCGCCGACGATCACGATTTTCGAAATGGGCATAAACGCTCCGCAGCTGTCGGTTTCACACGCCCTAGCAGGCGCTCCTTACGGATGGAAATGCGGCAATTGTGACCTTTCTGCAATAGATGGCGCGGTAAAAATGTGAATGTTCACATCGGCCCATTGTGAATGTTCACAATTGCCGTTACGCCAAGCGCGGATCATTGGACAGAATTGCCGATTCCGGCATCTCACGAGGGAGAGATTCGTGAAAACCACCACCGTTACCCCGCGGCAGCGCCACCTGAAGCGCACTGCCTTCTGCACCGTGTCCGGCCTCGCGCTGGGCTTCGCCATGGCCGGGCCCGCCTACGCGCAGGACGCGTCGCCGGCAGAGCAGGAAGATGCCACGATCGACGACGAAAACGTCATCGTCGTCGAAGGCATCCGCGCAGCGCTCGAAAACGCACAGTCGATCAAGCGCGACGCCGACACGTTCGTGGACGTGGTGACGGCGGACGATATCGGCGCCCTGCCCGACCGTTCGGTGGCCGAAGCACTGCAGCGCGTGCCCGGTGTCAACATCAGCCGCTTCGAACAGCGCGACGACCCCGACCGCTTCTCGGTCGAAGGTTCGGGCGTAATCATCCGCGGCCTGCCCTTCGTTCGCTCCGAACTCAACGGCCGCGACATCTTCTCCGCAAACGGCGGCCGCACGCTCGGCTTCAACGACATTTCGCCCGAACTTCTCGGCCGCGTCGAGGTCTACAAGAACACCACCGCCGACATGATCGACGGCGGCATTTCGGGCACCGTGAACCTCGTCACGCGCAAGCCGCTCGACAATCCTGGTTTCAATTTCGCCGGCACGTTCGAAATCAACAAGGGCGACCTTGCTGACGAGTGGGCCCCGGGCTTCTCGCTTCTCGGCTCCAACACCTTCGACACCGGCATCGGCACCTTTGCCGTGCAGCTCGGCTACGCGCAGCAGCGCCTTGTTACCCGCACCGATGCCTCGCAGATCACCGACCCCTGCTACCGCGCGGCGGACCTGCAGTCCGGCTGTATCCGTGCGCGTCCGGTCGGCTCCGGCGGTTTCGCCGGCGATGCCGCGACGCCCGACACCTTCCCGCCCGAAGGCACCGTCATCGTTCCCAAGGGCGCCGGCGTGCGCACCACCGAACTGACCCGCGACCGCCAGGCATACTCGGCCGTCGCGCAGTATGAATCGCTGGACGGCGGCGTTGTCGTCACTGCGGAATACCTGCGCGCCGCAACCCAGTCCTCGCTCAGCGAATTCGCGGTCCTGGCGCTGGTGAACAACGATGCGTTCTTCCCGGTACCGACCGCGGCGAACGACATCGTGTTCAACGGCAACGTGTTCCAATCGGGCACGCTGACGCAGATCTCCGATCAGGGCGTTCCCGGCATCTCGACCGAAACCCTGCGCTTCGAGCGCGAGGACGAGGCGATGACGGAGGACTTCTCCCTCGATTTCGATATCGCGATCACCGATCGCCTGCGCGCGAATTTCGAAGGCCAGTACATCAACTCCAACCGCAGCGAAGCCGGCATCATCCTCGCGATGCAGACTTACGCCGACCTGTTCATCGACAACAGCGGTGAAACCCCGGCCGTCCAGTTCCTGCAGGTGGGGACGAACGAGTCCCCGGCGGCGTATTTCACCGATCCCGCCAACACCTACTTCTGGTTCCACCTCGACAACCAGGTGGCCAACGAAGGCGACCTCTACTCGCTGCGCGGCGATTTCGAATACGACATCTCCGACACCGGCTTCCTGCGCTCGGCCCGCTTCGGTGCCCGTTGGGCGGAACGCAGCCGCGTGACGCGCACGGCGAACTTCTCGAACTGGTCGAACCTGGGTGCAACCTGGGCAGCCCGCCAGGGCGACTGGGGCGCTCCGCGCACCGGGACTTTCCCCACGGGTGGCGGCGCCTATGCCTACGACTTCCCGGATAGTGCCGATGTCCGCAATGTCTTCGGCGACAACTTCCAGCGCGGCAACGTGCCCGTGCCTGTCGGCGACGGTGCGGCCATCTTCTATGGTGGTGACGATCTGGTCGGCGAGTATCTCTCCGGCGAGCTGGCGCAGGACTTGAACGCCATCAAGGCCTTCACCCTGACCCCGGAAGGTCGCCCGCTGATCGACGGCCGGATTTATCTCGACCCGGTGACCGGCGAAGAAATCCCGTGTTCGCCATTCTGTCCTTCGGAAATCACGCCCATTGAGGAAACGACCAGCGCGGCCTACCTGCGGCTCGATTTCGGTCGCGATTTCTCCAGCGGCGCGACGCTTTCGGGCAACATCGGCGTGCGTTACGCCCGCACCAATGTCCGCTCGGAAGGCCAGATCGGTTACATCACTCCTGGCTACGTCGATGATCCCGAATATGAAGTAGAGGGAGATCCGACCTCACCGAACCGCGGTGGTGACGGCGATGGGGTTGCGGAATTGTCCGACCTGCAGAACCGATGCGCCAACCCGATCGAGCAAACTCCACTCGGCTATTGCGATCTCTCGACAGAGCGGCAGATCGAATTCGTTGAAGGCCTGAACGGCGATATCTTCAACGACTTCGCAGACGAAACCTACGACCATTGGCTCCCCAGCTTCAACGTAAAGCTGGACCTTGGCAATGGCCTGCTGTTCCGCGGTGCGGTCTCGAAGGCGATCTTCCGCCCCGATCTCGCGGCTTTCCGCACCGGCGGCGCGCTGTTCGACAACACGCTCAACATCGTGAACCAGGATATCGGCGACACCGGCCTGCTGTTCGGCCTCAACACGGGTAACCGCAACCTGCGCCCGACCGAAGCATGGAACTACGACCTGTCGGCGGAATGGTACTTCGATGCCGTCGGCTCGCTCACCGCGACGCTGTTCATGAAGGATGTGAGCAATCTGGAAAATCCGGGCGCGACGCGTATCGTGCTCGATAACCCCGATGGCCTCGACCTGCCGGTGCTGGTCAACGGCCCGATCAACGTGAACGACGGGACGCTCAAGGGTTTCGAGCTGGCTTACCAGCAGACCTACGACTTCCTGCCGGGCCCGCTCGGCGGTCTGGGTTCGCAGCTGACCTACACCTACGTCGATGGCGGCGAGTTCACCAACAACACGCTGGGCGCCGAACAGAGTCCGTTCTCGCTCGGCCTGCCGCTTGCCGGTATCTCGAAGCACACGGTCAACGCCGTCGTCTTCTATGAACGCGGCCCGATTGCAGCACGTCTCGCCTACAACTGGCGGTCGGAATTCCTGCAGACTCCGCGTGACGTGATCTTCCCGTTCTCGCCGATTTACGGGGAAAGCACCGGTCAGCTGGACGGTTCGCTGTTCATCGACGTTCTGGAAAACCTGAAGGTCGGCATCCAGGGCGTGAACCTGCTCGACGAAGTCACCCGCACCAGCCAGGTGTTCGACTTCGACGGCACGCGGGTCACCCGCTCGGCGTTCCGCAACGACCGCCGTTACAGCATCGCGCTGCGCTTCGACTTCTAAGGAAGCAGGCGAACGCGCAAGCGGGGGCGGGCCACTGTGTATGCAGCGGTCCGCCCCTGTCGTTTGCACGAAGGATGGACGCGTAAAACGTCTGGAAACAGGCCGCCGCCGCTTGGGAATTCTGCCGCGATGCGGCTAAGGACTTCATCGTCGCGTAGGACAGGGATAGAAGGGCAATGGCTCGCCGCCGCCAATCCGTAACCATCAAGCATGTGGCCGCCGATGCGGGCGTTTCGCTGCAGACGGTCAGCCGCGTCATCAACAAGGAGCCGAACGTGCGCGCCACCATGCGCGAGCGCGTGCAGGCATCGATCGACAAGCTCGGCTACGTCCCCTCCATCGCCGCCCAGCGCATGAGCGGGTCGCGTTCCTACCTTATCCTCTCGATCAACGACCGCGCGCGCACCATCGCCGACTGGGAAGCGCGCGAAGGGCGCGACTGGATCGACCAGATGTTGCTGGGCGGCATGCGCAAGGCGGCAGAGCACGGCTATCGCATCCTGATCGAGCTGGTCGATACCGACAGTCAGCACGTGGAGCGTGAGCTCGGCAACGCGATTGCTGCCCTGCAGCCCGATGGCGTCATCCTGACCCCGCCGCATTCCGACAACGCGCTGATGATCGACCTTTTGGAAGAGCGGCACATTCCTTTCGCGCGGATCGGCTCGAAAGGCACCACCCCCGGCATCGCGCTGGCGATGGACGACCGGCTGGCCGCACGCGAAGCGACGCAGCACCTTCTGGACCTCGGTCACGAACGGATCGGCTTCATCGCCGGCTCGCCCTATTACGAGCTCAGCCACTGGCGCACGAACGGCTGGAAAGACGCCATGCGCGAAGCCGGCCACGCTGTCGCCGGACTGTTCGGGGAAGGCGACTTCGGTTACGAAAGCGGCGGAAAAGCCGCGCGCGCCCTCCTTTCCGGCGAAACCCTTCCCACCGCGGTCATCGCCAGCAGCGACCATATGGCGATGGCCACGCTCGACGTCGCACGCGAACTTGGCCTGTCGGTGCCGGGCGACCTGTCAGTGATAAGCTTCGACGACACGCCCGTGCTGCGCGGTTCCGTGCCCGCGATGACTGCCATCGACCAGCCTATCGCGGAGCTCGCCTCGCTTGCAGTGGAGAAGCTGATCCAGGCGAAGCGCGGGGAGCTGGAGGACGAGGAACGCGCGGTCATCCCCGCACGCTTGGTCGTGCGGGATTCCACCGCCCCTCCCCGCGCGGCATCGCATGGCTAGCGCCGCCATCCCGGCCACCGGACAACCGCAGCAATCGGCGCGGTTCCTGTGGCTTTATGCCGCAGCGGTGGCCGGCGGGGCGGTCGCCTACGTCCCCTTCCTCACCATCCTCCTGCCTGTCCATGTCAGCAGCCTCGCCGGCGACGGGGTCGTCCAGTGGCTCTCGTGGATAGCGCTGGCCGGGGCGGTCGCCGCCAGCGTGGCCAATATCGGGTTCGGCTGGGCGAGCGATCTTACCGCCAACCGCAGAAGCTGGGCGCTGGCGGGGTTCGCGCTGAGTTCCGCGCTGTTGCTGCTCATGCCTTCTTTCGGGACCTTCCCCGCCCTGCTCGCGGCCATCGTGGCATGGCAGCTGGCGCTGAACATGATGCTCGCCCCTATCGCCGCGTGGGCGGGCGATTGCGTGCCGGACGACCAGAAGGGGCGGCTCGGCGGAATGCTTGCGTTCGCGCCTGCGACCGGTGCGTTGTCCGGCGCGCTCGTCACCTCGACCTGGCTTGTCCCGGTCGAAATGCGTTTCCCCGTAGTGGTGGCGCTGGTCGGCGCGCTGGTGCTGCCGGCGCTGCTCCTCGCCCGGCCGGTCCCGACTCCCGGCCTCATGACCCCCGTAGCCCGCGAGCAAATCGCGGAGCGAGACGCGTTGCGCAGCCGACCCGCCGTGTTCCGCATGTGGCTCGCACGGCTTCTGGTGCAGGTTGCCGAAGCCTCGCTCTTTGCGTTCTTCCTGCTGTGGTTCCGCTCGATCTCGCCCTCCAGCACGGAGAACACGGCCGCCACGATCTTCGGGCTGGTCCTGGCGAGCGCGGTGCCTTTCGCACTCGTGGTGGGGCGCTGGTCGGACCGCACGAACCGGCCGATCCTGCCGCTCGGCACGGCTTGCCTGATTTCATCGGTCGGCCTCGTCGTTATGGCGATGGCAGGCCAACGCGACATTGCTATCGCCGGGTATGTCGCCTTCGGCCTCGCGGCGAGCGTGTTCCTCGCCCTCCACACCAGTCAGACCCTGCGCGTCCTGCCCCGTCCGCAGACCCGCGGGCGCGACCTTGGGATCTTCAACCTGACCAACACCATGCCGTCGATGATCATGCCGTGGCTGACGCTGTTGCTGGTGCCCGTTTTCGGCTTTTCCGGCCTGTTCATTGCGCTTGCCGCGCTGGTCGTTGCGGCGGGTGCATTGCTGCTTAGCATCGCGCGAACGGCATGAGCCGCCGCGCATACGAATTTGCGTTGGACAGGGCCGCCACCCTGCGCCACGCTGCCAACAAGGGAATGTCCTGACCGTGCACGCGGCCGGACCAAAGGGAGAGTACCATTATGGCCTTGGCACCAGACGTTGCCACAAGCACCGATCCGAATCCGATCGAGGATGACCGCCCGCCGGTCGACGCGCCGGGTCTCAACTATTTCGTATTCGGCCTGTTCTTCATTTTTGGCGGTATCACCTCGCTCAACGATGTGATCATCCCGAAGCTGAAGGAGCTTTTCACGCTGAGTTGGACCGAAGCGATGCTGGTCCAGTTCTGCTTTTTCGCCGCATACCTGCTCATCGGTATTCCCGGCGCAAAGCTGGTGAAGAAGCTGGGTTACATGCGCGGCGCGGTTGCAGGCCTCGTGACGATGATAATCGGCTGTCTCCTGTTCATTCCGGCAAGCCAGACGGCGACTTATCCCATTTTCCTGGGGGCGCTTTTCATTCTGGCTAGCGGCGTCGTGATCGTCCAGGTGGTGGCGAACCCGCTCATCAGCCTCCTCGGCCCGCCATCGACCACACACAGCCGGCTTACCTTCGCACAAGCCTTCAATTCACTCGGCACCACCGTATTCCCGATCGTGGGCACCGCGGTCATTCTTGGCAGTCTCGCCACGGTCTCGGCAGACCAGCTTTCCGGCGCGGCCCTGCAGGAATATCGGCAGGCCGAAAGCCAGGCGATCTGGCAGGGTTACCTTGGTGTCGCCATCCTGATCGCCATCGTCGCTGCAGCGGTCTGGATGTTCCGCAACCGCCTGCCGCACGATCCGAAGATCATGGGCGAAGGCGCATTCGTCTCGACCGGACGCTATCTGGTCGGCCTCGCCCTTGTCGCAGCCGGTGTGTTTCTTGCGCTGCAAGTGAATGCTGCTGTCGGCCTCCTCGTCATCCTGCTCGCCCCGGCGATCTGGCTGTACGACAACGAACTGCTTCGCCGCTCGCGCTTCCGGTTCGGGGCGCTCTGCATCTTCCTTTATGTCGGTGCGGAAGTGGCCATCGGTTCGGTCATCATCAATTACCTGCTGCTGGACGGTGTCATGGCCGACGGCGGCCCCGTTACCTCGTTCCTCAATGGGATGTTCGGGAGCGATCCCAATGCGGTCGAGTGGATGATCGGCCTTTATTGGGGTGGCGCAATGGTCGGTCGCTTCATCGGTTCGGCGGCCCTGCGTGTCTTCAGCCCGGGCAAGATCCTCGCCTTCAATGCGATCGGATCTATCACGCTGATCGCGATCTCGACCCAGTCTTCGGGAGAGCTCGCCGGCTTCACGCTGCTGGCTGTCGGTCTCATGAACTCGATCATGTTCCCGACGATCTTCTCGTTGGCTTGCGAGAAGCTTGGACCCAAGGCCGCCGATGGATCCGGTATCATCAATGTCGCGATCTTCGGCGGAGCCGTGGTGCCGCTGCTGTTCGGCGTTATCGCCGACGCAGCCGGCGGGGACTTGAGGACGGCCATGATCCTGCCGATCGTCTGCTACGCCATCATCGCGGCTTTCGGCATCTTCGCTCGCCGCCCAGCCTGATGCTCTTCGCAGTCACAGCAAAGGCCGGCTTCCACGCGGGGGTCGGCCTTTCGCTTGTGCAGCAAACCGGTTTCAGATGAAATCATTCCCGATTTTCTCACCTTCGCGCAATATTTTTACTTGCAAGAAGGATCTCGGGATATAAAGAGGCTGGCGAACGCGGCGCTCTGCCGTGGAACGAGGAACGAGACGATGTCGGCACGCGTTGCCACTGCTGCACTTGCGAAGGATCGGGCACCCGTGGCCGACCTCGTGCAGCTAGTGCTCGTAGTACTCGTACTCCTGATCACGCGGGGAGGAGCGCCCATCGGCTGACACAGGCTGACACGGACCTCCGAAACCCCGCTCCCACACCGGCAGCGGGGTTTTTTATTGGCCCCTCACCCTCCCCGACTTCGCGAGACACCATGACCGACCCGAAACCGAAGATTTCCGACGCCATCACGAAGGGCCCCGCCAAGGCCCCGGCGCGCGCGATGTTGCGTGCGGCGGGCTACGACGATGCGGCGATGGCGCAGCCGATGGTCGCGGTCGTCAACACGTGGTCCACCGTCACCCCGTGCAACATGCATCTGCAGGCATTGGCGGAGCCGGTCCGCGAAGGCCTGCGCGCCGGCGGAGCGACGCCGGTCGATTTCAACACTATCGTCGTCTCCGACGGAATTACCATGGGCGGCGAAGGCATGCGCGCCAGCCTGATCAGCCGCGAAGTCATCGCCGATTCCATCGAAGTCGCGGTGCGCGGCCACTCGCTGGATGCGGCAGTCATCCTCGTCGGTTGCGACAAGACCATCCCCGCCGCCGCCATGGCGCTGGCGCGGCTCGATATTCCGGGCCTCATCTTCTACGGCGGCACTATCCTGCCCGGCAACTGCAAGGGCAAGGACCTATCGATCCAGGACGTTTTCGAAGCCGTCGGCGCACATGCCAAGGGCGATATCGACGACGCCGAGCTGGACGAGATCGAACGCCACGCCTGCCCTGGACCGGGGGCATGCGGCGGCCAGTTCACCGCCAACACGATGGCGATGGCGCTGACGATGATGGGCATTTCGCCCATGGGCGCAGCCGATCCGCCAGCCGTCGACGACGCCAAGCCCGACGAGGCGCGCCGCTGCGGCGAGCTGGCTGCACGACTGGCGCACGAGGGCACCTCCGCCCGCACGTTCCTGACGCCGGCATCGCTGCGCAATGCGGCGACCGCCGTCGTCGCCAGCGGCGGCTCCACCAACGCCGTCCTCCACTTGCCCGCAATCGCCGCGGAAGCCGGCTTCGCCTTCCCGATCGAGACATTCGACGAATTGTCGCGCGAAGTCCCGGTCATCACCGACCTGAAGCCGGGCGGTCGGTTCCTCGCACGCGACCTGTTCGCCGCCGGCGGCATCCGCCTCTTCGGCAAGCGCTTGGCCGATGCGGGCATGATCGCCGACACGCCGACCTGCACGGGCCGTTCGATGCATGAAGAACTGGCAGAAGCCGAAGAGGTGCCCGGACAGGAAGTCGTCCACTCGCCCGCCAACCCGTTCAAGCGGACCGGCGGCCTGTCGATCCTCTATGGCGACATGGCCCCTGACGGCGCGGTCCTGAAAACCGCCGGTTACGGCACCAGGAGCTTCACCGGCCCGGCCCGCGTGTTCGACGGCGAGGAAGCCTGTTTCGAGGCCGTCACCAACCGCCGCATCAAGGCCGGCGACGTGGTTGTCATCCGCTACGAAGGGCCCAAGGGCGGCCCCGGCATGCGCGAGATGCTGGCCGTCACCGCAGCCATCGCCGGACAGGGCCTTGCCGGACAGGTCGCACTGATCACCGACGGGCGCTTCTCCGGCGCGAGCCACGGCTTCGTCATCGGCCACGTCTCTCCCGAAGCGCAGGTCGGCGGCCCGATCGCCCTGATCGCGGAAGGCGACACCATCACCATCGACGCCGAGACGCGCCGGATCGACGCCGACATCGACTGGGATGCGCGCCGCGCCGCCCACACGCCCCGCCCGCCAAAGCGCATGGGCGGCGCCTTCGACAAATATGCCCGCCTGGTCGGGTCCGCCGCCTACGGCGCGATCACGACCGAAGCCCCTGCGAATTGAGGAAAGACCCATGAAAGTTTTCAAAGATACCGATGCAAAGCCCGCCGCCGTCAAGGGCAAGCCGGTCGCCATCATCGGCTACGGCAGCCAGGGCCGTGCCCATGCGCTGAACCTGCACGACAGCGGCTGCGAGGTCATCATCGGCCTGCGCGACGGATCGCCCACGGCGGCCAAGGCGCGCGCCGACGGCCTGACCGTCATGTCGGTCGCCGAAGCGACGAAGGCCGCAGGCCTCATCGCGCTGCTGACGCCGGACATGAGCCACGAGAAGATCTTTGCCAGCGAGATTGCGCCCAACTTGTCGGCCGGCGACGCGCTGCTGGTCGCGCACGGCTTCACCGTCCTGTACGAACGGATCAAGCCGGGCAGCGACATCGACGTCATCCTCGTCGCGCCGAAGGGCCCGGGCGACCTCGTCCGCCGCGAGTACGAGCGCGGTGCGGGCGTCCCCGCCCTGTTTGCCGTCCATCAGGATGCCAGCGGGGAAGCACGCGACAAGGCGCTGGCCTACGCCAGCCTGATCGGCGGCACGACGGCAGGCGCCATCGAGACCAGTTTCAAGGAAGAAACCGAAACCGACCTGTTCGGCGAACAGGCCGTCTTGTGCGGCGGCGCGACCGAACTGGTCCTTGCCGGCTTCGAAACGCTGACCGATGCGGGCTACGCACCGGAAATTGCCTATTACGAATGCCTCCACGAACTGAAGCTGATCGTGGACCTGCTGTACGAAGGCGGGCTCGCCAAGATGCACGAATTCATCAGCGAAACGGCTATCTACGGCGACCTCGTTTCCGGCCCGCGCGTCGTCAATGACGAAACCCGTGCGCGGATGAAGGACGTCCTCACCGACATCCAGAACGGCACGTTCGCCAAGAACTGGATCGCCGAGAACGAGGCCGGGAAGCCCGAATACGACCGGATGCTGTCCGAGGACCTCGCCCATCCGATCGAGACCACCGGCAAGGAATTGCGCGGCATGATGCCGTGGCTCCAGCAGAAGAAAGACAAGGCCGCGTAACCGCGCGGCTGCAGGATAGACCGATGAACGCCCAAGCATCCCCCGCCACCACCAGCTTCACTCCGCGCAGCGGGGCGGAGCTGGTGGTGGACACGCTGGAGGCGTTGGGGGTCACCTGCATCTTCGGTTATCCCGGCGGCGCGATCATGCCGGTTTACGATGCGATCGCGCGCGGCAATGTCCGCCACGTCCTGTGCCGCCACGAACAGGGCGCGGCCTTTGCCGCCGATGCCTATGGCCGGATTACGGGCCGCGCCGGCGTCTGCCTCGCCACCAGCGGTCCGGGCGCGACCAACCTCATCACCGGCATCGCCAACGCATACATGGACAGCGTCCCGATGGTCGCGATCACCGGCCAGGTCGCGCAGCCGTTCATGGGCACCGACGCTTTCCAGGAAATCGACATGTTCGGCATGACCCTGCCGATCGTGAAGCACTCCATGATCGTCCGCCACCCGGACGAAATCCCGGGCGCGCTGGAAGAGGCCTTCGCGATTGCCGAGGGTGGCCGCCCCGGCCCGGTCCTGATCGACCTGCCCAAGGACGTCCAGCAGGCGCAGGCCGGCACGGCGATCTACCGCGCGGAGGCCGACGCGCTGCGGCCCACCCCTTCGGCGGAAGCGATATCCGAGGCCGAGAAGCTGATCGCAGGCGCGAAGAAGCCCCTGTTCTACCTCGGCGGCGGCGTCGCCCGGGCGAACGCCACGCCGCTGGCTCGCGAGATTATCGAGGCGTCGGGCATCCCCGCAGTCGCCACCTTGCAGGGCCTCGGTATCCTGCCGCCCGAGCATGAACAGTTCCTCGGCATGCTGGGGATGCACGGCAGCATCGCCGCAAACAAGGCGGTCCAGGAAAGCGACCTGCTGATCGTGATCGGCGCACGGTTCGACGACCGCGCCACCGGCAAGCTCGATACGTTCGCGCCCCACGCCGGCGTTGTCCATATCGACACCGACGCAGCGGAATTCGACAAGCTGCGCCGCGCCAATGCCGCCATCTGCGGCGACCTGAAGCGCGCGCTGCGCCAGATCGACTTCGCCGCAGGCGACATCGGCGACTGGCAAGCTGCGTGCGCCCAGAGCAAGGCCACCACCGCGCCGCGATACGACGCGCCGGGCAACGGCATTTACGCGCCCGCCATGCTGAAGGCGTTGTCGGAGCAGGTCGGCGACGACTTCGTTGCCGCATGCGATGTCGGCCAGCACCAGATGTGGGTCGCGCAGCACTGCCGCTTTTCCTCGCCCAAGCACCACCTCACCAGCGGCGGTCTCGGTTCGATGGGGTACGGCCTGCCCGCTGCCATCGGCGCCAAGCTCGCCGAGCCGGAGAAGGAAGTCTACTGCGTCAGCGGCGACGGCGGCTTCCAGATGAACCTGCAGGAACTGGCGACGCTGCGGCGCTACCAGATCCCGGTCAAGATCGTCCTTCTGGACAACGCGATGCTGGGGCTGGTCCGCCAGTGGCAGGAGCTGTTCTTCGAAGGCAATTATTCCGAAGTCGACCTGTCCGACAATCCGGACTTTGTCGAAGTCGCCCACGCCTTCGGCATCGAGGCCTTCGCGGTCGAGCGCCGCGAGGAAGTCGACGGCGCGATAGAGCGGCTTCGCGCCGCGAAGGGGCCGATCCTGGCCCATGTCCGGATCGACCCGGAAGAAAACGTCTGGCCGCTCGTCCCGCCGGGCAAGTCCAACTCCGAAATGATGGAGACGAAACATGACGCTTGAGCATATCCGCATCACCTTCCAGTCCGGCGAAGGCACGCTACGTCGGGTGCTCGGCCTCATCGAAGCGCGCGGGTTCAACATCCGCTCGATGCAGATGGGCAGCGACATGGAATTCTCGACCATGACGGTCGCCATCGACCCGCGCGACGGCACGCGCCGCACGGCCACGCTGCTGCGCCAGATCCAGCGCCTGCACCTGGTCACCGAAGCGACCGAACTGACCAACGCCCCGCCGATCATGGAGGTGCCGCGTGCCGCAGTCGCCTGACCAAGCCGGAGAAAGCGACGTACGTCGCATCCGTATTTTCGATACGACCCTGCGCGACGGGGAGCAGGCGCCCGGCTTCTCCCTGACGCCGGAACGTAAGCTGATGGTGGCCAAGGCCATCGCCGCCCTGGAAGTGGACGTCATGGAAGTCGGCTTTGCCGCCGCCAGTCCGGGCGATGCCGAGGCCATCCGTCGCGTCGCGGGCGAGATCGAGGGGCCGACCATGTGCTCACTTGCCCGCTCGACCGAAGGCGATATCGACGCGGCCGAGCGCGCTCTCGCACCGGCGCAGCGCAAGCGGATCCACGTGTTCCTCGGCACCAGCCCGCTGCACCGCGAATTCAAGCTGAAACTTTCGACCGACCAAGTGCTGAAGCAGATCGAGCGCAGCGTGAAATCCTGCGCCGGCCGGTTCGACGAGATCGAATTTTCCGCCGAGGACGCGATCCGGACCGAACGCGCATTCCTGAAGGAAGCGCTGCAATGTGCCGCCGATGCGGGGGCGGACGTGCTGAACGTGCCCGACACGGTCGGCTACACCTCGCCCGAAGAGATTTACGAGCTCTATCGCGACCTCACCGCAAGCGTCTCCGTGCGCGACGGGGTCATCTTTTCGACCCACAACCACGACGATCTCGGCATGGCGGTCGCCAATAGCCTCGCCGCGGTGCGCGGAGGCGCGGGCCAGATCGAATGCGCGCTCAACGGTATCGGCGAACGGGCGGGCAACTGCGCAATGGAAGAAGTGGTGATGGCGCTGCGCACCCGCACCGACCATTACCGCGCCGACACGGGCGTGCAGACGCGCGGCATCTATGCCGCCAGCGCGCTGCTGGCCGAATGCACCGGCAACGCCCCGCCGCGCAACAAGGCTATCGTGGGCCGCAACGCCTTTGCGCACGAGGCCGGCATCCACCAGCACGGCGTGCTCGCCAATCGCCAGACTTACGAGATCATGCACCCGGACGACATCGGCGTGCCGGCGCAAACGCTGGTGCTGGGCAAGCACAGCGGCAAGCATGCCCTGCGCGCCCGGCTGGCCGACCTGGGTTTCGAACTCGGCGACAACCGCATTGCCGAACTGTTTCCCGCCTTCAAGGACGTCGCCGATACGCGCCGCGAAGTGACGGACAACGATTTGATCGCGCTGATGGCCGGCGGCGAGGATGCGCTGACCTGGCATCTCGTTCGCGCGGAATTGCGCACCGGCACGAAGGCAAAGGACCAGCCCACTGCAAAGCTGGTGCTCGACCACAAGGAACGCGGCCGCCTGACGACCATAGGCCACGGCACCGGCCCCTTCGAAGCGCTGACCGACGCATTCTGCATTGCGGCCGAAGTGGACGGTTCGCTCGATGCCATCGACGCGCACCAGCTGGCGCGGGAGATGGACATCGAGGTCGGACTGACGGTGGACGGCAAGAAGGTGTCCGGTCGCAGCCAGAACACCGATGTGATCGTCGCCGCCGCCGAAGCGCTGCTCGCCGCGTTCAACAACCACGACCGGATGGTGCAGGCCACCGCCGCACACCAGGCTGCGTGAGGCGCAAATGACCGAAGCGAAAACGCTGCTCGACCGCTTGTGGGAACGCCACGTCGTGGTGCCCGAGAGCGAGGATTGCCCGGCGATCCTCTACATCGACCTGCATCTCGTTCACGAAGTCACCAGCCCGCAGGCCTTTGCCGTGCTGGAAGAGCGCGGGCTGGCGATGCGGCGCCCGGACCTGACGCTCGCCACCATCGACCATTCCGTGCCGACCCTCCCCGCGCGGGCGGACGGCACCCTGCCCTACGCCACGGAGGCGGCGGAAAAGCAGGTCGCCCAGTTGCAGGCGAATTGCGCGAAGCACGGTATCGACCTGCTCGACCTCGGCGACGAGCGACGCGGGATCGTGCATGTCGTCGGACCGGAACTGGGGCTGACGCAGCCCGGCAAGACCATCGTCTGCGGGGACAGCCACACAAGCACCCACGGTGCATTCGGCGCGCTTGCATTCGGCATCGGCACGACCGAGGTCGGCCATGTGCTCGCGACCCAGTGCCTGCTGCAGCGCAAGCCCAAGTCGATGCGCGTCGTGTTCGAAGGCACGCTGGGCGAAGGCGTGGGCGCCAAGGACATGGCGCTCGCGATGATTGCGCAAGTAGGCGCGGACGGCGGCGCCGGCCACGCGATCGAATTTTGCGGCGAGGCCGTGCGCAGCCTGTCGATGGAAGGGCGCATGACGCTGTGCAACATGGCTATCGAGGCCGGTGCACGCGTCGGCATGGTCGCCCCGGACGAGACCACCGTCGCCTGGCTCGAAGGCCGAGAGCGCGCTCCCAAGGGCGAGGCATGGGAAGCGGCTGTCGCGGACTGGCGGACCCTGCAGTCCGACGAGGATGCCGTCTTCGACAAGGACGTGACGGTCGATGCCGGCGCGATCCAGCCCATGATCACTTACGGTGTCTCCCCCGATGCGGCGACCGCGGCCAGCGCCGCCATGCCGAGCCCCGCCAACGCCAACGAACAGGACGCGGCGGACTACATGCGCTTTGCCGCCGGGCAGGACTTTGCCGCTGCGAAGGTCGACCGCGTATTCATCGGCAGCTGCACCAATTCGCGCCTGTCGGATCTGCGCGAAGCGGCCGAGGTCATGCGTGGTCGCACCGTGGCGAGCGGCGTCACCGCGCTGGTTGTCCCGGGATCGGAAGCCGTGCGCCGTGATGCCGAGGCCGAGGGGTTGCACGAAATTTTCCTCGCTGCCGGCGCAGAATGGCGCGAACCGGGCTGTTCGATGTGCATCGCCATGAACGGCGACCGGGGCGAGCCGGGCGAGCTGGTGGTCAGCACGTCCAACCGCAATTTCGTCGGCCGGCAGGGCAAGGATGTGCGCACCGTACTGGCCGGCCCCGCCACCGCTGCGGCGTCCGCCATCGCCGGCCATATCGCCGATCCGCGGGCCTATCTGAAGGAGGCGCGCGATGCAGCCTGAGCCCTTCACGACGCTGACCGCCAAGACGCTCGTCGTGCGGCAGGAGAATGTGGATACCGACCAGATCATCCCCGCGCGGTTCCTCACCACGACTTCGCGAAACGGGCTGGGCAAGGCGGCGTTCTACGACTGGCGCTACACCGCCGACGGTTCGGCCAAGAACACCTCGCCCTTCCCCGTCAGCGGCGCGGGCGAGCGGCAAGTCCTGGTCGCGGGCCGCAATTTCGGCTGCGGATCGAGCCGCGAACACGCGCCGTGGGCGCTGCTCGACTACGGGTTCCGCGCGGTCATCAGTTCCGACATCGCCGACATCTTCACCAGTAATGCGCTGAAAAACGGACTGCTGCCGGTGCAGGTGCCGTCCGACGTACACGAATGGCTGCTGGCCAACCCGGGCGCCGAGGTCACGCTCGATCTCGAGGCAGGAGAGCTGCGCTTGCCCGAGGGGCGGACGGTGGCCTTCCATACCGAAGCATTCGCGCGGCATTGCCTGCTGAACGGGGTCGATCCGCTCGGCCACTTGCTGGCGCACGATGGCGAGATCGCGGCATACGAGGCGGCGACGTGAGCGCGAAAATCGTCCTGTTGCCGGGCGACGGAATCGGGCCGGAGGTCACTGCGGCAGTGGAGGCGGTTCTCGCCGCTGTCGCCACCAAGCACGGGCTGGAGATCGAAACCGAAGCACACGACTTCGGCGGCATCGCCATCGACAACTACGGCACCCCTCTGCCCGATGCCACGCTGGACGCGTGCATGGCTGCCGATGCCATTTTCCTCGGCGCTGTTGGCGGACCGAAGTGGGAGGGCGGCAGCGTGCGCCCGGAACAGGGTTTGCTGGGCTTGCGCAAAGCCCTCGGCGTCTTCGCAAACCTGCGTCCCATCTCGCTTTTCGAGGGTATGGAGCATCTCTCTCCCCTGCGCCCCGAACGCGCGGCGGGCACCGACATGCTGATCGTGCGCGAGCTTACCGGCGGGCTCTATTTCGGGGACAAGACGGAGGGCACTGAAACCGCATCCGACCTGTGCACCTACACCCGCGAGGAAGTGGAGCGCGTCGCACGCATCGCCTTCGACGCGGCCCGCCAGCGGGGCGGGCGGGTAACGTCGGTCGACAAGGCCAATGTCCTCGCCAGCAGCCGCCTGTGGCGCGCCGTGGTCGAGGATGTCGCGAAGGACTATCCCGACATCGCGCTCGACCACGTGCTTGTCGACGCCATGGCGATGAAGCTGATCGAGCGCCCCGCGCAATTCGATGTCGTGCTCACGGAAAACCTGTTCGGCGATATATTGTCCGACGAGGCGTCGGTAATTTCGGGCTCGATCGGCCTCGCCCCTTCCGCATCGATAGGTTCGGGCCATGGCGGGCTGTACGAGCCGATCCACGGATCCGCCCCGGACATCGCCGGCCAGGGCAAGGCGAACCCCGTCGGCGCAATCCTGTCGTTCGCGATGTTGCTGCGCCACGCGCTGGGCGAGGAGGTTGCCGCGCGGTCCGTTGAAGAAGCCGTGCGGGGGGCATTGGGTGCGGGCGTGGGCACAGAGGACCTCGGTGGCACTGCGACCACACGGTCCGTTGCCGGAGCAGTTTGCGAGCGGATCGCGGCCTAGTCGGCAGCCTCGGCGCAAGCGTCGGACGTGACCGGCACTCCTTGCGCCTTGCGTCGGACATCCCAGACGATCGCCTTCAGCACGGAAATCGCCATCAGGCCGACCACGAAGCTAAACGGCAGCGCGCCGATGATCATCGTCGTCGAGATCGCGTCGATCCCCCCAAGGATCAGCATGCTGCCGACCACCAGCGCCAGCGCGACGCCCCAGAACAGGATATGGCGGCGGCGCGAGCCATGATCTTCGCCCGCGGCATTGATGGTGTTGACGATCAGGATCGCGCTGTCCGCCGAGGTGATCAGGTACGTCATCAGCAGGATCACGACGAGACCCGACAGGATGAGCGCCCATCCTTCGCTGGCGAGCACGGCAATGGTTGCATAAAGCTGGTCGGAAATGCCCGCACCGAGGATCGTGCCCCCCGCAGCGCCAGACAGTTCCATGTCGATGGCCGTCCCGCCGACGATTGCCATCCAAATGAAGCACATTAGCGACGGCACCAGCACCACGCCAAGGACGTACTCGCGCACGGTTCGCCCGCGCGAAACGCGGGCAACGAACATGCCGACGAAGGGCGCGAACGCAATCCACCAGGCCCAGTAGAATATCGACCAGTCGAGCTGCCATTGCAGCATTGCCGCGCCGGTCTCCCCGTCGCTGTCGGAAAATAGCGTCAGGGCCAGTCGCGGCAGGTTTACCAGATAATCCCAGATCCCCTGCGCCAGAAGCTGGAAGCCCAGCACACCGGCGCCGAAAATGACGAAGACGGCGAGCAGGATGAAGGACAGGCCCATGTTGAGGTTGGACAACCACTTGATGCCCCGCCCTACCCCGGAGAGCGCAGACAGGGTCGATGCCCCCACCAGCAGCACGAGCGCGACGATGATGGCCACGGTCGAAGCCGTCCCTTCATCGTTCAGAAGCCAGTCGCCCAGGCCGACGCGATAAAGCCCGGCGACGAATTGCTCGACGCCGAGGCCAAGCGTCACCGCCACGCCCAACACAGTCGCAACCACGGCGACGATGTCCACAATGTGCCCGGCGACCCCGGACATGGCCTTGCCGAACAGCGGTGCCAGGCTGGAACGGATCGTCAGCGGCAAACCGCGGCGATAGGCTACATAGCCGACGCCGAGCCCCACGAGCGCGTAGGTGGCCCAGGCCGCGAAGCCCCAATGCAGGAAGGTGTAGATATAGGCCGGTCGGACCGCCTCCGGTGTCACCGGTTCCAGCACGCCGCGAATGATGTCGGGATTATTCTGGAAGTGCGCCAGCGGCTCCCCAGTCGAATAGGTAAGCATGCCGATGCCGATCCCGGCGCCGAAAAGCATCGCAAACCAGCTGAAATATCCGAACTCCGGCTCCTCTCCGGGCTCACCGAGCCTGAGCTTGCCCGACTGCGGGACGATGGCGAGCACCAGCGCGATGAGCATCAGGAACGCCACGAGATACACGTACCAGCCGGCGAAATCGCGGATCAGGGTAGCGTTTGCGGCATCGAGTGCGCTCGCCGCCTGCTCGGGAAACAACACGACCCAGCCGATCAGCAAAGCAACTATCGCCTTCGCGGGGATAGTAACAGCCGTGCTGAAGCCGTTGTAAAAGCCGGAGTTTGCCGTTTCGATCGACAGTTCGGTCAGCGGCGGCGCCATGCGATCGGCGGCGGTTTCGGACAATTATCCAACTCCCCAAGTGTATCGAAACATTGGCCAAGACCAAATGTGAACGTTTCTGGTTTTGACTTGCAACCTGTTCTAGCTGCACTTGCGTATTTTCAAGTACAGATTGATCTGTTGTTATTTATACTGAAAGTAAGGATGCTCGACTTTTCCGTATTTACCATAACGAAAAAAATCGATGCACCGTGTACGCGGGCCTCCCGATCCGCGGATTTATGTTGATTGTCCGATATAGGTCGTGTCGCAATTTGGCAACGCCCGGAGTCAATCTTTGGATAAGTCTCCGCGACCAGTTGGATTCGCATACTCGGCTGCCTACTCGACTCTTCGAGGTCGAGAATCCTTTATGGTTTCACGTCTTTTTCTCGCAAATCGCCTTGGCGACTGCGAAGCCTTTCAGCCGGACATCCGCACCGGCGCTCATCCACAGGGGAAAACAGATGAAAAGCTTTCGAACCGGCGCGTCTCTAGGGACGATTGCCGTGCTCATGGCCGCACCCGCGGCGGCGCAGGACGCTGCAACTCCCGCCGCGCAGGAACGCCAGGGCGGCGTGAATACGATCGTCGTGACCGCTACCAAGCAGTCCGAAGACCTGCAGGACGTGCCGATCGCCATCAACGCGATCGATGCGGAGTCGCTGGAAGAACTCAACATCGACACGTTCGAGGATTATCTCGAGCAGCTGCCAAACGTGACCGCAGGCGGTTCCGGCCCCGGCCAGAGCACGATCTATATCCGCGGTGTAGCCTCGACCACGCCGAACCTGACTACGGCCGGCGTCGCCGGCCTCGCCCCCAACGTGGCGCTGTACCTCGACGAACAGCCGCTCTCGCAGCCGGGCCGCAACCTCGACGTCTATGCTGCCGACCTCGAACGGATCGAAGTGCTTGCAGGCCCGCAGGGCACGCTGTTCGGCGCTAGCTCGCAGGCCGGCGTCGTCCGCCTCATCACCAACAAGCCCGAACTCGGCGCCTTCGCTGCCAGCCTGCGCGGCGGCGTGTCCTTCACCAAGGGCGGGGAAGAAAGCTACAACGCGGAAGCCATGCTGAATGTGCCGGTCACGGACAGCTTCGCCCTTCGCGGTGTGGTCTATCTCGACGACCAGGGCGGTTACATCGACAATGTGGCCGGAACCATCGACCTAACCGGCAGCGCCCGTTTCCGGCCGGAAGGCACCGTGCGCTCCAACGGCGTACCGGTCAGTGCGCTGCGTGCAGGTTTCCAGGGTTTCGATAACGAGCTAAACCCGGTCAACAACCCCAACGTCACCTTCCTCGCGGCCGACAACGCCGGCATCGCGAGGGAGAATTTCAACGACACGCAATACGCGGGCTTCCGTCTGTCGGCCCTGTATGAATTCACGCCCGACTGGCGCCTCAACGTCAGCCATTCGCGGCAGAGCGTGGAAAGCGACGGCGTGTTCTTCGCCGATCCCGATCTTGGCGGGCTGGACGATCTGCAGGTGCAGCGCTTCGAAGACGACCGGATCGAGGACAACTTCTCCAACACCAGCTGGACGCTGGAAGGACGTCTCGATTTCCTGGAGCTGGTATATACCGGCGCCTACACCGATCGCGAAGCCAACCAGCGGGTCGACTACACCGACTACCTCTTCGTCGGTCAGTACCTGCCCTACTACATCTGCGATGGCAGCGTAACCTATCCGGGCGCAGGCAACGAGCCGTCGGGCACCTGCCAGGCCCCGAACCTGTACGTCGCATCGGTCACCGACACGACGGTGTTCACGCAGGAATTCCGCGTCAGCACACCACAGGAAAACCGGCTTCGCGCGACCGTCGGGGCGTTCTATTCCGACCTCGAGCTCGCCGAGCGGAACGACTTCAGCTACCCCGGCAACGTCGCGGCGGCCCCGTTCGGCCCCTTCAAGCCGAACTTCCCCTTCCCCGGCGGATACCAGAGCGATCCGGGCCCCTTCCCTGCCGACACGATCTTCCGCAACGACATTCTGCGGACGGACGAACAATTCGGCCTGTTCGGGGAAGCCAGCTTCGACATCGTGCCGGATGTCCTCACGCTGACGGGCGGCCTTCGGTATTACGATATCAAGGTCGACTTCGAAGGCGATGCGAACAGTTCGTTCTGCAACAGCTTTTCCGCCGAAGACCAGGATGCGTTCGGCACGAATATCTCCGACCTTTATGACGGGGATGGCCAGTTCACCTTCATCGGCAGCTGCAATCCGGCCCTGCGCCAGACCTTCAACCAGGGTGACAGCATCGCCGATATCGAAGCTGCCGGCCTGACGACCGCGCAGGCGACGCAAGTGTTCAACGCGCTGAACGCTCCGGACAAGGCCGAAGCGGAGGGCGTGATCTTCAAGGGCACGCTCACCTACACGCCGACCGAAGAGATGCTGTTTTACGCGACCTATTCGGAAGGTTTCCGGCCCGGTCTGCTGAACCGCCCTGGCGGCGCAACCAACGGCGCGGGCTTCACCGTCCCGTTCGAATTGCAGACGGACGAGGTGAAGAACTACGAGGCCGGCTTCAAGCTGGACCTGCTTGATCGCCAGCTGCGGTTCAACGCCAGCGCGTTCTACGTCGATATCGCGCGTCTGCAGACGACGATTTTCGATCCCAGCATTACCAACCTTTTCTTCAGCGACAATGCTGCGAACGCGGAAGTGCGCGGCGTGGAAGGCGACATCACCTTCGCACCGTACGACGTGCCGGGCCTGACGGTTGCGGGTGCCTTCAGCATCCTCGACACGGAAATCACCGAAGTGTTGACTCCGACCAACGACGTGATCGTGGGAGACGAACTCGCTTACGCGCCGCCCTTCCAGGGCAACTTGCGGGTGCGGTACGAGTTCGACGTCAGCAACGACCTGACCGGCTTCATCCAGCCGCAGGTTTCCTATTCGGCATCGAAGTTCACCGACATCATCACGATCAACCGGATCGAACTCGATTCCTACACGATCGTGGATCTGTCGGCGGGCGTCCAGACGGCGGATTACCGCATCGAGGTGTTCGGTTCGAACCTGTTCGACGAGCGTGCCGAAGTCGCCGGCAACTACATCAACGACCGCGAGCGGATCACCACGAACCGTCCGCTTACCGTGGGTGTGCGTATCGGCTACGATTACTGATCGCGCCTGAACTGCGAACTGCGGCGGCGGGCGGGCAAAAGCCTTGCCCGCCGCTTCGCTTTTCCGCTCCGGCAAATTCTGGCAGGGCCGAGCCATGACCACCACGCTTGCGACAGACGACCGTGCAGCATTGTTGAAGGGCGCCCAGTCCGCCCTCCAGGCAGGTGATTTTGCCGGCGGCGCCCGGCTTGCCAACACGGTTCTGGCTGATGATGCGGAAGACGGCGAAGCCTTGTACATCGCCGCAGTTGCGCGGCGCTATCTAAAGGATTTTCCGGCTGCTTCGGCGCTGCTCAAGCGGCTTCACGCTGCCATGCCGGAATACGGTCGCGCATGGCAGGAAGAAGGCCACCTTGCCCGCGCCAAGGGTGACGATGCGCGTGCGCTGGCCGCTTTTGAACGGGCAACACGGTTCAACCCGGCGCTGGTGGCAAGCTGGAAAGCGCAAGCCGAACTTGCCGGTGTGGCGGGTCGTTCTGCTATGGCGGAGGCATCGGCGGCGCAGGCGCGGCGGATCGAGGCGCTTCCCCCTGAATTGGTCGCTGTCACCAACCACCTTCACGAAGGCCGGCTGCTGAGGGCCGAGGAAATCTGCCGACATTACCAGCGCCAGCATCCCCGCAATGTCGAAGGCATGCGCCTACTCGCCGCCATCGCGGCCAAGTTCGGGGTGCTCGACGATGCGGAATTCTTGCTTGAAACCGCCATCGAACTCGATCCGGAAAACCTCCAACTCAGGCTCGACGCGATCCAGGTGCTGCGCCAGCGCCAGAAATTTGCCGAGGCGCGCGAGCAGGCCGAATGGCTTCATCGCCGCAATCCCGCCGACCCGCTATTCCAGAGCCACCTGGCCATCGAAAGCATGCAGACCGGCGATTTCGATCAGGCCTTCGAGCTGTTCGAACAGGTTCTGGAAAAACTGCCGAACGACCCGGCCACGCTGACTTCCCGCGGCCATGCGCTCAAGACGCGCGGGCGGCACGATGACGCAGTGGCGAGCTACCGCGCGGCTTTTGCTGCGAAGCCCGACCATGGGGACGCCTACTATGCGCTCGCCAACCTGAAGACCTATCGCTTCTCCGAAAGCGAAATCGCCGAAATGGAGCGGCAGGCTGCGCGGCCTGACCTCGCATTCATGGACCGGGTCCACTTCGCCTTCGCACTCGGCAAGGCGCACGAAGACGCCGGCAATTACGAAGCTTCGTTCCGCAATTACGAGCTGGGCAACACTCTGAAACGCCGCCAGACCCGCTACGATGCGGATCGCATGGGCGAAGAGCTGGAACGGCAGCGCGAATTCTGCACGCCGGAGCTTTTCGCGAAACATGCCGGCGCCGGCGATCCATCACCCGACCCGATCTTCATCGTCGGCCTGCCGCGAGCGGGATCCACCCTGCTCGAACAAATCCTGGCCAGCCACAGCCAGGTCGACGGGACGATGGAACTGCCGAACATCCTTTCGTTAGCCCACCGGCTGCGCGGAAACAGGCCATCCGATCCGGCCTATCCGGCCAACCTGCACGACCTGACTGGCGAGCAGCTTGCAAGAATGGGTGCGGATTTCATCGCCAGCACCCGCGTCCATCGCGGCGATGCCCCGTTTTTCATCGACAAGATGCCGAACAATTTCCGGCATATCGGCCTCATCAAGCTCATCCTGCCCAACGCAAAGATCATCGACGCCCGCCGCGCCCCGATGGATTGCTGCTTTTCCGGCTACAAGCAGCTGTTCGCCGAAGGACAGGAGTTCACATACGGGCTCAAGGAAGTCGGCCGGTACTACGCCGATTACGTGCGGCTGATGGATCACTGGGACCGCGTCTTGCCGGGCGAAGTCCTGAAGGTGCAGCACGAGGACGTGCTCGACGACCTCGAAGGACAGGTCCGCCGGCTGCTGGATTTTTGCGGCCTTCCGTTCGAACAGGCGTGCATCGATTTTCACAAGACCGACCGCGCGGTGCGAACCGCCAGCAGCGAACAGGTGCGCCAGCCCATCAATCGCAAGGGGCAGGATGCGTGGAAACCCTATGAAGCGTGGCTGGGAGAGGTGAAGGCCGCCCTCGGTCCCCATGCGCCGGAAGGCTCCAAATGACGAAACAGATCGACCGCCTGCTCGCAATCATGGCCCGCCTCCGCGATCCGGAGCGGGGATGCGAATGGGACCTCGCGCAGGATTTCTCCACCATCGCGCCCTATACGATCGAGGAAGCCTACGAAGTGGCCGACGCCATCGAGCGCGGGGATTACGGCGAGCTGCGCGGCGAGCTGGGCGACCTGTTGCTGCAAGTCGTGTTCCATGCGCGCATGGCGGAGGAAACCGGGCTATTCGCATTCGAGGATGTCGCCCGGGCGATCGGCGACAAGATGGAAGCGCGCCATCCGCATATCTTCGGCGATGCCGGCGGGACGATGTCCGAAGGCCGGTGGGAAGAGATGAAAGCCGCCGAACGCGCCGACAAGGGCGAGCGGAGCGCCATGGACGGTGTCGCCCGCGCGCTTCCCGCCTTGTTGCGTGCCGAAAAACTCCAGAAACGGGCGGCGCGCGACGGGTTCGACTGGCCCGACCGCGAAGGCCCTGCCGCCAAGGTGGCAGAGGAAGTCGCGGAATTGCGCGAGGCCCCGGCGGAAAAGCAGGAGGAGGAAGCGGGCGACCTGCTTTTCGCCGCGGTCAACTTGGTGCGCGCCTACGGCATTTCGCCAGAACAGGCGCTGCGCAAGGCGAACGACAAGTTCGAGCGGCGCTATCGCGCCATGGAGGCAAAGGCCCAGACGTTTTCGGCTCTATTGCTGGAGGAGCAGGAAGCGCTCTGGCAGGCCGTGAAAGCGGACGAAGCGCCTTAAAGTGCAGCGAAGCGGCCGGCTTCCTTGGGCGTCAGGCGCACTTCGACCCGCCGGTCGAGACCGCCTTCGCCCGCGGCCTCGTCGGCCAGTACCTCGCCGTGCTGGTGCAGCCAGGCGATCTTCTGCCCCTCGCCGGCGTCGAGCACGAATTCGTACGTCTTCGCGTTGGCGGTCAGCAATTCGCTAACACGCTCCAGCAGGGCCTCGACATTCTCCCCGGTGGCGGCGGAAATGGCGACGACATCGTCGGCTGCGGCGGCCTGCGACTGCAAGTCCTCCAGCGCCTCGCCTTCGACGAGGTCGACCTTGTTCCAGACCTCGATAAGCGGGATTTCGCTGGTCCCGTCCTCGCCGTCGATCACGTCGAGGTCTGTCAGCACTTCGAGCACGCGGCGCTTCTGCACCGCATTGTCCGGGTTGGCCATATCGCGCACGTGGCAGATGACATCGGCCGCGGTCACTTCTTCGAGCGTGGCACGGAACGCCGCGACCAGCTGTGTCGGAAGGTCCGAGATGAAGCCCACCGTGTCCGACAGTATCGCCTTTTCGACGCCCGGCAGCCGGATCGCCCGCATTGTCGGGTCGAGCGTGGCGAAGAGCAGGTCTTCCGCCATCACGTCCGCGCCGGTCAGGCGATTGAAAAGCGTGGACTTGCCGGCGTTGGTATAGCCGACCAGCGCCACCACCGGCCAAGGGGCGCGGCCGCGCCGCTCGCGGTGCAGCGTACGGGTCTTGCGGACCTGCTCCAGTTCCTTGCGCAGCCGGCCCATGCGGGTGCGGATCATCCGGCGGTCGGCCTCGATCTGGGTCTCGCCCGGACCGCCCAGGAAGCCGTAACCGCCGCGCTGGCGCTCGAGGTGGGTCCAGCTGCGTACGAGGCGGCTTTGCTGGTAATCGAGATGAGCAAGCTCGACCTGCAACCGGCCTTCCGCCGTCGCCGCACGCTCGCCGAAAATTTCGAGGATCAGCCCGGTCCGGTCGATCACCTTGCGCTTTAGCCGGTCTTCGAGATTGCGCTGTTGGATGGGGCTGAGCGCGCCGTCCACCACGACCAGCTCCGCTTCCCCCTGTTCGCAGGCGATTGCGATATTCTCGACCTGGCCCGAGCCGAACAGCGTGTTCGGCCGAACCTCGCGAACGGGTAGTATGAAGGCGTCGACAATGACCAGGCCGATGGCCAGCGCAAGGCCCTTCGCCTCCTCCAGCCGCGCGTCCGGATCATCGTCGCGGCGTTCGCTGCGGATGTCCGGGCACACGACAAGGGCCCGCGCCCCGCGGGTGACTTCCTCGGCACTGTCTTCCAGGAAACTCAGGCGTCGTCCTCTTCGTCCGTCAGGTCGAGCGTTTCGGCAGGCTGCACCGTGCTGACGGCGTGCTTGTAGGCAAGCTGGACGTAACCGTCACGCTCCAGCAACATGCAGAACAGGTCGAATGCGGCAATCTCCCCCTGCAGCATCACGCCGTTGACCAGGAACATTGTCACCTGCACCTGCGTGTCGCGGCACTTGGCGAGGAAAATGTCCTGCAATTGCCTGGACTTGCGTCCGCCATCGTTACCGGTGAACTGATCGACGTCCAGCTCCTGCCCCGGCATGATGGTGGAAATGGCGTGCTTGTAGACGAGCTGGCTTTGCCCGTCGCGGCGCAGCAGGATCGAGAAATTGTCGAACCAGGTAACGATGCCTTGCAGTTTCACGCCTTTTACCAGGAACATGGTCACCGGAATCTTGTTGCGGCGCAGGTAGTTGAGGAAGACGTCCTGCAGGTTCTGCGGGCGCTGCGAGGCTCCGCTCTTGTCGGTCGCAGCAGGCTCCGGCTTGGATCGGGGACGTGCAGAGAGGGTTCCGTCGGCCATTTAGCATGACTCCTGTTCTTGGTGCGGGGGCACATGCAGGCTTGGCGCATGGGCGCTATCCTGCCTGAAATGCTTCACGAAGGCGGGCGGTTCCGAACCAATCGGCCCGGGCCCAGGCGACCTATTCCTTGCCGTCCGGACGATCCGCCATGCCGAGCAGCTTGAGCTTGCGGTGGAGCGCGGAGCGTTCCATCCCGATGAAGCCCGCAGTACGCGAGATATTGCCCGAAAAGCGGCGAATCTGGATGCGCAGATATTGCCGTTCGAAGCTTTCGCGCGCCTCGCGCAGCGGCACCCCCATCAGCGGCGCGATCCCGTCGTCCCCGTCGGACGATGCCCCGGAGATTTCCGCGGGCAGCATGTCGGGCTGGATGATGCCCAGCTTGTCGCGCGGGGTGAGGATGATCGTGCGTTCGACCACGTTGCGCAGCTGGCGCACGTTGCCGGGCCAGTCGTAGGCCTGCAGCGCCGCCATCGCCTCGGGGCTGACCTCCGGCTGCGGAAGCCCCTGTTCGGCGGCGTAGCGGGCGAAGAAATGGGTGACGAGCGCGGGAATATCCTCGCGCCGTTCGGCCAGGCTGGGGATTTCCACCGGCACCACGGCGAGGCGGTAGAACAGGTCCTCGCGGAAGCGCTTGGCGGCGATTTCCTCTTCAAGGTTGCGCGCGGTGGAGGATACGACGCGCACGTCCACACCGATCTGCCGCGATCCGCCAACGCGTACGAAGCTCTGTTCGGTCAGCACACGCAGGATGCGGGCCTGCGTGCTTTCCGGCATGTCCGCGACCTCGTCGAAATAGAGCGTTCCCCCGTCGGCGTTTTCGAGCAGGCCGGGCCGCACCAGCTTCCCGTCCTGCTCCTCCCCGAACAGTTCGTGTTCGAACAGTTCGGGCGTAATGCGGGCGGAACTGACGGTGACGAAGGCCTGATCGGCGCGCGGGCTCCATGAATGCAGGAGGCGGGCGGCCACTTCCTTGCCGGCGCCCGCGGGCCCGGTGATAAGCACGCGGCTGCCGGTGCTGGCGACCCGCTTGAGCGTGGCGCGAACCGCGTTGATGGCGCTGGAATTGCCGGTGTATTCCTCCGACGAGGCGAAGCCTTCGCGCAGCCTGGCGTTCTCGCGCCTCAGCCGCTCGGTCTCGGTCGCCCGGTCGACGAGGTGGAGCAGGCGCTCGGCCTCGAACGGCTTTTCGATGAAGTCCATCGCCCCGCGGGAAATGGCCGACACCGCCGTGTCGATGTTGCCGTGGCCGGAAAAGATGATGACGGGCAGGTCCGGCTCGCGCGCCTTGATCGCGTCGAGCACTTCCAGCCCGTCCATCTGGCTGCCGTGCAGCCACACGTCGAGCAAGACCAGGCTGGGCCGCCGCTCGTCCATCATTGCGAGCGCCTTGGTGCTGTCGCCCGCGGTGCGGCATTCGTAGCCCTCGTCGCTCAGGACGCCGGCCACGAGTTCGCGGATATCCTGTTCGTCATCGACCACTAGGATGTCGAGCGCCATTCAGACTTCACCTTTCCTTGTATTCATTCCGCCGCCTCCGCGGTGCGCCGCTGCGATGCGGGATCGCGGGCGAAGCTCAGCGTCACGCGCGTGCCGCCGTCCGCCACTTGCGCCAGCTGCATCTCGCCGCCGTGTTCCTCGACGATCTTCTTGACGATCGCGAGGCCGAGGCCGGTGCCCTTCTCGCGCGTCGTGACATAGGGTTCGACCACCGCCGCGCCTTCCTTGGGCAGGCCGGGTCCGTTGTCGCTCACCGCCACGCTGACGTGATCCTCGGTCGAAGACAGCTCCACGGCAATACGACCGCGATAATCCGGTTCGGCCGTGCGGCTGCGCGCCTCGACCGCCTCGACAGCGTTCTTGAGCACGTTGGTAAGCGCCTGCCCCACCTGGTGCCGGTCGCAGGCGAGCAGCAGCGCGTCGCTGTCGGTTGCGAGGCCGAAATCGACTTCTGGATGCGCGACTTCCTGCAGGAACAGCGCCTGGCGGACCAGGTCGACCGCATCCTCGCTACGGAACACCGGCTTCGGCAACCGCGCGAAACTGGAGAATTCGTCGACCATCTTGCGCAAGGTCGCGACCTGGCGGACGATTGTGCCGGTCAGTTCGTCGAACAGCTCCACATCGGTTTCGATCTGCTTGCCGTAACGGCGGCGCAGACGCTCTGTGGCCAGCTGGATCGGGGTGAGCGGGTTCTTGATCTCGTGCGCGATCCGCCGCGCCACGTCCGACCATGCCGCCTGCCGCTGGTCGAGCAGCTGGCGGGTGATGTCCTCGAAAGTGATCACATGGCCTTCGCGGTCGCTGGCGAGCGTCACGGCGAGGGTCTTTAGCTCTCCGTCCTTCGAATATTGCACGAGGCCATTATGCAAGTTCGCTTCGCGCAGGGCCTCGATCTGCGGCGCCAGGTCGGCGAGGCTAGCACCCACCGGCGTCGGCCCCTGCTTGTCGAGCAACAGCTTCTGTGCCGAACCGTTCATGAGCTGCACGGTGCCCGCGTTGTCGACCGACAGCACGCCCGCGCTTACAGATTCCAGCACCGCTTCGATGAAGGCGCGGCGTTCGTCGAGCTGGGTGTTGGCACCGACCAGCTGGGTCGTCTGGCGCTCGATCTGCTCGGTCATGCGGTTGAAGGCGCGGTTGAGCAGGCCGATCTCGTCCGCCCCGCGCCGCCCTTCGACGCGTAAGGCGTAATTGCCCGCACCGACGCTGCGCGCTGCGGATACGAGGTCGGTCAACGGCGTAACCTGTCGGTCGGCAAAGCGCAGCGCGAACCAGATGGCGATGCCGACCAGCGCGAGGCTGACGAAGAACAGCGCGATGTTGAAATTCAATTGCAATGCTCGCGCTCGTCCGGCGAGCTCGTCATACGCTTCGACGACGTTCTGCGCGTTGTTGTACTGGCTAAGCGTGAGAATATCCGAAGTGCGGCCAGCGTAGAGGAAGAGGCCAAGTTCAAGATCGATGGCTGTAATCGCCTCGATACCCGTTTCGGTTGTGTCGGTGACTACGGTTTCGCCGCCCAGCAGCCGCTCGAAAGTGGGGCCCGAGATGCGCTGCCGCTCGTCCTCGTCCGGATCCACGATGGCGACGATGCGCGACACACCGTCTTCGCCCAGCTGGATGATCGCGCTTTCGCTCAATCCGCGGTTGAGGACCTGGAAGGAATAGCCCTCCTGGAATTCGGGCGAGGCGATCGAATATTGTGCGAGGTAGGAACGCAGGTCGTCCGCCATCGTGACGGTCTGGTTGGAGATATCGCGTTGGTTCTGGTCGTAATAGCCGCGCGCCAACTGGTTGGCGTTCTCCACCAGTCCGCGCGAGCGGTCGGAGAACCAGAATTCGACGCCGGACTGGAACAGGAAGCTGGCGAAGACCACGACCAGCAGGGTCGGCACGGCGGCGACCATCGAAAAGAAAAACACCAGCCGCGTGTGCAATCGGCCACCGCTGCCCTTCTGCCGCCGGATCGCCGCCCGCCGGCCGAGCAACACAAGCAGCGCGAGTGCCGGGATCAGCGTGCCGACGAGCAAGGTCGCGGCCTGTGCCGACGGGAGCACCTCGGCTTCCGGCGCACGGGACACGGCGACATAGCTGGCCCAGGCCATGACGATCAGCCCGACGAGCGCTGCGATTTCGAGGAGGAGGAACAGGTTCGCCTTGCGCGATGCCACGACCGCGCGGCGCCACCAGCGCGGCGTGCGCTTGACCGGCCGGGAGCCGCTCGGGTGCGAGGTGGCGTCCATCGTTGCGGCGTTACAACAACACTGTTGCATTTTTGCAAGGGTTAATGGGCGGCTATCCCTCGGATTCGGCGCAATCTCCGGCCTCAGGCAAAGCGGTCGGCATCGATGCCGAGGTCGACGATTCGCTTGCGCAGCGTGTTACGGTTAATGCCGAGCAGCTTGGCTGCCTGCAGCTGATTGCCGTTGGTGCTGCGCAAGGCATGCTCGAACAGCGGCACTTCGAAAGTCGCCAGCGCTCGGTGATAGAGCGCGCCCTCGGGCGGTCCCTCCCGCTCCAGCCAAGCGCCGATCGCCGCGGCGAAGCTTGTCTCGCCTGTGCCCGCAGTGCCGCCGGCTTTCGGTTCGCCGACGATCGGGCGCAGGGTGGCCACCTCGATCTCCTCCTCGCGGGCCAGCAAGGCCGCGCGCAGCATCGTGTTGCGCAGTTCGCGCACGTTGCCGGGCCAGTCGTGCGCGCTCAGCAGCTTCGCCCCGTCGGGCGAAAGCGTCCGCACGGGCAGGCCTTCGTCCGGTGCCTGCGCAAGGAAGTGGCGTGCGAGTTCCGGGATGTCTTCCCGCCGCTCCCGCAAGGGCGGCAGTGCTATGGGCAGCACGTTGAGGCGGTAGAACAGGTCCTCGCGGAACGTGCCCGCGCCGATCATGGGAGCAAGGTCGCGGTTGGTCGCCGCGATGATGCGGACGTCGACGGAAATCTCCTGCGCCCCGCCCACGCGCCGGATGCGGCCCGATTGTAGCGCACGAAGCAGACGGGTCTGCGCCTCCATAGGCATGTCGCCGATCTCGTCGAGGAACAGCGTGCCGCCGCTCGCCTGTTCGAACTTGCCTAGCTGGCGCGCCACGGCGCCGGTGAAAGCGCCTTTCTCGTGCCCGAATAGCTCGCTTTCGATCAATTCTGCCGGGATCGCTGCCATGTTGAGCGCCACGAAGGGCCCCGTGCGGCGATGGCCAAGCTCGTGAATCGCCTCGGCGACCAGCTCCTTGCCCGTCCCGCTCTCGCCGGTGACAAGCACGGTCAGGTCGTTGTCGAGCAGCCGGGTGATCAGCCGGTAGACGTCCTGCATCGCCGCACTGCGCCCGATCAGCGGCAGCTCCTGCGCCGGCCCCGAGGCCGCTTCGGTTCGCCCGCTTGCCGTGGCCGCCAGCCGCGCGGCGCGGGTCAGCTCGTCGATATCAAAGGGCTTCGGGAAATATTCGAAAGCGTTAGTCTCGCTGGCGCGCACCGCGGTGTCGAGTGTGTTCTGCGCGCTCATCACGATCACCGGCAGGTCGGGATGGCGTTCGCGCACCGCGTCAAGCGTGCCGATCCCATCGCCATCGCCCAGCATGATGTCGGTTACCATCACGTCGAAGCTGCCGTCCGCCAGCGCCCGGTCGCGCGCCGCCACGCTGTCGCAGGCGGTGACGGTGAACCCCTCCCCCTCCAGCGCGCTTTCGACGACGGTGGCGATGCCCTTGTCGTCTTCCACCAGCAGTGCCCGCATCAGCCGTCCTTTCCGGCGAGCGGCAGGTTGATGACGAAATCCGTCCGCCCTGCCGCCTCGTTTCTCTCGTGATAAATGCGCCCGCCCATGTCGCGCACCAGTTTTTTGACCAGGGCGAGGCCCAGCCCCTCACCGTCCGCCTTGCTGGAAACGAAGGGATCGAACACGTGATCGGATATGGCCGGGTCGATGCCGGGGCCGTTGTCGCACACCCGCACCTCCACGGGCAGGCGTAGCGGCCGCCCCAGCCGCAAGGCGCGCACGGTCATGCCACTGACAAAGCGGGTGCGGATGATGACGGTGGGCTCCGGCGTCTCGCGCAGGGCGTCGCGGGCGTTGGCAAGGAGGTTGAGCACCACCTGCACCAGGCTGTCCGCGTGGATCATCACTGGCGGGATGGAGGGATCGTATTCCTCCACCAGCGAGATACCCGGTGCGGTCGCCGTGAAGGTCTCGCGCGCCCGGTAAATCGGTTCGTGCACATTGCAGGGCGCAAGCTCCAGCGCCCGCTCGCTGCCGAGCGACTGCATGCGGTCGACCAGGCCGGCGATGCGATCCACTTCGGACGCGATCAGCGTGGTCAGTTTCATTTCGCTTTCCCCGAGCTTCTTGCCGAGCAGCTGCGCCGCGCCGCGAATGGCCGCGAGGGGGTTCTTGATCTCGTGCGCGAGGATGGCCGGGGCGCGGCCGGAATCCTCAAAACTGCCATCGTCCTTGCGCGCATCGGACAGGGTGACGACCCGCCAGCCGGGATGCGAGGCGAGCGGAGAGACGGTGAGGTTGATCAGTTGCCGCCGCTCCGACAGCTGCACGCCGATACGCCGCGCGGTCAGCTGGGTGTCGGAGGCGGCGAGGCGCTGGCGGATGGCCTCGTCGGACAGCTGCAGCACCTCTTCCAGCGGGCGGCCCGCCAGCCGTTCGCGGCTCTTGCCCAGCATGACCTCCGCCGCAGGGTTCGCCTCCGCAATCGCGCCCGAAGGATCGACCAGCAGCAGCGCGAAAATCAGCCCCGAAAGCTGCTCGGCCGGCGCGGGCCCCACGGTCATGCCGCGCGGCGGTGGAGGAAGGGGGTGTAGAAGCGCTCGATCTCGTCCAGCACGACTGCCGGATCGTCGATAAAGTTGGCCTTGTTCCGGAAGTCGGCCGATCCGTGCATGCCCTTGGTGTACCAGCCGAGGTGCTTGCGGGCGATCTTCACGCCCACATTGGCCCCGTAATGATCCAGCATGTCGCGATAATGTTCGACCAGCGTTTCGTACTGCTCGTCGAAACTGGGGGTTTCGAGGACCTGCCCGGTCTTCCACCAATGCATCACCTGGCCCAGGAGCCACGGCTTGCCATAGGCGCCGCGGCCGATCATCAGCCCGTCGGCACCCGATTGCTCCAGCGCGGTCGCCGCGTCCTGAATGGTGCAGATGTCGCCGTTGACGATGACGGGGATCGACACTGCTTCCTTCACCTTCCGGATGAAGGACCAGTCGGCGCTGCCCTTGTACATCTGGTTGCGGGTGCGGCCGTGGACCGTGATCATCTTGACGCCCAGGTCTTCTGCAATCCGGGCGAGTTCGGGCGCGTTCAGGCTGGCATGGTCCCAGCCCATGCGCATCTTGACCGTGACCGGAACATCCACCGCCTTGACCGTCGATTCCATCAGCCTGGTGGCCAGCGGGACTTCGCGCATCAGGGCACTCCCGGCGAGCTGGCCCACGACCTTGCGGACCGGGCAGCCGAAATTGATGTCGATGATGGCCGCGCCGTTGCCTTCCTGCAGCTTCGCGGCTTCTGCCATGCTGGCAGGATCGCAGCCGACCAGCTGCATAGACACCGGATCCTCGATCGGGGCCCATTCCGCCTTTTGCACTGACTGGCGCGTTTCGCGGATGGCGGCTTCGCTCGCGATCATCTCGGTCACGTTGAGCCCGCTGCCATACCGGCGCACGAGTGCACGGAACGGCCGATCGGTCACCCCCGTCATAGGCGCGAGCACCACGGGCGTGTCGATCGTGACCGGGCCGACCTGAATGGGCTTCAGCGGCGGAGGGGCGGGAATTTCGCTCATCGTGTTAACTGCTTAAAAGTCAGGCAGCGCCATAGTGCATTGCAGCAAATGCAGCAAGGCGGTAGGCGCTGCGCTGATGACGGGGGAATCCATGCCATTGCCGCCCTTTGCGGCCATCATTGTCGCTGCCGGCTCGGGCTCGCGCGCAGGACAGGCGCTGCCGAAGCAGTTTGCGGACTATCGCGGCAAGCCGCTGGTCGCCCATTCCGCCGAAGCGCTGGTCGATGCCGGGGCCAACCCGATCGTGATCGCCATTCCCAAGGGCGCGGAATTGCAGGCGATGACGGCGCTGGGCGATTTCCCGCAGATCCGCTTCGTGACCGGCGGCGCGACGCGGCAGCAGTCGGTCTACAACGCGCTGGAGGAGCTCGCCGAATTCGAGCCTTCGCTGGTGCTGATCCACGATGCCGCCCGCCCCGACCTGCCGCGCGACGTGATCGAGCGGCTGCTCAATGGCCTGCGCCAGCATCACGGCGCGATTCCCGTGCTGGAGGTCGTGGACACGCTGCTGCAGGCCGATGGCGACCTGATGGGAGAGACCGCGCCGCGCGGCACGATGCGGCGAGTGCAGACGCCGCAAGCGTTTCACTTCGGCTCCATCCTCGGCGCCCACCGCGGCTGGCCGGGCGAACCCGTGGCGACCGACGATGCGCAGGTGCTGCGCGAATCCGGGGGCGGCGTGGTACTCGTCGCTGGCGACGAGCGGCTGAAGAAAGTCACTTTCGCGGAAGATTTTGCCGAAACGCAGGTGAGCCAGCCCGCACCGGCCCCCGCGCCTGCACCTGTCCGGCGCGCGGCGGAGCAGCCACCCGTCCGCTTCGGCACCGGGTACGACGTCCACCGGCTGGAACGGGGCGAGTGCCTCGTCCTGTGCGGCGTGGAGCTGGATCACACGCACGGACTTGCCGGCCACAGCGACGCCGACGTTGGCATCCATGCCATCGTCGACGCGCTGCTCGGCGCGATTGCGGCGGGCGATATCGGCGATCATTTCCCGCCCAGCGACCCGAAATGGGCCGGCGCATCGTCGGATCGGTTCCTCGCGCACGCCTGCGACCTCGTCGGCAATGCGGGGTACAGGATTGCGAATATAGACGTCACGCTCGTCTGCGAGGCACCGAAGATCGGGCCGCACCGCCAGGCGATGCGGGAACGCCTCGCGGCGATTTGCGACCTCGATGTCGATGCCGTCAGCGTCAAGGCAACCACGTCCGAAGGATTGGGCTTCACCGGCCGCGGCGAAGGGATCGCCGCACAGGCCAGTGCCGCCGTGGTCCTCGGCTGATTAACAAGGATTCAAGCACATGAAGACACTTGCATTCGCTCTCGCCGCCTTTGCCGGCCTCGCCGCAACCCCCGCGCAGGCGCAGGACAAGGAGCTGACGGGCGAACAGGTCAGCGCGATGATCCGCTTCGCCATGCCGACACTGCTGGACACGACCTACACCAAGTGCGGCAACCGCTTCGCCGCCGACGGTTACATGCGCAGCAACCGCACGGCGCTGACGGCCAAGTTCACCGCCGGGTCGCAGGCGTACTGGCCGGCCGCCAAGAGCGGGCTGGAAAGCTTCGCCGGAGACGATGCGGGCCTGTTCGGTGCGATGCCCGACGACGCGCTCCAGCCCTTCGTTCTCGCCATGATCGGCCAGATGGTCGCGAAAGAGATCAAGCCGGATAATTGCGGTACGATCGAGAACATCATGCGCGAACTCGATCCGATGCCGGCGGATAATGTCGCGCGGCTGATCGGCACGATCTACCAGGCTGCCAGCAACGGCAAGGCACCGCGCCGCGGTTGATCCGATGGCTGACGATTCCTTGCTGCCCGAAGACATCGTCGCGCTGGCCCGGCGCGTCGTGGAGGAGAATGCGGCTGCCGGCCGCACGGTCGCGCTGGCCGAAAGCTGCACCGGCGGCCTCGTCGCTGCGGCGCTGACGGAAATCGCTGGCTCCTCCGCCGTGCTCGACCGCTCCTTCGTGACCTATTCGAACGAGGCCAAGATGGCCGAGCTCGATGTCAGCACCGACATTATCGAGGCATTCGGCGCGGTCAGCATCGCTTGCGTCTGGGCGATGGCCAAGGGCGCCCTCGCGGCGAGCGAGGCCGACGTCGCCGTGGCGATCAGCGGGATTGCGGGACCGGGCGGCGGGACGGAAGAAAAACCGGTCGGCACCGTCGTCTTCGCCAAGGCGGAGCGGGATGCCGAAGGCGACCCGATGGCCGAGCGCAAGCAGTTCGGCGACACGAGCCGCAGCGAAGTGCGACGTCAGGCGACGCTTTGTGCGCTGGAGCTGCTGCTGCCGTAAAGCTGGTCCGCGCGCGTTTCGAACGCGCCTACCAGCTTGCGGAAGGCCCGGTCGAAATACTGGCCCGCCAGCCGTTCGAACACCGGGTTGCGGAAGGCGAAGTCCACGCAGAAGTCGATTTCGCACTCGCCCGGCCCGATGTCGCGGAAACCCCAACGGTTGTCGAGATCGCGCAAAGGCCCGTCGATATAGTGGACGCGCAGCCATTCCGGCCGGTCCTTCTCCACCCGGCTGGTGAATTTCTCGCGGATCGCCTTGAAGCCCACGACCATGTCGGCGACCATTTCGGTCTCGCTGTCGGAGCGCACGCGGGTGGCGATCACCCACGGCAGGAATTCGGGATAGCGCTTCACGTCCGCCACGAGGTCGAACATCTGTTGCGCGCTGTAAGGCAGCCTGCGGGTCTCGCGAATGCCGGGCATCAGCGGTTAGCGCGAGCCAGCTTGTCCTCGCGCGCCTGCTTCATTTTCGCAAAGTCGTCGCCTGCGTGGTAGCTCGAGCGGGTGAGCGGGCTGGAGGCGACCTGCAGGAAACCCTTGGCCCGCGCGATCGCACCGTAGGCGTCGAACTGCTTGGGCGTGACGAAATCCTCGACCTTCGCGTGGCGCGGCGTGGGCTGGAGGTACTGGCCCATGGTGATGAAATCGATATCTGCGCTGCGCATGTCGTCCATCACCTGGTGCACTTCCAGCCGCTGCTCGCCCAGGCCCAGCATGATGCCGGACTTGGTGAAGATCATCGGGTCGTGGCTCTTCACCTCTTCCAGCAGCCGGAGCGAAGCATAGTAGCGCGCGCCCGGGCGGATGGTGGGATAAAGCCGCGGCACGGTCTCCAGGTTGTGGTTGTATACATCCGGCCCCGCTTCGCAGATCGCTTCCACCGCCGCGCGCATCTTGCCACGAAAGTCGGGCGTCAGGATCTCGATAGTGGTGTCCGGCGTCTCGCGCCGCAGCGCCTTGATCACCTTCACGAACTGGCCCGCGCCGCCATCGGGCAGGTCGTCGCGGTCCACGCTGGTGATGACGATGTGGTTGAGCCCCATCTGCGCCGCCGCGATCGCGGTATTCTCCGGTTCCATCGGGTCGACGATGCGCGGCATGCCGGTCTTGACGTTGCAGAAAGCGCAGGCGCGGGTGCAGACGTCGCCCAATATCATCACCGTGGCGTGCTTCTTGGTCCAGCATTCGCCGATGTTGGGGCACGCCGCCTCTTCGCACACGGTATTCAGGCTGAGGTCGCGCATCAGCTTGCGCGTCTCGTGATAGCCCTTGCTGACCGGAGCCTTCACGCGAATCCAGTCGGGCTTGCGCTGCCGCACGGGACGCTCTTCTGGGCGCTTTTCGGGCTGGGGGGCGGAGGCCAGGTCGTTCATGGGGGTCCATGTAGTTTGCCCACTTGCAAGTGGCAATGGCGCGGGGCAAGGCAGCAGCCATGAACACGACAAACGCGATGGACGAGCTTGTCGCCGGGTACCGGCGCTTCCACGAAACGGGCTATGCCGCAGAGCATGAGCGGTGGGCCTCTTTGAAAGAAGGCCAGTCGCCGCGCACGATGGTGATTTCGTGCTCTGACAGCCGCGTCGATCCGGCGCAGATCTTCGACGTATCGCCGGGCGAGCTTTTCGTGGTCCGCAACGTGGCCGCCCTCGCCCCGCCGTACGAAACCAGCCCCGGCCAGCACGGTGTGTCCGCCGCGCTCGAATTCGCGGTGCAGTTCCTCAAAGTGGAGCAGGTCGTGGTGATGGGACACGGCATGTGCGGCGGCTGCCAGGCGGCGCTGACCCGCGACCTTCACGGCAACGCGCTGGGCGAAGGCGGGTTCGTCGCCAACTGGGTCCACATGCTCGATGACGCGCGCGATCCGATCGCGGAGGAAATGGGCACCACCGGGCGCGACGCCGAGCGGGCGATGGAGCTCGCCGCAGTCAAGGTCAGCATCGCGAACCTGCGCAGCTTCCCCTACGTGAAGGAGAAAGAGGCCGCAGGCGAACTGGCCGTACGCGGCGCCTATTTCGCCATCACCGACGGCATCCTCTACCTGCTCGACGAAGACAGCGGCGAATTCCGGCCGGCGGCCGACTGATGGCCGAACAGACCCTCAAGAATATCGCGCTGTTGATTGACGCGGACAACACCACGCCGCAGGGCATCGACCCGGTCCTCACGGTCATGGCCGAGCTGGGGCAGGTCAACATCCGCCGCGCCTATGGGAATTTCGCCAAGGACAACCTATCCCGCTGGGACAAGATCACCAACAAATTCGGCATCCGCCCGCAGCAGCAATTCGACGTATCTAAGGGCAAGAACGCCACCGACATGGCGATGACGATCGACGCCATCGACCTGCTTTATCAGGGGAAGGTCGACGGCTTCGGCCTGATGACGAGCGACAGCGATTTCACCCCGCTCGTCACTCGGCTGCGGCAGGACGGCATCGTCGTCTATGGCTTCGGCGAGAAGAAGACGCCGGACGCTTTCAAATCGGTCTGCACGCGCTTCATCGATATCAACCAGCTGATCGCCAACAATGCGGACGACAAGCCGAACGGCAAGACCCCGCGCAACAAGCCGACCGACGACGACGACCTGATGGAGTTGATCGGGGCCGCCTACAAGGAAGCGAAGAAGGACCAGAACGGCTTCGCGAAGCTGCAGGCGGTGGGCCAGATCGCCGGCAATCGCTCCAGCTTCGACGTGCGCAACTACGGCTACAAGAGCCTGTCCGAACTCTTCGGCAGCCTCGACAATTTCGTGGTCGACCGGGACGACAGCAATCAGGTCCTGATCAAGCGCCTGCGCTAAAAGCTCGCAAGCAAAAGAAAACGGCGCGGCGTCCCTGGGGATGCCGCGCCGTTTGCGTTTCGATGGTTGTGGTCGTTACGAAGCGTTGGCTGCGTAGGCCGCCCAGACGTCGGCAACAGCCTTGCGGGCGCCTTCGACCTTGGCGAACACTTCGGACGCTTCGGCATACTTGCCCTGGTCCACCAGCGCGATGCCGAGACGGATCATCGCCACTTCGGTATTCACGCCCGGTTTCGTAAGTGCGGCGCGGTACATTTCTTCCGCTTCCGCTGCCATGCCGTAACCCAGGTAGCCATCACCGGTACCGATCGCGAGGCCAGCGTTGCCGCCTGCACGAACGTCGGCCGCCGCTTCGGCGAGCGTACCGCGGTCTTCATCGACACGCGCGGCCGCTTCGCTGCGCCAAGTCGCGAAGGCCTGGTCACTGCGCTCGATAATGCCCTTTTCATAGCCGCGATCGATGATCGCCACGACTTCGCCCGGACGGCGCATCGGATTGGCTGCTTCGATATGCTCGGCAAGGTCGAAGCTCTGCTTGTAGGTGTTGGTGCGATACATCAAGCGCAGGATGTCGAGCATGCCGTCGGTATCGAGGTCCGCGAATTCGCGCACGATGACGATCGCATCGCCGTAGTTCGTGTCGTTCGGGTAATCGCGGGCGAGCGCGCTGGAGTAGGCAAGAGCCTTGGCAGCATTCTCTTCCTCGTAGGCGACGGTCATACCGCGCTTGTAGAGCAAGTCGGCAGGCAGCGTGCCCGCTGCACGGGCGGCTGCGATCTGCGCGTCGAGCGCGCTGAAGCCACCTGCGCTATCGCCGGCCGAGAAATAGGTTTCGGCAATCATCACCGGAATGCTTTCTTCGGTCGAGCCGAGCTCCACCGATTGCTGGAAGTACCTGCGCGCAGTAGCGTAGTCATCCGCGTCCATCGCGTTCTGGCCCAGCACGCCAGCGATTTCCGCTGCGGTCGACTGTTCCAGCTGGCCGCTTTCGAGCATCGAGGTCAGGCCTTCGTTTTCAAGCGCGGCGTTGCCGCTGTCCTTGCCGATGTTATAAGCGAACTGGCCGTAATACAGGCGGTCCTGCGCGTTCTTGACCTTGCCCTTGGCGGTCTGCAGCGCGGAGGTGGCGGTACGCAGCATCTGCGCCTTGCCTGCTTCGTCGGCATTCGCATAGCCGGGGTTTTCCTGCGCGGCCTTGTAAGCTTCCTGCACGGCCACGATTTCCTTTTGGAAATCATTCGACATCTGTTCCTGCACCATGGCAGCGGAGGCCGGGGCGGACACGGCGATGCCAGCGCCGCCCATGGCAAGGGCGAGGCCCAATGCACCATGCGAAACCATGCGCGAACGGCGTTTGAACAAGCGGGTCATCATGTTTTTCTCCTCAAAATCCTCGGACGCAAATGACGGCGCATCCGTGCCGGGCATCTTTGCCTTTGCAGGCGCTGTAGTGGCCTGAATCGTTCGTTCGATCAACGTTTGCAGGTCTAGCAAAGTTCCGCTGAACGGGGTTTGAATGGTGCACTGCAACAAATCCTGCATTCGCGCCGCAAATCGGGCTTGCAGGTGTGGAAAACACGCCGATATTGGCCATTCGCCGCGCCCCTTAGCTGGCATGGCGCACCCCCCTCCCCTACAACCCCTGCCACAGCAAAAATCAAGGATGTGAGCGCGCGTGAGCGACACCACGGAAACACCCCAACTGCCCGCCAGCCCCGAAGGCGATTTCGGCCGGATCGACATCGTCGAGGAAATGAAGACGAGCTACCTCGATTACGCGATGAGTGTGATCGTCAGCCGCGCGCTGCCCGACGTGCGGGACGGGCTGAAGCCGGTTCACCGGCGCATCCTCTTCGCCAGCCAGGAAGGAGGGTTCGTCGCCGGGCGCCCCTATCGCAAGAGCGCCAAGATCGTCGGCGACGTGATGGGTAACTACCACCCGCACGGTGACAGCGCGATCTATGACGCGCTGGCCCGCATGACGCAGGACTGGTCGCTTCGGGTGCCGCTGGTCGATGGCCAGGGCAATTTCGGCAGCATGGACCCCGATCCGCCGGCATCGATGCGCTACACCGAAGCGCGGCTCGCCAAGGTCGCCAATTCGCTGCTCGACGATCTCGACAAGGATACGGTCGATTTCGCGGAGAACTACGACGGTTCGCGCGAGGAACCGACCGTGCTTCCGGCCCGCTTCCCCAACCTGCTGGTCAACGGCGCGGGCGGCATTGCGGTCGGGATGGCGACGAACATCCCGCCGCACAACCTCGGCGAAGTGATCGACGGCTGCCTCGCCTTCATCGAAGATCCGGGCATGACGGCGGAAGACCTGTTCCGGATCATTCCGGGACCCGACTTCCCCACTGCGCCGCTGATCCTCGGCCAGTCGGGCGCGAAGGCCGCCTATACCACCGGGCGCGGCAGCATCCTGATGCGCTGCCGGCACGAGATCGAGACCAAGCGCGGCGACCGCCAGAGCATCGTGCTGACCTCCATGCCGTTCCAGGTGGGCAAGTCCAACCTGGTCGAGAAGATCGCCGAAGCGGCCAAGGAAAAGCGGATCGAGGGCGTTTCCGACATCCGCGACGAATCCAGCCGCGAAGGCGTGCGCGTGGTCGTGGACCTGAAGCGCGATGCCACGCCGGAAGTCGTGCTCAACCAGATCTGGCGCCACACGCCAGCACAATCCAGCTTCCCTGCCAACATGCTCGCCATTCGCGGCGGGCGGCCCGAAGTGCTGGACCTGCGCGACATCATCCAAGCCTTCATCGCCTTCCGCGAGCAGGTCATCACCCGGCGCACCAAATTCGAACTGAACAAGGCGCGTGACCGGGCGCATATCCTGCTCGGCCTCGTGGTCGCCGTGTCCAACCTCGACGAGGTGGTCGCGATCATTCGCGGAGCTTCCAATCCGGCGGATGCCCGCGCCAAGCTGCTGGCGCGCGAATGGCCGATCGGCGAGATCGCGCAATACCTCCAGCTGGTCGAAGCGATCGAGGCGAGCGATTTCGATTCCACCGGCGTCTACAAGCTGTCGGAGCGGCAGGTTAAGGCGATCCTTGACCTGCGCCTGCATCGCCTAACCGCACTCGGCCGCGACGAGATCGGCGACGAGCTGAAGGAACTTGCGCACCAGATCGAATACTACCTCGGCATCCTCGCCGACCGGCAGAAGCTCTACGGCGTGATGGAGGACGAACTGCGCGAGATCCGCGACCAGTACGCCACGCCGCGCATTTCCGAAATCGCGCCTGCATGGGACGGGCTGGACGACGAGGACCTGATCGAGCGCGAGGAGATGGTCGTGACCGTCACGCACGGCGGCTATATCAAGCGCACCGCGCTCTCCACGTTCCGCGCCCAGGCCCGCGGCGGCAAGGGCCGCGCCGGCATGGCGACGAAGGACGAGGATGCAGTTGTCGAGCTCTTCGTCACCAGCACGCACAATCCGGTGCTGTTTTTCACCAACACCGGCCGTGTCTACCGCATGAAGGTCTACAAGCTGCCCGAAGGCGGGCCGCAGACCAAGGGCCGGCCGATGGTAAACCTGTTGCCGCTGGGCGAGGACGAACGCGTGACCAACGTGCTCGCTCTGCCCGAAGACGAGAGCGAGTGGGAAAAGCTCAACATCGTTTTCGCAACCGAGCAGGGCATGGTCCGCCGCAACTCGATGGACGCTTTCACCAACGTCCCCACAGCGGGCAAGTATGCGATGGGCTTCGTCGATGGATCGGGCGACAGGCTGATTGGCGTCGAGCTGCTGAGCGAAGACCAGGAAATCTTCCTCGCCAGCGATGCCGGCAAGGCGATCCGCTTTGCCGCCACCGATGCGCGCGAGACCAAGAGCCGCACCGGCATCGGCGTGCGCGGCATGGCGCTCAAAGGCGATGCCAAGGTCGTCTCCATGGCGGTGCTGGATTCCGGCGAGCCCGATACCGAGATCCGCGACCGCTACCTGCGCGCCGCTGCGTGGAAGAACAACGGCGCAGAAAACGATCTCGATGCCGAACGCGTGGCCGACATGGCCGAGGCGGAAGAGTTCATCCTGACGCTGACCGCCAACGGCTATGGCAAGATCAGTTCGGCTTACGAATACCGCACCATCGGGCGCGGCGGGCAAGGCCTCACCAACATCGGCACGCCGGGCGACGAAAGCCGCAACGGGCCGGTGGTGGCGAGCTTCCCGGTGAAGCACGGGTCACAGCTGATGCTGGTGACCGACCAGGCCAAGCTGATTCGCCTGCCGATCGATTTCCGGCACCTGATCCCCGGCGGATTCGAGGACCACAAGGGCTTCAGCGTCTATGGGCGCGGTTCCTCTGGCGTCCGCGTCTTCGACGTCTCGAAGGGCGAACAGATCGTGGGCGCAGCGCTGATCGACGAAACCGCCGAGCCCGAGAACGAGGCGGAGGAAGCGGTCGCGGCGGAAATCGAGGAGCAGAAGGAAAAGGTCACGCAGCCTTACACGACGCCCCATTCCGACGACGATATCGCGGGCGAGCCCGACAGCGACTGACGCAAATCGCTGTGACCCGAGGGGGCGTTAGCGGGCTTCCCCGCCCCCTCGCCGCAGCGTCTGGATCACACCGGTGCAGATGAGGAACTGGCCGAGGTAGTAGGTCGGCCAGATCAGCAGGTTAGGCAGCCACGGATCGATCCGCTCGCCCATGCGGGCAAAGATCAGCAGATCGGAAATCACGAACAGCACCGCGCCGATGCCGACGCGGTATCGGGTAAACGAGCTCGCCCACGCGGCGGCAGCCATGCCGCCCAGCGCCAGGCCGTAGAAGCCAACGTCGAGACTGCCGCTGAGCAGCCACGAGACGACAGGCGTCACCAGCAGCAGCGCGACAACGAGCACTTTCTGGCTGCTGGCAAGCGCCGGCCGCCGGTGCCGCAGGTACAGGCCGATGGCGATGGCGTGGCCGAGGAAAAAGGCAGCCCCGCCCCAGAACCAGTCGATTTCCACCCCCATGTCGCCGAGCGAGCCCAGCGCCATCACTCCCGCCAGCATCTTCGCATCGGTCGAAGGGTGGCGAACCAACGCATAAACCGCCAGCAGCGCCAGCGGCACGCCCTTGAGCAGGGTCAGGTAAAGGCCGCCCACATTCTCGTCGGCGTAGATCCAGTAGAGGATCGCCGCCACGAGGCTGAAGAGCAGGTACGGACGGGCTTGGATGAGGGCGCGTTTGGGCATGAAAGCGGGTTGCACCGCGCGACCGCGAACCGCAAGCCCGTTGCCCGGTCAGTCGTCAGCCATGCACGCGACAAGCGCCGCAGGGATGATACCGATCATCCGCTCGGCCGTCAGACCGGCCGCGCCGCGCCGGCCCACGTCGCCATGCAGCCACGCCGCTGCGCAGGCGGCCTCGAACGGATCGGCGCCCTGAGCGAGAAACGCGGCGATCATGCCCGCAAGCACATCGCCCGATCCGGCAGTCGCCAGCCACGGGGAGGCGTGGGTGTTGCGTGCGCTGCGGCCATCCGGCGCCGCGATGTGCGTGACGGGCCCCTTGAGCAGCACGGTGCCCCTGCAACGGTCCGCCGCCATGGCCGCATCGACCTCTTCGCCGAACAACCGCGCGAATTCGCCCGCGTGCGGGGTCAGCACGGCGCGGTCATGGCAATGGTCGAACAACATGTCCGGCTGGTGCTCGAAGGCGGTGAGCGCATCGGCGTCGAGCACGATGGGGCACGCGCGGCGCAGCAGGGCGAGGACAAGCTCGCGCGTATGCTCCCCGCCGCCGTGGCCGGGCCCGATAACGACCGCATCGACCCGGCGCCCCTCGCCCGCCAGCAGCGTTGCCTCTTCCGCCAGCATTACCGAGGTGAGGTGGGCCGCGTGCTCGTGCAGCGCCTCGCGCGGACCGTAGACCGTCACCAGCCCCGCCCCGGTAGTCAGCGCCGCCATGGCCGACAGCCGCGCGGCGCCGGTCGCAAGTACCGGGCCGCTCAACACCGCCACATGTCCGCGGTCGTGCTTGTGGCCATCCGCGCCCGGCGCACGCAGCACCGGCGCGCCGATCACGCCTTTCCCGTCGATGTCGATCCGCTGCAGCATTCCCGCCCTATCGCGCTTTCGGGTGCCATCGGGCAACCGTTTTGCTAAGGGCCCGCGCCATGACCCACGACATCCACATCATCGGCGGCGGCCTGGCCGGCAGCGAAGCGGCATGGCAGCTGGCACAGCGCGGCTTCAAGGTGCGCCTGTCCGAAATGCGCGGAGGCGGCGATACCACCGCCGCGCACCAGGGTGACGGCCTGGCCGAACTCGTCTGCTCCAACAGCTTCCGCAGCGACGACGATGCGAAGAACGCGGTCGGCCTGCTCCACCACGAGATGCGGCGCTGCGATTCCATCGTCATGGCGGCCGGCGAGATCGCCCGCGTCCCTGCCGGCAGCGCCATGGCAGTAGACCGCGACGTCTTCTCCGCCGAAGTCGAGAAACGCCTGTCGCAGCACCCCAACGTCACCGTGGTACGCGAACGGGTGGACGCGTTGCCCGACAGCGGCCCCACCATCGTCGCCACCGGGCCGCTCACCGCGCAGGCACTGGCGCAAAGCATCGTCGGCGCGACCGGCAGCGACCGCCTCGCCTTTTTCGATGCCATCGCCCCCATCGTCCACCGCGACAGCATCGACATGTCGAAGTGCTGGATCCAGAGCCGCTGGAACAAGCGTACCGAAGCCAGCAACGAAGACGGCGACTACATCAACTGCCCGATGACGAAGGAGCAGTACGAGGCTTTCGTGCAAGGGCTGGTCGATGGGGAGAAGACTGAATTCCGCGAATGGGAAAAGGACACGCCCTATTTCGAAGGGTGCATGCCGATCGAGGTGATGGCCGCAAGAGGCGTCGAAACGCTGCGCTACGGGCCGATGAAGGGCGTCGGTCTCGACAATCCGTACGACACTACGGAGGAGCATCCGCAAGGTCGCTGGCCCTATGCCGTGGTGCAGCTGCGGCAGGACAACAAGCTCGGCACGCTGTGGAACATGGTCGGCTTCCAGACCAAGCTGAGATACGGCGCGCAGGTGGAGCTGTTCCGCACGATCCCCGGCCTGGAGAACGCCGAGTTCGCGCGGCTGGGCGGGCTGCACCGCAACACCTTCCTCAATTCGCCCGAGCTGCTCGACCGCCAGCTGCGCCTGAAAAGCGCGCCGCACATTCGCTTCGCCGGACAGGTGACGGGCTGCGAAGGCTATGTGGAATCGAGCGCGGTCGGACTGCTCGCCGGGATGATGGCCGCTGCCGAACTGGCAGGCGAGGAATGGCAGGGCCCGCCCCGCACCAGCGCGATGGGGGCGCTGCTTTCGCACATCACCGGTGACGCGGAGGCCGACACCTACCAGCCGATGAACGTCAACTTCGGCCTGTTCCCGCCCCTGCACGACGTGAAGAAGAAACAGCGCAAGGAAGCCTACACGGACCGCGCCAAGGCCGATTTCGGCGCGTGGCTGGCGGAAACGTCGAAATTGCCGGCCTGATCGCTAGCAACGGCAGGCGGGCCGCGCGCGCCGCTTGGGCGCAGTGGTCGCGAACTCGCCCTGCGTCAGTTCGCCATCGCGATTGGCGTCGGCCCCGTCGAACTTGTCCGCCGTGCTGACCGCCCACTCCTCGAACGTCAGCAAATTGTTGCCGTCCTTGTCGAGCTTGCGGAACGCACTGGTGCGGGTGGACAGCATCTCGTTGCGGGTGATCCGCAAGTCCCGGTTGCGGTCGTAGCGGAAGAAACGGCGCTGCTCGCGCGAAAGTTCTGTAGCTTCGGGCGGCGTCGGACCCCGCATGTCGGTGACATCGGCGCTGGGCAGGACATCGGGTTCGGGCGTCTCGACAGGCTCGGGCGGCGGCGGCGCTTCCTGCTCGACCTGCGCCCTGCCCTGCCACCACACGAGGCCGACCCCGACCATCAGCAGGCTCAAGATCCCGCCCAAAAGCAACCTGTTCATCGCGCGCTCCCCTATGTTGCCACGATGATAGACTAGCGGCCGAGCAAGCCAACCCTGATCGCGCGCAGGTACGCTCCTGCGCCGCTCGCCGGATCGACGCCGCCGCGGGCGAGCGCGCGATCGGCGAGGCCCGCCAGCACCTGCAGGGGGCGCAACCCGCGTGGCAGGCTGCGCGGCGGCCGGACCTCTGTGGCCGTGGCGACGACCACCGCGCGCTCCTCTGCGCTCGCCACGTTCGCAGCAAGGTCGGCGTAAGCGACCAGCGCGCCTGCACGCGCCGCCTCTCCGGCTGCCTGCTCCAGCCCCGCTGCCTGCGCTGTCACGGCCCACAACCGGCCACGCCCGCTCGCAAAACTGCGCGCCGAAGCCGGACCCAGCGCATCGCCCAGCAGCGCCTCATAACCGTCCACGAGTGCTACCAGCCGCACCGTGCCCTCCCAGCCGGATAGGCGCGCGAGCAGGGGTTCCCCCTTCGGCCATTCGTCTGGCGATTGCGCGAACCGGTCGCGCCACCAGGCCAGTTTCAATTGCGCGATCATCGGCTCGCTCGCCCCGCGCAGTACCGCGCCAAGCCGGTTTTCCAGCAACAGGGCCGTCTCGAACTGCGCGCGCAAATCCGCCTTCGCATAGGCGAGTGCCAGCGTCTGGTGGGGCAGGAGATCATCGGGTGAATTCACTGGGCGCCCCTCGCCCGCCGCGGCATTCCGGTCAAGCCCCCGACGATCGCGGCCAATCGTGAACAAATTAACCCTGCGCGGTAACCGTCTCCTTACTCCTCGCCAGTAACGCAGGCTTGCCATGGAGCCGTTTATGCAAGCCCAACGCCCTTTTTCCCTGCTGCCGCGCATCGCGCGCGATGTGCGAGGCAATGTGCTGCCGATCGTGGCTGCAGCGATCCTCCCGTTGATCGGCATGGTCGGCAGCGGAATCGACATGGGCCGCGCCTATGTGACCAAGAGCCGCCTGCAGCAGGCCTGCGACGCGGGCGTGCTGGCTGCGCGCAAGAAGCTCGGCTCCAACCTGCCGCCGACGCAGGCCGTGATCGGCGAAGTGCGGGTGGTCGGCAACGAATTCTTCGATCTCAACTTCGAGGCCGGTCGCTACGGCACCAAGCAGCGCATGTTCAACATGACGCTGGAAAGCGACTACGCGATCAGCGGATCGGCCTCCGTCAAGCTGCCGACGGCGGTCATGGGCGTTTTCGGATACAACAACATCGACATCGCAGTCGATTGCGCATCGCGGATGAACTTCACGAACCTCGACATAATGATGGTGCTCGATGTAACGGGATCGATGCGCCACACCAACGCCGGCGACACGCTCAGCCGCATCGATTCCATGCGCGAGGTGATCAAGAACTTCCATTCTAACCTGGAGCTGTCCAAAACCCCCGAGACCCGGGTACGTTATGGCTTCGTACCTTATTCGACCAACGTGAACGTCGGCCATCTTCTGAAAGACGATTGGGTTGTTGACGAATGGGACTATCAGTCTCGCGAACAGGGTCTTCTTTCGACTTCCGTCGCAAAAACATACCATCAAAACTGGCAGTATGTTTCGGGCGATCGCTCACCATGGACCACGGAATCGTCCTATCCCGCCAAGTACAACTGGCCGAGCCTGGGCGATCTTTTCGGCTCGTACACTTGCGATCGCACCTTGCCGGCGGAAACGTGGGCCTACGAAGATACGACCACCGGGACACGCGTGGAGACGCAACTTGTCCCCCCTTCGGTCGAAACGATCGAAGAGCGCGAAAGGCTGCATAACGGAACGCGCTATCGCCACCAGCTGAGTGGCACCACGTGCAATGTGCAGTTCAGCACGGACACCGACTATCTGCAGACTTACGAGAGCGTCACGTCGGTGCCATCGGACGGATACAATTATCGCCAGCTCAGGTTCGACGTCGATGCATGGCGTTCCGAAACAGCCGGATGCATCGAGGAACGCGATACGGTTCCAATCGCGGATTTCAGCACGGTCGACCTGTCGCAAGCCATCGATCTCGACATAAATCGCGTTCCCCAGAAGAATCTGCCGTCCACACAGTGGAGGCCGCGATACATAACCAAGGTCTATTCCCGCGCTATCAAGAACGACGCCACAGGGTCGCTCACTTCCGCCGATGTTTACGGCACTCCGGACGAGTATGCGCGGACCGGGGAGTGGTGGATGTCCGCGTGCCCGGCCAAGGCACAGAAGCTTGCGGAAATGAATGATACGGCGCTGGATGCCTACCTATCGAGCCTTTCGCCCTATGGCGCGACCTATCACGACATCGGCATGATCTGGGGTGGCAGGCTGCTTTCACAGAACGGCCTTTTCGCGACCGAGAACAAGGATATCTCCGGAAACAAGCCGACTTCGCGCCATCTCATCTTCCTGACCGATGGGCAGACCGAGCCGTATGATGTCGCGTACAGTTCCTATGGCATCGAGCCTATCGATCAGCGCCGGTGGACGCCTTCCTCGCCTCTGACACTGGCGGAGACGATCGAGGAACGGTTCAAATTCGCCTGCCAGGAAATCAAGAAGAACAATACGACCGTCTGGATCATCGCCTTCGGCACCACCGTAAACGATGCCATGGTCGAATGCGCTGGCTCGGGTTACTATTTCGAAGCGCAGGATGCCAAGGAATTGGACGATGCGTTCAAGGCGATCTCGCGTTCCATGGGCGACCTCAGGGTCAGCAGCTGATGCGCCGTATCCTTACCGCCATCGCCCGCGATGAAACGGGTGCGACCATTGTCGAATTCGCGCTGGTGCTGCCCGTGCTTGCGCTGGTGCTGATCGGCATCTTCGACGTCGGCTTCAACATGTATGCTGGCGCCGTGCTGCGCGGGGTGATGAACGAAGCCGGACGCGACAGCACGATCGAGGCGGCGACCACCGGCTCGATCGACAAGCAGGTCCGCGATGCTGTGCAGGACATCGTGCCGGGCGCAACCGTAACGTTTACCCGCCGCGCCTATTCCAGCTTCACCGACGTCAAGCGGGCGGAGGATTACACCGACGTCAACGGCGACGGCACGTGCAACAACGGCGAACCGTTCGAGGACGCAAACACCAACGGCGTCTACGATACGGACCGCGGCATCGATGGCCAGGGCGGTGCGCGCGATGCGGTGCTCTACACCGCCACGATGAGCTACAAGCGGATGTTCCCGCTGGCAGGCTTTGCCGGGGTCAGCGACACCTACGAGCTCAGCTCCGCCACCGTGTTGCGCAACCAGCCTTATGACAACACGCTCGCCGGCGCGCCGCCGGTCGGGAATTGCCCGTGACCGTGTCCCTTAGGCAGATGCTGCGCGCCTTGCGCGACGATAGGAGCGGCATCGCGCTCACCGAAATGGCGCTCGTCACGCCGTTCCTGCTGGGCTTTTCGCTGTTCGCGATCGAATCCACCTTCCTCACGATCATGCACATGCGGATCAACCAGGTGGCCATCCACATCGCCGACAACGCGTCGCGCATCGGCGACGTGTCGACGCTGGAAGACCGCAAGATTTACGAAGCCGACATCAACGACCTGCTTCTCGGTGCGCAATTGCAGGCCGGTGCCGACGTCGATTTGTACGAACACGGCCGCGTCATCCTCTCCAGCCTCGAGACGAAGCCCGACACCGGTAAGCAATGGCTCCATTGGCAGCGGTGCAAGGGCAAGAAGGTCCATGCCTCGAGCTATGGCAACGAAGGCGCTACCGGGGGATCGTTCCAGGGCATGGGACCCAAGGGAAACCAGGTCGTCGCCCAGCCGGACGACGCCGTCATGTTCGTCGAGGTGGTTTACGAATATCAGCCGCTGTTTTCCGACATGTTCGTGCAGAACGCGCAGATTTCGGCCTATTCGGCCTTCACCGTTCGGGCGGACCGCGACCTGACGCAGATCTACCAGCAGGATCCGTCCAGCCCGGACGCGATCCAGGTCTGCAGCAAGTACGACGCCTTCGCGGCGACCTGAGCCTGCCGGCCGGCCTAGTCGGCGTAGCAAACCTTCTTGGCAGCCCTCACGATCCGGTCGCTGTCGATCAGCGCCATCGCTTCGAGATTGGCAGCGTAGGGCAGCGGCACGTCCTCGTTCGTGACCCGCAGCACGGGCGCATCGAGGTGGTCGAAGCCTTGCTCCATGCACACGGCCTGCACTTCCGACGCAATCGAGCAGGTCGGCCAACCTTCTTCGGCGACGACGAGCCGGTTGGTCTTGGCCAGGCTTTCGAGGATCGTCTGGGTGTCGAGCGGGCGCAGCGTGCGCAGGTCGATCACTTCGGCATCGATACCCTCTTCCGCCAGCTTCTCCGCCGCTTCCAGCGCCAAGCCCACGCCGATGGAATAGCTGACGATCGTGACATCGCCGCCCTCGCGCACGATGCGGGCCTTGCCGATCGGCAGGACATGATCGTCGAGCTCCGGCAGTTCGAACGTGCGTCCATAGACCAGTTCGTTTTCGAGGAAGACGACCGGATCCTCGCACCGGATCGCGGCCTTGAGCAGGCCCTTGGCGTCCGATGAATCGTAGGGCGCGATCACGATCAGTCCGGGCACGCTGGCGTACCAGGGGCCATAGTTCTGGCTGTGCTGCGCGCCGACCCGGCTCGCCGCGCCGTTGGGTCCGCGGAACACGACCGGGCAGCGCATCTGGCCACCGGACATGTAATTGGTCTTGGCGGCCGAGTTGATGATGTGGTCGATCGCCTGCATGGCGAAGTTGAAGGTCATGAACTCCACGATCGGGCGCAGGCCGCCCATCGCCGCGCCGGTGCCGATGCCGGCAAAGCCGTATTCGGTGATCGGCGTATCGATCACCCGCTTCGGCCCGAATTCGTCGAGCAGGCCCTGCGTGACCTTGTAGGCGCCCTGGTACTGAGCGACTTCCTCGCCCATCACGAAGACACGCTCGTCGCGGCGCATTTCCTCGGCCATCGCATCGCGCAGCGCTTCGCGCACGGTGACGCGGGCCATGTTGGTGCCGGCGGGGATGTCGGGATCGGACGGACGCTCCTTCGCGGCAGGCCTGGTCAGCTCTGCCTCGCTCTCGTCGCGGCCGACGTCCTTGCCTTCGCCTGGCACGTCGACGACTTCGTCGGAAGCTGCGGGTGCCGGCGAGGGTGAGGAAGCCTCCTCGCCCTCGCCCGCCAGCTGGGCGATCACTGTGCCGACGGCCACGCCTTCGGTGCCCTCGTCCACCAGCAGTTTCTCGATCACCCCGTCATCGATGGCTTCGAATTCCATCGTCGCCTTGTCGGTTTCGATCTCCGCGATGATGTCGCCCGGGGCGATCGTGTCGCCTTCCTTGACCAGCCACTTGGCGAGCGTGCCTTCTTCCATCGTCGGCGACAGTGCGGGCATTTTCAGTTCGACAGCCATGTCTCAATACTCCTCCACCAGCACATCGGTGTAGAGTTCGGCCGCTTCGGGTTCGGGCGAGCTTTCGGCGAAATCGGCCGCCTCGGACACGCGGGCGCGGATCGCCTTGTCGATTTCCTTCAGCTCGTCTTCCGACTTGCCTTTCTCCAGCAGCACTTTCTTCAGCCCTTCGATCGGATCGTGGTGGTCGCGCTGGTCCTGCACTTCCTCGCGCGTGCGGTACTTCGCCGGGTCGGACATGGAGTGGCCACGATAGCGGTAGGTGTTGAGCTCCATCAGCACCGGCCCATTGCCTTCGCGCACGTACTTGAAAGCCACCTCGGCAGCGGCGCGCACTTCGAGCACGTCCATCCCGTTCACGTCCATGCCGGGGATGCGGAAGGCGGCGCCGCGACGATAGAATTCGGTTTCCGCGCTAGAGCGGCTGACCGCCGTGCCCATCGCGTACTGGTTGTTCTCGATCACGAACACGATCGGCAGGTTCCACAGCGCGGCCATGTTGAACGTCTCGTACACCTGGCCCTGGTTCGCCGCACCGTCGCCGAAATAGGCGAGGCACAGGCCGCCATCCTCGTTGTACTTGTGCGCGAAGGCGAGGCCCCCGCCGAGCGAGACTTGCGCCCCGACGATGCCGTGGCCGCCGTAAAACTTATGCTCGGTCGAGAACATGTGCATCGACCCGCCCTTGCCCTTTGAAATGCCGGCCTGGCGCCCGGTCAGCTCCGCCATGATGACGTTGGGATCGATGCCGTAAGCCAGCATGTGGCCGTGATCGCGGTAGCCGGTGATGACGCTGTCCCTGTCACCGTCGAGCGCGGACTGCAGGCCGATGGCGACCGCTTCCTGGCCGATGTAGAGATGGCAGAAACCGCCGATCAGGCCGAGACCGTAAAGCTGGCCGGCGCGTTCCTCGAACCGGCGGATCAGCAGCATCTGTTCGTAGAACTTGAGGAGCTCCTCCTCGCTCGCGTCGTAGCGCTTGGCCTTCTCGAATGCGTCCTGCAGGTCGCTCAGCGAGAAATTGTCGTCACCGGATTGTGCGGCGGGAGCGTCCTTGCCCTTCGCCTGCTTGCTCGATTTCGCCGGAGCCTTTGCCAAGCCGCGATCCTTTCTGCCAATTGCTGCGATGCCGTAACGTCGCACGGCATGAATACGGATGGGCGCTATGGCCGATCATCGCCACAAGGGCAACGCCGGTCTGGCCGCACATTCGAATGCATATGCTGCAGTGGGTTACTGGTCGAGTTCGACCACGATCTCGTCGGGATGGACCACGTTGAGATTGCGGCGCAGCAATTCGCTGGTGAGATCGGGATCCGCCTTGCGCGGGTCGAGCAGGGCGACACGGTTGGCCAGCTCGTCACGCGTGGCGGTCAACTCCTCGATTTCCGCCTGCCGCTTTTCAAACAGAGCACCGTTCTCGTTCCAGGCGAGCAGGCCCGAAGGCCCCGCCAGCGCAAGCCCACCCAGCCCGAGCAGATAGGCCAGCGCAAGGCCGCTGCCGATCCGCTTGTCCCGCCGGGGTTTCGATGCGCGTTTGATGTTCACTGCAACGCCCTTGAATCATAGCTGATTCGCGGGATCAAGCGTTATTGCAATGTTGTGAGTCATAAAAACGTCGCAACGCGCCTTTGTGCAGCGCACCATTGCATTTTTCCGCCTAATTGGTTACATCTGCAACCAATTCATCGAACCACGACACGGAGAATCCCCATGGCCGACCTTTTCGAAAATCCCGCCGGACTCGACGGATTCGAGTTCGTGGAATTTTGCGCTCCGGAAAAGGGCATGCTCGAACCCGTGTTCAAGGCAATGGGCTTCACCCACGTCGCCAGCCATCGATCCAAGGACGTCGACTTGTGGCGCCAGGGCGGCATCAACCTGATCGCCAATTACGAGCCCAAGAGCGCAGCCTGGTACTTTGCCCGCGAACACGGGCCGAGCGCTTGTGGCATGGCCTTCCGCGTCCGCGATGCGAAGAAAGCCTACGACCACCTGATCGAACAGGGGGCGGAGCCGGTGACGGTCGAGACCGGGCCGATGGAACTGCGCTTGCCCGCCATCCGCGGGATCGGGGGGGCCATCCTGTACCTCGTCGACCGATATCCGGACGAAAACGGCCAGGGCTTGTCCATCTACGACATTGATTTTGAGTATCTCCCCGGCGTCGACAGGCATCCCGAAGGCGCGGGCTTCAAGGTCATCGATCACCTGACGCACAATGTCTACGGTGGCCGGATGAAATACTGGGCGGACTATTACGAGACGCTCTTCAACTTCCGCGAAATCCGCTTCTTCGACATCAAGGGCGAATACACCGGCCTCACGTCCAAGGCGCTGACCGCACCGGATGGCAAGATCCGCATCCCGCTCAACGAGGAAGGCGAAGGCGGCAAGGGCCAGATCGAGGAATTCCTGCGCGAATTTAACGGCGAGGGCATCCAGCACATCGCCCTCATCTGCGACGACCTCGTCACCGCATGGGACCGGCTGAAGGACTTCGGCGTGCCGTTCATGACCGCGCCGCCGGAAACCTATTACGAGATGCTGGACGAGCGCCTGCCGGGCCACGGCGAGCCGGTCGGCGACCTCAAGGCGCGCGGTATCCTGCTGGACGGGACCACCGAAGGCGGCCATCCGCGCCTGTTGCTGCAGATCTTTGCCGAAGCACAGGTCGGGCCGGTGTTCTTCGAATTCATCCAGCGCAAGGGTGACGACGGTTTCGGCGAAGGCAACTTCAAGGCGCTGTTCGAAAGCATGGAGCGCGACCAGATCAAGCGCGGCGTCCTGTCCGTCGAAGAGGCAAAGACGGTGCAGGCCGAACCGGCAGAATGACGGTTTTCCGCGCTGCGGGATAAAAACGGCCCCTCGTGCGTAACACCGTGCGAGGGGCCGTTTGCATCTGCAAGCCGCCTCCCCAACGATAACAGCGCGGGGGCACAATGAATTACATCGGCACGATCACGGACCAGGCGCAGGACATGTTCCGCGGCTTTCTGGAGGCATTGCCCTCGCTGGCCATCGCGATCGTCATCCTGGTCATTACCTGGATCGCGGCGAAGTTCGCGGTGCGCATCGCCGACCTGCTGACCGGCAAGACGAAGCTGCGCCCCAGCCTGAAGAACCTGGTCGATACGATGGTCAAGCTGGCCATCTGGCTGGTGGGCCTGATGATCGCGCTGATGGTCGTCCTGCCCGGGCTCACGCCGGCCAGCCTGATCGCCGGGCTCGGCATCGGCGCGGTCGCGATCGGCTTTGCCTTCCAGGATATCTTCGAAAACTTCCTCGCCGGCGTGCTGATCATGCTGCGCGAGAAGATGCGCATCGGGGACATCATCGAATGCGAAGGGATCAAGGGGAAGGTCGAGCACATCACCTTGCGCGAAACCCACGTGCGGAAACTTTCCGGCGAACTGACCATCGTGCCCAACTCGATGATCTTCAAGAATGCCGTCGAAATCCTGACCGACGAGACGATGCGCCGTCACGAGGTTGTGGCCGGTGTGTCATACGACACCGATCTCGACCATGCGGCCGACGTCATCCGCAAGGCGGTCGAAAGCGTCGAAAATGTCGACACGGGCAAGGGCATCGACGTGTTCGCGACGACATTCAATTCCAGCTCGGTCGACTTCCTGGTGCGCTGGCACTCGGGCTCGAAACCGCGCGACATGTGGGAATCGACCGACAAGGTCGTTCGCGCGATCAAGCGGGCGCTGGACGAGGCGGGCATCGAAATCCCGTTCCCCTACATCACGCACACGTTCAAGGAGAAGGTGCCCATGGGCACCGAGCCCGGCGAACCCAGCACAGGTGGCTGAGCGTGAACCGGTGGCCGAGGCCGCCGGCACCCCTTCCCCCCGCTACCTGAGCAACGCGCAGGAATTCGCGCTGGCGGTCGCCGCCGCGGTCGTCACGGCCAATGCCTATTACATCCACCCGATCATCGGCGATGTGGCGGACGGTTTCGGCGTCAGCCACGCGGCCATCGGCATCGTCCCTGCGCTCAACCAGCTGGCGCTGGCGATCGGGATATTCCTGCTGCTCCCGCTCGGCGATCGTTATTCGAACCGCAAGCTGACCATCGCCTTCACCGTCGGCCAGTGCGCAGGCCTCGCGGTCATGACCTTTGCGCCGGGCCTGCTGTTGTTCACCGCAGGCTCGACAGTGCTCGGCTTCTTCACCATCGCCCCGTACCTGCTGCCCGCCTACGCCTCGCGCCGCGTCGCGCCGGAGCGGCTGGGCCACGTCACGGCGATCCTGACCGCCGGCGTGATTTTCGGCATCCTCGTTGCCCGGGTCGGGGCCGGTGTGGTGGCCGAATATTTCGGTTGGCGGACGGTCTATTACATCGCGAGCGCGCTGATGGTGGCGGTCACCCTCGCCCTGCCCCGGATCATGGAAAAGGCGGAACGGTCCATCCGGTCCGGCAACGCCAGCTATGCCGATCTGATCCGTTCGGTCTTCTCCCTGCTGCGCAGCCACCGCGAAATCGTGGTGTCGGGCACCATACAGGCGCTCGGTTTCGGCCAGTTCATTGCCCTTTGGCTGGCGCTTGCTCTCTACTTGACCGAACCGGAAATGGGCTACGGAACCGATGTGGTCGGCTATCTCGCGGGCGTTGCTGCGGTCAGCGTGTTTTCCACCCCGCGCCTCGGGCGGATCGCCGACCGGATTGGGGCGCGCCGCGCCCGTTTCTATTTCGCCTGTATCCAGACTGCCGGCATCGCCCTGCTCTGGCCGCTGGGTGGCAATCTCTGGCTGCTTCTCATCCCCATCATCCTAACCAATCTCGTCGGCCCGGCCATCGACGTGGCCAGCCGCATGACGTTCCTCGCTCTGGAGCCGGACCTGCGCACGCGCCTGACGACGATCTACATCGTGATGATGTTCATCGGCGGGGCGGTCGGCAGCCTAGCCGGCACAGCGATCTACGATGCGGCCGGCTGGGCGGGAACGAGCGCCTATATCCTGGCGTCGTGCGTGCTTTTGGCCGGATTGTCTTACTACGCGCGGCGGCGTTGGGGAGATTGACGCACCCGTGCGACAGGATTGGGCAATCGCCTGGCGATTACCCGTCTTCGCTTCGCTACGACTCCGAACCAGGTTCGCTCCTGAAATCCCGGACCAGATGGCGAAGCCCTTGCAGGACCCCGCCATCTGGTGCGCCCGACAGGATTCGAACCTGTGGCCCCCAGATTAGGAATCTGGTGCTCTATCCGGCTGAGCTACGGGCGCATCGGTGGATTTCGCTAATTGAAAGGGCGAGGCCGCGCAACACGCGGCGCGCGGCTGTCGTCAGTTGACCTCGTCGGGCGGGACGAAGGGCGCAAGCAACGGGGCAACGGTGATCCCTTCCTCCACCAGTTCGCGGCGCTCCTTCTCGGTCGCCTTGCCGTGGATCGTCGCCGCTTCCCGCTCGCCGTAATGGATCGCGCGGGATTCCTCGGCGAACCTGTCGCCGACATATTCGCTCGTTTCCAGCGCCTTGGCCTGGACCTTCGCCAGCGCATCAAGCGCCTTGGCCACCTCGGCAGGCATCGCGCCGCCGGACACCGCGTCGCCATCGTGCGAGCGAGGCGCCGCCGCTTGCTGGTTGCCTTTCCTGCCCACAGCAGGTGCCATCGGGGCCTTGCCGATGTCGACAGATCCGCATTGCGGACACGCGATCAGCCCCTCGGCCACCTGGTCGGCATATTCGCCGGACGATCCGAACCACCCTTCGAAACGGTGGCCGTGGGCGCAGGAAAGGTCAAAGACGATCATGGCGCGGGGAAATCGGGCATCGGACGTCGGTTGGCAAGGCTCGGCAATTTTGCCCGTATCTCCGCGATGCGCGCCGGATCGATGCCGGCAAATGCCACACCCTCCTGCTCGCCGCCCATGTCGAGCAGCGTTTCGCCCCACGGATCGATCACCAGCGAATGGCCATAGGTCGCACGTCCGTCCGCGTGCCGGCCGACCTGCGCGGCGGCGATCACGAAAGCGCTTGCCTCCACCGCCCGAGCACGTTGCAGCAGGTGCCAGTGCGCCTTGCCAGTCGGCACGGTAAACGCCGCCGGTATGGCGATGGCGTCGCACCCCGCCCGGCCGAGCGCTTCGAACAGCGCCGGAAAGCGGATGTCGTAACACACCGCGAGGCCGAGACGGCCGATGGGCGTATCGGCGGTCACCACCGCATCGCCCGGCGCATAGGCGTTGCTCTCGCGCCAGTCGTCATCGCCGCCAAGCTCGACATCGAACATGTGCAGCTTGTCGTAGCGCGCGGCGATTTCGCCGCTGCCGTCGATCAGGAAGGATCGGTTGGCATAACGCCCGTCCGGCCGACGCACGGCAAGCGAACCGAGCGCGATCCACAGGCCCAGCCGGGCGGCCTCGTCGCGCATGGCGGCAAGGGTCCGGTCCTCGCTTTCCGCAACGATATGCGATGCCGCACGCTTGCGGTCGCGGTCGAGCAGTCCCGACATTTCCGGTGTGAAGAGCATGGCCGCCCCGCCCTCGCTCGCGGTGCGCGCAGCATCCACGAGCGCAGCCGCATTGGCCGCCGGTTCGATCCCGGTGGTCATCTGGGCGATCGCGATGCGGGTGCTCATGGCCGGGTGCTCATGGCCGGGTGCTAGAGGCCGAGGATTTCGTCGAGCTTGCCCTCGCGCTCCAGCGTCGCCAGCTCGTCCGACCCGCCAATCGCGCGGTCGCCGACGAAAATCTGCGGCACGGTCCGCGCATCGGGCTTGCGGGCGCGCATTTCATCGGCCTTGTCGCCGCCCATCGTGATGTCGTGCTCAACGTAATCGACGCCCTTTTCGTCGAGAAGGCGCTTCGCACGCACGCAATACGGGCAGCCGAACTTGGTATAAATGACGACGTCTTTGCTATCTGGCACTGTTGTTTCCTTGTCTCGCGAAGTTGGTCTTGCGGGCGCGGCAGCACCTCTTGAAGCGCATTTGCGGTGAACCTAAATTGGGCGTGGATAGGCGGTGCCGCAAGGGCCGCACTCCACAAAGGCACGGATGCCGAAATACCGGGTCCGTGTCGTCAAATTGCTCAACTTGGAGGATTTGTTCCGATGAACCGTTTTGATTTCACCCCCTATCGCCGTTCCACCGTCGGTTTCGACCGCCTTTTCGAGCTTCTCGAAAGCTCGGCGCGGCAGAACTCGGGCGATAACTATCCCCCCTTCAATATCGAGAAGCAGGGCGAAGATGCCTATCGCATCACCTTGGCGGTTGCCGGCATGCAGCCGGACGATCTCGACATCACCGCGCAGCAGAACCTGCTGACCGTGACGGGCCGCAAGCGCGACGATGCCCCCAAGGGCGAATTGCTGCATGTCGGCATCGCCAATCGCGGGTTCGAGCGCCGCTTCGAACTGGCCGATTACGTGCGGGTGGCCGATGCCGATCTCGCCAATGGCCTCCTCACCATTGACCTGGTGCGCGAAGTGCCCGAAGCGATGAAGCCGAAGACCATCAAGCTGCCGGGCCAGAGCGAGCTGAAGGTCGTGGAGAACAAGGCTGGCGACGAAGGCGAGGACACCGCCGACGCGGCCTGATCTTCTTGCGAATAGTGAACACGGGGGCGGCGCAGCGATGCGTCGCCCTTTTAGCATTTCGGTGCGCACAAAAGATCAGGGGGCGGATCCGAAGATCCACCCCCTCCGGCGCGAACGCCGGCTCGTCGAGAAATTGGCCGTCCGGGTCGCAGAAGACGACCGGTTGCTCGACAAGCTTTCCGGAGACGGTGTTCTGCACCCGACAATCGTCAAAGCGGGCCCACGCTTTAACAATTGCTAACCCCCGTTTTCACCACAAGCGTTAGCGAACGTTCCCATTTTGGCAAGGGAGCGTTTGTATGAATGCGACATCAGGCGCATTTTTGTCGTAAAATATCAAAAAAAGACCGCAGGGAAGCGGGTCACACGAGCCGCGACTGCTCCACCGCGGCGCCGATGAAGCCGGCGAACAGCGGATGCGGGTCGAAGGGCTTGCTCTTCAATTCCGGATGATACTGGACGCCGATGAACCACGGATGGTCGGGGCGCTCGACGATTTCCGGGAGCAGGCCGTCCGGCGACATGCCTGAGAAAACCAGCCCCCCGCGTTCGAGTTGCTCGATATAGGCCGCGTTCACCTCGTAACGGTGGCGGTGCCGCTCGCTGATCGTGGTTTCTGCGCCGTAGATTTGCGACACGTGGCTGTTGGCGGAAAGCTTCGCGTCGTAAGCGCCCAGCCGCATCGTGCCGCCCAGATCGGTGTCGGCGTCGCGCTGCTGAAGGCCTTCCTCGCTCATCCATTCGGTGATGATGCCCACCACCGGTTCCGGCGTGTGACCGAATTCGGTGGAAGAGGCGGCAGCCACGCCGGCCGTGTTACGGGCCCCTTCGATACAGGCCATCTGCATGCCGAGGCAGATGCCGAGGAACGGCACCTTGCGCTCCCGCGCGAAGCGGACGCTGGCAATCTTGCCTTCGGAGCCGCGCTCCCCGAAACCGCCCGGCACAAGGATGGCGTGCAGCGGCTCCAGTTTCGCGGCGAGATCGGCGTCTTCGCCTTCGAACATCTCCGCATCGATCCACTTGATGTGAACCTTGACGCGGTGCTTCATCCCGCCGTGAATCAGCGCCTCGTTGAGCGACTTGTAGGCATCCGGCAGGCCGACATACTTGCCGACCACACCGATCGTGACCTCGCCTTCGGGATTGGCGAAGCGGTCGACCACATCGTTCCAGACGGTGAGGTCAGGTTGAGGCGCGTCGATGCCGAAATGCTTGAGGACTTCGTCGTCGAGCCCTTCGCGGTGATATTGCAGCGGCACCGCGTAGATGCTCGGCGCATCGAGCGCCTGGATGACGGCGGAGGGGCGCACGTTGCAGAACTGCGCGATCTTGCGCCGCTCGTTCTCCGGCAGTTCGTGCTCGCAGCGGCACAGCAGCACATCGGGCTGCACGCCCAGGCTGGTGAGTTCCCGCACCGAATGCTGCGTAGGCTTGGTCTTCAGCTCGCCTGCGGCCGAGATGTACGGCACCAGCGTCACGTGGATCAGCGCGGTCTTGTCCGGACCCAACTCGTTGCGCAGCTGGCGGATCGCCTCGATGAACGGCAGGCTTTCGATATCGCCGACCGTGCCGCCGATTTCGCACAGGATGAAATCGTGGTCGTCATCGTCGTGCAGGGCGAAATTCTTGATCTCGTCGGTCACGTGCGGGATGACCTGGACCGTCGCGCCGAGATAGTCGCCGCGGCGTTCCTTGGCGATGATCTGCTGGTAGACGCGCCCGGACGTGATGTTGTCCGCCTGCCGCGCGGATACGCCGGTGAAGCGCTCGTAGTGGCCGAGGTCGAGGTCGGTCTCCGCCCCGTCGTCCGTCACGTAGACCTCGCCGTGCTGGTAGGGGCTCATCGTCCCTGGATCGACATTCAAATACGGGTCGAACTTGCGAATGCGGACCTTGAAGCCGCGCGCCTGCAGCAGCGCACCGAGGCTTGCCGCCATGAGACCTTTGCCGAGCGAGGAGACCACGCCGCCGGTGATGAAAATATACCGCGCCATGGGAGCCGAGCCTTACGCATGGGGTGGGATTCGGCGCAAGCGCTCAAAGCGCTTGTCCGCACAAAAATTGCCGGGCGGGCGATTGCCCTGCCCGCCAGACGGATCAGTTCAGCAGATCGCCCAGCGGATCGTCGTTCGGCGCAGGGGTCGAATCGACCGGCTCTTCACCGTCGAGGCCCGGATCGCCCGGGACCGGATCGGCCTGCCGGTCGACCGAACGATCGAGCGACGTGTCGATTTCAGGTGCGTTGCCGCCCGTGGTTTCCACCGCGATGGCTGCCAGCACGATCGTCAAGCCGACAAAGACTATCGCCAGCCACTTAGTCGCACGGGTCAGGAAGTCCGCTGCACCGCGGGCCGACATCAGGCCCGACGGATTGCCGCCCATGCCGAGGCCGCCGCCTTCCGAACGCTGCATCAAGATCACCACGACGAGCGATGCGGCCACGATGGCCTGGAGGACGGTCAGGAAGGTGAACATTGTGCGGTTTCCGGTGGTCGAATGTCTGTCTGGGCGCCTGCTGCCTGCAGGCCGGCCCGCGTGGCTGCGCCCTTAGCTGGGCACGCCTGCGCTTTCAAGCAAGGCCTGCCGGCGAAGTAGCCTCAGCTGTCGGCGTCGGGCGATGCGGCCGCGATGATGATGCCGAGAAAGCTCTCCGCCGTGAGGCTGGCCCCGCCGACGAGCGCGCCGTCGACATCGTCCACGCCCAATATCTCGGTAATATTGTCGGCATTGACCGATCCACCGTAGATGATCCGCACGCCTTCGCCGTCCATGCCGAGGAGCTCGCCCATGCGGCCGCGCAGGGCGGAGTGCATGGCGCCGATTTCCTCGACCGAAGCGCTTCGGCCGGTGCCGATGGCCCAGACCGGTTCGTAAGCGACCGTGAGGCGTTCCGGGATCGTATCCACCTCGACCAGCGATTCTTCCAGCTGACGGAAGACCGCAGCCTCCGCCTTGCCGGCGTCGCGTTCCTCGGCGGTTTCGCCCACGCACAGGATGACGTTGAGCCCGACGTCGAAGGCGGCGGCCATCTTGCGCTTCACCAGCGCATTGTCCTCGCCGTGGTTCTGGCGCCGTTCGCTATGGCCAAGGATGACGAAGCTGGCGCCGGCGTCCTTGACCATCGAAGCCGATACGTCACCCGTGTGGGCGCCGCTTTCTTCCGGGTGGCAATCCTGGCCGCCCACGGCGATCAGGTTCGCTTCCTTGCGCACGGCATGGATCAGCGTGAACGGCGGTGCGATCGCGACTTCGGTGCGCATCAGGCGCTCTGCCGCACGGTCGATCGCGCGGGCTTCGGCCAGCATGGCGCGGGTGCCATGCATCTTCCAGTTGCCGACGATATAAGGGCGTTCGGACATCGTTTTCCTTGGGTATATTTGAGCGGCCCCGAAGGCGGGGCTGAGTTTGCGCCCTGCTATGGCGACCATTCAGCGTTTGTCAAAGCCGCTTTATCCACATTCCGGCAAACTGGCGCGGACCTGTTGCGGGACTGCCGCAAGGCAGATAATAGCGCGCCAGATTACCGGCGCTCCGACTGGCGATGATGCCCGCGGAATGCGCCGCAGACGGGATTTTTCACGGTCATGATGCAAGGTTTCCGCAAATTCTTCAGTTCCAAGATCGGGCTTGCGATCACGCTGGGCTTCCTGGGACTTATCGCCCTCGCCTTCGCCAGTGCGGACGTCTCCGGTTCGGCGACGTTCGGCGGGGTGGCCGGCGGCAACCGCGTGGCAGTGGTCGGCGACCGCAAGATCGGCACCGGCGAGATGGATGCGATCGTGCGCAACCGGGTCAATGCGCTGCGGCGCCAGAACCCTGAGCTGACAATGGAAGAATTCATCAGCAGCGGCGAGTTCGAGGCGCTGCTGGAATCGCAGTTCGACCGCTTCGCGATCTCGCAGTTCGCGGAAAAATACGGGTTCGAAGCCGGCCGCCGGCTGGTGGACAGCGAAATCGGCGGGATTGACGCCTTCAAGGGTGCCGACGGCAATTTCAGCGCTGAGGCCTATTCTGCCGTTTTACAACAGCAAGGTCTTAGCGATGGCCAGGTCCGCTCCGACATCGCCGACACGCTGCTGCTGCGCCAGGTCCTCAACCCCGTGGCCTTCGGTGCGCAGATGCCCAAGGGGATTTCGGATCGCTATGCCGCGATCTTCAGCGAGACGCGCACCGCACAGGTGCTGAGCGTGCCTGCCGCCAGCTATGCGCCCGCCGCAGGGCCGAGCGCCGAGACGCTCAGCAAGTATTACGCCGACAACCGCAGCGAGTGGGTCCGCCCCGAACGCCGCGTGGTGCGCTATGCCACTTTCGGCGATGCCACCTTGGGCGAGCTTCCCGCCCCGACCAACCAGCAGATCGCCGCGCGCTACCGCCGCGATGCCGCGCAGTATGCCGCTTCCGAGCAGCGCACCGTGACGCAGCTCGTGGTTCCGACCCGCGCTGCGGCCGACGCCATCGTGCGCGAAGTCAACGGCGGCACCTCGCTGGCACAGTCGGCTTCCGGCAAGGGACTCGCCACCGCCGAAGTCGGCCCGGTCGATGAAGAGGCTTATGCCGAGCAGACCTCCGAAGCCGTCGCCGAAGCGGTTTTTGCGGCCGGTTCCGGGCAGGTTGCTGCCGTCGCCCGCGGTCCGCTGGGCTACTATGTCGTGCGGGTGGACAACATCCGCGACATCCCCGCCCGCAGCATCGCCGAAGCGCGCGGCGAGATCAGTGAGCAGCTGGCCGCCGAACAGCGGCGCGAGGCGTTGATCCAGCTGGCCTCCTCGATCGAGGACGAGATCGACAACGGCAGCAACATCCGCGAGATCGCCGAAACGCTGGGGATCGAGATTTCCACCACTCGCCCGATCACGATCGAGGGCCGCGTCTACGGCACCGACCAGACCGCGCCCGAAGTCATCGCTCCCGCAATTCGCACCGCTTTCGACATGGACACCAACGAACCGCAGATCGGCGAGATCGAGGCGGGAACGACCTTCCTGCTGTTCGATGTCGCCGATGTGACCGAATCGAGCGCTCCGCCGCTTGCCGAAGTGCGTGAGGAGGTTATCGCGCGCTGGAAGCTGGACCAGGGCCAGGCAAAGGCACGCGAAGTCGCCAATGCCATCCTCAAGCGGATCGACGGCGGCGCGTCCCTGGCCAATGCCGTGCGCGCCCAGAACGCCACCCTGCCCGCACCGCGCCGCATCTCCATGACGCGCGAGCAGCTGACCCAGATGGCCCGCGAACAGCAGGTCGGGCCCGAACTCGCGCTCATGTTCTCCATGGCGCGCGGCACCGCCAAGAAGCTCGAGGAGCGCGGCGGCGAAGGCTGGCTGGTCATCAACCTCACCGACGTGACGCCGGGCGAAGACCTGTCGCCGGAACGCGAGGCCGCCTTCCGCCAGCAGCTCGCCACCGTGCTGGGCGACGAGCTGGCTGCGCAGTTCCGCACGGCCGCACGCGAAGATGTCGGCGTCGAGCGCAACGAGGATGCGATCAGCGCCCTGCGCGCGCAGCTCCTCGGCCAGAACGCCGGCAATTGACCTCCGCCGCGCTGAACGGCGCGCCCGAGGCGCTGGCGGCGCTCGCTGCGTCGCGTCCGGCGCTGGTGTGGCGCGAAATCGTCGCCGATACAGAAACGCCGGTCGGACTAGCGGCGAAGCTGATGGTCGAAAAGCGCGGCGATTTCCTGCTGGAATCGGTCGAAGGCGGGGCGATCCGGGGGCGCTACAGCCTGATCGGCCTCGATCCGGACCTCGTCTTCCGCGCCTCCGGTGCGGCAGCGGAGATCAATCGCGACTGGCAATCGGATCGGGAGAACTTCGTACCGCTGGCCGCTGACGGCCTGGCGGAATTGCGCACGCTTGCCGCCCAATGCCGCATCGATGTGCCCGATGGCCTGCCGCCCGCTCTCGCCTGCCTTGTCGGCTATTTCGGCTACGAGACCATAGCCTTGGTCGAAAGCCTGCCGCGCGCTGCCGGAAAGGGCATCGGCCTGCCCGACATGCTGTTCGTGCGCCCGACCGTGTTGCTGGTGTTCGACGGGCTGGAGGACAAGCTGTTCGTCATTGCCCCCGTCTGGGCGGGTGGCGATGCTCCCGAACAGGCGCTGGAGCGGGCTGCGGAGCGCATCGACGAGACCATCCGCGCATTGGGCTCCGTTCCGGCAAACGCCGAGGCATTGCAGGCGCATTCCGAGATCGCGGCCGAGCCGCAGCTCTCCGCCGAAGATTACCGCGCGATGGTGGCGCGGGCGAAGGACTATATCGTCGCGGGCGACATCTTCCAGGTCGTGCTGGCCCAACGGTTCACGACGCCTTTCGCGCTGCCGCCGTTGCAGCTTTATCGCGCGTTACGGCGCATCAACCCGTCCCCCTTCCTCTATTTCCTCGACCTGCCGGGTTTTGCCGTCGTGGGATCGAGCCCGGAAATCCTGGTCCGCGTGCGCGACGGGGAGGTCACGATCCGGCCGATCGCCGGCACGCGGCCTCGCGGCGCGAACCAAGCCGAAGACCGCGCCAATGAGGCGAGCCTACTGGCCGATCCCAAGGAGCGGGCCGAGCACCTGATGCTACTGGACTTGGGGCGCAACGATGTCGGACGCGTGGCGGCGAAGGGCACGGTCGAGGTCACCGACAGCTTCACGGTCGAACGCTACAGCCACGTCATGCACATCGTCAGCAACGTGGTCGGCCAGCTGGACGGAAGGCGCGACGCACTCGACGCCGTATTCGCCGGCTTCCCCGCCGGAACGGTAAGCGGCGCGCCCAAGATCCGCGCCTGCGAAATCATCGCCGAACTCGAACCCGAAGCCCGCGGCGCCTATGCCGGCGGGGTCGGCTATTTCGCGCCCGACGGTTCGGTCGACAGCTGCATCGTGCTGCGCACCGCGGTGGTGAAGGATGGCACGATGCATGTGCAGGCCGGTGCCGGCATCGTCGCCGACAGTGACCCCGATTACGAACAGCGCGAATGCGAAGCCAAGGCCGGCGCCCTGTTCGCTGCCGCGCGCGAGGCCGTGCGCCTGGCGCTGGAACCGGGCTTCGGCCAGTGAGGCGCGGCGCCCTTCTCGCCGTCTTCGCGTTGGCCGCATGCGGGACAGCTGCGGAGGAGCCTGAACCGGGAGCGAAGGCTTCTGCCCAGCCGGCCTCCGCGTGCCGCAGCGTCACGTTCGAGGACGCGCGCTTCACCCACTGCGTCGCCGATCCGAAGCAGCACGCGATCACCATGGCGCTCGGCGGTTCGCGCGGACAGGCCTATCGCGGTTTCGTGGATTATGCGCTCGACCGCCCGTCCGACAGCGCGCCTGTCGCCTTTGCCATGAACGCCGGCATGTTCGACAATGCAGGCAAGCCGATCGGCTACTATGTCGAAGGCGGCAAGCGATTGCAGGAATTGAATCGTGCCAAGGGCCTCGGTAACTTCCACCTGCTTCCCAACGGCGTCTTCTATGGCACTGACGGAAAGTGGGAAATCCGCACGGCCGAGGATTTCTACGAGAGCGTGAAGGATCGCCCGGCCTTCGGCACACAGAGCGGCCCGATGCTGGTGATCGGGGGCGAACTCCACCCGCAGATCGACGAGGACGGACCCAGCCGCTTCGTCCGCAACGGCGTCGGCGTCGACGGCGAAGGCCGCGCCCATTTCGTCATTTCCGAGCAACCCGTGAGCTTCGGCAAGCTTGCCCGCCTGTTCCGCGACGATCTCGCCACGCCGAACGCGCTCTATCTCGACGGTTCGGTAAGCGCACTGTGGGACCCGGCGCGCGAGCGGATGGACACGGGTGCGTTGCTCGGCCCTCTTGTCGTCGTTGAAAAGCGGCAAATCCCACGAAAGGACACGCCATGACCGACCGCCGCACGCTCTACCCCGAAATCGAGCCGTATGAGACCGGCATGCTCGATGTCGGAGAGGGCCATTCGCTGTATTACGAGCGCGTCGGCACGCCGGGCGAGAAGCCGGCGGTGTTCCTCCACGGCGGCCCCGGCGGCGGGATGAGCCCCGACCACCGCCGCCAGTGGAATCCGGACAAGTACGACGTGTTGCTGTTCGACCAGCGCGGTTGCGGCAAATCGCTGCCCTTCGCGGAAATCGAACACAACGACACGTGGCGCATCGTCGGCGATATCGAAGAGCTGCGCGAAATGTGCGGCCATGACGCGTGGCAGGTTTTCGGCGGTAGCTGGGGCGCGACGCTCGCCCTCGCCTATGCGCAGGAGCACCCGGACCGCACGACCGAAATCGTCCTGCGCGGCGTATTCCTCGCCCGGCAGAAGGAGAAGGACTGGCTCTATACTTGCGGCGCGAGCGAAATCATGGCCGAGCAGTGGGACGACTTCAGCGGCCTGATCCCCGAAAACGAGCGCGACGACTTGGTGCGCGCCTATTACGCCCGGCTAACCAGCGAGGACGAGGAGACCCGTCTTTCCGCAGCGCGCGAATGGTCGCTGTGGGAGGGCAGCGTCGCCACCTTGCTGCCGGACGAGAAGTTGCTCGACAGCTTTGCCGACCCGGCCAAGGCTATCCCCTTCGCCCGCATCTGCGCGCGCTTCTTCCTGGAGGATTTCTTCCTGGAAGAAGCGCAGCTGCTGGCCAATGTCGATCGCATCAAGCACATTCCCGGCATCATCGTGCAGGGGCGCCATGACATCTGCACCCCGCCGACGAGTGCGTGGGAGCTCAAGAAAGCGTGGCCCGAAGCCGATTTGTGGATCGTCCACGATGCGGGCCACAGCGCCGGCGAACCGGGCATCATCGACGGGCTGGTCCGCGCGACGGACTCATTTGCGGATCGGCGCGGTTAGCCGCCGCGCTTGATTGCCGGCCACAAACCCGCAAAAGCTCGCTGAAGCCATGATCCTCGTCATCGACAATTACGACAGCTTTACTTTCAACCTGGTCCATTACCTGATGGAACTGGGTGCAGAAGTGCGGGTGGAGCGTAACGACGCGATGGGCGCTGCAGAGGCGCTGGCCACCGGGGCGAAGGGCATCCTCATTTCACCCGGACCGTGCACCCCGAACGAGGCAGGGATCAGTCTCGACCTCGTCGCGGCTTGCGCCGATGCGCAGCGGCCCTTGCTCGGCGTTTGCCTGGGCCACCAGGCGATCGGGCAGCATTTCGGCGGCAAGGTCGTGCGCGGGGGGCTGATGCACGGCAAGACCAGCCCGGTTGAGCATGACGACAGCGGCGTCTTCGCCGGCCTGCCCTCGCCCTTCACCGCTACGCGCTATCACTCGCTGGTGGTCGAGGATATTCCCGATGCGCTGGTCGTGAACGCCACCTCAGAGACACCGGGGCTCGACGGCACCAGCGTGATGGGCTTCCGCCATGCGTCGCTGCCGATCCACGGCGTGCAGTTCCACCCGGAAAGCATCGCGACCGAGCATGGCCATGCCCTGCTCGCCAATTTCCTTGCTCTCTGCGGCCTGTCCGCCACGGTGCCCGCATGAAGACGCTGCCGCTCGCCGTTCCGCACATGACCGAAGTCGAGGCCGAGGAGGTCTTCGGCTGGATCCTCGATGGCGAGGCGACGGACGAGGAAATCGCCCGCTTCCTGCTCGCCATGACCGAGCGCAGCGAGACGGCCGAGGAAATCGCCGGTGCGGCCCGCGCCCTGCGCGCCCGGCTCGTACCCGTCGCGGGGCCCGACAACGCGATCGACGTCTGCGGCACCGGCGGCGACGGGCATCACACGCTCAACGTCTCGACCGCCGTGGGGCTGGTCGTGGCCGCCTGCGGCATCCCCGTCGCGCGCCATGGCAATCGCGCGATTTCGTCCAAAGCCGGCGTTGCCGACACGCTGGAAGTGCTCGGGCTCGACATGGCGGCCGCGGGGCGCACGGCGGAGAAGACGCTGGCGGAAATCGGCATTTGTTTCCTCTTCGCGCCCAACCACCACCCGGCGATGGGCCGCATCCAGCCCATCCGCAAGAAGCTGGGCCGGCGCACGATCTTCAACCTGATGGGCCCGCTGTCGAATCCGGTCGGCGTGAAGCGCCAGCTAATCGGGATCGCCCGGCCCGCCTACGTGCCGATCTATGGCGATGCGACGGCGCGGCTGGGCACGGTGCGGACGTTCATCGTTTCCGGCGACGAAAGCCTCGACGAGCTGAGCCTTGCGGGCGGCAACGAACTGGCGGACGTCACCGGCAACGAATTCGCGATGCGCCGCGTCGATGCCTCGATGGCAAACCTTCCCTCCGCACCGCTGGAAGCCATTCGCGGCGGCGACCCCGCACACAATGCGCAGGCCTTGCGCGATTTGCTCGACGGCTGGCCGAGCGCCTATCGCGACGCCGTGTGCCTCAATGCCGCGGCCGCCCTGATCGTCGCCGGTGCTGCGGAGGACTGGCAGAGCGGCGCGGAAATGGCCGCCGAAGCGATCGACAGCGGACGCGCGCGCAAGCTGCTGCAAGACTGGATCGCCCTCGCCCGATGAACAAGCTGGAAGAAATCTGCGCGACCAAGCGCGAGGAAGTGGCTGCGCGGAAGACGGTTGCCACTCTCGAAGATCTCGACCGTGCCGCCTTGCAGGCCACCCCGCCGCGCGGCTTTCGCAAGGCATTGGAGGCGAAAGCCGCAACCGGTTTCGGCCTGATTGCGGAAATCAAGAAGGCTTCGCCCTCCAAGGGATTGATTCGCGCCGATTTCCGCCCGCACGAGCACGCGATCGATTACGAGCGTGGCGGGGCGGCGTGCCTCTCCGTGCTCACCGATGCGCCCTATTTCCAGGGGCACGAGGACTACCTGGTCGATGCGCGCAAGAGCTGCGTCCTGCCTGTCCTTCGCAAGGATTTTATGGTCGACCCGTGGCAGGTCGCCGAAAGCCGTGCGCTGGGCGCGGATGCGATCCTCATCATCGTCGCCGCGCTGGACGACGTCGCGATGACGGAGATCGAGGCCGCCGCGCTGGAGCGCGGGATGGACGTACTGGTCGAGGTCCATGACGAAGCCGAGATGGACCGGGCCCTGAATCTCCGGTCCCGCCTTCTCGGCGTCAACAACCGCGATCTCAGGACTTTTACCACCGACCTTGCCACCACCGAACGGCTGGCGGCGATGGCACCTGCCGGCAGCGTCCTCGTCGGCGAAAGCGGCATCGAAAGCCATGCCGACTGCGAGCGGCTCGCCGCTTCCGGCGTGCGCTGCTTCCTCATCGGCGAAAGCCTGATGCGGCAGGACGACGTCGAGGCTGCAACGCGCAGCTTGCTCGGCAACTGACCAGCGGCGTCACGACCCGGGCGAAGAAAAGGAACCGTTCTGGTTCTGTCGCTTGACTGCGCCGCAAAGGTTGCTTAATTGTTCCTTATTCGTTCACCAAACTGCCCACGCGGTGGATGTCTTAGCGGGCGCTTTAGGGAGCGTGTCGATGCTGACCGCCAAGCAACACGAATTGCTGCTTTTCATCCGTGACCGGCTCGACGAAACCGGCATTTCTCCGAGTTTTGAGGAAATGAAGGATGCGCTGGACCTGAAGTCGAAATCGGGGGTGCACCGCCTGATTTCCGCGCTGGAGGAACGCGGCTTCATCCGCCGCCTGCCCAACCGCGCCCGCGCGCTGGAAGTGCTGCGCAGTCCCGAGGACATGCAGACCGCAACGCGCAAGCCGGCTGCGGCCAACGATGCCGTGTCGCGTGCGGTCACGCCGCCGGCTGCGGCACCTTCCGCCGCCAATGACGTCATCGAGGTTCCCCTCCACGGCCGCATCGCTGCCGGTGCGCCGATCGAAGCGCTGGAAGGCGACCAGTCGCTGCCGGTTCCGGCGGCCCTGCTCGGAGCAGGCGAGCATTATGCGCTGGAAGTATCGGGCGACTCGATGATCGAAGCAGGCATTTTCGATGGCGACTATGCGCTGGTGAAGCGCACCGACACGGCGCGCGATGGGGAGATCGTCGTGGCGCTCGTCAATAACGAGGAAGCCACGCTGAAATATCTGCGGCGTGAAAGCGGTATGGTCCGTCTCGATCCCGCCAATGCTTCCTACGAAGCGCAGGTCTACCGGCCGAACGAAGTGCAGGTGCAGGGCAAGCTCGCAGGACTGCTTCGTCGCTACCACTGACGCCGGCTGCCGGTACGGTTACTGCAAGCGCCGCCCCGTTCGGGCGGCGTTTGTATATCGCGAGACCGGATCAACGCCGCGCGTAGCGGTCTTCGAACGGCTTCCACCAGCCGTGGTCGCCCTGTCGCTGCGCGACCGTCGCGAAATCCTCGCTCGCAAGGTCGATGGAGATCCCGCCCGTCTCGCCCAAAAGGTTGCGGTCCGCCTTCAGCCAGCGCGGCCGGCAGCTTCGCGGCAGCCACCGGTCGGCGACCACGATGTCAGCCCGCTCGCAGGCGGCCGCCAGCGCCCGCTCTTCCACCCGGTCCCGGCTTCGCGCCATCATGATGCTCCAGTCGCGGCCGCCGCGCGCAATCGAAATCACACAGAAATCGCGGCTGCATTCCGCATCGGGGTGGTTGGCAATGGCAACAGGTTCGGCGCGCGTCGCCGCCAGTTCGCGCAGGTTGTCGCTCGTATAGCTCGATCGGCTTTCGCGCAGCACCAGCAAGGTTCCGTCCGGCTGAGTGACGCCGACGTGCCGCCCGTCGCCGGTGATCATGACATCGGGGACCGGCGTGGCGAGCAGCAAGGCGCTTGCCGTGGCCACAGGTGCAAAACCCCACAGCCGCGCCCGCCCTTGCCATAGCGCCAGCCAGAGCAACCCCGCCACGAACAGCGCGAATGTCCCCAGCCCCATGGCCGGGCTCAGCTTTACCGAACCGGGCTGGGACGATGTGAAATGCGCCAGCGCCAGCAGACCTTCCAGCGACTTGCCGGCCAGCCACCAGGCCGGCGCGCCCAGCCCGACGATGTCACACACCAGCGCAATCGCGATCAACGGCATCGATACGAAAGTGACCAGCGGGATCGCCAGCACATTGGCGAAGGCACCGTACAGCCCTGCGCGGTGGAAATGGAACAGCACGATCGGCATCAGCGCGAGCTCGATCACCATGCCGGTTACCAGCAGCATGACACTGCGCCTCCCGAACCGGGACAGCCAGCTTTCCTCCCGCGGCGCAAGGAAGCGCTTAACCCATGCCGCATTATGCAGCGCGACGATGGCGATCACCGCCGAAAAGCTCATCTGGAAGCTCGGCCCGACGAGGGATTCCGGCCACAGGAACAGCACGAACGCGGCCGCCACCGCGACCATGCGCAGGCTCAGCGGTTCACGCCCCAGCGCCAGCGCGATGAGGACCAGCACGGCACCCACGCAACTGCGCACGGTGGGCACCTGCGCCCCGGTCAACAGGGTGTAGGCGATGCCCGCCAGCGCCGCGATGGCCGCCGCGATGACCGGCAGGCGGACCCGCAGGACAAGCCATGGCCACAGCGCCAGGAGCTTGATCGCGAGGAGGTAAGCGGCGGCGATCACCGCGCTCACATGCAGGCCGCTGATGGACAGGAGGTGCGTCAGCCCCGCATCGCGCATCGCCTCCTCGTCCGCTTCGCCGATGGCCCCGCGGTCGCCGCTGGCGAATGTTGCCGCGATCGCGCCCGGCGCTCCGCCCAGCCGGTCGCGCACGTGGGCGCTCAGCCCCCTTTGCCAGCGCGCGAGGACCGGCGGATTCCCCGCCGGCTCCACGACCTCCACCGGGCCGACTGCCGACCCGGTCGCAGCATAGCCTTCGAACCACGCGGTTCGCGCGAAATTATATGCGCCCGGAAGCATCGGCGGCGCCGGCGGCATCAGCCGCGCGTTGAAGCGGACGAGAGCGCCCTCGGCCAGGCCCGGTCGGTCTTCCTCCAGCGGCACGTTGACGCGCAGCTTCACCGCGCGCCCGGTGTCGGCATCGCGCGCCGCGACCACCAGCCGCACCCGCTCGTCCGCCGGTTGCTCGATACGCTCAAGGACGCGCGCCTGTACGGGGCCATAGCGCGGTGCCTCGTACGGTTCCTGCCCCACCATTGCAGAGCGCATCCAGGCCAGGGCCACGCCGACTGCGAAGGCAAGAGCGAGCCCCGCAATCCCCTGTCGTAGCAATGCGCGCTCGTCCCTGTCGCGCCAGATCGCAAGGGCCGCGATGGCGGCGATGACTGCCGCGGCAATGCTGCCCATCCACCACTCGCCGCTCGGCAGCGCAAACCAGCTGGCGATGCCCACCGCCAAGGCCACCGTTAGCCACGGGGCTCGGTCGAAACCGGCTTGGTCGAGGAACGCTTCGCTGCGGTCGAGGATACTGGACAAGGCAGCCCGCATTCGCCAAGGCGAGCGCTGCATTGCAGCATTGCCGGTTCCCTCCCCGATGGGCACGTGGCGTGAGGCATTACCGGCCATCGGCACAATGGAAAGGAAAGCGGGCGTAATGGCAAGCGGAAGCGGCGCGAACGGCGGACAGGTTGTAACCAGGTTTGCGCCCTCGCCCACCGGTTACCTGCACCTGGGCGGCGCGCGTACCGCCCTGTTCAACTGGCTGTTCGCCCGGCACCACGGCGGCAAGGCGCTGCTCCGGATCGAGGATACGGACCAGAAGCGCTCGACCCAGGATGCGATCGACAAGATTATCGAAGGGCTCGACTGGCTGGGCCTCGATTTCGACGGCGATCCCGTGTTTCAGTCGCAACGCGCCGACCGCCATCGCGAAGTCGCACTGCAGCTGCTCGAAAGCGGCAATGCCTACAAATGCTTCGCCACGTCCGAGGAACTGGAAGCGATGCGCGCCGAACAGCGCGCCAACAAGCAGCCGATGCGCTACGACGGGCGCTGGCGCGACCGCGATCCTGCCGAGGCGCCGGAAGGCACACCCTTCACGATCCGCCTGAAAACCCCGACCGAGGGCGAAACGGTGATCGAGGACGCGGTGCAGGGCCGCGTCACGGTGAAGAACGCCGAAATCGACGACTACATCATCCTGCGCGCCGACGGGACGCCGACCTACATGCTCGCCGTGGTGGTCGACGATCACGACATGGGCTGCACCCATATCATCCGCGGCGACGACCACCTCAACAACGCCTTCCGCCAGCTCCCCGTCATCAGGGCGATGGGCTGGGACGAACCGGTCTATGCCCACGTCCCGCTTATCCACGGCGCCGACGGGGCCAAGCTGTCGAAACGCCACGGCGCCGTGGGCGTCGAGGCCTATCGCGACGAGCTCGGCGTGTTGCCCGAGGCGCTGTTCAACTACCTCCTGCGCCTCGGCTGGGGACACGGCGACCAAGAGGAATTCACCAGGGAACAGGCCATCGCGCTGTTCGACATCGACGGCGTCGGCAAGAGCGCCTCGCGCTTCGACCTCAAAAAGCTTGAACACTTGAACGGCCACCACATCCGCGAGGCGGACGATGCGCGGCTCGCGCGGCTGGTCGCCGGTGAAATCGGAGGCGAAATCGGCGGCGAGGTCGATCTGGACCTGCTGGAACGTGCCATGCCGTTCCTGAAGATGCGCGCGAAAACAACGCACGAACTGGCCGAAGGCGCTGCCTTCCTATTCGCCAAGCGACCGCTCGAAATGACGGACAAGGCGGCCAAGCTGCTGGACGACGATGGCCGGGCCCGGCTGGCACTGGTTTCGCGCGCTCTGGCGGCGGAAAATGACTGGACAAGCGAGGCGCTGGAAGCCACGCTGAAATCGCTTGCAGAGGCGCATGAACTGGGCCTTGGCAAACTGGCGCAGCCGATGCGGGCGGCGCTGACGGGCAGCACCACATCGCCCGGAATTTTCGACGTTCTGGTCTTGCTGGGCCGGGAAGAAAGCCTCGCGCGGATTGACGCGCAGGCCGTTCCCGCCGCGGACTGAACGGGCAAATTTGAGGAGAACCACAATGGCCGACAACGCGAAACTCCACCTCGCCGGAAGCGAATACGATTACCCCGTGCTGCAGGGCAGCTGCGGCCCGGACGTGGTCGATATCCGCAAGCTCTACGGCCAGACCGGCGCGTTCACGTTCGATCCCGGCTTCACCTCCACCGCCAGCTGTGAAAGCGGCCTCACCTATATCGATGGCGAGGAAGGCGTTCTCCTCCACCGCGGCTATCCGATCGGCCAGCTGGCGGAGCACTCCAGCTTCATGGAAGTCTCCCATCTCCTTCTGAACGGCGAGCTGCCGAGCCAGGAAGAGCTGGACGAGTTCACCTACACCATCACCCGCCACACGATGCTGCACGACCAGCTGCGCCAGTTCTACCAAGGCTTCCGCCGCGACGCGCACCCGATGGCGATCATGTGCGGCGTGGTCGGCGCACTGTCCGCGTTCTACCATGACAGCACGGACATCTCCGACCCCGAGCACCGGAAGATTTCGAGCCATCGCCTGATTGCCAAGATGCCGACCATCGCGGCGTGGGCGTACAAGTATTCAATCGGCCAGCCCTTCCTGCAGCCGGACAATTCGCTCAGCTACACCGGCAATTTCCTGCGCATGACCTTCGGCGTGCCGGCCGAGGAATACGAGGTGATCCCGGCGGTCGAAAAGGCGATGGACCGCATCTTCATCCTGCATGCGGACCACGAACAGAACGCCTCGACCAGCACGGTGCGCCTGGCCGGCTCTTCGGGCGCGAACCCGTTCGCCTGTATCGCGGCAGGCATCGCCTGCCTGTGGGGCCCGGCGCATGGCGGTGCGAACGAAGCGGCGCTCAACATGCTGCGCGAGATCGGCACGCCGGACAAGATCCCGCACTACATCGAGCGGGCGAAGGACAAGAACGATCCGTTCCGCCTGATGGGCTTCGGCCACCGCGTCTATAAGAACTACGACCCGCGCGCGACGGTGATGCAGAAGACCGTGCGCGAGGTGTTCGATGCGCTGAAGGTGACCGATCCGGTCTTCGAGACCGCGCTGCAGCTAGAAGAGATGGCGCTGAACGACGACTACTTCCGCGAAAAGAAGCTGTTCCCCAACGTCGATTTCTATTCGGGCGTCATCCTGTCCGCCATCGGCTTCCCGACAACCATGTTCACCGCTCTGTTCGCGCTGGCCCGCACGGTCGGCTGGGTGGCGCAGTGGAACGAGATGATCTCCGACCCCGGCCAGAAGATCGGTCGCCCGCGCCAGCTCTACACCGGTCCGGTGCAGCGCGACTACGTGCCGGTCGACAAGCGCTGATCTGCGTCAGGCGCGCGCGGGCACCGACAGGGTGAAGCGCGCGCCTTTCCCGGCTTCGCTTTCGACGGCAATATCGCCGTCCATCGCGCGGGCCAGCCTCCGCGAGATATAAAGGCCGAGGCCTGATCCGCCATCGCCGCTGCGGCCCAGGCGCTCGAACTTGCTGAACACTTTCGCCTGGTCCTCCGGCGAAATTCCCGGCCCCTCGTCGGCCACGGTGATGCGGGCCATGCGCGCATCGCTCTGCAACGACAGGCGGATGGTCGCGCCTTCGGGCGAATAGCGGATCGCATTGCCGACCAGGTTGAGGAGGATCTGCAGGACCCGCCGGAATTCTGCGGTTGCCGGCGCCGTCTCGCCTTCCGGCGGCCCTTCGATCATGATGCCGCGCTCGCGTGCGCGTACGCCGAGGATGCCGACCGCGCGGCGCGCGACGTCGGCAAGGTCGATCTGGTCGGGCGCGGTGGTGAACTTCTCGTTTTCCACCACTTCGAGATCGGCGAGATCGTCCAGCAGTGCCATCAGATGCTGGCCCGCTGCGGCGATATCGGCGGCATAGTCGCTATATTCGTCGGCGAGCGGACCGGCCAGCTTGGTGCGGATAGTCTCCGCATTCGCAATGATGCGGGCGATCGGTTGGCGCAATACGGGAGCAATTTCCCGCCCGACGGTCGCCTCGAGGCGGTCGGCGGACGTCGCGGCATGTGCGCCAGCGGCCGGGTCGATACGCGGCGGAGCCTGCAAGCTGCCGAGCAACAGTTCGAACCCTTCGCTGCCGGGTTGCCCCTTCCCCACGGGAATCAGCGTCGCCTGCCAACTGCGCGGGTCGCCATCGATAGCAATTTCCGCGCCGTCGAGCAGGCGCCAGTGGAGCGGTTGGGCATGATCGCTGCCCGCGACACGGACGAACTGCGTCCACGCGCGTCCGGCGCCGGTCTGCATGGCCCGCGCCAGCGATGCCAGCGCCGGCCCGTTTGCCGAAGCGGCCAGCACGTTCTGGTCCTTGTCGAGCCGCGCGGTCAGTTCGGCAGCCTGCCGCTCGATGATCTCGCGCCGTGCGCCAGCATCCGCACCGTCGTTCTCGGCGCGCGGTACGGTCTGCCAGTTGGCAAGCCCGATCGCACAGCCGCCGCTCGCGCGTTCCGGAGTGACTTCGGCCCATGCGGTAATCGTATCGTCCTCGTCCTGCGCGGTGATCGCCCGGGCGAGCTTGAGGTCGTAGCTGCGCGCCTTGCGGACCAGTTCGAGCAGGGCCGGAACCGCCAGCTTTCCCGGCAATTCGCCACCGCACGCAAGCTGCAGCGAGGCGAGCGGCTCGTCGGCGCTGATTAGCGTGTCCGAACCGTCGGTAAAGCCGCGGGCGATGAATTCGGGGCCGATGCTGGCCATCAGCCTGCGCCGCCGATCATTTGCGCCGCCATCGCAGCACTTGCCGCCTCGAAATCCTCCGCCAGCGCCGGGTCGATCTCGAGATAGGCGAACTGCGCCTCTACATCCCGCTGCTTGAGGCCGGCCGCTTTCAGGGCGAGCCCCAGGCGCGAAGCGCGGCGATCGTTACAGGACATGACGATCACGTCGCGGGTCTGGCGGGATGCCATGGCTATCGCGGTCGTAAATAACGCAGCGCCCGACTGGTCGATCGTCAGGGCGGCGCGCGCATTCTGGCCGAGCCCGGTCACCAGCCGCGAGGCAAGGCCGAGGCGCGAACGCGCTTCGGAGTAATCCGCACGCAGCTTGTCCGACGCCTTCGCGACCGATCCGGCCGCAGCATCTCCTGCGCACAGCTTGAGGATATCGAGCGCCTTGCGGAAATGGTCTGCCGGCAACTGGGCCAGCGGCAATTCCATACGCCGCGCCTGTTCCAGGAAACGGGCCTGCGCGGCGATGAGGCCCATTGCCATTTCGGCGACCGCCTCGTCCTTGGCGGCGACCAGTCCCTGCACCAGCGGCGGGACGATGGGATCAACGATTCCGCGCTCGCCCAGACGTTCGGAGAGCCGTGCTTCCAGTGCGAGCGCGTGGAGATGGCCGAGCAGGCCCTCGTCGGCGCACAGATACTCGGTCAACATCTCGGCATTGCCGGCGGCGTAATCTTCCGCATCGATGACACCGTCGGCCCGCGCGTAGGCGGTGAGAAGCTGGACGGCGATATGCCAGACGAAGCCGTGGACGCGGGCCATGATCTCGTCGGAAAACAGGGCGTTGTCGTCATGCAGCAGCATGTGGCGCAGGATCGGCGTGACGCTGGCGCGCATCGCGTCACCGCGCGCGAGCCGGCTGGCCAGCTCCTGCGCGTCGGCGGTGCCGCGCGCGTTCTCCTCGCCCGAAGATGTCATGTGCCCGGCCATATGCGGTTCTGGTTAATTCCGCGTTAGGAACGCGTACGCAGGCGCGCGGCCCAGATGGCACCGATGGCGAGCGCGATCAGCCCCGCCGCGCCGAGGAATGCAATATCGAGCGCTCCGGTCACTCCGATCACCACCGCGAGGAACACACCGTCGCGCAGCCAGCTCCCGCTCGATCCTTCGCCGCGCACGGCCTCGATAGCCCAGGCGACCACCATCGCGGTCACGAACCCTGCAATCGTCCACGTCCAGCTGCGCGCCAGTATCACCGCCAGCGCGGCGGCGAGCGCCCCCAGCGATGCGAGCGGCACGATGAGCATCGCGCCTCGCTTCCACCCGGAAACCTTGCCGGAATGGGCCAGGATCGTGCCGGCAAACCAAGCCAGCCCCGCAAGCGGCACGCTGTAGAGCGCAAAGCCCAGCGCCAGCAGCACGATCGCTCCGGCAAAAAGGACCGCTGCAATGCCTGCGGCAATCCGGCCCACCCTGCCTGCCGCCTGCCCGTTCACAAGCCATTGGCGCACGAGCCGATGCGCGAGCCAATCGCCGGGCGAGACGGGCGCTGCGCCCAAACGGTCGGTCGTGATCTCGCGCCCCACCTCCAAGCCATCCTGCTGCGAATGCAGCGCCGCCCAGTCCGCCTTGCCGAGCGCTTCATCGCGCAGATGCTGCCGCCGCACGCCAAGGCCGGCTGCGATGCGCAGGAGGGCGCTGGCGGGCTCGGCATCGCTGTCGAGATCGGCGAGCCGTTCCAACATCGCTCCCGGAAGCCATGCTGCCCCGGCCCAGAGTGTTTCGCGATCGAGCCGCTCGAACCCGCTCTCGCCCGCCGTTTCCGGCATCACGAAAATACGGCGCGGTGTATCGAGCATCTCGCGCGCGGCCTCGCCCCGCACCAGCAACGCCGGGTCGAGGATCAGCAGCTCGTCGTCCGTCTTCAATTGGCCGAGCAAGCGGTGCGCGTGGGGCACGATCTGGAACTTCGCCTCCCCCGCTTCCGCCTGGTGCTGGATGTCGAGCGCGGGCCCGGTCAGCGCCGGCGCGACGAGCAGGATGCGCTCGCAACCGAGCGCCAGCGCCATTTCGCACTGCCATTCCGCCAACGCGCGGCCTAGGACACGGACCGTCCCCGCCTCTTCCACCGGCAATGTCAGCAATGCGATGCGCACGTGCGGAACCTCCCGAAATCCCGCTGCGGGACTTAAGCGAGGTGCGGTTTCAAGCCAAGCGCAGTGTCGCGCCGGAAGCGGTCAGGCCTGCGGAAAATCCGTCAGATAGGCTTTCAGGCGGCGAACGACGCCCGGTTCGCCCGGTGCCGCGTCGAGCGCTTCTTCGGCCAGCAGCATCAGGTCATCGGCCTGGAAGCTGGCGGCAAGGCCTTTCAGTCGCATGGCGGAAACGGCCCAGTTGCCGTCGCAGCGGGCGCGGGAAAGCAAGTCCACCTGCCGCTCCACGCTTTCGAAAAACGCGGTGCGCAGCTCGGCAAACAGCGCCGGATCGTCGCCCGCCGCCGCTGCCAGTGTCGCATCGAGATCGCCTGATTCAAACGCCATGACGCAGGGCTCTAGGGCAGCGGTGGTTAAGACGTGGTTTATCCTGCCCCCGATGGTGCTATGTTCGGGGAATGAACAACGGTTCCCACCTCGTTCCGGTCGACACGGAACACGAGCCCGACGGCACGCTCGAGCTTGCCGATACCGACCGCCTGGCCGACGAAACGGAGGCGGAATACGAGGATTGGGACGAGGAAGAAAGCGAAAAGCCGGCGATGCGCCGCGGCTGGATCGCGCCGACCTTGGCATTGCTCGCAATTGCCGGTTGGAGCGGCTTTTTCGGCTGGGTCAACCGCGCCGCTTTACTGAACGGAGCTGCCCCTGCCGAATGGGCAGACATGATCGTCAGCTGGTCCGTGCCCGTCGTACTCGTCCTCGCCGTATGGTTCCTCGCCCTGCGAAATTCGCGGGTCGAGGCGCGGCGCTATGGCGAGGCCGCGGCTGCGCTTTCCCACGAATCGACCCGGCTGGAAGCGCGTCTCACGGCCACCAACCGCGAGCTCAGCCTGGCGCGCGAATTCATCGCCGCGCAAAGCCGCGACCTTGAACATCTCGGCCGCGTGGCCGCCCAGCGCCTGTCCGAGAACGCGGCGCGGATCGAGGAATTGATCGGCGAGAACCAGCGCAATGTCGACCGCATCGCGGAAGTCAGCACGACCGCGCTCGACAACATGGAACGGCTGCGCGGCGACTTGCCCGTCGTCGCCAATTCCGCCCGCGATGTCGCCAACCAGATCGGTGCCGCAGGCGAAGGCGCGCAGGGGCAGCTGGAAACGCTCGTCGCAGGTTTCCGCCGTCTGAACGATTTCGGCACCGCCAGCGAGCGCCAGGTCGACGGCCTGCGCGACCGGGTGGGCGCGGTGCTGGCCGAACTCGAATTGCGCGCCGGCCAGATCGAGGCCCTGTCCGAAGAGCGTTTCGTCACGCTGCGCGAACGGAGCGAAGCCTTCCGCGGCGAACTCGACAGCAACGAAGTGGAAGCGCTGGCCGCGATCCATCGCCGTGCCGATGTGCTGAAAGCTGGGCTCGGCGAAACGCGCGAACAACTCGCCGCCGACGAAGCCGAGGCCATCGCCGCGCTGGAACGGCGGATTGCGGCCTTGCAGGAAAACGCCGCCGCCACTGCACAAGGCGTGCGCGACAGCGAGCAAACGGCGGCCGCCCAGCTCGGCGCCACCATCGCCGCATTGCAGGACCGGCTGCGCAATGCCATCGCGGAGGTCGACCGGATCGACCAGCAAGCCCTGGAAGCCGCAAACTTGCGCCTTGCAGAGCTGCGCGACGAGGCCGAACGGGTCGACGCCGCCATCGTCGAGCGCAACCGGGCCTTCGAAGAAGACCTTGCCACGCGGCGCCAGCGCATGGCCACTTCGGCCGACGAAGCGAGCGATACGCTTGCGGAGAAGTTGGCCGCGCTCGACGGTGCGCTGGAAACGCGGCAGGCGGCGCATCTCGGCCGGATCGAATCGCTCACCGCCCAGGGCGAATTGTTGACCGACCGGATCGAGGAACTGGACAGGCGCCTCACCGCGCTTCGCAGCGAGGACGATGCGGTAGCGGCCAAGCTGTCTTCTTCCAGCGATGCGCTGGTCGCGCGGCTCACCAGCAGTCGCGAAATGCTTGAAAGCACCGGCATTTCGGTGGAGCAGCTCACCGATGCCAGCGTGCGCCTGCTCGAGCTGATCCAGGCGGGGTCGGAGCATTCGCAGGTGATCCTGCCCAAGGCGATCTCCGTGGCAGAAGAGCGCCTTCAGGCCCTGCGCGGCGAAAGCGAAGCCTTGAAAGGCGAGATGGCCGAAGTCGAACGGACCGGGTCCAGCATCAGCGACTATGTCATCAACGCGCGCGGGGAGACGGAGAAGACCGGCGAGCAGCTATTGCTCCTGCGCGAGCGGCTGGGCGAAAGCGTGGCCGAGGGCGAAGCGGCGCGCGAGCGGATTGCCACGGCTCTCGAAGAACTCGACGAGGCGGTCAGGAACAGCATCGCCCACCTGCGCGAAGGCGGCGAAGATGCCGTCGCCTCATACGCTGGCAAGATTGGCGAACGCAGCGCAGAGGCGATCGAACGCGCGATGCAGGACAGCAGCGGCGCGGCCATCGCCTCGCTCGATGCGGCAGCCGCCGCAGCGGCCGAACGCGGGCGCGAGGCGGCAGCCCAGCTACGCGACCAGCTTGCGATGGTGAACGAGCTGACCGGCAACCTCGAACGCCGCGTGGCTGACGCGCGCGACCGGGCGGAAGAGCAGGTCGACCACGATTTTTCGCGCCGCGTTGCGCTTATCACCGAGAGCCTCAATTCGAACGCTATTGACCTGTCGAAAGCGCTTTCGAACGAAGTCAGCGACACGGCCTGGGCCGCCTATCTCAAGGGCGACCGCGGTATCTTCACCCGGCGCGCGGTGCGCCTGCTGGACAGCCAGGAAACCCGCGCGATCGCCGACATCTACGAGGAAGACGGGGATTTCCGCGAGCATGTGAGCCGCTACATCCACGACTTCGAAGCGATGCTGCGCATCCTTCTGTCGACGCGGGACGGCAACGCGCTGTCGGTCACGATGCTCTCGTCCGACATGGGCAAGCTCTACGTCGCGCTGGCCCAGGCCATCGACCGCCTGCGCGATTGATGCGGCCTAGCGCTTGCCTTCCGGCAGGAGGTATTGCGTCATGTCGAGATCGCTGGCGGTGATCCAGCCCGCCTCGTAATTCGCGATATAGAGCGCGCACAGGATCGCCGCGATGATGGTCGCGCGAAGGACAAGCCTGCCCGGGCGGAAGTTGACCGGTGCGCTGTCCGCCTGGCCGGGAATGCGGTCTTCGGGATCGACCCCTTGGTCGGAGGCCGCGCGAATGCCGAAGGGCAGCAGGACGAAAGCGGTCAGCGCCCAGAAGAGGACGTAGATCGCGAGGACCGAAGTCCACTGCATCGAAATCCATCCCATCGCCCTACCCCTCCGGCAGCATCACGCGCGTCTGGGGCTTCTTGCCGGTCCACCGCTGGGCGCAGCGGCGGGCGGCGAGGCGTGCCGTTTCGCTGATCTGGTCACGGTCCCGGCGGGCTGCGCCTTTCAGCTTGGCGAGCGCCTTGGTCACGTCCGCCTTCGCCTCGTCGATGAAAGCATCGTAATCCTCGTCTAGCGGGAGGCCGATGCCCTCAATCTGCGGGCCGTGGTTGAACAAGGCAACCAGCAGCACGCCATCGCCTGCCATCCGGCGGCGCATGGTGATCGCTTCGCCGTTGGCCGGCACGATCATGTCGCCATCCAGCACGAGGCGCCCGGTCTCGATCTGCCCGATCCGGCCCGGCCGGCCCGGTGCGAGGCGTACGATATCGCCGTTGGATTGCACGACATTGTGCTCGATGCCCGATGCAGCGCCCAGCCGCGCCTGTTCCTCCATGTGCCGCCGCTCGCCATGGACGGGCACCAGGATGTCGGGCCCAAGCCAGGAATAGAGCGCTTCCAGCTCGGGCCGGCCGGGATGGCCGGACACGTGGATCATGCTCTGCCGGTCGGTGATCATCACGATCCCGCGCTCGGCAAGCCGGTTCTGCACCTTGCCGATGGAAATCTCGTTCCCCGGGATCTGGCGGCTGGAAAACAGCACCACGTCGCCGCGCGTCAGCTCGAGCGGGTGGTTCTCCTCAGCAATCCGCGACAGGGCGGCGCGCGGTTCGCCCTGTCCGCCGGTCGCGATGATCATGACCTCGCCGCGCGGCAGGGACATCGCGGTGTCGAAATCGACGATGTCGGGCAGGTCTTCGAGATAGCCGTTGTTCTGCGCCGCATCGATCATCCGGTCGAGCGAGCGCCCGGCGACGACAAGCTTACGCCCCGTTTCCTCCGCCACCGCGCCGAGCGTCTGCAACCGCGCCACGTTGGAAGCAAAGGTCGTGACGAGCACGCGCTTGCCGGAATGCTTGCGCACCTCGTCCAGCAGGCCGCGATAGACCGCGCCTTCGCTGCCCGAAGGGTTCGGGTTGAAGACGTTGGTGGAATCGCACACCAGCGCCAGCACGCCTTCGTCGCCGATGTCCTGCAGTTCCTCTTCCGTCGCCGGCTCGCCGATCACCGGCTCCTCGTCCAGCTTCCAGTCGCCCGTGTGGAAGATGCGGCCGTAAGGCGTATCGATCAGCAGCGCGTTGCCTTCCGCGATCGAGTGGGCAAGCGGGATATAGGTGATGCTGAACGGGCCCAGGTCGAAATCGCCGTGATCGTCGGGGATGATGTTGAGCTCGATATCGCCCGCGATGCCGGCTTCCTGCAGCTTGCGTTCGATCAGGTCGGCGGTGAAGGGGGTGGCATAGAGAGGCACGCCGAGCTCGTCCGCAAAGTACGGGAGCGCCCCGATATGGTCCTCGTGCGCGTGGGTAAGGACGATGCCGAGCAGGTCGTCGCGCCGGTCCTCGATGAAGTCCATTTCGGCGAACACGAGATCGACGCCGGGATATTCGCCTCCGCTGAAAGTCATCCCGCAGTCGACCATCAGCCACTTGCCGTCGCAGCCGTACAGGTTGACGTTCATGCCGATCTCGCCCGACCCGCCCAGCGCGAGGAAGAGGAGTTCGTTTTCGGGCGTGTAATCTGTTTTCATGAACTCGCTTGCCGGGCCACGATGCGCAGCCCTTCGATGGTGAGGTCGGCGTCGACGTGGTCGAAAATATCGGTCGCCTCGTCGAACAGGATGGCGAGGCCGCCCGTGGCGACCACTTTCGCAGGCCGGCCGATTTCCGCCTTCATTCGCGCAACGATGCCTTCCATCATTGCCACGTAGCCCCAAAATACCCCGATAAGCATCTGTTCTTCGGTGTTCTTTCCGATCACGGAATCGCTTTCGGGGGCACGGATGGCGATGCGGGGAAGCTTGGCCGTCTTGCCCACCAATGCATCGAGCGAGAGGTTGATCCCGGGAGCGATGCTGCCGCCCTTGTAGGCGCCGGTGAAATCGATCGCCTCGAATTTCGTCGCGGTGCCGAAGTCGATCACGATCAGGTCGCCGCCGTATTTCTGGTGCGCGGCAAGGATGTTGAGCGCGCGGTCCGCGCCGAGCGAGCTGGGCTGGTCGACATCGATCTGGAACCGCCAGGCCGCATCGCCCTGCCCTGCGAAGATGGGCGTGATGCCGAAATATTTTTCCGACAGCACGGTCAGGTTGTGATCGGCGCGCGGGACCACGGATGCGAAGACGATCTGCGTGATCGCGTCGCGGCCCACGCCCTCGATTTCCAGCAGCTGGAGCAACCACACGGCGTATTCGTCCCCCGTGCGGCGCGGATCGGTCGCAATCCGCCAGCGGCCGCGCAGCGTTTCGCCGTCGAACAGGGCGAAGACGACGTTGGTGTTTCCGACATCGGCGGCGAGCAGCATGGTCAGCGTCCTTCCCAGTGCACATCGCCGGCGTGGACGATGCGGGTGTTTCCGTCCGCCAGCCTTAGCTGCAACGCCCCGTCCTGCGCCAGCCCTGCAAATGCGCCGGATACGGTCGTGCCGTCGGGTTCGTGCACTGTGAGGTTGCTGCCGGCGGCGTGGGCCAGCGCTGTCCAGCGGCGCAGGACGGGGTCGAGACCGAACTGGCGCCAGCGATCGAGCTCGACGATCCAGATGCTCGCAAGCTCGCGGGCGAACAGGTCCCGGTCGGGAGCGGGGCCGAGGTCGGCCAGTGCGGCGGTCCTGCGGTCGGGCAGGTCGGGAGCCTGCGCCAGGTTGACGCCGATGCCCACGATGACCGCATCGCCGACGCCTTCCAGAAGGATGCCGGCGAGCTTGGCGCCGCCGAGCATCAGGTCGTTGGGCCATTTCAGCGCCAGCGGGGCGGCACCTGCGACCAGCGGCGAGACCGTTTCGTAGAGGGCGAGACCCGCCAGCAGGGCGAGCGTGGGCGCGGCAGGATCGTTCGGTCCGCGCCTCACGATCGTCGAACCCATGAAATTGCCGCTGCCATCGGACCAGGCGCGGCCCTGCCTGCCCTTCCCTGCGGTCTGGCGATCGGCCACCAGCCACGCGCCTTCGGCGACATGCTCGCCGGAAGCGAGGCGCGCGGCAAGGTCGGCGTTGGTAGAGCCGGTTTCCGCCAATATTTCGATACGTGGGTTCAAATCAGCCGATGGTTGCGAACAGCACGGCTGCCGCCTTGTCTGCCATCTGGCCCAGCCACGGCGTCAGCAGATAGCCGAGCGGCGAGATGAACAGCGCGCTGAGGCCGAGCAGGACCCATTGCGAGGTCTCCGCCTCGCCGGTTGCGGTCCCCGCGGGATCGTCAAAATACATGACCTTCACGATCTTGATGTAATAGAACGCCCCGATCACGCTGGCGGCGATACCGATGGCGGCGAGCGCGAGCATGTCGGCCTCCACCGCGGCCTGGAACACCACGAACTTGCCCCAGAACCCGAACAGCGGCGGGATGCCGGCCAGGCTGAACATCAGCGCGGCAATGCATAGGGCGAGGATCGGCCGCGTGCGGCTGAGACCGGCGATGTCGGACACACGCTCCAGCGGCGCACCCTCTGCATCGCGCAGCATCAGCACGGCAACGAAGCTGCCGATCGACATCGCGACATAGATGACGAGATAGACGAGGACGCCGCTCACCCCGGCAACAGTCGCCGCGGCGAGGCCGATCAGGATGAAGCCGACGTTGTTGATCGAGGAATAGGCGAGCAGTCGCTTGAGGTTCGACTGGCCGATCGCACCGAGCGCGCCCCAGACGATCGAGGCGAGCGCCGCGAAGATCACGACCTGTTGCCACGCGCTCGCAACGCTGCCGAAGGCGGAGATCGACACGCGGGTCAGCAACGCGATGGCAGCGACCTTGGGAGCGGTCGCGAAGAAGGTCGTCACCGGCGTGGGCGCGCCTTCGTACACGTCGGGCGTCCACATGTGGAACGGCACCGCGCTGATCTTGAATGCGAGGCCAGCCAGCACGAAGATCAGGCCGAACAGCGCGCCGGTGGACAGGTCCGCCCCCATCGCCGCGCTGATGCCGGCGAAGTTCGTCGTGCCGGTGAAGCCGTACGTCAGGCTCATGCCGAACAGCAGGATGCCGCTGGCGAGCGAGCCGAGGACAAAATACTTCAGGCCGGCTTCGGCGGAACGGTCATCCTCGCGCAGGAACGCCGCCATCACGTAAGCCGCAAGGCTGCTGAGTTCGAGGCCGATGTAGAGGGAAACGAGGTCGGTCGCCGACACCATCACGCTCATGCCCAGCGTGGCAAAAAGGATCAGCACCGCATATTCGCCGCGCATCGCGCCGATGCGGCCGAAGAACTTCGGCGCGATCATCAGCGCGGCAATGCCCGACAGGTAGATCAGCAGCTTGGCGAAGCTGGCGAAGGCATCGGCGCGAAGTTGGCCGAAGAAGGCGATCGTGTCGGGACCCGACGCCCCGCCGATCGCGAGCGGCAGGACCATGACGAAACCGGCGCCGAGCACGGTGGCGGTCAGGATCGAGATGAGGCGCGCGGCCTTGTCGCCCATCCAGGCGCACATCAGCAGCAGGACGAGGCCCGAGACGCTGAATACCAGCTCGGGCAGCATCAGCAGGAGGGAGGTCTTGAGTTCCATCAGTGGTCCCCCTCAGAACCGTGCTCTGCGGCCGCTTCGGCCTTTGCCTGCAATGCCGCGACCGCTTCCGGGTCCGGCGCGGTCAGTTTCGCGTCGCCTTGCGGCGCGGCGCGCGCGACGCGGGCTTCCAGCGCGGCGATGTCGCTGCGCATCGGTGCAAGGAAGCTTTCCGGATAGACGCCCATCCACAGCACGGCGGCCGCGATGGGGGCCATGATGATCCATTCGCGCGCATTCATGTCGCGCATGGCGGCCGCATCCTCGTTCACCTGCCCGCCGAATGCGACGCGGCGATAGAGGTAGAGCATGTAGCCGGCGCCCAGGATGATGCCGGTCGTCAGCACGAAAGTCGCCGTGCTGCTGACCTCGTAGACACCCGCGAGGCTTAGGAATTCGGCGACGAAGCCGCTGGTGCCGGGCAGGCCGATGCTGGCCATGGTGAACAGCAGGAAGAACAGCGCGTAATAGGGCATGTTGATCGCGAGCCCGCCGTAGCGGTCGATCTCGCGCGTGTGCAGCCGGTCGTAGATCACGCCGACGCACAGGAACAGCGCACCCGAGACGAGGCCATGGCTGAGCATCATGATCATCGCGCCTTCGAGGCCCTGGACGTTGAAGGCGAAGAGGCCCGCCGTCACGATCGCCATGTGGGCGACCGAGGAATAGGCGATAAGCTTCTTCATGTCGCTCTGCACCAGCGCGACGAGGCTGGCGTAGACCACCGCGACCATCGACAGGCCGAGGATCAGCGGCGTGAACTGCGCGGATGCTTCCGGGAACATCGGCAGGCTGAAGCGGATGAAGCCGTAGCCGCCCATCTTCAGCAGCACGCCTGCCAGGATGACCGAGCCCGCCGTGGGCGCCTGCACGTGCGCGTCGGGCAGCCAAGTGTGGACCGGCCACATCGGCATCTTCACGGCGAAGCTGGCGAAGAAGGCGAGCCACAGCCACGTCTGCGCTTCGGGCGCAAAATCGAACTGCATCAGCGTGGGAATGTCGGTGGTGCCCGCCGTGTTCACCATCCACAGCATCGCCACCAGCATCAGCACGGAGCCGAGCAGCGTGTAGAGGAAGAACTTGTAGCTGGCGTAGATCCTGTCGACCCCGCCCCACACACCGATGATCAGGTACATCGGGATCAGGCCGGCTTCGAAGAAGATGTAGAACAGGAAGATGTCCTGCGCGGCGAAAACGCCGATCATCAGCACTTCCATGATGAGGAAGGCGGCCATGTATTCGCCGACGCGCTTGTCGATCGCGTCCCAGCTGGCGAGGATGCAGATCGGCATCAGGAACACGCTGAGGACGATCAGCAGCAGCGCGATCCCGTCGATGCCGAGCGCGTAGGAGAAGCCTGCGAAGAGCGGCGCGCTTTCCACGAACTGCCACTGCGCCCCGCCGATGTCGTAATTGGCCCACAGCGCAATGCCGAGCGCAAGGTCGATGAGCGTGGCGGCCAGCGCCGTCATCCGCGCGGTTTTCGCATCGAGGAACAGGCATGCGATCGCAGCCGCGAGCGGCACGAGGAGCATTACGGAAAGGATCGGAAAGCCCCCCATCAGAAAAGCACCCAAGTCACGGCGGCGACAAGGCCGAGGAGCATCACCAGCGCATAGGCGTTGAGCGAGCCGGACTGGACGCGCGAGGCGACCCCGCTACCCTTCGACACGGCCCATGCCGCGCCATCGGGCCCGAAGCGGTCGATGATGCCCTTGTCGCCGATGATCCACAGCTTGCGGCCGAGCCAGAAGGCCGGCTTCACGAACAGCAGGGCGTACAGCTCGTCGAAATACCACTTGTTGTGCACGAAGTTGTAGATCGGGCCGAGCTGGCGCGTGGTTTCCTCAGGCACGTCCGTGTTGCGGATGTAGGCGTACCAGGCACCCAGCAAGCCGAGCAGCATGACGACGAGGGCGGTGTATTTCACCCACTTCGGCACCTCGTGCATCGCGTGCATCAGTTCTGCGTTGTAGGCGATCGCGCCGTTCCAGAAGCCTGCCTCGTCGAGGAAGTTGCCGGCAAATACCTGTCCCGCAAACACCGCGCCCAGTGCCAGAACGGCAAGCGGCACGAGCATGACCCACGGGCTTTCGTGCGGGTGATAGCCGCCGGTGCCTTCCTTCTGGTCGGCAGCGGGCACGTGATGGTCGTGAAGCTGGCCGGCGTCTTCCTGGACGGGCGGATTGTGCTCGTCCGGCTGGTCGTGCCCGTGATGGACTGCGTGCCGGATGTGCTCGCTCTGCGCCCAGCGCGGCTTGCCCCAGAAGGTAAGGAACATCAGGCGCCAGCTGTAGAAGCTGGTCAGCAGGGCGGCAAAGGCGCCGACCCAGAACGCGCCGGTGCCGAAGTTGCCGCCACGGGCGTAAGCGACCTCGAGGATCGCGTCCTTGGACCAGAACCCTGCGAAACCGACGTGCAGGTCGTAAATGCCGACCCCGGTGATCGCCAGCGTACCGGCCATCATCGCCCAGAAGGTAAGCGGGATTTCCTTACGCAGGCCGCCGTAGTACCGCATGTCCTGTTCGTGGTGCATCGCGTGGATCACACTGCCGGCGCCGAGGAACAACAGCGCCTTGAAGAAGGCGTGGGTGAAGAGGTGGAACATCGCCGCGCCGTAAGCACCAACGCCGGCGGCAAAGAACATGTAGCCGAGCTGCGAGCAGGTGGAATAGGCGATGACCCGCTTGATGTCCCACTGCGTGGTCCCGACCGTGGCGGCGAACAGGCAGGTGGCCGCGCCGATGGTGGTCACGAAGCCGAGCGCGATGGGCGAGGTTTCGAACAACGGCGACAGGCGGCAGACCATGAAGACGCCGGCGGTAACCATGGTGGCGGCGTGGATCAGCGCGGAAACGGGCGTCGGCCCCTCCATCGCGTCGGGAAGCCAGGTGTGCAGGCCGAGCTGCGCCGATTTGCCCATCGCCCCGATGAACAGGAGGATGCACAGCACCGTCAGCGTGTCGACGCGGTAGCCGAGGAAACCGATCGTGCTGCCCGCCATGCCTGCGGCGTTCGCATTGATCTCGGCTATGGAAGTGGTCTGGAACACCAAGAACACGCCGAAGATACCCAGCATGAAACCGAGGTCGCCGACGCGGTTGACCACGAAGGCCTTGATCGCGGCGGCATTGGCGCTCGGCTTGCGGAACCAGAATCCGATGAGGAGGTACGATGCCAGGCCCACCCCTTCCCAGCCGAAGAACATCTGGACGAGGTTGTCGGCGGTCACCAGCATCAGCATGGCGAAGGTGAAGAGGCTGAGATAGGCGAAGAAACGCGGCTGGTCCGGGTCCTCCTCCATATAACCCCAGCTGTAGACGTGCACCAATGCGGAGACGGTGGTGATCACCACCAGCATCACGGCGGTCAGCGTATCGACGCGCAGCGCCCAGTCGAAGGTCAGGTCGCCCGATTGCACCCACTGGAGCACGGGAACGACAGTCGCCTCCGCGCTCCCGCTAAGGAAGCCGAGGAAGATCGGCCAGCTCAGGCCGCAGGCGACCAGCAGCGCGCCGGTCGTGATCGACTTGGCGACGGTGTTGCCGAGCATCCGGTTGCCCAGCCCGGCGACGATGGCCGCGAACAGGGGCAGGAAGACGATGATCAGGATCGATTGCACGGCGCGTTAGCCCTTCATCTGGCTGACATCGTCGACCGCGATCGTGCCGCGGCGGCGGAAATAGATGACCAGGATGGCAAGGCCGATGGCGGCTTCGGCCGCAGCGACGGTCAGTACGAACATGGCGAAGACCTGGCCCGTCAGGTCGCCGAGGAAGGCGCTGAAGGCGACGAGGTTGATGTTCACGCTCAGCAGGATGAGCTCAATCGCCATCAGGATGACGATAACGTTCTTCCGGTTGAGGAAGATGCCGAGCACGCCGAGCACGAACAGGATCGAGCTGACGACGAGATAATGTTCGATGCCGATCATGCGTTCTCTCCACTCATGCTGAGCCTGTCGAAGCATCCTGCGCAACCGTCCTTCGACAGGCTCAGGACGAGCGGGGTTGGGAAAATGCCGATCACAGTTCGACCCCCTCGCCCACTTGCGGCTGCTTCATCACGGTCGCCTCGTTCGGATTGCGCGCATTCTGCTTCGCGATGTTCTGGTGGCCGCGGCGTCCGGCGGCAGGCTTCCGGTGGGTCAGCACGATCGCGCCGATCATCGCCACCAGCAGGACGATGCCGGCCAGTTCAAACAGGAAGAGATAGCGGGTGTAGAGCAGCACGCCGACATTCTCGATATTACTCTGCCCGGCCAGCGGGGCCGCAGCACCGCTCGGGGTGCCGAGTTCAAGCGCACCGGCGCGATAGGCACCGATGCCCAGCACCAGTTCCGCCAGCAGCACGGCGGCAATCGCGATGCCCAGCGGGAAGTTGCGGATGAAGCCTGCGCGAAGCTCCGCGAAATCGATGTCGAGCATCATCACCACGAACAGGAACAGCACCGCGACCGCGCCCACGTAGACGATCACCAGCAGCATCGCGATGAATTCCGCGCCGGCGATGACCATCAGGCCCGCGGCGTTGAAGAAGGCGAGGATCAGCCACATGACCGAATGCACCGGGTTGCGCGCCATGATGACGAGCGTCGCCGACGCGATCACCATGAAGGCGAACAGGTAGAAGGCTAAGGTCTGGATCATGATGCCCCGTGTGGTCTCGCGCGCCGCCTAGCGATAGGGCGCGTCGGCTTCAAGGTTCGCGGCGATCGCCCGCTCCCACTTGTCCCCGTTCGCCAGCAATTTCGCCTTGTCGTAGAGCAGTTCCTCGCGCGTTTCGGTCGCGTATTCGAAATTGGGCCCTTCGACCACGGCATCGACCGGGCAGGCTTCCTGGCAGAAACCGCAGTAGATGCACTTGGTCATGTCGATGTCGTAGCGCGTGGTGCGGCGGCTGCCGTCCTCGCGCGGTTCGGCGTCGATGGTGATGGCCTGCGCGGGGCACACGGCTTCGCACAGCTTGCACGCGATGCAGCGTTCCTCGCCGTTCGGGTAGCGGCGCAGCGCATGCTCGCCGCGGAAACGCGGGCTCAGCTTGTTCTTCTCGAACGGGTAGTTGATCGTAACCTTGGGCTTGAAGAAATACTTCAGCGTGAGGGCGTGCGCCTTCACGAACTCCCAAAGGGTGAACGACTTGACGAGCTGGGCGACGGTCATGCCGCACCTCCATATCGGGTAAGCATCAGCCAGCCGGAAATCACGGCGACGAAGATCAGGCTCATCGGCAGGAAAACCTTCCAGCCGAGCCGCATCAGCTGGTCATAGCGGTAGCGCGGCACGGTCGCCATCACCCAGCTGAACATGAAGAAGAAGAAGAACGTCTTCAGCAGGAACCAGATGAAGCCCGGCACTTCGTACAGCGGCGCCCAGTCAATCGGGGGCAGCCAGCCGCCGAAGAACAGGATCGTGTTGAGCGAGCACATCAGGAGGATGTTGGCATACTCGCCGAGCCAGAACAGCGCGAAGCTCATGGAGGAATATTCGGTCTGGTACCCCGCGACGAGCTCGCTTTCCGCCTCGGTCAGGTCGAACGGCACGCGCGCGGTTTCGGCGAGGCTGGAAATGAAGAACATCACCCAGATCGGGAACAGCAGCAAATTGAACCAGTAGCCGTTGACGATGCCGAGGCCGTGGCCGCGCTGGCTTTCGATGATCTCGTTCATGTTGAACGTGCCGGCGTAAAGGACGACGCAGATCAGGATGAAACCGATCGAGACCTCATAGGAAATCATCTGCGCGGCTGCCCGCATCGAGCTGAAGAACGGGTATTTCGAATTCGACGCCCAGCCGGAAATCACGACTCCGTAAACACCTAGGGAACTGACCGCGAAGATATAGAGCAGCCCGACGTTGATATCGGCAAGCACCGCGCCCGAATTGAACGGGATCACCGCCCAGGCGAGCAAGGCCACGGTAAAGGTGATGATCGGCGCAAGCAGGAACAGGCCCTTGTTGGCCGCCGCCGGGATGATGGTTTCCTGCAGGAACACCTTCAGTCCGTCCGCAAAACTCTGCAGCAGGCCGAAGGGACCGACCACATTGGGCCCGCGGCGCAGGTTGATCGCTGCCCAGACCTTGCGGTCGACATAGATGATCATCGCCACGCTCAGCATCAGCGGCAAGGCGATCAGCAGGATGCCCGCAATGGTCGCGACGAACCACGCCCAGTTCGGGTCCATGCCCCAGGAGATGAAAGTCTCGGTCATTCGAACGTGCTCCCGCCGCTGCGCGCTTCGAGGGCGAAGATGATGCCCACGCCGACCAGCGGCCAGACTGCGGAGTTGAGCGCCTGCACCAGCGTGACGATCAGGGATTGCGGCGTCAGCCCGCTTTCCCCGCCGAACTGCGTGCTCATGGCCGCCGTATCGCGCATGGTGAGGACGCCGAGGACGAAGGTGGCCACGAACAGGATGAGCGCGATCCACACCAGAAACATTCCGGCCTTGCCCGCGACGGCGCGATAGAAGTTCATTCCGCCGCCTCCGCCAGGTCGGCGCCGCGCAGCTCGGCGCTGCACTGCTGCATCACCGCACTGGCCCGCGCGATCGGGTTGGTGAGGTAGTGGTCGGCGATCGGGTGGGCGATCTGGCCCGAAGCCTTCGCCTTGCCGTCCGCCTTGGGGAGCGCGCCGTAATCGGCCAGGCCTTCCTGCCCCAGCGCCGGCACGGCCCTGATCATCGCGGACTGCAACTGCCCGAACGTGTCGAAGCCGACATCGACGCCCAGCGCGTCGGCCAGCGCGCGCAGGATCGTCCAGTCCTCGCGCGCATCGCCCGGCGCAAACACCGCTTTTTCCGCGTATTGCACGCGGCCTTCGGTGTTGACGTAGGTCCCGTCCTTTTCGGCGTAGGAGGCCGCCGGCAGGATGATGTCCGCCGCATGCGCACCCTTGTCGCCGTGATGGCCGATATAGACCTTCAGGCTGTCAGCAAACGGTGCGAAGTCGACCTCGTCCGCGCCCAGCGCGAGCAGCACTGTCGGCGCCGCCTTGGCGATATCGGCAATGCCGCCTTTCTGCGCATAGCCGAGCATCAGCCCGCCCATGCGGCTGGCGGCCATGTGCAGCACGTTGAAGCCGTTCCAGCCATCGGTCACAACGCCAAAGGTCTCGGCCAAGGCCAGCGCGGGGGCGAGCGCGCCCTTGGCGAGCCCTGCCCCGCCGACGATGATCGCCGGCCGCTCGGCCGCCTTCATCGCATCGGCAACGTGGCCCGGCAGGTCGTGCAGCACGCCCGCATCGTCGCCGAGGAATTCCGCCGGGTAGGTCGTTTCCCACTCCGGCCCGACCACGAAGACCTTCGCCCCGCGCTTCGCCGCCTTGCGCAGGCGCACGTTGGCCAACGGGGCCTCGTCGCGGACCTGGCTGCCGACAATCAGGATCGCATCGGCGTTCTCGATCTCCGCAAAGGTGGTATTGAAAGCGACGGCGGAGAGGCTGGACACGTCGTAGTCCATGCCGGTCTGTCGGCCTTCGAGCATGTCGCTGCCGAGCGCGCCCAGCAGCGCCTTGGCGGCGAACATCGTCTCGCAATCGACGAGGTCGCCGGCGATGGCGGCGATGCTGGACTTATCATTTTGTTTCAGAGGCTTGGCAATGGCCTTGAATGCATCGTCCCAGCTCGCCTCGGCCAGCTTGCCCTTCTTGCGGATCCACACCTTGTCGAGGCGGCGACGGGCCAGCCCGTCAACCATGTAGCGCCCCTTGTCGGACAACCACTCCTCGTTCACGTCGTCGTTGACGCGTGGCAGGGCGCGCAGGATCTCGCTCCCCCGGCTGTCGAGGCGGATGTTCGCCCCCACCGCGTCCGACACATCGATGCTGAGCGTCTTCTTCAGCTCCCACGGACGCGCTTCGTAGGCATAGGGCCGGCTCGTCAGCGCGCCGACCGGGCACAGGTCGATCACGTTGGCGGAGAGTTCGTGCCGCGCGGCCTGTTCGAGGTAGGTGGTGATCTGCATGTCCTCGCCGCGATACAGCGCTCCGATTTCATCGACCCCGGCGATCTCTTCGGAGAAGCGCACGCAGCGGGTGCAATGGATGCAGCGGGTCATGATCGTCTTGATCAGCGGACCCATGTTCTTGGACGTGACGGCGCGCTTGTTCTCGTCATAGCGCGAGGCGCCGCGGCCATAGGTCATGGCCTGGTCCTGCAGGTCGCATTCGCCGCCCTGGTCGCAGATCGGGCAATCGAGCGGGTGGTTGATGAGGAGGAACTCCATCACCCCTTCGCGCGCCTTCTTGACCATCTCGCTGTCGGTGCGGATTTCCTGGCCTTCGGTGGCCGGGAGCGCGCAGCTGGCCTGCGGCTTGGGCGGCCCGGGCTTCACCTCGACAAGGCACATGCGGCAGTTGCCGGCGATGCTGAGCCTTTCGTGGTAGCAGAAGCGCGGAATTTCCTTGCCGGCGATCTCGCACGCCTGGAGGACGGTCGCGCCGTCCGGAACTTCCGTTTCCTGTCCGTCTACTGTGACCTTGGGCATCGCTGCATCCGCGTCGCGGCCCGCGCTGCGGACCTTGGGTGAATTCGGCGGTCCGTGATGCGGGAAAGCGCGCCAGGCCGGGCGGGTGCCGGGCCGGGCGCGCTATCCGTTTCGGTGCCGGGCAATCGCTCCGCCTTGGATGCAGGCTTTCAGGCCTGCCAGCGGGTCATGCATCGGCGCGAGACGGGCCGCGCTGGACTCGGTGCCCCAATGGTCCACCGAGCGCGCGAAGGCAAGGCGTTTTGCCCTTAAAATCCCGCCTTTTCGTAAGCGGTCAGGACCCTGCGGGGTCAGTACCGAGACGCTTTGCCCAATCGAATGCGGCAAAGGCTAGCGTGGCGCGTTGCAGGCTCGGTCGCATGTCCTCTTCCGGCTCGAGCGACGCGCACTGGTCGGTCGCGGTTTCCAGAGCCGACAGGGCCGCACGTTCATACCGGCTCCCGACCTCGGTATAGAACACCGCGAATGCTTGCATCGGTGCGGTGGCGACAAGACAGCGCGAATAGGTGTCGAGCGGCGTTGTCTGCAGCTCGTCGGCCCCGATGAAGGATGCCGCGTATTCGGACGTGACAGCCAGGCTTTCCAGCGGCAGAGGCTCCGACCTTGCGATTGCAAGCTTCTCTGCCATCACGGGACCGATCAGTCCGAGCGAGTAGCGAGCACCGCGACTGAAGCACAGATCATTGCCTTGGGCGATCTGCACCAGGCGTCGCTGACCGCGCGTGTCGGCAAAAATGTCTTCAAATTGACGATAGCCTTCCGCTTGGACGAGGCACGAGCCGATGCGATGCGCGCCGGCATAGGCGAGATCGAATTCGCGCGGCTCACGGGCGAGGACTTCACCCATGCTGACTTCGTACAATCCATTGCGCGGAAAAACGCCGGTCTCGAGCCCGGATCGGTCGGCTTGGAACTGGGGATTCGGATCGCGCTGGCGATTGTCCGACGAATTGTTCTGCGATTCCTGCGCCGCGGCCGGAATTGCCGCGAGCAGTGCTGCCGTAGCGAGTGCGCCGGAAAGTGCCTTGATCATGAGTCGTCTCCCTGTTTTCAAAGCGAAAACGTGGGAGCCGACCGATGAACCAAGTGTGAATTTACAGCTGCGACCAATCGTAAAGCGCGTGGGCCAAGGCCACCCGCTGGAACGCGGTGGGCACGCCTTCCGGCACTTCCGAAACACCGCATTCCCAAGTCACGCGATAGAGCAAAGCCAAGGCGTCCATCTCCGCATCGCTGCCCGGACGGGTGGCGAAGACCTTATTCGTGAGGCCAGGCGAATAGACAGCCATGCAGCGACCGATGTGATCGATGGTCGCGACGCCATCAGCCGGGGTGTAGAACGGCTCCGCAACGGACATATCCATCTCTATCGCGCGATCTTCAAAGGTCATGTCCTTGAGGCGTTCTTCGGCGAGCGAAGACGACACCATCATCGGCAGCCCGCCCATGGTGTCGCGCAGGCATGCGCGGCTGTCACCCTTCAGCGAAGTCGTGAGCGCCGTATAGTCCGCGTCGTCGGAAAGTGCCCCGCCGATGATGTCGTCGGACACGCCGCGCCCATTCAGGCAGCGGGCGATCTTTTGCGATTCCAGATAGGCCGTACTTGCTTTCTCCGGCTGCGCAAACAGCTGACGCTCCTCGAACTGCTGCTTGAAATCGGAGTTCGGTCGCAAGTCGGCGGCGCTGGGCTGCGCCTGCTGGGCTGCCGCCATCGACGGCATGGCAACGGCAGCGACGGCTGCGGCGGAAAGGAAGAATTTGGTCATCAGAACGGTCCCCTGGAAAATCGTGACCGCAGGATGTTTACAAGTCCGCCTGAACGCAAGCTTTATTCCGCAGCCTCGGCATAGTTGCCTGCTTCCGCGATGCGTCGCTCCAGTTCCGGACGGAAGTGACGGATCAAGCCCTGGATCGGCCATGCCGCCGCATCGCCCAGCGCGCAAATCGTGTGGCCTTCGACCTGCTTGGTCACTTCGTGCAGCATGTCGATTTCCTCGATTGCCGCATCGCCTGTGCGCAGGCGTTCCATCACGCGCCACATCCACCCGGTGCCTTCGCGGCACGGGGTGCACTGGCCGCAGCTTTCGTGCTTGTAGAAATAGCTGATGCGCGAAATCGCGCGGACGATGTCGGTCGACTTGTCCATCACGATCACCGCCGCGGTGCCGAGCCCGCTGCCGACTTCCTTCAGCCCGTCGAAATCCATCGGGCAGTCCATGATCTGCTCTGCCGGCACGAGCGGGACGGAAGAACCGCCCGGGATCACGGCGAGGAGGTTGTCCCACCCGCCGGTGATGCCGCCGCAGTGCGCTTCGATCAGCTCGCGGAAGGGAATGCTCATGGCTTCCTCGACCACGCAGGGCTTTTCCACGTGCCCGCTGATCTGGAACAGCTTGGTGCCCTTGTTGTTCTCGCGCCCGAAACTGCTGAACCACGCGGCGCCGCGGCGCAGGATCGTGGGGACGACCGCGATCGACTCCACGTTGTTGACCGTCGTCGGGCAGCCATAGAGGCCCGCTCCGGCCGGGAACGGTGGCTTCAGGCGCGGCTGGCCCTTCTTGCCTTCCAAGCTCTCGATCATCGCAGTCTCTTCGCCGCAGATATAGGCGCCGGCACCGCGGTGGAGGAACACATCGAAATCGTAGCCGGACTTGGCGGCGTTCTTGCCGATCAGCCCGGCGTCATACGCCTCGTCGATCGCGGCCTGCAGCACCTCCGCCTCGCGGATATACTCGCCGCGGATGTAGATGTAGGCCGCGCGCGCGCGCATTGCGAAGCCCGCAACCAGCGCGCCTTCGATCAGCTTGTGCGGATCGTGGCGGATGATCTCGCGGTCCTTGCACGAACCGGGTTCGGATTCATCGGCGTTGATGACCAGGAAGCTCGGCCGGCCGTCCTTCGATTCCTTGGGCATGAAGGACCATTTCATGCCGGTGGGGAAGCCCGCCCCGCCCCGGCCGCGCAGGCCCGATGCCTTCATCTCGTCGATGATCGAATCCTGCCCGCGCGCGATCAGCGCCTTGGTATCGTCCCAGTCCCCGCGCGCCTGCGCCGCCTTCAGCCCCCAGTCCTGGAAGCCGTAGAGATTGGTGAAAATGCGGTCCTTATCAGCGAGCATCGTAGTACCTCTTGAGCCCGAACTTCATTGCATACCCGCCGAGCAGTCCGGCGGGGATAATCCACCAAGCGACCCTTTCCGTCGTTGGATCGAATGCGAAGGCAATTGCCAGTCCGATGAAAATTCCGGCCAGTGGTAGGAAATTGAGGACGTCCTTCGACATCATCAAAGGCCACCCTGCGAGAGAAAATAGATTGCGGCGATCACGATCAGGGCGATCACGCCGAATTTGACGAGGCCCATCAGCACCTTCCAGGCGATGAAGACGAGCACGAGTGCGACGATGATGGTGGTGATGGTCATCAGCCCAGCGGCTCCTTGCCCTTTTGCGCGTTCTTGCCGACCGCACCGGCCAGCATCGACACGGCGAGGAACGAGAAGGCGGCGCCCAGCAGCGTGTTGCCGGTGGCAAACATCGCCACCGCCAGCCCTCCGAAGCCGAGCGCGGAAATCAGCCAGGTGGCGACAGGCTTCACCACTCGCCCCGGTAATCGTGATTGGCGTCCACCATTTCCTTGAGCGTGGTCGGGCCGCCGCTCGGTTCGCTGGTGTGGCGACCGGGCTCCTGCGTGCCTTCCTTCGGCTGCTTGCCCGCGGCCAACGCGTCGAGCACGGCGTCGAGCCGCTCCGGCGTCAGGTCCTCGTAGTTGCCGTCGTTGATCTGGACCATCGGCGCGGTTGCGCAATTGCCCATGCATTCGACCTCGGTGAGCGTCCACAGACCGTCTTCCGAAACCTCGCCCTTCTTCATGCCGCGCGCCTTGCACGCCGCCATGATCGCGTCGCTCCCGCGCAGCATGCACGGCGTGGTGCCGCACACCTGGACATGGAATTTGCCGACCGGCTTGAGGTTATACATGAAATAGAAGGTGGCGACTTCCAGCACGCGGATGACCGGCATGTCGAGGTAGCCCGCGACATATTCGATCACCGGCAGCGGCAGCCAGCCCTGCGTATCGGTTTCCTTGCCGACCTGCCGCTGGGCAAGGTCGAGCAGCGGCATCACGGCCGATTTCTGGCGCCCTTCGGGATAGCGCGCGATGGCGCGATCCGCCTTCGCCTTGTGCTCCTCGTCGAAAGCCCAGTCGGCATACTGCGCGCGCAGTTCCGGCGTATCGGGATGCGGGGTACGGTCAGCCATCAGTTCGCACCTGCTTCTGTATTCAATTTATCATTTTTGATAAGTTTCACTGAGGGGTTGAAGGTATAGATGGATACTACTTGATCCTCTTCGAAATAGATATGGGCGACATCGGTCTCAGCTCTGACACCGCAATACCACCTAGCACGCACCAGAATAACACTATCACTATAACTAACGCGACGTGCGGGAGCTATTCTGTCTAACTGGCATTTTCTTATGGACCAGTTTTCCAAGTCGACCCTGAAAGTTTGATTGCTCATGCAATTATCGAAAAAACACATCATTGCGTCGGGCGCGAGATATGACTTTGACACTTGCCAATTTTGAGCAAGGTTGAATACGAAACTCTCGGCGATGATCTGCGCCCTCGCGAGCTCGTCGTCCGGCTGTTGCGCGGATAGACTCGCATCGACAGAAGCCAGCGGTTGCGCTTCCTCCCGCGCCGACGCCGCGGAGCCGAGGGCCAGCGCAAGCATGGCAGGCAGGGTGAGCAGTCTCACCGGTCGCACTCCCCGAACACCACGTCGATTGCGCCGAGGATGGCGGTGGCGTCGGGCAGCATGTGGCCCTTGCACATGAAATCCATAGCCTGGAGGTGGCTGAAGGCGGTGGGACGGATCTTGCAGCGATAGGGTTTGTTAGTCCCGTCGCTGACGAGATAGACGCCGAATTCGCCCTTGGGGCTTTCGGTCGCCACGTAGACTTCGCCCGCGGGCACGTGGAAGCCTTCCGTATACAGCTTGAAGTGGTGGATCAGCGCTTCCATCGACTGCTTCATCTCCGCGCGCTTGGGCGGCACGACCTTGCGGTCGGCGCTGGCGACGGGGCCATCCGGCATCTGCGCGATGCACTGCTTGATGATCTTCGCGCTTTCGTAAACTTCCTTCACGCGGACCACGAAGCGGTCGTAGCAATCGGAATTCGTGCCCACCGGAATGTCGAATTCCATGCGGTCATAGACGTCGTAAGGCTGCGACTTGCGCAGGTCCCATGGCACGCCGGCGGCGCGGATCATCGGGCCGGAGAAGCCCCAGGCGATCGCGTCATCCTTGCTTACCACGGCGATATCGACGTTGCGCTGCTTGAAGATTCGGTTGTCGAGCACCAAGCTCATCGCGTCGCCGAACAGTTCCGGCAGGCGGTTGTCGAGCCAGTCGCCGATGTCGGTCAGCAGCTTGAGCGGCACATCCTGGTGGACGCCGCCGGGGCGGAAATAGGCGCTGTGCATGCGCGCGCCGCTCGCCCGCTCGAAGAAGTTCATGCAGTCTTCGCGCAGCTCGAAAACCCACAGGTTGGGCGTCATCGCGCCCACGTCCATCACGTGCGCGCCGATGTTGAGCATGTGGTTGCAGATGCGGGTCAGTTCGGCGAACAGCACGCGCAGGTACTGCCCGCGCTCCGGCACCTCGACGTTAAGCAGCTTTTCGATGGCGAGGACGTAGCTGTATTCCTGCGCCAGCGGACTGCAATAATCGAGCCGGTCGAAATAGGGCAGCGCCTGCAGGTAGGTCTTCTGCTCGATCAGCTTCTCGGTCCCACGGTGGAGCAGGCCGACGTGGGGATCGACCCGCTCGATCACTTCGCCGTCCAGCTCCATCACCATGCGCAGCACGCCGTGCGCAGCGGGATGCTGCGGGCCGAAGTTGATCGTGTAGTTCGTGATCTCCTCGCCTTCGGTCGTCGGCGAGTGGTCGAGTTGAATTGCGCTACTCATGTTCCGCATGTCCATTTGCCGGGGCCATAGGTGCGCAGCGGACCGTCCGTCCCCTCGCGCACCGTCATCGTGGCGCTCCACTGGAAAGTACCGTCATCGCCTTCTACCGGGTCGCCGGCTTCGCGGACGACTTCCGCGATATAGGTGCCGTCGCCCATGGTCGGGCCGCTTTCGATGTAGGACGGGCCGCCCGCCATCGCGCCCACGACGGAGCGACGCTGGCCGCCCAGTTGCAGGACGCCGCGGCCGGCGCTGTCCATCGTATCGGGCGCGCCCGCGATCAGCATGACCTGGTCCTCGATCGAGAACGCGCAGCCGCCCTGTGTCGGGCCGATATCGACCGGCTGGGCGGCGTAATCGATCACCTGCAGCTTCGGCGCGGCATCATTCTCCGCGCGGCCCACGGGCGCGGCGCGGGCGCCGGCAGCCGCCGCGCGGGGAAGCCACGCCTCGCCGCCGGTAAAGCGCTTGCCCGGCCCCGCCGCAGGGCCGCCGACGCGGCTGGCGAATTCTTCGGTCGAGCTTGCCGCATCGGTCCGCGACGTTTCGTCGCACGCCGCAAGAGCGAGCAACGCGAGTGCCGGAAAAAGGAAATGCCTTGCGGCCATCAGTCCTCGTCCTTCGGCTCGGTCGCCGCCTTGGTGTCTGCCGTCTTGCCTTCGCGCTCCGCCCGGCCCGGCTCGTCCTCGGTCGGCTTCGGCGCGTCGGTTTCTACGCTGCTGTCCTCTTCCGCCGGGGCAGCGGCGCTGACGCGTTCGGCGGCCTTTGCGTCCGTTTTCGCGCCGGCACCCGTCTGCTTGGGGCTCTCGGTGGTCTTCGATTCGCTGACCGGCGGTTCGCCCGGCGCGCCGCCGTCTGCCGGCATCGCCTTTTCATCGCCCGGCAGCACGTAATCGGCGCCTTCCCACGGGCTGAGGAAGTCGAAGGTGCGCATTTCCTGCGCTAGCTCAACCGGCTGGTAGACAACCCGCTTTTCCTCTTCCGAATAGCGCAGCTCGGTATAGCCGGTCATCGGGAAGTCCTTGCGGAACGGATGGCCTTCGAAGCCATAGTCCGTGAGGATGCGGCGCAGGTCCTGGTTGCCTTCGAAGATCACGCCGTAAAGGTCGAACACCTCACGCTCCAGCCAGCCGGCGTTGGGCCACAGGTGCGTGACCGTGGGCACGGTGCTCGCCTCGTCGGTGGAGACCTTGACCATGATCCGACTGTTCTTCGTGAGGCTGAGGAGCATGTAGACGACCTCGAACCGCTCGTCGCGGTCGGGATAGTCGGCCCCGGCGATTTCCATCATCTGCTGGTAGCCGTGGTGATCGCGCAGCATCTCCAGCGCGGCGGCGATGCTCTCGCGCCTGACGGTCAGCACCAGCTCTCCGTGAGCCTCCAGCGTATCGAGCAGGTGATCGCCCAGCGCCTCGCCCAGCGTGCCGGCAAGCCCGTCGATCCGGGTGAGACGGGGTGCGGAATGAAGAACGGTCATCAGTCCACAACCTTCAATGAATTGACAAACGCAGATGCCTTACGGGCGTCATCATTGGAGGCCCATGTAAGCTGCGGGCGGCCGACCGCGGCAAACGCCACAGTGTCGGGCGCAATTTCGATCACCCTGACCATCCCGCCGCCGTCAACGGACGCCTGAGTGGCGACCGCTACGCGTTTGCCGCCGAGCGTGCCTTCCTCGACCTGCGTAAACGCATTGTCCGCCATTTCGCTCAGGACCCGTTCAAACGCGCCGGCCCCGTCTGGGTCCACCCGGAAGGTGTAAAGATAGAGCGCTTCGCTCTCCCAACAGACCAGCACTTCGGATGGGAACCCTTCCGGTTCCATCGAGCGAGGGTTTGCGCAGGGCATCTGCACGGTTACCGATCCGTCGGGCGAAACATGGGCCGGCCCGGCCGGAACTTCCGCACTGGCCACGCCCAACGGCAGTGCTGCCAGAGCGAGAGCGGGAAAAAGAAAGCGCGCGCTCATCGCTCGACCGTCCCGATGCGGCGGATCTTACGCTGTAGCTGCATCACGCCGTACAGTAGCGCTTCGGCAGTCGGCGGGCATCCGGGGACGTAGATGTCGACCGGCACGATGCGGTCGCAGCCGCGCACCACGGAATAGCTGTAGTGGTAATAGCCGCCGCCGTTAGCGCAGCTACCCATGCTGATCACGTATTTCGGCTCCGACATCTGGTCGTAGACCTTGCGCAGCGCCGGGGCCATCTTGTTGCACAGCGTGCCGGCCACGATCATCACGTCGCTTTGGCGTGGGGACGCGCGCGGGGCGACGCCGAAGCGTTCCATGTCGTAACGCGGCATGTTGACGTGGATCATCTCCACCGCGCAACAGGCGAGACCGAAGGTCATCCACCACAGGCTGCCGGTGCGCGCCCACTGGAACAGTTCCTCGGTGCTGGTGACGAGGAAACCCTTGTCGTTCACTTCTGTCTGCAGGGCGTTGAAATAGTCCGCGTCGGGCTGGCGGACGTCGCCGGGCTTTGCGGCGGGCACAGCCGCGTCGCGCATACGCTGTCCGTCAAGCGCCGGATTCAGGGAGGTTTCGCCGATGAAGGCGGGATCGTTGGCGGTCGTACTCATGTCAGTCCCAATCCAGTGCGCCCATCTTCCATTCATACGCCAGGCCGATGGCCAGAATGCCGAGGAAGATCATCATTCCTGCCCAACCCGTCCAGCCGATCGAATCCAGGCTCACCGCCCACGGAAAAAGGAATGAGGCCTCCAGGTCGAAAAGCAGGAAGGAAATTGCCACGAGATAGAATTTCACGTCGAAGCGGCTGCGCGAGTCCTCGAACGCCGGGAAGCCGCATTCGTACTCGCTAACTTTCTCGGCTGTCGGCTGGTGCGTGCCCGTCAGGCGCGAGACGCCCATCGGCAGGAACACGAACAGCGACGACAGCACCACGGCGATGCCGAGGAAGATCAGGATGGGCAGGTATTCGAGCAGGTCGATCACGGCGCTCTCTCGTTGAAGCGGCGGTTGCCCGCCACGGCCTTGCGGCGGGCAAAACGCCCGCACACGGATTACCCCGGCGCACTAGTCCCGTGGGCAGCCATTCGCAAGGGCCGCGCGGGGCCTTTTTCGGTGCATTTCGCGCGAAGCCCGCCCTGCTCCTATTTCAGCATCGACTTGATCGTCTTGGCCGCCTTGTCGCCATAGGGCGGCTTAAGCCCGGCCATGCCGGCAATATCGATCTTCGGCTGGGTGTAGACCGCGCGGGCGTGGCTGAAAGTCTTAAAGCCTTCCGGCCCGTGATAGGACCCGATGCCGGACGGGCCGACCCCGCCGAACGGCAGGTCGTCTGCAGAGACATGGAAGATGACATCGTTGACCGTCACCCCGCCTGAAATCGTGCGGCCGAGGACCTGCTCCTGCTCCTCTCCGTTATCGCCGAAATAATAGAGGCCGAGCGGGCGGTCGTGATCGTTGATGTAGTCGATCGCCTCGTCCACCGCCTTGTAGGTCTTCACCGGCAGGACGGGGCCGAAAATCTCGTCCTGCATCACCTCCATGTCGTCGGTCGGGTTGCGGATGATGGTGAGCGGCATCTTGCGGGCGTTGGTGTTTGAGAAATCCTCGTCGCCCGGATTGATCTCGATCACGTCGGCGCCCTTGTTGCGGGCATCCTTCACCAGCGTCTGCAGCCGGTCGAAATGCTTGTCGGTGACAACGCTGGTGTAATCGTCGTTTTCCAAGAGCTTGGGATACATCGCGTGCACCCCGTCGCTGACCGCGCCGACTGCTTCGACTTCCTTGTCTTCCGGCACATACATGTAATCGGGCGCGAGGCAGATCTGCCCCGCGTTCATCATCTTGCCCATCGCGATCCGTTCGCCCGCGCGCTTGAAGTCCGCATCGCGGCCCAGCACCACCGGGCTCTTGCCGCCCAGTTCCAGCGTCACGGGAACGAGGTTTTCCGCCGCTGCCTGCATGACCTTGCGGCCGGTCGCGGTGGAGCCGGTGAACAGGAGGTGGTCGAACGGCAGGCTGCTGAACGCCTGCGCCACTTCCGGCGGGCCGGTCACGACGACGCATTCCTCCGGCGTGAAGGCTTCTTCCACCAGCTCCTTCATCAGCTGGCTGGTCTTCTCGGTGAACTCGCTCGGCTTGATCATCGCGCGGTTGCCGGCGGCGAAGGCCTGCAGCAGCGGGCTGAAGGCCAAGCCGACGGGGAAGTTCCACGGCGCGATGATCCCGATGACGCCCAGCGGCTCGTACCGGACCTCCGCCTTGGCGCCCAGCAGGTTCAGCGGGAGCTGCACCTTGCGCTTGTCGGGCTTCGCCCAGCTGTCGAGATTCTTGAGGCAATATTTCGCCAGGCTGATCGTCGGGGCGATGTCGGTCAGCATCGACTGCTCCCAGCTGCGGTTACCGAAATCCGCGCTCATCGCCTTGGAAAACGCGTCGCCGTGATCCTTCATCAGGCCGATGACGCGCTTGATCCGGTCGCGCCGGACATTCAGCGACTCCGGCCGTTTCGCCATGAAGTCGTTCCGCTGGCGGTCCAGCATCGTCATCAGTTCGTCGCGGTCGGGGTGTGCCATTACGGTCTCTCCTGGAAATTCGTTTTCTTGGGTTTGCGGTTTGATATCGCCGCGCCGCAGCATTAGGTCGGGGGCAACTTCTCACCTTCCCAGACGAAAGGCAATCAGACGCCATGCCCCAGTTCAACGAACAAGACCCGATTGTTATCCTGAGCTATGCCCGCACCCCCATGGGCGGGATGCAGGGCGCGCTGGCTGACGTGAGCGCGACCGAACTGGGCGCGACTGCAGTGAAGGCCGCGGTGGAGCGCGCCGGCGTGAGCGGCGAGGATATCGACCGGATCTACATGGGCTGCGTGCTGCCCGCCGGCCTCGGCCAGGCCCCGGCACGCCAGGCGGCGCTGAAGGCCGGCCTCCCGAAGTCGGTCGAGGCGACGACCGTCAACAAGGTCTGCGGCAGCGGCATGCAGACCGTGATCATGGGCAGCGAGGCGCTGGCCGCGGGCACGGTCGACACGGTGATCGCGGGCGGGATGGAGAGCATGACCAATGCGCCCTACCTCCTCAAGAAGCACCGCAGCGGCGCGCGGATCGGGCATGACACGGCCTACGACCACATGTTCCTGGACGGGCTGGAAGATGCCTACGAGGAAGGCCGCGCCATGGGCACTTTCGCGCAGGAAACCGCCAACGAGTACCAGATGACGCGCGAGGACATGGACGAATATTCCATCGAGAGCCTGCGCCGCGCCAATGCCGCCATCGAAAGCGGCGCGTTTGCGGGCGAAGTGGTGCCGGTGACGGTCAAGACGCGGCAGGGCGAAGTGACGGTCGAACATGACGAGCAGCCCGGCAAGGGTCGCCCGGACAAGATCCCGACGCTGCGCCCCGCATTCGCCAAGGACGGCACGATCACCGCCGCCACCTCCAGCTCCATTTCCGACGGCGCGGCCGCCATCGTGCTGACCCGGCAGAGCAAGGCCGGCGATCGCAACCCGGTGGCGAAGATCGTGGCGACCGCCGCCCATGCGCACGAGCCGGCCAAGTTCACCACCGCGCCCATCGGTGCGATCGAGAAGGTGCTCGAAAAAGCCGGCTGGTCCAAGGACGAGGTCGATCTGTGGGAAGTGAACGAGGCATTCGCCTGCGTCGCCATGTTCGCCATGCGCGACATCGGCATCCCGCACGACAGGATCAACGTCAACGGCGGCGGGACCGCGCTCGGTCACCCGATCGGTGCGAGCGGCACGCGGATTATCGTGACGCTGCTCAATGCATTGAAGGAACAGGGCAAGAGCAAGGGTATCGCCACGCTGTGCATCGGCGGCGGCGAGGCCACGGCCGTTGCGGTGGAAATGCTTTAAGCGATCCGGTTGACGGCGGGTCTCAGGGTTCGCCGTCGCCCCAGATGCGGTCGGCTTCGATCCACGCGGCGCGTCCTTCGACGTCGAATTCGCACCAGCCCGCCTCGCACTCGCCCAGCCTGCCGACCACGCCCGGCTCCGCATTCCAGCTGAGCGAGGCGCCGGCATTGGGCTCCGCACGCATCGGCGCCACGCCTTCGCCGGTGACGATGGCGGTTCGCGTTCGCGTCAGCATCCGGCCCACAAACCAGCCGCGCGTGCCGTCCATGTCCTCGACATAGCGCCAGCCTTCCCGCTTGCGCAGCACCTTAACCGGCAGGCCCTTGCGCGTGTAGACCCAGTCGATCGGATAGGTCGTGCTCGGCCCCTTGCGCATGTTGATCTCGTCCACGTTGATGGCGGCCCAATAGGGCACCTCGTCATCCTGCGCGGCGGCAGGGACGGCAAGGGCGAAAGCGGCGAGGAAACAGGCAAAAGCGGTGCGCATGGCGGTGCATTATCGCTTTCCCTTCAGCGACTTCAAGGGGCAGCGGCATCGGCTGCACAGGCACGTCGTCGCTCTATCCGCTGCCCCCTCCCCTTGACCCGGACCGAGCGCCCCGCCAATCGGAAGCCATGCCGCATTCCGATCCCGCACCGCCCACCCGCCGCGTCGAGGGCAAGCCCCGCGTCCACGTCACCCGCGCCCTGCCCGGCGTCCAGCCGCGCATGGCCGAACTCTACGACGCCAGGTTCAACGACGAGGACCGCGCCCTCACCCGCGACGAACTGGCCGAGGCGATGCGCAGCTGCGACGTGCTCGTCCCCACGGTCACCGACCGCATCGACGCCGAACTGATCGAGCAGGCCGGCGACCGGCTGGGACTGATCGCGAATTTCGGTGCGGGCACCGACCACATCGACCTCGATGCGGCGCGAGGGCGCAAGATCATCGTGACCAACACGCCCGGCGTCTTCACCGAGGATACAGCCGACATCACGCTCGCCCTGATCCTCGCCGCGCCGCGCCGCCTGTCGGAAGGGGCGACGATGATGCGCGCAGGCGAGTGGAACGGGTGGACGCCGTCAGCGCTGCTCGGCCGCAGCCTGCGCGGCAAGACGCTGGGCATCGTCGGCATGGGCCGCATCGGCCAGGCGGTTGCCCACCGCGCCCGCGCCTTCGGCCTCGATATTTTCTACCACAATCGCCACCGCCTGCCCGAAGCGGTCGAGAACATGCTGGGCGTGCGTTACGCTGGCGACGTGTCGGAGCTGCTGGCGCAAAGCGACATCGTCACGCTCCACTGCCCCGCCACGCCGCAGACCCGGGGATTGATCGACGCCGATGCCATCGCGGGCATGAAGGATGGCGCCTATTTGGTGAACACCGCGCGCGGCGAGCTGATCGACGAGGCCGCGTTGCTGGCGGCCCTACAATCAGGCAAGCTCGGCGGGGCGGGGCTCGATGTCTATCGCGGAGAGCCCGACGTCGATCCGGCGCTGGTCGCGCTGCCCAACGTCACGCCCCTGCCCCACCTTGGCAGCGCCACGTGGGAAGGCCGCGTCGCTGCGGGCGAAAAGGTCATTGCCAACATCCGCTTCTGGGCCGACGGCCACCGCCCGCCCGACCAGGTGCTCACCGGCCTCGTCTGAAGGTACTGAAGCAGGGTGAACGGCACTTTCACCCTTTCGCAATCGGTTCGTGCGATAGCGACCGCCTGATTGTTCGAGGGGTTTCGATGCGTCCTGCCGTGATTCTCGCCGCCGTTGCGGCTGCATTGATGGCTGCCATGGCATCGCCTGCGCACGCGGCGGCGGTCGTCGTGGAACAGGCGCTGCCGGGCGACACTGCGTGGCTGCTGACCGCGACGGCGCTGGTCTTCCTCGCCCTGCCCGGCCTCGCGTTCTATTACGGCGGCGCGGTGCGCTACAAGCACTCGATCTCCGTCCCGCTGCAAGTCGGTGTGATCGCTGCGGTGGTTTCGCTGCTGTGGATCATGGTCGGCTATACGCTCGCCTTTGCGGAGACGACGGGCGGCTGGATCGGTGGCGGGTCGCGCTGGATGCTGCTGCAGATCGAGGCCGTGCGGTTCGGCACCACCGTGCCCGAAAGCGCCTTCGCCCTGTTCCAGACGATGCTCGCCGTCCTCGCTGCCGCGCTGATGGTGGGCGCATGGGCGGAGCGCGGGCGGTTCGGCTGGGTTGTCATCTTTGCCGGGCTTTGGAGCCTCATCGTCTATGCCCCGGTCGCCCACTGGCTATGGGGCGGCGGCTGGCTGGCCCTGCGGATCGGCACGGTCGATTTCGCCGGCGGCCTGGTGATCCACACCACCGCCGGGGTTTCGGCGCTGGTCGCCGCACTGCTGATGGGCCGCCGCAAGGGCTTTCCCGACACGGCGGACGAGCCGCAATCCGATTACCTGCGCCTGCTCGGCATCCCGCTGCTCTGGCTCGGCCTGTTCGGTGTGACGGGCGGCGGTTTACTGCTCGGCGCCTCGGACGAGACCGCTGCCGCGCTGATCAACCTGCAGGCCTCTGCCGCCACCGCCGTCCTCGTGTGGCATGCTGTCGACCGGCTGCGTGCCGGCCATGTCAGCGCCAACGGCTTTGCCAGCGGCGCGCTCGTCGGCCTCGTCGCCATCGCGCCTGCCGCGGGCTTCGTCTCGACCGGCGCGGCCATCGTGATCGGCGCGGTTGCCGCGCTTACCTGCCGCTATGCCGCGCACTTCATCCGCAATTCGCTGCGCATCGACGACACGCTGAGCGTGTTTGCGATCAACGGCGTCGGCGGCATCACCGGCACCCTGCTTGCCGGATTGTTCATGGCCGCGGAATGGGGCGGAACCGGCCTGCCGCCCGGGCAGAGCGTCGCGGGGCAACTGGCCGCACAGGCCATCGGCATCGCCGCGGTGACCGTGTGGAGCGTCTTTGCAACCGGCATCCTCGCCACCGCCGTATCGCTCTTCATCCCGATGCGGGTGAGCGAGAGCGACGAAGCGGACGGGCTCGACGCCGCGCACCAGAACTGACGGAAGGGCTTAGTCCCCCGTCAGGATACGGTCGACAAGCTGCTTCACCGTGGGGGTGAAGTTGTTCGAATAGAACGGGTCCTGCTTGAAGCGGTAGGCCGCGTGGCCGGCGAACGCCAGGTTGTCGTCCGGGTCGCCACCATGCGCGATGTCCTGCAACGTCTTCTGGATGCAGAAACTGCGCGGATCGGCCAGGCGGCCGGTGGTGTGGTTGTCGTGGTCCTTCCAGCTCGAAAACTGGCAGTGCGACAGGCAGCCCATGCATTCCTGCTGGTCGGTGCGGATACGCTCGGCGCTTTCCGGCGTCACGAAGACGACCGTATCGTCGGGCGTTTTCATTGCTTCGGTGAAGCCTTCGGCCATCCAGCTCTGCGCCTTGCGCTGGTCGCCGGGGTGGACGAAGAAATACTTCGCCTTGCCGTGGTCCATCAGCGGGATGGTGCCGTCTTCCTCGTCGCGCTTGAAGATCGGTATCTGCCGCTCGCTGCGATGCATGAGGTCGTAGAGGAAAGGCGTCTTCACCGCGCTGGAATAGAAGCCGGTGGGGCTGAACTTGTGCAGCAGCACGTCGCCCGGTTCTACCGTGCGCAGCATGTCCTTCCACACCTGCGGGATCGGACTTTCTTCTGTCAGCAGCGGGCGCGTGCCGAACTGGAAGGCGATCTTGCCCAGCTCCGGATTGTCAATCCACTCCTCCCATTCGCGCAGGAACCACACGCCGCCGGCCATGACGATGGCGGTGTCCTCGCTCACGCCTTCGGCGCGCATGGTTTCGCGTAGGGCTTTCACGCGGGGATAGGGGTCTTCTGGCTTGGTCGGGTCTTCCGCGTTCGACAGGCCGTTATGCCCGCCCGCGAGCCACGGATCCTCGTACACCACCGCCGCCAGCAGGTCCGGCACCTTGGAATAGCTGCGCTTCCACAGCGCGCGGAAAGCGCGGGCGGAGGACACGATGGGCAGGTAATGGACGTCGAAGCGCTGAGCGATCTCGGCCAGCTTGTAGGGCATGCCGGCACCGCAGGTGACGCCGGTGATCTTGTCGGCGCAATTGCCCAGCACGCCTTCGAGGACCTGCTGCGCGCCGCCCTGTTCCCACAACACGTTGATGTTGATCGCGCCCTTGCCGTCCGCGATCTCGTAAGCGCGGTTCACCTGCTCGGTCGCCCCGTCGATGGCATAGCGGACCAGCTGTTCGAACCGTTCCTTGCGGGTCGCTTGCGGGTAGACCTGCGGGATCGGATTGCCGTCCTCGTCATAGCTGTCGGCATTGACGGCGCTGACCGTCCCGATGCCGCCCGCCGCCGCCCAGGCGCCGCTCGACATGTGGTTCGTGGCGGACACGCCCTTGCCACCCTCGATCAGCGGCCAGACTTCGCGTCCCCCGTAAGAAATCGGCTGCAGACCCTTGAAACTCATTGTATTTCCTCTCGTGCGGGATGCAGCGCCTATTGCGCCTGCTCGCCCGTGTCCCTCACCGGTACTTCGCAAGGCTCAATGGCCCCGGGCTCCGGCCTGTTCCCCGTTTTCTCGAATTGCGCGTAGTAGCCGGCCAGTTCCGGCTTGCGGACGAATTCGACGAGACGGAACCCCACCGCATCGAATTCGCAGAATAGCTGTTTCGGATAAATGCCGTGCTGGTCGCTCGGCCGGTCGGTTTCCACCACGATCACTTGTCCGCCTTCGCGCACGGCGGGATAGAGCCGCCACAAAAGCGCGTAAGGCTCCGAAACCTCGTGGTAGACGTGGACGAGGAATACGCGGTCGAAACTATCCGCCGGCAGGCGCGGATCGTCCGCGGCGCCCGGCTTGATCGAGACATTGTCCAGCCGCTCGCGCTCCACCCGCTGGGCCAGCCGGCCGAGCGCACCGGCATCGATATCCTGCGCCAGGACGCGGCCGTTCTCCCCGACCCGTTCGGCGAGACGCACGGTGTAATAGCCTTCGCCCGCACCGATATCGGCCACGGTCATTCCGGGTTCGATCCGGGCCAGGTCCATCACGATCTGCGCCTCGCGCCGGTTGTCGCGATCGACCTCCGTCGAGAACTGGTTGGCGCCGAGATCGGACACGGGGCGGATCGGCAGCGGGAATTCGAGCGCGCTTTCCGGCCGCTCGCCCTCGCCCGCAGGCTTGCAGGCGGCCAGCAGCGCCAGCGCGGCGCAGCATGCCGTAACGGCGCAAACGCGTGAAGAAATGCCCATCGCCTGGTTCGTTAGACGGTTTCGCCGGTCAGGCAAAGCGCCCGCCGGCTGCCCCTGCCGCTAGTCCACATCCTCGATATCGACGGTCTCGCCCGTCACCCGCTGGGCGAGTGCGGCGGAAATGAATTCGTCGATCGCGCCGTCGAGCACGGCATCGGGATTGGTGCTGGTGGTGCCGGTGCGCAGGTCCTTCACCATCTGATACGGCTGGAGGACGTAGGAGCGGATCTGGTGGCCCCACCCGATCTCCGTCTTCGCTTCGTATTCGCTCCCCGCCGCGGCCTCGCGTTCGGCCATCTCGCGCTCGAACAGGCGCGCCTTCAGCATGTTCATCGCGGTGGCGCGGTTCTTGTGCTGGCTGCGGTCGTTCTGGCTGGCGACGACGATGCCGGTCGGCTGGTGGGTGATGCGGACCGCGGAATCTGTCGTGTTGACGTGCTGCCCGCCCGCGCCCGATGCGCGATAGGTGTCGACCTTGAGGTCGCTTTCATTGATCTCGATCTCGAAATCGTCGTCGATTACGGGATAGACCCAGACGCTGGAAAAGCTGGTGTGACGCCGGGCGGAGCTGTCATAGGGGCTGATCCGCACAAGCCGGTGGACGCCGCTTTCGGTCTTGCCGTAGCCATAGGCGTTCTCGCCCTTCACCAGCAGGGTAGCGGACTTGATGCCTGCCGTTTCGCCGGCCTGGTATTCCACCGTCTCGACCTTGAACCCGCGCCGTTCGGCCCAGCGGGCGTACATGCGCAGCAGCATTTCCGCCCAGTCCTGGCTTTCGGTGCCGCCGGCCCCGGCGTGAATTTCGATATAGGTGTCGTTGGCGTCGGCTTCGCCCGACAGGAGGGCTTGCACCTTGTCCGCATCGGCGCGGGTCGCGAGCGCGGCAAGGCTCGCCAGTCCGTCGGCGATCACCTCGTCATCGCCCTCTTCCTCGCCCATCTCGACGAATTCGATGGCGTCGGACATCTCGCTTTCGATCTCGCGCACGGTCTTGACCGCGCTTTCGAGGCGCTTCTGTTCCTGCGTGATCGCCTGCGCCTGCTTGGGATCGTCCCACAGCGTCGGGTCCTGCACGCGTGCGTAGAGCTCGTCGAGGCGGCGCAGAGCACGCTCCCAGTCCAGCGACTGGCGTACCAGCGCCAGCGCGGCTTCGATCCGGTCGATATGGGCCTGCCCTTCGGCACGCATGGGATGTCTCCGATCAAGAAAGGCTGCGCGCTAGGCGATAGCGGCGGCAGCGTCAAAGGGTGCAGCGCGAGATGCCGACGTCGTGAGCGGTGGCTAGTAGATGCCGCCCTGCGATTCGACGAAGTCCATCAGCTCCTCTTCCTGCCTGCGTTCCTGCCGGATGCGCTGGCGCGGCGTGGTGTTGGCGGACCGCAATTCGGCAATCAGCGTCTGGCGCAGCGCGTCGAGCTCGTCCGAGCGGGCCTGTCGGCGCGGTTCGGTGTCGGGCTTGAACGCTTCCCAAATGACCGCTGCCTGCGCATCGTCGCTCGGCGTGCCTTCGAACACGCGGCGGCCGGTGCGGCGGTCGATCTTGACCATGCGGATGCCCTTGGGCGCCACGAAGGGTCGCCCGCTCCAGCGGTCGCGGCTTTCCTGCACGAACTGCTTGAAGATCGGCGCGGCCAGGCTGCCGCCCTGGGCATAGCCGCCCATGTTGCGCGGCTGGTCGAAGCCGAGATAGACGCCCGCGACCACATCGGGCGAGCCGCCCACGAACCACACGTTGGTGGGCCCGGTGGTCGTGCCCGTCTTGCCGAACAGCGGGATGTCGAGATCGCGCAGGGTCGTGGCGGTGCCGCGCTGGACCACGCCGGTCAGCATGTGCTGCGTCTGGAAGGCGGTGCGCGCGTCCATCACCTGGCGGCCGCCCGTTTCCAGTCGCGGCATCGGCTTGCCATCCCATTGCGCCATGTTGCAGCTGTCGCAGCGGCGCTTGTCCGCGCGCCAGATGACCTTGCCGGACCGGTCCTGCACGTAGTCGATCGTGGTCGGCGCGAACTGTCGCCCGTGGTTGGCGAGCGCGGCATAGGCATTGACCATCTTCACAACGGTCGTGTCCCCTGCGCCGAGTGCGAAGGAGAGATAGGGCTCGTAACTGCCGATGCCGACACGTTCGAAGGTCTTGTTGACGTTCTCCATCCCTGCATCGTTGGCGATGTGGATGGTCATCAGGTTGCGCGACTGTTCCAGCCCCCAGCGCATCGGCTTTTCGCCCGCGCCGCTCGCATTGCCGAAGTTGCGGAAGCATTTCTGACCGAGGTCCGCGCCCTGGTAGACGCAGAAAGTGCCGTCCATCACCTCGCTGGCCGGCGTCATGCCCTGGTCGAGGCCGGTTGCGTAAACGAACGGCTTGATGGTGGAGCCCGGCTGGCGCTGCGCCTGCGTGGCGCGGTTGAAGCTGCCCAGCCGGCTGTCGAAGCCGCCCTGCATGGCAAGGACGCGGCCCGTCGATGGCTGGATCGCTGCAAAGCCGCCCGACACTTCCGGTATCGTCTCGGTCCGCCAGCCGTTGCCGCTGGGCGAGCCGGCGATGACATCGCCGGCCTTCAGCGCATTGGGCAGGTTGGACAGCGGCGCGGTGTCGCCATTGGAGAAACCGACCGTGGCGTTGCTGCCGTTACGCTCGGTCACCACGCCGACGCGCCAGTCCTTGTAATTGATGCCGAGGTTGGAGCTCGCCAGTTGCCCAGTCAAATTGCCCGCGGCGACATCGACCGTCGCGATGGGACCGCGCCAGCCCTTGCCGCTGTGATAGCGCATCATGCCCGCGCGCAGGGAATCCCGCGCCGCCGTCTGCAATTCGGTGTCGAGCGAGGTGCGCACCCACAGCCCGCCGCCATAAACGCTGTTCGGGCCGGCCTCGCTGGTTTCGCCGAATTGCTCGATCAGCTGGCGGCGCACTTCTTCCATGAAATAGCCCGCGTCCGCCGTGGCGTATTGCGATTTCGCGCTGCGCACCAGGCCGAGCGGCTTGCGCTTGGCCACTGCTGCGGCTTCCGGCGTGGCGTATTCGTTGTCGACCATCGCATCGAGCACGAAATTGCGCCGGGCGATCGCCTGCTGCTCGTTCGCCGCGCGGCCATAGCGTTCGGGGGCCTTGGGCAGGATCGCGAGGAACGCCATTTCATGGAGGTCGAGCTCCGCCACGTCCTTGTCGAAATAGGCACGCGCGGCGGCCTGTACGCCGAAGCTGCGGCGGCCAAGCGGTATTTCGTTGAGATACAGCGTGAGGATTTCCGGCTTCGTCAGGACGCTTTCGATCCGACGGGCGAGGATCATTTCCTTCAGCTTGCGGGTAATCGAATATTCGTCACCCAGCAGGATGTTCTTCGCGACCTGCTGGGTGATGGTCGATCCGCCCACCGCGCGCGTGCCGCTGCCCATTTTCGTCGCATAATCGAGCGCGGCGTTGATCGTACCGGTCAGGTCGACGCCGCCGTGGGTCCAGAAGGTCTCATCCTCGACGGCTAGGAAGCTGTTGATCAGCGGGCGCGGGAAATCGACAAATTCCAGCTGCACGCGCCGTTCGCGGGCATAGGTGCCGACGATTTCGCCATCGACGCCGCGCACCATGGTGGGCAGCGACGTTTCGTATTCGGCAAGGCTTTCCGCATCCGGCAGGTCGTGCGCGAGCCAGATCCAGAACGCACCGAGCAGCAGCAAACCCGCCCCCACGAGGATGCCGAGCCTGCGGACCCACTTGTTGCCGCGCCAAAGCTCACGCATGCGGGCCCACAGGGAGCCCGCGTCACGGCGAATGCGATAGGTGAAACTCTCGGTCGTCTGCGTATCGGCCATCGTGCGCGGGGCCTTAGCACGCGGTTTATGAACCGCGCCACAGCGAAATCGCTTGCCCCCTCCGGTTCAGCTGCCTTCCACCTGCTCTGTGGCGAGGTAGATGCGCAGCGCCCGGGCGATGGCATCGCTGGTGGCGCGGCGGTTGGCCGCGCTCGCCAGGCGCTCGGCATCGGCGGCATTGGTTATGTACCCGCTTTCGAACAGGATGGACGGCATTTCGAGCGACTTGAGGACCGCGAGGTCCGCCGCGCGAAGCGGCGCGGAATGGAAGCGGATGCGCCCCTCCCCTTCGCGCAGGACAAGGCGGGCAAGGCGCAGGCTGTCGCCCTTCACTCTCCGCTGCGACAAGTCGACGAGGATGGAATCGACCGCTTCGCCGCGGGTGCCCAGCTGCACGCCGTTGAGGGTGTCGGCCGCGTTCTCGCGCTCGGCGAAGCGCGCGGCGACGGCATCGCTCGCCTCGTCGTCCAGCGTATAGATGGTCGCCCCGGTGGCATCGACGTTGGCGGCGGAATCCGCGTGGATAGACACGAACACGTCGGCGCCCAGCTTCTGCGCCACCGCCACGCGTTCCTGCAGGACAACGAAGCTGTCGTCCGTCCGGGTCAGCGCCACGCGTACGCCGCCATCCTCCAGCAAGCGGTCGCGCAGGGCGAGCGCGAGGCCGAGGACGATGTCCTTTTCGACATAACCCGACGCGCTGGCACCGCCGTCAGGGCCACCGTGTCCCGCATCGATCACCACCAGCGGGCGCGAATTGTCTTCCGGGCCGAGGATTTCGGGCAGGTCGCGCAACTCACCCGCACCCGGCAGCTGCAGTTTCACGACGTAGCCGCGTCCCAGCGAGGGGACGGGGATCGACAGGCCCAATGCGTACAGCCCCGCCAGCAGGGCCACCGGGGCAAGGAACAAGAGGCCGATCTGGAGCCGGTCGGACATGGGCGCATGCCTATTCGCCCGCGTGCCGCGCCGACAAGCGAAAAGGACGGCAAGTGTGTGGGAAAACTGCCATTCCGCGCAATATGGTTGCTTGGAATCCGGCGCGGTGCTAGCGCTGCGGCAACCCGGGCGTTCCGCCCCGAGACATCCGTTGTCCTTCGCGCCGAGCGCCGCCCACCGGGCTGGCGCGGCTGCCAAAGCAACCGGTTTCCGGGGCCCCGATCCGGGGACCGACCGGACGTGCGGCATTCGCCCGCATTATCCCGGCAGACACAGGTTGATGCCTCGATGCCAATTCCGCTTCCGCTTTCCATGCAGGTGCCCCGCTCGCGGGCCGCGGCATGGGCTGGCGCGGCGGAGCATGCCCATGGCGGGCCGCTTGGCGCGGGTGCAGACACGTTTTTCATGACAACGCAATTCCAGCCGGCGGCGCTTCGCCACCGGCGGACACCTACCCACCAGATAATGCGCGAACGGGCGGCCTGGGTCGCACCGCGCCTGCGCGCACGGAGAATATACAATGGCAACGCGCATGCTAATCGATGCGCGCCACCCGGAAGAAACCCGGGTGGCGGTTCAGCAAGGCAACCGGATTGAGGAATTCGATTTCGAATCTGCCGAACACAAGCAGATCAAGGGCAACATCTATCTTGCCAAGGTAACGAGGGTCGAACCCAGCCTGCAGGCGGCATTCGTCGATTTCGGCGGCAACCGGCACGGATTCCTCGCCTTCAGCGAAATCCACCCCGATTACTACCAGATCCCCAAGGACGATCGCGATCGCCTGCTGGCCGAAGAGGCCGAGGCCGCGGCCGAGGAAGCAGCTCTGCGCGATAGCGACGACGACATCGTCGACGAGCCGGAAGACGACGAGAGCAGCGAAGCCCTCGCCGACGATCTTGCCGGGGAAGAGCTCGAAGAAATCGACACGTCGGAAAAGGACGACGTCGCCACGATCGAGGAAGGCCATGTCGATGGCGCTTCCGACGACGACGATGGCGACGATGAGGACGACAGCGAAGACGGCGACGACAGCGACGACAAGTCGCGCAGTCGCGGCCGCCGCGGTCGCGGGCGCCGCCAGGGCAAGGGATCCGGCAAGCAGGGCGGCAAGGCCAAGAAGGCGGACGAAGTTCGCGCCAAGCGCCTGAACCTGCGCCGCCGCTACAAGATCCAGGACGTCATCCAGCGTCGCCAGGTGTTGCTGGTCCAGGTCGTGAAGGAAGAGCGCGGCAACAAGGGCGCGGCGCTCACCACCTATCTCAGCCTCGCCGGGCGCTACACCGTGCTGATGCCGAACAGCAGCCACGGCGGCGGCATCAGCCGCAAGATCAGCTCCGCCAGCGACCGTAAGCGGTTGAAGCAGATCGTCGGCGATCTCAGCCTGCCGAAGTCGATGGGCCTGATCGTGCGCACCGCCGGCCTCAGCCGCACCAAGACCGAGATCAAGCGCGACTTCGACTATCTCGCCCGCCTGTGGGACGAGATCCGCGAACGCACCATGGCATCCAGCGCGCCGGCGCAGATCCATTCGGACAGCGACCTCATCAAGCGCGCGATCCGCGATATCTACAATCGCGAGATCGAGGAAGTGCTGGTCGAAGGCGACGAGGGCTACAAGTCCGCCAAGGCCTTCATGAAGCTGCTGATGCCGAGCCATGCCCGGCGCGTGAAGCAGTATGCGGACCCCGTGCCGCTGTTCCAGCGCTATGGCGCGGAAGACCAGCTGAAGGCCATGTACGATCCCGTAGTGCAGCTGAAGTCGGGCGGCTATCTCGTCATCAACCCGACCGAGGCGCTGGTGTCGATCGACATCAACTCCGGCCGGTCTACCAAGGAACACGGGATCGAGGCGACCGCGACGGCGACCAACCTCGAAGCGGCCAAGGAAATCGCCCGCCAGCTGCGCCTGCGCGACATGGCCGGGCTGGTCGTGATCGACTTCATCGACATGGAGTACAACTCCAACGTCCGTAAGGTCGAACGCTGCATGAAGGACGCACTGAAGAACGACCGCGCCCGCATCCAGGTGGGCCGCATCTCCAGTTTCGGCCTGATGGAAATGAGCCGCCAGCGCCTGCGGACCGGCGTTCTGGAGGCGACGACCCGCGAATGTCCGCATTGCGACGGCACCGGCCTTGTCCGCACCGCATCCAGCGCCGGCCTTTCCGCCCTGCGCCTGATCGAGGACGAAGCGGCCAAGGGCAAGGGCACCACGATCAAGCTGGCCGCCAGCACCGAAGCGGCGGTCTACCTGCTCAACGAAAAGCGCGCCGACCTGGTCGAGATCGAACAGCGCTACGGCGTCAGCGTTGAAGTCGTCCCGGAAGGCGAGGACGAAGGCGCGAAGATGAGCGTCTCCAGCCACGGTCCCAAGCCCGCCAATCGCCCCAAGTTCGAAGCCATCATCGACGATGACGACGACGAGGACGAAGTCGCCGAGGACAGCTACGACGACGAGGACGAGGACGACAGCGACGAGCGCCAGGGCAACCGCAAGCGCCGCCGCCGCGGCGGTCGCGGCCGCAACAAGAAGCGCGGCTCCGATGGCGACGATCGCAGCGATCGCAACGATGCCGACGAAGACAGCGATGGCGCCCGTTCCGACGAAGGCGACAGCGACGACGACAACGGCGAAGGCAAGCCCAAGAAGCGGCGTCGCCGTGGCGGCCGTGGCCGGCGCGGTCGCGGTGGTCGCGGCGCGGGCGAGAACCGCGGCGACGACACCGAGGTGACGGCACAGGACGCTGCCAATCTCGATGCCGTGTCGGAACAGATGGTCGCGGACATCCCGGTCGCTTCCGGCCCGAACGACACGCCGGTCGATCCGGAAGAAGCTGCCGACAAGGACGAGAAGCCGAAGAAGCGCCGCAGCCGCGCGAAGAAGGCCGGCACGGACGGCGATGCCCCCGCAACGGACGAAAGCGCGGAGGACGCGCCGAAGCCCAAGCGCAAGTCGCGGGCCAAGAAGGCCGATACGGACGACGCTGCCGAGGCTGCCGAAGCGGCTCCGAAGCCCAGGCGCGCCTCGCGTGCGAAGAAAGCCGAAGATGCCGACGCTCCGGAAGGCGAGGCCGAGAAGCCGAAGCGCAAGCCGCGGGCGAAGAAAGCCGCCATCACCGACGACGCGCCGGAAGCGGATGCCAAGCCCAAGCGCTCGCGTGCGAAGAAGGCCGATGCGGAGGCGGACGACAAGCCCGCCCTCGCCAAAGTCCTCTCGGGCGAGGACACGGTTCCTTCGGGCGATGCGTCCAACAAGGCCGACGAAGCCAAGTCCGGCGAAGCCAAGTCAGACGATGCCAAGCCGGACAATGACGACGCGCCCCGGCGCGGCGGCTGGTGGCAGCGCACCTTCGGCAACTGAGCCGGCGGCAGATACATGAAAGGGCGGTCCTCGCGGGCCGCCCTTTTCGTTTCGGCTTCCCGCCGCGTCAGCCCTTGCTGTCGCGATAGGCCTGCAGGGCCCGCTCGCGCGCTTCCTTGTGGCCGATCAGCTTGGCGGGATAATCCTCCGGCCGGTGCTCATCGTCGGGATCGTGGATCTGCGCTTCGTCCAGCTCGGCGAGTTCGGGCACATATTCGCGAATATAGCCCGCCGCATCGAACTTCTCGCTCTGGCTCAGCGGTGCCATGATGCGCGGGAACATGTTGCTGTCCACGCCGGTGCCGCTGACCCACTGCCAGTTGGTGCCGTTGCTTGCATAGTCTCCATCGACCAGCGTGTCCCAGAACCAGCGTTCGCCATGGCGCCAGTCGATCAGCAGGTGCTTGATAAGGAAACTGGCCGCGATCATGCGGACGCGGTTGTGCATCCAGCCGGTCTGCCACAGCTGCCGCATGCCCGCATCGACGATGGGATAGCCGGTTTGCCCCCGCTGCCACGCTTCCAGGTCCTCTTCGATCAGGTGCCCGCGATTGGGATTCCGCCACAGCACCTGCTCGTCGTAATCGCGATAACTTTCCTCGGGATATTTCGGGAACTGGTAGATCACATTCTGCGCATAATCGCGCCAGATCAGCTCCTTTTCGTAAGTCTGCCACCCGTCGGAGCGCTTGTCCTTCAGACGGTGCCAGATGGTCACGGGAGAGATTTCGCCCCAATGCAGGTGCGGCGACATCTTCGATGTCTCGTCCTTCGACGGCAGATTGCGGCCATCGTCGTACTTGCCGACCTCGTCCGCCCACCAGTCGAGCCGCTCGTGCGCGGCATCCTCGCCCACCGTCCAGAAATCGCGCAGGCCCCCGGCCCAGTCCGGCTTCGTCGGGAGCAGGTCCCAATCGGCAAGGTCGTCGCTTTCGGGCAGGCTCGATGGCTGCGAGATCGTTTCCGGCGCGGGCAATTCGTCGCGCGGCGGCAGCAGGTCCTTCACCGCCTTCATGAAGGGGGTGTAGATCTTGTAGGGGTCGCCGCTGCCGGTGGTCGCGGTGCCGGGCGGCAGCAGGTAATTCCCGTCGTGCAGGACCAGCTCGCACTCGCTGTCTTTCAGCGCGTCGTGCAGGTCTTCCTCGGCTTCGCGGTGCCACGGCTCGTAATGGCGGGTGGCGTGGATCGCCGCGGCGCCCGTTTCCTGCGCGATGCCTTGAAGCACGGAGACGCTGTCGCCCCGGCGCAGCACGATCTTCGCATTGCGGCGGCCATAGGTTTTCGCGAGGTCCTCCAGCGACTGGTGCAGCCACCAGCGATGCGCCCCGCCCAGGGCTCGATCCCCGGCACGCTCGTCGTCGAGGATGTAGACGGGGATGACCGGCCCGGCCCCTGCCGCGGCATGCAACGCAGGCTGGTCCATCAGGCGCAAGTCGCGCCGCAGCCAGACGATTTGGACTTGCGAGATAAATCCCTCCCCCGTTCGCCCTGAGCCTGTTGAAGGGCCACTCTTCACTTCCCGCGCCGCGCCGGAAGCAGGGCAGTCCTTCGACAGGCTCAGGACGAGCGGGTTGAGAGGGAAGCGATCTAAGGCTGGCGCGGTTCCGGAGGGATCGGCTCACACTTCACATCCGGCAAGGCGACCGTGAAGCGATCCCGCGCGCGCGGATCGTAGAAGCGCGCATCGCGCAGGAGGACGGAGCCGTCGGGTGCGCGTTCTAGGAAAGGTGCCCGCGACCAGAAAAGATATGCATCGAGTTGGCTGTTTTGCTTTCTCAGATCACTGAAATCTCGCCAGATGCAGCGCTTCGATGGATCTATTAACGGGCGATCTTCTTCTACAAGGAACGGAACATTCTTCCATTCATCCCAGTCCTCTGGCCAATTTTGCCCAGTCGTGACAATCTGTCTTTGCCACGAATACAGAGGAACCGGATTCGAAATCATCGTCCTGCCAGGTCCATCCCACGCAACCATTTTCGACATCTGCGTGATAAATCCTTGAATCCCAACATAAGCCAGCGCCACCGCAATCGCCACGCGCGCGGGCCGCTTCCACTCATCGCCCCGCTTCTCCCGCCGCAGCGAGAACCACGTGGCAAAACCCATCAGCGCCCACAGCCACACGTCGATGATGAACAGCGTGTCGCCGTAGAACCACTGGCTGGAGAACGGCTCCAGCAGACGGATGCCGTAGACGTTGAGCCAGTCGAGCGCCGGGTGGGTCAGGCAGCCGAGGAAGGCGAGAGCGTAAAGCCAGCCGAAGCGCACGGGCAATCGCCCCTCCGGCCTTTTGCCCCTGCCCGCCTGCCATCGGTCGTAGCCATAGAGCAATCCTGCCAGCACCAGCGGCAGCAGCACCAGCGCGGGCGGGCCGTGGGTGATGCCGCGCCGGAAGCCCAGGTGCTCGACCCCGTCCAGCCAGAAGAAACACGCCGCGTCCACATCGGGCAGGTTCGCGCCGATGATTAGCGCGGGCATCGCTAGGCCGGTCTTGCGCTTCAGCCCCGCCTGTCCCAGCAATGCGCCGACCAGCGAATGGGTGAGATTGTCCATGCGGTCAGCCTAGCCAGCGCGCGCCATTCGGCAAAGCGCGAAACTTCGCCCGCCATCGTGCATTGCGGCATCATGCACCTTCCCCGCATCCTCACGTTCCTGCGCCGCGAGCAGCGACTGCTCGCCCTGTTTCTCGGCGGAGCGGCGCTCGGCTTCGCCTTCTGGAAGCTGGCGAGCGAGATGGCGGAAGGCGATACGGAGGCGTTCGACCGCGCGATCCTGACCGGGCTGCGCGTGCCGGGCGACCTGGCCACGCCCATCGGGCCGGAATGGCTGCACACCGCGATGGTCGATATCACCGCGCTGGGCGGCGTGACCGTGCTCACGCTGGTGTCGGTGCTGGCGGTGGCGTTCCTACTGCTGCTCGGCCGTTACCGGCAGGCGCTCCTGACCGCCGTGGCGACCGGCGGCGGGTCGATCGTCGGCAAGCTGCTGAAAAGCCTGTTCGCGCGGGAGCGTCCGGAGATCGTGCCGCACCTGGTCGACGTGACCTCGCTCAGCTTCCCCAGCGGCCATTCGATGAACAGCGCCATCGTCTATCTCACCATCGCGGTGCTGCTGGCGCGAGGCCTGGCGGAGAGCCGGCTACGCGCCTTCGTGATCGGCATCGCGGGGCTGCTGGTGCTGACGATCGGCTTCAGCCGCGTCTACCTCGGCGTCCATTTCCCCAGCGACGTGCTGGCGGGATGGAGCGTGGGCGCGGCATGGGCGCTGCTGATGGGCCTGATCGCCAGCGCGCTGCAACGCGATGACAAGATAGAGCAGCCCGAGGGCGAGAACTTCATCCGCGAACAGGGCGCGCCGCTCAAGCGCTGACGGCGAATACGCTCAGACGGGGTCCTGCGCGGTCCCGTCCACCGTCCAGGTCTGCCCGCTGGCGAGCAGCTTCGCGAGGTTCGCGGTCTTGCCCTCGCTCGCCTTCTTGCGCTCCTCGATCACCGCCGCCTCGAACGTCGGGCGCGGATCGTCGTACAGCACGCCCAGCGCCATCGGGAACGGGCCGAAGGGCATTTCCACCAGCATATGCGCCACACTGCGATTGGTAACATCATGGCGGATCACGGCGGCGGCTTCCCAGTCGCCATCGGTCACGTCGACGACTTTCAGCTGCAGCGCATCGCGGTCCAGCGTCAGTCCCTTGGTGCCTTTCGCAAACAGCATCGGCTCGCCGTTTTCCAGCCACAGCTGGCGATCTTCCGCGCCCTTGGGGGCGGCGAAATCGTCGAACACGTCCTTGTTGTAGACGATGCAGTTCTGGAAAATCTCGATGAACGCCGCACCCTGGTGAGCGTGGGCTGCCTTCAGCACGTCGGGCAGGTTCTTCGACACGTCGAAGCCGCGCCCGACGAAGCGCGCACCCGCACCCAGCGCGAAAGCGGCGGGGCGTGCGGGATGGTCGTAGCTGCCGATGGGGGTGGAAGGCGACTTGGTCCCTTCCCGGCTGGTGGGCGATGCCTGGCCCTTGGTGAGGCCGTAAATCTCGTTGTTGAACAGCATGATCTGCATGTTCACGTTGCGCCGCAGCACGTGCATCAGGTGGTTGCCGCCGATGGACAGCCCGTCGCCGTCGCCCGTCACCAGCCAGATGTCGAGGTCCGGATTGGCGAGCTTCACCCCCGTCGCCACCGCCGGCGCGCGGCCGTGGATCGTGTGGAAGCCGTAGGATTCCATGTAATATGGAAAGCGGCTGGAACAGCCGATGCCGCTTATGAAGCAGGTGTTCGCCGGATCCGCGCCCAGCTGCGGCAGCGTGCGCTGCACCGCCTTCAGGATGGCATAGTCACCGCACCCGGGGCACCAGCGCACCTCCTGGTCGGTTTCCCAGTCCTTGAGGGTGGTTTCGATCTTAGCGGGTGCGTTCATTTTAGACCCCTGAAGTACCAGCGCTCGATGTCGGGCATCGGGCGCGCAAATCTCGTTTGGTCGATTCCAAACGCTTTGAGCTTTCTTTCCAGTAGGCGCAAAGCTTCGTTGACCCCACGTCGATATTCATTTTCGTTCCGATCCGCCTCGCTCAATAGCTCAGGAATTTCGTACAAAAGATCGCGCAGCATCAACTGCTCCGATGACATACCATCGAGGCTCTCGACACCCATCAATCGGCCTCCGTGCTCGGAAGCTGCTGGTCGTTGGCCGGGACCTGCCCACCCCCGTTGCCGTCCACGCCGTCGAAATACTTCGCTATCGCTTCTTCCAGTTCGGCGATCTGGAACGGCTGGCCGCTGGTCTTGGTGAGCGGCTGCGCGTCGACCAGGAACTGGTCGCGCAGCACGGTCTTGAACTGGCCGGTGTTCATTTCCGGCACCAGAACGTGGTCAAACCCGTGCAAGAGCTCGCCGAGGTTGGCAGGCAGCGGCCAGATGTGGCGGACGTGGATCTGGCTGACGTCGAGGCCCTTGCGGCGCGAGCGCACCACCGCCTGGTGGATCGGGCCGTAAGTGCTGCCCCAGCCGACCACCGCCAGCTTGCTGCCCGCTTCACCCAGATCGACCTCCTGGTCCGGCACGGCAACGCCCAGCACCTTGTCGCGGCGCGCGTCGGTCATTGCCTGGTGGTTGTCGGGCGCATAGTCGATATGGCCGGTGTCGACCGCCTTCTCGATCCCGCCGATGCGGTGCATCAGGCCGGGCGTGCCGGGCTTGATCCACGGCCGCGCGCCCTTCGCATCGCGCTTGTATGGCAGCAATTCCTCGGCGTTCTTTTCTTCGAGGAACTTCGCCGGGAACGGCGTGTAGCTGGCCGGGTCCGGCACTTTCCACGGCTCCGCCGCATTGGCGATATAGCCGTCGGTCAGCAGCATCACCGGGGTCATGTATTCCACCGCGATGCGGCACGCCTCGATGGCGCATTCGAACGCATCGCCGGGGCTGCGCGCGGCGATCACCGGCATCGGCGCATCGCCGTTGCGGCCATAGACGGCCTGGTAGAGATCGCTCTGCTCGGTCTTGGTCGGCAGGCCGGTGGAAGGGCCGCCGCGCTGGCTGTTGACGATGACCAGCGGCAGCTCGGTCATGATGGCAAGGCCCATCGCCTCCGTCTTCAGCGCGATGCCCGGGCCGGAAGAGCTGGTGACGCCCAGCTGGCCGGCATAGCTCGCGCCGATGGCCGCGCAGATCGCGGCGATCTCGTCTTCCGCCTGGAAGGTCGTGACGCCGTATTCCTTCAGCCGCGCAAGGTGGTGCAGGATCGCGCTTGCGGGCGTGATCGGATAGCCGCCGAAGAACATCGGCAATTCCGCCAGCTGCGCACCCGCGACGAGGCCGAGGCTGACGCTCTCCGCCCCGGTAATCGTGCGGTACAGGCCCGCTTCGCTCGGTACCGGGTCCAGATGCACCTGCGCCAGAGGCCCCGCCAGCTCGGCCGTTTCGCCATAGGCATGGCCCGCATCCAGCGCCGCGATATTCGCGTCCGCAATATCGGGCTTGGACTTGAACTTGGCCTTCAGCCAGTCATGGATCGGATCGCGCGGACGGTCGAACATCCATAGCGCCAGCCCCAGCGTCCACATGTTCTTGGACCGCAGCGCATCCTTGTTGCCGAGGCTGAACGGCTTCACCGCCTCGATCGTCTTCTCGCTGATGTCGAAGGCCAACACGTCGTATTTCGCCAGGCTGCCGTCTTCCAGCGGGTTGGTGTCGTATTTCGCCTTGTCGAGGTTGCGCTTCGTGAAGGCGCCCGTATCGGCGATAATCAGGCCGCCGGGCTTCAGCGCCGCGATGTTCACTTTCAGCGCCGCCGGGTTCATCGCCACCAACACGTCCGGCGCATCGCCCGCGGTGTTGATCTCGCGACTTCCGAAGTTGATCTGGAATGCCGACACGCCGAACAACGTGCCCTGCGGCGCGCGGATTTCGGCAGGGAAATCGGGGAAAGTGGCAAGGTCGTTGCCCGCCAGCGCGGTGGAGAGCGTGAACTGCCCGCCCGTCAGCTGCATCCCGTCGCCGCTGTCCCCGGCGAAACGGACCACGACCGCTTCGGGGGAAGTGTTCTCGGCGGGAGCATCCGCCACCTGGCTAGCCATAATTCGTCCTGCGTTTGCTTGTCGGCTTGTCGTTGGCTCGCGACCTAGGTGCGCCCGCGGGCCGCGGCAATCAAGTTTTTCCGTTTGCGCGGGAATTGCGGCTTCGCAGCGCGCGGCCTAAGACGCCGGGCGACACTTGCAGTGGAGAGAGACCTTGGCCGATACCGAACATCCCGTGCGCGAAGACGTGCGCGCTTTCCTTGCCATGCTGGAAGCCATGGGCGGCAAGGGCGTGGAGGAAGTCGGCGCGGTAGAGGGGCGCCAGCAGATGCGCGTGATGGCGCAGATGGCGGAGGCGCCCGCGCCGGACCTTGCGGTGAAGAAGGACCTCACCTGCCCCGGCCCCGCGGGCGACATCCCGCTGCGGTTCTACGATGCGAAGGATACGCGCGAGGCAGGCCCGGCGGTGGTCTTCTTCCACGGCGGCGGGTTCGTGATCGGCGACCTCGACGTCTACGATTCGCTGTGCGCGCATATCGCGGCGGCGCTGGATCTGCCGCTGGTCTCGGTCGATTATCGCCTGGCGCCAGAGCACCCCTTCCCCGCCGCACCGGACGATTGCGAGGCCGCGGCACGCTGGGTGGCGACATCGCCCGAAGCGCTGAGCCGCGAGGTCACGGGCCTTGTCCTGACGGGTGACAGTGCGGGCGGCAACCTCACCATCGTCACCACCAACCAGCTGTGCGCCGATCCGGCGGCCGTGCCCGTGATCGTGCAGGCCCCCATCTATCCGGTGGCGGACGATGTCTCCCAGCATGAAAGCACATCGCTGTTCGGCGAGGGCTTCCTGCTGACAAAGGCCGCGATGGCCTGGTTTACGGAGCAGTACGCAGGCGACGGGGCGGACCCGCGCGTTACGCCGATGCTGGGCACCTGCACCGACACGCCGCCGACCGTGGTCTGCACGGCGGGGCTCGACCCCTTGCGCGATTCCGGGCGCAACTATGCCGCGCACCTGATCCAGCAGGGGACGGAAGTCGCCTATCTCGAATTTCCCGGGATCATCCACGGCTTCACCACGCTCCGAAAAGCGCTGCCGAGCGGGCAGGCGGATGTCGATGCCTTCCTCGCCGCGGTCAAGCTGATGCTGGGACGCGCCGCATGAGCGACGCCGATCTCGGCCGCGACCGGGCGCTTTACCGCCCCTGCGTCGGCGTGATGCTGGTCAACGCGCACGGCAAGGCCTTCGTCGGCCAGCGCATCGACAACCGCGAAGGCGACCGCTGGCAAATGCCGCAGGGCGGTGTCGACGATGGCGAGGACCTGGAAGCGGCGATGCTGCGCGAACTGGGCGAGGAAACAGGCCTGACCGCCGACAAGGTCGAGATCGTCGGCCGCCTGCCGGGGGAATTGTTCTACGACCTGCCGGACGAGCTCAAAGGCAAGCTCTGGAAAGGCCAGTTCATCGGCCAGCGGCAGGTCTGGTACCTCGCCCGCTTCACCGGCGAGGACGCGGACATCGACCTCGAAGCGCACGAGCACCCCGAATTTTGCGAGTGGAAATGGGTCGATCCCGACGACCTGCCGAAGCTTATCGTGCCGTTCAAGGAAGAGATCTATCGCGCAGTCGTGGCGGAATTCCGCGACCGTATTTGAGCGCCGGTCAGTTCTGCCGACCTAATTTCTACAGGCCTCAATTCTGCTGGACGGTCATGTCCGGCATCACGTCCTCGGCTGCCAGCACCGGTTCGGCAGGGGCGGCCTCGATCAGGGCGGCGAGCTCGCGCGTTTCCGCGCAATCCGCACCGCAGAGCGATTCCAGCTGGGCGAGCGTCCGGCGCGCACGTTCGGTCGCGCCCTTTTCCGCCAGCGCCGCGCCCTCGCCCGCCATGGCGGCGAAATTGCGCGGCTCGCGTTCGAGCACCATGCGGTAATAATGGATCGCCTTGCCCTGCAGCCCTTCGGCCCGGGCCACGTCGGCCAGGTGCACGTAAGCGTCGCTGTAGGCGGGATCGATCACCAGCGCCGCTTCGAACGCATCGATCGCGCTCTGCGTTTCGCCGGCTGCCAGCGATGCTTCCCCTTGCGTCACGAGCGCGGCCGCGCGCGGATCGGCAGGTTCCTGCGCCGCCATCCCCACGCTCGACTGGATCGCCACGAGAGCGGCAAGTGCGAGGGCGGCGGGGGTGTAGCGCATTACAAACTCCTTGAGCGAACCTGTGGCAGGACTGTCTTCGGCCATCGGGTCGGCTGGTAGCGCGTCTGCCATGAGGGCGAGCTTAACGGGTTTGCGCCAGCCGCGCGACGAAAAATCCGTCCGTCCCGTCATGGTGCGGGGTCAGGCGCGTGCCCTCCCCGCGCTCGCGCCCTGCGGGTAGCGCCAGCGGCTCCGCCCGCCAGCCGGGATCGGCGCTGAGGAAACGCTCGACCTGCCCCGCCCCTTCCTCGTCCAGCAGCGAGCAGGTGACGAAGGTGATCGTGCCGTTCGGGGCGACGAGTTCCTTGGCGATTTCCATCAGTTGCGACTGGACCTGCACAAGCTGGTCGAGGCGCTTTTCCGTGAGGCGCCAGCGCGCTTCGGGATTGCGCCGCCACGTTCCGGTGCCCGAACACGGCGCGTCGATCAGCACGCGGTCCGCCTTGCCGGCGTATTCGGCCAGCGCGGCAAGTTCCTTGCCCGGATCGAGCAGGACGGTGCTGGCGATGGTCACGCCTGCCCGCGCGGCACGGGGGCCGAGGCGGGAAAGCCGCGTGCGGTCCGTGTCGCTCGCGACGAGCACGCCGCGGTTTTCCATCTGCGCGGCGAGCGCCAGCGTCTTGCCGCCCGCGCCCGCGCACAGGTCGATCACCGTCTCCCCCGGCTCTGCGCCGGAAGCGAGGCACACGATCTGGCTGCCCCCGTCCTGCACCTCGATCGCCCCGTCGCGATAAGCCGGCCATTGTTCGACCTGCGTCCCCGCGTCGAAGCGCAGCCCGTGCGGCGCGGCGAGCGGCTCGCCCGGCTCCGGCAGGTCGAGGCCCGCGCGTTCTGCCTTCAGCGTGTTGACGCGCAGATCGAGCGGCGCGCGGTCCAGCAGCGCTGCGGCTTCCGTGTGATCTATGTCCGATGCCAGCAGGCGCGCGACGAGCCAGTCGGGGGCGATGCCGCCATCCGCCACCGGCTCGCCCTCCCTGACCTGCGCCGGCCCGTGGCCCTCGCCGTCGAACAGGGGTGCGATTGCGGGATCGATCTCTGCCAGCCGCAGCATCGCCGCGCGCCCGCTGCCCGGCACCGGCCCGCACGCGCGGATGGCCCCATAGACCAGTTCGCGCACCGCGCGCCGGTCCTTCGACCCGGCATAACGCCGCGCCTTGAAGTAATTGGCGATCAAACGGTCGGCGGGCGCGCCGCCGGCCTTCGCCGCGGCGATCACTTCATCGACAATCTCGATCGCCGCCTGGACGCGGGCCGACGGGGTCATCGCGTCGGGTAGTTCGGGGCTTCGCGGGTGATGCTCACATCGTGGACGTGGCTTTCGGTCAGGCCGGCGTTGGTGATGCGCACGAACTTCGCGTTCTTCAGCGCTTCGATGGTGCTGCTGCCGGTATAGCCCATGGCCGCCTTGATCCCGCCCACGAGCTGGTGGACCACCGCGGCCGCCGGGCCCTTGAACGGCACCTGTCCCTCGATCCCTTCCGGCACGAGCTTCTGCTGGCTGACGTCGGCCTGGAAATAGCGGTCGGCGCTGCCGCGCGCCATCGCGCCCACGCTGCCCATGCCGCGATAGGCCTTGTAGCTGCGTCCCTGGTAGATGAAGGTTTCGCCCGGCGCTTCCTCGGTACCTGCCAGCATCGATCCGATCATGATGGTGGAAGCCCCGGCGGCCAGCGCCTTGGCCGCATCGCCGCTGGTTCGAAGGCCACCGTCGCCGATCACCGGCACGCCGTCCTTCGCGGCGGCTTCCGCGCAGTCCATGATCGCGGTCAGCTGCGGCACGCCGACGCCGGCGACCACGCGGGTGGTACAGATGGAGCCCGGCCCGATGCCGACCTTCACCGCATCCGCGCCCGCGCCCACCAGCGCGCGCGTCGCTTCCGCCGTGGCGACGTTGCCGGCGATGACCTGCACGTTGTTCGACAGCTTCTTTACCCGTTCGACCGAGCGGGCGACGTCCTTGTTGTGGCCGTGGGCGGTGTCGATCACCACCACGTCCACGCCCGCATCGATCAGCGCCTCGGTCCGTTCGAACCCCTTGTCGCCGACGGTGGTCGCCGCGGCCACTCGCAACCGGCCCTGGTCGTCCTTCGTCGCTTCGGGATAGGCGACCGCCTTTTCGATATCCTTGACCGTGATCAGGCCGACGCAGCGGCCGTTGTCGTCGACCACCAGCAGCTTCTCGATCCGGCGCTGGTGGAGCAGCCGGCGCGCCTCTTCCTGCCCGGTGCCGAGCGGCACGGTGGCGAGGTTGTCGGTCGTCATCAGTTCCTTGACCGGCTGCATGGGATTTTCCGCAAAGCGCACGTCGCGGTTGGTCAGGATGCCCGCCAGCTTGCCGCTGCGATCGGTCACGGGAATGCCGCTGATGCGGTTCTTCTGCATGATCGCCTGCGCCTCGCCCAGCGTCGCGTCTGGGTGGATCGTGATCGGGTTCACCACCATGCCGCTTTCGAAGCGCTTCACGGCGGTCACCGCCGCGGCCTGATCCTCCACTTCGAAATTGCGGTGAAGCACGCCGATGCCGCCCAGCTGCGCCATAGCGATCGCCATGTCGGCTTCCGTCACCGTGTCCATCGCGCTGGAGACGACCGGGATGTTGAGCGCTATGTCGCGCGTCAGCTGCGTGGCTGTGTTGGCCATCGAGGGCAGGATGTCGCTTTCCGCCGGCACGAGCAACACGTCGTCGAAAGTGAGACCGAGGGAGATGTCGAGATTTGCCACGTGGAGAATCGCCTGCCGGGGGGAATGTGGCGGCCCATGTAACCGCGTGTCCGCAGTTTAGCTAGGGGCCGCCGGCCGCCTGTGCCCCGCAATAGGAAAGGGCCGGGACACCCGCGCTGGATGTCCCGGCCCTTCGCTTGGTCAATCGCGCGCGCGCTTATTCGCCGCGGTCGAATTCCCAGCCTTGCGGCTTCTCGTAGCGGTCCGGGTTGGCGAGCATCGCCATCAGCACGACGTACAGCGGCACGTCTTCCGCCATCCCGCTAAGGACCAGCTCGTCGTGCACCTGGTCGCTCGGCTTGTGATAGCGCGTACCCATGAATTCGTTGAGTATGTCGTCATCGGCAAAGGCGCCGGAGACGAGCACGGCGGGCACGCCCTTGTTCATCAGCGCCCAGCCGTCCTGCCGGCGAACGTACTTGGCCGATTCCTCGCCCACGTCGATCGTGCGGTTGAGCGCGGCTGCGGCCAGCTTGATCGGCGCGTCCATCGGCGTGTCGCCCCAGCCGATGACGGTCAGCGGCGTACCGGCGGGCGCGATCGAGATCATGTCGATGTTGAGCGCGGCCTGGAAGTCTTCCAGCGGGATCGGCGGGTTGTCGGCGAAATAGCGCGCACCGAGCAGGCCCATTTCCTCTGCCGTGGTGCCCATGATGTAGATGTCGCGTTCGAGCCGCGGGCCCGTGGCAAGGCGGCGCGAGGTTTCCAGGATGGCCGCGATGCCGCTGGCGTTGTCTGCCGCGCCGTTGCAGATGCGATCTTCCTCGGTTTCCGGCGCGCAGTCCGAACCCAGGTGGTCCCAGTGGCCCATCATGATGATCGCGCCGCTGCCGGGCTTCGTGCCGGGCAGCATGCCGACCACGTTGGCGCTCTCGGCGGTCAGGCTCTCCGCATCGCTGGCAAAGGTGGAGGTGCCGATGACTTCACCCGACCGTTCGCCGAGAGCGGCGCTGTCGGTGCCGAGAGCGGCGAGGATGGCGGCGCTGGTGGTCGGCCCGACGAGGGCGACCAGCGGCTGCTCGTCTTCCTCTTCCATGTCGTCGCCGGCGAGGTTCCACTGCGGACGCGAGGCGAAGGCACGGAACTGGTTCCAGATCGGCTCCTGCTCGACGAGAACGAGCGCGCCCAGCGCGCCGCCTTCCATCGCCGGGCCGAGCAGGGACTGCGCCGCCATCGGGTTGGTAATGACGGCGACCTTGCCCTGCGTCGCCGCAATGTCTTCCGGACTGCCGAGCGCGACGAGCTCTGCGCCCGAAGCCATCAGCGGGCTGTCGGACAGCGAGAGGGCAAAGGCATCGTCGCCCGCAATCTCGGTATCGCCGATCGTCAGGACCAGCGCGCCAGGCACCTGCCCTTCCAGCATGACCTTCTGGCGCCATTCGCCCTTGTAGCCCGGCTGGTAGCCATAGCTTTCCAGCTTCTCGATCATGTAGGCCTGCGTTTTCTGACCGCCTTCGGTGCCCGGCAGGCGGCCGCCGTATTCGTCGCTTGCCAGGACCTTGATATGGTCGAGCAGGATGGTCTCCGTCGCCGCGCGGTCGGGCGCGATGGTATAGTCCTGCGCCGAAAGCGCGGTGGTGCCCAGCAGCACGGAAAGCGAAAGCGCGCCCGTTAGCGCGCGGCGGAAAGTCTTCGTAATCATGTGTTCAAGGCCCCTTCGTGTCCCGTTCATTCGGCGGTCCAGCCGCCATCGATGCTCCAGTTCGCCCCGTTCACGTTGCGCGCGGCATCGCGGCACAGGAAGACGGCGAGTTCGCCGATGTCTTCCGGCTGGACGAACGACTTGGTCGGCTGCTTTGCCAGCAGCACATCGTTGATAACCTCGTCGCGCGACAGGTTACGCGCGGCCATCGTATCGGGAATCTGGTTTTCGACCAACGGCGTCCACACATAGCCCGGCGATATCGCGTTCACGGTAATCCCGTCCTGCGCCAGCTCCAGCGCTAGCGTCTTGGTCAGGCCCGCGATCCCGTGCTTTGCCGCGACATAGGCGCTCTTGAATGGCGAGGCGACGAGCGAATGGGCGCTCGCCGTGTTGATGATCCGGCCCCACCCGGCCGCTTTCATGTGCGGGATGGCGAGGCGCGCGGTGTGGAAGGCGGCCGACAGGTTGAGCGCGATAATCGCATCCCACTTCGCCGGCGGGAAATCGGCCACGGGCGATACGTGCTGCATCCCGGCATTGTTGACGAGGATGTCGATCCCGCCGGCCTTCGCCATCATCGCCTCGATCGCGGATACGTCGGTCAGGTCGGCATCGGACCATGTCGCATCGCCGAGCTTGGCTTGCAGCGCGGCGACCTCCTCCGCATCGCCGAAGCCGTTGAGCACGATCTCGGCCCCCTCGGCGTGGAGCGCCCGCGCCACCGCGAGGCCGATGCCGGAGGTTGACCCCGTCACCAATGCGCGCTTTCCTTTTAGAAACAAACCGGCCTCCGGGTGGTTGGGACTGAAACACAATGCGCGGGCGCAATTTCGGCGCACGCCGCTTCCAGGGGGAATACCATGCGGCTCAATCCGTTCAACACCGGCAATATCGATGTCCGCGGCGGCGGTGGCGGCGGCGGACTGGGCGGCGGCGGCAAGCTGGGCTGCGGGGCGATCGTGATCGCGCTGGTCGGCGCGGTCGTGTTCGGCATCGACCCGATGACGACCCTGTCCACGGTGGGCGGGACATCCAGCGCCCCGGAAACCAGCACCAGCGCCACCGAGGAAGAGCTGTGCAGCGCCAACCAGTACGCGCGCGAAAGCTGCGCTGCGCTCGGCAGCCTGAACGAGACTTGGTCGCGCGTTTTCGCGGAACAGGGATATGAATTCCAGCAGCCCTTCCTGAATTTCTATTCGGGTCAGGTCCGCTCGGGCTGCGGCGCGGCATCGTCTGCCGCCGGTCCCTTCTACTGCCCGGCCGACGGCGGCATCTATATCGACACCGGCTTTTACGACGTGCTCGACCGCCAGCTGGGCGCGCCGGGCGATTTCGCGCGCTATTACGTCATGGCGCACGAATACGGGCACCATATCCAGAACATCACCGGCATCGCCAATGCGATCCGCAGCGCACAGGGCCAGAACCCGCGCGCGGCCAACCAGCTGCAAGTGCGGATGGAATTGCAGGCGGATTGCTATGCCGGTGTCTGGGCGGCCAAGAACCGCAACCTGATCGAACCGGGCGACCTCGAAGAAGGCCTGCGCGCAGCCGCGGCCATCGGCGACGATCGCCTGACCGGCGGGCGCGTCAGCAGCGAGAATTTCACCCACGGCACCAGCCGCCAGCGCAGCGAGGCGCTGCGCCTGGGCTTGCAGGGCGACGACCGCGCCTGCGACGAGATCACCAACATCCGTTAATTCATCCGGCAAAGGAAAAGGCGGCGGCGATATGATTTCGCCGCCGCCTCTTTTCGGGCGGCCGGGACACGGAGCCGCCCGGGGTCCGGTAGTCCGTCAGCTCTGGGCGCGCTCCAGCCGTTCGAGCGTGCGGCGGATTTCCCGCTCCGCCCTCTCGCGCTGTTCGGCGGTCAGGTCTTCTTGCGCGCGGATTTCGACCAGCGCCTCGCGCAGGCCCTCGCGCGCGGCCTTCATGCCTTCGAAGGCGGCCTCTTCGGCGATTTTCAGCGCGGCGATCTTGCAGATGCGCAGCACGGTGGTCTCGCCGTCCTGCCGCTCGGTGACGATTTCCTCGGCAGCCGCATCGCAGCCTTCCTCGGTGCGGATCAGAGCGCGCAGTTCCTCCGCATCGCCGCCGAACTCGCGGACCACGATCCGCGCGCCTTCAAGGCCGCCGGTCCAGCGCTTCAGCTCGACGTCGCTTTCGCCCAGCGCGGTTTCGATCCGAGCGCGGATTTCCTCGTTCGAAACACCGGCATCGAAATCGAACCGGATGTCTTCACCATCGGACAGGCGGATGACGCGGACTTCGCGCTTCGTCTCCCCCTCGCCAGCTTCGCCATCGTCGCTCTCATCGGAATCGGCATCGGCATCGGCATCGGCGGTGACGAAAACGCGGACCCTGCGCTCCTGCCCGTCAGCGTCCTGCGCCTGGGCCGGCGCGGCGCGGGCCGTGGCTGACGACAAATGCGGTTCGGCGGCGATCTCCTCGGCGGCATAGGAAATGCTGGCGGTCAGCGGCAGCGCGAGCGCGGCCCCGGCGAGCAGGTACTTGCCGGCGCGGCTGCGCCTGGTGGTTGTTTCGTGCATGGACAGGCTCCTCAATCGGTGGATTATCGATTTTTCTCCCAGGATCGGACACATCATCGCCGCCGGCTGCCCGGCTGCGAGAGCGGCTTCGGGCGCGGCCGCGAAGCCGGCGATGGTGGCGGCGTACTTGGCGCGGGCATCGCGGTCGCAGGCATCGGCCACGCGCGCATCGCAGGCCGCCTCCTGGTCGCGCCGCAGCGCCCGCCAGCCGAGCCACGCCAGCGGATTGAACCAGTGCAGCGCGAACAGGGGCTGCGCGGCGAAATTGGCGAGGATGTCGTGCGCGCGGTGGTGCGCCAGCTCGTGCGCTATGGCGAGGTCGCGTGCGGCGCGGTCCTCCATCAGCAGGAAACCGGTCGGCAGCGCGATGACCTTGTCGAAAAGGCCGAAGGCGAGCGGCGATCCGATCGCGCCTGTTTCGACGAGGCGGATGTCGCCCACCTCGCCCACGGGTAGCGCGTCGTCCAGCACCAGCGCACGCATCTGGCGGTAGGACCGGATGCGCAGCGCGATGAAGGCCAGCGCCCCGGCCAACCACAAGGCCAGCAGAAGCTCCAGCCACGGAAGGCCGGGGGCGGCGACGCCGGGTTCGGTCGCCGGCACGGCGGTGGAGGTCACGGTGTAATAGGCGATCTCTGCCGCGGCCTCCTGCGGCGCCCAGCTTGACGGCAATTCGACCGGCGGCAGGAACAACCGCGCGAAGGGCAGGATCCACAGGGCATAGGCGATGCGCGGGCCGAACCAGCGGCAGACCGGGCGGCGCAGCACGAGGACGAGGGCGATAAGCACGCCCGTCCAGGCGAGCGTATCGACCGCCCAGCTCACGACTTCAGCTCCTTCAGCAGGCGCTCGATTTCGGCGAGGTCGTCGTCGGTCAGCGCCTCCTGCTCTGCCAGCTGGGCGAACAGCGGCGCAGCGCGGCCTCCGAACAGGCGATCGACCAGCCGTTTCGATTCTCCCCCGACATAGGCCGCACGGGCGATTGCCGGACTGTAGAGGAAGCGTCGCCCGTCGGGCCGCGTGGCGGCGGCGCGCTTCGCAACGAGGCGCGAAAGCAGCGTCTTGACCGTGGCGAGGCTCCAGTCGCGGGTGGCGCACACTCTCTCGCATACTTCGGTGGCGGTGAGCGGAGCGTCGGCGCTCCACAGCGCTTCCATCACCGCATGTTCCGCCTCGCTGATGCGTTCGGGCTGATCGGATTCAGACTTCGGCACGCTCACTCCCCAGTACACGTTTACGTCTGTAGTCAATACGACTACGCCTGTAAACATTGCGCGTGGATGAACGCCCGCCCCTCCCCTCGGTGGCCCAGGGACGAAGCGCCGAAACTATTCGACCGGCGTCAATTGCGCAGGTGCTACCGCCGCCGCCAGGTCAGCCAGCTGGTGGCGACGAAGTTCCAGACCGTGCCCACCGCGATCCCGGCGAGGCCGCCCAGCACCCAGCCCCCGCCGCTGAGGTCATAAATGAAGCTGCCGACCCCGACATTGGCAAAGGCGCCGATGCTGCACAGCACGATGAAGCTTGCCAGGCCCGTCCACCATGCCGCGCCGGTCAGGCGGCGGTCGCGGTAGGTCAGCCGGTTGTTGAGCGTGAAGTTGTAGACCATCGCCGCGCCCACCGCGCCCGCCTGCGCCGCGGTGAAATCCGCGCCCAGCATGCCAAGCAGCGCGAGCACCGCCATGTGGACGATCACCCCGGTCGATCCGACCGCGCTGAACAGCACCAGCTTTGCCGGGATCCAGCGGCCGACGGTCTTTTCCACCAGCAGCTCGACATAATCCATCGCCACCGCGCTATCGAGCTTGCTCTCGCCCGCGCTGCGCTCGGCAAATGTGTACGGCACTTCGGCGAGGTCCAGCGGCCGCCCGGCGCTGGCGACGATATCGAGCAGCAGCTTGTAGCCGACGAGTGACAGGCGCGGCACCAGTCCGAGCAGCACGTCGCGGCGGATGGCGAAAAAGCCGCTCAGCGGGTCGGACAGCCGAGTCTTCATCACCGGCGCGGCCAGCCTCGTGGCATAGCGGCTTATTGCCGCGCGGCGCGGGTCCCATGCGCCGGTCGACCCGCCCGCGGCGTAGCGCGTGCCGACTGCCAGTTCCGCGCCATCCATGGCAATCGCGCGGTAGAGCGCGGGCAGGATCGTCTCGTCGTGCTGCAAGTCGCCGTCAATCACCGCGACCACAGGCGCGACCGTGGCGCACATCCCCTCCACCACCGCGGACGACAGCCCGCGCCGCCCGTGCCGCCGGATCAGCCGCGTGGCCGGATCGCCCAGCGCCAGCGCCTCGACCGCGCCCTGCGTCCCGTCGGCCGATCCATCGTCGACGAAAATGACCTCGTGCGGGATATCCGCCAGCGCCGCCGCCAGCCGCGTGCGCAAGGGCGCGACGTTTGCCGCTTCGTTGAGGACGGGCACCACCACCGCCAGCGCCAGTTCCTGCCCCGTCCTGTCCATACCTGCCGCCCTAGCGAAAGCGGCGCGGCGGCGAAAGCGCAGGAACATGCGCGCGCGCCATTCGCTCTGGCGTCATGGACCAGCAAGACAAGAACGACCTTCTCGCCGCGCCGCAACTGCGCCTGATCGGCAGCGTGGACGAGGCAATGTACGCCGAATTCCGCAACCAGCTTTCAGCCGCGCCGACGGACGGCCCGCTGGTGATCGCGATCACCACGCTGGGCGGCAATCCCGAAGTGGCCCGCGCCATGGCCGACGACGTGCGCCTGCTGCGCGAGGCAGGGCGCGACATCTACTTCCTGGGCAAGGCTGCGGTCTATTCCGCCGGAGCGACCTTCATGGCCGGCTTCCCGGTGGAAAACCGCTATTTCACCAGGGGATCGAGCATCCTGTTGCACGAACGGCAGATCGCCAAGACGATCCAGCTGAACGGGCCGCTGAAGAGCTGCATCGACCAGCTGAAAGCCGCGCTCAACGAAATCGAGCATTCCATCGACATCGAGGAAATGGGCTTCCGCGACATCGTCGAGGGCAGCGAAGTGGACTTCGAGGAAGTGCGCAAGAAAGCGCCCGACAACTGGTACATCGCTTGCGAGGACGCCGCCGAACGCGGGATCATCGCAGGGGTTATCTAGTACCTCTGCAATGCATCACCGGGCCGCTCAGTCACGGACCAGCGTGATGTAATGATCGGTAAAGACCATGATATCCGGAAGGGCCGTCAGCGCCGTACCACCCGGAGCGCAATGCAGCAGCGTGTCCGCGTCACCGTCCACTTCGATGGTCTGGGAAGAACACCAATCGATCTTCAGGCAAACGGAATGCGAGCCGGCAGGTAAATTGACACGGAAGGTCTCCCCGCGCCTGGTCTTGCCGACATCCTCGCCGTTTACCTCGACACAATAGGCCCTCAAAAGATCGCGCCACCCCTTCTTCTGGCGGGCGATCGTCAGAGTTCCCAAATCTAGTACACCCGCTTCTTCGGTTCGATGTAGTCGATGTCGTCGGTCAGCGTGTACTCGTGGACCGGGCGGTAGTCGATTTTCACCTTGCCGCCGCTGCCACCCCAGCCTTCGAACCAGGCTGCGGTGTGCTTCATCCAGTTGGCATCGTCACGCTCGGGGAAGTCTTCGTGCGCGTGGGCGCCGCGGCTTTCCTTGCGGTTTTCCGCGCTCGCCATGGTGACCACGGCCTGTGCCATCAGGTTGTCGAGCTCGAGCGTTTCGATGAGGTCGCTGTTCCAGATCAGCGAGCGGTCGAACACCTTGATGTCGGCCATCCGCTTGTTGATTTCGGCCAGCTGCTCCACGCCTTCGGACATCAGCTTGCTGTCGCGGAACACGGCGGCATGGCGCTGCATCGTCTTCTGCATGTCGCTGCGCAGCTCCGCAGTCGGCGTGCCGCCATCGGCGTTGCGGAAATGGTCGAGCCGCTCCAGCGCGAAGTCGGTGCCGGCCTGCGGCAACTCGTCCTGCTTCGCGCCGGGCTTGATCGTGTCCCGCAGGCGGTGGCCGATGGCCCGGCCGAACACCACCAGGTCGATCAGCGAGTTGGAGCCGAGGCGGTTCGCCCCGTGCACCGACACGCAGCCCGCCTCGCCCGCGGCGAACAGGCCCGGGACCACGGCGTCCGGATTGCCGGACTTGTCGATGGTCACGACCTCGCCGTGGAAGTTGGTCGGGATGCCGCCCATGTTGTAGTGAACCGTCGGCGTGACCGGCAGCGGCTGGCGCGTCAGGTCGACGCCGGCGAAGATCTTGCCGCTTTCGGTGATGCCCGGCAGGCGCTCGCCCAGCACCTTGGGATCGATGTGGTCGAGGTGCAGGTAAATGTGGTCGCCATCCGGCCCCACGCCGCGCCCTTCGCGCATTTCCAGCGCCATCGAACGCGACACGACGTCGCGCGATGCGAGGTCCTTGGCCGAAGGGGCGTAGCGTTCCATGAACCGCTCGCCTTCGGAGTTGGTGAGATAGCCGCCCTCGCCGCGTGCGCCTTCGGTAATGAGCACGCCCGCGCCGTAGATGCCGGTCGGGTGGAACTGCACGAACTCCATGTCCTGCAGCGGCAGGCCGGCGCGCAGCACCATGCCGCCACCGTCGCCGGTGCAGGTGTGCGCGCTGGTCGCGGTGTAATAGCAGCGGCCATAGCCGCCCGTCGCCAGGACCACGGCCTGGCTGCGGAAGCGGTGGATGGTGCCATCGTCGAGGCACATGGCGATCACGCCGCGGCACACGGGCACGCCGTCCGCCCCGTCTTCCATGATCAGGTCGAGCGCGAAATATTCGATGAAGAAGTCCGCGTCGTACTTCAGGCTCTGCTGGTAGAGCGCGTGGAGCATGGCGTGGCCGGTGCGGTCGGCGGCGGCGCAGGTGCGCTGCACCGGCGGGCCTTCGCCCATGTTCTGCATGTGGCCGCCGAAGGGGCGCTGGTAGATCGTGCCGTCCTCGTTCCGGCTGAAGGGCACGCCGGCATGTTCCAGCTCGTACACGGCGGCGGGCGCTTCCCGCGCGAGGTATTCGATCGCGTCCTGGTCGCCCAACCAGTCCGACCCCTTCACGGTGTCGTACATGTGCCACTGCCAGTGGTCGGGCGTGTTGTTGCCCAGCGATGCGGCGATGCCGCCCTGCGCTGCCACGGTATGGCTGCGGGTCGGGAAGACCTTGGAGATATTGGCCGTGCGCAGGCCCGCTTCGGCGCTGCCCATGGTGGCGCGCAGGCCGCTGCCCCCGGCGCCGACGACCACCACGTCATACGTATGGTCGATGATCTTGTAGGCGGAAGTGTCGGCCATGTCAGGCGGCTCCGAAAGCGATGCGTGCGATACAGATGAGGGCGAAGGCGACCGAAGCGAAGGTCGCGAGGTTGAGCGCGGCGATCACGCCGAACTTGGTGCCGGCGTCGTGGACGTAATCCTCCACCAGCACCTGCAGGCCAAGGCGCGCGTGCCAGAAGATGCTGATGACCAGCAGCGCCATCAGCGTGCTGTTGAGCGGGCCCGACAGCCAGTCCGTGATCGAGGCGTAGTCGTAGGACGGCATCAGCGCCAGGCTGACGCCGAACCACAGCATCAGGAACAGGTTGCCGATCGCGGTAAAGCGCTGGACGAGCCAGTGGTGCGGGCCTTCGTGGGCCGGGCCGAGGCCGCGGACGCGGCCGATGGGGGTGCCGTTTGCCATGCTGCGGTCTCCCTTACTTCAGCAGGACCAGCGCCCAGAAGGCGGCGGTGAGGATGATGCCGATGACCGGCGAGGCGATCGACCAGAAGCGGTTCGTGGTAAGCTCGTACCCCGCGCCGATATCCAGCACGAAGTGGCGCAGGCCGCTCATCATGTGGGTGAAGAACGCCCAGCTCAGGCCGACCATCACGATATAACCAATGGGCGAGGTCATCAGCGTGACGAAGCTTTCATAGGACGCCTGCCCGCCGGCCAGCGAACCGAGCCACCACAGCATCACGCCGAGCCCGACGAAGGCCATCCCGTCGCCGGTGATGCGGTGGAGGATGGAGACGGCCATGTGCGGCCCCCATTTCCAGATCTGCAAGTGCGGTGAAAGCGGACGGTTCGCCATGGATGCTCCGGTACTTGAATTGCCGCGCGGGCGGCCACCTGCGCGCGTGTTTCGGCGCTGCTCTAGCGAAGATACTGGGTTGTGCAAGCGATGGACGCAAGTGCTTGGCGGCAATCCACGGCTCGCCTATCGCTTCGGATCATGGACACGCCCACCATCCTCCTCACCGGATCGAGCCGCGGCATCGGAGCCGCCATTGCCAGCGAGCTGCGCAGCCGCGGCGCGCGCGTGATCGGTCACGCGACCGGCGCGGTGGATGATCACACAATCGCTGCCGACTTCGCCGACCCTGCTGCGCCCGCCGCCCTGTGGGCCGAGGCGCTGGAGCGAGCCGGCGGCGGCATCGACATCTTGCTCAACAACGCCGGCCTGTTCGATGCGGAGGATCTGGGCGGGCCGAACTGGCTTGCCGGCTGGAACCGGACGCTCGAGATCAACCTGACCGCCGCCGCGCAGCTCAGCCGCCTCGCCGTGTTGCACTGGCAGGACCGGGGGACCGGCGGCCGGCTGGTCCACATCGCCAGCCGCGCCGGCCATCGCGGGGACAGCCCGGCCCACTGGCACTATGCCGCGGCCAAGGGCGGGATGCTGGCGATGCACAAGACGATCGCGCGGGCTTATGCCGCCGAAAACATCCTCAGCTTCGCGATCACGCCGGGCTTCACCGACACGGCGATGGCGGGCGATTACCTCGACAGCCGCGGCGGCGCAGGCCTGCTTTCCGACATCCCGCTCGGCCGGGTGGCGGAGCCGGAGGAGATCGCCCGGATCGCGACCTTCTGCGCGCTCGACGCCCCGCCCAGCATGACCGGCGCAACGATCGACGCCAACGGAGCCAGCTATGTCCGCTAGGTTTGCCCTTGCCGCCCTGTCCATGGCCCTGCTGGGCGCACAAGGTTTCCCCGGCTTCGATGCGCCCGATCCGGCGCAGGCCAGATGGGCCGCGCAATGCGAGGAATGGGACGAGTGGGACAAGCCCGGCCCGCTGTTCCGCATCTATGGCAACACCTGGTACGTCGGCACCTGCGGCATCAGCGCGATCCTGATTACCGGCGCCGACGGACATGTGCTGATCGACGGCGGCACGGCAAAAGGCGCGGACCTGATCGCCGCCAACGTCGCCGCCGCCGGGTTCGACATTCGCGATGTGAAAGTGCTGCTGTTCAGCCACGAGCATGACGACCACGTCGGCGGCCTTGCACGCTTGCAGGAATTGAGCGGGGCGGTGGTCCTGTCCTCCGCACGCGCGCGCGCTACGATGGAAACCGGCGCGGCCTCTGCCGACGATCCGCAACGCAGCATCGCCAACCGCTTCGCGCCCGTTCGCGTCGCCGGGATTGCCGAGGACAACATGGCGGTGCAGGTCGGCGAGCTCAAGATCATAGGCTGGGAGACGCCGGGCCACACGCCGGGCGCGATGAGCTGGCAATGGCAAGCCCCCAGCCTGGCCGGCAAGGCGGCGATGACGATCAATTACATCGACAGCCTCTCGCCCATTTCCGCCGACGATTACCGCTTCTCCGCCCACCCGGAATATGTCGCGGAATTCCGCCGCGGCCTTGCGCGGATGAAAGCCGTGGGGTGCGGCATCCTCGTCACCCCCCACCCCTCGGCCAGCGACATGCACAAGCGCATCGCAAGCGGCGGGCTGGTGGAAGATCGACCTGCGTGTTCGCGCTATGCCGATGGAATCGGGAAGCGCCTCGACGCGAGGCTTGCCGAGGAGGCCGCGCAATGACCAGCTGGCGCATCTTCGGGCAGGCGGACAAGCCGGTCGTGCAGGCGGCGCTGCTGGCGCATGACGAGATCGAGGACTGGCCGGCGGACTTCGTCATCGCGGGCCGCGAAATCGCGCCCGACCGGCCCGACGACTGGGTGATCGAAGCCTGGTTGCCGCACAGGCCGCGCAAGGGCGATGTCGCCATGCTCGCGGACCTGTTCGACGGCGATGCGCCCGCTTTCGATAGCGAGAAATTGCCGGACGAGGACTGGGTGACGCTGAGCCAGCAGGGAGTCGATCCGATCCGCGCCGGGCCATTCCGCGTCCGCACGCCGGAGCACGAACCGCTGGGCGAGGACGGCACGATCGAATTCGTCATCCCGGCCAGCCAGGCCTTCGGCACCGGCCAGCACGAAACGACCGCGGGCTGCCTGTCCATGCTGGCCGAGATGCGCCGCACCGGCGTGGTGGTGCGCAACCACGCGGACATCGGCACTGGCACCGGCCTGCTCGCCTTTGCCGCCATGCGCCTGTGGCCCGCGGCGACCGCCACCGCCTCCGATATCGACCCGGTGTGCGAAGCCGTGGTGGCGGACAACATGGCCGCGAACGGCGTTGCAGCGGGCACGCGGCGCGGCCAGCTGACCATGACGACGGCGGCGGGGATGGAAGGGCCAGTGCTGGCGGCGCGCGGTCCCTACGACCTCCTTATCGCCAACATCCTCGCCGGGCCGCTGGTCGAGCTGTCGGCCGATTTCGCCGACCACGTCAGCCCGCGCGGGCGCCTGCTGCTGGCGGGCCTGCTGGGCGAACAGGAACCGCGGGTGCGCGAAGCCTATCGGCTGGCAGGCTTCCACCTCGTGAAGCGGCTGGTGAACGGCGACTGGTCGATCCTGTGGCTGCGCAAGGGCACGCGTCGGTGAAGCCGTTGGGGCGCCGGGGCAAGGCGCTCGCCGCGCTCCTCCTCGCGCCCTTCGCGGCTCTTGCGCTCTATCTCCTCGCCGCGTGGATCGGCAGCAGCATTCCGCGCAATTCGGGGTGGACAGAAGCGGCGGCAAGCGAGCCGGGCGTCGACATCATGGTCGAGACAAACGGCATCCACACCGGGATCGTCATGCCCATCGTCACCGCGCACAAGGACTGGCGCACCACGTTCCCGAGCGCCGCCCGTCCCCGCCCCGATGGCCGCATGCCGACCCACGTCGCAATCGGCTGGGGGGAGAAAGAGGTGTTCCTCAACACGCCGACGTGGGGCGACATGAAGGCGAAGACCGCGCTGCGCATCGTCTTCGGCGGCGGCGAAGGGCTGATGCGCGTGGGCCACTACATCCGCCCCGCACCGTCGAACAGCCACCGGACCCTGCGCCTGCGCCCGGCGGAGTACCGGCGGCTGGTTGCCCGGATCGAAGCGACCCTGCCCCCGCTGGGCGCGAGCGAGGCGCGGGTGAGCCATCGCAGCTTCGAGGAAGGCGCGGCGAATTACGACGCGCTCGGTCGCTACACGCTCGCCAACACCTGCAACCAGTGGGTCGGCGACACGCTGGCCCATGCGGGCGTGCGGATGGGCCGCTGGACGCCGCTTGCGGGCGGCGTGATGAAGTGGGTACCGACGGCCGACTAGCAGAGGCTGGCGAGGCGTTCCTCAAGGAACTTGCGCTCGGCCGGCGAAGGCTGGAGCGCAAGCGCTGCCCGATAGGAGACCGCAGCCTCTTCCACCCTGCCAGCGCGGCGCAGCATGTCGGCCCTCGCCGCATGGTATGGCAGGTATGTCGCCGCAGTGCCCGGGTCGATCCCGTCCAGCGCGTCCAGCCCCGCTCCGGGAGTCCCGGCAAGACTCCGCGCGACCGCAGAGGCTACAGCCACCGGCGCGCCGCCGCGCATGGTGGCGAGCGTTTCGTATAGCCGCGCGATAGTGGTCCAATCGACTTCCCCGCCGAAAATGCGCTTGGCGTGGGTGAAATGGACGAGCGCCAGGACCTGGTGTGGTCCCGGTCGCCGCGCCGATGCCGCACGGTCGAGCAGAATGCGGGCAGCGTCGATGCGGCCCGCATCCCACGATGCGGGGTCCTGCATCGACAGCGGCACCATCGCACCGCCCGCGTCGATCCGCGCCGCCTCCCGCGATCGCGCCAACTTCACCAGCGCGGCGAAACCCGGGACTTCGGGATCGTCCGGCAGCAATTCGGCCAGCATGTCCGCCAGCCGCTCCACTTCCTCGCCGAATCCTGCGTGCGGCCCCGCACCTGCCGCGTCGCCGTAAGCCAGCGTAAAGGCCAGCTCCAGCGTGGCGAGGATGGCCTGCACACGCTCCGGCCACAGCCGCCGCGGCGGTGATTCGAACGGGATGTTCGCCTGCCGGATCTTGGCCTTCGCCCGCGTGATGCGCTGGTACATGGCCGGCTCGGCCACGAGGAAGCCGCTCGCGATGGCGGCGACCTCGACCCCGCACACGACTTTCAGCGCCAGCCCGACGCGTGCCTCCAGCGCCAGCGCGGGATGGCAGCACACGAACAGCAGGCGCAGCCGCTCGTCCGGAATCGGGTCGGGGAGGTGGAGGATGTCCGCCATCGGTTCCAGCGTGGCCTTGCCGGCAATCGCGCGCGCTTCCGCAGCGCGGCTGCGCATCCGGTTGAGCGCGACACGCTTCCCGGTCACGTAAAGCCAGCCGGCAAGGTCCGCGATCTCGCCATCGTGAGCCAGTGCCTTCTCGCACGCTGCGGAAAAGGCTTCTTCGGCAAGGTCGAGATCGCGGAACTGTGCCGCCAGCGCCGCGACGACGCGCGGACGCGCCGCCGCGATGGCCGGGCCGCGCGTCTCGCTCAGTCCTGCCATACCGGGCGGACTTCGACCGACCCGTTGCCGAGGATGGGGATCTTGCGCGCCCAATCGACCGCTTCGTCAAGGTTCGCTGCCTCGACGATGTAATAGCCGCCCAGCTCCTCGCGCATTTCCGCGAAAGGCCCGTCATGCAGCACCGGCTCCCCGCCGCCGTCGTACTTGAGCGTGGTCGCCGTATCCGCGCCTTGCAGGCGGTTGCCGGACCATTCGACGCCCTTGGCTTCCAGCTCTTCCATCAGCGCCATGTGGCCGGCGAGCGTCCGCTCCATCAGCGCGGCACCGTCTTCACCGGCAAAGGCGCTTTCGTCTTCCACGATCAGCATCATGTATTGCATGGGGTATCTCCCGCTATCGCCCCGCCACCATGGCAGGGTTGCAGCGGGAAGACACGCACCGGGCGGCCTATTCGACACGCAGCGCGAGAAAATTTCAGGCGGCGCGCTTCTGGTCCGCCTTGCCCCCGAACAGCGCCAGCATGGCATCCGCCGCGCTGTTGCCGGCGGTGGGCCGGCCGACCTGCAGCAGGCGGCGGACCGGTTCGCTGAACTTCAGGCGGCGGCTGGGGAAATGCTTGCGGTGGAGCTGGAACAGGTCGTCCAGGTTCGCCTCGCCCAGAACGGGGCGGAAATGTTCGCCCAGCGCGCTCTTGCCGAAATGCGGCCGGGCGGCGGGTTCGTAGGCCATGACCTCGCGCTGGATCCGCTCCAGCCAGGCATAGTCGCGCGGATCGCTGAACAGGTCGATCGCCGCGACGGGGCCGTGGTGCGTGGCGGCGAAGACCAGGTCAGACCGTCCGCGCAGTTCGCGCACGCCGATCAGGCTTTTGAGATAGAAGCCGAGATCGCTGTACTTCCCCGCTTCCAGCATGATGAATTTCACCACGGCTTCCGCGCGTTCGAGCGGCACGAAGAAGGCGAGGTTGTGGGCCGTGTTGGTGGTGGAGAACATTCCCCGCAGGAATTCTGGCCCCCGCTCGCTCATCGCGCCGGGCTGGGGATCGTAAAGATAGTCCAGGTCATCGAGCCGCGTCGTCACGGTCTGCTTTTTCCGCAGGTCCAGATTATCGGCAAACTTGTGCAGCCAGCGCCTGCAGACCGGATAGAGCCGGTCGATCGCCCAGTAATGGTTGAGCGCCCAGTTCACGAAACCGGCCAGGGAAAACCAGCTCGGTTTGTGGTCGCTTCCCTGCGATTTTGCGCCCAGTTCGTGGAGCGTGTGCAGCATGATTACCGGGTCTTCGGGATCGCTGTAAGGCATGGCCGCCCAGCTGGCCGCGACGCTGCCGGACTTCAGCCCCTCTTTTTCCGACATGCGGGTGATGTGGGCGGTGGAAAGATAGCTGCGCAGCGGCACGGTACGGATCTCGACTTCGACGATGGGTGCAATCGTCCCGAACGACACCGCGGCCAGATTGAAATCTCGGCTTCCCCTTACCAGTGTCACGCGCTCGCCCTCGTCATTGAGGAAGGTCAGCGATTGCAGGGCATCGGCCATCACCGGTGTTTCGCCATAGCCATGCGTGCCGGTCACCAGCGCGCCGATGACGGTCTGCCCCATGTAGTTGCCGCTGTTCATCAGGCGCTGCTTTTCGGTGAGCAGGAACTGCTTCAGTTCCAGGATCGTGACAGATGCACCGACGGTTGCGATGCCGCCGCCGTCGAAGCTCCCCCGCCACTTCAACGTGTCGAGACCGCTTTCCTCCATCATCACCGCAGAATTTCCGGGGCAAAGCTGGACCGCGTTGTAGGAGTGCGACTTGCCGACGCAGGCGAATTTCCCGCTGCGGACCAGTTGCGCAAGCTCCGCCTCGTCGGCGGCGAGACAGGCATCCACCTCGCAGCGGAACACCCGCATGTGTGTCCACAGCTCCCGCGGCCCGGGGATGCCGCGCTTCTTCGCGTCCTTGCGCCGCCTTATCGCCTCACGGATAGCGCCCAGTGCCATGTCTTCCCCCAACCCTTTGCGCCCATCACCGGAAATACGCAGCTGCCGCCGGGGTCGATTGGAAAATTCCGACATTTCCGGGAAAAATTACGTTGGAAACAGCGCAGAATTAACCATCGCGCTTTCTCCGGAACGCAACGCTGTCTCCGCCCATTGCCTGCGTGCATCCACCTTATCGGAGAACCACCATGACCAAGACATTGCTTATCACCGGCGCCTCGTCCGGCATCGGCGCCGCCACGGCCAAAGCCGCCGCCAAGGCCGGGTGGAACGTCGCCCTCCTCGCCCGTTCCAAGGACAAGCTCGACGCGCTGGCCGGCGAGATAGGCGAAGGCGCGCTGGCCATCGAATGCGACGTGACGGACCGCGACCAGGTCCGCAGCGCGGTCGCGGACACGGTGGCGAAATTCGGCGGGCTGGACGGCGTGTTCGCCAATGCCGGCAGCGGGGTCGAACATCCCGGGGTGGAAAAGGGCGTGCCGGAGGAATGGCATGACATGATCCACCTCAACATCCTTGCCGTCCTCTACACCGCGCACGCCGCGCTGCCCGAACTGCGCAAGACGAAGGGGCACTTCATCGTCACCGGATCGAAAGCCGGGCGCGACCACATGAAGGGCTCTATCTACGGCGCAACCAAGTGGTTCATCCACGGTTTCGCCGGCAACCTGGCGGAGGAAATGCGCGAATGGCAGGGGCGCTGCACGGTCATTTCACCGGGCATGGTCAACACCGAATTCTTCGACGAGGCAAAGCCCGAAAAGCTGCAGCCGGAAGATGTCGCCGACGCCGTGGTTTTCGCACTCCAGCAGCCGGACACCAGCTGCGTGCGCGAAATCCACCTCATGCCGAACGACTAGGGTTCGGCGGCGGCCCCATAGGCCGCGTCGTGGTACTGGCCCACGGCGCGGCTCAAGGCCTGCATCATCTCCATCCGCACGGCATAGGACGATCGGGTCCGTCGGATCATCGCCACCACGGCATACTGCCGCCCGTCCGGCGCGGTGAGGATGGCGACGTCGTTATAGCCGGTGTGCTCGCCGTCGAAGACCTGCCCCGTGCCGGTCTTGTGGGCGACGCTCCACCCGGCGGGCGCGCCGGCCTTCAGCCGGTTGGGGCCGCTCTTGGTGCGCTCCAGCGTGGCCAGCAGCAGGCGGGTCGACGGTTCGGACAGCAAGTCGCCGCGGGCAAGCCGGGCGAGCGCATCGGCAAGGCCGAGCGGGGTCGCGCCGTCGATCGGCTCGGCCAGGTAGGCCTCGAAGGCCTGCCGCCGCAGGTCGTCCGGCAAGGCATCGCGCGCCTTGAAGAACCAGTCGCGGTACGAATAGGATTGTCGCCACTTCAGCCCCGCAATGGCGCTCTGCTTTGTGCGCTCGTCGGTGCCGAAGCGGATGCCTGCCAGCTCCGCCTTGTCGATAAAGGCCTGCACCGCCTCCGGCCCGCCGACGCGGCGCAGGATGCGGTCGTTTGCCGTGTTGTCGCTCTGCGTCAGCGCCCGTTCGATTAGGTCGGCATAGTCGGTCGCAAAGGCACCGCGGGCGTTTACGATATTGCGGATCGGCTGGTGGAAGACGGTGAGGTCGTCGCGGCGCAGGGTGACCATTTCGGCAAGCTCCAGCCGCCCCTCGTCGACCTCGTGCAGCGCGGCGATCGCGACCCACAGCTTGCTCACGCTCTGCTGCGGATAGATGCCCTTCCCGTCGTGCGCGAAGGTCTTGCCGGTCGCGACCTCCTGCACCGCAAGCCCCGTTTCGCCGGGAAACTCGCTGCCAAGCCGGATGACTTCCGCCTGCAGGGCAAGCTCGGCGGGCGTGGGCTCGGCAGGCGGCGCCGGCTCCTCCCGCCTTTCGCGCTTCTCCGTCACCGGAAAGCCGGAGCGGTCGGGAAGCGACACCACGATGACCGCAATAGCCAGCACGGCGAACAGCAGGACGATGAAACGGGCGGGAATTGTCACACTAGGCGAACGCGCGGGCGAAGGCGGGTTTCCGAAATCTTTTCAGGCAATTGCCTAGCCCGCAGCCGCGACGATGGCGGCCCAGCCGGCCTCGTCGATGGTCTCGATGCCGAGCTCCGCGGCCTTCTTGAGCTTGCTCCCCGCGCCCGGCCCGGCGACGAGCAGGTCGGTCTTCGCGCTGACCGATCCGCTGGCCTTGGCGCCCAGCCGCTCCGCCTGCGCCTTCGCCTCGTCGCGGCTCATCGTCTCAAGCTTGCCGGTGAAGACCACGGTCTTGCCCGCGACCGGGCTGTCGCGCGTCTCGACCTCGTAGCGCGGCGGACTGACTTCGGACAGCAGGTCTTCCCACACGGCGACATTGTGATCCTCGTGGAAGAAATCGCCGATCGCTTCCACGACCGCCGACCCGATCCCGTCGATGGCGGTGAGCGAGGCAGCGGCTTCCTCGTCGCCTGCGCGGGCTTGCTGCGCTGCGTCGCGCAAGGCCGGAAGCGCGTGAAAATGCTTCATCAGGTCGCGCGCCGTCACCGCGCCGACATGGCGGATGCCGAGGCCGAAGAGCAGCCGCGCCGCTTCGGGCTCGCGCCGCGCCTCGATACTGGCCAACAGCTTGTCCACAGACTTGTCCTGCCATCCTTCGAGCGCGAGGATTTCCTCCCGCCGGTCCTTCAGGCGGAAGATGTCCGCGGGGCTTTCCAGCCAGCCTAGCGCGAAGAACTGGTCGATGGTCTTCTCGCCCAGCCCGTCGATATCGAGCGCGCCGCGGCTGACGAAATGTTTCAGCCTTTCCGTGCGTTGCGCCGGACAGATGAGACCGCCTGTGCAACGCACGTCGACCTCGCCTTCCTCGCTCACCGCCTCGCTGCCGCATTCGGGGCAATGGTCGGGGAACGCGAAGGGCTCGCGCTTCGCGTCCGGCGTCAGGTTCCGCACGACCTGCGGGATTACGTCGCCCGCGCGCTGGATTACCACGCGGTCTCCGGGGCGAACGCCAAGCCGCTGAATTTCATCGCGATTGTGGAGCGTGACATTGGTCACCGTCACACCGCCCACCAGCACCGGGGCGAGCCTGCCGACGGGCGTCAGCTTGCCCGTGCGGCCGACCTGGATGTCGATGCTTTCCAGCGTCGTTTCCGCCTGCTCCGCCGGGAACTTGCGCGCAATCGCCCAGCGCGGGGCCTTGGCGACGAAACCAAGCCGCTGCTGGTAATCCAGCCGGTCCACCTTGTAGACGACGCCGTCGATTTCATATGGCAAGTCAGTGCGTTGCGCGCCGATCTTCTCGTAATGGGCGAGCATCTGCTCCAGCGTCTCGCAGGTGGTGAACAGGGGCGAGACCGGCACGCCCATCGCCGCAATCGCCTCCACCACGGCGGACTGCGTATCGCCCGGCAATTCGCCCTCGACCGCGCCCCAGCCATGCGCCCAGAACCGCAAGGGCCGCTTCGCCGTGACGCCCGCATCCTTCTGCCGCAGCGATCCTGCGGCGGCGTTGCGGGGATTGGCGAACAGCTTCTCCCCCGCCTCCGCCTGCGCCGCGTTGAGCGCGAGGAAATCGGCCTTGGCCATGTAGACCTCCCCGCGGATTTCGAACACGGCCGGGACCGAGCCGGCGAGTTCCTGCGGGATATCGGCGATATGCGCGACATTGGGCGTCACGTCCTCGCCCACCTGCCCGTCGCCGCGCGTGGCGGCGCGCACCAGCCGCCCCTCTTCGTAACGCAGCGAGCAGGACAGGCCGTCGATCTTGTCTTCCGCCGTGAAGGCGAGCGGGGCATCCCCGGCCAGCGAGAGGAACCGCCGCACCCGCGCAACGAACTCCGCGACCTCTTCGTCGGCAAAGGCATTGTCGAGGCTCATCATGCGAACCTCGTGCGTCACCTTGCCCAGTGGCGAGGCGGCGACGGCGTGCCCAACCTTGCGGCTCGGCGAATCCGCGCGGATCAGATGCGGATAGGCCGCCTCCAGCTCCGCATTGCGCCGCACCAGCGCATCGTATTCCTGGTCGGTAATTTCCGGCGCGTCCTCGGCATGATACAGCCGATCATGCCGCGCAATCTGCTTTGCGAGGCGCATCAACTCGTTGGCGGCGTCGGCTTCATTCGTCGTCGGGGCATGGTTGTCTGGCATCGGCGGCGAATCCTCTCGGTCGTCCTATGCCCCAGCGTGGCGGGCGCGCAAAGCGGCGTCAGTTCTTGGCCCGTCGATAGCCCGCGCGAATGGCCTCGGCTTCGGTGCAGAACAACTCTTCGGGGCGCGTGACGTCGTAATATTCCTGTCCCGGCAGGTGATAGATCCACTCGCCGCGGCGGCTGCGGTTGCCCTTGATCGCACAGCCGAAGCGGTTCGTGTACCGGCGGGTCAGGTCGCGGGCGACAGGGGTTCCCCCGGCACGAGGTTGCGGCACATCGGCGACGGGTGCCGGGGCCGGCACGGGAACGAGGTCCGGATTGGCTTCGCGCCAGGCCTTCGGCATTTCGAAGTCGGAGCCCCAGATACCGATGCGGTGTTCCTGCCGCAAAGCCTGCGCGGCGAGATATTCCGCGGGCGCGTTGTCCGCCGCAACCGCAAGGCCCTGCTCCACCATGACGAGCGCCAGGTCGAGATCGCCAAGGCGGCATTGCGACAGGAACCGTCCATGCTGGTCCACATCAAGCGTTTCGCAATTCACCATGCGGCCCTTGACGAACTCGCCGAGGAAGGCGGCAGCTTCCAGTCCGCAAGCCCAGACCTCGCCGTCCCGCATGCAGCTCTGCTTGGCCTCCGGCGCATCGATGCCGAGCAGGCGCACGCCTGTGCCCGCAAATTCGAGCGAATCCCCGTCGATGACAGTCGGCATGCCGACGATCTGCTGCGCGGATGCGGGTGCAGTCGCAATGCCGAGCGAAGTTATCGAAAGGGCCAAAAACAACAGTTTGCGCATAGGTTCGGTTAGGCCCGGCGTGTTTAACAGATCGTTCTGCCCGACCTACTTATCACAGGTTCTGATCGTAAACCTAGAACCAGTCACTCCACCAAATCGGACTGGTGATCGCAATAACCGCAGAAGAAGAAAAGAGCCACACAAGCAATTTCTTGCTGGGGCGCGCACATGCTTCAAATCCCGCGACGGCATTTATCGGCGCCAACGCGAGTGCAAACGAGGTCCACGCAAAAATGATCCACTCAGTCAGGGGTGATCCTGCATCTCTTGCCATCGCCAGCGAAAACACCGTGAGCCACAACAGGCCGAGCGGGATGAAAGCGATACAAGCGATGCATCCGAGGGCTCCGCTGGTTATCCTGCCGGCGGCAACGAGTGGCTTGCCGCCCGGCTTCACACCCCCTCCAGCAACCGGTCCGCTTGTGGCCGCGCCTCGGGCGTCACTCCCGCGCCGCTCAGCATGAGGGCGATTTCGTCCTGCCCCTCCGCTTCGACAGGCAACCGCAAAACGCGCATCAAACCTCCCCCTCCCGCCGATACGCACGGGCGCCCCGAAGGCATCGCCGGCGAATCCACTCGGTCGTCCTATGCCCCAGCGTGGCGGGCGCGCAAAGCGGCGTCAGTTCTTCGCCCGTCGATAGCCCGCGCGAATGGCCTCGGCTTCGGTGAGGTCAGCCTTCACGAGGTGCATCCGACTGCTTGTGATCCCAGAAATGGATCAATTTCTTCCATTCTCGAGCAGATTCCCGCCCGAGATACATATTAGCGATGTGAAGACCGGTATTGCTTTGCAGCATACTTGCCTGAATTCCCTCAAGGAGCCCAATCGTCGCCCCTTCCCGAGCCGCTTCGTCGCCCTCTATGTGCAGCTTTTCGACTAGATCCATAATCGGTGCCAACCGCACCCGGTTTCCCGTGCGAATGTCATTCGCAATAATGCGGGCGATCTCTGCGTAGTACAGATAGTACGGGAGGCCCTCCCGTGCCGTGTCGGGATCGTCGTCCCACTCGGTGACGAAAGTTACGAATGCCCTTTCGAAACGTGCATCGACTTCGCGTAGCTCCACGACCATATCACGAGCCGAGATCACACGCCCTCCAGCAACCTGTCCGCTTGTGCCCGCGCTTCGGGCGTCACTTCCGCGCCGCTCAGCATGCGGGCGATTTCCTCCTGGCGGCCGGCTTCGTCGAGGCGGACCACACTGGTCTTGGTGACAGTGCCCTGCGAGGATTTCGCGATGAGGTAGTGGGTGCCCCCGCGCGCGGCGACTTGCGGTGAATGGGTTACCGCCAGCAGCTGCCCATCCGCAGCGAGGCGAGCCAGCCGCTCGCCGATGGCGCTCGCCACCGCGCCGCCGACGCCGCGGTCGATCTCGTCGAAGATCACCGTCGCCGCCCCGCCCTTCTCCGCCAGCGCGACCTTCAGCGCGAGGATAAAGCGCGACAGTTCGCCGCCGCTGGCGATCTTGCCGAGCGGGGCGAAATCCGCGCCGGGATTGGTCGCGATCAGGAACTCGACGCCGTCCATGCCGCCCGGGCCCCAGCGCTCTTCGGGCAGCATCGCCACGGCGGTGCGGAAGCGCGCGGCATCCAGCTTCAGCGGCACGAGCTCGCCTGCCACGGCCTTGTCGAGCGTCTTGGCCGCCCTCACCCGCGCATCGTGCAGCGCCTGTGCCGCGCCGCGATAGGTTTCGTGCGCGCTGCGTTCCGCCGCTTCCAGTTCCGCCACGCCCGCCTCGCCGCCCTCGATCGCATCGAGCGCGGCGCGCATGGCGACCATCTTCGCGGGCAGGTCGTCCACCTGGCAGGAATGCTTGCGGGCGAGCGCGCGCAGTTCGAACAGGCGCGTTTCGATCCGGTCGAGTTCGGCGGGGTCATGGGTCAGCGCCTCGGCCGCGCGCTCCAGCGCTTCTTCCGCCTCCCCTGCCTCGATCACCGCGCGGTCGAGCGCCGCCAGCGCCTCGGCCAGCAGCGGGTGTTCTGGCGCGATCCGGTCGAGCCGCCGCGCCGCGCTTCGCAGGGCGGGGAGCGCGCTGTCCGAGCCCTGGAACACGTGCCGCAGTTCCTCGAGATCGCCCGACAGTTTCTCGCCCTTCTGCATGTCGCTGCGCGTGCCGGCGAGCTCGTCTTCCTCGCCAAGCTGCGGTTCGAGCGCGGTCAGTTCCGCCAGGTGCGCGATCAGCAGATCTTCGTCGGCCTTGGCCTGCTCGATCTCCGCGCGGGCGGCGACAAGTTTCGAACGGGCTGCCTGCCAGCCGTCCCACGCCTTGGCCACTTTCGTCACGTCGGCCCCGGCGAACCGGTCGAGCAGGGCGCGGTGGCCGCGCGGGTTCACCAGGCCGCGGTCGTCGTGCTGGCCGTGGAGTTCGACCAGCGCGCCCGACAATTCGCGCAGCAGCGCAACGCCGACGGGCTGATCATTCACCCAGGCCTTGGAACCGCCGTCTGCCTTGACCCGGCGGCGCACGATCAGCGGTTCACCCGGTTCGAGCTCGACCTCCGCATCGGACAGGGCTTCGCGGATCGCGGCGGGCAGTTCGGCGAATTCGAAAGTCGCGGTGACGCTCGCCTGCTCTTCGCCCGCGCGGACCAGCGCGGTTTCCGCGCGGTTGCCGAGGACGAGGCCGAGCGCATCGAGCAGGATCGACTTGCCCGCGCCCGTCTCCCCCGTGAGCACTCCGAGACCGCGCGCGAACTCCAGCTCGAGCGCGTCGATCAGCACGATGTTGCGGATGGCGAGCGTGGTCAGCATCGCCTGCGGGCCTAGCCGGATTCGCCGCCGCGTGTCACGCGCATGTTGCCGCGATGTTCCCGGATAATGCGCGTCAGCGGGTGGCGAGCTGGCCCGGGGCCTTGTCGCCGATCAGTTCGTAGGCCTTTTCGTACCATTCGCTGCCCGGATAGTTCGCGCCGAGCACGGCGGCATAATTGCGCGCCTGTTCGGGAATCGCGAGCGCCAGGCTGGTCTCGACCAGGCGATAGAGCGCTTCGGGCGCGTGGCTGGTGGTCTGGTACTGTTCCACCACTCGCTGGAAGCGGATGTTGGCGGCGACCCACTTGCCGCTGTCCTGGTAGAAGCGGCCGATCTCCATTTCCTTGCCGGCGAGGTGATCGTTGACGAGGTCGATCTTCAGCTGCGCGTCGGCGGCGTACTCCGTGTTCGGGAAACGGCGGCTGACTTCGCGCAGGGAATTGAGCGCCTGCAGCGTGACCGACTGGTCGCGGTCGACATCGCTGATCTGCTCGTAATAGCTCATGCCGATCAGGTAATAGGCGTAAGGCGCGTCCTTGTTGCCCGGGTGGATCGTCAGGAAGCGCTGCGCGGCCTGCACGGCCTTGTCGTAATCCTGGTCGGCGTAATAGCTGAAGGCGCTCATCAGCTGGGCGCGGCGGGCCCAGGGCGAATAGGGATGCTGGCGCTCCACCTCGTCGAACAGCTGCGCGGCCACTTCGTACTGGCCACGGTCGAGCCGGTCCTTGGCGGCGCGGTAGAGCGATTCCACGTCGCGCGCGACGAAGGCGGTGTCCGACGCGCCGCCGCCAGTGGCGCAGGCGCCGGTCAGCAGGGTGGCGGGGACCAGCGCGGCCAGCGCGAGCGAACGGGCGGTGAAGCGTGAACTCATAGCCGCGCCGTATAGCCAGCCGCCCCCTGAACGCCAAGTGAAGTTGTGCCCGCGTTCCACCGCCGTGTGGCATGGCCCGCAAACCCGCCGCGGAACATGGTTGACCCGGCGTAAACCGCGCTTCTCAACCACGCCCCCCAACTCCGTGGAAACCCTTATGCCCGCAGAGGGAGCATCGACTGAAGGCGCCCTGCACCGGGGCCGCCACGAATTTGCCGGAAGGCTGCAACCATGCAAACGATCACGCACATCATGCGAGACGAAAGCGGTGCGACCGCCATCGAATACGGGCTTATCGTGGCCCTGCTCGCCATCGCCATGGTGGCGGCACTCAATTCGGTCGGCAGCTCGCTCAACACCACGATGACGAAGGCGTCGACCGGGATGGGTTCGGTCTGATCGCGAGACGGCGCGCGCGACCTAGCCGCGCTGTTCCTCCACCGCTTCGGGCGCGTCCCACAGCAGGTGGCGATCATCCAGCGGCACCAGGTTGTTGCCGCGGATGATCTCTCCCTTGGTGTTGTAGCCGAGCAGCTGCGGCGCCGCGACATCCGGATTGTGCGTCAGGACGCGCAGTTCCTCGCTGGTGAAGTCGCTCAGGCCCCGTGCCCGCTCCACCCCGTCGGTATCGTAGACGTGGAGCACGTCGCCGCGGGTGAAATCGCCGTCCACGCTGATCAGGTCGGCGCGGCGGATCGGGCGGTCGTCGGGGCCGAGCTGGTCGGCGACCTCTTTCGAAACCACCACGCTGCCGGCCATCTGCAGGCGGTTGGCGATCCAGCCGTCCCAGCCGGAAACCGGGTTGGGATGCGGCAGGACCTTCGTCGCGCGCCTTTCGCCAGCGAGCACGGTGGAGAGCGGCCGGTCCGCCTCGCCCTGCGCGATCCAGGTCATGCAGCCGGCTTCCTGCGCCATGTTCGCGGCCAGCAGCTTGGTTTCCATGCCGCCGGTGCCCAGCGTGCTCTTGCCCTGCGTGGCCGCCATGTACTGCGACACGTCGCTGACTTCCGGGATGAAGACCGCATCGGGATCGTCCGGATTGCGGTCGAACAGCCCGTCGACCCCGGTCAGGATGATGAGGTCCTTCGCGCCGACCATCTGCGCGACCTTGGCGCTCAGCCGGTCGTTGTCGCCCACGCGAATCTGTTCCGTCGTGATCGTGTCGTTCTCGTTCACGATCGGCACGATGCCGGCTTCCAGCAGGCGATTGACCGTGTTGCGGGTGTTGAGGAACCGGCGATGGTTCTCGAAATCGCCGAGCGTCAGCAGGACCTGTGCGATTTCCACCCCGTATTCGTGCGCCACCTGCTTGTAGGCGTTGAGCAGCAGCGGCATCCCGCAAGCGGCGGCCGCCTGCTTGTCGGAAACCCCGGCGGTTTCGGGCGTTTCACCGACCATGCGCAGGCCGAGCGCGACGCTGCCCGAGGAGGTCAGGATCACGCGCTTGCCCTGCGTGCGCAGGCGGTGGACATCCTCTAGCAGGCGCTGGAGGAACCCGAAGCGCGGCGTCAGCAAATCCTGGTTCGCGAGCAGCGCGGAGCCGATCTTGACGACGACGGTTTGGGGTTTGGCGTTGTTTTGAGCGGTGGATGCGGTGTTCTGGTGTTGGGTCACAATGGAAATCTGGACAACCTCAATCTTTCAGCGGGTTGAAATTTTATATGCGACCATATAGATAGGAATTGTGCACTGCACAACAGACCATGCGTAGAAAATTCCTATGCGCACCGGATCAATCGGCAGGTCGGCGGTCGGTCCGCGACCCGTACCGCACGGTTTTATTCTAACTTTCAACCATGATTACAAATATTGGGGAGCGTAATATTACCAATTCGAAAGTTCTAATGATCGGCTGCGGAAAAATGGGCGGCGCCTTGCTTACCTATTGGAAGAAGGGCGACGAACAGTTCACAATCGTCGATCCCGGCCTGCAGGAAGCGCCCGAAGACGTTCGCCTTCTGGGCGACCGCGACGCGCTCGGCGATGAAACTTTCGATGCCGTCATCGTGGCTATCAAGCCGCAGATGATCGGCGATATCCTCCCGGACTACCGCCCGCATCTCGCCGAAGGGGGCTATGTCCTCTCGATGGCCGCCGGAACCTCCGCCGCGCGCCTGTCCGGCCTGATGGACGGCGCGCCCGTGATCCGTGTCATGCCCAACCTGCCTGCCGCAGTAGGCCAGGGCGTCAGCGGGCTCTATGCCGCCGATGCCGTCACCGCGCGGCAGGCCGCCCACGCGCAGGCCATGATGGACCGCACCGGCACCTGCGTGCCCGTGGATAGCGAAGACAAGCTCGACCGCGTAACCGCTGTCGCCGGCTCCGGCCCCGGCTATGTCTTCGAAATCGCCCGCGCCTATGTCGAGGCCGCAGTGGGCGTGGGCTTTTCCGAAAGCGAGGCGCGCGACATGGTGCTCGGCACGATGGCCGGGACCACCGCCATGGCGATGCAGCAACCGGACCAGCCGCTGGAAGATTTGCGCAATTCGGTGACCAGCAAGGGCGGCACGACCGCGGCCGGGCTGGAAGCGCTCAATGGCGACGAGGGCCTGTCCCGCCGCCTTCGCGACACACTCGAGGCTGCGTATGAACGCGCGGTCGAATTGCGCTGAGCGCGCGGGAAACCGGCCTTTTTGCGGAACCCCGCGCCGCCCGCACCCGTAGAACGACAAAGATAAAAGAGGACGACATGAACGACCAGACACTCGACCCCCAGATCCATATCCACGAGCTTGGCAGCCGCGCCCGCGAGGCAGCGCGCCAGCTCATCACCGCCAGCACGGAAGCGAAGAACAAGGCGCTGACCGGCGCGGCCACGGCGCTGCGCGACGCGACCCCTGCCCTGCTCGCCGCCAATGCCGATGACGTGAAGAGCGTCGAGGGCAAGAAGCCGGAAAGCTTCATCGACCGGCTTCGCCTGACCGAAGACCGGATCGAAGCGATGGCCAGGGCGCTGGAGGAAATCGCCGACCTGCCCGACCCCGTCGGCCGCCGGCTCGCCACGTTCGACCGCCCCAACGGGCTGAAGATCGAACGCGTTGCCGTGCCGATCGGCGTGATCGGCATGATTTACGAAAGCCGCCCGAACGTGGGCGCCGATGCCAGCGCGCTGTGCCTCAAGTCCGGCAACGCGATCATCCTGCGCGGCGGCAGCGAAAGCCGCAATTCGACCCGCGTCATCGTGGAAGCGATGCAGGAAGGCTTGCGTAGCGCAGGGCTTCCCGCCGATGCGGTGCAGACCGTGCAGACCGCCGACCGCGCCGCAGTCGCTGCCTTGCTGAAGGCCGACGAGTTCGTCGACCTGGTCATCCCGCGCGGCGGGCGCGGCCTGGTGGAACTGGTCCGCGATCAGGCCAGCGTGCCGACCCTGCTGCACCTCGACGGCAACTGCCATTCCTATGTCCACGAAGCGGCCGATATCGACAAGGCGGTGGACGTGATCCGCAACGCCAAGCTGCGCCGGACCGGCATTTGCGGCGCGACCGAGAGCATCGTCGTCGACCGTGCGATTGCGGATAAGGTCATCCCGAAAATCGCGGACGTCATGGGCGGCGATTGCGAATTGCGCGGCGATGCCGATGCCGTCGCGATCGACGACCGGCTGAAGCCGGCGAGCGAAGAGGACTGGAACACCGAATATCTCGACCCCATCGCCAGCGTGAAGATCGTGGACGGCCTCGATGAAGCCATCGCCTGGGTGGAAGACCACTCCAGCCACCACACCGACGCGATCCTGACCGAAGACCAGGCCGCCGCCGACAGCTTCATGACGGCGATCGACAGCGCCGTGGTGATGCACAACGCCTCCACCCAGTTCTCCGACGGCGGGGAATTCGGCATGGGCGCGGAAATCGGCATCGCCACCGGCAAGATGCACGCCCGCGGCCCAGTCGGGCTGGAGCAGCTGACGAGCTTCAAGTACCTCGTCCACGGCACCGGCCAGACGCGGCCGTAAGCGCTAGCCACAGGCACGATAAAGCCCGCCCGGTCCGCGATGGACCGGGCGGGCTTTCTTGTGTCCCGGGGATCAGTCTGCCGGAGCGACCACTAAGCGGCTGCCCTGCGGCTGGAGCGAGCGCGCCGTGTCGCCGCCGAGGCCGCTGCGCAGGGCTGCGATCTGTGCAGCGCTCGCTTCGACCGACGTGTCGGCGACATGCCAATTCACCCCTTCGCTGCAGGGAGGCGTGGTAAGCGAGCCCATATAGCGATATACGTCGATGTCAGCCGGCAGCATGTCGTCGATGTCTACGGTTACGGCCGTACCGCTACCCCCAGCGTGGGCCTCAAGGATCGAGGCGAGACCTTCGTTCTCATCCCCTTCGGTGTACATCACACCCAGCACGCCCAGCTTGCCGTCGTCCGTCGCGTGAACGAAATGGGCAACCAGCGGGTAGCGCATGCCGTCGATGGCATGTTCGCTCGGCGTATGAAAATGCACCTGAAGCAGGTTGAACATCGTGCCGCCGGAATTCATTCCAAAGCCCTGCCCGGCCGCAAAGTCGACCTGCACTTTTTCTTGCCCCAGAGCCATCGTACCAGCAGCTTCGCCGAACATGGTTTCCAACTCTACGTCGCCGCGGGCGTTGGACGAACCCAAGTCGATGGGCGACTGATTCAGGCCGGCATCGCACAGGGCATAATCGGAACTTATGAGCGACCAACGCTCATCCGTAACGCCATCGCCGAATGTCCAATCCTTGCCATCCATATGGTGGTCGGCCAGCGCCGGCGTGGCAACAAGGGCAGCCATTGTGGCCAATACTAACTTACGCATTTCGGTCTCTCCTTTCAGGTGTCAGTTGGAAACATCCCCCTCCGGGTTCGGGAATTCTTTGGGATCCGGCTTTGTCGTCGTGGCACGCAGCAGGGCGTATCCTGCCAGCGCGGCGACCAGTGAGCCGGTCAGCACGCCGATCTTCACCGCGTCGATGCGGGCCAGGTCGTCGAACGCCAGGTTGCCGATGAACAGGCTCATGGTGAAGCCGATCGCCGCGAGCAGCGACATCGCGTGCACCTGCTTCCAGGTCACGTCGGCCGGCAAGCTGGCGAGTTTCAATTTCACCGCGGCGAAGGCGAAGCCGAAGATGCCCAGCTGCTTGCCCACAAGCAGGCCCAGCGCAATGCCGAGCGGCAGCGGGTCGAGCAATGCGGACGGCGATACGCCCGCAAGCGACACGCCCGCATTGGCGAAACCGAAGACCGGGATGATCAGGAAGGCGGACCACGGGTGCAGCCCGTGCTCCATCCGTTCGAGCAGCCGCGTCCCGTCTCGTGCCTGCATCGGCACGGTGAACGCGGCGGCGACGCCGGCCAGCGTGGCGTGGACGCCCGACTTCAGCACGAAGACCCACAGCACGATGAACAGCAGCACGTAGGGGATGCTGGTCGACACTTTCATCCGCCCGACGACCAGCATCGCGGCAAATACGGCGGCCGCGCCGCCCAGCATCGCGGGGTCGATCTCGCTGGTGTAGAACAGGGCGATGACGGTGATCGCGCCGATATCGTCGATCACCGCGATGGCGAGCAGCAGCGCCTTGAGCGCCACCGGCACGCGCGGCCCCAGCAGCGAAAGGACGCCGAGCGCAAACGCGATGTCGGTCGCGGCGGGAATGGCCCAGCCGGAGATATTCTCGGGCGAGCCCTGGTTCACGGCGACGAAGATCAGTGCCGGGATCGCCATCCCACCGATCGCGGCGACAAGCGGCAAGGATGCCCTGTTCCAGCTGGACAGCTGGCCATCGATGATCTCGCGCTTCACCTCCAGCCCGACAAGGAAAAAGAACACCGCCATCAGCCCGTCGTTGATCCACAGCAGCAGCGGCTTGTCGATCACGACGCTGCCGATCCCGGCGATCACCGGGGTATCGAGCATAGACTTGTAGCTGCCCAGCAGCGGACTGTTGGCGACCACCATCGCGGCGATGGCGGCGAAGATCAGGATGATGCCGCCCGCGCTTTCCTGCTTCAGGAAGTCGCGCATGGCGGGGGCGAAGCGGCCGATCATGTCGGGGCCTCCGGGTTTATTTGTGTTTCAGTTTTGCAAGGCGACATGCGCAGGCTCCTCCGGTTCTTTCAGAAAATCGGAAAGCCGATGCGGCGGCAGGTCAGGGGGGGGAGGGAGATCAGCCCGCCCGCACGCATCGGCATTTCCGATAACGTCCGACATCACGTGCATCCGGGGGATGGCACGCCAGAGGGGCCCGGTCCGTCGCAAAATCAATGCAGGCGCTTGCGCAGGGGTTCCCGCATTCGTGCAAAAAACTGCGCCATCCCTCACGCGAACAGGCGCTCGAGCTCGTCCCACCGCTCGTCCACCGCCCGCCGGCCAAGGTCGATGGCGCGGCGGATCACCACCGGGTCGAACTGCAGCGTGTCGGACACCTCCTCCTCCGGCTCGATCACGACCACCGGCGCCTGGACATAGCCGCCCAGCTCCGCCTCCAACGGGGCGCATATGCGCCGAATCTGCGCCTCGTCCAGCCCCTCTGCCCGCAGCACCTCCAGCTGTTCCTTGCGCGCAGCGAGCAGGTCGTTCACCCAGCGCGCCCGCTCCGTATCGTTGGCTTCGGTCTCCGCCGTCTGGATCGCCACGCAGCGCTTCGCCACCTCGAACAGGTCGGAGAATTCCTCCAGCTTCGGCTTCTTCACCGTCGGCGAGGCGCGCACCGCCAGCACCGCGCGGGGCTTCGCCTCCAGCACCGCGCCCAACGGCGTCACGTCGCGCACGCCCCCGTCGACCCACTGCTCCAGCGACCCGCCGGCCCCGGTGCGCGTCTGCAAGGGATCGAAATAGACCGGCATGGCGCAGCTGGCATAGATCCAGTCGGCCAGGTTCCGCGACGTCTCGTCAACCCCCACGAACGTGCCCTGCTGCAGGTTGACGACGCCCAGGCGCAGCACCTTGCCCACCTCGCGCACCTTCGCCTCGTCCACGAAGCCTTCGATCAGCCCGCGCAGCGGCTTCGTATTGTGCATCGCATTCGCGCCGAAGATCGCGCCCGCCAAGCCGAACAATCGCTTGCGATAGACGTCCTTCTCGCTCTTCAGCGACAGCCATGTGTCGAGCAATTCGGGCACCATATCCTGCGCCAGCCCGATCGATTGCAGCGCGCCGGTCGACGTTCCGCCGATGATGCCGAAGTCCACCCCGCGCACCGTCACCAGCTCGTGGATCGCGCCGACCTGGAACGCCCCCTTCGCCCCGCCGCCCGAAAGCGCGATGCCGAGCGAGCCCTCTGCCCGCGCCAACGCCTGCATATCCATGAAAGCCCCCTTTCGGCCGCCACCCTACCGCAGCACGCGCCATTTTCCTACTCGCGCGAAATCTGCTTCAGGCTGGCGGATGAGCACGCCAGACAACCGCCCCGCCCTCCCTGATAACACCCTGCCCGAGTTCGACCCGGTCCCGCGCAAGCGCATGCGCCGCGGCGGCTGGAGCGCAGAGCGGCAGCGCGAATTCATCGCCCTCCTCGCCGAAACCGGCACCGTGCGCGACGCCTGCCGCCGCATGGGCGCGGGCGAGCACCATATCTACAAGCTGCGCGCCCATCCCGAAGGCGCCAGCTTCGCCCGCGCGTGGGAGGCCGCGCTGGACCTAGGCGTGCGGCGGGTGGAGGACACGCTGATGGACCGCGCGATCAACGGGGTGGAGGTGCCGGTCTACCACCGCGGCGAGATCGTGGGCACGCGCCGCGTCTTCAACGACCGGTTGCTGATGTTCGTCCTCGCCCAGCGCATGCCGGAGAAGTACGGCAAGGGAGCCGGCCATTCCGGCACGCTCGGCCCTGCCGCGCGCCAGCACCTGAAGGCCGAATGGCGCGCGGAGTGGGAGGCGGAACAGGCGGCCGCGCAGCCCGCCCGCGCCGAGGTCCTTGCCCGGCTCAACGCGCGACTGGACACAGTGCAGCGCCGCCGCGAAGCGAACCGCCGCGCACAGTGGATCGCCCTCGCCCCCGAAACCCGCGCGGCCTTGCGCCAATACCATACCCTCCTCGCCGCAGACCCCGGCGCGACGGGCGACGCTGCCCTGCCCGACTGGGCGGTAGACGAAGAGGTGGTGGAAGTGGAACTGGCCCGAAAGGCGCTGCGAAGCGGGCGCGGCGCGGATGCGGACGGGGACGACGGCGAACCTTTGGGCTAGGCCACCGGTCGGGTCAGCGCTCAAGAGACAAAATTAGCGAGGATCTACCCGAAGGCTCAGTCGTCATTCGAAACGATTGTGCAGACGGGTTCGCAGGTTTTTCCGGACCTTGAACCGATACCGTTTCGGGGCTTCCCCGAATTCGTCGAGGTATCGCTGGGCCGCCTTGACGCGCGGCCATAATCCACGGGCGTTGATATTCTGGATTTCGATGCCTGGATGCGCATTGCATTCGAGCACCATCACCCCCTGTTCTTCATCGAGCACTGCGTCGACGCCGACGTAACCCAGCTTAAGAGCGCTCGCGCAGCGGGACGCAGCATCGACGATCTCGTCCCACAAGGGCAATTCCTGTCCGACCAACTCGATGCCGGTGTCGGGATGACGCGCTATCGATTCTCCGTGGAGTACCGCCCGAAATATCTTGCCGCTCTTGAAATTCACGGCGGCTCCAATCGCGCCCTGATGCAAATTTGCTTTCCCGCCGGACGCGTTGGTCGGCAATCTGACCATGGCCATCAGAGGCACGGGTCCATAACAGATGATGCGCACATCGGGCAGCCCGTAAGGGACGATGCGAGCCAGCACCGGATGGGTACGGATAAGCGGTTCGACAATCGCGGAATCCGAATGGGCACCGTCAAGGGAATGCTCTCCGTCAAGAATATGCGATGCGTGGGCGATTATTCTTTCGCGGCTCAGGTCCATCCCGCTGACCGTCTTCCAGCCTGATTCATCGCGGCCGCTGATCAGCAATATGCCTTCACCGCGGCGTCCATGATTAGGTTTCATTGCCCACGCTTCAGGCAATCGGTCGAGATCGATTTCCGTCAATTGTTCTCGATTTTCCAGAAGCGCCAGCGTTTGCGGGACCGGCACGCCGTGTTCTGCCAAGCGCTCCTTGGTGCGGAATTTGTCATTGACCGAATGGATGGCGAAACGCGGATTGTACCGGGCAATCAGCCAGTTGCGACGATTAAGACCGAGAACGCCGCCGAATGTGTCACTCACTGCCCCGTCCTCGTTCAAGGACAGGGCTGAACCGCAGAAACTCGGACAGGCGAAGGCCCTTGTACCGGCCGAGCAAGAGCATCCCCGCCCCTGAAAGAGCCGGGATTGCGATGGGCGCGCCGCCGACGATCTGGAAAAGGAAATCCGTCGAAATGATCCATGCAATCAGGACCGCGACCGCAAGCGTGGCGTAAGTCGTCTTTAAGGCGGGACGAAGCCCTTCGGCTTCCCAGGTGACCCACCAGCGCTCAACCACCAGCGCGGTAACGACGACAGGAAACGCTGTCACCAGGACGGTGGCATCGAGCAGCAGTGAAAGACTGCCAAGCACCGTGACCACCAAAGCGATCAATACGCCTAGGAAGGAGACGCGCGAGACATCCAGCTTTCTCAAGGTCGGCGCAATCATCATGCCGATCAAAATAGCGCCGGTGGAAATGACCGGGCCAAGGATGGGACCTGTCTGGAGGTAGGAAAGAGCCAGCAGCATGGGAGTAAAGAGCCCAAACGTCTGGAGTCCCAGTATCATGCGGAAGAAAACCACGATGAAAGCGCCCAAGGGCAGCGCCATCAGCAGATAGAACGGATCGAAATTCCATGCGGCACGTGGATCCCCGAAAGCTGCGCGCAACGAACGGGTCAGCCAATTGTCTTCGCCCGCCTCGATGACAAAATACGTCATCAGGAAGAATACGAAAATGAGGACAAGCGCCGCGATGTAAGGCAGGCGGCGCCGCGTCACCGTGCGGGTTTCCTCAATCCTAGAAGGCACGGGATACGCTCAGCGCAATTCGATATCCGTCGTCCTGTCGTTCCTGATCGTTGGAATTGCGGATGTTGTAGCGGAACTCGGACACAAAGAACCAGTCCCCTGGGCTGTAGATGAAGCTGAGCTCGGGGATAAGGATGGTGTCGCGGCGAGGCTGGCCATCCGCCTCGACGCGGCCCGGAAATCTCAGATCACGATAGGACAGTTGGGGCCGGATGCGTAGATCGCGCGCCAGCGGACGCTGATAGCTTGTCGAGACGATAAACCGCTCCATATCCCGCCTTTCGAGATCGGACCCGATGCTCTCGTAGCGTCCATCCAGATACAGGTAGTGGTTTGCGCCTAGGCGATACCTGTATTGGCCATCGAGGCGCGGACCTGACCCGCTCGAACGGGCAAGATCATCGTAATCCCTTTCACGCCAGCTGGCTCCGCCCCGCAGCCGGTGCTCGTCGCCGAAGCGCCGTTCTACTTGCCCACCGATTTCCAGTTGGTCGGCGCGCGGGAATTCGGCGGTCGTAAGGTTCCAACCATAATCGACAAACGCAGAAACAGCGCCATTTTCGTCGGTCTGGTAGGTCGCTTCTCCGCCGAGCAAGTTTCGCCACAGGTCTTCGCGCTGATCGTCGAAATACTCGATCCGGCGGGCGCGATTGCGGACCGTGACGCTCAAGTCTCCATTCTCCGCGGTGATGCCGGGCTCGACATTCAGCGATATCCCATCGCTGTCGAGCCCTTCCTCATCGTCGCGAACGGCGTTTTCGGCGACCGTGACCTGCGCTCCCAAGCGCAGATAGGGATCCACCGTCCAGCCGCCATTCTGGGCCAGCGCCGATCCCGGTGCGATTGCAAGTGTCGTGAATGCGGTTACCGGCCTCAACAGCCGCAACGCGCTTTGTGAAAGCTTGGAAGACATCGGGACCCTTAATCTGAAGCGAGTGGGGCAACCAGAGAAGCTGCGCCCATAAGAACTCGCTTAGGACCCCTTGCAATGCATGGGGGCTGGCTAATTTCCCGGAAAACTGAGAAGCAGTGACTATACTGAGTGGTGCAAAGACGATTTGGGCGAAGCTTACTATTCCTCGCCCATCCGCAAGGCAGCGATAAACGCCTCCTGCGGGATGCTCACATTGCCATACTCCCGCATTCGCGCCTTGCCCTTCTTCTGCTTTTCCAGCAGCTTCTTCTTGCGGCTGATGTCGCCGCCGTAGCATTTGGCCGTAACGTCCTTGCGGAGCGCGGCGATGGTCTCGCGGGCGATGATCTTGCCGCCGATCGCGGCCTGGATGGGGATCTTGAAAAGATGCCGCGGAATCAAGTCCTTAAGCCGCTCGCACATGCCGCGCCCGCGCTCTTCGGCCACATTGCGGTGGACGATCAGTGACAGGGCGTCCACCGGCTCATTGTTGACCAGGATGTTCATCTTCACAAGGTCGCCTTCGCGCAGGCCGATCTGTTCGTAATCGAAGCTGGCATAGCCCCGGCTGATCGATTTCAGGCGGTCGTAGAAGTCGAACACCACCTCGTTCAGCGGCAGCTCGTAAGTCACCTGCGCGCGCCCGCCGACATAGGTCAGGTTCGTCTGGATGCCGCGCCGGTCCTGGCACAGCTTCAGGATCGGGCCGAGATACTCGTCCGGCGTATAGATCGTGGCCTTGATCCACGGCTCCTCGATCCATTCGATGCGGTTGACGTCGGGGTAATCGGCCGGGTTGTGCAGCTCGATCGTCTTCGCGTCCTCGTTCTTCGTCTTGCCGAGCTTGATGCGGTAGACGACGGACGGCGCGGTGGTGATGAGGTCGAGGTCGTATTCGCGGCTGAGGCGTTCCTGGATGATCTCCAGGTGCAACAGGCCGAGGAACCCGCAGCGAAAGCCGAAGCCCAGCGCCGCGCTCGATTCCATCTCGAAGCTGAAGCTGGCATCGTTGAGGCGCAGCTTGCCGATGCTTTCGCGCAGCTTCTCGAAATCGGCGGCGTCGACCGGGAATAGGCCGCAGAACACCACCGGTTGAACTTCCTTGTAGCCGGGCAGGGCCTCGTCCGCCCCGCCCTTCACCGTGGTGATGGTGTCACCGACGCGGGCCTGCTCCACTTCCTTGATCTGCGCGGTGATGAAGCCGATCTCGCCCGCCGCGATCTCCGGCAAGTCGGTGCGCTTGGGCGTGAAGCAGCCGACCCGGTCGACGAGGTGCTGCGTGCCCCCCTGCATGAAGCGGACGTTGAGGCCCTTCTTCAGCACCCCGTCGATCACGCGCACGAGAATGACCACGCCGAGGTAGGGATCGTACCAGCTGTCGACCAGGCTGGCCTTCAGCGGGCCGTCGCGGTCACCGGTCGGCGCAGGGATTCGGGCAACGATGGCTTCCAGCGTTTCCTCGATGCCGATGCCGGACTTGGCGCTGGTGAGAACCGCTTCGCTGGCGTCGAGTCCGATAACCTCCTCGATCTCCGCGCGGACCTGTTCGGGCTCGGCAGCGGGCAGGTCGATCTTGTTGATGACCGGAACGATCTCGTGGTCGTGCTCGATCGACTGGTAGACGTTGGCGAGGGTCTGCGCTTCCACCCCTTGCGCGGCGTCGACCACCAGCAGCGCGCCTTCGCAGGCGGCCAAGCTGCGAGAGACCTCGTAGGCGAAGTCGACGTGGCCCGGCGTGTCCATGAGGTTGAGCTCGTAGGTCTCGCCGTCCTTGGCCGTGTAGTGGAGGCGCACCGTCTGCGCCTTGATGGTGATGCCGCGCTCCTTCTCGATATCCATGTTGTCGAGCACTTGCTCGGACATCTCGCGGTCGGTCAGGCCGCCGCATGCCTGGATCAGACGGTCCGCCAAAGTGGACTTGCCGTGGTCGATGTGGGCGATAATCGAAAAATTGCGGACTTTGGAAAGGTCGGTCATGGCCTGCCGGGATAGGAAGAGGGCGCGCGCGATGGCGCGTATCCCCCGCCCTTAGCGGGCGGCAGGCGGGCTGTCAGCACATTGTGTAAGTGCGGTGGTCAGGCGGCGCCGCGCTGGCGGGCGACCACTTCCATCAACTCGCGCGGCCCGGTCGGCCCGCCGGACCCGGCGGCGGGATTGAGTGGATAGACGCCCTGCGGAAGCGCGGTCAGCGGCATGCCCGCGTTGGCGAGCGCATAGGGCGAGATACGGTGCCGGGTGCAAAGGCCGTCCGCCCCGTCGCTGACGAGGGCGGTTTCGAACTCCATGCCGAATTCGGTCTCCCCCGCACGGCGGACGGTTCCGACCGCAAGCTGCCCTTCGCCGAGGTCGAGGACGATCTGCATGCCTTCCCGCGTGCCGGCAATCCCCTCCACTCGGGCGCCGGATTTCGACAGGTTGCGCAGCATCGCGCCGTAGAGATGGTCGCCGTGTATGATCCCGACGCGACGGAACATGCTCTGGCGATCAGCGCGGTACTTCGCCGGGCCGACAGGCTCGTAAGTCAGCTCGCCGTGATCAAGCCGCTCCATGATTGCTTCGTGCGCTTCAGGCCGAGCGAAGATGTAGCCTTGCAGCAAGGTTGCTCCCTGCGCGACGACGAGTTCCAGTTCGTCGAGCGTTTCCACGCCCTCAGCAACGGTTTCCATTTTCAGCGCATCGGCGAGACTAACGATAGCCGAGACGATTGCCGCGTTGTTGTTGTCGTTTTCGGTCGCGCCGCGCACGAAGCTCTGGTCGATCTTGATCTTGTTAAAAGGTGCCGTGCGCAGGTAGCCGAAGCTGGAATAGCCGGTGCCGAAATCGTCCAGCGCCAGGCGCACCCCCATCCTGGTAAGTGCACCGATGCGGTCGATCACCGTCTCATGGTCACCCAAGAAAACGCTCTCGGTGATCTCGATTTCCAGCCGCTCGGCGGGCAGGCCGCTGTCGGACAAGGCCTGCGCAACCTGCTCGACGAATTCCGCGTTTACGAATTGCGGGACGGAGACATTGATTGCCAGCTTGAGATCGCCCGGCCACTCGGCGGCCTGGCGGCAAGCCTCGCGTAGGGCAAAGGCCCCGATTTCGAGGATCAGCCCGGTTTCCTCGGCCACCGGGATGAACGTTCCCGGGCCGACCTCTCCACGCACGGGATGATCCCAGCGCATAAGCGCCTCGAAGCCGGCCACGTGGTAATCGCTGCTGCGGACCAGCGGCTGGTAGGCCATGCGCAGCTGCTGCTTCGAGACCGCGTCGCGCAGGTCTTCCTCGATCTCGCGGCGCCAGCGGGCTTCTTCGCGGAGTTCCTGCGAATAGAAGCGATACTGGCCGCGCCCGTTGCCCTTGGCGGCATAGAGGGCCAGATCTGCCCCGCCGACGAGCTCTTCCGCTTCCACACCGTCATAAGGCGCGATGGCGATGCCGACCGAAGTGCCGATGATCGCGCGGCTGCCTTCGATCGAATAGGGTTGGGAAACCATCTGGATAAGGCGGCTCGCCAGCGCGCCCAATTCCCCGCGATCGTCCATGTCGGGCAGGATTATCTGGAACTCGTCGCCCCCGATCCGCCCGATCTCTCCCTTGTCGCCGACGATCTTCTGCAACCGCTGCGCAACCTGCTTGAGCAGCTTGTCGCCGTATGGATGACCGAGCGTATCGTTCACCTGCTTGAAGCGGTCGAGGTCCAGCAACATCAAGGCGCAGCTGCGCTTTGCGGCTTTTACCGCGGTAATCGTGGCCTGCAGGCGCTGCGCCATGCGCGCGCGGTTAGACAGGCCGGTGAGCGCGTCGTAGCGCGCCATGTGGTCGCGATCGGCGGAGCTGTGGCGGATTGCTGTCACGTCGCGCGCGGTTCCGCGGTAGCCGGCGAACGCACCCTTGCGGTCGATTTGCGGCTGGGCGGAGATGCTCCACCAAGTCTCACTTGGTGCGGGTTTCAGACGTACCGTGAGGTCCCGAATTGCGGTATGCGAGCCGAGCACGAAGGTGAGCGGCCGCGCCCCCGGTTCGGACGCGACGTGGGGCTCGTCCGCAAACACCTGCGACAGCGGCTTGCCGACCAGTTCGCTTGCTTCGATCCCGTGGTTTGCAACCGCGGCGGGAGAGACATAGGTGAGCGTGCCGTCCGCATCGCTTGCCCAGAAACAGCCGAGCCCGAGTGATTCAAGCTCATCGAGCAGGCTCGACCGCTCGTTTTCGGCCGGCCGCGCGCCCCGTTTGGAAAAGAATCCGGACGCCGCCATCGGGGCTCAGCCTTCCCCGCCGTCTGCCATCTTGGCAGCGATGGAAAGCTGGGCAAACTTGGGCATCGACTTGGGCTTGGCGCCGTATTCTCCGCCGACCAGCGGGTAATTGCCCGGGGGCAGCATCTGCAGCGGCATGCCGGCAGCCGCGAGCGCATAGGGCGACACCCGGTGGCGGGTGCACAGGCCCCCTGCCCCGTCGGGCACGAGCGGAATTTCGAATTCCAGCCCCTGCTTGTCGCCGCGAGAATGGATCACGGTGGCGACAGCCAGCTGGCCTTCGCCGAAGTCGAGCACGAAGCGTTCGCCAACCGGCACGTCGGCCAGGCCTTCGATGAGGGCGCCGGTGCGCGACAAGTCGCGCATCATGACTTCGTAGAAATGGTCCTCGTGAATTACGTTGCAGCGGCGGAACACGCGGCGGCGCTCCGCGCGCTGGCGTTCGGGGCCGTTGGGCTCGATAGCCCAAGCCTCGTTCATCACCTTTTCGTGCAATTCCTCACGGTCCATCGGCGGGGCGTAAATGAAGCCCTGGATGTGGGTGACCCCGCATTCGCGCACCAGTGCGAGTTCGTCCTTCGCCTCGACACCTTCGGCCACGCTGTCCATGCCGAGCGCGCCTGCGAGTGCCACGATGGCGCGGATCAGGTCGCCGTTGCGGTTGGCGGGCGCGCAGGCGTCGCGCAGGAATTCCGGGTCGATCTTCAGCGTGTCGAAATGCGTGCCCTTGAGATAGCCGAGCGAGGACATGCCCGCACCGAAATCGTCGAGCGCGAGACGCACGCCGATACCGCGCAGCTTCGCGACCGCTTCGTCGATCAGCTGCGTATCGCGAAGAAACACGTTCTCGTTGAGTTCGAGCTCAAGACGGTTCGGTTCCAGTCCCGAACTGGCGAGCGCGTTGGTGACTACGGTCGGGAAGCCTTCATTGAGCAGCTGGACCGAGGAAACATTGACCGTCAGGCGCACGCTCTCGGGCCAGGTCGCTGCCTCGCGGCAGGCTTCGTGCAAGACCCACTCGCCGATGCCGATGATGAGGTTGCTGTCTTCCGCGATCGGGATGAACAGCTCCGGCATCACGGACCCGCGTTCGGGGCTGTACCAGCGCAGCAGTGCCTCAAGTCCCACGATCTTGTTGTTCGCGGTGGAGGCGATGGGCTGGTAATTGAGATCGAATTCGCCGCGTTGCAGGGCGAGTTCCAGATCGGCTTCGATGCCTTTGCGGTCGCGCTCGCTGTTCTTGAGGTCGGCGGAGTAGAACCGGTACAGCCCGCGCCCGCCATGCTTTGCGGCATAGAGCGCAAGGTCGGCGCTGTGGACCAGCGCGTCGCGCTCGATCCCGTCATAGGGCGCAATCGCGATACCGACCGAACCGCCGATGCTGGTACGTGCCCCGTCGAGGACAAAGGGCTGCGACAGGATCGAGATGATCTTCTGCCCGATTTCGCCGAGCCGGCCGCGGTCGTCCATGTCGGGGATCAGGATCTGGAATTCGTCGCCGCCGAGGCGCCCGATCTCTGCATTCTCGTCAACCACGCGCTTCAGCCGCTCTGCGACCTGCTTCAGCAGCTCGTCGCCGGCAGCGTGGCCCAGCGTGTCGTTGACCTGCTTGAACCGATCCAAGTCGATCATCATCAGCGCGCAGGAGCGCTTTGCGGCGACGAAAGTCGCCAGCATCGTATCGATGCGCTGCTCCATCCGGGCGCGGTTGGCCAGGCCGGTAAGGCTGTCGAAACTGGCGAGCTGGTTTTCTTCGGCCGCCTTGCGCTGCTCTTCGGTCTTGTTCGACCCGTATCCGCGGTAGCCGAGAAAGGTCTCGCCATCGAAGATCGGCTTTCCGGCGACGCACCACCAGGTCGCATCGGCATCCTCGCCGATCTTCAGGATGCGGTCGCGGATTGGCTTGTGGGTGGACATGATGAGGCGCAGGCTGCGACCGGGCATGGCCGCCTCGTCCTCTTCGCTTTCAAACAGCTCGACCGCATGGCTGCCGATCAGCGAGCGGCCCTCGGGGCAGACAAGCTTGTCGAAAGCTTCGCTGACATAGGTGAAATTGCCCTGAGGGTCGGTCTGCCAGACCCAGATGCTCTGCGTGTTTTCGACGAACTCCAGCAGCTCTGCGCGCGACGCGCTGTCGAACGCGACGCTTGAACGCACAGAACCGCGGGCGGCATCGCTGCCCCCCCGCAATCCCTTAAGCAGTCCGCCCATCGCCACGGCTTCAGTCCTCGTTCGCTTCAACAAATGGCAACCCGTGGGTAACCAGTCGTGGTTTCTTTTTTACTAACGACCCCATCAGCCCGCATCCCTGAGCAAGGATTTGCGCGCGGCCGGCGCGGCATCGGAGATAACCTTGATGTTGCCGTTGAAATCGCGTTCCAGCGGTCGGTCGAATTGCACGCCCATTCGCCCTTCGTGGCACCAGCGGCTGGTCACCTTGAGCGAGACGGTTTCGGAAATCTGGAGGTCAAAGACCGTGTTGTCGGGTACGTTCCACAGTCCCTCGATCATCGCACCGGTCACGGAGATGTTGCGGATCGTGCCGCGATACTTGGTCGCCCCGTGGGTAAGTTCCACCTTGCGCAACATCTTCTGGCGGGCGGCACGGGCCGAACGCGGACCGCTCGCGGTGGCCTTCAGGCCAGCCTGCAGCCGCTTCATCACCACGTCGCGCGAAAGCGGCTTGTCGTAGATATAGCCCTGGATGTGACTGCAGCCGAGCATGCGGATGAGATCGAGTTCGTCGAGCGTTTCCACGCCCTCGGCCGTCGTATCCATGTCCAGCGCCTGAGCCAGGCTGGTGATCGAGGTGATGATCGCCCCGTTGCGGCTGCCGGGCTCAGTTGCGCCGCGCACGAAGCTCTGGTCGATCTTGATCTTGTCGAACGGCGCCTTCTTCAGATAGCCGAGCGAGGAATAACCCGTCCCGAAATCGTCGAGTGCCAACCGGACGCCGACCCGCTTCAGGGCGGCGAACATCTGGTCGGTATTGGAATCGTCGGTGAGGAAGACGCTTTCGGTAATTTCCAGCTCCAGTCGCGACGGATCGATGCCAGCCTGCGCCACGGCGTTGGTAACCACGGTGGGGAAATTGGGGTTGGCGAACTGTAGCGGCGAGACGTTAACGGCGCAGCGCACGTTCTCCGGCCAGGTCGACAATTCGTGGCATGCGGTGCGCAGCGCCCATTCGCCGATCTGCTCGATCAGGCCGCAATCCTCCGCGATCTCGACGAATTTCTGCGGTTGCATCCATCCTTTGACATGGTGGTTCCAGCGCAGCAGCGCCTCGAAACCGACGATTTCCTCGTCGGCAGCGGACACGACCGGCTGGTAGAACAATTCGAGCTGGCCTTGGGTCACCGCATCACGCAGGTCCTGTTCCAGTTCGCGCCGCGCCTCGGCCTCGGAATGGAGATCGTTGGCGTAGAAATGGAAGCGTCCGCGCCCGCCGTCCTTCGCAGCGTAGAGCGCAAGGTCGGCGTTGCGGATGATCGCCTCGCTCGTCACGCCATCGTCGGGTGCGATCGCGACGCCGACCGACGCCCCGATGACCACGCGGTGATCCTCGATCCCGTATGGCTGGGAAAGCGAAGTGATGATCCGGTGGGCAAGCTCGCCCAGCCCTTCGCGCTTGTGCGTCCCCGGCAGAATGACCTGGAACTCGTCGCCGCCGAGACGCCCGACCTGTCCGTGCTCCCCGACCACGCCTTCGAGCCGCTCCGACACCTGCTTGAGCAATTCGTCGCCGACCGGGTGGCCGAGGGTATCGTTGACCTGCTTGAACCGGTCGAGGTCGAGCAGGAAGACCGCGCAGGTGCGGTTGAGTTCCTGCGGCGCGCCAAGGATCTTCTCCAGCGTCTGCGACATCAGGAAACGGTTCGCGAGCCCCGTTAGACTGTCGTAGCGCGCGAGGCGGGTCGCCTTCTCCTGGCTGCGGCGCTTTTCGGTGAGGTCGGTGCCGGCGCCGCGGAAGCCCACGAAATTGTCGAACGTATCGTACAGCGGACGCCCGGTGACCGACCACCAGCGTTCCTCGTCGCGAATGGCGGAGCGGACCGCCAATTCGCTGAACGGCGAGCGGGCGGAAATGTGGAAGGTGAGCGTGCGCTCGCTTTCGTCGTCCCGGTCGGCGAGATCGAACAGGTCGTTGAGCGGGCGGCCGACCATCGTTTCCTGGGTATAGCCGAGCGCCTCTGCGACGGGGCGGGACACATAGGTCAGCTGGCCGCGCCGGTCGGTTTCCCAGAACCAGCCCTGCCCCGTTTCCTCGTAATCCCGCAGGATGTGTTCGGCGCGCTTGCGATCACGTTCCTCGCGCTGGAGCTTCTTGTCGAGCTGCGACTGGAGCTCGCTTTCGCGGCGGATGATGACGAACGCGGTCATGCACAGCACGAACATGCCGCCCAGCCCGATCAGGCCGCCATAGAACAGCGCCGGCATCGCCCATACTCCGATCTGGGCTGAGAACATCGCATTGAGCCTGCGATAGAGGAACGCCGATCCCACCGTGCTGGCGCCGACAAGCGCGCTGAGGCCCGACGTCCATGCAAGCCCGCCTTGCGAAAGCCAAAGCAGGATCGCCGCCGAAAAGGCGATCATCGGTGCGACCACGAGTCCGCCGATCATCACGACCTGGCGTTGCAGCGTTGCAGTGCCTTTGATGACAGGCGGGTCGAGGCGCGGCGTCAGGTAAGGCAGGCCGATCGCCGCCAGCAGCAGCGGGATAGCAAGCAGCGGCGGGACGGACAGCGACGTTGCCGCCGCCAGCACCGATGCGGCGACCAGCGTCGGCGTCATCCATTTCCAAGAGCCGACGAGGACGCGCGAACGCTGTGGCAGGACCACGCGCCCCCCCGCACGCCGATTCGGCTGCGCCGGCTTCGCCTCCTGCGTCGCCGGCTTCGCTTCGGGCATCTGCAGGCGATGGACACCGCCACGGCGCGCGTCGCCGCGATCCGGCGTTGCCGGCTCGGCCGCAGGCTGCGACGTGCTTTTTTGTGGCATTGCCCCACTCATCAGGCACGCGGTGCCAGAATGGCTTTGAAAAAGCGTAAACGGTGCCTTCACGATGTCCGTTCGCCGTGCCTGCCGAGCCAGGCAAAGTCACCACTGCCGCACCGACGCTTGAATTTGCCGATACGCGCGGGCACGGTGGATCCAAAGGCACTCAGCCCTTGGGGAGACGGGCATGCGGCACATCGCGATCATCGGTTCCGGCCCGGCAGGTTATTATACGGCGGAGGCCGCACAGAAGCTGTGGGGCGACGATGTCAGGATCGACATTTTCGACCGCCTGCCCGTGCCTTACGGCCTGATCCGCTTCGGCGTCGCGCCCGACCACCAGTCCATCAAGGGCGTTTCCCGCCGCTACGAGAAGACCGCGCTGACCGACAATGTCCGCTTCGTCGGCAATGTCGCCATCGGCGAGGATGTGACGATTGCCGAATTGCAGCAGTTCTATGACGCGAGCGTGCTGGCGACCGGCGCACCGCGGGACCGGGAACTTGCAGTCCCTGGCAACGACCTCGGCAATGTCTATGGTTCGGCCGAATTCGTCGGCTGGTACAACGGCCATCCGCAATTCGCCGACCTTGCGCCAGACCTTTCCGGACGTACCGCCGTGGTCATCGGCATGGGCAATGTGGCGCTGGATGTGGCGCGTATCCTGTCGAAGACGCGCGACGAATTCGCCGGCAGCGACATCGTCAACCATGCACTCGACGCGCTGACCGCATCGCCCATCGAGCGGATCGTAATCCTTGGCCGCCGCGGGCCGCACCAGATATCCATGACGCCGAAGGAGCTGGGCGAGCTGATGGAGCTGGAACAGGCCAGCCCGCAGGTCGAAACCTCCGACCTGCCGGACGAGGCGGAAGATGCCATACTAGAACCGGGGCTGCGCAAGTCGGTCGCCCACCTGCGCAGCTTTGCGGCGATCCCCCACGCGATCCACGGCGAAAAACGCATCGCCATCGAATTCGATTTCTTCGCCAGCCCTGTGGCGCTGGTGGGCAACGGGCGGGTAGAGGCGGTCGAGGTCGAGCGGACCGAGGTGGTCAAGGGCCGCGCGCAAGGCAGCGGCGAAACCTATCGTATCCCGGCAAGCCTCGTCGTCACCTGCATCGGCTATCGCACCGCGCCGATCGAAGGCGTGCCCTTCGATGAGAGGATGGGCCGTTTCGCCAACGACGAAGGCCGCATCCTGGACGGGCTCTATTGCGTGGGCTGGGCGCGGCGCGGGCCGACCGGAACCATCGGCACCAACCGCCCGGACGGCTTCGGCCTTGTCGAGCTGATCGCTGCCGACATGGAAAGCGGCAAGCTGGGCCGGCAGGGTAAACGCGGGCGCGAGGGATTCGACGAGCTGGCCGCCGACCGCGGGCTGGACATCGTGACATTCCAGGACTGGAAGAAAATCGAGGAGGCGGAACACAGCGCCGCCCGCGAAGGTTCTCCGAGGGAGAAATTTATCGCCATCGAACAGATGATCGCTGCCAGGGGTTCGTAACGAAAGACCGGCAGCCAAGAACGACAAGAGAGAGGATCCTACATGAGCGAGCTCGAAAACGAAGCAGCACAATCCACCACCGCCCTCGGCCCGCTGATCGGGTTGACGCGGGAAGACATATTCGGTGCCGTTGCCGTGCTGCTTCGAGAGACCGCTTCCGACCCTGCCCGCCTGATGCGCCATTCCACCGCAATGGGCAGCGAAATGATGAAGATCATGACGGGCAAGTCGGAGCTGGAGCCCGACCCGCGCGACAAGCGCTTCAAGGACCCGGCATGGCAGTACAACCCGTTCATGCGGGCCGGCGCGCAATATTACCTCGCCGTGCAGAAGGGCATGAGCGAGTGGCTGGAGGAGCTGGAGCTCGACGAGCTGGAGCGCGACCGGGCCAGGTTCATCTCCACCATCATCATCGATTCCATCGCGCCCACCAACACCCTGATCGGCAATCCCACGGCGCAGAAGCGCCTGATCGATTCCGGCGGCATGTCGATCATCAAGGGGCTGAAGAACGCCTATACCGACCTCACCCAGAACAAGGGCATGGTCAGCCAGGTCGACAAGCGCCCGTTCAAGCTGGGTGAGAACATCGCCACGTCCAAGGGCAACGTCGTGCTGCGGACCGAGATGATGGAGTTGGTGCAGTACGCGCCCACCACCGACGAGGTCCACGCGGTCCCGCAGCTGACCATCCCGCCGCAGATCAACAAGATGTACATCAACGACCTGTCGCCCGATAAGTCGGTCGTCAAGTACCAGGTCGACAACGGCATCCAGACCTTCGTGATTTCCTGGCGCAACCCGTCGAAGGAACAGGGCAGCTGGGACATGGCGGATTATGTCACGTCCTGCCGCCTCGCCATGGAAACCGTCGCCGAGATTACCGAAAGCGACAAGGTCAATGTCTCGGCCGGCTGTTCGGGCGGGCAGACCGCGGCCATGCTGGCGAGCAAGATGACCGCCGACAAGGACGACCTGCTCGGCAGCCTTACGCTGATGGTGTGCGTGCTGCACCCCAAGCAGAACGATATCGAGGCAGGCTCGCTGATCAGCGAGAACGGCCTCGCCCTCGCCCGCCGCCGCGCCAACAAGGCCGGGGTGATCAAGGGCGACGACCTGGCGCGCGGCTTCGCATGGCTGCGCCCGAACGACCTCATCTGGAATTACGTCATCAACAATTACCTGCTGGGCGACGATCCGCCCGCCTTCGACGTGCTGTTCTGGAATGCCGATGCGACCAACCTGTCCGCCAGCCTGATGGGCGATTTCCTGACGATCTTCGAAACGCTCGCCTTCACGAAGAAGGGCGAGGTAGAGATGGTCGACCACAAGATCGACCTGTCGAAAGTCACCAGCGACCTCTTCATCCTGGGCGGCGTGACCGACCACATCACCCCGTGGCGGGCGACCTACCGCTCCACGCAGCTATTCGGCTCGAAAGACGTGACTTACGTGCTCAGCCAGTCGGGCCACATGCAGGCGATCCTGAACCCTCCGGGCAATCCGAAGGCAAAGTATTTCGTCCAGAAAAAGAAGGGCAAACTGCCCGCTACTGCCGAGGAATGGCTGAAAGGCACCGAAGAAGTGGCCGGCAGCTGGTGGCCGTTCTGGATGGAGTGGGTCCAGGCGCGCTCAGGCGACAAGGTTCCTGCGCCCAAGCAGGTCGGCAGCGCAAACCATCCCCCGATGGAAGCGGCCCCGGGGCTTTACGTCGTCGAGGAACGCTGACACTGATGTCAGTAACAGATTGCTATCGAAAGGCGCCCCTTGGCCCGAACGAATAAGGCGTCAGGCACCGACCTGACTTGCGAAATGAGCATGGAAACCGTTGGCGGGCGCACCTTGCGCGTCGCCCGCTGGCGGCTTGACGAGCCTTCCGGTTTCCCGCCCATCCTGTTCTTCAACGGCATCGGCGCGAATATCGAGGCGGTGTCCCCCCTGGCCGAGCAGATGACCGACCGCGGCTTCATCATGTTCGACATGCCGGGCACGGGCGAGAGCCCCGATCCGGTGGTGCCCTACAACCCCTTCGTGATGAGCTGGATCGCCGCGCAATTGCTCGACCGCTTCGGGCTGGAGACGGTCGACGTCATGGGGATCAGCTGGGGCGGCGCGATGGCGCAGCACTTCGCGCTCCAGCACCCGCTGCGCACGCGCAAGCTGGTGCTGATCGCCACCACGCCGGGCATGGCGATGGTGCCGGGCAACCCGGCGGCCTTCACCAAGATGGCCGATCCGCGCCGCTATACCGACGCGAAGTTCATGAACGAACATTTCGCCACGCTCTACGGCGGGCAAATCGAAAATCCGGAAGACAAGAAGAAGCACATCGGCCGGCTGAAGCCGCCCAGCCCGCGCGGCTATCTCTACCAGCTGATCGCGATGCTGGGGTGGACCAGCCTGCCGGCCCTGCCCTTCATGGCCAAGGAAACGCTGATCATGATGGGTTCGGACGACCAGATCGTCCCGCTCGTCAACGGCAAGATCCTGAAGGCGATGATCCCCAACGCCACGCTGAAAGTGGTCGAAGGCGGCGGACACCTGTTCCTGCTGACCCATGCGGACGAGAGCATCGCCGAAATCCGCGGCTTCCTCTCGCCGACGGAAACGGACACGGCGAAGGCGGCCTGACCGCTCTGCCTCAGGGTTTTACGACGACCCCCTTCGCGGGGTCGATGTCGCCTCCGACCATCGCGGCATAGGTATCGCGCGCAGCCTCGATCCCGCTGCGCGTCTCGAATGCGACCGTGTCCGCCACCGCGCCCAGGAAGGTGCGCCAGCTGGCGGCGATATCCTGCCCAAAAGCCTCTGCGCCCATCGCCTTGATTGCGGCCACGGCATAAGTCGGTGCGAAGAACAGGATCGGGTCCGGCCCCGGCATGTCCTTCGCCTCGCCGCTACGCTCCCCGACGTGGGTTGCACCGACCAGGCAACTGTACTTCAGGTGCTCGCCCAGAGTCTCATGAATGGCCCGCAGAAGCCTGGAATTGCCTGCGAAATCGACCGAGACACTCGGCACCTGCGCCAGATCGCCCACGGCATCGTAAGCAATGACCTCGTCGTAAAGCCCGCTTGCCCGCACGAAATCGACATTGCCGGCAGACGTCAGTCCGACGCGCTTCACCTGCGGCGATTTCTCCTTGGCCACGCTCGCCAGCGCCATCGCGGTCTTGGACGAAGCACTGGTCAGCACCATCGCCTCCGCCCCGAACCAGTCGTCGCCGCGGAACATCGTTTCGATCAGGTAGCCGGTCTTGAACAGCGGCCCGAAGATCATCCGCTCGTTCTCGCGCGCCGGATCGTGTTCGGGGTCGGCGGCAAGGCGCGAATACTGGTTGTAGATCGCCGCCATCGACTGGCGGTGGGCGATCGTGTCGACGAACCCGCTAGGCGTCACCTTGCCCGGCATCACGACAAGCTGTTCGGCCATCGGAAGATAGCCATAGACTCTCTCCCCCTCCGCGATGTCCGGATGGTTGCTTTCGATGACTTTCGCATGGCCCCACATCGGCACCACGCCCTTGCCCTCGGCGGCGGGGAAGAAATTCCAGTACCCCATCATCTCGCCCGCTACGGCGTAGGTGATGTTATTGGCGGTAACGGAGAAGCTTTCGACTTCCAGCCGCACCGCGCCATCGGGCAGCGGCAGGTCCTCGATCCCTACGACCTCGGCCGAAGAAATATCTTTGCGCGATACGTGGACGGCCTTGCTCATCGGTCTCTCCTGTAAGGTCCGGAGAGACCTAGCGCGGGGCCCGCAGGAATGCCAGCCGCCCTCGGGCGCGCCCTAAACGCGCATCGGCATCAGCACGTAGAGCGCCGGGCTCTTGTCGTCCTTGCGGATCAGCGTCGGCGCGCTGGGATCGGCCAGGTGCATTTCCACCGTGTCGCTGTCGATCTGGCTGAGGATATCCTTGAGATAGGTCGCATTGAAGCCGATCTCGAACCCGTCAGAGCCGTAGTCGGCGCTGACTTCTTCGGTCGCGGTGCCGTTGTCGGGGCTGGTGACCGACAGCACGACCTTGTCGCCTTCCAGGCCCATCTTCACCGCGCGGGTCTTCTCCGTGGCGATGGTCGCCACGCGGTCGACGCCGGCGAACAGCGACTTGGGATCGACCTTCAGCAGCTTGTCGTTGCCGGTCGGGATCACGCGGCTGTAATCGGGGAAGGTCCCGTCGATCAGCTTGCTGGTCAGCACCACGCCGCCGCCGGACTCGCTCTTGGCCGCGCCCAGGGTGAAGCGCACCTTGCTGGCGGAGAGGTCGATCTTCACATCCCCGTCGAGCGCTTCTTCGAGCAGTTTGCGCAGTTCGGCCACGGCTTTGCGCGGCACGATCACGTCGGGCATGCCTTCCGCGCCGTCAGGGCGCGGCAGGGTGAAGCGGGCAAGACGGTGGCCGTCGGTCGCCGCCGCCTTCAGCACCGGCTTGTCGTCGTCCGTCACATGGAAAAAGATGCCGTTGAGATAATAGCGCGTCTCTTCGGTGGAGATCGCAAAACGCGTGCGGTCGATGATTTCGGCCAGCTGCGCTGCGGGCAGGCTGAAACTGGTCGGCAGGTCGCCTTCCACGATCACCGGGAAATCGTCGCGCGGCAGGGTCGGCAGGCTGAAGCGGCTGCGCCCTGCCTTGATCGCCATGCGGTTTTCCGCCGTTTCCAGGCTGACCTGGCTGCCTTCCGGCAGTTTTCGGGCGATGTCGAACAGGAGGTGGGCGGGTACGGTGATCGCACCCGCATCCTCGACCGAGACCGCCTGCAGGCTTTCGATCACCTGCAAATCGAGGTCGGTCGCCATGACTTTCAGCGCGCCGCCTTGGGCCGCTTCGATCAGCACGTTCGACAGGATCGGGATGGTGTTGCGCCGCTCCACCACCGATTGCACGTGGGAGAGACAGCGAAGCAGCGTGGCGCGTTCGATTGTGGCCTTCATCGGTCCTTACTCGTTCCCTGTTGCGCGCCCCTTGCGCCGATTTGCCGACCGATGGCCGGAATCGCCCGTGAGCGCCGGAAATATCGGCAATATCCTTAGCGCGAAGCGCCCCTGCGGCAAGGCGGCGCAGGCCCAGCGGCCCTTATGCTGGGGAAAAGACGGGGATAGGCCGCGATTCCGTGTGCCCTCTTTTGCCCCTCGGGCCCCGCTATCCTACCCCAGCATCGCCATGCCGCCGTTCACGTGCAGTGTCTGGCCCGTCATGTAGCCGGCCTCGCGGCTGGCGAGATAGGCCACGGCAGCGCCGATATCCTCGCCCTCACCCATCCGGCCCATCGGGATCTTCGCGTTAAGCGCGTCCTTCTGGGCATCGGGCAGCACGTCGGTCATCGCGGTGCGGATGAAACCGGGGGCGACGCAGTTGACGGTGATGCCGCGGCTGGCAAGCTCCTGCCCAAGGCTCTTCGACATGCCGACAATTCCGGCCTTGGCCGCGGCGTAATTCATCTGGCCGGGATTGCCGGTGGAACCGACCACGCTGGTGATCGAGATCATTCGGCCGAATTTCGCCTTCATCATCGGGCGCGCAGCGGCGCGCATCAGGCGGAAGGCAGCCTCGAGGTTGACCTGCATCACCTGGTCCCATTCCTCGTCCTTCATCCGCATGGCGAGATTGTCGCGCGTGATGCCGGCGTTGTTCACCAGGATGTCGATCTTGCCGAGCGTGTCGATGGTGGCGGGCACCAGCTCCTCGACACTCTCGGGGCTCGAGAGGTCGCAGGTGATCTCGACATGGTCGCCGCCGACCTCTTCCATCAGCTGTTCGCGGAAGACCCGCAGCTTCTGGCCGTTGGAGCCGGACAGCGCCAGCCGCGCGCCCTGCTGCGCCAGCGACTTCGCGATGGCCGAACCGATCCCGCCGCTGGCCCCGGTCACGAGTGCGGTCATTCCTTCGAGTGAAAACATCATCCGATCTCCTTCGCCAGAGCCTCGATGTCGTCCATCGTCACCACGCTGGTGGTTTTCGCCTCGCCGGCCGTACGGCCGACCATCGGGCCGAGCACCTTGCCCCCGAGCTCTACGAAATCGCCGACGCCCGCATCGTGCATCGCGAGCACGCTTTCGCGCCAGCGCACGCGGCCGGTGACCTGTTCCACCAGCAGGTGGCGGATCCGCGGCGGGTCGCTTTCGATGCTGGCCGTGACATTCGCATAAAGCGGCAGGCTGAGCGCGCGCGGCGGGGTGCGCTCCAGCGCGCCGGCCATTGCGTCTGCGGCGGGCTGCATCAGGCTGGAATGGAACGGCGCGCTGACCGGCAGCTTGATGCCGCGCTTGATACCGTGGTCCTTCGTCAGGGCGATGGCACGGTCGATGGCGCTCGCATGGCCGGACAGCACGACCTGGCCGGGATCGTTGTCGTTGGCGACTTCGCAGACCTGGCCTTCGGCAGCGGCCTTCGCCAGAGCCTCCGCCTTGTCGAGATCGGCGCCGAGCAACGCACACATCGCACCCTCGCCCACCGGCACCGCATCCTGCATCGCCGTGCCGCGCAGGCGCAGCAGCTTCGCCGCCTCTTCCAGCGTGAAGCCGCCGGTGGCGCAGATCGCGCTGTATTCGCCCAGCGAATGGCCCGCGACGCAATTGCCCTTGTCGGCCAGCTTCACGCCGAAGTCCTTCTCCAGCACGCGGACCACGGCCAGCGAGTGGGCCATGATGGCGGGCTGCGCATTGGCGGTCAGCGTCAGTTCGTCTTCCGGGCCTTCGAACATCAGGCGGGCGAGATTCTCGCTCAGCGCCTCGTCCACTTCACCGAACACCTCGCGCGCGGTCGCACTGGCCTCGGCAAGTTCGCGGCCCATGCCGACTTTCTGGCTGCCCTGCCCCGGGAATAGGAACGCTCTCATGGTCTCTCCTGATCTGGTGCCGCGCGCCTAGGAAGCGGCGGCGGGGCTGGCAAGGCCGAAGGGCACGATCCTGTTGGCGGCGGTGTGCCCGATCTCCGCCCGGCCGAGGTAGGGAATGCCCGCGCGCTTGCACCAGAATTCGGCGATCTCTTCCGGCTCCTGCCCGAAATAGCGGTCGTTTTCCGGCACCGCGGTGACGCTGCCGAGCCGCAGGCCAGCAAGGCGCGGCAGGGTGTTCGACAGATTGAAGAACAGACGATCGATCGAGTAGAGATGCTCGCTCACCTCCTCCACCATCAGCACGTGATCGTCCAGATCCGGCATCATCGGCGTGCCGGTGAGCATGGCGAGGGTGATGAGGTTGAAGGCGGCCGCCGGGGTCTTGCCGTCGAGCGAGGGTTCGAGCCCCGCAGGGTCTCCGCCGAACCAGTCGAGCACCCGGCGCACCGCGTCGATGCCGCGCGTGCTGGTGACGCTGACCGGCATCGATCCGTGAACCGGTTGGCCGATGCCCGCGCGGTATAGCCCTGCAAGCAGGTATCCCATATCGGAAAAGCCGACGAAGGTCTTGGCCCGCGCGCTTTCGTCCATCATCGCGACGGCGTTCTGCGCGATGCGGTTGGAGCCGTAACCCCCTTTCGCGAACCACACGGCGTCGATGGCGGGATCGTTGGCGCAGTCTAGCAAGCCTTCCAGCCGCTGCAGGTCGGTGCCGGCGAAATGGCCGTGCTCGAGGAAGCACTGCTCGTGGAATCGGACCGAGTGGCCGGGATATTCCTCGGCCACCAGCCGCTCCAGCGCGGCGGCATGGTCGCGGGTGATCGGCGTGGCGGGCGCGCAGATGGCGATGCGGGTCATGGCGCGTGGTCTAGACCGCTTGCAGTGCAGCCGACAACCGCATAGCGACCGCGCCATGACCGATACGCCTTCCCACCTGTTGAAACGCCCCTTCTTCTTCTGCGGCATCGGCGGATCGGGGATGCTCCCGCTGGCGCAGATTCTGAAGGGTCGCGGCGCGGAAGTGGCTGGCAGCGACCGCGGCTTCGACCAAGGCCGCACGCCCGAGAAATTCGCCGCGCTGGAAGCGCAGGGCTTCGCGCTGTTGCCGCAGGACGGCAGCGGCGTGACGAGCGAGGAGCAAGTGCTGGTGGCAAGCGCGGCGGTGGAGGACACCGTGCCCGAAGTCGTCCGCGCCAAGGAGCTCGGCTGTCCGCGCATGACCCGCGCGCAGCTGAACGCGGCGCTGTTCAATGACGCGGGCACGGGCATCGGGATCGCGGGCACAAGCGGCAAGTCTACCGTGACGGGAATGCTCGGCTGGATCATGTACCACGCCGGGCGCGAGCCGACGATCATGAACGGCGCGGTGATGAAGAACTTCCGCAGCGTCGACCGCCCCTTCGCCAGCGCCGTGGTCGGCAGCGGCGATGCCTATGTCAGCGAAGTGGACGAAAGCGACGGGTCCATCGCCCTCTACCGGCCCGACGTCGCCGTACTGCTGAACGTCAGCCTCGACCACAAAAGCATGGAAGAATTGCGCGAGCTGTTCGGCGATTTTCTCGCCAAGGCTCCGCGGGGGGTGGTGAATGCCGACGATGAAGAGGCCTTTCGCCTCGTGGCGCAAGCCAATGCGCCGCTCACCTTCGGGCTGGACAACAGCTGTGCGGCACTCGGCATCGCGGAAGGCAGCCATTCGATGGAGGCGACAGCGCAGGGCGCCACGGTGGTCGACCGCCGCGACGGCAGCGAGCACGCGCTGCGCCTCGCCATGCCCGGGCGGCACAATCTTTCGAACGCGCTGGCCGCGATTGCCGCGGCCAATGCCGCCGGTGTCCCGGTGGCCGATGCGGTCGCCGCGCTGGCGGAGTTCCAGGGCCTTGCCCGGCGCTTCGACGTTGTCGGCACGTCGCCTTCCGGAATCACCGTGATCGACGATTTCGGCCACAACCCCGAAAAATGCGCCGCCACGCTGCGCACGCTGAAAGCGAGCGAGGGCCGCGTCATCGCGTTTTTCCAGCCGCATGGCTACGGCCCCTTGCGCCAGATGGGCCACGAACTCGCCGAAACATTCGCCCGCGAACTGGAGCCGGAGGACATCGCGATCCTATGCGACCCGGTCTATTTCGGCGGCACCGTGGACCGCAGGGAAGGCAGCGAGCGGATCGTGAACCTGATCGAACAGGCAGGCGGACACGCCAAACACATCCCCGCGCGAGAGGAGGTGGCGGATTTCATCGCCAGCGAGGCGCACGCAGGCGACCGCGTGGTCGTGATGGGCGCGCGCGACGACACGCTGAGCACCTTCGCCGCAGAGCTGCTGGCGCGCCTGGCTTAAGCGATTGCCAAGCTTTCGGGATTAGGTCCCGAAACCATGGAATACGCCCGCCTTGCCCTCGTGACGTTTGCCGCAGCGGCCCTTGCCGCGTGCAGCGCCGAGCGGGAAGCACCCACGTTTTCCGACACCGAGCTGTCCGTATCGCCCGACGACCCGATGATGCGGACCGCCATCTCCATGGCAACCGCGACCCGCGGGGAGGATGGCATCTGGGCCAAGCCGAAGACCAGCGACGGCGAGATTGTCGAGATCGAGACCGCCGGAGAAGCGCTGCGCCTGACGCGCGAGCAGATCAGGGAAGCGAACTGGTATTACCAGGAGCTGCAATACAATCCCGACCTTGCCAACGGCACGATGACCAAAGCGCCCGGCTGACGCGGCGGCGAAACTCCGTTAGGATGATCGCCGGGTCGCCATCTTGGCGGGGTTATCGGCGATGTCGGAATTCGAAATGGCGTTCAGCCTTTTCGGGCTGGTTCTCGGCCTGTCGCTGGTCGAGGTGGTGTCCGGTATCTCGCTTGCAATCAAGCGCCGCCGCACGGTGCCGCCCGGATACCTGACCCCGCTGCTGGCCATTTACGTGCTGCTCGACGTAACGACATTCTGGGGCATCGCGTGGACCATGCGCGAACTGGTCGACCAGATCTGGCACGCGCTGGGCTTCGGGCTGCTGGTGTCGGCGATGTATTATGTCGCCGCTGCACATGTCTTTCCCGAAAAGGAAGACGCGCACCACACCGGTCTCGATGGGCATTTCGACCATCACTTCCGCCTGGTGATAGGCCTCGTGCTTGCCTGCAACGTAGTCCTCATCACCGCGCGCGCCTTGCTCGGCCATACGGTCGACGCGGTGTCGTGGTGGACAAATTTGGCCTATTTCGCGCTCGGCCTCCTGACCATCGCGGCGCCGGGTCGCAAGCTGCGCGCCGCCGGGCTGGTCGGCCTGATCGCGATCCTCGTCTGGGTCTTCGTCGGCCCCGCCTGATCCGTGCCTAGTGCGCCTCGGCCTCGCCCGGGCCGTGGCCCATCTTGAAGACCTTGTGCAGCACGAACACGATCACCGCGCCGACGACCAGCGCTACGAGCGCAGACGCGGCGGCATAGGTCGCCCAGCCCAGCACCCCGCCCAATGCGCCGGTAGTCGACTTCACCGCATATTCCAGGCCGTGCGCGGCGTCGTAGAGGCCGTGCAGGCCAAGCTCGTGCGTGCCGTGGACCAGGATGCCCCCGCCGACCCACAGCATCGCGATGGTCCCGATGAAGCTGAGCGCAATCAGCAGCTTCGGCACGAAGGCCACCAGTCCGCGCCCGAAACGCTGCGCGAACTGCGACCGCTTTTCTGCGAGGTGAAGGCCGATATCGTCCAGCTTCACGATGATGGCTACGGTCCCGTAAACGACGATTGTCACCACGATGGCGACCAGCGCCAGCGCCAGCCCCCTTTGCCACCATATATCGAGGTCGAGTTCGCTCAGTACGATAGCCATGATTTCGGCAGACAGGATCAGGTCGGTCCGGATTGCGCCGGCGACGCGCTGCTTTTCGAACTCCGCCGGATCCCTGATCGGATCCTCCAGCGTCTTACCGTGCTTTTCCCCGCCCAGCTTCTCCAGCACCTTTTCCGCGCCTTCGTAGGAAAGATAGAGCCCGCCCATCATCAGGAAGAAGATGATCGCCTGGGGGAGGAATTCGCTCAGCAGGATGGCGCCGGGCAGCAGGATCAGCAGCTTGTTCTTGAAGCTGCCCTTCGTGATGTTCCAGATGATCGGCAGTTCGCGCGCCGGGGAAAGTCCGGTGACGTAGCTGGGCGTCACGGCGGCATCGTCGATCACCACGCCGGCGGTCTTCGCGCCCGCGCGGCTGGCGGCGACAGTGATGTCGTCTACCGATGCAGCCGTTGCTTTCGCGATGACTGCGACGTCGTCCAGAAGTGCGACCAGGCCACCCGGCATATGCTTATCCCCTTATGCTGTGCGGCCCCAATGCGCGGGACGCGGGATCGTTGCAAGGGGGCGCGCCTGCGACTTTCCCCGCTTGCCTTTTCCGCCGCAACCGCTATGTGCGCCGCTTCCCGCCGGAAGGCGCGGAAAGCCAAGAAAGCCGGAGGGGCCCCGCAATCCCGCGGATCAGCCAGCGATCGGCATTAGAAGTGAAAGGAACGCGCTGTGCCGTATTACGAGCACGTGTTTCTCGCACGCCAGGACCTGAGCCAGTCTCAGGTGGATACCCTGGCCGCGAGCGCGACCGAAACCGTCGAGAAGCTCGACGGCAAGGTCACAAAGACCGAGACCTGGGGTCTCAAGAGCCTGGCCTACAAGATCGACCGCAACCGCAAGGCGCACTTCGTGCTGCTGAACATCGACGGTCCGACCGGCGTGGTCGAGGAACTGGAACGCCAGAATCGTCTCAACGAAGACATCATCCGCTACATGACCATCCGCGTCGACGAGCCGGAAGAAGGCCCGAGCGTGATGATGCGCAAGAACGAACGCGACAGCAAGAAGCGCCGCGACCGCGAGGAGCGTAACTGATGGCCCGCCCGTTTTTCCGCCGCCGCAAGTCCTGCCCTTTCTCGGGCAAGAACGCGCCGAAGATCGACTACAAGGACGTACGACTGCTGCAGGGCTTCATGTCCGAACGTGGCAAGATCGTTCCGTCGCGCATCACCGCCGTTTCGGCAAAGAAGCAGCGTGAGCTGGGCCAGGCTATCAAGCGTGCCCGCCACATCGGCCTGCTTCCCTACATCGTGAAGTAAGGGGGAAAAGTCATGGAAATCATCCTCCTGCAGCGCATCGAGAAGCTCGGCACGATCGGTGACGTCGTCACCGTGAAAGACGGCTACGCGCGCAACTTCCTGCTTCCGAACAAGAAGGCACTGCGCGCCAACGATGCCAACCGGAAGGTCTTCGAGGCCAACCGCGAGCGTCTGGAAAAGGAAAACGCCGAACGCCGCACCGAGGCCGAAAAGGCCGGTGAAAAGGTCGATGGCGAAGAAATCGTCCTGATCCGCGCCTCGTCGAACTCCGGCCAGCTTTACGGTTCGGTCAACGTCCGCGACATCGTGGCAGGCCTGGCCGACAAGGGCCACGACATCGACAAGAAGCAGGTCATTATGGGCAACCCCATCAAGACCATCGGCATGCACGACGTGCGCATCGACCTCCACCCGGAAGTCAGCGTCACCATCAAGGCCAACGTCGCCCGCAGCGACGACGAGGCCGAACTGCAGAGCCAGGGCGTCGACATCCTTGCCCAGGCTTTCGAAGAAGAGCAGGCCGAGATCGAGGAAATGGCCCAGGCCAACGCCATCGATCCGACGCTGGAGCCGGGCGAAATCCCGTCCGACATGCTCGAAGACGGCGTCAGCACCCCGGACGACATGACCGTGACGGAAGCCAAGATCGAGGCGACCGACCCGGACAACGCCGACAACGCCTGAGGCTTCGCCTTACGCCCTTGCGGCAAACGAGACCCCCGCCCTCACCGGCGGGGGTTTTGCTTTGCACCGTCAGCCGAACGCGCTATCCGCCCGCGATGGACGACCCCAAGAACATTATCGAAGACCTGGTCCGCCTTTATGACGAGGCGGTCGAACGCCTGCGCCACGATATCATGGCCTATGCGGAAAAGGGCACCGTGCCCTCCCCCACCAGGCGCACCGACGGCAGCTATGCCTATCCCGAACTGCGGCTGCATTATTCCGGCACCAAGCGCGGCGAGGCACGATCGCGCAGTTTCGGGCGGCTCAACATGCCCGGCACCTATGCCACCACCATCACCAAGCCGCGCCTGTTCGCGGACTATCTCACCAGCCAGCTGAAGATCATCGGCGAACGCTACGACGTGCGCTGCGAAGTGGTGCGCAGCCGGCAGGAAATCCCATTCCCCTACGTGCTCGATGGCGATGCCGGGGCGCGGATGAAGGGCATCCGCCCGACCGAGCTGGCCGAGATGTTCCCAGCGACCGATTTGGCCGAAATCGGCGACGAACTGGCCGACGGCATCGTGCTCGACGATCCAGACCGGTCCATCCCGCTGTCGCTGTTCGACGGGCTGCGCACCGACTTCAGCCTCGCCCGCCTCGCCCATTACACCGGCACCGCGCCGGAGCATTTCCAGCGCTTCATCCTGTTCACCAACTACCACCGCTATGTCGACGAATTCGTCGACTGGGCTGGTGCGCAGCTGGGCAAGGGGGATTTCACCGCCCTATCCGGCGCGGGCGGGATGTACCTCGAACAGGGCGACGGGCACGAACGCGATTCGCTGTCCGACACGGCGTGGCGCCGCCACCAGATGCCGGCCTATCACCTAATGGCCCCGAACCGCGCCGGGATTACGCTAGTCAACATCGGCGTCGGCCCTTCCAACGCCAAGACGATCTGCGACCATCTCGCCGTGCTCCGCCCGGAAGCTTGGCTGATGATCGGCCACTGCGGCGGCCTGCGCCCGACGCAGAAGATCGGCGACTACGTGCTGGCCCACGCCTATTTGCGCGACGACCACGTGCTCGACGGCGTCCTGCCGCCGGAAATCCCGATCCCGGCGATTGCCGAGGTCCAGCAGGCGCTGGCCGAGGCATCGGGCGACATTTCGGGCCGCACCGGCGCGGACCTGAAGGAACGGCTGCGCACCGGCACCGTCGTCACCACCGACGATCGCAACTGGGAACTGCGCTACTCCGATAGCGCGCTTCGCTTGTCGCAGAGCCGCGCGGTCGGGATCGACATGGAAAGCGCGACCATCGCCGCACAGGGCTATCGCTTCCGCGTTCCCTACGGCACGCTGCTGTGTGTGTCGGACAAGCCGCTCCACGGCGAGATCAAGCTGCCAGGACAGGCGAACGAGTTCTACGAGGAAGCGATCGGCGCCCACTTGCAGATCGGCATCCGCACCTGCGAACTGCTGAAGCGAGACAGCGAAAGCCTGCACAGCCGCAAGCTCCGCGCCTTCAACGAGCCGCCGTTCAGGTAAGCTGCTTTATGGCGTTAGGGATGAAGACTTCGAACCTCCTCGCCGCCCTCGCCGTCGCCCTCGCCCACTCGCTTGGAGCCTGCGCCATCGTGCCCAATCCTGGCCCGCCGCCCGGTTACGACGTAGCGGCGAAGACCTCTCCGGTGACCGGCCAGATCACCTATTACCAGCGCATCAGCCTGCTGCCCGGCAGCACTGCGACGGTGCGCCTGCTCGACACCGCGCGGGCCGATGCGCCGGCGAAGGTGATCGACGAGAAACGCTATGACCTGACAGGCGAGAACGTGCCGTTTGCCTTCACGCTCTACCTGCCCGACAGCGCATTGACCGCCAGGGCGAGCCTCGCCGTCCGCGCGGAAATCCGCTCACGCGCGGGCACGCTGCTGTGGACCAGCGACACGGTGGTGCCGGTGGAAACGCGGCAGGGCCGTCAGGACGTCGGCACTATCGTGCTGGCGATGGTCCGGCGCGAGGAGTAACGGGCAGGTTTACCGGTAGAGGCGGGTGCCGCTGGCCACGCTCTCGTCCCAGTTGTTCATCAGCTGCCACCAATTAGCCATGGTTGTGCCATTGTACGGAATGGAATTGTTGAGCCCCGGCATGTTCTGGCCCCACCAGATATAGAAATTCGACTCCCGGTGTTGCGGAGGCGTACCCGACGGCCACGCATAGCCGAGCGCCTGAATATATGCGCCGCTGATTGCCTTCCGAGCCCCGGAACCGTCGGGCCGCCAGTCTTCGCAGCTGGACTGTGTCTCGCCCGCACTGAGGTATCCGTAATTGTCGTTTGTATAGGGCGGGGTGTGGGTCCAGCCGCAGGCGGTCTGGTCGAGCGTTACCGATGACGGGAAATTCGGAGCGCCGACATAGGAATGCCAGAAAATGTCGCGCTGGCCGTTATCGCGCAGGTCGAGGTAATCGAGCATCGCCTCAATCTGGTGCCCATGATTGTGCACCGCCTCTGCCTGTGTGCGATGATAATTCATGCCATACACCACGTAGGTTTTTTCATAGACTGGTAGATCGGTGTTTCGGCGATCGCTGTTGGAGATGTCGCCGGTCGCGAGGCTGGCCATGTTGGATTCCCACAGGATCACGTCGTCACCGGCATAGTAGGTCGAAAGCCAGATTTCCTTGACCCCCTCGTCCTCGACCAGCGTCTTGCCACCGATCTGGTCCATCACGCCCGCGTAATCGAATATCCGGCGTGACGTATCGGGGGGGTATGGAATGGTCGGAAACGCTCCGTAGATGACGATGTGATCGACCACTTCGTAACCGAGATACGGGTCGGCACTGTTTTTGTACCCGCGGAAACGAGACATCTCCGTCAGCATGAACGTCTTGCGGACGAACAGGGTTTCGATCCACGCGTAGACATTGGACAACACGTTTCCGCCCCACGGACGAACGGTGTAGCTGGCGATGTCGGTGTCTAGAGTTGTGCCGTCCTTGGTCGGAAGGTAGGTCACAAGGACCACCGGTACTTTGACGCGGCTTCCCGCAGCCTGCTTCATGCCAGCCGGTATCTCGGGACGCCGCGGCAGGACGATGACCTCGATGGCGGTGGACCCGGTGGTGCCTCCGGCGAATTCGCCTGAAAGCGTGAGCTGGTGCGTGCCGCTGGACAGGGAGATGTCGACATCGCTGTTCAAGGCAAGCGTGGCGGCTATCGCCCCGTCGATATCGGATACGAGGCGCAAGGACTGCGCGGTGACCGCCGTTCCGGCCCTCGTTGCGCCGCCGATCCGCAGACGCACGGAGCCATCATCCACGTAAAAGGCGCCGCCGGCATTGGCGAATTCGATCACGACGTTGTCGGTCGCCCCCCCGCCACCTCCATTCCCGCCGGATCCGCCGCTGCCTCCCGACGAGCCGCCGCCCCCCCCGCCACACGCCGAGAGACCGAGGAAAAAGGCCAGCAGGAGAGGAACGAGGATACGCTTGGAATTAACGAGCACGAGAGTAACTCCCGCGACCCCGAACGAGAGAATATGCAGATGTATCTGCGGACCGCAGAATAGTTCAAAAATCGGCGAGGTTCAATTGAGGAGCGCCACCGATAAGATCATGAAATTACAGTGAGAATACTCTATTGTAAAATTCGGACAACGGACTTTTCACCCGAACCAAGCTAAGAATTCTTCGATTCGAAACAACTGATCAGATTGGTGCGGTGGTGGCGGTGCTGAGCTGGCAGCTAACCGGCGAAGCCAAAGATCAGAAGTCGCTCACGCGGCGCTATAACGATAATGGTGCTCCCACGGCCTGTCGCGTATATTGCGCCTGGAGAGCCTGCGATGTCATCGATACGACGCTTCACGCCTTCGTCGATTTCGATGCTGTAGGTTCCTTCAGGTTCTTCGCGCGCCAGCAAGCGCGCAAGGCTCACGGACTGCCCAATCGTTTGCCTCGTGCTCCAAGGAGCGCCCGCCAGCTCCGCATCGAAAGGTGTCCGTTGCCAGCCCCTGTACTGGAAACGACGGCTGTTTCCGATAATCTCACCGATCGCGTCAGGCGTTGCTGCTTTCTCCAGCAACTCCTGCAGACGCTCCGAATTGGCCGCTTCCAGCTCGAAGAGGACTTGACCTGTTTCCGCGTCGCCAGGAAGACCCATACCGAAACTTCTTGTGACATTGTACAATTGCCGCTCGACCACGACGTTTTCGGGGATGCGTTCCCTCGCCAAGTTGCGTTCGGAAATCGTCCAGTAGCCCAACAACATGATCGGCAGGAGCAGGATTACGCCGAGACACCCCAGACAGCTGGGGCGATCGTCCCAGACGCTTCTCTTGACGCTGCCTTCCTTGTCGGGGCCTTGCCGCAATGGCCGTTACCCCTTCCCTTTCGTCTTCGTCTTGCCGGTCTTCGCGCTCTTTTCGATATAGTCGATGATCATGCCGGCCACGTCCTTGCCGGTCGCTTTCTCGATCCCCTCGAGGCCGGGCGAGCTGTTCACTTCCATGATCACCGGGCCGTGGTTCGATCGCAGCATGTCGACGCCGCAAACGTTCAAACCCATGTGCTTGGCCGCGCGTACGGCGGTGGAGCGTTCTTCCGGCGTGATCTTGATCAGCTGCGCGCTGCCGCCGCGGTGGAGATTGCTGCGGAAGTCGTCCGCCGCACCGGTGCGCTTCATCGCGGCAACGACCTTGCCGCCGACCACCAGTGCCCGGATGTCCGTGCCGCCGGCTTCCTTGATGAATTCCTGCACCAAGATGTTCACGTTGGCGCCGCGGAAGGCTTCGATCACGGACTTCGCGCTGCTCATGGTTTCGGCAAGGACCACGCCGATTCCCTGTGTGCCTTCGAGCAGCTTGATCACCACCGGCGGCCCGTTGACCGCCTTGATGATCTCCTCCGCCTGCTTGGGATCATTGGCATAGGCCGTCAGCGGCAGGCCGAGCCCGTACTTGGCGAGGATCTGCATGGAGCGCAGCTTGTCGCGGCTTCGCCCGATGGCGACACTTTCGTTGAGCGGCCACACGCCGCCCATTTCGAACTGGCGCAGGATGGCGAGGCCATAATTGGTGATCGACGCGCCGATGCGCGGGATCACCGCCTCGTACCCCTTCACCGTCTCGCCGTTGTAGCTCAGCGTCGGACGGTGGCTGGCGATGTTCACGGTGCAGCGCGTGGTATTGAGGATGTCGAGCGTGTGCCCGCGCGCCTCGGCCGCCTCGACCAGCCGCTTGTGAGAATAGAGGTTGGCGTTGCGGGCCAGCATGGCGATTTTCATGGCCGGATACTCATGGTTTGTGACCTTTCACGGGCTCCCTGCCCGGAGTCTGGAGCCACGAATGGCCCGAATCGACGAGGAAGCGGCGGCGCAGCGAAGACCGCCCGACCAGCATCGGGAATTTCATGTCGGCACGGTTGGCGAGGCTGATTTCCACACGGTAGGTCTCGCTACCGATCGTCAGCGGCGTCTTGATGACAAAGCGCTTCTGTGTCTCGCCATTGGAACTGGTGATGCCGCGGATGTCGACATGCACCGCCTCGCACACCTGGCGTACCTTCTGCTGCGGGAAATCGACCGCGAAGCGCACGAACTTCTCGCCGTCACGCTCGAATTGTTCGAGCACTTCGGCATGGAGCGAGGAGGTGCGCGCACCGCTGTCGATCTTGGCGGGCAGGTGGCGCAGGCCCAGTTCGGGCAGCGCCACCAGTTCCCGCCAGCCGACGATGGCCTTCGGCGACTTTACCACCCCTGCTCGGCGCCCTCGTTCTGCTCTTCCAGCCACGCCATCAGCGGGGCGAAATATTCGACCATCGCCTCGCCCGACATCTCGCGCGTGCCGGTGAAGGCCTCCAGCGCATCGGGCCACGGCTTACTGGCGCCCATTTCGAGCATGGCGTTGAGATTCCGGCCGACTTCCTCGTTGCCGTAGAAGCTGCAGCGATGGAGCGGCCCTTCCCAGCCGGCCTGCTCGCACGCTGCCTTGAAGAACTGGAACTGCAGGATGTGGGCGAGGAAATAGCGCGCATAGGGCGTGTTGCCGGGAATGTGGTATTTCGCGCCCGCATCGAAGGCATCGACCGGCCGCTCCACCGGCGGGGTCACGCCCTGGTATTCACGCTTCAGCCCGTGCCAGGCGGTGTTGTACTGGTCCGGCGTGATCGAGCCGTCGAACACGCCCCAGCGCCATTTGTCGACCAGCAGGCCGAACGGCAGGAATGCGACCTTGTCCATCGCCTGGCGCAGCAACAGGCCGACATCCTTGTCAGCGCTGGGCACGTCGGCCGGATCGAGCATATCGATCTGGACGAGGTATTCGGGCGTGATCGACAGGGCGATCATGTCGCCGATGGCTTCGTGGAAACCGTCGTTCGCGCCGTTGAGGTGCAGGTAGTCCTGGTCCTTGTAGGCGCGCTGGTAATAGTTGTGGCCCAGCTCGTGGTGGATGACGATGAAGTCTTCCGAATTGCGCTTGATGCACATCTTGATGCGGATATCGTCCTTGTTGTCGATATCCCATGCGCTGGCGTGGCAGACGACCTCGCGGTCCTCCGGCTTCACGAACTGGCTGCGCTCGTAGAACGTGTCGGGGAGCGGCGCGAAACCGAGCGAGCTGAAGAACTGCTCGCCGACGCGGACCATCTCCACTTCATCATAACCCTTCGCGGCGATCAGGTCGGTGATGTCGTAGCCGATGTCGCCGGCACCTTCGGGTGCGACGAGCGGGTAGACATTGCTCCAGCTCTGCGCCCACATGTTGCCGAGTAGGTCGGCGCGGATCGGGCCGGTCGCCGGCTGGATCGCGTCGCCATATTCGGCATTCAGCTTGCCGCGCACATAGGTGTGCAGCGCCATGTATAGCGGGCGGACTTCCTGCCACAGCCGCTCCATCTCGGCGGAAAATTCCTCCGGCGGCATGTCGTAGCCCGACCGCCACATAGCCCCGACATCGGAGAAGCCGAGCTCTTCCGCGCCCTGGTTCGCGATGGCGACCATGCGGGTGTAGTCGTCCTTCATCGGGCCGCCGACATTGGTATGCCAGCTGGCCCACATCTCGGCGTATTCGGCGGGCGTGCGTTCGAGGTTGCCCATCTCCGCCTCGATGTCCGAGCCGTTGATTTCGGCGCCGTTCAGCGTGCCCTTGCCCTTGCCGTACTGGCTGTTGAGGCTGGTCGCGATGGTGTTGAGTTCGACCGCGGCGCCCTCGGTGGTCGGGGCCGGCAGGACGATGCCGTTGCGCAGTATGTCGAGCTTGCGCGCCGTTTCCGCGTCCAGCCCCGCAACGGTCGCGTATTTCGCAGCCTCGAGCGCGTATTCGACTGACTTTTCCGTGCCGATGGCGCCGACACGGGCCGCCATCGCGTCCGTATCCTCGGTGATGTAGGTGGCGTTGACCCAATAGACCTGGCTCGCTTCCACCGAATAGTCGAACAGGTCTTCCTCGACCATGGCGACCCACTGGCGCGCGCCTTCGGGCGTCATCGGATAGGCCGTCTCGGCAGCAGGCGTGGTGGCGGGGGGGGGCGCGCTCTGGGCGGTCGCTTCGGGCACCATGGTGGAGCAGGCGCCAAGGCCAAGCGAAAGCGCGGCAAGCGCGACGGTGGTATGCAGTTTCATGGGAAAGACTCTCTCCGGTCGGGTATGCTTATTGCCCGCCCGTTTGGCCTTTCGCGGCGATTATATCAAGCGATCTGGCGCGCCCGGCGCTCCATGACGAGGCCGGCCAGGACCGCCAGGAACGCAGCAATCCAGGCGGCCATCTTGACCGGGCGGACTGTTGCCGCAATCGCGGCCAGCCGATCCGACCCTTCGCGCTCGAACAGCTGGATCGCCTGCGCGATCGTCTCGGCATAATCAGTGAGCATGAACACGAGCCCGGTCGCCAGCGCGAACCGGCCGGCCATGCGCACAATGCCGCTGCCGGAGGCCCGGAGCTGCCGCCCCATCAGGTAGGTGCCGATGCTGCAGATGGCGATGAAGACGAGGTCGGTGACGATGGCCGCCTGTGCCCACTCGTAAAGATCCGCCTTCATCCAGAGTTTGTGGATGTCTTCGACCGCCTTGGCGCTGCCGGCCTTCTGGTGGGCGGTCATTCCGCCCTTCACGCTTTCGATTTCGAGCGGCCCGTTCATCAGCGCGACCACGCCGAGAGCGAGCAGCCCTGCGATCCACCACGCCAGCGCGGTCTTCCGCGTCGTCAATCGGCGTCGCCCAGCCAATCGGCGATAGCCCGGCCGAAATCGGGTTTCGCGACGCTCGACATGTGGGTTCCGGGGATCGCCACATGGACCGCATCCGGCAATGCATCGGCCAATTCCTGCGCGGAACCGTTGTCCTGGTCCTCCGTGCCGCACACCACGGCGCATGGCATGGTGACATTGGCGAGCTCGGCCGGATCGGTATCGCGCATGGTCTGCAACAACATCCGATTGGCCACCCGGTCCACCTTTTGCGTCTTCATGAAACTGCGCGCGAAATAGGCCGGGTCGCCGTGCCGGATCTCGTCGAAGCGGTCGATTGCGTCGATGAAGAAGGCGGCGCGATTGTCCCAGCCGCTGAGGCCCGACAGGCCCATCCCGGCGATCACGAGGCGCCGGGGTTGCAGCCCTTCCACCACCGCCCGCACCACCGTTCGCGCGCCGAGCGAAAAGCCGCCGAGGTCGAAGCCGTCGAGCCCGAGATGGTCGATCAGGTACCGAAGGTCGGCGACCAGCACATCGTCCGGATAGGCGGCCGGATCATGCGGCGCCTCGCTCTGCCCATGGGCGCGCAGGTCCGGCATCAGGACTTCGTAGCCGCGTTCGGCGATCCGCTGCGCGGTGCCGAACTTCAGCCAGTTGGTGTTCGCATCCGAAAACAGCCCGTGCAGCAGGACGACCGGCGCGCCCTTGCCCATCCGGTGTAGCGCCAGCCGTGTGCCGCCATGGCCGCTGAAATGGTCGATGGCCTGCCCCTCCATCAGCGGAAGAAGCAGTTGGTGCCCGCGTAAAGCCCGACCACACCGCTGGTCTCGTCGGTGAAGCCGCCGATGCCGTCCGACGTGCTGAATTCGCCGTCGAGCGTGCTGTCGGCCATCGCCTCGTAACCGGGCATGGCTTCGGCTTCGGCAGCCGGATCGCCGGGTGAGACTCCGCCGGCGGTTGCTACGCTGCCCGGCGCATCCTCGCTACCCGGGCGGGCGAGCCAGCCGACGAACTTGCCGTCCTGGAAGTTAAGCGTCAGGCCGTTGGCGTACTGGACCATCTCGACCGGGCCGGCGCCGCATTCCTCGTTCTCGCCCTTCATGCCGTCTTCCCCGAAGGCTGCGGCCGCAGCGGTTTCCACTTCGGCACGGCCGGCGTTGAACAGGAAGGCATTGCTGCCGACGGCGATGCCGTCGCCGCGCAATTCGACCGGATCGCCGCTCGCGGTCGCACCCGTCGGGGTCGCGGTAGCTTCTGCCGAGGCGCCCGCATCGGGCGTATCGCTTTCACCGCCCCCGCACGCGGCGAGCAGGGCGAGCGGAAGGCAGGTAACGAAAAAGCGCATCTTCATGGTCGAACTCCCGAAAGGCCAGGCGGCTGCGCTTGGCTTACACCGATCATACGCCCGGCGCGATGCCGGGTTTCCTCAGCCCTTCTTCAGGTGAGTGCGGCCGAGCAATTCGGCGATCTGGACGGCGTTGAGCGCGGCCCCCTTGCGCAGGTTGTCGCTGACGCACCACAGGGTGATGCCGTTGTCGACCGTCGGGTCCTCGCGCACGCGGCTGATGTAGGTCGCGCCGTCGCCCGCGCTTTCGACCGGGGTGACGTAGCCTTCGTCCTCGCGCTTATCGACCAGCATGATTCCCGGCGACTCGCGCAGGATGTCCTGCGCTTGCTTGGCGCTGATCTCGTTCTCGAACTCGATGTTCACGGCTTCGGAATGGCCGACGAACACGGGCACGCGCACGCAGGTGGCGTTCAGCTTGATTTTGGGGTCGAGGATCTTCTTGGTCTCGACCACCATTTTCCACTCTTCCTTGGTGGAACCATCGTCCATGAACACGTCGATATGCGGGATCACGTTGAAGGCGATCTGCTTTGTGAAAGTCCGCGGTTCTACCGGATCGCCGACGAAGATCGCGCGGCTCTGTTCGAACAGCTCGTCCATCCCGGCTTTTCCCGCGCCGGAGACGGACTGGTAGGTGGAGACTACCACCCGCTTGATCGTGGCGGCATCGTGCAGCGGCTTCAGCGCCACGACCAGCTGCGCGGTCGAACAGTTGGGGTTGGCGATGATATTCTTCTTCTTGTAGCCGTCGATCGCCTCCGGATTCACTTCCGGCACGATCAGCGGGACGTCCGGGTCCATCCGGTACAGCGAGGAATTGTCGATCACGACGCAGCCCGCGGCAGCGGCCTTGGGCGCGTATTCCTTCGTCGGCCCGCTGCCTGCGGCAAACAGGGCGATGTCCCATCCGGTAAAATCGAAATGCTCGATATTCTTGCATTTCAGCATCCGGCCGGTGTCGCCGAACTCTACCTCGGTGCCCTGGCTGCGGGATGATGCGACCGCGGCAATCTCGTCGCAGGGAAACTCGCGTTCCGCCAGCACCTGCATCATCTCGCGCCCGACGTTGCCCGTCGCGCCGACGATTGCCACCTTGTAACCCATGTTTCGCTCCAATCAGATCTCGCTGCGCAGATAGGCCATTGCCGCCGCGCCGCAAGCGTAGTTCGTCTTGGGCGCGACCTAGACCGGCTTATTCAGGCGGGGTCGCGCCGTGGCGTTCGAGGAAGGCGAAGATCGTGTTCCACATGTGCGGGCTGATGTTCTCGCCCCCGACGCGGTGCGTGTATCCGGGGTAGAGCATCATCTCGAACGGCACGCGCCCTTCCTGCATGGTGGCGATCAGCTCGCTCGAATTTTCAAACACAACGTTATCGTCCGCCATACCGTGGATCAGCAGCAGCGGGTCGGTGATATTGACGGATTCGGCGATCACGGCGGAGCGTTCGTAAGCCTCAGCATCGGCCTGCGGCGTGCCCATGAACCGTTCGGTGTAGTGGGTATCGTACAGCTCCCACTTGGTCACCGGCGCGCCGGAGATGCCGGCAGCGTAAAGGCCCGGGTCCTCTTCCAGCTGGGCCAGCGTCATGTAGCCACCATAGGACCAGCCGTAGATCGCGATCTTGTCCAGATCGACGAAATCGAGCGATTTTAGATACTCGGCGCCGGCGCGCTGGTCGTCCACCTCGACGCCCGCCATCGCGCGGTAGATCTGCTTTTCGAAATCGACGCCGCGATTGGCGCTGCCGCGGTTGTCGAGCTCGAAATAGATGTAGCCCTTGTCGACGATCGCCTGTTCCAGCGCGCCGCCCCAGCCGTTGTCCACCACTTGCGGGCCGGGGCCGCCATAGTGGCTGAAGAAGACGGGATAGCGCTTGCCCGCCTCCATCTCCGGCGCGATCATCCGCCAGTACAGGTCGGTGCCGTCATCGGCCTTGATCGTGCCGAAGGTCGGCATGCGGTGGCTGGCGAGATAGGGCGCGTAGGGATGGTCCGCGTCCAGCGCATTCTCGTTGATCCATTGCAGGCGGTTGCCGTTGGCATCGGCGAGATAGGTCTGGCCTGGCTGCGCGGGGGAGGAGCGGCTGATCAGCAGCGTTTTGCCGCTGGGGTCCATGCCGGCGCCGTAGGTGTAGCCGGGCTCGCTCAGCCGCGCGACGTTCGCCGGATCGGCAAGGTCGAAGGCGTAGATGTGCGTTTCCAGCACGCCGTCCTTCTTGCCGGTGAATACCACGCGGCCCGCATCCTGGTCCACGCCGACCAGCCCCGTGACGACCCAGTCGCCATCGGTCAGCTGGGTCCAGTTGCCATCGTCGAACCGGTAGAGGTGGCCGAAACCGTCGCGCTCGCTCCACCAGATGAGCGAACCGTCCTTCAGGAATTTGTAGTCGTAGGTGAGGTTGGTCCAGTGCCCTTCCGCTGCCTTTTCCGTAAACAGGATGCTGGAGGCACCGGTCGCCGGGTCCACGCTCAGCATGTCGAGCACGGTCTGCTCGCGGTTCTGGCGCTGCACGTACAAACGGCTGCCGTCGGGCGCCCAGTCCACGCGGGCGAGGTAGATGTCGGTTTCCTCGCCGAGGTCCACTTTCACCCGGTCGCCGCCGTCCGGGTCCTGCACGTAGAGTTCCACGATGGCGTTGTCGCTGCCCGCCACGGGATAGCGCTGCTCGAAAACCTTCGTGCCCGTCGCGCCGATCGCCGCACGCGTGACGATGCCGACGGGGCTTTCATCGGTCCGCTGAACGGCGATCCGCCGCTCGTCCGGGCTCCACCAATAGCCGGTAAGCCGCCCCATTTCCTCCTGCGCGACGAATTCTGCCTCGCCCCAGGTTACGGTCTCCTCCTCCAGCGGGGTTACGGGCTGCGGCTCCTCGCCCACTTCGCCGACATAGAGCTGCCGGCCGCGCACGAACGAGACGTAGGTGCCCTTGTCCGACAGCTTGGGGTTGAGCTCGCTCGCTTCGGTATCGGTGAGGCGCGTCACGCTGCCGTCCAGGCCGGCGAGGTAGAGGTCGCCGTCCAGCGGCACGAGGACCGCATCGCCCGCATCGGTCCACTGATAGGTGATGATGCCTTTCAGCCCGCCCACGCGCATGCGCTCGCGCTGCATCTTTTCCGCCTCGGACAATTCGCGGCCCGAACCGACCTTTTCGCTGTCCACCAGCATCGACCATTCGCCGGTCTCGCGGTCGTAGCCCCACAGGTCGTAGCGCTGCAGGTCGTCGTCGCGGTTGCGCAGCACGGTGAGGTAGCGCCCGTCGGGCGACAGCTTCACCCCGCGCGGGCTCGATCCGTTCAGGCTGGGGCTCGCGAATACGCGTTCGATGCTGAGGTCGCCGGTCTCGGCGGGTGCGCTCATCTCATCGCCCTCCTGCGCGAAGGCCGGCGTTGCGGCGGTGGTGGCGAGGAGGATTGCGGCGAGCATGGTGCGCATGGGGGATCATTCTCTTCCAACATGAAAAAAGGCGCCCCGGTGTAGACCGGAGCGCCCCTTTTTCAAACGGTATGTTGCCGATGGCCTCAATCGCAGTGGAAGGGCCACTTGCCGGTAAGGATCGCGCGCCAGAGGGTATCCTCCAGCACGTGACACTTGAAGAAACGCTCGTTGGACTGGTTCTTGTCGTTCTTGGTGTTGGCCAAGGCAACGGGGGAAGAAGCAAGAAGCCCTCCAATCACCGCCATCGAAATCAGTTTTCGCATATCGCATCCTCTCTTCGGGTCTGGGATCGACCGCAATGGAGGCATTTTCTGCAATCGCGCTTTCGCTGTCAGTGCGTAGGTCTACCTAGTCACGACAGACAAAGAAAAAGGGCGCCCCGCACGGGACGCCCTCAATCTCGTCGGCGGGTTTGACCTTACGCCTTGGGCGCGTTGACGCGGCGTTCCGCGATACGCGCGCTCTTGCCGGTGCGGCCGCGCAGGTAGTAAAGCTTCGCGCGGCGCACGACACCGCGGCGGACCACGGTGATGCTGTCCACGTTGGGCGAATACAGCGGGAACACGCGCTCCACGCCTTCGCCGAAGCTCATCTTGCGGACGGTGAAGTTCGATCCCATCGCGCGGTTGCTGCGCGCGATGCAGACGCCTTCGAAATTCTGGATACGCTCGCGCTCGCCTTCCTTGACGCGCACGCCGACGCGCACGGTATCGCCCGCGCGAAATTCGGGAATGTCCTTGCCGAGGTTCTTGATCGCTTCGGCTTCGAGTTCCTGGATCAGGTTCATGGCCTGAAAGTCCTTCAGTCTTTTTCCTGCGCGCCAGAGGCAGGTCGGTCCCGAGCGTCACTGTAACGCTCCCAAAGGTCCGGCCTGCGTGACCGTGTATCGGCTTCGGCCATGGACTTGCGCCATGCCGCAACCTTCGCATGATCCCCCGATCGCAGCACTTCAGGGATCGTGCGCCCTTCCCATTCCTGAGGTCGGGTATATTGCGGGTATTCGAGCAAACCGTCCTCGAACGATTCCTCGGTCCCGCTAGAAGCCGCGCCCATTACGCCGGGAAGCAGCCGAATGCAAGCATCGAGTATGGCCAGCGCGGCGGGTTCCCCGCCCGACAGCACGATGTCGCCAAGGCTGACCTGCTCGACGTCCCGCCCTTCGAAAATCCGCTCGTCGAAACCTTCGAACCGGCCGCACAGGATCGTGACCCCCGGCCCCGCCACCAGCTCGCGGATGCGCGCCTGGGTGATCGGCTCGCCGCGCGGGGTCATGGCGAGCACCGGCGCCTCGGGGCTGATCCGCCGCGCATGGTCCACCGCCGCGCCCAGCACGTCCGCCTTCAGCACCATGCCTGCACCGCCGCCCGCCGGCGTGTCATCCACCGTGCGGTGTTTGTCGGTGGCAAAGTCGCGGATCTGCACGGTCTCGAGCGACCAGCGCTGCTCCTCCAGCGCCCGCCCGGCCAGCGACAGCCGCAGCGGCCCGGGAAACATCTCGGGATAGAGCGTGAGGACGGTTGCGGCGAAGGTCATTTTATCGGCCTTCTAGCGACGTGACTGGTCAGAACAGCGCTGCCGAGCTTCGGCCGTATCGCCAGCCGTATGAACGGCACTCTTAATCATACTGCTCCTCATCCCTTTTCATCGCGTATCCAGTCATGAGCATTAAACAGTTCAAAAAGAGGCATATAAATATCGCTTCAAGCACGGCAGCTTGCCCCCTAATATCGTGAATATAGATGATAAGCAGTGCGAAAATAACACTATAGAGGGTCGAAGCTAACCTCCAAAACCAGCTCACTTCCCAATTTCGGACGCTCAAATATCCGATCAAAATCCAAAACACCACGAGGACGGATGCGGCGAAGGTCATGGCTGCGCACACCGATTGCTTTTAGTCGCAGTCTTTCGTCGCGTGACGGCATAACTGAAAGGGAAGCTGACCAAGGCCACAACTCCCATCCAAGCGAACACAAATCCCACGCCTGGGAAGACAGCAAATGAGATTCCGCTCGAAAACACACCCAGAAGCCCCGGACTGCCAGAGATGAACGCCAATGCGATCGACGCACTCCATGCTCGCCAGACTGGGGAGCGATTTGGGGAGAACCGATTGGCCAGCCAGCCGAATCCCAAAGCGGAAAACACGAAGAGAGCTGCAACTAGGATTGTGATGGCATGATCGGACATGGGTAATCTGTAGGCGCAGGGGCACCACAATGCCATCCCGCGCATTGTTGCGGGCATGGACGATTGCATCATCATCGGCGGCGGGCCGGCGGGGCTGACGGCCGCGATCTATCTTGCCCGCTACCACCTCGACATCCGGCTGTTCGATTGCGGCACCAGCCGCGCGGCGCTGATCCCGTGTACGCATAACCATGCGGGCTATCCCGATGGCATCGCCGGGTTGGAGCTCGTGGGCCGCATGCTGGAGCAGGCAGAGAAATACGGCGCGGTGCACGAGGAAAAGCGGATCGCACACCTCGCCAGAACGGGCGACCATTTCACCGTCGGCACGGACGAGGGCACGTTCACCGCGCGCAGCGTGCTGCTGGCGACCGGAGTGTTCAACCGCCACCCGCCCGGCATGGACGATGCGCTGCACGACGATGCGCTGGCGAAAGGCCTGCTGCGCTATTGCCCGGTGTGCGACGGATACGAGGTGACCGACAAGCGCGTGGGCGTGATCGGCACGGGCGACCACGGCACGGCGGAAACGATGTTCCTGCGTGGCTTCACGCGCGACCTGACGCTGGTATCGCCCGACAGCGACCACGAACTCGATGCCGAATGTCTCGCAACGCTCGACGAAGCGGGCGTGGCGCGAGTGGACGGCCCCTGCGGCAAATACGAGCTACGCGGAGAACGCATCGCGGTCGAAACGGCCGATGGCTGGCTGGAGTTCGACAGCATCTATCCCGCAATGGGCAGCGATGTCCGATCCGAACTGGCGGCATCTGCGGGCGCGGAAACGACCGGGGACGGCTGCATCGTTGTGGACGATCACCAGCGCACCAGCGTTCCCGGCCTCTACGCGGCAGGCGACGTGGTGCTGGGCCTCGACCAGATCAGCCACGCAATGGGCGCCGCCGGCGTCGCGGCGACGACGATCCGCAACGATCTTGCCGAAAAGCAGCCGATCAGGCGCTAGCTGACGCGCCCGGTGCGCAGGGCCCTGGCCCAGTCGGGCCTGTTGTTCCGCTCAGCCTGCCGGGCCGCAATCTCGTGGTCGTAATCAACGGCACACATGCGGATGTCACCATCTTCGAGGATTAGATAGCGCGCAGCCGGATCGCCGCTTTCCATTACATGGGGAAAGGGGCGAACGTCATCATAAGCCGGCAATCCCACGCTTCCGGGATTGGCGATGCGCTGGCCCGACGGTAATCGCACCTCACGCTGGATGTGCGAATGCCCATGCAGGATCAGCAGTTCGGCACGCCCCGCAAGTCGCCCTTCGATCTCCGCCATCGTCGCCTCGCGCGCGCCGTCCTGGTCGACTGATTCCAGCCAGTACTCGTGGTCGTTTCCAGGGCGCGCGTGCGTGCACCAGGCTCCCGGAATTTCCATTTCGGCTGGCAGTGCGGCGAGCCATTGCAGATGATGCTGGTCGCACTGCGCCTTGGCAAAAGCGTCCGATGCGCCAATCCGCTCTGGCGGATCGGTCAGCAACTGCCGTTCGTGATTTCCGGCAATCGTGGGCCAGTCCTGCTTCATCAGAAAGTCGGCCGTTTCTCTGGGCCAGAGCGGACCCGAAAGAATATCGCCCAGATTTACAAACAGATCGCAGCCGCGCATTCCTGCGTCTGCGACCACCGCCTTCAGAGCGGGCAGATTGCCGTGAATGTCCGAGATAACGGCGATCCGCGTCATGAACCCACGAAAGCCCCGTTGACCACCAGCCGCTCGCCATTCCATTCGGGCACGGCTTCGGGCGTCAGGGGCACCATCACGGTGCGCATGCCCTTTGCAGGCGGGGGATCGCGTTCGATCTCGACGATGTCGGTGGCGCCGAAATTCTCGACCGCGATCACAGTGCCGATGGGCTCGCCTTCGGTCGTCACCGCGGGCAGGCCGAGCAGGTCGGCGTGGTAGAATTCGCCCTCTTCCAGCGCCGGCAGCGCGTCGCGCGGGACTTCCAGCGCCGTGCCCCGCAGGGCTTCGGCCGCCGTGCGATCCGGCACTTCGGCAAAGCGGGCGATCGCGCCGCCCTTGTTGTCGCTGCGCAGCTTCTTCAACGTCAGCGTGCCGCCGGGGACATGGGTGTTGAAGGACCGGTGCGCTTCCAGCGCCTCCAGCCCTTCCCCGAACAGCTTCAGGCGGACCTCGCCCGCCACACCGTGCGCGCCGGTGATGGCGGCCAGTGTGACGGACGTGTCGGCCATAAGGCTTTACTCGGCCTTTTCTTCGGCTTCGTCGGCGGTTTCCGCAGCTTCGGCAGCGGCGCCTTCCTCGGTTGCAGCTTCTTCGGCCGGAGCTTCTTCCTCGGCGGGCTTTTCAGCCTCGGCTTTGGCTTCTTCCTCGGCAGCCTTCTTGGCTTCCTCGGCTTCGGCAGCCTTGGCCGCCTTTTCCTCGGCGCGTTCCTTGGCGGCTTCGCCCGGTTCGCCCTTCTTCGGGTTGTTCTTGGCCTTGCGCTCCATGATGCCGGCAGCGTCGAGGAAGCGGGCCACGCGGTCGGACGGCTGCGCGCCGACGCCGAGCCAATAACGGGCGCGGTCTTCGTTCAGGTTGACGCGGTTCTCGTCATCCTTGGCAAGCAGCGGGTTGTAGGTGCCGATCTGCTCCAGGTACTTGCCGTCACGCGGCTTGCGGCTGTCGGCCGCGACGATGCGATAATAGGGACGCTTCTTGGCGCCGCCGCGCGAAAGACGAAGTGCAATTGCCATGGGTAGTTACCTTTCCGATGTAATGTCTTGAAATTATTTCTTGTTGATGAGGTTCTGGAGGTCGGGCGGAAGGCTGCCTGCGCCGCCGCCCAGCCCGCCGGGAAGTCCGGGCATGCCGCCACCGCCGCCGCCCATTCCGCCGGGTCCACCCCCGCCGAACAGGGCGCCGAGGCCCTTCAGCCCGCCCATTTTCTTGATCTGCTTCATTGCGCGGCCCATTTCCTGGTGCATCTTCAGGATCTTGTTCACCTCCTGCACGGAGGTGCCGCTGCCTGCCGCGACGCGCTTCTTGCGCTTTGCGTTCATCAGGCCGGGATTGGTGCGTTCCTTGGCGGTCATCGAACCGATGATCGCGTCCATGTGGACCAGCACCTTGTCGTCCATGCCGCTGGCCGCCATCGCCGCCTTGGCCTTCTTCATGCCCGGCATCATGCCTGCCAGCATCCCGAGCCCGCCCATGTTCTGCATCTGCTTCAGCTGGGTGCGAAGGTCGTTCATGTCGAACTGCCCCTTCATCATCCGCTCGGCCATGCGGTCGGCGTCTTCCTTGTCGATGACCTCGGCGGCCCTTTCGACCAGGCTGACGACATCGCCCATGCCTAGGATACGGTCGGCCACGCGGCCGGGGTGGAAGGCCTCCAGCGCATCAAGCTTCTCGCCCGTGCCGGCAAACTTGATCGGCTTGCCGGTCACCGCGCGCATGGACAGCGCCGCACCGCCGCGGGCATCGCCGTCCATCCGGGTCAGGATGACGCCGGTCAGCGGCACCTCGTCGGAGAAGTTCTGCGCGACGTTGACCGCGTCCTGGCCGGTCAGGCTGTCGACCACCAGCAGCACTTCGGTGGGCGCGGATACGCCCGCAACCGCCTTCATTTCCGCCATCAGCGCATCGTCGACATGCAGGCGGCCCGCGGTATCGAGCAGCACCACGTCGACATTCTGCAGCCGCGCGGAATCCAGCGCGCGGCGGGCGATGTCGACCGGCTGCTGGCCGGCGACGATCGGCAGGGTCGCGACATCGGCCTGTTCGCCGAGGATGGCGAGCTGCTGCTGCGCGGCCGGGCGCGCGACGTCGAGCGAGGCCATCATCGGCTTCTTGCCCATTTTCTCGCGCAGGTACTTGGCGAGCTTGGCGGTGCTGGTGGTCTTGCCCGAGCCCTGCAGGCCGACCATCATGATGACGACCGGCGGCTTCGCCTCGAGGTTGAGCGGCTCCGCCTCTCCCGCGCGACCTTCCTTGCTGGCGGCGTCCCCGCCAAGCATGTTGATCAGCTCGTCGTTGACGATCTTGACGACCATCTGGCCGGGCGTGACCGACTTCAGGACATTCTGGCCGACGGCTTTTTCGGTCACCTTGTCGATGAAGTCGCGCGCGACCGGAAGCGCCACATCTGCTTCCAGCAGGGCGATGCGCACTTCGCGCATGGCATCGCGCACATCCTGTTCGCGCAGCGCACCGCGGCCGCGCAGGCGGTCGAAGACCCCGCCAAGGCGATCGGACAGCGTGTCGAACATGGCCACTCCTTACCGACGGTTTCCCGTCAAACGCGAAAAGCGCCGGCGAACGAAACCTCGTTGGCCAGCGCGCGAACCGACAGCGGTCCGTCTTCGATAAAAATCCATTTCGTCGGATTTTGGGCTTGGGTAGAAGCGAAAACGTCGGAGGGCGAGAACCGGAGCGCAGCGGACTTCAGTCCGTGAGCACCGGAAGCGGAGCCATCCGGCATTTGCAGCCCACCCAGGGCCAAAAGACGATGAAATGGTGGAGCCTAGCGGGATCGAACCGCTGACCTCAACACTGCCAGTGTTGCGCTCTCCCAGCTGAGCTAAGGCCCCGATCATTTCTGATGTGCAGCGCACCATAGCAGGTCCGCCGCGCATCGGGAACGGGCCTTTATTCAGCCCATCCCCCGGATGCAACCCTTAATCGTCGTCGCTGTCGTCGTCGCCCTTGCCCTTCGACACGCCGAGATCGTCGTCGCCGGTGTCCAGATCGACGTCGGCATCGGGCGAATCGTCGCTGTCGTCGATGTCGTCCAGATCGTCATCGGCCAAGTCGCTGTCGGCGTCCTTCTTGTCGTCCTTCTTCTCTTCCTCGAACGGAATCGGCTGCTTGGACTTCAGCACCGGCTCGGGCGTCCACTCGTTGCCGCATTCGATGCAGGTGACGGGATCTTCCTTGCCGAGATCGTAAAAGCGCTCGCCGCATTTCGGGCAGGTGCGCTTGGTGCCCCATTCGGGTTTGACCATGATGTTCCTCGATTGATGGCCGCCGCTCGGGCGGGCTTGTAACGCGTGTAAATCAGGTGTTGCCGGCAGCCAAGATTTCAAGGCCCACAGCGTTGGCGGCGCGCCTTGCCACAGGCCATGGGCGCTGTCAAAAGCCGCCGACAACTATCGAGCCTGCATGACCCCGCCCCATCACACCACCCACCGCTTCTCCCGCCAGAACCCGCTGACTGGCCGTATTCGCGTGCCGGGCGACAAGTCGATCAGCCACCGGTCGCTGATGCTCGGCGCGCTGGCGGTGGGCGAAACGACGGTCACCGGCCTGCTGGAAGGCGAGGACGTGCTCGCCACCGCGGCCGCCATGCGGGCGATGGGCGCCGAGGTCGAGCGGGACGAGGGCGGCACCTGGCGCATCCACGGCGTGGGCGTGTGCGGCCTGCTTCAGCCCGAACGGGCGCTGGACATGGGCAACAGCGGCACAAGCACGCGGCTCCTCATGGGCCTGCTCGCCAGCCATCCGGTCACGGCGGCCTTCACCGGCGATGCCAGCCTGTCGGGCCGCCCGATGGGCCGGGTAATCGAGCCCCTGAGTAGAATGGGCGCTTCGTTCGAGCCTTCGCCGGGCGGCACGCTGCCGCTGATGATGCGCGGTGCGCACCCCGCGGTGCCGATTTCCTATCGCCTTCCCGTCGCCAGCGCGCAGGTGAAAAGCGCGGTCCTGCTCGCCGGCCTCAACACGGCCGGCATCACCACGGTGATCGAACCGGTGCCGACGCGCGACCATTCTGAGCGGATGCTGGCCGGTTTCGGCGCGAAGCTGGAGATCGGCGAGGATTATGGTGCCCAAGGCAAGGAGCGCGTCATCCGCCTGCACGGCGAGGCGGAGCTGAAGCCGCAGACGATCGAGGTGCCCGGCGACCCTTCCTCAGCCGCTTTCTTCATCGTTGCCGCGCTCGTCACCGAAGGCAGCGACCTGGTGATCGAGAACGTCGGCCTCAACCCCACCCGCGCCGGGCTGGTCGAAGTATTGCGGCAAATGGGCGGGAGCATCGAGGAAATGGACCCGCGCGAAGTCGGCGGGGAGCCGGTCGCCGACCTCAGGGTGCGCCATTCCGCCCTCGCCGGCGTCGAAGTCGATCCGGCGATCGCCCCCAGCATGATCGATGAATTCCCGGTGTTCTTCGTTGCCGCCGCCCTAGCCCATGGCCGCACGACCACCAGCGGCCTCGACGAATTGCGGGTCAAGGAAAGCGACCGCCTGTCCGCCATGGCAACCGCCCTCACCGCCATCGGGGCCCGTGTCGAAGAGCGCGGGGACGGCCTCGTCATCGACGGCACCGGCGGGGAGCCGCTGGCCGGAGGCGGCCCGGTCACGACCCATCTCGACCATCGCATCGCCATGAGCATGGCCATCGCCGGCCTCGCCAGCCGCGATGGCGTGGAAGTGGACGACACCGCGCCCATCGCGACGAGCTTCCCGAATTTCATGGCGCTGCTGGAAGGGGCGATGCGCTAGATCATTTGAAGTGCCTTGCTTCGCCAGTTGCGCTTTTCGACCGTCCGCACGTTCTCGAGACATGAAAGGGTCGGCAAATACCGTGCCAGCAACTGAAGTTCGACGTCCTCCTCGTCTCCATGCCAAACTGTTGGATAGATCGCATTGCCGTAATTTTGGGCCGACTTCGCCGGCGTGTCGTCCAGAATGAGGATGTTCTCGAGCCGCCAACCCAGCTTTTTCAGTTTGGAAAGCGGCTTGCGATAATTGGGATGGCTTCCCGCTTCGGCTCGAAAGCCTTCCTCTGTGCTAGCGCGCCGCAAGGTCGCTCGACTGCGACCCCACACGAATTCGAGAGGTATGTCGGAAGGGAATATCCCTTTTACTATTCTCTCGACATAGGCGTCACTGGCCGATGACCAGACCGCCAACCTGAAATGCTTCGAAACAGATTCTAGAAAAGCCTCCAGATGCGGGCGTCGATAAACATGATACTGATTGGCCATGAAATCCGCCGGACGCGCCAGCGGGCTTTCGCTGGCAAACACCAACGTCTCGTCGAGATCGAGCACCAGCAATTGCTGCATGTCGTTTGCCATACCTGCTGGTTAAGCTAGTGCCGCAGGCATGCAAGATGCCTCGCTCGACATCTACAGCCTCATCGGCTTCCTCGGCACCGCCTGCATCATCGCGGCCTATGCCTATCTGACCTTGAAGGACGCGCCCAACCCCTTAGTGCTCCATGGCACCAATCTCGCCGGGGCCGGGTTGCTGACCATCTCGCTGCTGGTCCATACCAACTGGCCGAGCCTCGTGCTCGAAGGTTTCTGGGCGGCCATCGCCCTCTTCGGCATCTGGAAAGCCGTGCGGACCGGGCGCAAGGGACAGGAGCGGGAGGCATGAAGCTTGTCCTTCTCGCCGTTTCACTCTTTCTTGTAGCTTGTTCGGCGGAGGGAGCCACGCAAGCCGCCGCGCCATCCAATCAAGCGACGCAAAGCTCCGAGGTTCTCGAGATAACTCTCGGCCAGTTTCAGGAACTCTCCGCCGCGCTTTCGGCAACCAAAATGGGCGCTATCTCCTCGACAGACCTTGGATTGCTAAAAAAGACTCACGAGGGAGACTCGCGCGGAGATGGGACGTGTTCCCACTGGACCGATTGCTCTTACCAGGATGGGGAAGGCGTCCATCACTATGTCTCACTTGGCCGGATGGTCCTGAAGGTGAAGCCGGTCATGGAACCACGCTGGGTGGCGCCGTGGGGCATCGGAGAAAAGCGTGCGCGGGAGGACGTGCTCGACGCTGCAAATCGGGCAATCGCCCCAGCCAAATTTGCCTGCACCGAAGACAAATGCTCGGTCTTTTCCGGAAATCGAACAGCTTATCTGGAATTTGACTCCAACGATCGCCTTTATCGCGTGGGAATAGAAGATTGGGAAAGCCGATGATCATCGCCGTCGACGGGCCGACCGCTTCGGGCAAGGGGACGATCTCCAAGGCCCTCGCCGCGCATTTCGGCTTGCCCCATCTCGATACCGGCCTGCTCTATCGCGCGGTCGGGCGGCAGGTGTTCCTCGACGGCGGCGACCCGGACGATGCGGGCGATGCGCTGGCGGCAACCGGTTTTCCCGGCAGCCTGCTGGCCGATCCGCACCTGCGCAGCGAGGAGACTGGCGGGCTTGCCAGCCGCGTCTCAGTCCACCCCTCGGTACGCCGGGCCCTGTTCGAGCGGCAGCGCAGCTTTGCCGAGCAGCGCGGCGGCGCGGTGCTTGACGGGCGGGACATCGGCACGATCATCGCGCCCGATGCCGACGTGAAGCTGTTCATTACCGCCAGCGTCGAGGCCCGGGCGAAGCGGCGCTGGCTGGAAATGCAGGACCGCGAGCTCGACATCTCCTTGCGCGAGATCGAGGCAGACATCGCCGCACGCGACGATCGCGACATCAACCGCGCCGACGCCCCGCTGCGCGCGGCACCGGGCGCGCTGGTCATCGATACATCGGCGCTGGACAGGGAAGCGGCCATCGCGGCCGCCATTGCGGCGGTGGAAGAAGCTATCCACTAAGCCCGGGACTTAATCGTCCCTACTTCGCACCCCAATCGCTGTCGGCCCAATCGCTGTCGGCGTCGTCGTCGCTCGACCCGCCCCAGCCTTCGTCTGCGGCCGACTCCGATGGCCCGAAGGTCTCTGTGTCTTGGCCCAGTTCGGCCTCCAGCGCCTCTTTCTGGAGGCCGGGCAACTGTGTCGCGAAACTGGCGGTCTGTTTCATCATGATCCGGTCGGCATCGATCGGCGTCCCGGTCAGCAACTGGCGGAAATGCTCGTCGATTTCCATCTCGACGAAGCTGTCGGACCCGTCGCCGCTCCCGGTGGCGCACGAAGGGATTATGCGCGTGTTGCCCTCGTCCACCTTTTCGAGCTCGACCTCGCAGGTCTGTTTCCAGGACACATCGTTCCACAGTTCAACCGTCAACCGGTTGTCGACCGAACCGACCGCTTTCATGAACCGGGTTTGCGACCCCATCGAATAAGAGGATTGCTTGCCGAGGACGCCCTTTTTGACGGCATCGGCGCTCATCGCGTAAACCTGGCTATCGCCGCCGCATGCCGACAGCAGCGATGCGGCAACCGCGGCCAAGGTTATGTTCCTCATCTTGTGCATTGTGGAGCCTCTTTATGGTCGCGAAGGGGCGTAGTCGAAAAACGTAAAAGCCCGGTTTCCAAGCGTTTGGGGCAAGCAGGAAGGCGGGTTCGCCAAAGGGGGCCGGTATTCGGGGCTGTTATCCCGGACTGAGGGGAAGCGCGGCCTCGCTCGGGGCCGAAATCCGCTTTCCTACATCGGTCCTACGCTGGCAGGACCCAGTTCATGCTGGCCACGCGCCCGCCCCAACCCAACTTTTCCGCCGGCTTTCGCCCTTCTGGCGCCCGCCCGCCGATTTCCTCCTGGACCGTGTTCCATGTGTTCCATTGGGTTGGATCGGCGTGCGCGCGCCCCGCCTGCGATCCCACCGCAAACCGCTTGCCTTTCACGGGGGTATCGCGTAGGCGCGCGGCCGTTCTCGACATCCCCGGATCGACAGGACCTTCGCTTGCGCATTCGGCCTTGCGGAGATCACGGCCCTCTTGCCCCGTACACCTTTGCAATGGTGCAAAGGAGACGGACCAAGACCCCGGAAAAACCGGTGGCCGGTAGCAAACAGACCTGAGGAAACTCACCACGATGGCAACCACAGCCAACCCGACGCGCGACGATTTCGAAGCGCTTCTCAACGAACAACTCGGCAATGCCGACGACGGCGGTTTCGAAGGCCGCGTCGTCAAGGGCACCGTCACCGGCATCGAAGCCGGCATGGCGATCATCGATGTCGGCCTGAAGAGCGAAGGCCGCGTCAACATCAAGGAATTCGAGCGCGGCGAAGACGATGTCGCACCCAAGGTGGGTGACGAAGTCGAAGTCTATGTCGACCGCGTGGAAAACGCCGACGGCGAAGCCATGCTCAGCCGCGACCGCGCCCGCCGCGAAGCCGCCTGGGACAAGCTCGAGAACGAATTCGGCGAAGGCAAGCGCGTCGAAGGCCGCATCTTCGGCCGCGTCAAGGGCGGCTTCACCGTCGACCTCGACGGCGCCGTGGCCTTCCTGCCCGGTAGCCAGGTCGACATCCGCCCCGTGCGCGACGTCGCCCCGCTGATGGACATGCCGCAGCCGTTCCAGATCCTGAAGATGGACCGTCGCCGCGGCAACATCGTGGTCTCCCGCCGCGCGGTGCTGGAAGAAACCCGTGCCGAACAGCGCAGCGAACTGATCAGCGATCTCGCCGAAGGCCAGGTCATCGACGGCGTGGTCAAGAACATCACCGATTACGGTGCCTTCGTGGACCTCGGCGGCATCGACGGCCTGCTGCATGTCACCGACATGAGCTACAAGCGCGTCAACCACCCCAGCGAAGTGATCGAGATCGGCCAGACCGTGACCGTGCAGATCGTGCGCATCAATGCCGATACGCAGCGCATCAGCCTGGGCATGAAGCAGCTCGAAAGCGATCCGTGGGACGGCGTGGCGCAGAAGTACCCGGTCGGTGCGAAGATGACCGGTACGGTCACGAACATCACCGAATACGGCGCCTTCGTGGAACTGGAGCCGGGCATCGAAGGCCTGGTCCACGTTTCCGAAATGAGCTGGACCAAGAAGAACGTCCACCCGGGCAAGATCGTGTCGACCTCGCAGGAAGTCGAAGTGGTCGTGCTGGAAGTCGACAGCGAGAAGCGCCGCATCAGCCTCGGTCTCAAGCAGGCCCAGGGCAATCCGTGGGACGATTTCGCAGAGAAGTTCCCGGTTGGCGCAACCGTCACCGGCGAAGTCAAGAACGCGACCGAATTCGGCCTGTTCATCGGCCTGCCGGGCGACGTGGACGGCATGGTCCACATGTCCGACATCGCCTGGGGCATTTCGGGTGAAGACGCTCTGGCCCTGCACCGCAAGGGCGAGGAAGTCGAAGCCGTTGTCCTCGACGTCGATGTCGATAAGGAACGCATCAGCCTCGGCATGAAGCAGCTCGAAAAGGGTGCACCGACGGCCGAAGGCGCAGCCAGCGCATCGGGCCTGAAGCGCGGCGACGTGGTCACCGTGACGGTGCTGGAAGTCCGCGACGGCGGCCTGGAAGTCCAGGTCGGCGAAGATGGCGCGACCGGCTTCATCAAGCGTTCGGACCTCGGCCGCGACCGCGACGAGCAGCGTCCGGATCGCTTCCAGACCGGTTCGAAGGTCGATGCGATGGTCACCGGCTTCGATCGTTCGAAGAAGCCGAACTTCTCGATCAAGGCGCGCCAGATCGCCGAAGAGAAGGAAGCGGTTGCCCAGTTCGGTTCGTCCGACAGCGGCGCATCGCTCGGCGACATCCTGGGCGAAGCGCTCAAGAAAGACGACAAGAAGTAACCCTTTCCGCCCGCTGCACGGGGACTAACCGTCCTCAAGTAGCGCAGCGATAGGACAACAAGAAAGGCCCGCCCGCTCACCCGAGCAGGCGGGCCTTTTCTGTATGGCCGGCTCGTGTAGACTGACCCGATGGAAGCACGATGCCAATGCGGCGCGCTGAGCGCGCAGATCAGGGGCGAAGGGCACGGCGTCATGTGCCACTGCAAGGCGTGCCAGAGGCGCACCGGCTCGCCCTTCGGGATGATGGTCTATTACGCGGCCGAAGACGTGGGCCTGTCGGGCGAGGCGACACGCTACACCCGTACCGCCGATAGCGGCGACGAAGTGACTCACGGCTTCTGCCCCACCTGCGGCACCCCGTTCTGGCTCACGACTGCGCGCCATCCCGGCGGGATCGGCATCGCGGTGGGCGCACATGACGGCAGCGAGAGCGAACCGCCGGTGCGATCTGTGTTCGAGGACTGCAGGCATCACTGGATTGCCGTGCCGGAAAGCACCCAATCCTTCCCGCGCGGCAGAAAGGGCTAAGATGGCGCTTCAAATTCACCAGTTCCCCTGCCTGTCCGACAATTACGGCTTCCTGCTGCACGATCCCGACAGCGGCGAAACCGCCGCGATCGATACGCCGGACGGTGCGGAGTACCTGCGCCAGGCGGACGCGAAGGGCTGGCGCATCACGCAGATCTGGAACACGCACTGGCACCCCGACCACGCTGGCGGGAACAAGGCCATTGTCGAGGCCACGGGAGCGAAAGTCCTCGCCCCGCAGGAGGTGGAGAAGCTTTCCCCTATCGACCGCGTGGTCGCGCATGGCGACACGGTCGCGCTCGGTGCGCACGAAGCGGGGGTTATCGATGTCAGCGGGCACACGAACGGGCACGTCGCATTCCATCTCCCCGATGACGGCATCGCGTTTGTCGGTGACAGCGTATTCGCTCTCGGCTGCGGGCGGATGTTCGAAGGCGAGCCGGAGCAGTTCTGGTCAAGCCTCGATCGCATCCGCAGCCTGCCGCCGCAAACCACGCTCTATTGCGCGCATGAATACACCGCGGCCAATGCGAAGTTCGCGCTCCATGCGGATCCCGACAATGCGGAGCTCCGGGCCTATGCCGACGAGATCACGACCAAGCGCGAGCGAGACGAGCCGACCGTCCCCACCCGGCTGGACCGCGAGCTCGCCACCAACCCCTTCCTGCGCGCCGACGATCCGGGGCTGATGGCGAAATGGGGCGGCGCTGCCCCCCACGAAACCTTTGCCGCGCTGAGAGCGGCGAAGGACGCTTTCTGACGGAGCTGTCGCAATGAGCCTTCGCGGATTCCATGCCCATATCTATTTCGATGCCGCGGAGGTGGACGCAGCCCGCGCCCTTGCCGCCCGCGCGCAGGAACGCTTCGGCATGCCGGTCGGTCACTTCCACCTCCGCCCGATAGGTCCCCACCCGCGCGGATCCTGCCAGCTCTCGCTTCGCCCGGCACAATTCGGGGAATTCGCCGTCTGGGCGGCCGAAGAGCGCGGCGACCTGACCATCTTTGCCCACGGGCTGAGCGGCGACGACAAGGCCGACCATACACATCATGTGGTCTGGTTCGGCCCGTCGGAGGAACTGGACCTGTCGCTCTTCGATTAGGGCAGCTGCCCCCTTCGATCGGGCGCAAAAAAGGCGACCCTCAGGCCGCCCTTTTCGATGTCGATGGAGACGTCCGCTCAGATGCTGGCGATGGTCTTGTCCACCAGCGAGGCATCGCTCGCGGCATCGTGCTTCTCGCCGATGATCGCGCGGCTCGCTGCCGTTGCGGCATTGGCTGCGCGGGCCTTGAGATCGTCCACCGCCGCGCGTTCGGCAGCGGCGATCTTGTCCTCGGCCATGGCCTTGCGGCGCGTGATGGTCGCTTCCGTATCCGCTTCGGCCTTGGCGACGATGGCGTCGGCTTCGGTCTGCGCGTTGGCGAGCATCGCCTCGGCATCCTTTTCCGCGCCGGCGACCTTGGCAGCGTATTCTTCGCGCAGTGCCTCTGCCTCGGCCCGGAGCGACTTCGCTTCGTCGAGCTGCTGGCGGATGGCGGCGATCTGGTTGTCGAGCCCGCCCGTCACCGCCTTGTGCGCCTTGGCGACGAACAGGGCGATCAGGATGAAGATGACCATCGAGACGGCCACCCACTGGTAAGGTTCCAGACCGAAGGCGCTGGGTTCCTCGTGCTTGCCCGCGCCGTGGTCGATGGTGCCGGATATTTCCGCGGCATCCGTGGCAAGAACTTCCGGCGGCTGACCGGCGAAGGGATCGCTGCGAGTGTCAGACATGGGCCATGGCCTTCTTCACGGCAGCCTTTGCCGTCGGCTTGGTCGCGGTCACACCGGCCAGCTGGCGGACGATGTCCTGCGTGGCTTCGACCGCGACGGTTTCGATTTCGGCCAGCGCTTCGTTGCGCGAAGCCTCGATCCGGGTTTCGGCATCGGCAATCTTCTTGTCGATGCGCGACTGGGCTGCGGCCAGTTTCTTTTCGGTGTTCCGGGCAGCCTCGGCCTTCGCTTCAGCCACCACGGCCTGCGCGTTCGCACGGTTCTCGTTCTCGCGAACGCGCCACGCCTCTTCCTGCGCATCGGCCGCGTCGCGGGCAGCCTGTGCTGCGGCAAGATCGTCGGCGATTTGCTTGTCGCGCGATTCCACCGTGCCCATCACCTTCGGCACCATTCCGCGACCGACGATGAAATAGACGAGGCCGAAGAAGACCAGCAGCCAGAAGAGCTGGCTGGACCACGTTTCGGCGAGTTGCGCGATTTGAGGCATGGCGGATTCCGAGCGTCGGGTGGGAAGCGGTCAGGCGAGGCGGCAGTCGGGAGGGATCCTCGCCGACTGCCGTTCTTTTTCCTCAGACGAAGAGGATGATCATCGCGATGACGAATGCCAGCAGGCCGAGAAGTTCGGCTGCGGCGAAGCCGATGAACAGGCGGCCCTGCTGGCCGTCTGCGGCACCCGGGTTGCGCAGGGCGCTTTCGAGGAACGAGCCGAAGACGTTACCCACGCCCAGGGCAGCCATGCCGGCGCCGATGGCAGCGAGACCGGCACCGATCATTTTTGCAGCTTCGAGATCCATGAGAAATTCCTTTGTAAACAGATAGAATTGAAAGGCTTAGTGAAGGTTTTCAGCGTCGTTGATGTACAGCGAGCTGAGCAGTGCGAAAACATAGGCCTGGATGCCCGCGACCAGGATTTCCAGCGCGCAGATGGCGATCATCAGCAGCATGCTGGGAATGGAAACGAGCGCGCCGAAGGCCGGGCCGGCGTTGATGCCGCTGATCACGAAGCTGGAGAGGATTTCCAGCAGGACGTGGCCGGCCATCATGGCGACGAACAGTCGCAGCGCCAGGCTGATCGGGCGGAAGAGGAAGCTGATCAGCTCGATCGGGAAGATGATCGGGATCATCGGCCACGGTGTGCCGTGCGGCACGAACAGGCTGAAGAAGTGGAAACCGTGCTTCGCGAAACCCACTATCAGGACGATCGCGAAAGTCATCAGCGACAGCACGCCGGTCACCGTAAGGTGGCTGGTGAAAGTGAACGGGTGGACGCCCGCCAGGCCCAGCGGCATCAGGCCGAGGAGGTTGGCGAACAGGATGAACATGAACAGGCTGAAGATGTAAGGCACGTACTTGCGCCCAGCCTTGCCCACGTTGGCTTCCAGCATGTTGTCGATAAAGCCGGTGAAGCTTTCCACTGCCATCTGCCAGCGGCCCGGCACCAGTTCGCGCCGCATGCCGCCCAGCATGAATACCCACAGCACGACGGCGCTGATCAGCATCCACATCGCGCTGTTGGTGAAGGCGATATTCATGCCCGCCAGTTCCCAGTTTTCCGAGCCGAAGATCGGCTGGATCTGGAACTGGTACATCGGATCGACTTTGGCTTCTTGCGCCACCGAGAAATACCTCAAACCTGCATGCAACGGGCGCCCATCGCGAACCCCTTACTGGGGATCGTCCGGGCGCCGGCTGGAAATCCGGATGATGTTCCTGAAGGCGACACCGATCCCAAGGAACAGCATCACCAACAGACCCCACGGCGACGTATCGAAGACCCGGTCGATGACCCATCCGATCGCCGCCCCGCCAAGAAGCCCGCCGAGCAGTTCGGCCAGGACGCGGTTGCCGAGCTTGTAATTCGCATCGGTACCTTGCGTCTTCGGCCGGTTGCGTTCCGCTTCGCGCTCCTGAGCCGCCTTGAGCCGCTCTTCCAGCGCGTCGATTCTCGCATCTTCACCGACGGGTTCCCGGGCGGGTTTATCGTCGCTCATGCCATGCTCCTGCGGAGTGTGTGAGGCACGGGCAACGAAGGTGCCCGCCAAGGGCGCCGCCCCCTTAGGGGGGTGCCGGATTCGAGTCAACCGCAGTGGCCCGCCTGCTTCCGGTATATTCGGCCCTCTGCCCCGCTTCCCGCCTTGCACAGTCGCGCGATGGCGGGCAATCAGGCGGCGTGGAAGAGGGGCGCACCGACACACCGGCCGTGACAGGCCAGACCGGCAAGGCCGACCATGCCGGGCACCGTGCACGGCTGCGCACCCGGCTGCTGGAAGGAGGGGCCGACGCGCTGGCCGATTACGAGGTGCTCGAATATCTCCTCGCCGCCTCGCGCCCGCGGATCGATACCAAGCCCATCGCCAAGAGCCTGATGCAGCGCTTCGGTTCGCTGGCAGGGGTGCTCAATGCCGACCCGAAGGCCCTCGCCGGCCACCCCCAGATGGGCGAAACCAGCGCCGCCGCGCTGAAAGTGGTGGCGCTGGCCGCGCGCAAGCTGGCGAAGGCGGGCGTGCAGGACAAGCCGGTGCTGGGCAGCTGGCAGGCGCTGATCGACTACCTCACCATCGACATGGCCCACCTGACGGTGGAACGGGTTCGCGTGCTGTACCTGAATACGCAGAACCGCCTGATCCTGGACCACCACGTCGGTGACGGATCGATCGACGAGGCGGCGATCCATCCGCGAGAAGTGGTGAAGCGGGCGCTGGAAATCGGCGCAACGGCGCTGATCCTCGTCCACAACCATCCGAGCGGCAACCCGCAGCCGAGCCGCGCCGACATCGATATCACCAACCGGATCGCCGAAGCCGGGCGCCTGCTCGGCATCGTCGTGCACGACCATGTCATCGTCGGGCGCGAAGGGCACGTCTCGCTGCGGAGCAAGGGCCTGATCTGACGCCGGCTTGCAAGGCTTGTCAGGACGGCGGCGTAATACCGTATCCGGCATAGATTGTGTCGACCGCCGGCCAGATGCGTCGGGCCGCGCGAATATCGTCCATGCCCCCGGCGTCGCCCTCAGCCAGGCGGACGACGCCGCGAAGGTAAAGCGAGGCTTCCTGCGAAGGGTCGAGTTCCAGCGCCGCATCGAGGTCGGCAAGCGCCGCATCGTGATCGCCGAGCTTGAAATGCATCATGGCCCGGCTGTCGAATACGTTGGCGGACTCGCTGGCTTTCTCGACGGCGGCATTGCAACGGGCGACCCCGTCATCGGTGCCGACGTCGTAAATCCCGCGGAACCAGCAATCCTGATTGAGCAGTGCGGCGTCGGTCTCGCCCGATGCCAGCGCACTCTCGATCTCGAAAAGCCCGTCTTCCGCGCGGCCGGCAATGCCCAGGATGTCGGAGCGGAAGGTGGCGATGCGCCATGCTTCGTCGTCATCGACCACGATAGTGTCGAGCGTTTCCAGCGCCTCGTCGATTGCGCCCGTTCGGGCGAGAGCAATGGCCAGATTATAGCCGTTCCACATGTCAGGCTCCAAGTCGTAGACCTCGCGATAGCCCTCCGTCGCCTCGGCAAGATTTCCCATCTGGTCATGCAAGGATGCGCGCATCCGCAATTCGTCGATCGCACCGCGCTCCTCCACCAGCCGGTCGTAATCCACCAGTGCCGCTTCGTAATCCAGCAGAAGTTTCTTGAATGCGGCCCGGCGTTCGAGCGGGCCGAAATCGTCGGGAGCGGCATTCGCGAGGGCGGCATCGAATTGCGCCATCAGCGGCGCGGCGGCGCGCGCCAGTTCGCGCGGATCGCGTTCCCAGCGCCACAGCGGATCGGCCGGAGCAAGCACTTCCAGTTTCTTCGCCGAGAGAGCCATCACAGCGCGTTTTTCCGCGCCGATGCGGTCGGGAGCAATCTCTCCCAGATGCCCGATCGTTTCCACGGCGACACTTACAGTGCTTCCCTCGATCGCGCCGTCCCAGCTGATGACCTGGTTGGCCGCTTCGCCGCGCATCGCGGCATCGCCGCGAAGCGTGAAGCCTTTGCCGGCGCCCGGCAGCTCCAACTCCAAGATCGACCGCTCGCGGGTCGGGCCCCGTGTCGCTGCGGGGATGTTCCGCCATGAAGAACGAGCGCGGTCAGGTGAGAAGTTGATTCCCGAGGAAGGCGTCAGATTGTAAACAAGCTCGCCATCGCGCCACGAAAACGGGTTATCCATCAATCCTTTCGCCACGAACAGCCCGGTCCCGCTTTCGTCGTCATAACTGACGTCCACGTCGGTCACGATATCGCCCGAACCGGACATGGACCGCAGCATTTCCTGCTTGCCCTGCGCGTCCAGCTGCGCGGCGAATTGCTTGAACGAGGCCCCGCCCGCTCCGAACGCCTCCATGCGCATGGTGGACAGGCCTGGCAGGTCGATCCCTGCCGACAGATCGAGAACGCTCGTCATGATCTGGTCGGGCCAGGGCTGCTCACGCTGGGTCATCGGGACCAGGTCGGCCCCTTCGGCGGTCAATGGCAATGCATAGTAAAACGGCGGAACTTCGCCGATATTGGTCGCACGGGTACCGTTGCTGGTGCCGTCGATCCAATAGTCGACCCCGTCGATAGTGGCGCGCACAATCATGTGGTCGAAATGGCCGGGCAAGGCGGTCACCTCGCTTAAGGCATCCCCGCCCTGCGTGGTCACGAGCACAGCCTGCGACTCGATGCCCAGCTCTCGCAGCATGCTGAGCAGCAAGACCGACTTAGCCTTGCAGTCGCCGTATTTCTTGTCCCATGTCAGTTCGGCGTTCTGCGGCAGGTAATTGCCGCCATCGAGACCGTTCATCAGATAGCTGATGTCTTCCTGCACCAGCCGCGTGGCCGCGACCGCACGGGTCAGCGGGTCGGTGCTGGCGGCCCTGATTGCAGCAACTTTGCCGGCAAGTTCGCCGCCGGGCTCTATGGTTGCGGCGGTTTCAAAGTGCGGCGCCATCTCGCGCGACAATTCCTGCCAATCGGCGAAACTGGTAATTTCCAGGATAGGCGGTCGCTTGAAGCGGCTCGGCGCGTCGTAAGGCATGGGCTTGCGCCGCGCGATGGGAAGTTCGAGCGAAAGACGCGTGCGCCCCCCGACCGTCTCTGTTTCGATGCCCTCCACGTCCGGGCCTGCCGACCACAGGATGTCGTCGTCTGCCGCCCAGCTCGCGATAACCCGACTGCGGCCGATTTGCTGCGGTTCGCTGGGCAGGAAATGGCGCGCCTGGATTTCGTTGCCCAGCGCCTGGTCTTTGAGCGAAGTCGAATAGGCCACGCGAAGCCGGTCGCCGACCTTAAGGCCCGGAACTGCGACCGTTGCTGTCAAGACGCCGTCGAGGAAGCGCATCTCCAGCCCGCGTTCGCGCCGCAGCGTGTCGAAGCGCACACCCTGCTCGATCAGGTCGATGACCTCCCCGCCGCGCAGGATTTGCAGGGCATGAATAGTCAGGTCGCCCTTGTCGGGCAGCCACGTGGTCTGAAGCGTGCCGGCAGAAGTCAGCGCCTCGGTGCTGTCGAGCCTGACGATACGTTCTTCGTAGCGGTGGACCGTGCCCTCATCGATCCAGATCTGCGTATCAATCAGACGGTCCGACGGCCCCGTATCGCTGTCCACCTCGCTGGCCGGTATCACTTCCACCCAATCGGGAGCCGGTGCGTATATCGGCTCGTCCCCGGCGAGTGCTGGCGAAACCCAGGCAGCGGCAATCAAGCCAAATGCGGCAAATTTGGTGCGACTCACGAAGTAATCCCCTGTTGAATACGGCAAATTCCCGCATCCCTCGCCGTAGACTGCACACCTTGCCGTGTTCTTACAAGGAAATGCGGGGAAGCGGGCTTGAATTGCCGGGGCCGAAGCCATACGCGCCCCTCGTCCCCAAGCCATCCGACCGGAGCAACCCATGGTCCCCCGTTACGCCCGCCCTGCCATGACCGCCCTGTGGGAGCCGGAAGCGAAATATCGTATCTGGTTCGAGATCGAGGCGCATGCGACCGAAAAGCTGGGCGAGTTGGGCGTCGTGCCGGACAGCGCAGCCAAGGCGCTGTGGGACTGGTGGGCGACCGAGCCGGAGATCGACGTAAACGCGATCGACGACATCGAGGCGGTGACCAAGCACGACGTCATCGCCTTCCTTACCTGGGTCGCCGACCAGGTGGGCGAGGAAGCGCGCTTCATGCACCAGGGCATGACCAGCAGCGACGTGCTCGACACCACCCTTGCCGTGCAACTCGCCCGGGCAAGCGACATCCTGCTGGAAGACATGGACCTGCTGCTCGCCGCGCTGAAACGCCGGGCGAAAGAGCACAAGTACACCGCCACCATCGGGCGCAGCCACGGCATCCACGCCGAACCGACCACTTTCGGCCTGAAGCTGGCGCAGGCCTACGCCGAATTCGAACGCTGCCGTGCCCGCCTCGTCGCCGCGCGCGCGGAGATTGCGACCTGCGCGATCAGCGGCGCTGTGGGCACGTTCGCCAACATCTCGCCCGAAGTCGAAGAGCACGTGGCGGAACGCCTAGGCCTTGCGGTCGAGCCGGTCAGCACGCAGGTCATCCCGCGCGATCGCCACGCGATGTATTTCGCCACGCTGGCGGTAATCGCGAGCTCGATCGAGCGGCTGGCGGTGGAAATCCGCCATCTGCAGCGCACCGAGGTGCTCGAGGCCGAGGAATATTTCTCGCCCGGCCAGAAGGGTTCGAGCGCTATGCCCCACAAGCGCAACCCGATCCTGACCGAGAACCTCACCGGGCAGGCCCGCATGATCCGCGCCTACGCCCTGCCCGCCATGGAGAACGTCGCGCTGTGGCACGAGCGGGACATTTCCCACTCCTCGGTCGAACGGTTTATCGGCCCCGATGCCACCATCACGCTCGATTTCGCGCTGGCGCGGCTGACCGGCGTGGTCGACAAGCTGCTGGTCTATCCCGACCGCATGCAGGCCAATCTCGACCGGATGGGCGGCCTCGTCCATTCCCAGCGCGTCCTGCTTGCCCTGACGCAGGCCGGCATCAGCCGCGAGGATGCTTATGCGCTGGTCCAGCGTAACGCGATGCAAGTTTGGGAATCGGACGGCAAGCTGTCGCTGCTGGAACTGTTGCAGGCCGACGAGGAGGTGACAGCGAAGATCGCGCCCGAAGACCTCGCCGAAAGCTTCAACCTCGATTACCACTTCAGGCAGGTCGACACGATCTTCGACCGCGTCTTCGGCTGACGGCGCGCCGCCCCTTCCCAAGCGGCGGCCCTGCCCCTAGCATCGCGCCCGTTCTTCGAGGGAGATTGGAATGCAGATTGTGAGAACGCTGGTATGGGTCTTCCTGCTGGTCGCGCTGGTCGCCTTCTCGGTCGCGAACTGGGGCGAGACGAGCGAAGTCCACATTTGGGAAAACCTGATCTGGCAGACGCGCCTGCCGGCGGTGGTGATCGTGTCCTTCCTGCTCGGCCTGGTGCCGACGTGGCTCGTCTATCGCACGCAGGCATGGCGGCTGGAGCGCAAGATCCGGTCCCTGCAGAACACGACGCACACCACGCACACGGAGGGAACTGCGTCGACCACCGCTGCTACACCGACGCCCGCACCGGTGCCCGGCCCCACGCCGGCCCATTCCGACCGCCCGCGACCGCTGGAAGATCCCGGCCCGTTGACGGCCGACGACAAGTCCTGACCGCGGCCGTGTCCAACCCCGTCTTCCTCGCCGTCGATGTGCCGCAGCTCGATGCTGCGCGCGCGCTCGCAAGCCGCGTCAAGGCCCATGTCGGCGGGCTGAAGCTGGGGCTGGAGTTCTTTTGCGCGCACGGCTCGCACGGGGTCCACGACCTAGCGCAGGTCGGCCTGCCGATCTTCCTCGACCTCAAGCTGCACGACATTCCCAACACCGTCGGCGCGGCGATGCGGGCGATCAGCGTGCTGGAACCGGCCATCGTCACGGTCCACGCCGGCGGCGGGCGGGCGATGATGGAAGATGCGAAAGCCGCCGCGGGCGAGCGGTGCAAGGTCGTCGCCGTGACGATGCTCACCAGCCTCGACGAGCGGGACCTTGCGCGGACCGGCGTGACCGGCTCCCCGCACGACCACGTGATGCGCCTTGCCGAACTCGCGCAGGCGAGCGGGCTCGACGGGATCGTGTGTTCCGGGCAGGAAGTGAAATCGGTCAAGCAGCAGTGGCACGGCGGCTATTTCGTCGTGCCCGGCCTGCGTCCGGCAGGCGCCGCCACCGGCGACCAGAAACGCACGGTCACGCCGCGCCAGGCGCGTGACGACGGCGCCAGCGTGCTGGTCATCGGTCGCCCCATCAGCCGCGCCGACGACCCCGCGCAGGCCGCCCGCGATATCGAGGCGACGCTATGAAACTACCTATCGCCATTGCGGCAGGACTGCTGGCGACGGCCTGTGCAACAACCGTCCAATCCGAAAACGTCGTTCTCGCGCCTGCAGCAGACGGCGCACGACTTATCGAGACATGCTCGCGCCCCGGGCCGGAAGGGGTCGATAGCTTCTTTGAAGTTTCGCCGCGCGAAGTGACCGCGGTCGAAAGCGCAACCATGCGGCTGTTGCGCGACAAAGCGGAGGAATACCGCGAGCTGCAAGGTGGTCAGGCGATATTCGACCCCTTCGAATGGCCCGAAAACCCGGCAAGCTACACCCGCGCATATGTCGGTTATATCGTCGATGGCGAGCGGATGGTGTATGGCGATTTCAGGCCTGCGAGTACCCTATCTACGAAGGGCGATCGCTGGGCCACTCTTTGCGACGGCGGATCGAAATTCTTTGGCGTGGAATATTCGCTAGACCGGATGAAAGTGAAGAGGATTGCTTTCGATGGCAGCCTTGGCGGTCTCATGTTTCCGGCCATAGAACCCTGAATGACCCAACAACTCATCAAGATCTGCGGGCTTTCCACGCCCGAAACCGTCGACGCGGCGGTCGATGCGGGGGCGACCCACATCGGCCTCGTGCATTTCGAGCCCAGCCCGCGCCACTTGAGCCTCGAGGATGCAGCAGCCTTGCGCCGACGCGTGCCGAAGGACGTGAAGGTCGTTCTGCTCACCGTGAACATGCAGCCGGCGGAACTGGGAATGGCGCACGACTTTGTGAAGCCCGACATCGTCCAATTCCACGGGGCGGAGACGGCCGAATGGCTCAACCTCCTCGCCCAGCATACCAAGCTGGAGTTCTGGAAGGCGGTGGGCATCCAGAATGCGAAATCGCTCGAAAAAGTGCAGCGCTATGCCAAGGCGGCGGCGCGGCTGCTGTACGATGCGCCGGCCAAGGCGCTGCCCGGCGGCAACGGCGTGGGCTTCGACTGGAGCGTGCTGGACGGTTTCAACCACCAGACCGACTGGGGGCTTGCCGGTGGCCTGACCCCCGACACTGTGGCCGATGCCATCCGCCGCACGGGCGCGCCGCTGGTCGATGCCTCCAGCGGCCTTGAATCAGCGCCCGGCGTCAAGGATATCGGCCGCATACGCGCTTTTTGCGAAGCCGCCCTCTCAGCGAACAAGTGATCCCATGAACGCACTCAATTCCTTCCGCAACATGCCCGACGAGCGCGGCCATTTTGGCGATTATGGCGGCCGCTACGTCGCCGAAACGCTGATGCCGCTGGTGCTCGATCTGGAGCGTGAATACCGCGCGGCGCAAGCGGACCCCGCCTTCCAGGAACAGTTCGATGACCTGCTGGAACATTACGTCGGCCGCCCCTCCCCGCTCTATTACGCGGAGCGGCTGACCGAGGAACTGCGCAAGGACGCAGATGCCGGAATGGGCGCGCAAGTCTGGTTCAAGCGCGACGAGCTCAACCACACTGGCGCGCACAAGATCAACAATTGCATCGGGCAGATCCTGCTGGCGATGAGGATGGGCAAGACGCGGATCATCGCGGAAACCGGCGCGGGCCAGCACGGGGTCGCCACGGCCACCGTCTGCGCGCGTTTCGGTCTGCCCTGCGTCGTGTACATGGGTGCGGAAGATGTCCGGCGGCAATCGCCCAACGTGTTCCGCATGAAGCTGCTCGGCGCGGAAATCGTGCCCGTCACGGCCGGGCGCGGCACGCTGAAGGACGCGATGAATGAGGCGCTGCGCGACTGGGTCGCCAACGTTTCGGACACGTTCTACATCATCGGCACCGCCGCGGGGCCGCATCCCTATCCGGAGCTGGTGCGCGATTTCCAGAGCGTAATCGGCAAGGAAGCGCGCGAGCAGATGCAGCAGCGCATCGGCCGCCTGCCCGACCTTGCCGTAGCCTGCATCGGCGGCGGGTCGAACGCGCTCGGCCTTTTCCACCCCTTCCTCGACGATGCGGAGGTCAAGCTGCTGGGTGTCGAGGCGGCCGGGCACGGGCTCGACGGTGACGAGCATGCGGCGAGCCTCCTCGGCGGCTTCCCCGGCGTACTCCACGGCAACAAGACCTATCTGCTTCAGGACGATGACGGCCAGATCACCGAGGGCCACTCGATCAGCGCCGGCCTCGACTATCCCGGCATCGGGCCGGAACACGCCTGGCTGAAGGACACGGGCCGCGTCGAATACACCGCGATTACGGACAAGGAGGCGCTGGACGCCTTCCAACTCCTCTGCCGGACGGAAGGGATCATCCCCGCACTGGAACCCAGCCACGCCATCGCCGCCGTCTCCAAGCGCGCAAAGGAAATGCCGCAGGACAGCATCATCCTCGCCAACCTGTGCGGGCGGGGCGACAAGGATATCTTCACCGTGGCCGAGAAGCTGGGAGTGGAGATTTGAGACGAGACTATCGTTTGTTGATCTCTATCTCGCTGCTCGTGTTTGCTATCTTCCAAGCATATATTTTTAGGGATGCTCTTACTGAATATAGTCTCGCCGGGGGCTGCCCTTCGGGTCCTGAGAACACTATCGTTCCATGTCCCGCCGTCGATCAGATGAAGTTTAGCGGGCTCATGATCTCAAGTGCTTTGGTTCTGAGCGTTTTGACCTTGGTATGGATTTGGTGGAGACCACGACAATGAGCCGCCTTACCAACGCCTTCGCCAAACCCCACCCCGCCCTCGTCTGCTTCGTCACGGCAGGCGATGGCGACACTGCGGCCAATCTCGACGCGCTGGTCGAGGGCGGCGCGGACGTGATCGAGCTGGGCATGCCGTTTACCGATCCGATGGCCGATGGCCCCGCGATCCAGGCGGCGAACATCCGCTCGCTCGGCACGGGAACGACCACCGCGGACGTGCTGCGCCACGCAGCCGAATTCCGCGCGCGCCATCCTGACGTGCCGCTGGTGCTGATGGGATATGCCAACCCGATGATCCGGCGCGGTCCGGAATGGTTCGCGGACGAATGCGTCAAGGCCGGCGTCGACGGGGTAATCTGTGTCGATATCCCGCCCGAAGAGGATGAGGCGCTCGGCCTGGCTTTGCGCGCGAAGAACATCGCTACAATCTTCCTGTGTGCACCCACCACTGACAGTGCGAGACTTCCCGCGGTTCTCCGGGGCTGCGAAGGATTCCTCTATTACGTCTCCGTCGCCGGGATCACCGGCAAGCAGCAGGCCGCGCAGGCCAGCATCGCCGATGCCGTCGCGCGGCTGAAAGCGGCGACCGACCTGCCCGTGGCGGTCGGCTTCGGCGTTCGCACGCCGGAGCAGGCAGAGGCCATCGCACGGGTCTCGGACGGCGTCGTCGTCGGCTCCGCACTCGTCGAGATCGTCGGCGAACATGGCAGCGATGCGCCCGAAAAGCTGCGCGAGCTCACGCAGGCGCTTGCCAACGCCGTCCATTCCGCGCGAAAGGGCTGACCCATGAGCTGGCTAGATCGCGTTCGCAATTCGCTGCCCTTCGTTCCCAAGAAGGACACGCCCGACAACCTGTGGGTGAAGTGCCCCAACTGCGCGGAGATGATCTTCTCCAAGGAATACGAGGAGAACCTCAACGTCTGCCCGCGCTGCGACCACCATGGCCGTATCGGCGCGGACCGGCGGCTTTCGCTGCTGCTCGACGATGGCTACGAGCTGCTTTCCCCGCCGCTGGTGCGCGAGGATCCGCTGCGCTTCAAGGATACGAAGAAATACACCGACCGGCTGAAGGCCGCCCGCGCCGCCAATCCGCATAACGATGCGTTCACGGGCGGCAGCGGAACGATCGACGGCCACCCCGCCGTGGTCGGCGTGCAGGATTTCAAGTTCATGGGCGGCAGCATGGGCATGGCCGTTGGCACGGCGTTCTGCCAGGCGGCAGAGCGGGCCCTAACCCGCAAATGCGCCTTCATCGTGGTGACCGCCGCGGGCGGTGCGCGGATGCAGGAAGGCATCCTGAGCTTGATGCAGATGCCCAAGGCCACCGTGATGACGCGCCGCCTGCGCGAAGCGGGCCTGCCCTATATCGTCGTGCTGACCGATCCGACCACCGGCGGCGTCACGGCCAGCTACGCCATGCTGGGCGATATCCATATCGCAGAGCCCGGCGCCCTGATCGGTTTTGCCGGCCAGCGCGTGATCCAGGATACGATCCGCGAGAAGCTGCCCGAAGGGTTCCAGCGCGCCGAATACCTCCGCAAGCACGGTATGGTGGACATGGTGGTGGAGCGGAAGGACCTGAAAGCGCGCCTCGCGACACTGCTCGATTTCCTGCAACCCGACCGGGAAGCGGCCTGACGGCGATGGTCGCGGATTTCGCGACCTCCGAAGACCCGGCCGTCCAGCGCCAGCTCGATCGGCTGGCGCGGATGAAGCTGCAGCACGGGCGTTTCGACACCTCGGTGATCCGCGCCTTGCTGGAGCGGCTGGGCGACCCGCAGGACCGCCTGCCGCCCGTGTTCCATGTCGCGGGCACCAACGGCAAGGGATCGACCTGCGCCTTCCTGCGCGCGATGCTGGAAGCGGACGGCAAGACCGTGCACGTCTCCACCAGCCCGCATCTCGTGCGCTTCAACGAGCGTATCCGAGTGGCCGGGGAGCTGATTTCGAACGAGGCGCTCGCCGCCCTGCTGGAGGAGGTGATCGACGCGTCGGACGGTCTCGGCACCAGTTTCTTCGAAGTCTCGACCGCCGCCAGCCTGCTCGCCTTCGCGCGAACCCCTGCCGACGCGGCGATCGTTGAGGTCGGCCTTGGCGGCAGGCTGGACGCGACCAACGTGTTTCGGCGCCCCGCCGCCTGCGGCATCGCGGCGTTGGGCATCGACCACGAGGAATATTTGCTGCGCGCCGAGGACGGCCCGCCCACATCCCCGCTAGCGCGCATCGCGTTCGAAAAAGCGGGCATCGTGCGGCCGGGCAGCTCGCTCGTCACCCTGTCCTATGAGCCGGAAGCCGAGCTGGAGATCGAGCGCGCGGCAATGGCCGCGGGCGCGCCGCTGGCGATGCGCGGCACACATTGGCACGCCAGCGTCACCGACGTGCTCACTTACGCCGACCGCCACGGCGAGCTGGTCCTGCCGCTGCCCGCCATGCGGGGGGAGCACCAGGCGGAAAACGCTGCACTCGCCGCCGCCATGCTGCGCCACCAGGATTATGCGATTGTTGCGCCGGAAGCCCTGGCGAAAGGCATCCGCCGCGCCCGCTGGCCCGCGCGCTTGCAGAAACTGGGCGACGGTCCGTTGACGCGGCTTGCGGGGGGGAGCCACACGGTCTGGCTCGACGGCGGGCATAACCCTTCCGCCGGCGAAGTGCTGGCAAAGCATTTCAGCGGGGGCGAGCCGCTGCATCTCGTGCTCGGCATGCTGGCGCGCAAGGACCCCGCTGCTATCGTGGGCCCCCTGCGCGAGAATCTTGCCACGGTGCAGGTCGTCCCGGTGCCCGGCGACGTCAGCCACAGGGCGGAAAACGTCTGCCCCCGCGCGATGAACCGCGAGACGGTGGAACAGGCACTGGAAGCCCTGCCCGACGACGGCTTGCCGGTGCTGATCGCAGGTTCTTTGTACCTCGCGGGCGAGGTCCTGCGCCTGAACGAAGAGCTGCCGGACTAGGCTTCCGCCACCACGTGCCGGTCGGGCGTGACCACGCCGCTGTTGCGACCGGCGCGCGCCTCGCGGATCCACTCCATCACACACAGCACCACGGCGACGACGCCGATCAGCGCGGTGAAGATAAAGACGAAGTAATAGCCGCGATCCTCGATCATCTGGCCGAGCGCGCCGCGGCCCAGCGTGCCGATCAGCAGCGTGAGCGATGCCAGCAGCGCGAATTGCACGGCCGCGTATTTCTTGGCCACGATGCTGGAAAGCCACGCGATGTACGCCGCCCCGGCGATGCCGATGGCCAGGTTCTCCCAGAAAATTGTGAAGGCCAGCTTCGCCAGTCCTTCGCTCGGCGGGGCGGCCACGAAGAACAGCGGTGCCAGCCAGCCGGCGATGGTGTCCACGAGCCAGGTGAAGCCGATCGCGTCGCTGCCGGCCTGCATCGCCGCGCCGCCGACGGCGAGGTTGGCGTAAAGCAGGTTGGTCGCCGCCGCGATGATCGCGCCCAGCGTCAGCATGAACATCCGCCCGAAGACCGTAATCAGCCAGCCGCCCAGCGCCAGCCCGATCAGGATGGCGAAGATGCCGAGGATCTTGGACGCGAACGCCACGTCCTCGCCCGTGTAGCCGAGCTCGCCGAGGTAGAACGGGTAGGCGAAGACGCCCCAGACGGAATCGGTGATGCGGTAGGTCAGCACCAGCGCCAGCACCAGCATCAGCGACCAGCCCATCCGGTTCACGAATTCCACCAGCGGCAGCACCAGCGCGCGGTACAGGTGGTCGGTAATCTTGACCGAATGGCCGGCCCCCGCGCCCGGCGCCGCGCTGATCACGTTCTTGCCGTCACGCTGCTGCTTCACCACCCATGCGGCGATGAATGCGGGCACGACGATCGTCGCCAGCACGATCAGCGGGCCGTAAGTGGTGGTGAATTCGGTCACGTCGGGGCGGGCATCGGCCGCCGCGGTCATGGAGCGGACCATGAAGACCACCACCGTGACGATGGCCCAGCCCCACAGCAGCCCGACCGCCAGCAGGGCGCGATTGCGCACTTTCTCGGTCACTTCGCCCACGTTGTAGAGCTCGGCCACTTCCTCGCGGCTGGCAGCAGCATTGGCAACGCGGTCGTCGGACACGCGGGCATCGGGCGCGAACAGGGCGGCAAAGCCGATGACCAGCATGAACCCGCCGAACATGACATAAACGAATGGCCAGCCATATCTCTCGGCAAGGATCAGGCCGATGGCGCCGCCGACGAGGCTGGCGAGGCGGAAGCCCATCTGGGTGATTGTGGACAGGATATCGAGCGTCGCGACCTCGTCCGCCACGTCGATACGCCAGGCGTTGATGCCGATGTCCTGCGTCGCGCTGGCAAAGGCGCCGATGGCCGCAAGCAAGCTGAACCAGCCCAGCGAAGTCGCGGGGTTGAGCGTGCTCATTACCACCAGCGCGATGCCGATGATCAGCTGCATCGGCGCGATCCACTGCTTGCGCTTGCCGAGGCGGCGCAGCCCCGGGATATCGACCTTGTCGAGCAGCGGCGACCACAGGAACTGGAAGGCGTAGGCAAGCCCGACGAGGCTGAAGACGCCCATCGTTTCGAGGTCCACCTCGGCTTCCGAAAGCCAGGCGTACAGCGTACCGAGGAAAAGCGCGGGCGGCAGGCCCTGCGCAAAGCCGAACAGCACCATGAAGCCGCTCTTGCGGTTGTTGAGGGAGCGGAAAACCTCTCCCCAACCCGGCTTCGTTTTCTCTGCTGCTGCGGCCTCGGCCATTCCCGTCCCCAAATTGTGTTGCGCACCGGTTCGTGCGAAAGTGTGACCCGCAGTTAAAGGATGTGCGCATGAACGCAATCACAACCGCCGCGCGGCGAACACCTTCCGCGGGACAGCTCGCCCTCGCCCGCGCGGTGGCAGCAGGTGCGACGAGGGCGGATCGCGGGATGTCGACGTTGCCAGCCAGCGATTACACCGACCCTGCCCATTTCGAGCGGGAGATGGCCGCGCTTTTTGGCCGGATGCCCCAGCTGGTCGCCCCCTCCGCGCTGCTGCCGCAAGCGGGCATCGCGGTGCCGCATGACCTTTCCGGCAAACCGCTGCTGGTCACGCGCGACAAGGAAGGGACGGCGCGCGTCTTCCTCAACGTGTGCCGCCACCGCGGGACGCGGCTGGTCGAGGGCGACGAAGCGCACTGCGCAGCGCGGCTCGTTTGCCCGTACCACGCATGGACTTACGGCCTCGACGGCAAGCTGCTTGCCCTGCCCCGGCCCGAGACGTTCCCCGGCCTCGACAAGTCCGCCCACGGCCTCGTCGAATTGCCAAGTATCGAGAGCGGCGGCGCGATCTGGTTCGCGCCAGCCGGCGACTCCGACTTCGCGCATGCGCGCACGCTGGGCGAGGATTTCGCCGCCTTCGGCATGGCGGACCTGCACCTGTTCCGCCGCAAAACCCACTCGGTCGCGGCGAACTGGAAGCTGATCATGGACGCCTTCCTTGAATCCTATCATGTCACGCGGCTGCACAGCGGAACCATCGGCCCGTTCTTCCGCGACGGGGTGACGGCAGGCGACGAGATCGGCCCGCACCTGCGCAGCGCGGTGGGCCGGATCGACGAGATGGAGGGCGTGGACCTCTCCGACATGGACGCGCTGCGGCGGATCGTGACCTTTGCCTACCAGCTGCTGCCCGGCACAATCGTCATTCCCAGCCCGGATTACATCAACATCATGACCCTTTGGCCGCAGGCGGTGGGCCACACGCTGGTGGAGGATTTCATGCTGATCCCCGAACCGCCCGCGACCGACAAGGCCCGCGATCACTGGGAGCGCAGCTGGGCGCTGCTCGACGGCGGCGTCTTCGCGTCCGAGGATTTCCGGGCAGCCGAACTCGGCCAGCAAGGTCTTTCTAGCGGCGCGGTCGAACATATCACCCTCGGCGCGCTGGAAAGCGGGATCGCGCGCTTCTCCGAATTGATCGCGGTGCAAATGCGCGAGGTTAACTGATCGAACGAAAAAACCCCGCTCGGTCGAGCGGGGTTTTCGCCGAGGGTCTTACCCTCGAATTGCAAGCGATCAGGAAAACTGCGAGTCGAGGCGGTCGCTCATGCGCTCGCCTTCGCAGATCTGGGCAAAGCACTGTTGCACGATTTGGCGGCTTTCCGGCTGAAGGTCATCGTCGTCCAATGCGCTCTGGAACTTGCCCTTGATGTAGTCTTCGCCTTCTTCGACGCGTTCGACCGCGCTTTCATTCTTGTCGCCGAACATGGTCGTCATATCGACCCATGCGCGGTGGGCGCTGCCGCTGAACGATCCGTCTTCGCGGGGCGTGCCACCCAAGCGGCTGATTTCGCCGTTGAGGCTGCTGACGACCTGGCGACGTTCTGCGCCAGCCGCGCGCAGCGTGCTCTGCAGGTTGGCATCGGTAGCGCGTTCGGCTGCCTTTTCGTAGCCGAGCGTGCTGTCGATGGCGGTGTCGGCGAGGGTTTCGAGCGTTGCGAGTCCTTGGGTCATGATAATGTCCTGTATTGGTGTAATGTCGTGTTCGACTTACCCAACCAACTGTCAGACAACGGTTTTTATCCGGCTTGCGCGACCAGTTGCCGCTATTGTCCGACCAAGCGTTGGCCGCGCCGCCATTGCCCGCTAAGGCGCTGCGGATGAGCAATCGAGACGAAGCCGACGCGCCGCAGCGCATCGCCAAATTGCTGGCCCGCGCTGGCGTTGCCAGCCGCCGCGAAGTGGAACGGATGATCGAGGATGGCCGGATCGCCATCGACGGCAAGCCCGTCGAAAAACCGGCGACCCTGCTCACTTCGCTCAAGGGCGTCAGCGTGGACGAAAAGCCGGTTGAAAAGCCCGCGCCTGCCCGCCTCTATCGCTTCCACAAGCCCGCCGGCCTGCTGACGGCGGAGCGCGATCCGAAAGGCCGGCCGAAGATTTACGACGCGCTGCGCAACGCCCTGCCCAAGGATGCGCCGCGGGTGATGCCGGTCGGCCGCCTGGACTACAACACCGAAGGCCTGCTGCTGCTGACCAACGACGGCGAACTGAAGCGCGCGCTGGAACTGCCGCGCAACGAGATCCCCCGCACCTACCGCGCCCGCGCCTTCGGGGAGGTTTCGCAGGAAACGCTGGAAGACCTGATGACCGGCATCACGGTGGACGGCATGCGTTATGGCCCCATCGACGCGAACCTGGAACGCAGCAGCGGCCGCAACCAGTGGATCGAAATGACCCTGACCGAAGGCAAGAACCGCGAGGTGCGCAATGTCCTCGAACACCTCGGCCTGCAGGTGAACCGGCTGGTCCGCACCGCCTACGGCCCGTTCGAACTCGGCGACTTGCCCCGCGGGCAGGTCGATATCGTGCCCCGCGGTCCGCTGGAAGCGATGCGCCGGAAGCTGAAAGCGTGAGGATCGTCGCCGGCGACTGGCGCGGTCGCAAGCTTGTTGCGCCCAAGGGGGAGGTTACGCGCCCCACCGCGGACCGGACGCGCGAAACGCTGTTCAACATGCTCGCCAGCCGCCTCGGCAGCTTCGAAGGTCTGAGCGTGGCGGACCTGTTCGCCGGCTCCGGCGCGCTCGGTACCGAGGCGCTGTCGCGCGGCGCGGCGCATTGCCTGTTCGTGGAGCAGGAACGCAGCGCGGTGGAAGCGATCAAGGCCAACCTCGCCTCGCTCAAGGCCGATCGCACGCGCTTCGCCGTGCAGGCGGGGTCTGTGCTTTCGCTTGGCCCCGCCAAGGCGCCGCACGACCTGATCCTGCTGGACCCGCCCTATCACACCGGCGCGGGCGCGGTAGCGATCGACCGGCTCGCACGGCTCGGCTGGATCGGCCCGGCGACCTGGATCGCGCTCGAAACCGCAGCGGACGAGGAGGCGAGCTTCAAGGCGGTCGACATCGCGGCGGAACGCAAGGTCGGCAAGGCTATGCTCCGGCTGCTGCGCCTGCCGGACTGAGCGCAAAAGAAAGGGCACCCCGCTTGGCGGAGCGCCCTTTCCAACGCCACAGGCGTGACGAACTGGTCTGTTTGCGTGCCGCTCAGTCCTTCGGACGGGCGGCGCGCTTTTCTTCCGGGGTCATCTGGCTGGCAGGCTTGCCGGGCCAGTAATCGAGCGGACGGTTGCCGTAATTCATCCCGGCCTCGCGCGGCTGGATGCAGCCGTCGGTCACGGTGGCACTGCAAACCGGATAATCCTTTTGCGGGGCAGGCGTCGTGTCGAGCACGGCCTGACGCGTTGCCGGTCCGCCGCTGTTCGCAGCCTCTGTCGCAGCGTCGGCGGTATCGGTAGCATTCGCGTCCTGCGCCGAGGCGGCGGCGGGAAGGCCGATGAAAACGGCGGCCGCCGCGGCGGTGGTGAAAATCTTGCGCATCGGCAACTCCTTCAATTCTCTGGCCATTAAAACGCCGGACGATGGAAATACGTTCCGCGTGCCTGCGCGTTCGCGCGGACTGACGCCTTGCGCAGCGGCCCCGTGTTCCCTAGCTGTTCACCATGCCCGAAACCGACCCCAACTTGCCGGCACAGGCCGCTCCGCAGTGGCTTGCGCATCTCAACCCGCCGCAGCGCGAGGCGGTGATGACGCTGGATGGGCCGGTGCTGATGCTGGCCGGTGCCGGCACGGGTAAGACTGCCGCCCTCACCCACCGCCTCGCCCATATCGTGCGCGAACGGATGGCGTGGCCGAGCGAGATCCTCTGCGTCACTTTCACCAACAAGGCGGCGCGCGAGATGCGTGACCGTGTCAGCAAGCTGACCGGCGGAGCGCTGGAAGGTATGCCGTGGCTCGGCACCTTCCATTCGATCGGCGCCAAGATGCTGCGCCGCCACGCGGAGCTGGTCGGGCTGGAGCCGAATTACACGATCATCGACACGGACGACCAGCTGCGCCTGCTCAAGGCGCTGATCACGGAAGCCGGTCTCGACGAGAAGCGCTTCCCCGCCCGCCAGCTCGCCGGACTGATCGACGGGTGGAAGAACCGCGGGCTCAACCCCGCCGATCTGACCGCCATCGACAATGAGGCCTATGGCAACGGCAAGGGCCAGGCGATGTACGCGCGCTACCAGGAGCGGCTGAAACAGCTCAACGCCTGCGATTTTGGCGATTTGCTGCTGCACATGCTCAACATCTTGCGCCAGCATCGCGACGTGCTCGAAAGCTACCAGAAGCGGTTCAAATACGTGCTGGTGGACGAGTACCAGGACACCAACGCCGTGCAGTACCTGTGGCTGCGGCTGATCGCGCAGGAGCGCAAGAACATCTGCGTGGTGGGGGACGACGACCAGTCGATCTATTCCTGGCGCGGGGCGGAAGTTGCCAACATCCTGCGCTTCGAGAAGGATTTCCCGGGCGCCAAGGTCGTGCGGCTGGAGCAGAACTATCGCTCCACCCCGCAAATCCTTGCCGCCGCCGGCGGACTGATCGACGCCAACAGCCAGCGGCTTGGCAAGACCTTGTGGACCGAGCTGCCCGAAGGCGAAAAAGTCCGCGTCATCGGCGTGTGGGATGCGCCGGAGGAAGCGCGCCGCGTTGGCGAGGAAATCGAGCGGCTGGAGCGTGAAGGCGCATCGCTGGACGAAGTCGCCATCCTCGTGCGTGCATCCTACCAGACCCGCGAGTTCGAAGACCGCTTCATCCAGATCGGCCTGAACTACCGCATCATCGGCGGTTTCCGTTTCTACGAACGCGCGGAGATCCGCGATGCGCTCGCGTACCTGCGCGTCATCGCCCAGCCGCAGGACGACCTGGCGTTCGAGCGCATCTATAACCAGCCCAAGCGCGGCCTGGGTGCCAAGACGCTGGAGAAGATGCACCAGCATGCGCGCCGCACGCAGCAGCCGCTCGCCGCCGCATCGCTGGAGCTGGCCGACAGCGACGAATTGCCCGTCCGCGCCCGCAACACGATCGCGGCCTTGCTCCACGATTTCCTGCGCTGGCGGGACATGGCGGAGCAGGTCTCCCCCGCCGAGCTGCTGCGTAACGTACTGGCGGAAAGCGGTTACGACGCGATGCTGGAAGCGGACCGGACGGCAGAGGCTGCAGGCCGCGCGGAAAACCTGTCCGAACTCGCCCGCGCGATGGAGGAGTATGACACGCTCGGCGATTTCCTCGAACATGTCGCACTGGTCATGGACAACGATGCCAATGCGGAGGACGAGAAGGTCACGATCATGACCATCCACGCCGCCAAGGGTCTGGAATTCGACCACGTCTTCCTGCCGGGGTGGGAGGACGGGGTGTTCCCCTCCCAGCGCGCGCTCGACGAAGGCGGGCTCGCCAGTCTCGAAGAAGAGCGGCGCCTCGCCTATGTCGCCATCACGCGTGCACGGCGGCGCTGCACGATCCTGCATGCGGCGAACCGGCGCATCTACGGCCAGTGGACCAGCTCCATCCCCAGCCGCTTCGTCGAGGAATTGCCGGACGAGCATATCGAGCAGGAAACGACCATGACCGGCGGCGCCTCCCTATGGCGCGCGAACTGGACCGAAACGGAGGACCCCTTCGCCCACGTCTCGCAGAACCGCCCCGGCCGCAGCAGCGCGCGCGGTCCCGGCTGGCAGCGCGCACTCGCCAGCGGATACGACACGACGCCGGTGCGGGTGAAGGAGCCGGGCCGCAGCGCCGCCAGTTTCGCCGCCAAGCCGCGCAACGACATCGCGCTGGGCGCGCGGGTGTTCCACGACAAGTTCGGTTACGGCACGGTGATGGGCCAAGAAGGCAACAAGCTGGAAATCAATTTCGAGGATGCCGGCACCAAGCGGGTCATCGACAGCTTCGTGAAACCAGCGGACTAGGCCTCGGCAGTTTCCTGCGCCGCCCGCGCGGCGGGCTTGCGCGCCATCGCCGCCCAGCCCGCAAACGGCCGCGCAAGTTCGCCGGCCAGGCCTTTCGAGCCGCCTTCAACGCCAGTCCGGCAATCGATGAAGGGTGCGGGGTCGACATAAGTGCCGAACAGGCGGTCCCAAACCGTCAGGATGCCGCCGTAATTGCTGCCGCATAGCTCCAGGTCATCGATGTGGTGGAGTCGGTGGGCAGCAGGACTGATCAGCCACTTGCCGAGCGGGCCCAGCGTCCACGGCAAGTCCGCATGGATGAAGTATCCCCACCAGGTGCGTGCCAGCCCGCAGACGACGATCGCCCAAACCGGCAGGCCCAGCAGGATCAGCGGCGCGACATCCACGAACAGCGAGAGCACCTTCGCCAGTGGGTGTTTGCGCAGCAGCGCCAGCCACGTCATCGCCGTGTCCGAATGATGGACCGCGTGCATCGGCCAGAGCCATTTCGTGTGCTCAGCCCGATGGCGCCAGTAAATGATGAACTCGCCCGCCAGCAGCGTGACTGGCAGGACCAGCGCCGCGCCTTGCGCATCCCAGAAAGCGGCCATTGCAGGGAAAATCGCCGCCGCATCGTTCCAGCGTTCGGTCGGCAGGACCAGCAGCGGGGCGAGGATCAGCGAATTGATCGCGACGAGGCCGATGTTGGTCAGTGTCTCACCCCTGGTGCGGGCGAGCGCAGCCCAGATCCGCTCGCGCTTCAGGATCGTGGCGAGCACCGCGAACAGCAGCGCGGCCGGCGCGAAGGCCAGCATCTTGGCTGCGGCATCGGATGCGAACGCTTCCATCCCCGCGCATATCGCGCGCGAGGCTTCAACATTCGGTTAACTTTGCGCCAGACGCGCGCGTTCAGATTGCCGAGGTGTCGAGGAAGTCCGGACGCGGGCCGTTCCACTCGCCGGCCGGCACCGGCTCTTCATCCTGCTGGCGGCGCGGCTTGCGCTCTGCTTTTGCGGGCTTCTCGCGCTTTTCCTCGCTCTTGCGGGAATCCTTGCGCGGCTTGCGCTCGGGCGACGGAGCGCGTGCCTGCGCAGGCGCCTCGCTGTCCTCTTCCTCGGCCTTCTTCGGCTTGCTGCGCTTTTCCGGCTTGTCGGCATCGGGCTGCTTCAGCTCGACGCGGACATCGTTCTTGCCGAACACCGGGATCGGATTGCCGGTGAGCTTTTCGACATTGTCGATCGCCTCGGCATCGTCGGGCGTGACGAAGGTGAAAGCGCGACCCTTGGCCCCTGCACGCCCCGTCCGGCCGATACGGTGGACGTAATCGTCCGGGTGCCACGGCGTGTCGTAATTGAACACGTGGCTCACGCCCTTGATGTCGAGCCCGCGCGCGGCGACGTCGCTGGCGACGAGGATGTTCATGTCGCCGGACTTGAACCGCTCCAGCTCGCGCTGGCGGGTCGCCTGGTCGATGTCGCCATGGATTTCACCGCTGGCGAAACCGGCGCGCTGCAGGTGCTTGTTGAGCTCGCGCACCGTCGTCTTGCGGTTGGAGAAGACGATCGCGGTTTCGACGTGGTCGTTGCGCAGCAGCCATTCCAGCGTCTCGCGCTTCTGGCGCGGCTGGACGTTGATCTTGAAGGCGGTGATGTCCCTGTTGGTGGTCGCCGCGCGGCTCACTTCGATCCGCTTGGGATTGGTCATGAATTTCTTCGCCAGCTTCTCGATCGGCGGAGGCATGGTGGCGGAGAACAGCAGCGTCTGGCGCTGCTCGGGCAGCTTGTCGCAGATGAATTCGATGTCAGGGATGAAGCCCATGTCGAGCATGCGGTCGGCTTCGTCGATCACCAGCAGCTCGCAGCCGTTGAGCAGGATCTTGCCGCGCTCGAACAAGTCCATCAGCCGGCCCGGCGTGGCGATCAGCACGTCGACGCCCTCGTCCAGCGCCTTGACCTGGTCGCCCATCTGCACGCCGCCGATCAGCAGCGCCATCTTCAGGTCGTGATTGACGCCGTACTTCTCGAAATTCTCCGCCACCTGCGCCGCCAGTTCGCGGGTTGGTTCCAGGATGAGGCTGCGCGGCATGCGGGCGCGGCGGCGACCGCTGGCGAGCACGTCGATCAGCGGCAGCACGAAACTGGCCGTCTTGCCGGTGCCGGTCTGCGCGATGCCGATCAGGTCCTTCATCATCTGGACGGCCGGAATCGCTTCCGCCTGGATCGGGGTAGGCGTGTCGTAGCCCGCGGCTTCAACCGCAGCGAGCAATTCGTCGGACAGGCCGAGATCGGCAAATTTCATAGGCTTAGGCTAAATCCCTAAAGGTCAATCGGAGCGATTGGTTGGGCGTTTGCGGGCAATCCGGCCCGGCGGGCCAATCGAAACGCTGCGAACGCGCCGCGCCTCTCGGCGAAAACGGCGGAAAAGTCAAGGAAATGGGAGCGGCGCGGCTGCGGCGTTATTCTGTGACAGGCTCCAGCCGCTCGAGCGACGCGATGCTGCACGTCACCCCGCTGCGCGACCGCAGGCGTTCGCGGGCCACGCACATCTGCCCGTCCTCGCTGCGTTCGACGTAAAAGCCGGAATAATACGCCCGCGCGCTACAGCTGCGTTCGAGCCTGGCGGACACGATGCCGCCGCTGCGGCGGAAGAACAGCAGCCGGTTCTCTCCCGAAGGCCGGACCGCGCCGATATCTTCCATCGGCATGCAGTCGCCCATCGCGACGCGGCGATAGCGTACCCGGCTGCGGTTGTCGGGCGGCGGCGCGCTGCTGGTCCGGCGCGGGGCGATGCGCAGCACGACGCGGCGTTCGACCCGGACCTGTCGCCCGATCTCGGGCTGCCAGACGAGCGGGCCTGCGGCGGCAGGCTGCAGGGTCGATGCCGCCAGCGGATCGCCCTCGCCCAGCCGGGGCGCATCCTGCGCCCCGCCCGCAGACACTGCCGGAAGCATCAGCGCCAGCGGCGCAAGCATGATGGGCAGGAACTGCATGGGTAAGCGGGTCTCCGGCGGAAAGCGGCGTCGGGATATTCGAGCCCGTCCCCTGATAGGGAGTACGGTTGAACGATGGCTTAATCCTGCCGCCGCGCGCCCATTCGGCGGCAAAACTGGCGCAGAACTGGCGCAAAACTGGCAAGGCGCTTGCCGCATCGCTATCTGGTTTTCCGATGACCGACCAGACCCCTTTCCTCGACCGCGCGCACGCCATTCTGGGCGACAAGGGCCTGTCGCGCGATGCCGAGGCGATGGCACCGTGGCTGACCGATTGGCGCGGGCGTTACGAAGGGCGGGCCATGGCCCTCGCCTCGCCCGCCTTCACGACGGAGGTCGCCGCGTTGGTGAAGCTATGCGCCGAAACCGGTACGCCGATCGTGCCGCAGGGCGGCAACAGTGGCATGGTCGGCGGCGCAACGCCGGACGATAGCGGAACCGCGCTCCTCCTTTCCCTGCGACGGCTCGACACGCTGGAGATCGATAGCGCGGCCTCGCTCGCGCGCTGCGGTGCGGGCGTGGTGCTGCAAACACTGCACGAGGCGGCCGAGACTAAGGGCCTGAGGTTTCCCCTGTCGCTCGGCGGCAAGGGTTCGGCGACCGTCGGCGGGCTCGTCTCCACCAATGCGGGCGGAACGCAGGTCTTGCGCCACGGCGTGATGCGGGAACTTGTCGCCGGGCTCGAGGTGATCACGCCGGGCGGCGAAATCCTCGACCTTACCGCCCCGCTCAAGAAGGATAACCGGGGCTTCGACCTCAAGCAGGTGTTCATCGGTTCCGAGGGCACGCTCGGCATCGTGACTGCCGCGGTCCTGAAGCTGGTCCCCGCGATTGCGGAACGGCGGGTTGTCTGGGCCGGCCTGCCCGACATCCACACCGCGCGCAGGCTGTTGCTGCATTGCCAAGGCCGCATGGGCGCAGCGCTCGAAGGGTTCGAAGTCGTGCCGGCCGACTGCCTCGACACGGTGGTCGATTACTTGCCCGATGCGCACCACCCGCTGGAAGGGCGGCACGCGTGGAACGCGCTGCTGGAATTCGATGCCGACGCGGATGGCGCGCCTGCCCTCGGCGATGCGGTCGAGGCTTGCCTCGCATCCGCGCTGGAAGCCGGGCTCGTCGAGGATGCGGTGATTGCCGCCAGCGAAACCCAGGCGGAGGCGCTTTGGGCCCTGCGCGAGAACATCGCGCCGGCGGAAAAGGCCCACCGCCCCGCCGTGCAGCACGACATCGCAGTCCCGCCCGAAGCGATGCCCGATACGCTCACGATGCTGGAAACGGTCATTCCGCAGCAATTTCCGGGCCACGACGTACGCGGTTTCGGCCATCTGGGCGACGGCAACATCCATCTCCACGTGCTTGCGCCCAAAGGCTCCGAACCCGCACGGTGGGAGCGTGAGCAGGGCAAGGCGATCAGCCGCTTCGTGTACGAAAAGATCGCAGCGGCCGGCGGTACGATCAGCGCAGAGCATGGCATCGGGCAGGACAAGCGCGACGTGCTCGCCGCGACCCGCGCCCCGGCCGAAATCGCGGTGATGCAGGCGATCAAGGACGCGCTCGATCCCGCCGGGCTCCTCAATCCCGGCAAGCTGGTGCCCGCTCGCCTTGCGAAAGGCGAGCGAACCCCTTAAAGCGCGCCGCGATGCGAAGCGGGCCGCCCGGCCCCCTTCCGCCGACACAGACGAATCCAGACTTTCGGAGAAAATCCATGGCCAGCGCGCCGCAAAGCCAATTGCCCCTGTTCTACCAGGACCTGATGCCCCTCAACACCCGCGACCACGCGGGCTGGAACGCCAAGCAGACCGAGCATGCGACCTGGCTCGTCAACCAGCACGCCGTTCCGGTCACCGCCGACGAATTGGCACAGGTGCAGCGCCACTACCCGGTCATTTTCTCGTCGGGCGACCAGCCGGTGCCGCTGGCGCTGATGGGTCTCAACGAAGGCGTCAACACGTTCGTTAACGACGATGGCAAGTTCATCGAAGACGATCTCTACATCCCGGCCTACATCCGCCGCTATCCCTTCATGCTGGCACGCCTCAAGGAAGGCAGCGACGAGATGTCGCTGTGCTTCGACCCGACCAGCGGCCTCGTCGGCGAATTCGAAGAAGGCAAGGCGCTGTTCGACGGTGACAAGCCGTCCGAAGAAACCCAGCAGGTCATGCAGTTCTGCGAACGGTTCGAACAGGCAGGCCAGCGTACGCAGGCGATGATGCAGGAACTGAAGGACGCCGACATCCTGATGGACGGCGAAGTTTCGATCAACCAGGACAACCGTCCCGACGCCCAGCCGTATGTCTATCGCGGCTTCAAGATGGTCGACCAGGAAAAGCTGCAGAACCTGCCGACGGAAACGGTCGAGAAGTGGCACAAGAGCGGCCTTCTCGTGTTGATCCACGCGCACCTGATGTCGCTCGACATGATGCGGATCATCTTCGCGCGCCAGACCCGCCAGGGCAAGACGCCGAACGCGCCGCAGCCGGCCAACGGCGAACTGCAGGTCGACATCTAAAACTTCGGATTTCGCGCGCGCAGCCCGTCGCAAATGCGGCTCGCTTCAGCGCCAGTCCTTACTTGAAACCGACCGCCCCGGCACCCATCTTGGAGGTGTCCGGGGCGGTTCCCCCTCATAGCCGGTCCGGATTGGCGCATCGCGTGCGATGTGCCACCTCCCTGAACCTTGGCCACCTCGTACGATCTTGTGCGGGGTGGTCTTTTTATCGGGGCCTATTCGGCAGCTTCGGGAAGCGATGTTGCGGAGCCTAGCGCGGCGGTTTCCGCAGCCAGCCGCCGGATGACAAGCGCCAGCTTGGACGCCGTATCCTCCAGCCGCTCACCCGGTTCCGCAAGACGCATGTCGAGATAGGCGCGGCGGCATATCTCGAACTGCATCGCATGGCGTCCGCGCGCGGGCCGGCCGTGCCGATCAAGCACGTAGCCGCCCGCATAGGGGCGGTTATGCGCGGCGCGCAGGCCCAGGCGATCGGCTTCGGCAAAGGCCGCCGCGACCAGTCCGCCGTCGCAGCTCGCCCCGAAACGGTCGCCGATCACGAGCTCAGCCCCCGGTGCCTCGCCTTGCCGCCCGAGCGGCGGCATCGAGTGGAAATCGACCAGCAGCGCAGCGCCCCAGCGGCTGTGGAGGGAGCGCAGCGCACCGTCGAGCGCGTCGTGATAGGGCGCGTGGACGGAGCCGATCCGCTGGTCGAGCGCGGCCACGGGCAGCGGCGTGCGCCAGATTTCGCCCATCCCGGCCAGCCGGCGCGGGACCAGTCCCAAGCCGCTGCGCGCGCGCCGGGCGATCCGTCCCCTGCCGCGCCCCTGACCCTGACCGCCGCCTTCCAGCATGGTCCAGTCGACTTCTTCGGGTGCGCGGTTGAGGTCGATCATCGCGCGCGGGGCGTGTGCCTGCAGCAGCGCCGCGCCCGTCGCCTCGGCCACCTTGCGGGCGAGTATGTCGACATAGCGGTCTTCCAGCCGCAAGGCCGCCAGCGCAGGATCGCGCATCTTTCCGATGAGTTCGGGCGGATAGGCGCGGCCCGCATGCGGCACCGCGATCAGCACCGGGACTGCGGCAGGCTCCGGCTCGCTCAGGTGCCAGGCGGCGGCGCCGGCCAGCCCCGGCACGCTGCCCCCGCGGGAATCGCGCCGCGCGCCACCGGCCTTTCTGCTGCCTCCATCCATGGCACCATGCTGGACCCTGCGGCGGTGTGTGTCAAAGCAGATCACGTTACAGATCTTCATCGAAATCTTAACGGCTTGGGCGTAGGGATTCGCCTCCCGCAAACGCATGACGAAGGATAGAGCGCAGCGATGATCCGCATACTCCTGGCCGAAGACGAAGAAGCGATGCGGGGCTACCTGCAGCGTGCGCTGGAGAATGCGGGGTACGATGTCGTCGCGGTCGACCGGGGCACGGCGGCCGTGCCGCACCTCGAGACCGAAACCTTCGACCTGCTGCTGTCCGACATCGTGATGCCGGAAATGGACGGGATCGAGCTGGCACAGAAATGCGCCGAGATCAGCCCGGATACGAAGGTGATGTTCATCACCGGATTCGCCGCCGTCAGCATGAAGGCGAGCCAGGAACAGCCGCAGGCCAAGGTCCTGTCGAAGCCCTTCCACCTGCGCGACTTGGTGCTGGAAGTGGAGCGGATGTTCGAGCCCGACAAGTCGGCGCGGCTCTAGGTAAGTTCCGGGCCAACTTACCACTTGCGCAGCCATGGCGCGCCCGCTAGATGGCGCGCCTGCCGGCGCTTCGGCGCAGGCGAAATCCGAACGGTGCGGGCGTATAGCTCAGTGGTAGAGCACTGTATTGACATTGCAGGGGTCGGAAGTTCAACTCTTCCTACGCCCACCATTCGGGTCCAATCGAACAGGCGTCGCGTTTGCGGCGCCTTTTTGTTTGTCGCGCACCGGTTTAGACCCCATGTGGGGCCTGCATGACCGAACACGCGCTTTCCGGCGAACCCCGCATCACCGCCATCGCCACCGCCGTCCCCGCGCAGGACGTGGCGGAAACCTATCGCCGCTGGGCGCGCCGCCAGATTCCCGGCGAGCGCGAAGGGGCGATCTTCGAACGCATGGCCGAACGCAGCGGCATCACGCATCGCTGGTCGATCTTCGACGAGGCGGATGCCAGGCTGGAGCCGGGCAGTTTCTACGCCCGCGAAAAACCACCCGGCACGGCCGAGCGGATGGAGCTTTACGCGCGGTCCGCGCCCGAGCTGGCCCTGTCAGCGATCCGCAAGCTGCCCGACCTGTCGGGCGTCACCCATCTGGTGGTCGCCAGCTGCACCGGCTTCGTCGCGCCCGGCATCGACCAGATCATCGCCCGCGAGCTCGATCTCGGCCGCGATGTAGAGCGCACGCTGATCGGTTTCATGGGCTGCTATGCCGGGGCCATCGCCCTACGCACCGCGCGCCACCTCGCCCGTTCCGACGACGAAGCACGGGTGCTGGTCGTGACGGTGGAGATCGCCAGCGTCCACTTGCAGCCCGTCGCGGAGATCGAGCCGCTGCTCGCCATGATGCAATTCGCCGACGGGGCGGCCGCCGCCATCGTCGAGAACCGGGGCGACGGCCTTGCGCTGGGCGAAAGCATCGCGCTCGCGCTCGACGACAGCGCCGGGCTCATCACCTGGAACATCGTCGATACCGGTTTCGCCATGCACCTGTCGGGCGAAGTGCCCGGCCGCCTTGCCGACGCGCTCGAAAGTGCCGAGGTGCGCGAGGCGATCAGCGGCGGCCGCGACCTTGCCGCCATCGACGGATGGGCGGTCCACGCCGGCGGGCGCTCCATCCTCGATGCGGTGACGCGCGGGCTATCGCTGCCGGACGATGCGCTGGACGCATCGCGCGACGTGCTGCGTGAGAACGGCAATATGTCATCCTCCACCCTCCTGTTCGCCATGGCCACGATGATGCAGCGCCGGCCGCAACGCGGGGTCGCGCTCGCCTTCGGGCCGGGGCTGGCGATGGAAGGGTTCCATTTCGGCTGGGTCGATGCTGGCTGAACGGCGCATCACCGAGGAACTGATGGACGATCCGGCGCTGCCGGAGGCGACCTACCACGCGGTGCTGGAAGATCTCGCCAGGGTGAACCGTGTCACCATGGCGCATCGCCCCACCCTCGGCTTCCTCGACCGCGCGTTGGGTCATCGCAAGCGTTTCTCGCTCCTCGACGTCGGCTTCGGCGATGGCGACATGCTGCGCGCCATCGCGCGCTGGGCGGACAGGCGCGGTATCGAAGCCGATCTTGTCGGCGTCGACCTCAACCCGCGCAGCGTCGCTGCGGCGAAGGCTGCGACGCCGGACGATCTCGCGATCGACTACCGCACCGGCGACTATGCCGACGACATGGGTCGCGACTGGGATTTCGTCGTCTCCAGCCTCGTCGCGCATCACATGACGCACGAGCAGCTGGTCGCCTTCCTGCGCTTCATGGACCGCGAGGCGCGTGGCGGGTGGTTCATAAACGACCTCCACCGCCACGGCTTCGCCTACGCCGGCTATCCAGTGCTCGCACGGTTGTTCGGCTGGCACGAAATCGTGCGCAAGGACGGCCACACCTCCATCGCCCGCTCCTATCGCCCCGAAGAATGGCCCCCGATCCTGGCCGAAGCCGGGATCGACGGTGCGTCGGTCGAGCGTCATTTCCCGTTCCGCCTGTGCGTCGCGAAGATCCGCTGATCCTGGGCGCGGGGCCGGCGGGCTGCGCTGCCGCGATCGTGCTGGCCAGGGGCGGCGCGGAGCCGGTCCTTCTCGACCGGAATGCCGAGGCGGGCGACGCGCTGTGCGGCGGCTTCCTCAGCTGGCGGACGAGCGCGCGGCTCGCACGGCTCGGTATTGATATCGCCGCGCTTGGCGGCCATCCTGCGCGCACCCTCGCCCTCTTCGCGGGGCAGGACAGCGCCCGTGCCCCCCTGCCCGGCGTGGCCTACGGCCTGTCGCGCCATACTCTCGACACCGCCATGCGCGAAGCTGCGGTAGCCGCCGGGGCGAAGCTGGAAATCGATACCGTACGCGAGGTGGAAGGCCGCACCGTCACCACGAAAAGTCGGGAGTGGCTGCCGGACACACTGTTCCTCGCCAGCGGCAAGCACGATGTGCGCGGCGCCGCCCGGCCGCGCAGCAAGGATAATCCCGCGCTCGGCCTGCGGATCCGCATCCCCGCTTCGCCCGCCCTCGCCGAAACGGTGGGCGATGCCATCGAACTGCACCTGTTCGAACAAGGCTATGCCGGAATCGTCCTGCAGGAAGACGGCAGCGCCAATATCTGCCTCGCGCTGCGCAAGGAACGGCTGGCGCAGGCGGATGCTGATCCACACGAACTGCTCGCCCAGGTCGCGGCGCGGCACCCGGCCTTTGCCCTGCGGTTGCAGGGCGACTGGCGCACACTTCCCGTCGATACGGTCGGCAGCGTGCCCTATGGCTGGATCGCGCAAGACACCGCCGAGGGCGTCTTTCGGCTGGGCGACCAGGCGGCGGTTATCCCCTCGCTCGCAGGGGAAGGCATGGCGATTGCGGTCGCAAGCGGCGTGTCGGCCGCAGAGACGTGGCTTCGCGGCGGAGCGGGCGCGGCGCGCAGCTGGCAGAGCGGTTTCGCCCGCCGCGCTGCACGTCCGGTCAAGGCGGCCAAGGCGGCCTGGACGCTTGCCGAGCATCCCGCCCTCGCCCGGCTCGCCCTGCCGCTGGCGCGCATCGTGCCGTCGCTCCTGCGGCCCGCAATGCGAATGACCCGCATCGACTGACCGACCCCGGCATCGGCGCTCGCCTTGCGTGCGCGGCCCGCTCTGCTATGGCGCGCGGCAACCGAAGACTTCGAAAGACAAAGCAGGACCGACATGGCAAAAATCCAGGTTAAGAACCCGATCGTCGAACTCGATGGCGACGAAATGACCCGCATCATCTGGCAGTGGATCCGCGAACGCCTGATCCTGCCCTATCTCGATGTCGACCTGAAGTATTACGACCTGTCGATCCAGAAGCGCGACGAGACGGACGACCAGATCACCGTCGATGCTGCCAACGCCATCAAGGAACACGGCGTCGGCGTGAAATGCGCCACGATCACGCCGGACGAGCAGCGGGTCGAGGAATTCGATCTCAAGAAAATGTGGGTCTCGCCCAACGGCACGATCCGCAACATCCTGGGCGGGGTGGTCTTCCGCGAGCCGATCGTGATCGACAACGTGCCGCGCCTCGTCCCCGGCTGGACCGATCCCATCGTCGTCGGCCGCCACGCCTTCGGTGACCAGTACCGCGCCAAGGACACGCTGATCCCGGGCGCCGGCAAGCTGCGCCTCGTCTTCGAAGGCGAAGATGGCGAGAAAATCGACCTCGACGTCTATGAATTCCAGTCCAGCGGCGTCGCCATGGCGATGTACAACCTCGACGATTCGATCCGCGACTTCGCGCGCGCTTCGATGAATTACGGCCTTGATCGCGGCTGGCCGGTGTATCTCAGCACCAAGAACACCATCCTCAAGAAGTACGATGGCCGCTTCAAGGACCTGTTCCAGGAAGTGTTCGACAATGAATTCAAGGACAAGTTCGCCGAAGCCGGCATCACTTACGAACACCGCCTGATCGACGACATGGTCGCATCCGCCCTCAAGTGGAACGGCAAGTTCGTGTGGGCCTGCAAGAATTACGATGGCGACGTGCAGTCCGACACTGTGGCGCAGGGCTTCGGCAGCCTCGGCCTGATGACCTCCGTGCTGATGACGCCCGACGGCAAGACCGTGGAAGCGGAAGCCGCGCACGGCACTGTCACCCGCCACTATCGCCAGCACCAGGAAGGCAAGGCGACGAGCACCAACCCCATCGCCAGCATCTTCGCCTGGACGCGCGGCCTGATGTATCGCGGCAAGTTCGACGGCACGCCCGAAGTCGTGAAATTCGCCGAGACGCTGGAACAGGTCTGCATCAAGACCGTGGAAGACGGGGACATGACGAAGGACCTCGCCCTCCTGATCGGCCCCGGCCAAAACTGGCTGACCACCGAGCAGTTCTTCGAAAAGATCGTCGAGAACCTCGAAAAGGAAATGGCGGCCTGATCGCGTACCCGGCGGCAGGTTCCGCATGACTCAGGCAAGACTGGAAGTCCGGCAGGCTAAGCTGGGCGATGTTCGCGCGATCGCGGACCTCGTCCGGCGCGCTTACGAGGAACTGCCCGCCTACACCCACGGCGAAATCCGCGGGCAGATCAACAACTATGCCGAAGGCTGCTTCGTCGCCAAATTGGACGGTAAGCTGGTGGGCTATTGCGCCACGATGCGGATCGGCGGCGACGTGGCCCTGAAACCGCACACCTGGGACGAGATCACCGGCAATGGCTTCGGCAGCCGGCACAACCCGACCGGCGAGTGGCTCTACGGCTACGAGATGTGCGTCGATCCCAAGACGCGCGGCACCCGCATCGGGCGGCGCCTGTACGAGGAACGCCGCGCGCTGGCAGAGCGGCTGGAGCTGAACGGGATCGTCTTTGGCGGCCGCATGCCCGGCCTCTCCAAGGCGATGCGGCGCAAGACCAACCGGGCCGAAACGCCGGAGGAATATCTCCAGCTGGTGGTCGACAACAAGATCCACGATCCCGTGTTGCGCTTCCAGCTGGCCAACGGGTTCGAGCCGGTCGGGGTGCTTTCGAGCTACCTGCCGGAGGACAAGCAGTCCAAGGCGTTCGCCGTCCACATGGTCTGGCGCAATCCCTATGTCGATGCCGACCAGCCCAAGACCCACCGTCTTCCACGCGATGTGGAGGCGGTGCGGATCGCCACCTGCCAGCTGCAGGCGCGCGCCGTGGCGGACTACGACGAATTCATGCGCAACGTGGAATATTTCGTCGACGTTGCAGCGGATTACGAGGCGGACTTTATAGTCTTTCCCGAACTCTTCACGCTGATGCTGCTGAGTTTCGAGGAGAGCGAGCTCTCCCCGCTCGAGGCGATCGAGAAGCTGTCCGGCTACACGCCGCGCATCCGCAAGGCGCTGAGCGAGATGGCGCTCAAGTACAACATCAACATCATCGGCGGCAGCCATCCCACGCGGATGGAGGACGGCGACATCCACAACGTCGCCATGGTGTGTCTGCGCGACGGATCGATCCACGAGCAGGAGAAGATCCACCCCACGCCGAACGAGGCCTATTGGTGGAACATCAAGGGCGGCGACAGTATCGATGCGATCCCCACCGACTGCGGACCCATCGGCGTGCTCATCTGCTACGACAGCGAATTTCCCGAGCTCGCACGCCGCCTGGCCGACGAGGGCGCGCGAATCATCTTCGTCCCCTTCTGCACCGACAGCCGGCAGGGCTATCTTCGCGTGCGCTATTGCGGGCAGGCCCGGGCGATCGAGAACCAGTGCTACGTTGTCCTCAGCGGCAATGTCGGCAACCTGCCGAACGTCGCGAACATGGATATCCAGTATGCGCAAAGCTGCATCCTGACGCCGTGCGACTTCCCTTTCGCACGCGACGGGATCGCCGCCGAATCGAGCGAGAACGTGGAAACGCTGACCATCAGCGACGTGAACCTGGCGGACCTCAGCTGGGCGCGTGCGGAAGGCACGGTGCGCAACCTCAACGACCGCCGGTTCGACCTCTACCAGATCGAATGGGACAAGCGTGTCGGCAAGCGCGATTTGGACAAGTCGATGCCCGAGCTTGACGGCCCCGCCCCGCGCGGTCCGCACACGCCCGGCGGCGGCTGAGCATTAGCAGGTGATTTCACCCGCCGCCCCGGTATAGGGTGGGCCCATGGCGGGCGAACTCGAAATCTCTCCGGTACTTTCGGACACGCTGGTGATTCTCGGCGCGGCGGGGATCGTCATCCCCGTTTTCGCCCGGTTCCGCGTCACGCCCATCATCGGCTTCATCCTGATCGGCCTGCTGGTCGGGCCCTATGGCCTCGGCAAATACGTGTTCGAGTATCCGTGGCTCACATGGATCACGATAACCGATCCCGAAAGGCTGGAGCCCTTTGCGGAATTCGGCATCATCCTCCTGCTCTTCGCAATCGGGCTCGAACTGTCGTTCAACCGCTTGTGGCAATTGCGACGAATGGTCTTCGGCCTCGGCGCGATGGAGCTGATTTTCAGCGCCCTGTTCCTCATGCTGATCCTCTCCACAATGGGCCAGTACTGGACCGGGGCGCTGGCGCTGGGCCTTGCGCTGGCCCTGTCCAGCACCGCGCTGTGCCTGCCCATCGCGGGCACATCGACTCCCGTCGGCCGCGCCGCGCTGTCGATGCTATTGTTCGAGGATATCGCGATCGTCCCGATCATCTTCCTCCTCGGCGCGATGGCGCCCTTTGCGGAAACGGAAGGGCTGGAAGGGTTTACTGAGACGCTGCTGATCGGCGGCGGCGTGGTCCTAGGCATGCTGGTAATCGGGCGTTTCGCCCTGCCGGTGTTGTTCGCCCAGGCCGCGCGCACCAAGAGCCCCGAACTGTTCCTCGCGGCCAGCCTGCTGGTGGTTATCGGCGCGAGCCTGGCGACGGCGGCGGTCGGCCTTTCCCCCATCGTCGGCGCGCTGCTTGCCGGCCTGCTGATCGCGGAGACCGAATATCACACCGAGGTCGAAGGCATCATCGAGCCGTTCAAGGGCCTAGCGCTCGGCATCTTCCTCATCACTGTGGGCATGGGCATCGACATCACCACTATTGCCGACAACGCAGTGCCGATCGCCATCGCGGTCGTCGGCGTGCTGTCCCTCAAGGCCTTCGTCACCGGCATCCTGCTGCGGATGATGGGCGCGCGGCGCAGCACCGCGACCGAAACCGGCATCCTGATGTCGAGCCCTTCGGAAACCACGCTGATCGTGCTCTCTGCCGCCACCAGCGCCATGCTGATCCAGCCGGGCACCGCGCAGTTCTGGCAGATCGTCACCGCCATCGGCCTCACCATCACGCCGCTGCTCGCCATGTTCGGGCGCAAGATCGCGGTGCGGGTCGAGCGGCGACCGATGCTGGAAGAGGTGGTGGACGACCCGGACGAGCCCACCACGATCATCGTCGGCAGCGGGCGCGTGGGCCAGTTGATCGCGGACATGCTCAAGGTCCACGGCAAGCCCTATGTCGCGATCGATTTCGATGCCGACCAGGTCACGCAGGCGCGCCAGAGCGGCTACCGCGCCGTGTTCGGCAACGCCTCGCGCGCCGATGTGCTGGACCGGCTGGGAGCGGATCGCGCCCCTGCCGTCATCCTGACGATGGATGAGCCGGTGCTGGCGCAGCGGCTGACGCGCAAGCTGCGCGCAACCTATCCCGACCTGCCGATCATCGCCCGCGCCCGGGATGCCGAGCACGCAGGCCAGCTTTACCGCAGCGGGGCGAGCCACGCGGTTCCCGAAACGCTGGAAAGCTCGCTCCAGCTGTCCGAGGCCGTATTGGTGGACCTGGGCGTTGCGATGGGCCCCGTGATCGCCTCCATCCACGAAAAGCGCGACGAATTCCGCGCGGTCATCCAGGCCGGCGGCAAGCTCGACCGCAAGCCGAAGCTGCGCACCAGCAGCGCGGAATAGGGGACCTTTTTCGTTTCCGGCCCGTTGATTGGGGCAGAAGGAGACGAAACATGAGCAAGCAGGAAGACCCGACCAAGCCGGTCTCGAATTCGGAAAAATTCGCGCCCAAGAACGTGCAGGACGAATACCGCCAGGGCGGCCCCGACAACAGCACCGGCGTCGACGCCTCGCGCGGGGCGGAACACCACCTTCAGCGCAAGAGCATGAACCGCACCTAAGCGGATTCGATAGCAATCAGGCGGGCCGCGCTTCCAGCGCGGCCCGTACTGCGTTCAGGGCCTCTTCTGCCTTGGCTCCGTCGGGGCCGCCGCCCTGGGCCATGTCGGCACGGCCTCCGCCGCCTTTCCCGCCCAGCGCCTCGACCCCGGAGCGAACCAGTTTCACGGCGTCGAAACGGTCGGTGAGGTCGTCGGTGACAGCCACGGCAAAGGCCGCGCGCCCTTCGTTCACCGCAGCGATTGCCGCGATCCCCGAACCGATGCGCTTCTTCGCCTCGTCCAGCAGGCCGCGCAGGTCCTTGGGGTTCAATCCTTCCAGAACCTGGCCGGTAAAGGTCACGCCGCCGATCTCCTCGTCTGCGGGACCGGTGTTCGCGCCGCCGCCGCCCAGCGCCAGCTGCTTGCGTGCCTCGGCCAGTTCGCGTTCCAGCTGGCGGCGTTCGTCGACCAGCGCTTTCACACGGGCCTCGACTTCGTCGGGGCTCGTCTTGAGAGTGCCCGCCACGTCCTTCAGCGTTTCCTCGCGCGCGACCAGCCAGCGCCGCGCGGCATCGCCCGTCAGCGCCTCGATCCTGCGCACGCCCGAGCTGACCGCGCTTTCGGATACGATGCGGAACAGGGCGATGTCGCCCGTCGCGCGGACGTGGGTGCCGCCGCATAGCTCGACGGAGTAATTGCGCCCGTCCCCACCGGGCCTGCCCATCGAGAGGACGCGCACTTCATCGCCATACTTCTCGCCGAACAGCGCAAGTGCGCCGGCGTTGACCGCATCGTCCGGGCTCATCAGCCGCGTCGAGACGGTCTCGTTGGCGCGGATCTGCTCGTTGACGTCCGCCTCGATGGCAGCGATGTCCTCGGCCGACAGCGGCTTGGGGTGCGAAAAGTCGAACCGCAGGCGTTCGGCCGCGACCAGCGAACCCTTCTGCGTCACGTGCTCGCCGAGCCTATGGCGGAGCGCCGCATGCACCAGGTGCGTGGCGGAATGGTTGGCGCGGATGGCGTCGCGCCGCTCGACATCCACGTCCATGTGCACCGTGTCGCCGACCTTGACCGTTCCCGCCTCTACCGTGGCATGATGCGCGTGCAGCCGGCCCAGCGGCTTGCCCGTGTCGGTCACCGCAATGCGAAGGCCATCGGCCTGCGAGATCGTGCCGGCGTCCCCCGTCTGGCCCCCGCTCTCGCCGTAGAACGGCGTCTGGTTGGTCAGCAGGACGATGTCCTCGCCCGCGTCCGCCTGTTCCACTTCGCTGCCGTCCCTGACGATCGCGACCACCCGGCCTTCGCCGCTGGTCGCGGTGTAGCCGGTGAACTCGGTCCCGCCTTCGCGCTCGGCGATGTCGAACCACAATTCGTCGTCGCCGGCCTGCCCGCTGCCTTTCCACGCGGCGCGCGCAGCGGCCTTCTGCTGCGCCATCGCGGCATCGAAGCCGTCGCGGTCGACGCCGATACCGCGTGCCCGCAGTGCATCTTCGGTGAGGTCATAGGGAAAGCCGTAGGTGTCGTAGAGCTTGAAAGCGGTTTCGCCAGGCAGCTCGTCGCCTTCGCCCATCGCGCCGGTCGCTTCGGCAAGCAGGCCCAGCCCCTTGTCCAGCGTGCGGCGGAACTGCGTTTCCTCGCGCTCCAGCGTTTCCTCGATCAGCGCCTGGCCGCGCTGCAATTCCGGAAACGCCTGCCCCATTTCGCTGACCAGCGTGGGCACGAGCCGGTGCATCAGCGGCTGGTCGGCGCCGAGCAAGTGCGCATGGCGCATCGCGCGGCGCATGATGCGGCGGAGGACATAGCCGCGGCCTTCATTGGAGGGCAGCACACCGTCGGCAATCAGGAAGCCGGTCGAGCGCAAATGGTCCGCGATGACGCGATGGCTTGCCGTACGCTCACCTTCCGCCTTCCCCCCGGTCAGCTCCTCGCTCGCGGAGATAAGGTCGCGGAACAGGTCGATGTCGTAATTGTCGTGCACGCCCTGCATCACCGCGGCGATGCGTTCGAGGCCCATGCCGGTATCGATGCTGGGCTTGGGCAGCGGGGTGCGCGTGCCGTCCGCCGCCTGGTCAAACTGCATGAAGACGAGGTTCCAGATCTCGATGAAGCGGTCGCCATCCTCGTCCGGGCTGCCGGGAGGACCGCCGGGGATATGATCGCCGTGATCGTAGAAGATCTCGCTGCACGGGCCGCACGGGCCGGTGTCGCCCATCGACCAGAAGTTGTCGGCGGTAGCGATGCGGATGATGCGGTCTTCCGGCAGTCCGGAAATCTTGCGCCACAGGTCGAACGCCTCGTCGTCGTTGTGATAGATCGTGGCGGTCAGGCGTCCGGCGTCGAGGCCCCACTCTTTCGTCAGCAGCGTCCAGGCCGCAAGGATCGCCTCTTCCTTGAAATAGTCGCCGAAGCTGAAATTGCCGAGCATCTCGAAGAATGTGTGATGCCGCGCAGTGTAGCCGACATTGTCGAGATCGTTATGCTTGCCCCCGGCGCGAACGCACTTCTGGCTGCTGGTCGCCGTCGGCGCGGGCGGGGTTTCAAGGCCGGTGAAGATGTTCTTGAACGGCACCATACCGGCGTTGACGAACATCAGCGTCGGATCGTTGTACGGCACCAGCGGCGCAGACGGCACCTTGCGATGGCCGCGGCCGGCGAAATAGTCGAGGAAGCTCGCACGAATGTCGTTGGTCGATTGCATGGCTGGCGAATTAGGTCATCGATGCCGCAGCGACAAGGCGAATGATGCACGCGGCGAAGCGATTTCGCGGCGCTGTGGCGCCCGGGTCAGAGCGGTTTGCGGGCCGTGACGATCCACGCGGCCGCGCCCATCGCGACCAGCCCGTCGACCTCGTGGTAGCGCAGCATCTGCTCCAGCCGTGCAACGGCATCGCTGTGCTCTGCGCCCGACAGTTCGGCAATGGCGCCGGCCGCCGGGCCGATGCGCAGGAAATAGGCGCGCGCTTCCTCGACCGGATTTTCGCCCGATCCCGCGACCATGGCGTAGTCGAACGGCTCGAATTGCGGTTCGCTCCATCCTGCCTCCAGCAGCATACGCTCCACCTCCTCGCGGTTGCCGAAAGCGAAGGGGCCGGGCTCGCGGATGGAGGCCGGGCCGGGCTCGTTGCCGACCAGCCGGTCGAGCTCGGTCGCCCAGTGGTTTTCGCTGCGCGCGCGGAAGCAGGTGAAGACCAGCGCAGCCCCGGGCGCCGCGTGGTTCAGCAGGTGGTTGAACGCCCGTGTCGGATTGGCGAAGAACATCACCCCGTGCCGCGAGACCAAGAGGTCGGGCGTCATCGTCGGGTCTTCCCAGCGCGCCGCGTCCATGGCGCTGAATGACAGGTTGGCGTAACGCTCACCGCGGGACTGCGCGACCTCGATCAGGTCCTCTGACAGGTCAATGCCCTGGATACGGGCGTGACCGTGGCTCCTGGCGAGCGCGACCGAAACCTCGCCAGCACCGCAACCCACGTCGAGCACGTTCATGAAATTGAGCGCGCGGGTGTAGTGGAGCAGCCGCTCGGTCAGCGTGCCGAAGCTGCGGTCGGTGCGCTGCCAATGCTCCGCCCAGCTGCGCCCCACCCGGCCGCGCCAGTCCGCCCCCGCGGTCATCGCTTGTCACCCCGTGCCATGCAGTGACTACCAGCCGAAATAGGCCCCGCCGCGTTCGCGCGCGCGCTGCCAGGCCGGGCGGGCGTGGACACGTTCCACATAGGCGGCAAGGTTGGGATGCTTTTCTGCGTAGCCCTGCATCACGGCGATTTCGGCGGGGAAGCTCATCATGACGTCGGCGGCAGTCCAGTCGTCACCGACGAAATGGTCGCGGTCGCCGAGGCGTTCGGCCATGTAGGCGATGTGGGCGCCTAGCTGCTGTTCGATGCGCGGCATGGCGGGAGCTGCCCCTTGGCCCAGGCGCCCGGCCATGATCTTGAGCATGACGGGCACGAAGAAGGAGCTTTCGCCGAACTGCAGCCATTCCAGGCACGATACGTGGTCGTCCGAAGCGGGATCGGGGAGCCAGCTTTCGCCGCCGTGGCGTTCGCACAGGTACTGGATGATCGCGCCGCTTTCGGTGACGGTGCGGCCGTCGTCCTCGATGACCGGCGACTTGCCAAGCGGCGTTGCCGCAGCGAGTTCGGGCGGGGCCAGATTGGTCGTCGCGTCGCGCTGGTAATGCGCGATGTCGTATTCCGCGCCCAGTTCCTCGAGCAGCCACAGAATGCGCTGCGAGCGGCTGTTGTTCAGGTGATGGACCAGTATCGGCAAAATATTCCCTCCCGTTGCGCACCCTCTATGGCAGTATTTGACAATTATCAAAGGGCCGAGGCTGGCACGATGTGCGCGGAAGGAATAACATCGCGCCGCACCGCCAAACGAAAAGCCGGCGCGGCGAAAGATCGCGCGCGCCGGCTTCCCGTTTATCCGGAGCCATCGGTAAAAGAGAGGGTCGGCTCCGCTTGAAGAGAGCGAGCTCAGTCCTCCGCGTCAGGACCGGTCATCATCTCTTCGGCGACCTCGTCGGTCTTACCGCGGATGGCGGCTTCCAACTTGTCGCGAACTTCGGGGTTTTCGTCGAGATAGGTCTTCGAATTCTCGCGCCCCTGGCCGATGCGGACGCTGTCGTAGCTGAACCAGCTGCCCGACTTTTCGACGATGCCGGCCTTCACGCCGAGATCGAGGATTTCGCCGGTCTTCGAGATACCCTTGCCGTACATGATGTCGAATTCGACCTGCTTGAACGGCGGAGCCACCTTGTTCTTGACCACTTTCACACGGGTCGAATTGCCGATGATCTCGTCGCGGTCCTTGATCTGGCCGGTGCGGCGGATGTCGAGGCGGACGGACGCGTAGAACTTCAGCGCGTTGCCGCCGGTCGTGGTTTCCGGGTTGCCGTACATCACGCCGATCTTCATGCGCAGCTGGTTGATGAAGATCACCATGCACTTGCTGCGGTTGATCGATCCGGTCAGCTTGCGCAGCGATTGCGACATCAGGCGCGCCTGCAGGCCGACGTGGCTGTCGCCCATCTCGCCTTCGATTTCCGCCCGCGGGACCAGCGCGGCGACTGAGTCCACCACGAGCACGTCGATCGCGTTCGAACGCACCAGCGTGTCGGTGATTTCCAGCGCCTGCTCGCCCGTGTCGGGCTGCGAGACGATCAGTTCGTCGATGTCGACGCCCAGCTTCTTGGCATAGACGGGGTCGAGCGCGTGTTCCGCATCCACGAAAGCCGCCGTGCCGCCGGCCTTCTGCGCTTCGGCGATGACATGCAGCGCCAGCGTGGTCTTGCCGGAGCTTTCCGGCCCGTAGACCTCGATCACGCGGCCTTTCGGCAGGCCGCCGATGCCAAGCGCAATATCGAGGCCGAGCGAACCGGTCGAAATCGATTCGACGTTCATCGCTTCCTTGGAGCCCAGCTTCATCGCCGAGCCCTTGCCGAATGCGCGGTCTATCTGTGCGAGTGCGGCATCGAGTGCCTTCTGACGGTCCACGTTGGTTTCCTTACCTTCCACAAGCTTGAGATTGGCAGCCATGACATCGCCTCCGTCAGTTGCCTACCCCCTGTGGCAGGCCTTCAACATATGAGCGATGTATTCGCTTTGTTCCAAAAGAACAAGAGTGGAACGAAAATATTTGTAGGAAGTATCCTACCGACCCGAGCGGTCGCGCACGCGCCAGTCGTAGCGGCGGGTGGCGTTGGCGGGCACCGTCACCTCCGCGACACGGTAGCCGTCCTTCACGAAGTCCGTCCCGTCCGGCCAGCGCACCTGCAGGTCCGGCGTGTCGGCGAGGCGGATGCGGATACGCACGGGATGGGGATTGGCGTTCGCAATTTCCCCGCGCATCCGTGTCCACTTGCCCGGCCTATCGTAGGGAACATCGTCGCCGCGATAGCCGCATGTGCCCTGGACCTGCGCGCTTTCACCCAGTTCCAGTTCGATATCCTGCCCGCGCGCGAAGTCGCGCAGGTCCAGCTGGGCGACCAGCTGCGGTCCGAAGTCCGATGGTTCGAACAGGCTCAGCTCTCCCATCGGAAGCGCCTGGCCGAGACCGTTCTCGAGGTCGTTCTTGCCTTTCAGCAACATGCCAAGCGGGTCGTAATCGCCCTCGTCCGTATCGTCGTCGAAATCGTCGTTCGGCCTGCAATCGGCGAGATAGAGCAGCGATGCGGCGACCGCGTCCTGCTGCAGGAAGGCGACCTGCTTGATCCCGCTGGCCGCCACATTGACCGGCACCGGAACGCGAAACAGCTTGAGGTCGCCCAGCTCCTCTTCCTGCGCGACGACCGACAATCCCACGGTCGCATCTTCGAACGAACGCTTCATTGACGAACCGGTCACGATAATCGAATCAGCTTCGAAAGCGGCGGCCACGACAGGCGGTGGCGGTGGCGGTGGTGGCGGCACCGCTAGGGCAACTGGCCCGTAATACGGAACAGGCGATCCGCGCGCCGTGCTGCCGATGGGATAGCATTCCAGCCGCAGCGGGCGGCTCTGCGGCGGCTGCGACATCCGGCGGAAATCGCTCGTCACGCTGAGCCCGCCGGCGACGACCAGCATCTCCGCGTCGGGAAAGCTCTGCCCGTTGGTGTTGAGCACCGTCAGCCACGAAACCAGTCGCATCCTCTCGTCCGTGGCGCTGAGCGTACCGACGTAGTGCGCCTGCCAGTCGAAGCCGCTGGACAAGTAGCTGAGCTGCACGGTGTAAATGCCGCCGGTCTCGCTGAACGTGTCGACCGAATAGACCGGCTGGGCGGACAGGCCGTCGGGCACGCGGTTGAACGTCAGCCGCTCCGGCACGCCGGAACAGCGCACGGCGGTGAAGCCTTCCTCCGTTTCCAGCACCAGCCCGCCGTCCGCGCGGGTACGCACAGTGGCAGGCTCGCTCACCGCTTCGCCGGTGGCGGGATTTGTGCGGGTGATGGTGACCTGGTTGCCGAGCGTGCCGTCGACCAGCGCGGCGGGGCTGAGCAGGTCGGCGTTGCGGTTCTTCTCGATCGTGCCGCCCGGCAACCCGGTAACGATGGCGCTTACCGCCACCATGCCTTCCGCCACGCCTTCGAAGCGGATCGTGGAGCGCCCGGCAGGCAGGGTGACGGTGCGCGTTTCGCTGATCATGCCGAAGCCGCGCGGGAAGCGGGCGTTCATCTGCCCGCCCTCGCCCCGATACGGATCGCGGTAGATCGTCACGGCAACACCCTGCGGCGGGGATGCCTCGACGATTATCCTCTCCTCCACCGCCTCCTGCGCGGCGGTCGGAAGCGCGGCGAGCATGGTTGCTGCGAGGAAGAGCGCTACGGGGCGCATCGTCCCGCCCCTCAGTAACGGGTCTGGAAAGTCGCGCGCACCACCCGCTCGCCATTGGCGGGCACGGTCACCTGCCACACGCGGCGCTCGGCATTGGCCTGCTCGCCCGGCACGTCCTCGCTGACCAGCCGCCAGTCGCGCCAGAAGTTTCCGCCGCCCAGCCCGTCCTGCACCAGCTGCACCGTCACCGGCTCGCTCCGCGCGTTGGTGAGGGTGTAGCGCATGGTCGTCTGCCAGTATTCGATCGGCATTTCGACATCGACGCGTTCGAATTCCTCGCCGTCGCGAAAGACCTTGTACTGGGCAGCGCGGCGCCATTCCCCGCTGTCGATCTTCTCGCGGTCTTCCACCTCGGCCTGGACATAGACATCGAAGGCGGTGCCGGTGTCGAGCTGCAGCAGGCTGCCCATCGGCGTGTGGCCGATGTCGTTTTCGCCGATGAACTGCGGGTTGCCCTGGCTGTCGCGCTGGTAGAAACGGATCGTGCCCGCCGGCAGCGCGTCGCCCAGCCCGCCATCGCGCGAGGTGTTGAACTGGATGCGGCTGTCGACTGGCTGCGGCTGGCGGTCGGTATCCAGCCAGCCGACCATCCGCGCGTATTGCTTGTTGGCAGGGATTGCCGTCGCGTCGAGGAAGCCGACCTGCTTGGTCTGGGCGTTGGCGATCGTGGTCCGCTCGGCCAGCGGGTATAAGTAGAAATCGCCCAGCCGCTCCCGCTCCGCGGTCTGCGTGCCGGGGCGGACCATGCCGGGATTGCCGCTGCGCCGCGATCCGCGGTTGTTCGGGTTGCCGGCCACCAGCAGCGTGTCGGCGGAATGGAAGGTGGTGCCAGTGGTGTTGGTAAGCGTGACCCAGCCCTGCATGTCGATCGTACCGCGCTGGTCGTCGAACAGGGCGACATAGTCCGCGCTCCAGCCGAGGCCGGGGGTGAGATACCGTATGGCCGCGGGGCGGCGTCCGGCGCGGGCGCTTTCGACCGTGACCGAAAGGGTCGGCCGCGCACGCAAATTGGGCGGCACCTCGTCGAAGACGACGCGGGTGGGCAGGCCATCGTCGCGCAGCACCTCGATCCGGTCGCCGATGCGGACCACCACGCCACCTGCGCTTGACAGGACCTCCGCCCGCTCGCGCGTTTCGGCGCCGGTTGCGGGATTGGTGCGCACCAGCGTCACCGTCTGGCCGATGGCTTTCTCCATCAGCTTGGTCGGGGTGAGGAGGTCGAAATCGAAGTTTTGCTCCACGATGCCGGCGCCGTCGGCCACGAAGCTCAATGTTTCAGGGCGGATGCGGGCAGACACGTCGGGAAAGGCGATGGTGCTGCGGCCCGAAGCGATGTCGAGGCTGCGCAGGTCCTGCACCACGGCGAGGTCGCCGTTGTAGATGGTGACGGACACGTCGCCCTGTGCGGTCGAGTCGGGATCCTGCGCCGCCGCGCCTGCCGATACCAGCGCCAGCGCGCCAAGACCCGATTTCACCAGCTTGCGGAATTTCATCGCGGCCCTCCCCAAATACCAGGACGGGCCTAACCAACCGCTATTGCGGAAACATGTCCAGTCATTTGCGCTTGAGGACGGCCGCCACCTTGTCGGCGATGGCGGAGACGCTGAAAGGCTTGGCGATGAAGTGCATGTCGGCAATGTCGATGTCGGCGCGCAGCTGTTCCTCTGCATAGCCCGACATGAACAGGACCGGCATGTCCGGCCACTGCTTGCGGATTTCGCGGGCCATCGCCGGGCCGTCCATGCCCGGCATGACGACATCGGTGACGACGAGGTCGAAAGCGGGGTTTTCCGCCATCGCTTCCAGTCCCATGTCGCCGTCGCTTGCCAGCACGACTTCATAGCCCTGTCGTTCGAGCGCGCGGCTGGCGACGGCGCGGACCATGTCCTCGTCCTCCACCAGCAGGATGCGGCCGCCGCCGGTGAATTCGCTCGCCTCGTCCTCTACCTCGACCGGGGCAAGGTTGTCCGGCTTGGGCGCTTCTGCAGCGCCGTGGTGGACGGGGAAATAAAGCGTGAAGCGCGCTCCTGCGGGCGAGCCTTCCTTCGCCCGCACGTTGCTGGCGAAGATGAAGCCACCCGATTGCTTGACGATGCCGTAGACGGTGGAGAGGCCGAGGCCGGTTCCCTTGCCCTGCTCCTTCGTCGTGAAGAACGGTTCGAAAATCTTGCCGAGCACATCCTTCGGAATGCCGCCGCCCGTGTCCTCCACGATCAGCGAGGTGTAGTCGGCGGTGGGGATGATCTCGCTCTTCATCCGGCGGATTTCGCTCGCCGGCACCTTGCGGGTGGCGAGCGTCAGCCGGCCCGACCCGCCGTTTTCCAGCATCGCATCGCGGCCGTTGACGGCGAGGTTGACGATGACCTGCTCCAGCTGCTGCGGATCGGCGCGAATGGCGCCGAGGTCGCGGTCGTGGTGGACGCGGAACTTGATCTTGTCGCCCATCAGCCGCTTCAGCAGCTGGCTGACCTCGCTCACCACGTCGGGCAGCTGGAGCACTTCGGGCCGCAGCGTCTGCTGGCGGCTGAAGGCGAGCAGCTGGCGCGTCAGGCTGGCGGCGCGGTTGGAATTGGCGCGGATCTGCTGGATGTCGTCATAATCGCTGTCGCCCGGCGTGTGGCGCAGCAGCATGAGGTCGCAATAGCCGATAATGGCGGTGAGCACGTTGTTGAAATCATGCGCGACGCCCCCTGCCAGCTGGCCGACGGCCTGCATCTTGGTTGCCTGCATCACCTGGCGGCGCAGGCGCGTTTCCTCGGTGGAGTCGGCCAGGCTGAGCAGCACCGCCGCCTCCCCCATGCCGCGCACCCCGGCAAGGCCGATGCTGACCGGCTCGTCGGGCTCGTCCTTCAGGCGGATCGCCATGTCGCCGTTGCTGGCGCTGCCTTGCGCGAAGCGGCGCACCGCATCGGCGAGCGCGGGCTTGTCTTCCCGCACCACGAGGTCGGAAGGGTACGGCGGCAGCGACGCGTCGCCCAGGCGGATCGCCCGGCGGAAGGCGGGGTTGGCGAATAGGAACCGCCCGTCGCGGTTCGCCATGGCGAGACCGAGCGGCAGCGCCTCCAGCAAATTCTGCAATTGCGGTGCGCCGCCGGCGACGTCCGCATTGGCCGACGCGCCGAGCCCGACGCCGGCATCCACCAGCAGCATCAACGACTGCGCAGCCGCGCTATCGCTGCCCGGTTCCGCCAGCGGCACCTGCAGCAGGACCTGCGGCGCACCGCGCTTCGCCTCGCGCGCGAAATAGATGCGCTCGCGGGCGTCGGTACGCAGGTGGGCGGCGTAATCCTCGCCCGCCATGGTGGCCGCCTCGTCGCCCACGGCGCGGCGGGCAAAGCCCCGCGCGGCGGCCTTGATGCGCCCTTCCGGCCCGACCAGTGCCGCTTCGATCCCCGCGGCCGAGAGCATCGCGCCGAGTTGGCCCGCGATCCGGCCCGCAAGATCGGCGGCCATGTCCGACTTTGTCAGCGGGGAGAACCACCAGACGAGGTGATCGTCCGCCCGGCCTGCGCGTTTCAGTTCGACGGCAAAGACTTCCCCGCCGCGTTCGATCCGCCCAGCGGCATGACCGTCACGCCAGGCGAGGCGCTGGAGCCGCGCAATCTCGCCGGCAGCGCCTGCCGGAAGGGCCAGCGCGGCGGGGCCGGTGGAGGCGGTGAACCAGTCGCGATAAGCCTCGTTGGCGCAGGCGAGCCGGTTGGCGCGGTCGGTAATCGCGACGGCGCAGTCGGGCCGGTCGAGCGCGGCGACCGTGACAGACCAGTCGGGCGCGGCAAAGCTTTCCGCCGCCACCGGTGCGCGCCGCGACAGGGCCGCCATGGCGCCCAGCCCCAGCACCGTCGCCCCGCCCAGATAGGCGATTGCGACCACCGGCGAGCGCGTCGCCAGCCACAGCAGCGCCGCCGTCAGCACGACCGCCGTTGCAAGGGCGATATGGAGGACGCGCGGCTTCTGCGTTGTCAGGTCGATCAGGGCGGCGCTGTTCATCCCTTCTGCGCCTCGAGCCGTTCTTCCATGCGCCGTTCCATCGCCCGCAAGCGCTTCGTGCGGCGGCGGCCCACTTTCCAGCGCCAGAACCACTTGGACAGGAAATAGCCGACGGCCGACGTCACGATGGCGAGGATGACGAAACCGAACACCGTCTCGCCCACAGCGGCGAACACGCCCTGGTAGCTGCGCCAGCCCTCGGTCTGCATCTGCTCCTGAATCACGCCGGATCCGACCGACCGGTCGATGCCCAGCATGAAGTCGCCGAGCCGGTTGGCCACCCACGCCCAGAACGGGAAGGTGAACGGGTTGGTGACGAACGTGACAAGCGCGGAGATCGGCACGTTGGCGCGCGCCGGCAGGGCGAGGAACGCGGCGAGGAAAATCTGGCCGATAGGAATGATGAAGCCGCAGAACAGGCCCAGCGCCACCCCTCGCGGCACGCTGCGGCGGGTGAAGCGCCACAGTTCCGGGCTCAAGAAACGGTGCGCGATGGGTTTGAGATACTTGTTCCGCGCCATCTCCTCGCGCGTCGGCATGCGGGCGCCGATCCACCGTGCGACTTTATCCTTGGAGCGTTTGCGGGTCATCGTGCTCAATCGCTTATGGGGTGCGGGCGGGTCCGTGCAAGGGCGATGACGGACAATTCTTGCGGCAGTGCGACACTAGGCGCGGCATGCGTGTCGGTACGCTGAATGACGGCGGCGGAACCCGTCGCGCGGGTCAGCCGCGTTCGCGCATAATCCGCGCCTTGTCCCGCTGCCAGTCGCGATCCTTGATGTAATCGCGCTTGTCCTTCGTCTGGCGCCCCTTGGCGAGCGCCAGTTCCACCTTCGCCCGGCCGCGCGCGTTGAAGTAGATCGACAACGGCACCAGCGTGAAGCCCTTGCGCTCCACCGCGCCGACCATCCGCTCGATCTCGCGCGCATGGAGCAGCAGCTTGCGCGGGCGGGTGGGCGTGTGGTTGTGGCGGTTCCCGTGGCTGAATTCCGGGATGTTGGCGTTGACCAGCCACGCTTCCCCGCCGCGCACCTCGGCATAGCTTTCGGCAATATTGCCTTCGCCTGCGCGCAGCGCCTTTACTTCGGTGCCCTGCAATTGCAGCCCGGCCTCGAACGTATCCTCGATCGCGTAGTCGAATTTCGCACGCCGGTTTTCGGCGACGATCTTCTGCTTGTCGAAAGTCTTGGGGGTCGGACGCGCCATAGGCCGCGCGACTTAGTGGCTCCGGCGGGCATCGGCAACCGCAACGACTTGCGACTGTCACAAATCTGCGCAATATTCGTCGCGGACGAAGGGGAGCATACCAGAATGAATCGTTTTATTTACGCCGCGCTTGGCGCGATGGCCGTTGCCGTATCCACGCCCGCGCTGGCGCAAGCGTTGCCGGACGCACCGCCGATTTCCGCCTATGGCGAGTTGCCCGCATTGCAGGACGCCGCGCTTTCGCCTTCGGGCCGGATCGCGATGCTGGCGACGGTGAACGGGGACCGCGTCGTGCTGATGCTGGATCCCGAATTGAAGCCGTTGAACATGCTCAAGGTGGGCGACATCAAGGTGCGCGGCATCGACTGGGCGGGCGACGACATGGTGCTCGTCACGCGCTCGGATACGCAGGAGTTGGGTGACCGCTACATCGCCAGCCAGGCCGAATTCGCCAATATCATGATCGTACCTGTCGATCCCGGCAAACCGGTCCGCACCGTGTTTGCGGACGAACGCGAGATCATGAATGCGGTGCAGGGGAACTATGGCGTGCGCCAGATCGGCGGCAAGTGGTACGGCTTCTACGGTGGTATGCCGATGGAGCGGAACCAGGGCGGGTCCTACTTCTATAATGGCGCACCGCGCACGCTTTACCGGGTCGATCTGGAGTCCGGATCGACCAAGCGGGTGGATGCCGGGCGTAGCCGCGGCGAAGGTCGCCGTTACCTTATCGACGGGCGCGGCGAGATTTCGGTCACGATGGATTACGAGTATGCCACGGACCGCTGGTCGTTGAAAACCGCCAACGGCACCGAGCTTGCGAGCGGCACGACGCCGGACGGAAGCGCCGGCCTGACTGCCTTCTCGCAGGACGGTAGCGGCGTGATCTATTACACCTTCATCGACGACGATGTCGAAACGATCAAATACTACGCGGTCCCGCTGACTGGCGGCACGCCGCAGGAAATGTTCGCGGGCGAGGATATCGAAGCCACTTACCGTAACCCGTGGGATGGCCGCATCGTCGGCTATCGGACCGAAAATAACGAGCGCAAGCCGGTGTTCTTCGACGAGGCCTGGGAGACCGAGGTCCGCAACATCTATCAGGGCTTCGACGCGCAGAACGGTTCGATCGCGCAATGGACGCCCGACCTGTCCAAGGTGCTCGTGACCACCGGCGGCAATGCCGATAGCGGGACGTGGTACCTGCTCGACACCGTCGCCAAGGGCGCGCAGGTCATCGGCCGCGAACGCCCGCAGATCGGCCCGCGCTTCGTCGGTGCGGTCTCGACGTACGAATACACCGCCGCGGACGGGCTGGAGCTGGAAGGCATCCTGACCCTGCCGCCGGGGATCGAGGCGAAGAACCTGCCTGTCGTCATGCTGCCGCACGGCGGCCCCGCCTCGCACGATTACGAGCAGTTCGATTGGTGGGCGCAGGCGCTGGCATCGCGCGGTTATGCCGTGTTCCAGCCCAACTTCCGCGGCTCGACCAATCGTGACAAGGCCTTCGTGGATGCCGGCAACGGCGAATGGGGCCGCAAGATGCAGACCGACATTACCGACGGCATGATGGCTCTTGCCGCAGACGGTATCGTCAATCCGGAACGCGCCTGCATCGTCGGCGCCAGTTACGGCGGCTACGCGGCGCTCGCCGGCGTAACGGTGGAACAGGGCGTCTATCGCTGCGCCGTGGCGGTTGCCGGGGTCAGCGACCTTGCCTCCATGGTCGACCAGGAACGCCGCGAGACCGGCAGCAAGGAACTGGTCGAATATTGGATCGAAAAGATGGGGCCGAAGGACGAGCTCGACTCGATCTCGCCTCGCAAGCTGGCCGCGCAGGCCGATGCGCCGATCATGCTGATCCACGGGCGCGACGATACGGTGGTGCCGTACCGCCAGAGCACGATCATGGCCGACGCGCTGCGCAGCGCGGGCAAGCCGTACGAGCTGGTCGAGCTGGACGGCGAGGACCATTGGCTCTCGCTGTCAGCCACGCGTCTCAAGATGCTGGAAGAAACGGTACGCTTCGTCGAAAAGCACAACCCGGCGGACTGATCGCCGAAGCGAGCCGGGTTGCCGAATGGCGGCGACCCGGCTTGTCGGCCTTTAGGGTCAGGACCCATTACTGGCGCGGAGCGTAGTTGGGAGCAATTGGCCCCAGCAAAGCGGTGTGCAAGGAACGGGAGCGCGGGAAATGCCGTGGCATTTTCAAGCTTCCGTGACGCCGCACAGGGGCCAATTGACCCAATCCGAAGGACGGCAAGATGACTTCGATCTCGAACAAAACCGCGTTTGCTAAGGCATCCAGCCTTCGCTGCACGCAGTTTCGTCCGATATCTTCGTCATCTTGCCGCCACGCCCGTGCCAGTAATGGGTCCTGGCCCTAAACCAGTCCGGCGTGCTCCAGCGCCTCGTCCACGGCCTTGCGCGCGGCGTCGCTTGCCGGGCACAGCGGCAGGCGGACTTCGTCTGTGAAGCCCTCCATGACGCGGGTCAGCGCGTACTTCACCGGTGCGGGGCTCGCGTCGGAGAACATGGCGTAGTGCAGCGGGAACAGCCGGTCGTTGAGCTCGCGCGCCTTGACGAGGTCGTTGGCGGCGATCGCCTCGTGGAATTCGGCGCACAGGGCCGGAGCGACGTTGGCGGTCACCGAAATGCACCCCGCCCCGCCCGCCGCGCTGTGCGGCAGCCATAGCTCGTCGTTGCCGGACAGCTGGCAGAAGTCGTGGTCCAGGCCCATCCGGTGATCGGCCACGCGCGACAGGTCGCCGCTCGCATCCTTGATCGCCACGATCCGATCGGGATACTTTGAGACGAGCTCCACCACTGTCTCGTCCTCCAGGTCGGTAACCGTGCGCGCGGGCACGTTATAGAGCACGATCGGCAGGTCGGAATTTTCCGCCAGGTGGCTGAAATGCGCGATCAGCCCGGTCTGGCTCGGCCGGTTGTAATAGGGCGCGACGCACAGGCCCGCGGCCGCGCCCGCCTTCTTCGCAAACTGCATATGCAGCAACGCGTTGCGGGTATCGTTGCTGCCGCAGCCGGCGATCACCGGGACGCGCCCTGCGGCCTGTTCGATGCAGACCTCGATCACCCGGTGGTGCTCGGCATTCGACAAGGTCGAGGCCTCACCCGTCGTGCCGCAGGGGACGAGCCCCTTGCTGCCGCTTTCGATCTGCCAGTCGACGAGGCGGCGGAAGGCGGCTTCGTCGAACGCTCCGCCGCGAAAAGGAGTCGTCAGGGCGGGTATCGAGCCGGAGAACATTTACGCTGATCCTGCGTTGAGAGTATCGAATGGCAGTCGCCGCCGGCGACCGTTCAGCGCGTGATAAGGAGCCGCCCCCCATAATGTCCAGCATGAGCCGTAAACCCCTGCTGAATCTCGCCCTCCTCTCCATCGCCGCCGCCGGCGTTCCCGTCGCGGCACAAGCGCAGGAGGCCCGCTGGGACGAACAGCGGCGCGAGCTGCTGACGTCCCGCCCCACCGCATGGGCGGGCGTGGTGAGCAACTGGGAAGCGCTGCAGGAAAGCGGCAATTATTCTTTTGCGCAGTATTCCGGCTTCCTGCTGAACAATCCCGGCTTCCCGCGCGAGGACCGCCTGCGCGAATTCGCCGAGGTGCGACTGGCCGTCGAGCCGGTCGATGCCCCGCAGCTGATCCGCTTCTTCGACCGCTTCCCGCCGCTCACCAACGCTGGCGCGGCATCCTATGCCATCGCGCTGATGGTGAACGGCGATCCGCGCGCCGACGAGTGGGCCCGCAAGGCCTGGCGCGGCGGCACCATGAGCGACAGTGCGGAGCTGATGCTGCTCGGCCGTTATGCCGGCGCCTTTACGCCCGAAGACCACGACGCGCGCATGAACGCACTGATGTGGGCGAGCGAGTTCGAGGCCGCACGGCGCCAGCTGACCCGCGTCTCCCCCTCCGCTCAGGCCGTGTTCGCCTCGCGCCTCGCACACCGCACCGACGGCACGCCGAGCGCTCGCGACCTCAGCGATCCGGGCTATGTCTATGACCGCGTGCGGGGCCTGCGCGCCGATGGCCGCGTGGCGGAAGCCGTGCGCATCCTGGCCGACCGCCCTGCCCTCGCCGAACCTGTGCTGAATCGCGAGCTGTGGGTGACCCAGCTGCTGCGTGTCGCCCGCGCCGCCGACACGCGCGACAGCGTGCGCATCGCCAGCAAGATCGACGATGCCTTCCCGCCCGGCACCGACATCAGCCAGGGCAGCTATCGCCTGCGCGACGATTACACCTCGCTGATGTGGCTCGGCGGGACGAACGCGCTGTGGAATCTCTATGACGGCGCCGCCGCGGCCCCGCTGTTCTATCGCTACGGCGCGGCCGCGCAGACCCCGCAGACTCGTTCCAAGGGCTTCTACTGGGCCGGCGAAGCGGCTGCGCAGGCGGGCCAGCAGGCCGAGGCCGTCCGCTATTACGAGATGGCGGCGAAATATCGCGGCCAGTTTTACGGGCTTCTGGCGCTGGAAGCGCTGGGCCGCGATCACAAGGACCTGTGGTCCCAGCCCGTCGGCCGCGTCACTCCCACGCCCGAACAGCGCGCCGAATTCTTCAGCAAGCCGCTGACCGCCGCCGTGCAGGAGGCCGCGCGCGGCCGCGACTGGCGCACCGCACGCTATTTCTTCACCCACATCGCCGACCAGGCGCAGAGCCCGGAAGAACTGGCGCTGGTGGCGGAATACGCAAAGCAACTGGGTCGCCGCGACTTTGCGGTGGTGATCGGGGAGGCCGCAGCGCAGAAGGGCTTCGATGCCGTGCAGCTGGAAGGCTATCCGGTGGTCGAAACCCACCCGACCGGCAACTGGACGATGATCCACGCGATCAGCCGGCAGGAAAGCGAATTCGACACCACCCGCACCAGCCACGCCGGCGCCAGCGGCCTGATGCAGCTGATGCCCGCCACCGCGCGCGAGCAGGCGGGCAAGATGGGCATGTCCTACATGTCCGCCAGCATCAAGGGCGACCCGGCCTACAACATCATGCTGGGCGACGGGTACTTCAAGCGCATGCTGGAATACTACGGCGGGGCCTACCCGCTCGCCATCGCGGCCTACAACGCCGGTCCGGGCAACGTGAACAAGTGGCTGCGCGCCAACGGCGACCCTCGCCGCGGGACCATCACCTACCAGCGCTGGATCGAGGAAATCCCGATCTACGAGACGAAGAACTACGTCCAGCGCGTGATCGAGAACGCCGTAGTCTACGAAGCCCTCAACCCCGACCGCGCCGGCTACGGCGGCCCCAAGCCCGCGAGCTGGTACTTCCGGAACTGATTGGGGCGACGGGGCGATGAAGCCCGACGGCAATCCCGTTACCGCTGCCGGCTATGCCGCGATGAAGGCGCGCTACGACCATCTGCTCGGCACCGAACGACCGGAGATTGTGGAGATCGTCAGCTGGGCGGCGGGCAATGGCGACCGCAGCGAGAACGGCGATTACCTCTACGGCCGCAAGCGCATGCGCGAGATCGACCGGGAAGCGGCGCACCTTGCCCGCCGGATGAAAGCCGCGCGGGTGATCGATCCGTCCGAAACGCCGGACCAGAGCCGCGTATTCTTCGGCGCAGTCGTCACCATCGCGGACGAGGACGATGCGAGGAAGACCGTGACGCTGGTCGGTGACGACGAGCAGGACGCGGCGCATGGGCGGATCGGCTGGTCCAGCCCGATGGCGCGTGCCCTGCGCGGCGCATCGGTCGGCGACCTGCGCACCGTGCGGCTGCCGGCGGGCGAAAAGGAATGGGAAATCCTGGCGATCGCCTATCCGGGACAGGAACACGCATAAAAAAGGGCCCCCGGCGTATCGCCAGGGGCCCGTGAGGTGTTTGGTCCGACGTTACTCGGCAGCGTCGGTATCCTCCGCCGTGTCTTCCCCGTCAACCTCGTCGTTGCTGAAGTCGAAGGTCGGCAGGATGGAGCCTTGCGGCGCCTTAAAGGGCTCGGTCAGGCCGACGGACCCTTCGGTCACGACCCCGTCGGATGCCCCGGCCGCCAGCGCGCCGAGCGACGCGCCGTTGAGGCCCAGTTCCTTGAGCAACCCGTCGAGCATCGGCGCCTGCGCGCGGTAGGCGAGCGCGGCCGAGACCGCATCGTTGGCGAGGTTGCCCGTACCGGCCCCGCCAACGCCGCCGCCATTTCCGCCCGCGCCGCCGCGCTGGGTCAGCCCGTCGACCTGCACAATCTTGATGCTGTCGATGGCTTCCATCGGCTTGGCGCTTTCGCGGATGACTTCCGGCAGCACCTTCAGCAGTGCCATCTTCATCTGCAGCGAGATCTGGTCGCTGGAGAGGATGTTCGCCGCTTCGTTGACCGCCTGCTGGCCGGCCGCTTCCACTTCGAACCGCACACGGTCGGCTTCGGCGCGTAGCTTGACCGCTTCGGCCTCACCCTCTGCCTCGCGGCGGATGGCTTCGGCGCGGTTGCCGGCGGCATCGCGTTCCGCTTCGGCATCGACCTTGACCTTGATGGCCTCGCGCTCGGCCTGCTTGGCCGCCTCGATCAGTTCGATCTTCTTCTGGCGTTCGGCGATTTCGCTTTCGCGGCTGGTCGCGACCTGTTCCTCGGCAGCGACGGCCTTCGCACGCGCCTCGTCGGCTTCCGCCTTGGCCTGGCTTTCCTCGCGGCTCTTGTTCTGGACCGCGATCTGCTGTTCCTGCCGGGCAATTTCGAGGGCGCGCTGCTGGTCGATGCGGGCTTCCTCGACGAGGCGGTCGGCCTCGATCTGCTGCGCGTCGACCTGCTTCTTGGCCTCGATCCGCGCGGCATCGGCCTCGCGGCTGCGCTCGGCCTGTTCGCGGGCGATTTCGGAAGATTGCTTGGCGCGGCGAACCTCCACCTCTCGCTCCTGCTCGAGCCGAGCGTATTCGGTATCGCGGCTGATTTCGAAGCTGCGCTGGTCGGCTTCGAGGTTCTTGCCTTCCATCTGCACGCGCGTGTCCTGCTCGATGTCGTTGCGCAGTTTCTTGCGCGCCTCGATCTGCTCGGTCAGCTTGGTGAGACCTTCGGCGTCGAAGGCGTTGTTGGCGTTGAAGTGCTCGATGCTGGTCTGGTCGAGACCGGTCAGCGAGACCGATTCCAGCTCCAGGCCGTTCATGGCGAGGTCGTTGGACGACACCTGCTGCACCTTTTGCACGAAGTCGGCACGCTGCTCGTGCAGCTCGTTCATGCTCATGCCGGCAGCCACGCTGCGCAGCGCGTCGACGAACTTGCCTTCGACCAGGTCCTTCAGCGCTTCGGGCTGCATGGTGCGCATGCCGAGCGTCTGTGCGGCCATGGCGATGGCTTCGGCGTCGGGCTTCACGCGGACGTAGAATTCCGCCTTCACGTCGATCCGCAGCCGGTCGAGGGTGATCAGCGCTTCCCCGTCGCGGCGGACCACGCTGAGCACCAGCGTGTTCATGTTCACCGGCATCGTCTCGTGCAACACCGGCAGAACGATTGCGCCGCCGTTCATGACGACCTTCTCGCCGCCCACACCGGTCCGCACAAAGGCGATCTCCTTGCTGGCGCGACGATACATTTTGAGGATCGTGGCGAATATACCGATCACCGCGACGATGATCGCTACCCCCATTATCATTCCGCTTTCGAACAGACTTTCCATGTTTTCTCCTGTCTTGTCATTATTGCCGGCCTTCGCCGGGAATGGTTATTCGGTGGGCGAAAGCGCCCGGTTGGCGAGCGGGATGCCGAAGAACCGCTGTCCTTCGCGCCGCACCAGCAGCACCTCGTCCCCTTCCAGCATCTCGCTGGCATCCTCGTGTGGCTCCACCATGACATGGTGCGCCTGACCGTGGTGATCGTAGACCTTGGTGCGCGCCGGGCTGTCCTTCGCCGCGCGGCCGGTGGTCACCATGCCGCGCCGCCCGACGAGGGCATCGAGGCCCACGGCGGTCGTCTCGTCCTGCGGCATCAGCCTGCCGAGGGGGCGGACCAGCAGCGCTGTGGCGGGAATGCTGCCGCCGGCGGCGAAGACTGCCGCCAGCCAGCGATAGAGCGGCGATCCGGTCAGGTCCGTCGCCAGCGCCTGGATGCCGAGCCCGACGCCAGAGAACAGCAGCAGGAACACGATCAGCCACACGAACAGCGGCACCTTGCCGAGCCCGAGCAGCGAGGTCAGCGCCCCGCCGAAGCCCACCGCGGTCGGGTCGGCGACGTCAGCATCGAAGTCGATATCGGCATCAATATCGCCGCCAAGCCCGATGACCTGCAACAGGACGAGCAAAAACATCAGCCCCATCGCAATTGCGAAGGGCAGGTTATAGTCTGCAAGCAGGCTCATTTCTCTCCACGCTCCGCGAACGATGCCCGCGTGCGCCCTCTCTATTTACCGGGCTTTGTCGGAAGCCCCCTCCGGTCCAATTCTTGTACCCGAAATAGGCCCGTTTCGCCAGTAAAACCGGACGTCCGGCATCCGATTTTGACCTGCACCGCAAGGCGGTTACAAGGGCGCATGGCCCTTCGCCCCACGCTTGCCCTCACGGCCGCATTGCTTGCCGTCGCCGCCCCGGCAGCGGCGAAGGACAGCCTCGGCATTTTCGGCGATTGGGGCGCGTTCCGCGATCCCGCGACGCCGCGCTGCTATGCCATCGCCAAGGCCCGGCCGAGCAGCGCGGCCCGCCAGCACACGCCCTTTGCCAGCGTCGGCACGTGGCCGCAGCGCCGGGTCCGCGGGCAAGTCAATTTCCAACTGTCCCGCACCGTGCGGGAAGGCAGCGCGATCACACTGTCGATCGGCGGTCGACGTTTCCCGCTCGTCGGCGGCGGGAACCAGGCCTGGGCGGCCAACCGCGCGGGCGATGCGGCCATCGTTGCCGCCATGCGCAGCGCTGGGCAGATGACCGTCGGCGCGACCGACGCGGGCGGGAGGCGTTTCTCCACGACCTACAGCCTGGATGGCGCGGCGACGGCGATGGATGCCGCCAGCGTGGCCTGCGCACGCCTCTGACGCGCACGAAAAAGGCCGGAGGATCGCTCCCCCGGCCCCATTCTGTCGGTAATCGGTTCGCTTAGAAGCGGAAGCCGACACCTGCCATCACCTGGTGACGGTCGAGGTCGACATTGTAGCTCGGGCTATCGGGAATGTCGGCCGAACCGAAGTCGTAGTTCGCTTCCGAGTAGTTCGAATAGCGGTACTCGAGCTTCACGAAGCTGTTGGTGCCGATGGCGTATTCCGCACCGGCACCGATCCGGTAACCATCAGCATCGATGTTGCCGTCGAGTTCGTTCGAACCGTCGCTGGCGAGCACGTTGTAACGGGCGTTGGTGTAACCGCCCTTGACGTAGAGCAGCGTATCCGGGGTCACCAGCGCACCGATGCGGGCACCGATATACAGGTCGCGGCCGCTATCGACTTCGCCGATGCTGAACAGTTCCGGGTCGGCAGCCGACTGGTCGAACTTCGCGGTGGAGTCGCTGTACTCGGCTTCCACACCGATCACGGCACCGCCGGTGGCGAAGTCGTAACCGACGCCCACGCCGTAGGCGACGCCTTCGATCGACTCGTCGTCGCTGTTGTTCGGCGCGTCGTTGTCGATTTCGTCGCCGGCACGGGTCTGGTCGTAGCCGGCCAGCACTTCGACGCGCGGGCCGGTGAAGGCAGCGTTGTCCTGCGCGAAAGCAGGGGTGGCGATCGCCATCGCCGAACCGGCGACCAGCAGTGCAGAGAGGGTCTTTTTCATTATGTACTCCATTCATCAGCAGCTTTCGTGCTGCGTGTGACTGTACAATTCTTTCTTGGCGGCGCAGTTTCCTGAACGCTGCACAACAAGAAGATTGTTGCACGAATGTCACGGCCCATTTGGCGCGGGCCAATAAAAACAATGACTTGAACGATTATTCAGGATCGGGTTCCCGGATTTTCGACGAACGCCAAGGCCCCTCCGGCAGGTAAACTACATTCGTCCGTGAAAAATCCTGCCGCGGGGCCTATATGGGCCGCTCCCATGGCCGACACGAACCTCATGACCATTCCCGGCGCCGTCGATCCGGTGCCCGTTTCGCGCGACATCACCCCGCGCGCCGACGGGCGCATCGATCTGTTGGGCCTGCCGCGCAGGCGGATCGCCGAAATCTTCGCCGAGGCGGGGCTCGACCCGAAGCAGGCGAAGCTGCGGTCCAAGCAGGTCTATCACTGGCTCTATCACCGCGGCGTGACCGATTTCGACGCCATGACGGACATCGGCAAGACCATGCGCCCGTGGCTGGCGGAACGCTTCGTCGTCGGCCGGCCCAACGTGGTCGAGGCGCAGCATTCCACCGACGGCACGCGCAAGTGGCTGCTGCGGACCGACGACGGCCACGATTTCGAGATGGTCTTCATCCCCGATGCCGATCGCGGCACGCTGTGCGTGTCGAGCCAGGTGGGATGCACGCTCAACTGCCGCTTCTGCCACACCGGCACGATGAAGCTGGTGCGCAACCTGACCCCGGGCGAGATCGTGGGGCAGGTCATGCTGGCACGCGACGCGCTGGGCGAATGGCCGAAAGGTCGGATGGACGTGTCCGAGGATGCGGACGAGGCGGAATACACCGCTGACGGTCGGTTGCTGACGAATATCGTCATGATGGGCATGGGCGAGCCGCTCTACAATTTCGACAACGTTCGCGACGCGCTGCGCATCGTGATGGACGGCGAAGGCCTCGCCCTGTCGAAGCGCCGCATCACCCTGTCGACCAGCGGCGTGGTCCCGATGATCGAGAAATGCGGCGACGAGATCGGCGTGAACCTCGCCGTTTCGCTCCACGCGGTGACCAAGGACATCCGCGACGAGATCGTGCCGCTCAACAAGAAATACGGCATTCCGGAACTCCTGTCCGCCTGCGCCGCCTATCCCAAGGCGTCGAACGCGCGGCGCATCACGTTCGAATACGTGATGCTGAAGGACAAGAACGACAGCGACGATGATGCGCGCGAACTCGTGCGGCTGATCCGCGAATACGACCTGCCGGCGAAAGTGAACCTGATCCCGTTCAACCCGTGGCCGGGCAGCGCCTACGAATGCTCGACGCCCGAGCGGATCAAGGCGTTCAGCAACATCGTGTTCGAAGCTGGCATCAGCGCCCCGGTGCGCACCCCCCGCGGGCGCGATATCGACGCCGCCTGCGGCCAGCTGAAGACGGCGGCGGAGAAGAAGAGCCGCGCGGAGCGGGATCGCGAAGCGGCTGCGGCTGCGGACGAACAGGCACTCGCGGCCGAATGAGCGATCCGGCCACTCTCGCGTTTTACGAGCGGGAGGCGCCGAAATACACCGCCAGCACGGCCGAGATGCACGTCCGGCAACTCGACCCCCTCCTCGACCGGCTGTCCGATGGTGCGCGCATCCTCGAACTCGGCTGCGGAGTCGGGCGCGATGCGGCGCGCATGGCCGAGCGCGGTTTCGCTCTCGATGCGACGGACGGCGCGGCGGCGATGGTACGCAAGGCGCGCGAACGTTTCGGCATAAAGGCGCGGCAGATGCGCTTCGACGAGCTCGATGCCCAAGCGGCCTACGATGCGGTCTGGGCCCATGCCAGCCTGCTGCACCTGCCGCGCGCGAACCTGCCAGATGCGCTCCGCCGGATATTCCGTGCGCTGAAGGCGGGCGGCTGGCATTTCGCCAATTTCAAGCTCGGCGATGCGGGTCATCCGGACGAAGGGCGCGACCTGTTCGGCCGGTGGACCAGCCTCCCCTCGCCCGAATGGCTTGTCGGGCAGTATGGGCACGCGGGATTCTACGTGGTCGAGACCGAGCGCTATCCCGGCAAGGGCTGCGACGGAACGCAGCGCGACTGGCTGGCGCTGACGGTGCGCAAGCCGTGAAGGTCGCTATCGATGCCATCTGTGCGGGCGGGATTGCCCCCATGCCGCGCGGCAAGCCCAGCGGCATCGCCAAGCAGCCCCAGGAAGGCAGCATCGCAATCGGCCCGCGCGGTATCGCCGCAGACGAGCAGGCGGATCGCCGCCATCACGGATATCCGGCAATGGCGCTGCACCAGTTCCCGCGAGCCCATTACGACTGGCTGCGCGCGCGCTTCGGCTCCCTCCCCCGGCTCGCCGGCCCCGGCAGCATGGGCGAAAACCTGTCCGCCGGCAGCATTGACGAGGCGCAGGTGCATATCGGCGACCGCTTCCGCCTCGGCAGTGCGCTGATCGAGCTGACCCAGCCGCGCCAGCCCTGCGCCACGATCGAACGGCATCTCGGCACGAAGGGCATCGTCGCCGCAATGGTCGAAGTGGGCATCAGCGGCTGGTTCTACCGCGTGCTGGAAGCCGGGTCCGCATCGGCAGGCGGTAATCTCGAACGGATCGAGACCGGCAGCGCCCAATGGCCCGTGCGCCGCGCCTTCCTCGCCGTGTACGGCAAGAACAAGGGATCGCGGGCGGAACTGGAGGAATTGCGCAGCCTGCCGCGCGTGTCGGACCGCTTGGTGCGCGACATCGACAAGCGGCTGGGCCTAGGAGCGAGCTGACGGGAACCCGATCCAACCCCTTTCCTACAATCCGCCATTGTGGTGAAAGGGGGCCATGACCCGGCGCAATCCCAGCTTCGACCTGACTTTTCGCGCCCCGAATGCCTTGGCGCATTTCTGCCCTGGACCGTGTTCCATGTGTTCCATCCCGTTGGAAACGGCTTGCGCATGACGCGCCCGGCGGTCCTCGTCACGGGCGGTGCCAGGCGGATCGGTGCGGCCATCGCGCGAGCCTTTGGCGAGGCGGGATGGCATGTCATCATCCACTATCGCACGTCCGAATGCGCCGCGCAGGAACTGGCCGACAGCCTGCCCGAGGCAAGCACGGTGCAGGCGGACCTGCTGGCAGAAGGCGCGGCTGCCGCATTGTCGCAGCAACTGGCCGGGCAGCACGCGGACTGGCGCTGCCTCGTCAACTCGGCCTCGGTGTTCGAGTATGACGACGCGGCCTCGCTCGATCCCGCACTGGCCGCACGGGCCATGCGGATCAACGCCGTCGCACCCGCCCGGCTTGCGCAGGCCTTCCTCGCCCACAGCCGCGCCGATGCGCGAACCGTGATCCAGGTGACCGACCAGAAGCTCGCCAACCCCAACCCCGACTTCTTCAGCTACTCTATGAGCAAGCACGCGCTCGCCGCCACGATCCCGATGCTGGCCAAAGCGGCCGAAAGCCCTGCCGACCGCATCTATGGCCTTGCACCCGGAGCTATCCTCGCCAGCCACGACCAGGACGAGGCCGAGACCGAACGCTCTCACCGGCTCAACCTCTTGGCCCGCCGGACCGAGGCAAGCGAGGTTGCCAACGCGGCGCTGTTCCTCGCCTCCGGTACGCTGGCCAGCGGCCAGACGCTGTTCGTGGATTCCGGCCAGCACTTGCTCGACCAGCCGCGCGATGTCATCTTCCTCGCCCGAGAGGGGGCCGGGACATGAAACGCCATTCTGCAGCGACCCGTATCTGGCACTGGATCAACCTTGCCTGCGTGGTGATCCTGTTCATGAGCGGGCTGAACATCGCGAACGCGCACAACCGGCTGTACTGGGGCAGTTCGGGCTTCGAGGAAGGCACCGAATGGCTGGCCTATGCCGACTTCCCGGATTGGGCCCTGATACCCGGTAACTATAACCTCGCCGCCGCGCGCGACTGGCACTTGCTGATGGCCTGGCCCTTCGCTTTCGGCCTGCTCGCCTTCCTCGTCTGGTCGCTGGTCAATCGCCATGCGCAGCGCGACCTCACCACCCGGCCGCGCGAATGGCGATGGTCCAACATCCGCGACGACATCGTCCAGCACCTGAAGCTCAACTTCGAGCACGGCAATGCCAAGTACAACTTCCTGCAGAAAGTGACTTACGGCGTGGTGGTGTTCGTCATCCTGCCACTGCTGATCGTAACCGGCCTGATGATGAGCCCGGCGATGTCCGCCAGCCTCGAAGTGTTCCTCCACCTTCTCGGCGGGCGGCAGAGCGCGCGGTCGATCCATTTCATCTGCGCCTTTGCGTTGCTCGGCTTCTTCGTCCTGCACGTGGCGCTGGTCATCCTCGCCGGCCCCATCGGGCAGATCCGCGACATGATAACGGGCGGCAGACTGGAGGCGGAACGATGAAGCGCCGCTCCGCCATCGCCGTGCTCGCCGCCGGTTTCCTCGCCGGGTGCAAGAAGGTGCAGGAAAGCGCGCCGATGAAGCGCCTGTTCGCCGCCAACGACGGTTTCCACGAAGGGCTGCACAATGTGCTCGGCCGCCGCACGGCGCTGGCGCGCGAGTATCCCGCCAGCATGATCGACCGCAACTTCCGTGGCAACGGCTCGCGCACGGTCGATACGCCCGAATACCGCGCACAGCTTGCCGCCGGCTTCCCCGACTGGAAGCTGGAGGTCGGCGGACTGGTCGACACCCCGCTGTCGCTCACGCTCGACAATATCCGCCGCCTGCCCCAGCGCACCCAGATCACGCGGCACGATTGCGTCGAAGGCTGGAGCGCGATCGGCGAATGGCAGGGGCCGCAGCTGTCGATGCTGCTGGAAGCGGCCGGCCTGAAGCCCGAAGCGCGCTTCATCGTCTTCCGCTGCGCCGATACGCTGAGCGGGCGGCGATACTACGAGAGCATCGACATGGTGGATGCAATGCATCCGCAGACCATCGTCGCACACCGGCTGAACGGCGAGGACCTGCCGGAGAAGAACGGCGCGCCGCTGCGCATGCGGATCGAGCGGCAGCTGGGCTACAAGCACGCGAAGTACCTCACCGGGATTGAAGCGGTCGCCTCGCTCGACGATATCGAGGGCGGCAAGGGCGGATACTGGGAGGACCGCTCCGGCTACCAGTGGTACGCGGGCATTTGACGTGCCTGCGCGGGACAGGGCCGAGCGCGCCGTTGCACCCTTTGCCCGGGCGCAGCACACCACCTACATGAGCGAAACGTCCGACCCTGCCAAAGTGCAACGTTACGACGATCTCGGCGCGCTGCTGGGCTGGTCGGCACAGGATTACGGACCGAACCTGGTGGTGCGCTTGCAGAACACAAAGCAGGTCACCGGCGGCCAGCCCGAAGTGGTCGAAACGCGCCTGCTGCTCAGCAAGGAACAGGCCGTGCTGTTGGGCAACATGCTATTCGAGATGTCGGGCCGCCTGCCGCCGCCGCAGCGCAAGGTACCGCTGACCGACCGGATCGTGTCCCGGATTGCGGGCAAGAAGCGCTAGCGATCAGTGCTCGGTCAGGCCGCGCCGTGCGAACCAGTCGGCCAGCCTCGCCTGCGCAGGCGAATCGAGATGGAGGCCGAGCTTGCTCCGCCGCCAAAGCACGTCCTCGGCGGTGTGGGCAAATTCGTGTTCGACCAGGTAGGCGACCTCGTCTTCGTAGAGATCGCCACCGAAGTGCTCGCCCATCTCCTGCGGCCGCGCTGCATCGCCGATCACGGCATCGATGCGGGTGCCGTACGCGCGGGCCAGGCGCAGGAGGTGCTCGGGCGCAAAGGCGGGATAGCGGTCGCGGACTTGTGCAAGGAAAGCATCGAAGTCCCCCTTCACCATGTCCCCGCCCGGCAGCGGCTCCATCGCCGTCCATTCTTCGCCCGGTATCGCCATGACACCGGACAATCGCTCCAGCGCATGCTCCGCCAGCTTGCGGTAGGTCGTGATCTTGCCGCCGAAGATCGACAGGATCGGCGCGCCGCCTTCGCTATCGAGTTCGAACACGTAATCGCGCGTGACGGTTGAATTGCTGGCCGATTTGTCTTCGTACAGCGGCCGAACGCCGGAATAGCTCGACACCGCCTGGTCCGGGCTAACCGGCGCGGCGAGATACTCGTTTGCCGCAGCGCAGATGTAATCGGCCTCCTCGGGCGAAATTTCGACCACTTGCGGATCACCGTCGAAGCCGAGGTCGGTCGTGCCGACCAGTGTGAAATCACGCTCGTAGGGAATGGCAAACACGATCCGCTCGTCGCGGTTCTGGAAGATGTAGCAGTGATCGCCTTCGAACAGGCGCGGGAAGATGAGGTGGCTGCCCTTCACCATCCGCAGGTTCGCATGGCGCTCTTCCGGAATGGCCCGGCCGAGCACTTTGTCGACCCACGGCCCGGCAGCATTCACGACTGCTTTCGCCAACACCGTTGTCTCGGCATCGGCGCAACGCAAGGTTGCCGCCCAGCCGCTTTCGCCCCGCTCCAGCGCGGTGCATTCGGTCCGCGTTCGCACGTCCGCACCCTTCGCTGCCGCGTCCACGGCGTTGAGCGATACGAGGCGCGAATCCTCGACCCAGCAATCGGAATATTCGAAGCCGCTTGTCAGCCTGTCCTGCAGTATCCGCCCGTGCGGCGGCTGCGTCAGGTTGATGGTGCGCGTCGGCGGCAGGCGTTTGCGCCCGCCGAGATGATCGTAGAGGAACAGGCCGAGGCGCAGCATCCACTTCGGCCTGAGGCCCCTGTCATGCGGCAGTACGAAGCGCAGCGGCCAGATGACGTGCGGCGCAAGACCCCACAGGCGCTCGCGTTCGATCAGGCTTTCGCGCACCAGGCGGAATTCGTAGTGTTCGAGATAGCGCAGCCCGCCGTGAACGAGCTTGGTGCTGGCCGACGAAGTATGGCCGGCAAGGTCGTCCTTCTCCACCAGCAACACGCGCATGCCGCGCCCTGCCGCATCGCGGGCGATCCCGGCCCCGTTTATGCCGCCACCGATAACCAGCAGGTCGAATTGCTCGCTCACGTCGCAGCCTCCAAGTGGAAGATCAGGCAGGTGTCGGGATAGGTCAGCGGCAGTCGCAGGCCAAGCTCGGCAAGCGCGGCGCCGGAGAATTGCGCGCCCTTGCCCAAAAGGTCGGCTTCCGTGACGATGGAAGGGGCGGTCAGCGAAACGTCGCGCTGCGGCCAGACCTGGCGGAGGCGGTATCGCCGGGCGGGGTGGAGACCGGCAATCCGAAGTCGCGGCGGATGGCTCTCACGGAGCGCCTCGACCTGCGCGCAGGACACGATGGCCTCTCCGCGTTCGGCAGCAACGATGGCGATGGCATTGTATGCGGCGTGCGCATCCAGCCGCCGGTAATCGCCGCCGTGGATCAAGGCGCGATGCTGTTTGTACAGCGCAGTCGCCGCGGAAAGTATGGCGAGGTCCCCTTCCGTCTCGAGCGACAGGTCCGCCTCGATGCCCATGTGTCCCATGATCGCCGTGGCGGCACGCAATTCCATCGGCAGGACGCGGCCGGTGATATGGCACTTTGCCGGGCCGACATGGCTGCCAGTTACAGACAGGGGGAGGAAATGGTTCGCCCCGCGCTGTATCGCCTGCCGGTCGCGCGCATCGTTATTATCCGAAGTCCAGATCCGGTCCGTGCGCCGCAGGATGCCGTAATCGGCCCGCGCCCCGCCCGAAGAGCAGCTCTCAATCTCCAACTCCGGATGCGCGGCACGCAAGCGGTCGATCAATTGGTAAAGAGCGCGCGTCTGGCCATGCATGGCCGCGCGACCAGCGGAGACCGGATGATGCGTGTCGCGGTTCATGTCCCACTTGATGTAGGCGACGCCAAGCTCGCGCACGATCGCGTCGAGGCGGGCGAAGAGATATTCGCCCAATTCGGGTTTCGTCAGGTCGAGCGTGAGCTGGTTGCGCGAAGCGATGGGCTCTGCGCCGCCGGTTTCGAATACCCAGTCGGGATGTGCGCGGAAGAGGTCGCTGTCGGGATTGACCATTTCCGGTTCGAACCAGATGCCGAATTTCATGCCGAGGCTGCGGACATGGTTTGCCACCCGGGCCAGCCCATCGGGATAAACGTTTGCCGACACCGTCCAGTCGCCGAGGCCTGCAGCATCGCTGCGCCGTCCGCCGAACCAGCCATCGTCGAGCACGAAGCGCTCCGCGCCTACCGAAGCGGCACGCTCAGCAAGATCCAGCAGCTTCGCTTCGGAATGATCGAAATAGACCGCTTCCCAAGTGTTGTAAGTCACCTTGCGCGGCCGTGCCTCGGTGCGCCGATCGAGGATCGATTCGAGCACGAAGCGATGCAGGCGCCGTGTGACATCGGATGCGCCCTCGTCCGACCATACGGCGTGAAGATCCGGCGTGCGATAGACCTCTCCGGAAGCGAGAACGATCTCGCCCGGCAACAGCAATTCCCCCGATTGCACGCTGGCCGAGCCGTCCGCCAGCCGGTCCACACGCAGGCGACTGTTCCCGCTCCAGCCAAGGTGCACCGCCGCGCACAGCCCGCGTTCTTCGGTCGCTCCCGGCTCCAGCAGGTACAGACCCGGATAGCAGTCGTGGCTGGTCCGGCCCGCCCGATTCTCTCTCAGGTAGCTGCCGGTGAAACTGGCGACGTGCTCCATCGCAAACTCGCCCGCCCAGCGTCCGGTGAAGCCGAGGATGTCGGTCAACCGGTCGTCGAGCGGCAGGCAAAGCGCGGCGCACCATTCGACTGCGAGCGCGCCCGCGTCGAGATTGCTCACTTCGCTCCACGCGGTCAGGACGCCGCTCGCGCTGTCGATGGCGAAGCCGTGCCGCACCTCGACCCCGGCGGCTTTATCACGCGTCACGAGCGTGGCCGATCCACTGTCCGCCTCCAACGAGACGACCCGCAAGTCGATAGCCCAATCGCGGCCCTGCCGGTGCGCGAGCAAGCCTGGCCCGCCCGCAAGGCCCACCCCGCTTTCGTTGAGCAGTGTCGGCTCGATCGGTCGCGCAGGTCCGCCATGGACATGCTGGCGTGTTTGCAGCAGCGCGATGTCATGCGCCTCAAGCCCGTCGATATCGACGCCGCAATACAGGATGCGCGGCCGCCGGCCTTTGGCACATGAAAGGGCCAGCGCCGTGGCGCCGCCGCGCAGCCACACGATCCTGTCCCCATCCTCGCTGCCGAAACCGTCCATCGCCGAACTTCCTAGACTTACCCCTGGGCGGATTGCCAGCAGCATATTCCCTCGCTCTCCTATCCGCGCTAGCGCGGCAGGGGGACAGGGAGAGAATGCAGTGACAGAGCCGATCCAGCTGGCGGTATTCCTCGCCATCGCGGCGCTCATCGCGGCGCTGACATGGTGGCATTGCCGCGGCGCGCGGTCTGGCACGCAGGACGAGCGGGGCTATTTCCTCGCGAACGGCGGGCTCGCCTGGTATTTCGTCGCCGGGTCCATCACTCTCACCAACCTGTCCACCGACCAGCTGGTCAGCATGAACGGCAACCAGATGCTGCTGGTCGCATGGTGGGAATTTGCCGCCGTCGTCGGCCTGTTCATCCTGACCTTTGTGTTCCTGCCGGTCTATTACCGCAACAACTGCACCACCACGACCGAGCTGCTGCAGAAGAAGTTCGGCTGCAAGCATATCCGCGCGCTGATCTCGCTGCTGTTCCTGGCCGGCAACATCTTCATCTTCCTGCCCGCCATCCTCTACGGCGGATCGCGTTTTTTCCTGTCGATGATCGGCGCGGACGGGGGTATCGACAACTTGCTGCTGTGCTCCGTGGTCCTCGCCGCAGTGGCAGGCGCCTACGCCGTGTTCGGCGGACTGCGCGCCATTGCCGTGTCGGACACCTATTCGGGCGTGCTGGTCCTCGGCCTCTCGCTGCTGCTGGTCTACCTGGCGCTGCGCGCAGTCGGCTTCGACCTGTCCGGCATCCCGGCGGAGCGGGTCACGCTGATCGGGGACAGCGACAGCGACATTCCGTGGCACACGCTGCTCACCGGCATGATCTTCATCCAGACCTTCTACTGGTCCACCAACCAGACGATTACGCAGCGGGCCATGGCCTCTCCTTCGCTGAAAGAAGCGCAGAAGGGCGTGATGGCCGCCGCTGCCATTCGCCTGCTCATCGTGCCGGCCATCGTGGTGATCCCCGGGATCGTCGCCTTCAAGCTGTTCGGCGATGTCCCGTCCGACGGGGCTTATGGCATGATCGTGGCGCAAGTGATGCCGTCATGGCTTTCGGGGGCCTTTGCCGCCGCGATCTTCGCCGCCATCCTCACCAGTTTCAACTCGATCCTGAATGCGTCCGCCGCGCTGTATGTGTGCGACTTGCACGAAGCCTATGTCGGCGAGGTAAAGCGGGTCGGGCGCATCGGAGCGATCGTGTCCATTGTCATGAGCGTTCTGGCGCTGGCCCTGGTCCCCTTCTTCGCCACGCAGGAAAGCCTCATCAATACCGTGCAGCAACTCTATGGCCTGCTGTCGATGCCGATCCTCTCGGCCTTCGTCGTCGGGCTCGTTCTCCGCAACGTGGCGGCGGGTGCGGCCATCGTCGGCGTGATCGCGGGCGTCGCCTTCTATGCGTGGTTCAATTTCTACTGGCAGCCGTTCCATTACATTCACGGCATGGCGATCACGCTGTTCCTGTCGGTCGGCACCGCGCTCATCGTGAACAGGCTGATTTTCGGGCGCAGCGCGCAATTCGCTTTCGGGGAAGGACGTACCGCTGCGGCTTAGCCTTCGGGCGGATAAAGGCGGTTCATCGTCGCCCAGTCCTCGGCGATGATCTCCTCTAGTACGTCTAGGTCGATATCGGCCAGCTTGTTTACGTACACGCAGCTCGCGCCAGTCGTGTGCTTGCCCAGCTGCGCCAGCTGAACATCGTGCCGCTCGCCCGTCGCATCGTCGCAATATCCGCCCATGAAATAGAACGAATGTTTCGCTTTTCGCGGACTGAACCCGGTGCGCAGCCAATGCACCTCGCGCCCGCTATCGTAAGTGGTCCGATAGTCGCCGTAGCCGATGATCGACGGCCCCCACATCACCGGATCCTGTCCTGTGACCTTTCGAAACAGCGCATCCAGCGTCTTCGCCTCCTCGCGCTTACGCTCGTGATCGATCGCCTCGATGAAAGTTTCCGGCGAGGCATCGGTGGGCTGTGTTTTCGCATCGGACATCGGCGATGCGTAGCACGATGTCGCGGCCGACCGAAACGCTTGCCAGCACGCCTGTGCTTTGCGACTGTCGCCGGATGATGTCGCGCCTTCTCGCCCTGCTCGCTGCCACACTCGGATTGATCCTCTCCGCAATACCCGCCGCTGCCGAAGTGACGGTGACCTTCCACAGCTTCAACGGCAGCCTTTTCGGTCGTTATCCGCACACTTTCGTCAGCTTCGAAGGCACGCTGGATTCGACCGGCACCCAAGTCAGCGAGAATTTCGGTTTCACCGCGAAGAGCGTGACACCGGCCGTCCTCACCAGCTGGGTCCGCCACGAGGTCCATAGCGAGGGGGCGGAATATATCGCCGCCAGCAACGCCCACTTTTCCGTGACCGTCGACGATGCCACCTACCTGGCGATGAAGGCGGAGGTCTTCACGTGGGAGGACATGCCGGGCAAGTTCTACCAGCTCGACAGCAACAACTGCGTGCATTTTGTCGCCGCGATCGCGCGCATTGCCGGGCTGGAGGCGGACGTGCCGCGCGAATACGTGCGGCGCCCCAAGAGCTGGCTCAACTACATCGCCGCAAAGAACCCCGAACTGGGGGCCGCCGCGGTCGACTGAGCCGGCGGTTTCACCCGAAACATTTGCGCCCGTCCCGCCGCGCTGATACCCGCGCGCCGACTTCATGGAGCGCAATGCAATGTCCGATACCGCCAGCCTCGCCATCAAGCGCGTCGTCCTCGCCTATTCTGGGGGGCTCGACACCTCCGTCATCGCGAAATGGCTTGAAGTGGAACGCGGGCTGGAAGTGGTCACGTTCACCGCCGATCTCGGCCAGGGCGAGGAAGTAGAGCCCGCCCGGCAGAAGGCGCGCGCCATGGGTATCCCCGACAGGCACATCTTCATCGAAGATTTGCGCGAGGAGTTCGTGCGCGATTTCGTCTTCCCGATGATGCGGGCCAACGCCCGCTACGAAGGCGATTACCTGCTCGGCACCAGCATCGCCCGCCCCCTGATTTCCAAGCGCCTTGTCGAAATCGCGCGCGAGACCGAGGCCGATGCCATCGCCCACGGCGCCACGGGCAAAGGCAACGACCAGGTCCGTTTTGAATTGTCTGCCTATGCGCTCGACCCGGACATCAAGGTCATCGCCCCGTGGCGCGAATGGGACCTTACCAGCCGCACCGCTCTCATCGCCTGGGCGGAAAAGCACCAGATCGCGGTGCCGAAGGACAAGCGCGGCGAGAGCCCCTTCTCGACCGATGCGAACCTCTTGCACACCTCCTCGGAGGGCAAGGTGCTGGAGGATCCGTGGGAGGAAACGCCGGACTACGTCTACTCGCGCACGGTCAACCCGGAAGACGCGCCGGACGAGCCGGAATACATCACTATCGATTTCGAGAAGGGCGACGGGGTTGCCCTGAACGGCAGGGCGATGAACCCCGCCACCTTGCTCGAGGCGCTCAACGAGCTTGGCCGCAAGCACGGCATCGGCCGGCTCGACCTCGTCGAGAACCGCTTTGTCGGCATGAAATCGCGCGGCATGTATGAAACGCCGGGCGGCGAAATCTATGCCCGGGCGCATCGCGGTATCGAGCAGATCACGCTCGACCGGGGGGCCGCGCACCTGAAGGACGAGCTGATGCCGCGCTACGCGGAACTCATCTATAACGGCCTGTGGTTCAGCCCCGAGCGCGAGATGCTGCAGGCCGCCATCGACCTGTCGCAGCAGCGGGTGAACGGCACGGTCCGGCTGAAGCTGTACAAGGGCAACGCCGATGTGGTCGGCCGCAAGAGCGCGGATACGCTCTACTCCGAAGCGCACGTGACGTTCGAGGATGACGCCGGTGCCTATGACCAGCGGGATGCAGCCGGGTTCATCAACCTCAACGCACTCCGTCTGAAGCTGCTCGCCAAGCGGGATTCGCGATAATTTCCCAAAGTCGCTGACCGGGGCAAGATCGTTTCACCTTAACCTTCGCAAGCGCACAATGGTTATCCACAGTTGTCCACTGCTGAATCCGTGGAAAGTGGATAAGTCGGTCTTGCAATGCTTGAGCGAATCGCATTTCCGGCGCAGTTTCAACTTGTCGAAAGGGCGAGAACCTCTTCGAAATGGACGGTCTAACGATCTGAAGTGACGAGAGATTTGTTGAAGACTTTCGACACGATGCGGGAGCTCGCAGCGGACCTTCGGGAATGCAGCGGAACCGCATCGGAAGGCCGGACTTTCCGGCTTGCGCGGTCCACGGAACGAAGCTGCTTCGGCAGCGGAGGACCCGGACCGGATGGTGAGGGGGAATGGCGGCTTCGGCCGCAGCAAGCCTCGCCGGAATACGCGGACCCACGGGGAATGCTTCGGCAGGAACCACGGGAAAGCCGGCGCAAGACGGGCCAGGAGGACGGTCTCGGAACCGCCGGGCGGACCGGGGAAGGTAGCGCGAACTCGCTTCGCAAAGCCGGAACCACCGCCTGACGGAACCGGATGCCGGCGCGAGCGCCAGCGACAATGCCGCATATCCCCCCGGGATTGCAGCAAGACGCCGGTAGCCAAGCCATCGGTCTTCGGACCAATGCCACGCGACGGCGAGAGTGGGGTCGGCAGCAATGCCGGCCCCATTTTCTTTGCGCCTTAACCCGCCATCCCGACCCTCCGGAAGCGGCAATCCGGACCGATTCTGCGCCCGAAAGCGGCCGTCGTTGCCGCGAAATCGCCATATTTGCTCGTCCTGCCGCAGCCCCCTCACCGCTCGTCGACTCCGCGCATTCCGCATTTGCGCGGCTCCTGTATGAGCGCCGAAACCTGACGGAGGGGCACAACATGTTGCGCACCACACTACGCATGACCGCACTATCTGCCGCAGCCTTCGCGCTGGTGGCTCCGCTCACCCAGGCCGAGGTCGCGCTGGCCGAGGAGCCTGCTGCGCCTGCCGCGCTGGTCGACACTGCTGCCACCGCCAGCTTCGACGCCGCATTCGCCACCGTCCCCGCCCCTGCCGCGGAACCGGTCGCCATCCCCGAGCATGCCGTCGACCTCGAGACCATCGAGCCCCCGATCGAGGCTGCCCCTGCCGCGACCGCCATCGCCGGCGGCCGCGCCAGCTACTACGGCCGGCGCTTCCACGGCCGCCGCACGGCCAGCGGCGAGGCGTTCAACATGAACGCCATGACCGCCGCGCACCGCACCCTGCCCTTCGGCACCCGCGTGCGCGTGACCAATACGCGGACCGGCGCCAGCGTGATCGTGCGCATCAACGACCGCGGGCCCTTCCACGGCAACCGCGTGATCGACGTCAGCCGCGCCGCCGCAGGCGAGCTCGGCCTGATCCGCTCAGGCACCGGCACCGTCAGCCTCGAGGTCCTCGACTAGCGTTTCCGAGGGCGGGGTTTCCTCCACCTCCACCAGCGTCCCGTCCTCCTCGCGGTAGTACAGCGCGAAGTCCGCGCCCACGCGCCACCAGTCCGTGAACCCGTCCTCGTACGCCTGGAGCTGGCAGGCCTCCACCTCGGCATAGCCGCCCTCCCCCGCCAGCGCGGCGAGCTCCTCCATTGTCGGCGCCCCCTCCGGCCGCGCCTCGTCCATCTCGCCATACATGCGCGAGACGGCGGGGAAGTGCGGGCACTCCCGGCACTCGGCGAAGTCCGGCCGCTCGCAGCACGGCGATCCCGGCCCGCCCGCGTTCACCACCGGCTTCGGCCCCGCCCCCGTCATGCGGTAATGCGGCCGCCCGTTGTCCACGCCGGCGCGCGCCGCGGGGCAGGTGCACGGCGGCGCCACATCGTCCGCCGTGACCTGTTGGACCGGTGTAGGAGCCGCGCCCGCGCCAACCCTTCCCGATGGAACGGGTGGAACACCCTTCTGAGGGGAAACCGGCCGCAACAGCTGCGCCACCCGCGCCGGCGGCAGCGCATCCTCCGCCTCCCCGCCGCGCGCAAGCGCCGCAATCGCATCGTCGAGCAGGTCGAGCGCGCCTGTGACCTCGGGCCGCTCCTCCAGCCGGTCGAGCCGCGCCAGGTGGGCGAGCAGCAGGCGGCTGTCGAACCGCCGCCGCCGCGCCACCTCCTCGCCGTGATAGAACACCGCTTCCTCCACCCCTTTGATGGCGCGGTCCGCCAGCGTGGCCTCCGCATGGGCCCGCGCGGCGAGCAGCGCCGCATCCCACAACCGCGCGAGCACGGGGGAAGCCCGGCGCGCGCGATAGGCCGTCTGCGCAGAGATCCGCGCGACCCGGCACGCCACTCGGACATTGCCGAACAGCTGCAACGACTGGAGGAATTCCCCCTTCGCCCGCGGAGTAAAGACGGTGTGGCGCGATGGTTCGGTGTGAGCCCCCTCGCGAATCCCCGCGCAGGCTGGGACCTCAGTCGGCAAACAAGAGTCTTCGACATCACAACCCTCCACCCCGGAGGAGCCCCCACAAGGCTTGCTCGCATCGCCCTCCACCGGATCGGCGACCGGATCGGCGACTTGATCACTGGCCTCGCCAGCGGTGAGCCCGGCAAAGTCGGGATGATCGATGATGTGCGGCGTTACGTTGGTACGGGGAAAATCCATGGTTCGCTCCTGAGGGAGTGGGAGGGAACCGGACTATCTAGGCGGATGGGGGCGTGTAGGAAAATGGCGAAGCGCACCTAACCCCTTGTTGGACTAGCGCAACTCGAAAGCAACGCGCCCCGAATAATCGGGTCGACGCATTTTTGCCGGTATGCCGAGGACAGATTGGTTAACTCAATCCTTTGCTAGCACTTTAAACAACCCTTGCTGCCAGTCTTGAAGAGTCTTAGCTCACGTCGTTGTGTGTTTCATCTCCATTCCAAGCATCAGATAGCGCTTCGATATGCTCATTGAAGCAATCCGTAGGTGAAATCGCTTTACCTTCATATTCGTAGAAGTGATCAAATTCTTGGAGGGTCAAATCGAGGTACTTACAGGCACGAAACACAAAGTCTACAATCGGCCAAGCTTCGTGAATCACACCGATCGAGTGTTGTTTGTGCATAGGGTTTGTACAGGTTTTGGCGTTCCACTTGCCGACGTGGTTCCACATGTTGTGAACCGCAGCGCTAAATGGAGTATATGAAAATTTGTACAGATCTTCATCGCCGGTTTCGACACACATTTGGCGTATCGATTTACCGGTCCAAGACCCTAAATTCACCTCCACAAACATCTGGAACTGTTGACCCTCAATCCAAGCTAAGTTTGCTTCTGCAATTCTCCTAACGCTCTCGTCTTCACCGCCTTCTTCCAGTGCTGATTGATAATGTGCGGTCAGGAGCTTCTCGCTGCCAAGTCCGTAATTCACGTATTCCGCTGCTCGTGATTGGGGTTCGAGCGCAATCCACCGGTAGGTGATCAGAAGATCAATCATCGACCTCAAGATTAAAGGTGCAATATGCCCGCTCCAAGTGAAGGGGCTTTCGGCTAATCCTAATGAAAGGGAAGTTTGCCTTGCTAACAGTGCAGAAAACACGGAGTTGGTTGTTGTTTCAAACCCGTCGCCAAAACGAAAATTGTCTGTCCGTTCAAACAGGTTGTCTGTTGCATTCTGACATATTGATCTTGCAAACGTTGCTACGGCTTCACTGGAAGAGGTCATAAAACGCAACCGCTAATTTGATAATTTGTGCGCCAAAAACACTTACACCAATCCAGGCTTTGATCTGTCATATCCATTGGAAAAAAAGCCAATGACATTGCGCGAATACTGCACGAAGCCATCTCCGCCTCATCAGTGCCCCAGTCGTTCACAATAGCCTCGATGTTTGGCAAAGTTTCGTGAGCGAACTTCATTTTATCTGACAGCCCCATCGCGTAAATTACGACCGATAAAATGGTCAAATAGGGCTGCTCAAAACGGTTTGAGTAATTTTGAACGGTTTGCTCAACTCGTACTTGAGCCTCTTCCAGAGTCTCGACGCCGCTAGCCCATTTCACATCGGGCCACGGATACACTTGTGAAAAGATGTAGAATGGCAGCTCAACTTCACGCAGAACTTCGTCGTCTATCGCCTCCGCGACCATGCTGGAATTGTTGCAAATCTCAGAAAATCGGTACCAGTTGATCTTTTTGTCGATTTCCCAAAGTGATTGCATGAACTTTGCGGCGATGTTTATCCCATCTCGTGTGCCGTAGTGATCTAGAAGAATGCCAATCCAAATGATCTCGGGGACAATGGTATCGATCGTACTCACGAAATTCGTTTGTGGGATGCCCACTATCGGGGGGATCAGTTTCTTTTTTGTTCTCTTATGACCGTCGAGAATCTTGTATTTTGGCAGAGAACGATCTCGCGCATTATCCGTAGTCATTCCGCAGCCTCTCGCGTCCGAGCCTATATCAGCCCCAAATACTACGCCGTGCAGATCGCACCCACAATAGCCACTGCCTCACGCGTGCCCTCTGCCAAAATCTCGCCGTCGCGCACGCCGCAGTGGAGCTGCGCGCCGTCGCTGACTCCGGGGCCGAGGCCTTAACTGTGGCCGGCAGTCTCAGCGGCTCCCCCCGCACCACCGCACATACGCATCCCAGCGTTCCTGCGGCAGGGCTTCGCCCTCGTGGCGGGAGAGCCAGTCCTTGCCGTCTTTCTCGGCGCAGCGGCAGGTGCGGCTGGCGGATACGGCGCTGCCGCCCGCATCCTTGTTTTGGGCCTCGCAGGCCAGCAGCATGGAATTCAGCTTTTGCTCCGGCGAGCGCTGCGCTTCGTAGAGCGCGTTCAGCACCATGAACGCGGTGGCGATCAGCCAAATCATCCAGAGCTTCACGGCGCGCGCCCTTCCCGCGGCGGCGCGGCCCGGGTCAGCTCCAGATCACGCATTGCTTGACGAGCCGCTCGTGGACTTCCTGCGAATAGTCCGCGTCCGGGTTTTTCTCGATCCAGCCTTTCGAGCGGTCGATCATGCAATCGCACACTTTCATCGCCTCAAGGTCCTGCACGCCGCCATCGGTCAGGCGCTCCACGCACACCCTGGACATGCGGGCGAGCTTTTCTTCCTTGGTTTCGCCCAGCGGCGCGCCGCCGCTGCATGCGGCCAGCCCCAGCGACAGGACGCATGCGGCGCCTGCGATAATCGTCTTCATGTGCGTTCCCCCTGTAACGGTCGGCAAGCGACATAAGGCGGAACGGTTGAGGCGAAGTTACTCCGCCGCCTCCTTCGCCTTGCGGCCCGAGGCCGTTGCTTTCGCAGGGGATCGCTCCAGCATCGGCGCGAGGTACTGGCCGGTGTAGCTGCCCTTCACCTTTGCCACCTGCTCCGGCGTGCCTTGCGCCACGATCTCGCCGCCGCGCACGCCGCCGTCGGGGCCGAGGTCGAGGATGTGGTCGGCCACCTTGATCACGTCGAGGTTGTGTTCGATCACCACCACGGAATTGCCCTGGTCGACCAGCCGCTGCAGCACTTCGAGGAGCTTGCGGACATCCTCGAAATGCAGGCCCGTGGTCGGCTCGTCGAGGATGTAGAGCGTCTGCCCGGTGCTGCGCTTCGACAGCTCTTTCGCCAGCTTCACCCGCTGCGCCTCCCCGCCCGACAGCGTGGTCGCCTGCTGGCCCACCTTGACATAGCCGAGGCCGACCTCGTTCAGCATGTGCATCTTGTCGCGGATGGGGGGCACGGCCTTGAAGAAGCCCTCCGCATCCTCGATCGTCATGTCGAGCACGTCGGCGATGCTGAGGCCCTTGAACTTCACCTCCAGCGTTTCGCGGTTGTAGCGCTTGCCGCCGCATTCCTCGCACGTGACGTAGACGTCGGGCAGGAAGTGCATCTCGATCTTGATCAGCCCGTCGCCCTGGCACGCCTCGCACCGGCCGCCCTTGACGTTGAAGCTGAAGCGGCCGGGCTTGTACCCGCGCGCCCGGCTTTCCGGCAGGCCGGCGAACCAGTCGCGGATCTGGGTGAAGGCGCCGGTGTAGGTCGCCGGGTTGCTGCGGGGCGTGCGGCCGATGGGCGACTGGTCGATCTCGATCACCTTGTCGCAATATTCGAGGCCGGTGACCTTGTCGTGCGCGCCCGCGATGACCCGCGCGTTGTTGAGCGTGCGCGCGGCCGACGCGTAGAGCGTGTCGATGGTGAAGCTCGACTTGCCGCTGCCCGACACGCCCGTGACGCAGGTGAAGGTGCCGAGCGGGATGGAGGCGGTCACGTCCTTCAGGTTGTTCGCCCGCGCGCCGTGGACGGTGAGGCTGTGGCCGTTGCCCTTGCGGCGGGTGGCCGGGATGGCGATCTCCCGCCGCCCGGTGAGGTAGTCTGCGGTCAGGCTCTTCTTCGAGCGGAGCACTTGCTTCAGCGTGCCCTGCGCCACCACCTCGCCCCCGCGCACGCCCGCGCCGGGGCCGAGGTCGACCACATGGTCGGCAGTGCGGATGGCGTCCTCGTCATGCTCCACCACGATCACCGTGTTGCCGAGGTCGCGCAGGCGCTTCAGCGTCTCCAGCAGCCGGTCGTTGTCGCGCTGGTGGAGGCCGATGCTCGGCTCGTCGAGCACGTAGAGCACGCCGCTGAGCCCGCTGCCGATCTGGCTGGCGAGGCGGATGCGCTGGCTCTCCCCGCCGGACAGCGTGCCGCTGGTCCGGTCGAGGTTGAGGTAGTCGAGCCCGACATTGTCGAGAAAGCCCAGCCGCTCGTTGATCTCCTTCAGGATCGCGCGGGCGATCTGCTGCTGCTGGTCGGTCAGATGCGCCTCCAGGCCGAGGAACCACGCCTTCGCGTCCGCAACGCTCATCTTCGTGGGCGTGGCGATGTCGGTGACGCCGGAATGCCCCGGGATCTTCACCGACAGCGCCTTTTCATTGAGGCGCTTGCCGCCGCAAGTCTCGCACGGCTGCGCGGTCTGGTACTTCGACAGCTCCTCGCGCATCCACGCGCTCTCGGTCTGCAGCATGCGGCGGTTGAGATTGCCGATCACGCCTTCGAACGGCTTGTTGACCGTGTACTGCTTGCGCCCGTCCTTGAAGGTGAGGGGCACCCGCTTGCCCTTCGTGCCGTGGAGGATGACGTCGCGATGGTCCGGGTCGAGGTCCTGCCACGGCGTGGTGAGGTCGAAGCCGTATTCCTTCGCCAGGCTGCCGAGCACCTGCATGTAATAGGGCGACGGCGGATTGCTCTTCGCCCACGGCACGACCGCGCCTTTCTTCAGCGTCAGCATCTCGTTCGGCACGACCAGCTGGGGGTCGAACAGCTGCTTCTCGCCGATCCCGTCGCAGGTGGGGCAGGCCCCTTGCGGCGCGTTGAACGAGAACAGGCGCGGCTCGACCTCCTCGATGGTGAAGCCACTGACCGGGCAGGCGAATTTCTCGGAAAAGACGATGCGGTTCGCGGGCAAGCCCGCGCCTTTCATCGCGCCTCCGGATGCTTCCTCGCCCTCGCGCCCCGGCACGACGCCGTCAGCCAGATCGACATAGGCCAGCCCTTCGGCCAGCTTCAGCGCGGTTTCGAAACTGTCGGCAAGGCGCGTCTCCAGACCCTTTTTCACCGCCAGCCGGTCGACCACGACTTCGATGTCGTGCTTGAACTTCTTGTCGAGCGCCGGCGCTTCCTCGATGGCGTAGAACTCGCCGTCGATCCTCACACGCGTGAAGCCGGCCTTCTGCCATTCGGCCAGCTCGCGCCGGTATTCGCCCTTGCGCCCGCGCACGACCGGGGCGAGCAGGTAGAGCCGCGTGCCTTCGGGCAACGCCATCACCCGGTCGACCATGTTGGAGACGGTCTGCGCCTCGATCGGTTCGCCCGTGGCAGGCGAGTAAGGCACGCCCACCCGCGCCCAAAGCAGGCGCATGTAATCGTAGATCTCGGTGACGGTCGCCACGGTCGAGCGCGGATTGCGGCTGGTGGTCTTCTGCTCGATGCTGATGGCCGGCGAAAGCCCGTCGATATGCTCGACATCGGGCTTCTGCATCATCTCCAGGAACTGGCGCGCATAGGCGGACAGGCTCTCGACATAGCGCCGCTGACCTTCGGCATAGATCGTGTCGAAGGCGAGCGAGCTCTTGCCCGAACCCGACAGCCCGGTGATCACGATCAGCGCATCGCGCGGCAAGTCGATGTCGACGCCCTTGAGGTTATGCTCGCGGGCGCCCCGCACGGAGATCTTGGTAAGTGCCATATGTGGCTATGTTCCGGTTATGTTCGAGTGTGTCAAGCGCGGCCCTGCCCGATGAGCGGACCAGCGCGAAAGGCGTTCCGGACATGTGGGATTTCGGACGGGAAAAACAACTTGGGGGCGGAGCATCCTCGCTTCACGAGCGCTAAGATTGCGCCGCCATAGTGTGGAACCGACGATGCTGGCCCCGGTTTTGGCACTATGGGACGCCCCCTACCCAGCATTGCCGTCATCGCTGCCCTCGCTCTTGCCGCCGCATGCTCGGGCGACCAAGCTCCGGCCACGGACGGGGATGGCGACAGCATCGCCGCCGATGACACCCGGGTTGCCAAGGGCGATCCGGGTAACGAGGGCCCGCCTGCCAAGACCGAGAGTGTGTTGGACAGGCCGGAGGCGGTCGATGCCGGAAAGACCGACATGGTCGCCACCGTCCCCACCCGCTTCCGCGGCACCTTCGCGCCCGACCGACAGGCCTGCGCCGAAGACTACGACTACCAGCCCACGTTCCAGAATGTGGATGTGGCGGCCGACCGCGTGCAATATTTCGAGAACGGCGGCCCGGTGCAGGACGTGGAGGTGGACGGCAATTCCATCGCCATCGATTATCTCGACACCTATGGCGACCAGCGCACGCCGCAGGTCATCTACCTGGCGCTGGAGGGCGATAGCGCCGTCCGCTACCGCCATTCCCGCACCGATCCGGTCCGCAACTACGTCCGCTGCGACTGACCCGAAGGCCAGCCGGACGCGGGGCGCAGCTTAGTTCCGCTTGCCCACGAATACGCCGTTGATGTCGAGGCCGGGCACGTCCGTGGCATTGTCGCGGCGGATGTCGAAAGCGCCGCCCACCTCATTCGCCGCCGGGCCGAAGAACCAGCCGTCGATCGAGTAGGAATAGGGCGAGGCGTTGCGCGATCCGCTGAACTGCGAATTGAACAGGCTGCCTTCGAAGTCGAAATTGCCCAGCGAAAGCGATGCGAGCGTACCGTCGCGGTCGCTGGCGACGAGGCCCATGGCCGCGATGAACGACACGTCGCCGAAGTTCACCGTCATGGCGAGCGTGCCGTCGATTTTCGCATCGTCCGAATAGCCCTGGACATAGCCGCCACCGGTCACGATGCCGCTATAGCTGGCCGAGCCCGAACGCGGGCGATTGTCCGCCAGCGTGCGGTCGCCCCAGACCGACCAGTAGCGGTTGGTGAGCAATTCGCCGCGGAAATCGGTCGTCTTCTGCGTGACTTCGCCGAACGTGACGTAAGTGAGATCGATGACCGGGTTGTCGCTGCGGAAATTGAGGACCTTCAGCTCGTCGTCGCCCTTGCGATAGACGACGAAGCGGTCGTCGCTTTCCGCAGCCACCCTGTCGGTGCCGGCGAAGGACACGTCCATCGGTTCGTAACCGAAATTGCCGGCGTTGGGATCCTTGGAAATCTGGTAGGAGTCGGTGTCCGGGTCGTAGGTGACGAGCGTCCAGCCCCGCGAATAGGAGTAATCGCCGCCGCGATCTTCCTGCGTGGCGGTGGGCGAGAGATCGTACGTCGTGGTGGCCGTCACGTCCGCCAGCGGCGTTCCTGCGGCAATCACGGTGTCGTCGCGATCACCATAGACCACGCCGACAAGGCGCGAACCGTCGGTTGCGCTGGCGCTGTAAGTCGCACCCACCTCGTCGGCCGCCGGGCCGAAGAACCCGCCCGACCAATCGCCGGTGAAATCGGGCGCGCCGTTTTCGCCCGCCACGTTCCATGCGCCTGCGAAATCGCTGGTGCCCGAACCGATTGCGGCGTTGCCGTTCCAGGTGCCGATGGTCTCGAAGGCATCGTAATCGCGGATCGCCCCGCTGCCGGTCAGAATGCCGGTGGCGAAATTCACCGCGATGGAGCCCTGTCCGGTCAGCGCGAACGGGGTCTGGCCACTCAGGAAGGCCGTTCCGCCGAGATTTACGCGGTAGCCCGCCTCACCGGTCGGCAGATTGGCGGGATTGGTTTCGAAACCGAAGATGAATTCGTCGAAGCGGTAGTTGTCGCCGTCCTTGTAGACCCACCGCCCGGGCGAGAGGTAATCCATGTAGCCGTACTGCAACCAGCCCTGCGGGATGTCCGACTGCCAGCTGCCGGCGTAAGCATCCAAAAGAGTTTGCGGCCCGCTATCTTCCGCCATGAACTTTGCGACCGTGCGCTGTGGGCGGAAGAACTGGTAGAGTCCGCCCTGTTGCGTGGTGTAGCCGACGCGGAAATTCGCCTCTCCGCTGCCGGTGATGGTGGCGGGCCCGGTCTTTCCGTTGGCGTCGAACTCGACGTACCGCGCCTCGCCGTTCCAGAACTGGCCGCTGTTGAGCGCCGCGAAGCTGGTGTTGCCACCGCCCGCCCCGGTGGAACGGCCCATGATCGTGCCGACCGTGATGGTGCCGTCACGCGGCAGCTGCGCCTGATAGGTCGCGCCCACTTCCTGCGCATTCGGCCCGAAGAACTGGCCGCTGAAAGTGCCGGTGTAGGTCTCGGTGGAAATCAGGGCGAGCGTGCCGAAGAATTCGTTCACGCCGCTGGTGATCCGGCCACTGCCTTGCAAGGTGGCCGGGCCGTTTGCGGTGTCCGGGATGAAGGCATCGAAGAACAGGCCGCCGCTGCCGAAGTCGACGATCATCTCGCCTTCGCCGGTGTAGCCGTAGAGGTTGTCCTGCAGGCCGAGCGCGCCGGTAACGGTGATGTCGTAGAACGCACCGCCGGTGGGGATCGCCGTGTTGGCGGTGGGGAAGCCGAAGACGAAAGCGTCGAAACTGCCTTCCACGCTGTTCGTACCGTCGACGATCCGCTGCCAGAAGGCGCTGCCGACGTATTTATAGGTGAAATTGCCGCTCTGCCCGTCGCGCGTGATGCTGAGGAAGTCGGTCGTGGTGCCGCCCGCCTTGCGGTAGGTCGCGATCGAGGAGCTGCTCTGGCTCGCATCGAAATCGGCGGAGGTGAAGGTCAGTGTCTTGCCGTCTGCGGTGATCGTCCACGATCCGCTTGCCGCGTTGAAGGCGAGGCTGGCGGCACCCTGGCGCAGGGCAAAGCTCGGTGTCGCGCCGGACTTGGGATAGGTCCCCACCCCGCTGCGCGCGGTGCCCTGGAAACTGATCGACTGGTTGAGGCCGTCCAGGCTCGTCGCGGTCGGTGTGGGCGAAGGTGTCGGCGAAGGTGTCGGTGCGGGCGTTGGCGCCGGGGTCGGTGAAGGACTCGGCGACGGACTCGGTGAAGGACTGGGGCTAGGCGAAGGAGCCGGGGCGGGCGGGCGCGGCGTGCTGCCCACGCCCCCACCACCACCGCCGCAAGCGGACAGGACCATGGTTACGGCGCAGATCGAGGCCTGCGCGGCCAGACGATACTTGGACATGTTGTAAGCGAATCCCCAAGTCGACACCGCAACGTCCCATCGACACGGGCGACGACTTGCAAATACTACGCTGCAAACGAGTCGGGAATAGAGAAAATGCAGTCGCGGCGGCGGAGTACTCCCCCGCCGCCGCGCCGAGACTTCAGTCCTTCTTGCCGACAGCCACGCCGGAGTATTTCGAACGACCGGCCGCTTCGTCGTTCAGCACATCGAACACGGCGCCATACTCGTTGGCATCCGCACCAAAGAAAGCGCCCCGCATCTGGCCGATTGCACCGTTTGAAGCATCGCTGTCGACCGAGCCACCAAATCCATTGTTTGCAATCTGGCCATTGAACAGGAAATCGCCGATGGCGGTCGAACCAGCATCGTCCTGCACCAGGCTGAGCCACAAGGTCATCGTGCCCGCACCGAAATCGGCCGCGATCTCGGAGATGCCGCTCACCGTGCCGGTGTAGCCCGTATTGGCATTCGTGCCTTCGGCCACAACGATCCCCGAATATGTCGCATTGCCCGCCCGCGGCAGGGTGCTGGAGGGCGTTTCCAGTCCGAAGACCGTGAAATATTCCCTGAGTGTACCAGTGTCATCCCGCGGCGCAACCCTGCCGAAGGTGAGATAACTGAGTTGGATTTCGGGATTGCTTTCGCCCAATACAGCAATGAAGCCCGATGCGCCCGGGTTGCCGCCCGTTTCATAAAAGTTGCGCGAAGAGGTGCTCGACGCCACATCGATGTCGCCATCGTCGAACGCGAACTTCATCGGTTCGCTTGCCGATGGGTCTATCGTGAAGGCGTAACCTCCTGTCGCCGGATCGTAGGTTACCTCGACCAGATCGACATAAATGCCTGAATAGATCGAGTAGCCGGTCAGGTCGGTCGGTTCGGTAGCCCCCGCAAGCGTGCGACTGGAATCCGTGATTGTGTCGTCCTGAACACCGGTGAACGTTCCTGTCGCCGCGCCGTTCTCATCACGCGCAGCAAACGTCCCACCGACTTCCTCTGCCGCCGGGCCGTAGAACATACCGGAGAAATCGCCTGAATAATTGCCGATGCCACCAAAATCGAAAGTGCCGGAAAAGCTGTTAGCAGTGGACGAGATCGATCCGGTCCCGCTTAGGACGCCGGTGAAGCTGTCGCCGGCACGGCCTGAAAGGAAATAGTCCTCGCCAAACCGCAAGCTACCGGACAGATCTAGCGCGCCGGACACGAATGAGGCCCTCAGCGCGCCGGTTCCTTGGATCAGAAACGGATTCGCATAATCGGGGTCGACCACCCGACCGTCGAACGTCAGGCCATAGGCCGCCTCACCAGTTCGCGGTGTATCGGCGTTCGCCGTGGGGAAGCCGAATACAGCATAGGAATAGAGATAGTCCGGATCGATTTCGGGATTGGAATATCGCCACGCGCTGCTCGCCACATATGTACGGCCTGTCAGCAATTCCCAGTTGCTGAACCCCATCGGCATGCCGAGGATCGAATTGCCGAAAGCGTCGAACCTGTCTTCCGGACCCCCTGCGCGAGACAGCTGGTAAGTATTCGTGACGGCATCAAAGAAGATCGAAAGTTGACCTTCATCGATCGCGACCGACGAAATACTTTCGGTGGAGTTGCTCTGTCCGGGGGCCTGCGCCGCGTCGAAACGCACTGCGACATCCTGCACGACGAACAATTCGCTGTTTTCCAGCCTAGGCCCGCCGTCGTCGGGACGGAAGCTGTCGTTGGCCGAGGCCGCTCCCGCCCGCCCCATGAGCGTGCCGGTTGCGACATTACCGACACTGTCCTGCGCAGCCCATGTCGCGCCAATTTCTTCCGCGGCCGGACCAAAGAACATGCCCGCAAAAGAGCCCTCATACGTCTGGAAATCGGTAAGGGTGAAACTGCCGGAAAATCTGTTGCCGTCGGAGGCCAGTGCTCCATCGCCGGAAAAAGTCATAAGGTCGCGACCGGGATCGCCATCGGTAATGATCATCTCACCGATCAGAAAAATCTTTCCGCTTTCGAAATCGATGCGTGCTTCGCCCGTACCGCCGATTGGAAAAATATTAGGCCCGGTGGTCATCGCACCATAGGCGGTCAGGGCGTAACTGCCCTGACCCGTCGTCGGAACGCCGTTATCCGGCGTCTTTACACCGTAGATGATGGAATCCACCGCCCCGCTGCCGGACGTGCTGTTTTGCGTAGTCTGCTGCCAGAAGGCTGAACCGACATAAGTGAAATTGACGCCGCCTGCGTCTGCACGGGTAAGCGTTAGCGAATTCGTGGTATCGCCCGAGGTCTGCACATAAACGGTGACGCTGCCGTTCGACAGAGATGCGTCGATGTCGCTCTCGGCGAAGGTGCGTGTGCCGCTCGGCGTAGTCAGAGTGTAGCTCTTGCTGTCGGCGTTATAGACGATCTGGGCGACCACGCCTTCCTGAATTGTACCGTTTCCAGCGGATCCGTTGGCTTCCAAGGTCGCACGGCTGGCAAGATTAGCGAAGCTTTCGCTCTGCAATTCACCGTCGAGCGTGTTGTTCACGCCGGTTCCGGGTGCAGGCGTCGGCGCAGGGGAGGGGCTCGGAGTCGGCGAAGGGCTCGGGCTCGGCGATGGCGCAGGGGCCGGCGGACGCGGGGTGCTTCCCACACCGCCGCCACCGCCGCCACACGCGGCCAAGGCAAGGGACACGGCGCAAAGCGATGCCTGCGCGGCGAAGCGAACACGATTCATTGTACGACCCCCATTGGTTCTGCGAAACCAGATCTCAGAATGCAGCGGTGATCCCGATCTCCGCCGCAATCCGTTGATAATCGTATATCTCCACCGTTGACAAGTTTCGCTCGTAAGAGACCCGCAACAGGGGCGCGAGACCTTCGAAAGTCAGGGCGCGGAAGGTGCCGGACAGGCTGACATCGAAGCGGTCGTCTTTGCGCCGCTCGGGGTAGAGGAACAGCCGGCGGTCCGCCTCCAACCGCTCGTACCCGCCGCGCACGACCGCCGTAGTTCGGCCGATCTCGCGGAAGGCGTAAAGGTCGATCCCGCCGCTGGCGGTGGAGTAGCCCGGATCGTTCGCCATGCGCCGGTCGCCCGACAGGCGCACGCCGCCCCCGCTGCGCTGCGAAAACGCGCGGTCGAGGCCGAGCGTCAGCTGCGCCCGGCGCGCATCGCGCAAATCGTTGAGGCGGTCGTCTTCCTGCGTGGCGCTGCCTTGCAGCCGCAGCTGGGTGCGCGGATCGACGGCGTGGGTCACCGTGGAGGTCACGCCGAGCGTGCGCGAATAGAGATCGCCGCCGAACCAGCGCAGCCCGCCCAGCGCGGCGAGGTCGACCCGCCACGTCTTGCCCAGCACCATCTCCGGCCCCGCCTGCAGCGCCAGCGAATAATCGTTGAACTGGCTCTTTTCATAAGCCCTGCCACTGCCGCTCAGCCGCAGCAGCAAGTCCGTATCGTCGCGCAGGCCGATCCGGCCATAGGTCTGGGCGCGCGCCGACAGGCCGATGCCGCTGGTTTCCTGCGCATCCTCGCTAAGGTCGAAATCGCCGATGATCGTGCCGAGCGTGTCGGACTGGGTCGCGCGGTTGATGTTGCTGTCGGGCGCCAGCGCCAGCTCGATGCTCGCGCCGAAGGGTTTCCGCCCGCTCAGCGCCTGCTGGTAGAAGCGCACCTGCCGCGCGACTTGCGGTGGCAGGTCGGCGGTCTGCACGGCGCGCAGTTCGCGCGCGGCCTCGTCCCGGTTGCCCAGCATCGCCTGCATCCGCGCCAGTTCCAGCCGGACGCGCGCCTGGTCGGGCTCGTCGTCCACGATACGGCGGAACAGCACCGCGGCATCGGCATAGCGCCCCTGCCGGTCGGCCAGCATGATTGCGTGGCGGAACCGCGCCTCGCTGCGGATCGACTGGTCGGGATCGTTCGCCAGCGCCTCATAAGCCGTGGCAGCAGTGGCAAAGTCGCCCTGCGCCTTGGCCTGCTCTGCGAACTCGAACAGCTGCGCGGCAGTCACCTGCACACTTTCCTGCGCTTGAGGGGCGGTTTCCTGTGCGGTGACGGAAACGGGCAAAGCGGCGCAGGCGAGCAATGGCCCGACCCAAAGCCGGCGGAACGATGTGGATTTCATGGAAGCTCGACCCAAGCGGAATGACCGGGAAGCAATTATCACGCCCGTCGGGACCTTCCAAGCCACGAAACGAGTGCGAGACACGCCGAACCGTGGACACGATGGCGAGCCTGTCCGTTGGTTAGGTAAGACAGGGGCAGTTGCACCCACATTCCAAGTGTGGAGGCCAAAACCCCGAAAAGAAAAAATTTTTACGGAGACGACCCCTTTATATGACCTCGCAGGATGCCCGACGACTAGCCGCCGACCATGCCGCCCACAGCGCGCATGGCCGTGCAGCGGCGAAGCGTCAGCGGACCAAGCGCGAGACTTTGAAGGTTGCGTTGCGCCGCATTCGTGACGAGCCGTCGGCCATTTTGCGACGGTTCGACCCGCAGAAGAAACGCACCAAGAGCGATGCCCGGATGAGCAAAGGCTCGCTCCTGCTCGCCGCTGGCGCATTGTCCGTCGCGGCCGGGTCGTTGCCGGTCGACTTCGCGCATAACAATCAGGCGCCCGTGACGGCCGAAATGGTCCAGGAAGCCGAAAACATTCGCAAGACAGCCGATCGCCTGACCGCCAGCGAGGCGCTGAAGGAAGCGCTGCTCGAAGAAGAAGGCGTCCGCTACACGGTTTATCGCGACGTTGCGGGCTATCCGACCGTCGGCGTAGGCCATCTTGTGACGCCAGCCGACGGACTACGGGTGGGCGACACCATCACCAAGGAACAGGCGCTTGCTTTTCTCGACAAGGACATCCGTATTGCCGAGGAAGGCGCGCGTAAGCTCGCCGGGACAACCAAGTTCTACCAGCATGAATTCGACGCTCTCGTCGATCTCGTCTATAATGTGGGCGTCGGAAACGTTTCCGATGCGAAAAGCCCACAGCTGAATGCGGCGATCGACGCCGGGGATTACGAAGCGATTGCCGACCAGCTCGATTATGCCAATGCGGGCGGAACCAAGTACAAGGGTCTCGAACACCGCAGTGACAGGCGCGCAAACATCTTCGTGGATGCCGATTATGCCGACCCGCGCGAAGCGTAGCGGGGCGGCTCTTCTGTGCGCCCTGGCGCTGGCCGGATGCGGACTGGCGGAAGAGCGGGCCGAGTCGCAACAGGCCGATTCAAAGGCAGCGCCTGTACCGAAAAACGACAAGCGCGAGGCGGGTACAAAGACCCTGCTGGCCAAGGCAGGTGACGCGGATTGCCTGCTGCTGATCTGGGAAAAGCAGCAAAACCCCGACCGGGATTTCGACCGCCGCTTCGATGCCGCGACCGGCGGCGCGATTTCGTGCGCGACCGGCACCACGGCGAGCGAGTTCGAACGGGCCATCGCCGATATCCGCAAGGCTGCCCTGTCGCGCGACCGCAAGGCGATGATGGAGCAGGTCCGCCTGCCGCTGCTCTATATCGATGCCGACGGCAATCGCCGCGAACTTGCCGATGCAAGCGCGCTCGACGTGTTATTCAATACCGTGTTCGACAGCGAAGTGCTGGATGCGCTGGCCGAGATCGACTTGCAGGAAATGTCCGTAACCGCCGGACAAGGCGGCGATTTCCATCTGGGCTCGGTGTGGCTGGCGGTGGAGCAGGAAGCGGGCCCGCCGCGCATCGTCACGATCAACCACCAGGCGCTGGCCGAAGCGATGCAGCTAGCCGCAGCCGAAGCTGCCGCTAGTCCCGCAGCTTCCCCCGCCACGCGAGCGACCGGCGGTTAAGCGCAGCCAGGTCGGCCTCGCCCGACAACGCTTCCTCACCCAGTTGCACCGCCGCCTCCAGCTGCGCGTCGGTGGCGTTGCGATAGGCGGGCGCGGCAATCGATTCGCGCCACGGCCCGCCTGCCGCGTGGTCCAGCAGGATGCGCTGGAAGCAATGGTCGAACCGCACGGGCCAGCCGCGCGCGTCGGCCGCGGCCGGCATATCATCGCGGGTCAGCGCAAGCCAGCGCGCCTCCAGATCGGTGCGGTTCATGCCAGCCTAACGCGGCAGGTGCCATGACGGTTGCAAATGCAACGAATGTGCGGTTCAACCGCCGCCGATGATCGAGATTGTCTCCCGAAAGGAACTCCATGAAATCCCACCTGCTTGCGGGCATCGCCGCGACCTCCCTTCTTGCCGGATGCGCCGCCATGACCGAGCCGCTTGAAGCCACTGGCGACCCGGTGATGGCCACCGCCATTCCCGAAGGCACCGGCATCTTCGCGCAGCCCAGCGAACTGCCGTTCCACGCTCCCGATTTCAGCAAGATCCGCGACAGCGACTACAAGCCCGCGATCGAACAGGGCCTCGCCATCCACAAGGCGGAGATCGAAGCGATCAAGGCCAACCCCGCCGCGCCCAGCTTTGCCAACACCATCGTGGCGCTGGAAGAAAGCGGCCAGATGCTGAACCGCGTGCTCGGCGTGTTCTATGCCGTCGTGGGGGCCAACACCAACGATACGCTCGATGCCATCGATGCGGAGATCAGCCCGAAGCTGGCCGCGCATTACGGCGACATCAGCCTCGACCCCGTGCTATTCGCGCGGGTGAAGGCGGTCTATGACAACCGCGCCGCGATGAGCATGACGCCCGAAGACGCGGTGCTGCTGGAAGAAACCTACGAACAGATGGTCCACGCCGGCGCGCTGCTGGACGAAGGGCAGAAGGCGGAAATCAAGCAGATCAACACCCGCCTGTCCGAACTCAGCACCGACTTCAGCCAGAAGCTGACGCAGGCGACCAAGGACCAGGCGCTGGTGGTGGCCGACGCCTCCGCCCTAGCCGGCCTGTCCGCCGGAGAGATCGAGAGCGCCCGCGCCGCAGCGCGCGATCGCGGCGTTTCGGGCTATGTCATCCCGCTGCAGAACACCACGCAGCAGCCGTCCATGCCGGCGCTGGACGTGCGCGCCACGCGCCAGCAGCTGTTCACCAACTCCTATCGCCGGACCGACCGCGGCGGCAGCACCGACACGCGTGCAAACCTGGCGGAGCAGGCGGCGCTGCGGGCGCGCAAGGCGGAGATCTTCGGCCTGCCCAACTGGGCGAGCTACCAGATGTACGACAACATGGCGAAGGAGCCGCAGACCGCGCTCGATTTCATGGGCCAGCTGACCCCTGCCCTCGCCGCCACGCAGCGGCGCGAGGCGGGCGTGCTGAACCAGGCCATCCGCGCCGACGGCGGCGACTTCACCGTCCGCCCGTGGGACTGGGACTATTACGCCGAAATGGTCCGCAAGGAACGCTACGACCTCGATGAAGAGGCGGTGAAGCCCTATTTCGAAGTCGATCGCGTGCTGGAAGACGGCGTCTTCTTCATGGCCGAAAAGCTCTACGGCATCACCTTCAAGAAGCGCAGCGATATCCCGGTCTACCACCCCACGGTGAGCGTCTATACCGTGTACGATGCCGACGGCAGCGAGCTCGGCCTGTTCTACTTCGACCCGTTCCAGCGCGACAACAAGCGCGGCGGTGCGTGGATGAGCAACTTCGTCGAACAGTCGAAAATGGCAGGCACCAAGCCGGTCATCTACAACGTGCTCAACATCGCCCCGCCGGCCGATGGCGAACCCGCACTGGCATCCTTCGACAACGTCATCACCATGTTCCACGAATTCGGCCACGCGGTACACGGCCTGTTCGCCAACCAGCGCTATGCCAGCCTGTCCGGCACGGCGGTGGCACGCGATTTCGTGGAATATCCCAGCCAGGTGCACGAGATGTGGGCGACCTGGCCCGAAGTGCTGCAGAACTACGCCAAGCACTACCAGACGGGCGAGACGATCCCGCAGGACCTGATCGACAAGATCGAGGCGGCGAGCAAGTTCAACCAGGGCTACAGCTACGGGGAAACCGTGACCGCCGCCCTGCTCGACATGAAATGGCATTCGCTCTCGGCAGCCGAGGCCGCCGCAATCGACACGCCGGCCGAAGTCGATGCCTACGAGGCGCAGGCGTTGGCAGAGCTCGGCCTCGAGACCGACCTCGTCCCGCCGCGCTATCGCTCCAGCTATTTCCGGCACATCTTCGCCGGCGGCTATTCGGCTGGCTACTACGCCTATCTGTGGACCGGAATGCTGGACCACGACAGCCGCCAGTGGTTCCGCGAGAATGGCGGCCTCACTCGCGCAAACGGCGACCACTACCGCGCCACGGTGCTGAGCCAGGGCGGGACGAAAGAACTGTTCCAGATGTACCGCGACTTCCGCGGCCGCGATCCTAAGATCGACGCGCTGCTGTCCGCCAAGGGCCTCGACGGGTCCAGCGCGGATGCGGAAGCCGACGGGTCCGACGAAACGGGCGGTTGAGATTCCCGACAAGCGGCGGGGCGCATGGCGGCGCGAAGTTGAATACTACGGACTTCGCCACGTCATGACGCCCCGCCTGCTTGCTGTTCTCTCGCCCTTCGTGCTGCTGGCCGCATGCGGCAACGGACAGCCCGCCGATGACAACGCCACGCTGAGCGCCGAAGACATCGCGGGCGAATGGGACGTGGTCCGCTTCGGCGACTGGCAGCCGGAATTCCGCATCGGCGAAAGCGCGTCCCGCACGGCTTTCGTCACCTTCGGACCGGAAGGGACCGGCTACCGGCTCGGCTGCAACTGGTCGGGCAGCGAAACGACCTTGGGTCCGGACGGCACGCTTCGGGGGCCGGACGACCAATCAATCGAATCCACCGCGATGTATTGCGAGAACCTCGACGAGCTGGAGACCGAGTTCTTCCTCTTCATGAAGAACGGCGCGAAAGTTTCGCGCGGCGAAGATGGTCAGCTGGTGCTGTCGAAGGCTGGCAAGGAGCTGGTCCTGGAACGCCCCGAGCAGCGCCGCCTCGCCTTCGTGCCGACGATCGAGCAGCTGGCCGGGCGCTGGCATCCGATCCAGACGGCCATCGTCAACGAGCGGGGCATGCGCGGCTTCGCAATCGACGAAGGCGCCATCCTGACCATCGGCGCGGATGCGCTGAGCTTCTCGCCGTGTCCCGGTTACACCGTCGCCGTCAGCTTCGACGATGCGGCCATCGCCACCAGCACTCCTTCACCCGAGCCGACCTGTCCCGAATTTTCCGAGCGCGGCGAATGGGTGGACGGGGAAGCGCGTATGCTGGACGCCATGCGCGCCTCGCCCCGTTTCGAAAAGCTCGCCGGCGGGCAGATGCTGATGACCGCAGGCGAGAACAACTTCACCCTTCGTCGGGTGGACTGACCACCAGCGCCCGCGCGCCCGGATCGCCGATCCAGCGCGCAGGCACTTGCCAGACCTGCCGGATCGTTTCGGCGGACAGGGCGTCGCCGGGAGGTCCATCGGCGACGAGGCGGCCTGCGTCCAGCATCAGCACGCGGTCGGCGTGGTTCATCGCCAGCGCGAGATCGTGGAGGACGATCACCACGCCTGCGCCGCTGTCGGCCTCTGCCTTCAGGTGGCGGAGCAAGGTCAGCTGGTGGGCAAGGTCGAGCGCGGCGAGCGGTTCGTCGGCGAGGATCCAGTCGGGCTCCCCCGCCAGCACCCGGGCGAGCAGCACCCGCGCCTTTTCTCCGCCCGACAGCTTGGTGACGGGCCGGTCCGCGAAAGCTTCGAGGTCGAGCGCGCCGATGGCGCGGGCGATGGCAGTTTCTCCCCGGTCGCTCTGGGGATCGCGGTGCGGCAGCCGCCCCAGCGCGACGAGGCTTTTCACTGCGACGTCCCAGGCGACCTCGCCATCTTGCGGCAGGTAGCCGATCCGCTTCGCCCGCTCGCGCGGGTGGAGGGCGGCGAGGCTTTCGCCGTCCAGCGACACCGTCCCGCTGTCAGGCGCCAGCAGTCCGGCCAATGCAGACAGCAGCGTGGACTTGCCCGCGCCGTTGGGCCCGCAAATCGCGGTGATCCGGCCCGGCTCCACCATGGCGGAGACATCGCGGAGGCGCTGCCCTATCGTAAGGTCCGTCGTACCCAGCGTCACGCCAGCCCCCTCCTCATCCGCAGCAGCAGGCCGAGGAAGAACGGCGCGCCGATCAGGCTGAGCGCGATGCCGAGGCGCAGTTCGGTCACCAGCGGCAGCACGCGGCAGATGCTGTCCGCCACAAGTACCAGCAACGCGCCCGCGAGCGCGCTCGGCAGGATCAGTTGCGAGGGGCGGCGATCGGTCAGCGGGCGCACTAGGTGCGGCACGATCAGCCCGACGAAGCCGATGATCCCCGCCACCGCCACGCCCGCCCCCACGGTGAGACCTACGCCGAGCACCAGCAGCGCGAGCAAGCGGCCCGGCTGCGTGCCGAGGCTGCGCGCAGCCGCATCTCCCAGCGTGAGCGCGTCGAGGCTTCGCCCCGCCAGAGCGAGGAAGGCGATGCCCAGCGCGACCAGCGGCGCGGCGAGCCACACGTCGTCCCACCCCCGGTCGGTCAGCGCGCCCATCAGCCAGGTCACGATCTCGCTCATCGCAAAGGCGTTGGGGGCAAGGCTGATGGCAAGGCTGGTGAGCGCCCCCGCGAGGCTCGCGATCATCAGCCCGGCAAGCGTGAACAGCGCGATGCCGCCGGTGCGCCCCGCGATCAGGGCGAGCAGCGCCATGGCTCCGCCCGCGCCCGCCAGCGCGAATATCGGCAGCAGCCAGCCGCTTGCTGCATAACCGAACCAGAAGCTCGCCACCGCGCCAAGGGCAGCGCCCGGCGCGATGCCGAACAGGCCGGGATCGGCAAGCGGGTTGCGCAAATATCCCTGCATCGCCGCGCCTGCCGCGCCCAGCCCAGCTCCGACCACGATGGCGAGGAGGCCGCGCGGCAGGCGCAGCTCCATCAGGATGACGGCTGCGTTGGGCGTTGTCGCCGGGTCGATCCAGACCCGCCCGGCAAGCAGCGACAGCGGCAGGGCAATGGCCAGCAGGGCCAGCAGCACGAGGTTGGCTCGGCTCACGGCAGCTCTGCCCGGATCGCGGCCAGCCGTGCTGCCAGCCGCGGCACCGTGGGCCCGCCGCAATAGAGCAGCGCGGGGTCGAGCGAGGCGTAATGAACATCGGGCAGCGCTTTCAGCGCAGGGTGGTTTAGCGCCCGCTCCCCGCCTGCGGCAATGATCACGTCGGGCGGATCGGCCAGCACGCGCTCTATCGGGAGGTAAGCGCCCTGCCCCAGACCGCGCATCGCCGCATGGTTGGCAAAACCGGCGCGCTCCAGCTGCTCCGCGACGAGCGACTGCCCGCCGGCCACGATACCGCCCTGTTGCCACAGCAGCGCGGTGGGGCGATTGCCGGTGGCACCCTCATGCTCCAGCATCCGCGCGGCCAGTCTCTCGCCCTGCTCCATAGCCCCTGCCAGCCGTGCCAGATCGCGGACTTGCGCGGCGCTTTCCTCTGCCGTCGAAGCAATTCCGACCCGCTCGACCCGGATGCCCAGCCGCTCCAGCGCACCCGCCGTGGAGGGCGCGATGAAGGTCGAGGCGACGACGATATCCGGCTCCAGCGCGAGGATTTCCTCCACCGTGCCCGATGTCGCGCCGAACCGCCGCGCGTCGGCGACGTCCATCGACGAGGCGCGCGGATCGAGGCTGTAGTGCGAGACGGCGACGAGTGTTTGGGGCGCGATTTCGGCAAGGATCGCATCGGTGCAGGGATTGAGGCTGACGATGCGCAGCGCCTCGCCATCGTCCGCAGCCTCGCCCCGCCCGCACGCCGCGAGCGCCAGCAGGCCGAGGGCGGCGAGCCGCTTCAAAGCTCTCCCCGGATGCCCACGAACACGCCGCGCGGGGTCGAATTGTAGCCGGCGGCGGTCTGGTAGTCGGTATCGAACACGTTCTCGACCCGGCCGAACAGATCGACGCCCTCATACAGCGGCATCGCGGCGCGCAGGGTGACGATGTCATAGCCTGCCAGCGGCACCGCATTGGCCGCATCGTCGAAGCTTTCGCTCACAATGCGCCAGTCCGCGCCCAGCTCCAGCCCGAACGGCAGGCGGTAATCCGCCACCAAGGTCGCGGCATGCTGCGGCCGGCGGGCAAGGACATTGCCCGCATTCGCCGCGCCGGGCGTGCGGTTTTCGGTATCGATATAGGCATAGACGCCTTGCAGGCGCAGCCCCTCGACCGGCTCGTAGGATGCCTCCAGTTCGATCCCCTGCGCCCGCGCCACGCCGATGTTGTCGTAGGTGCCGAACGGCCGGTCGGTGCAGATCGGGTCGCTGGAGCCGAAGCAGCTCGCGAATTCGATCTGGTTCTCGGTGTCGCGGCGGAAGACGGTGAGGCCGAGATCGACCGTCCCGAGGTCGGAGAAGACGATTCCCGCGTCGTAGCTGCGGCTGCGCTCCGGCTGCAGCGCACGATTGCCGAAATCGCTGAACAGCTGGAACAGCGTCGGCGTCTTGAACCCTTCGCCGAAAGAGGCCCGCAACCGCAGCCCTCTCCTGATTGCGTAGGTCAGGTCCCCGCCGAAACTGACTTCGCTCCCGAAGACGCTGTGATCGTCCACGCGCGCGCCGGCGGCCAGTTCGAAACCGGAGGCGCGGTATTCCGCTTGGATATAGGCGGCGCGCGTATCGTCACGCTGCTCGTCGTCGAACAGAGTGGAGAAGCGCCGCCATTCCAGTTCGCCGCCGAAATGAAGTGTCATCGCATCGGTCGCTCCCCAGCGCCCGCGCAGTTCGGCGCGCTCGCTGGTGCCGTCGGTGGTGTATGTCGGATCGGTGCCGAAAGCGGGATCGAAATTGGCGCGCTCTGTATCGGCGACCTGGTAGCTCGGCACGATCCGCAGGCGGTCGTCGTCATAGACCAGCCCGGCGCGGGCGAAGACCTGCCGCGTTTCCTGCGTCTCGTCCGTGTCCGCCAGCGTGAAGTCGGGCGCCGGGAAACCGTCGATCTCCAGTTCGCCGCGGCTGTAGCGGACCGAGCCTATGGCGCTTAAATTACGGGTAAGATCGAGCGAGGCGTTTGCGCCGGCGGTCACCTGATCGAACCCGTCGGCCTCGGTGCCCGTTGCGGCGGAGGAGAAGCTTTCGCTGCGCGCAAGGCCCGAATAGAGCGCGGCGCGGTATGGCCCGGCATCGAAGCCCGCCGATCCGGTGACGTACAGGCTTTCGCGGCTGCCGACTTCGGCGCTCATGCGCGTGAAATCGCCCCCCACGCTCCGTGCGGCAAGGACGCCGGCAATCGCATCGCTGCCCCAGATCGTCGAGTTGGATCCGCGAAGCAGCTCGATCCGCTCGAGATTGCCGGACAGCAGGTTGCCGAAATCGAAGCCCCCGCCCGGGCTGGCGGTATCGGCGGCGCGGATGCCGTCGACCAGCACCAGCAGCTGCTCCGCCTCCGCCCCGCGCACGCGCACCCCGGTGAAGCTGCCGGGTCCCCCGTTGCGGCTGAAAGTGGTGGCAGGGGCGCGCTCAAGCACGCGGACGATGTCGGCGCCCTGCACCTGCTCGATAGCCTCGCGGTCGAGGACGGTGACGCCGCGGCCCGTCTCATCGGGCAAGTTCCCCGGAACAACGATCAGGTTTTCGTACGCGCAGCCGGCAAGCAACTGGACGCCATCGGGACCGGGGGGATAGCAGAACTCGACTTCGCGGTCGCGCTCCTGCGCGTGGGCCACGCCGGGGACAAGCGCCGCAGCGCCGAACAAAAACAGGTATTTACGCAAGGTTCTTCCCTTTCAATCACGACACACCTGCCGCTCATGAAAGATCGCCGCAGCGCCAATTTACGCGCGCGGTTCCCTTCGCTGTCGGTACACCCCGCCCGCAGCCGAACGACGCGTTGCAGGCAGGTCTCCTGGCTCGACCGGATCGTCGATCGCCGCCGCCTTCCCGCTTGTCGCAGTGGCATCGTGGCGGCGATCCATCCGGTCACAGTTGCGGGGGCAGCGGAGGTTTCTCGCCTCACTTCCCTTGACCTGTAACGCTGCCCGCGCCCCTACGCCCGCCGCCGCGGCGAGGCAAGGCCCAGCGACGCCTGACCGCTCCTACCCGCGCGTTAACGATTTGCTGGGCGGCGTGCCGTTAAGGGACGGGCGATGCGGGGCGGCTGCGAAACCCGGCTGCGCACGCTACGCGCCGAGGCGCGCCCCACGCCGCAACCGGAGCCCGCTTGATCCATTCCGTCCCCACCCTTGCCATGACACCCGCGATGTCCGCACGGCTGGCGACCGCGCGCCGGCAGCGCAAGGAAGCGCGGGCGGCGCAGAAGGCGGACAAGCCGATGCGCGGACGGCGGATCGCGCTGCTTGCCGCGGCGCTCGCCCTGCCCGCCATGGCGGCCGAGCGGGAGTGGAACGCGGCCAGGGACGTACCGGCGGAAATCGCTCCGATGCCGTTCGAAACGGCGGGCGAGAATTTCCCCGGTTCGGCGTTCTATTACCTCGAGGACGAAGGCTACGTCGCGCCGTCCGATGCGGATTTCACGCAAGTCGCCTCCACCGCCAATGCCGAAGGCGTGCTGGTGGAAACCGAGACGAGCGAGATCCCCGGCGTGGGCGCCGTGGCTGCACCGCTCGTCGCGCTCGGCGGCGGCGATACCTCGGCCCGCGCGCTCAAGTGCATGACGATGGCGATCTATTACGAAGCCGCGAGCGAGGCCGATGCGGGCCAGCGCGCGGTGGCGCAGGTGGTGCTCAACCGCGTGGCGCACCGGTCCTATCCCAACAGCGTGTGCGGCGTGGTCTTCCAGGGCAGCGAGCGGCGCACCGGGTGCCAGTTCAGCTTCACCTGCGACGGCAGCTTGCGGCGCACCCCGTCGCGCGTGTTCTGGGCCCGTGCGCAGGCGGTCGCCCGCTCCGCGCTGGCCGGCGCAGTCTACCGCCCCGTCGGCCTTGCGACCCATTACCACACGACCGCGATCTATCCCTACTGGGCGCCCAGCTTGCACCACCTCGGCACCATCGGCGCGCACCGATTCTACGCCTTCAAGGGCGGCGCGGGCCAGCCGGGCGCCTTCCGCTTCGCCTATGCGGGGTACGAGCCTTCCGCATCGCCCCGCGCCCGCGCTTCCATCGACGACAGCCTGACGACCGATCCGCTGGCCATCGCCAAGGCTTACGAGAGCGCGGACTCGGCGAAACCCGCCGCAGGGCCGGGCGCGTCCACTCCCCCCGCAACCGGCGCGGGCGCTGCAGGCCGCGCCGTCGCCAATACGCCGCCGCCGCAATACTCGCGCGCGGTGGAGGAACGCGGCGGCGATGCGCTGTTCCGCGCCGACAAGCTGCCCGGCTCGGGCGAGGTGAAGCCGGAATACGCCAATTCCGGCCAGTGGCTCGACCGTCCGAAATCGGGCGACTGACTGCCGCGCTATTCTTCGCGCGGAGCGAAAACCGCGCAGTGACACTTTCATAACCATAGCGTCACACAAAGCCTTAGCAGGGCTGCGCCTAGGGCATCTTCATACCCGGGCGCAGCCACTGTGGCGAAGCGCCCGATTGACCAGGATCGCACCCGTCCCATGACCATCCGTTTCGCCGCCGCCACCACTGCCGCCTCCACCCACCCGGTGGTCCGCCGCGTATGTGCGGTGCGCCTGTCCCGCCCCGCCAACGACAACCCTTCGGCGGACCGGAACGACAAGCTCGTCTACGAGGCATTGCGCCATTTCGCGCAGCACGGAATCGCCGCAGCGCGCCATGCCAAGGGGCGCGCGGAGGAGGCATTCTTCGCCGGCGACCGCGAGGCGTACGACTGGTGGCTTGGCATCTGTCGCCAGCTCGACCGCCGCATGGCACGCGATTGCGCCGCCGGCATCGACGGCGCGGAGGCCGCCGACGCCTGAATACCGGGCACTTGGTCTGCGGGACGAAGGCCCCGCGAAAACCTCGTGAACGGGTGTTAACCAAAAAATGACGTCATCGCCCTATGCCCGTCACAGGAGCAAAGAGCGAAGGCTGGGCACATCAGCGGTTTACGTAATCTTGTCAGAGGCTTGTCGAGCAAGGACGCGATCGATGAACGCGTGCGGCAGACGCTCGTCAAGACGCTGTACGGCCAGCCGTCGAGCATGGCCATCGGGGCCGTCTGCGGAATCATAACCAACGGCGCGGCCGCCTATGTCAGCCGCAACGCCTTCCTCGTCGCCGGAGCTATCCTCCTCAGCATCGTCGCCATCGGCCGCGTGGTCGCCGCGCTTTACCTCCGCCGCCCCGGCCACCGTCGCAACGCGCGCGTGCTGGAAATCGTCTACGAAACGGGGGCCTTCACCTATTCAGCCCTCGCCGGGCTAATGTCCGCCTTCGCCATCTGGGCGAAGATCGATCCCGCCGTGCAAATGCTCCTGCTCGGCAATGCGATCGGTTACGGCGTCGGTATTTCGGCGCGCAACGCCGGGCGGCCGGTCATTGCGCTGGGCCAGTTGTTCCTCTGCCTGATCCCGCCGATCCTCGCCTGTTTCCTGTCTGGCAACCTGGCGCTCGCCATGCTCGGCTTCGGCATGCTGATGCTGCTGCCGGCGATGGTCGAGATCACGCTCAACGTGTTCCAGGTGCTGCGCCGCTCCATCTCGACGGCGGAAACCAGCCAGAAGCTGGCCGACAAGATGCAGCAGCTGGCGCGCACCGACGTGGTCACCGGCCTCGCCAACCGCGCCGGACTCAACCACCAGATGGTGGAGCGGCTGATGGTCGTCGGCAGCGACCGGAAGCTGGCGCTGTTCTGGATGGACCTCGACCGGTTCAAGGAAGTGAACGACACGCTGGGCCACCCGGTCGGCGACCGCGTGCTGACCGAAATCGCCCGCCGCCTGCAGGCGCTGGAGCTGGACGACACCACCATCGCCCGGTTCGGCGGGGATGAGTTCATCGTCGTGACCGAAGTCGGCAGTCGCAAGGAAAGCGAAGACGTGGCTCAGGCCATCCTCGCCGCGATCAATCGCCCCATCCGCATCGACGCGGACCGACTGGAACTGGGCGCATCGATGGGCATCGCCCTGATGCCCGACGACGGCAGCGATTTCGACACACTGATGCAGAGCGCGGACCTGGCGCTCTACGATGCCAAGATCAACGGCCGCAACCGCGCCACCTTCTTCGATGGGTCGATGACCCGCGACCTCGTCCGCCGCAAGGAAATCGAGGCCGAACTGCGCCACGCCATCCAGCGCGACGAACTGTCGATTTTCTTCCAGCCGATCGTGGACCTCGAAACCGGCCGCATCCGCACCTTCGAGGCGCTGGTGCGCTGGTTCCACCCGGAACGCGGCGAGATGCGCCCGGACGAATTCATCCCCGTGGCCGAAGACACCGGCCTCATCATCACGCTGGGCAACTGGATCACCCAGCAGGCGGCCAAGGCCTGCGCCCAGTGGCCCGAGGACGTGACGATCGCCGTCAACCTCTCGCCGATCCAGATCCGCGCGCCCGGCGCCGCGCTCGGCATCCTCGCCGCCCTGCGCGAGGCCCGGCTCGACCCGACGCGGCTGGAGCTGGAAGTGACCGAAAGCCTGTTCCTGGAAGACAGCGAGAATACCGCCCGCTTCATCGAGGAACTGAGCGGCCACGGCGTGCGCTTCGCCCTCGACGATTTCGGCACGGGCTATTCCTCGCTCGCCTATATCGACAAGTTTCCGTTCAAGAAGATCAAGGTCGACCGCAGCTTCGTGTCCGGCAAGGACGTAGGCCGCAAGAGCGAGGCGATCATCCGCGCGGTTGCCGAAATGGGCAACCAGCTGGAGATGGACATCGTGGCCGAGGGCCTCGAAACGGTCGAGCAGGTGCAGGCCGTCAAGAATGCGGGCTGCACGCTGGGCCAGGGTTACTATTTCAGCCGCGCCGTGCCCGATTACCTCGCCGCAATCCTGCTCAGCAACGAGCATGGCGAGACCGCTGCCGCTACGGCCACCGGCAGCTAGGCCGCCTCTCCCCCGTTTGAGGAACCAGATCGGCGCCTGCGCGTCGGGTGGGTAAGCGCGCGCGTGCAGCCACTTATTGCTATTGCGAACTGTTTGCAAAGATAGTCCGCGCAGTCGGTTGCAAACTCGCGCGCGCGGGCCTAGGTGCCCTACCGAGCCTCAATCGGGCGCGTCTTGCTTCGCGGAGCGCGGGGCGCGGCCCGGACGACGAAAGCGCCCGCGAAGGGAATTGACCGCATATGGCCCAGAACGCTGGACGCAAGAAGATCGCTCTCATCGGTTCCGGCATGATCGGTGGCACCCTCGCCCACCTCGCCGCGAAGAAGGAAATGGGCGACATTGTCCTCTTCGACATCGCCGAAGGCATGCCGCAGGGCAAGGCACTCGACCTGTCGCAGTGCGGCCCGATCGAAGGCTTCGACGCGAAGATCACCGGCACGAACGACTACGCCGACATCGCCGGCGCCGACGTGGTGATCGTGACCGCCGGCGTGCCGCGCAAGCCCGGCATGAGCCGCGACGACCTGCTCGGCATCAACCTGAAAGTGATGAAGGCCGTCGGCGAAGGCATCAAGAACAACTGCCCCGACGCATTCGTGATCTGCATCACCAACCCGCTCGACGCGATGGTTTGGGCGCTGCGCGAATTCAGCGGCCTGCCGCACAACAAGGTGGTCGGCATGGCCGGCGTGCTCGACAGCGCGCGCTTCGCCACCTTCCTCGCATGGGAATTCGACGTGTCCGTGAAGGACGTGAACGCCTTCGTCCTCGGCGGCCACGGCGACACCATGGTCCCCGTCACCAGCTACACCACGATCAACGGCATTCCGGTGAACGATTTCGCCAAGATCAGGGGCGTGAGCGAAAGCCGCATCGATGAAATCGTCGACCGCACCCGCAAGGGCGGCGGAGAGATCGTCGGCCTGCTGGGCAACGGCTCGGCCTATTATGCCCCGGCCACCAGCGCCATCGCGATGGCCGAAGCCTACCTGGGCGACAGCAAGCGCATCCTGCCGTGTGCAAGCTATGTCGAAGGCAAGTACGGCCTCGACGGGCTGTACGTGGGCGTCCCCACCATGATCGGCGCGGGCGGCACCGAAGAGGTGATCGAAATCGAACTGTCGGAAGAGGAGAAGAGCAACCTCAAGGTCTCGACCGACGCGGTCGAAGAATTGCTGGAAGCGTGCAAGGGGCTGGATGAGAGCCTTCGGTAAATGAGCTTTGCCGCCGACATGCTCGCGTGGCTGGCCGCCTTCGGCATTTTCGCCGCAGCGCTGACGGCACTCGTGTGCGCTGCTCGCGCACAAAGATCCTACTGGCTCGCCGCTTTAGCATGCCTCTGTGTGTGCGGTGTTGTTCTAGCGGAGGTGCAATACGACGGCCGGGCCACCTGGGCTTTCTATGCTTTCATATTACCCGCGCTCGCAGCCGCAGTCGTGCTGGGATCGCTTATCGCGGCTGCGATTGGTCGCTACCGTCGCAATCGCGCACCATTAGGTTCCAAATAAAGAGGTCACCATGTCCATCCTCGTAGACAAGAACACCAAAGTCATCACCCAAGGGATGACCGGCAACACCGGCACTTTCCACACGCAGCAGGCGCTCGATTACGGGACGCAGATGGTTGCGGGTGTCACGCCGGGCAAAGGCGGCACCGAGCACATCGGCCTGCCGCAGTTCGACACGGTTCGCGAGGCGAAGGCCGCAACGGGCGCGACCGCGTCGTGCATCTACGTGCCGCCGCCCTTCGCCGCCGACGCTATCTGCGAGGCGATCGATGCCGAGATCGAGCTGATCATCTGCATCACCGAAGGCATCCCGGTGCTCGACATGGTGCGCGCCAAGGCCGCGCTGGAAGGTTCGAAGTCGCGCCTCATCGGGCCGAACTGCCCCGGCGTGCTGACGCCGGAAGAATGCAAGATCGGCATCATGCCGGGCAAGATATTCAAGAAGGGCAGCGTCGGCGTGGTCAGCCGCTCCGGCACGCTCACCTACGAAGCCGTCCACCAGACCACGATGGTCGGCCTCGGCCAGACGACCGCGGTCGGCATTGGCGGCGACCCTGTCAACGGTACCAACTTCATCGACGTGCTCGACCTGTTCCTCGACGACCCGGAAACCAAGTCGATGATCATGATCGGCGAGATCGGCGGCAGCGCGGAAGAGGAAGCGGCGGAATTCCTGAAGCAGGAAGCTGGCAAGGGCCGCAGCAAGCCGACCGTGGGCTTCATCGCCGGCCGCACCGCCCCTCCGGGCCGCCGCATGGGCCATGCCGGCGCCATCGTGAGCGGCGGCAAGGGCGGCGCGGAAGACAAGATCGCGGCGATGGAAGATGCGGGCATCCGCGTCTCCCCCAGCCCCAGCGAACTCGGCACCACGCTCGACGCAATGCTGAAGGAAATGGCCTGACCGCCACGCACCGCGCGTTTCCTCCCCGGGAGCGCGGTGCCGCTTTGCGCATTGAATGCGCGAGAGGTGACCGAAATGGGTAACGAAACACACGAATTCCTCCCCGCGATGGGCGACCAGGAGGGGCCGCAGCCCGGCCCTTCGTGGGAGAACGCGCGTTGGCCGCTGACCGATATCGACGCGGAGGACGACCTTACCCAGGCGCTCGACCCCACGGCGATGAAGCTGGCGCTGAAGGAAGCGCACGCCAAGGCCGGCAAGCCGGTGGACGACAAGGCGCTGGAAAAGGCCGCCGACGATTCCAATCGCGCGATGATGCTGGTGCGTTCGTTCCGCGTGCGCGGGCACCTTGCCGCCAATCTCGACCCGCTGGGCCTCTCGCACCGCGAAGTGCCGGAAGACCTGACGCTGGAATGCCACGGCTTCGAAGGCGAGGAGGACCTCGAGGTCTACATCGGCGGCGTCTTCGGTTTCGGCTGGGTGACGATCGGCGAGCTTCATGCCGCGCTGCGCCAGACCTATTGCGGCAATGTCGGCCTCGAATACATGCACATCGCGGACGTCAAGGAACGCCGCTTCCTGCAGGAACTGTTCGAAACGCCGGAAGAGACGATCCAGTTTACGCCCGAAGGCAAGAAGGCGATCCTGCAGGCGGTGATCCGGGGCGAGGAATTCGAGAAATTCCTCGGCAAGAAATACGTCGGTACCAAGCGCTTCGGCCTCGACGGCGGCGAATCCATGATCCCCGCACTGGAAGCGGTCATCAAGTACGGCGGCGCCGACGGCGTGCGCGAGATCATCTACGGTATGGCCCACCGCGGCCGGCTGAACGTGCTCGCGAACGTGATGGCCAAGCCTTACAAGGTCATCTTCCACGAATTCCAGGGCGGCAGCGCCAACCCCGACGAGGTCGGCGGATCGGGCGACGTGAAGTATCACCTCGGCACCAGCACGGACCGCGAATTCGACGGGATCAAGGTGCATATGAGCCTGGTCCCCAACCCCAGCCACCTCGAAGCGGTCGACCCCGTCGTGCTCGGTAAGACGCGCGCGCAGCAGGCGATGCATGATGACCTGGAAAAGCATGAAAAGGTGTTGCCGGTCCTGATCCACGGCGACGCGGCCTTTGCCGGGCAGGGCGTGGTGTGGGAATGTTTCGGCCTGTCGGGCGTGCGCGGCTATTCCACCGGCGGCTGCATCCACTTCATCATCAACAATCAGATCGGCTTCACCACCAGCCCGAAATTCGCCCGGTCCAGCCCCTATCCCAGCGATGTGGCCAAGGGCGTCCAGGCGCCGATCCTGCACGTCAACGGGGACGATCCCGAAGCCGTGACCTTCGCTTGCAAGCTGGCGATCGAATATCGCCAGACCTTCAAGCGCGACATCGTGATCGACATGTGGTGCTATCGCCGCTTCGGCCACAACGAAGGCGACGAGCCGAGCTTCACCCAGCCGCTGATGTACGACGCCATCCGCAAGCACCCGCGGATCAGCGAGCTGTATGCCGACCGCCTGATCGACGAGGGTGTGATCGCGAAGGGTGACGCGCCCGCGTTGCGGCAGGAATTCGACGACCAGCTTTCCAGCGAGTTCGAAGCGGCCAAGGATTACGAGCCGAGCGACGTCGAATGGTTCGCCGGCCGGTGGAGCGGGCTGCACAAGCCCGCCGATCCGGAAACCGCGCGCCGCAACGTGGAAACCGCGCTGGGCGAAAAGCTGTTCGATAGCCTCGGCAAGACACTGACCACCGTCCCGGACGACGTGAACATCCACAAGACGCTGGGCCGCGTGCTGAAAGCCAAGGCGGAGATGTTCTCTTCCGGCGAAGGCTTCGACTGGGCGACCGCCGAAGCGCTCGCTTTCGGCAGCCTCGTGACCGAAGGCTTCGGCGTGCGCCTGTCCGGCCAGGACAGCGGCCGCGGCACTTTCAGCCAGCGTCATGCCATCTGGGTAGACCAGGATACCGAGGAGAAATACATTCCCCTCGCCACCCTCCCCCACGGCAAATTCGAAGTCTATGACAGCATCCTGTCTGAATACGGCGTGCTCGGCTTCGAATACGGCTTCGCCCTCGCCGATCCCAAGACGCTGGTGATGTGGGAAGCCCAGTTCGGCGATTTCGCCAACGGCGCGCAGATCATGATCGACCAGTTCATCGCCAGCGGCGAGGTGAAATGGCTGCGGGCCAACGGCCTCGTCATGCTGTTGCCGCACGGGTACGAGGGGCAGGGTCCGGAACACAGTTCCGCCCGGCTAGAACGCTTCCTGCAACTGTGCGCGAACGACAATATCCAGGTGCTCAACATCACCGAGCCGGCGAATTACTTCCACGTGCTGCGCCGCCAGATGCTGCGCCCGTTCAGGAAGCCGATGGTGATCATGACGCCAAAGTCGCTGCTGCGCCATCCGATGGCGAAGAGCCCCAAGGCGAAGTTCCTCGGCGACAGCCACTTCATGCGCATCCTGTCCGATCCCACGGAAATCGCGGACGAAAAGGTGAAGCGTCTCGTCTTGTGTTCGGGCAAGGTCGCCTACGACCTCATCCAGAAGCGCGACGAGGAAGGGCTGGACGATGTCTCCATCGTGCGGATCGAACAGCTCTATCCCTTCCCCGGCGAACCGCTCGCCGTGCGGCTGAAGCGGATGACCAACCTCGAACAGGTGATCTGGTGCCAGGAAGAACCGCGCAACAACGGCGCATGGTTCTTCGTCAACGAGCGGATCGAACAGGCGCTCGGCGATGCGGGCAAGGAGGGCATGCGCCCCTCCTACGCCGGGCGAGAGGAAGCCGCGTCGCCGGCCACCGGATACGCCAAGCGCCACCAGATGCAGCAGGAAGCGCTGGTGACGATCGCCTTGGGCCTTGCCGATGGCGGCGAGGCTGCGCGTAAATTGCAAAAGACCCAACGGGCCGAGAAGAAGGTTTAACATGGCAAGCGAAGTCAAAGTCCCCACGCTGGGGGAATCGGTTACCGAAGCGACCGTTGGCGAATGGCTGAAGCAGCCCGGCGACGCGGTGGCTCAGGACGAGCCCATCGCCAGCCTCGAAACCGACAAGGTCGCAGTGGAAGTCCCCTCGCCCATCGCCGGCGTGCTGCAGGAAACGCTGGTCGCCGTGGGCGATACGGTGGAAGTCGGCGCAGTCATCGCCAGGATCGCAGAGGGCGGCGCACCCGCCGCCAAGGGCGAGGAAGCGGGACGCGCGGCGGAGCAGCGCGAGGAAGGCCAGGACAAACGCGCCGAAGAACCTGCGCCCCAGCCCGCGTCGGACGGCGGCTCAGGCTCGCAAACCCTGTCCCCCGCCGTGCGCCGCGCGGTGCTGGAACACGGGCTCGACCCTTCCACCATCAAGGGCACCGGCAAGGACGGCCGCCTGACCAAGGAAGACGTGATCAACGCGGCCAAGGCCAAGGGTGACAGCCCCGCACCGACCGCCAGCGCCCCCGCGCCCTCGCCTGCAGCCTCCTCCTCTCCCGCTCCGTCCGCATCGGGCGAGCGCAAGGAAGAGCGCGTGAAGATGACGCGCATGCGCCAGACCATCGCCCGGCGCCTCAAGGGCGCGCAGGAAGAGGCTGCCCTGCTCACCACGTTCAACGACGTGGACATGAGCGCGGTCATGGAAGCGCGCGGCAAGTACAAGGACCTGTTCGCCAAGAAGCACGACATCAAGCTCGGCTTCATGGGCTTCTTCGCCAAGGCATCGTGCCTTGCGCTGAAGGACGTGCCGGCCGCGAATGCCTACATCGAGGGCGACGAGATCGTGTATCACGACTACGTCGACATCTCGGTGGCGGTCAGCGCGCCCAACGGCCTCGTCGTGCCGGTCATCCGCGATGCCGACAAGAAGGGCTTCGCGCAGATCGAGAAGGACATCGCCGACTTCGGCAGCCGCGCCCGCGACGGTACGCTGACGATGGAAGACATGAAGGGCGGGACCTTCACCATCTCCAACGGCGGCGTGTTCGGATCGCTGATGTCGACCCCGATCATCAACCCGCCGCAAAGCGCCGTGCTGGGCCTCCACCGCATCGAGGACCGCCCGGTCGTGGTGAACGGCGAAATCGTCATCCGCCCGATGATGTATATCGCCCTGTCCTACGACCACCGCCTGATCGACGGGCGCGAAGCGGTCACCGCACTCAAGATCATCAAGGAAGCGATCGAAGATCCCACCCGGATGCTGATCGACCTCTGAGGAAGAAATCATGGCTGAATACGACTACGATGTCCTCGTCATCGGCGCTGGCCCGGGTGGCTACGTCGCTGCGATCCGCGCGGCCCAGCTGGGGCTGAAGACGGCCTGCGCCGAAGGGCGCGAGACGCTGGGCGGCACGTGCCTCAACGTCGGCTGCATCCCGTCCAAGGCGATGCTGCACGCGTCGGAATATTTCGACGCGGCCGCCAACGGCACGATGGCAGAAATGGGCATCGACGTGACGCCCAAGCTCAACCTCGATGCCATGCACGCCCAGCGCCGCGATGCGGTGAAGGGCCTGACCGGCGGCATCAAGTTCCTGTTCAAGAAGAACAAGGTCGACTGGAAGAAGGGCTACGCCACCTTCCAGGATCCGCACACGGTCAAGATCGGTGACGAAACGGTCACCGCGAAGGACATTGTCATTGCCACCGGTTCCTCCGTAACGCCGCTTCCCGGCGTCGAGGTCGACAACGATAAGGGCATCGTCGTCGACAGCACCGGCGCGCTGGAGCTGAAGGCTGTTCCGCAAAAGATGGTCGTGATCGGCGGCGGTGTGATCGGGCTGGAGCTCGGCTCCGTTTGGCGGCGGCTGGGCGCAGACGTCACCTGCGTCGAATTCCTCGACGAGATCCTGCCCGGCATGGACGGCGACATCCGCAAGGAATCCCGCAAGATCTTCAAGAAGCAGGGCTTCGAGTTCAAGCTGTCGACCAAGGTCACCGGCGTCACCGTCAAGGGCAAGAAGGCCCACCTTACGCTGGAGCCGGCAGCCGGCGGCGAGACCGAAACGATGGAGGCCGACTGCGTGCTGGTGTCCATCGGCCGCAAGCCGAACACCGACGGCCTCGGCCTCGACGCGATCGGGCTGGAAACCAACAAGCGCGGCCAGATCGAAACCGACCACGATTTCCGCACCAAGGTAGACGGCGTGTGGGCCATCGGCGACGTGATCCCCGGCCCGATGCTGGCCCACAAGGCCGAGGACGAGGGCATCGCGGTGGCCGAAAACATCGCCGGGCAGACCGGCATCGTGAACCACGACGTAATCCCCAGCGTGGTCTACACCCTCCCCGAAATCGCCGGCGTCGGCCTCACCACCGAACAGGCGATCGAGAAGATGGGCGGCGACAAGGCGGCGGTGAAGGTCGGCAAGTTCCCGATGATGGCCAACAGTCGCGCGAAGACCAACCATGAACCCGACGGTTTCGTGAAAGTCATCGCGGAGGCGGAAACCGACCGCGTGCTGGGCGTGTGGGCCATCGCCAGCGTCGCCGGCACGATGATCGCGGAAGCGGGCATCGCGATGGAATTCGGCGCCACGAGCGAAGACATCGCCTACACCTGCCACGCCCACCCGACCCACGCCGAAGCGATGAAGGAAGCGGCGATGGCGGTACAGGGCAAGCCGATCCATATCTGAGTAATGACCCGCTCCGTTTCGATAATCGGCGCGGGCCAGATCGGCGCGGCGTTAGAGGATAGGTTCGGAAAACCGGATGACGTCGTCGTCCTGTCCCGTTCGCCACCCGCTTGGATCCAGCCCGGCGCAAGAAACAGGATTTACGATAAGTCAGTCGACACGCCCCTATCGGCCGATATCGTCATAGATACGGTCGCTTTCGATGCTGCAGACATCGCCTGCCACGATCCCGACCGCATCGGCAGGCTGATTCTGATCTCCTCCGCATCCGTTTACCGTGACGCGGAGGGGCGCACGCTGGATGAAGCGACCGAAACCTCCTTCCCGCAATTCCTCACGCCAATTGAGGAGACATTTCCCACCGTCGATGCCGGACCGCAAACCTACTCCACCCGGAAAATACGGATGGAAGAATCCGCCATCGACCGGTTCGGTGATCGCGTCACGATTTTGCGACCCTGTGCCCTACATGGCTCTTGGTCCCGACACCCCCGCGAATGGTGGATGGTGAAACGGCTTCTGGACGGGCGCACCCGGATTCCTCTCGCCTACAACGGGGCCAGTCGTTTCCAGACGACATCGGCAATCGCCATGGCGGACGTCACCTGGCATCTTGCGGACGAGCAGCTTGGCGGAATCTTCAACGTTGCCGATTGGGGCTGTCCGGATGTCCTCGAAATCGTGCGCTCCATCGCGGGAGAAATGGGACGCGAGGTGGGCTACTATCCGGTAGCTGGCTTTCCCGAGCGATACGTTGGCAGGACGCCATGGAGTATTCCGGGCACCTTCGAACTGAGCGATAGCAAAGCCTGGTCGACCGGCTTCCGCGGAGCCGATCCCTATTTTATCGACTGCCGGCATGCCGTGCGCTGGTTGGTCGCCAATCCGCCGGCGGATTGGCGCTCTGCCTTTCCGCAACTCGCTGCCTATCCGTGGGATCTATTCGACTACGAGGCGGAAGACGCCTATTTCGCGAGCTTGTGACCATGCCCCCGTTCCACCTTGCCTTCCCGGTCGACGACCTCGCTGCGGCGCGGGCGTTTTATGGCGGGGTGCTGGGGTGCGCGGAGGGGCGGTCTTCGGACGAGTGGGTCGATTTCGACTTTTTCGGGCACCAGATCGTCGCCCACCTCGCCCCGGCGCGCAGCAGCGATGCGGCCAGCAACCACGTGGACGGCCACGGCGTCCCCGTGCCGCATTTCGGGCTGGTGCTCGAAATGGCGCAATGGCGCGCGATGGCCGACCGGCTGACGGCCGCAGGCACAAAGTTCGTCATCGAACCAACGGTGCGCTTTGCCGGCCAGCCGGGCGAGCAGGCGACGATGTTTTTTCGCGATCCCGCCGGCAATGCGCTGGAAATCAAGGCGGTGGCCGACCCTGCCAAGCTGTTCGCGCGTTAGGCGGAAATCGTCTTGGCCCAGCGCCCGCGGCGTGGCACTCGGGCCCGTCAAGGAGAGTGCCATGATCCCGTCCCTGACCGAAGAACCCGGCGCGCTGGAACTGGCCGGGCGCATCCGTGCCGGCGAGCAATCCCCGCTCGAGGCAGTGGACGCCGCCATCGCGCGGATCGAGCGACTTGACGGCCCGATCAACGCGATCGTCGTGCGCGATTTCGACCGGGCGCGCGATGCGGCAAGGGCGCTCGACGGCGCGGCGCCGGGCGAGGACCAGCCGCTATTCGGCGTGCCGATGACGATCAAGGAAAGCTTCGGCATCGCGGGATTGCCCTCCACGTGGGGCGAGGAGCGCTTCGCGGGCAACGTTGCAGACACGGACGCGCGCGTCGTCCGCCAGCTAAAGGCTGCAGGCGCGATCTTCCTAGGCAAGACGAATATTCCGCCGCAGCTGGCCGACATCCAGAGCGCGAACCCGGTGTATGGCCGCACGAACAACCCGCACGACCTGTCGCGCGTCCCCGGCGGGTCTTCCGGCGGTGCGGCGGCCGCGGTGGCGAGCGGGATGGTGCCGCTGGAATACGGCACCGATATCGGCGGTTCTGTGCGCGTGCCCGCGCATTTCTGCGGCGTGTGGGGGCAGAAGACGAGCTGGGGCCTGATCGACCTCGAAGGCCACGAATACCCGATGCTGAAGTCGGGCGGCCACGACACCGCCTTGTCCATCGCGGGGCCGCTGGCGCGCAATGCTGCCGACCTCGACCTTGCCATCTGCCTCACGGCCACGCGCCCGCTGGAACGCACTGCCGGACCGCTGTCTGACCGCAGGTTCCTGCTGGTGCTCGACCATCCCGACTGCCCGCTGGACGATGCGGTGCGCGGCCCCATAGAGGCGGCAGCGCAGGCGATCGAGGCGGCCGGCGCTGAGGTCGACCGCAGCAGCGACCTGTTGCCGGACCTGTCTGCCGAACGGGCGGACTACATGCGCATGCTCGGCATCGCGATGTCGCGCGGGATGCAGCCGGGGGCCGACGGCAAGCGCGCGCTGGCCACGGACTGGTTCAACCTGCTCGACGCGCAGTGGCGCAGCGAAAGGGCCTGGGCGCGCCTGTTCGAAAGCTACGACTTCGTGCTTGCCCCGCCGATGGCCTTCCTCGCCTTCGAGCACGACGAGCGCGACATGCGCGAGCGCACGGTGCGCATCAACGGGGCGGACGTGCCGATGGGCGCAGGCTTCGGCTATTCGGCGCTGGCCACCTTCCCCAACCTGCCCTCCACCTGCATGCCGGTGGGGTCGACCGATGGGCTGCCTTGCGGGATGCAAGTGATCGGCCCGCGCTGGGCGGACCGTGACTGCATCTCCATCGCGGCCAAGATTGCGAACATATTGCCGGGCTGACCGACCATGGACACCGAAACCATCCTCACCCCCCTGCTCGATACGCTGGACCTGCTCGGCGTGGCTGTCTTCGCGCTGTCCGGCGCGCTGATTGCGGCACGGGAGCGCCAGACCTTCGTCACCATGGCCTTCTTCGCGCTGGTCACCGGCGTTGGGGGCGGCACGATCCGCGACATCATGATCGATATTCCGGCCTTCTGGGTGAACGACCCGTGGATCGCGCCAATTTGCCTCGGCGTCGCGCTGATTGCGTGGTTCACACCGCACCGCTGGTGGGAGGGACGCTTGCTGGAATTCGCCGACGGCGCCGGCCTTACCGCCTATGCCGTCATCGGCACGGCCAAGGCGCTGGCGTACGGCGTGACCCCGGTCCCGGCGATCCTGATGGGAATCATCACCGGCACGGCGGGCGGCATCATCCGCGACGTGATCGCGGGCCGCCCGTCGATCCTGATGCGACCGGAACTATATGTGACTGCGGCGGCGCTGTCCGCCTCGCTGACGGTTGCGTTCGAATTCGTGGAGCCGATGCCGCGCTGGGTCGGGTGGATCATCGCCGCTTCCGCCGGCTACATCCTGCGCAGCCTTGCGATTACCAAGGGGCTGGAACTGCCAGCGTACTCACGCGAAAAACCGCGCGGCGATCAGCCGGGGAAGTCGTCCACGTCGGATATGTCGTAGCGCCCGTCGTCGGCCGACGGGGTGCTCTGCGGCTGGTCCCAGGCTGGCGCGGCGCGTTCGATCCGCGGCAGCTCAGGCGTGCGCAACTGCGCCTGCGCACCGCCTTCGTATCCGACCTGCGTCCGGCCCTGAGTCGTGCCCTGCCCGGAGCGAATGCGGGCATATGTCGCTTCGTCGTATTGCGCGCCCTCGCTGCCGAGCTGCCATTCGGTCTGCCCGCCGTAGGACGCACCGCGATAGTCGCGGTCGTCGTCCCCGTCCCCATCTTCAAAGCGGCCGTCATAGCGGTCGTAGCCACCGCGCCGATCGTCGTCCCAATCGCGGTCGTCGTCGCCATCGCGGTCGATCTCGATGTCGCGAATGCGTCCGGTGTTGTCGATTTCGCATTCGAACTCGCCGCCGCGGGCGAGGCGGCCTTCGACTTCCCAGCCCCGGCCGGAGCGCTGGGCTTCCTCGACCGAAGCAACGCGGGCGGTGCGCTCCACGGCATCGACGCACATCTCGATGGCGCGGTCGAGGCCGCGAGTCTCGTACCGGCTGCGCTCGTCATAGCGCCCGCCAGAACTATAATCTTCGTCGCGATAATCGCGGTCGCGCCAGTCGCGGTCGCGATACCGTTCGTCCCGGTCGCGGTCCGAACGGTCTTCCGCCGCATCGATGACCGCGCCGATGGTGCCGAGGATCAGTATCCCGGTCAGCACGTCCCCAGCGCTCGGCCCGCGGCGATAGCGATAGCGGTAGCGCCGGTGGTCCTGCACGGTCTCGTAATCTTCATTAGCGACCGCGCCTGCCGCTTCGGCCATTGCAACTTCCGCCTTCGGGATATCGAGATCGGCCGCCATGGCCGGCGCGGTGAATAGCGATGCGCCCGCAAGGCATGCTGCAGTCACGGAAACACGTAAGCGATTACCCATCGAATCCTCCCGGCGCGATGCCGCGCGCTGTCCGGCAAACGAAATGGGCGGCCCAGACTGACACCAGCCTGAACCGCCCATCGGTCATGTCATTTCGCGTATTAAGCGCCGATCAGCGCAGGCCGCGGATGTTGTCGAAGTCGAGATCGACGACCCGGCCGTTGCGGACCTTGCAGGTGAAGCTGCCGCGGTCGTAATCGCGGCCGCGATCCCAGCGACGGTCGTAGCGCGAGCGCCGGTCATAGCGGTCGTAGCGGTCGTAGCGACCACCCCAGCGGCTATCCTCGACCACCATTCGGCCCTTCACGTTGAAGCCGCCGCGCTTACGGTCGACATCGCGCAGTTCCGTCACGCGGGCGCTGCGATATCCGGCACGGCGTGCCTCGTTCTCGGCGGTACGCACGCATTGTTCAACGACGCGCTCTGCGCGGTAGCGACGATCGTAGCGGCTGTTGTAACGACGGTCATAGCGCCGATCATAACGGCTGTCGTAACGACGGTCATAGCGGCGATCGTAGCGGTCGCCGTCGTCATCGAGGATGGCGGCGATGGCTGCGAGGCCACCAATCACCAGCGCGCCGGCGACGATATCGTCACCGTCAATGCGGTCCTGGGCCTGGGCAGGGGTTGCAACCGACACGGCCATCGCACCGGCGGCGATGGTTCCCATGAGGGCTTTCGGCATTATCTTCGTCATGGCGAACCTTTCAAATCCTCCTGGGGGAACGGGGCTGCTCCCTCACTGTGATTTGCGTTCTACCAAGGCGCGACTGAGATCAGCCTGAATTCCGGCGACAGGCACCGTTCAGGAAAGCGGAACTTATCCTGAACGGTGCCGGTGCCAGCCTATTCCGCGCTGTCGAGGCCCGAGAAGTGGCCGAGAAACGCGAGGATGTCCGCCGCTTCTTCGATCGCCTTGTCGGTCGGCTTGCCGCTGCCGTGGCCCGCGCGGGTCTCGATACGGATCAGCTGCGGCCGCTCGCCCAGCTCCGCCGCCTGTAGCGCGGCGATGTACTTGAAGCTGTGGCCGGGCACGACGCGGTCGTCCGTATCGGCGGTGGTCACCAGCACGGCGGGGTAATCCACGCCGCTGCGGACATTGTGATAGGGCGAGTAGGCGCGCAGGATGGCGAAATCCTCCGCATCATTGGGGTAGCCGTAATCGTCGACCCAGTAACGCCCGGCGGTGAACCGGTCGAAGCGCAGCATGTCCATCACGCCGACCGCCGCATTGCCGGCTGCGAACAGGTCGGGCCGCTGGTTGGTCACCGCGCCGACCAGCAGGCCGCCGTTGGATCCGCCTTGGATGGTCAGCCCGTCGTCCGGCGTGACGCCTTCCACGATCAGGAATTCGCCCGCGGCGATGAAGTCGTCGAAGACGTTCTGCTTGTTGTCGAGCCGGCCGCCGTCATGCCAGGCCTTGCCGTATTCGCCGCCGCCGCGGATGTTTGCGACCGCATACGCCCCGCCGGCTTCCAGCCAAGCGATGCGCGATGCCGAAAAGCCGGGCGTGAGCGAGATATTGAAGCCGCCATAGCCATAAAGCAGCGTCGGCACCGCCTTGCCGCTGGCCGCCACGTCCTTGCCGCGCACCAGGAACATCGGCACCCGCGTGCCATCCTTAGAGGTGAAGAAGCGCTGCTCGACCACGAAATCGTCCGGATCGAAGGCGACTTCGGGCTGGGCCCACACGTCGCTTTCGCCGGTTTCGACATTGTAGCGATAGACGGTCGAGGGGCGGTTGTAGCTGGAGAAGCTGTAGAACGTTTCGGCATCGTCGAAGTCGCCGCCGAAGCCGCCGGCGCTGCCAATGCCCGGAAGGGCGACTTCGCGCACCTTGTCGCCATCGGTCGTGTAGACCTCGATCTTGCTTTTCGCATCGACCAAGTAGCTTGCGATGAGGTGGCCGCCGGTCAGCGAGACGCCCTGCAGCGTTTCCTCGCGTTCGGGGATGACCGTCGTCCAGCCCGCGTCGGGCGCGGCGATGTCGATGCTGACGACCTTCTTCAGCGGCGCACCGTCGTTGGTAGTGAAGAAGAAGCGGCTGCCGAGGTTGCCGAAGTATGAATAGTCGTTCTCAAACCCGGGCACGACGACCATCGGATCCGCCCCGGGACGCTGGAGGTCGACCAGCGCGACCTCATAGCGGTCGTCCGTACCGCTGGAACTGGTCACCACCAGCCACCGACCGTCGTCGCTGACCTGGGCGATATTGTTGAGCTCCGGCATGTCCGGCCGGGCGAAGACCAGCACGTCCTCGCTCTGCTCTGTGCCGAGGCGGTGGAAATAGACCTGGTGATTCGTGTTGAGCGCCTGGAAGGTCTCGCCCTCGCCCGTTGCCGGGAAGCGGCTGTAATAAAAGCCGCTGCCGTCCTTGGCCCAGTCGAGCGCGGAAAACTTGACCCACTCCACCGTATCGTCGGCTACCGCGCCGGTGGCCACATCCATCACCTTGACCGTGCGCCAGTCGCTGCCGCCGTCCTGGATGGAATAGGCAAGCTTGCTGCCGTCTTCGGTGACGGTGTAGCCGGCCAGCGCGGTCGCATCGTCGTCCGACCATTCGTTCGGGTCGATCAGGACGCGCGGCTCCCCGTCCAGCCCGTCGCGCACATAAAGGACGGACTGGTTCTGCAAGCCGTCGTTGCGGGTGTAGAAATAGCGCCCGCCCTTCTCGCCCGGCAGGCCGAAGCGTTCGTAATCGGTCAGCTCGGTGATCCGGTCCTTGAACCGATCGCGCAGGGGCAGCGTTTCAAGGAAGGCGTCAGTCACCTCGTTCTGCGCTTCGACCCACGCGGCGACTTCGGCATCGACGCGCACATCGTTTTCGAGCCAGCGGTAGGGGTCGGCGACCTGTTGCCCGAACAGCGTGTCGACCGTGTCGCCGGCGCGGGTTTCGGGATAGGCGATTGCGGGCATCGTGGTCTCCGGTTCGGCCGTCATCTCACCTTCGGCCGTGGCAACTTCGGGGTAATCCCCGGTGGTCGCGCAGGCCGAAGTGGCAAGCGCGAGGACGGATACGGCGCAGGCTGCGGCGTGGTTCAATTTCATGCGGTCTCTCCCGGACATTCGCTGTTTCGTGTCCCCGTGTAACCGCTGTGCGTGCAAAGAAAAGGGGCCGCCGGATTTCACCGGCGGCCCCTTTCGTATCTCGCGATGCGAAGCGCCTCAGGCGTCTTCGTATTCGTCGTCCGTCATCACCGGGCCGCTGTCCTGGCCCTTGGCGTCTTCGTCGCGGTCGACGAACTCGATGACGGCCATCTGCGCGGCGTCGCTGCCACGATAGCCGGCCTTGATGACGCGGGTGTAGCCGCCGTCACGATCCTTGTAGCGCTCTGCCAGGACTTCGAAGAGCTTCTTTTCCTGCGCCGGATCGAGCAGGCGCGATGCGGCCAGGCGGCGGTTGGACAGTCCGCCCTTCTTGGCGAGAGTGACCAGCTTTTCGACGTAGGGACGCAGTTCCTTCGCCTTCGGCATGGTGGTGAGGATCTGTTCGTGCTTGATCAGCGCGGCCGACATGTTGCGGAACAGGGCCTTGCGGTGGCCTGTCTTGCGCTGAAGCTTACGCTGGCGAATTCCGTGACGCATAATTCATTCCTTCGTTCGTAGGGGGCCCGTACGAGGTAGCCCGATACGGGCCGGATTAAGGGGTCCGGCCCATTCCCCGTGCGCGGGTTTAGCCCAGCAGCTCCTGTTCGAGCTTCTTGGCCATTTCCTCGATGTTTTCCGGCGGCCAGCCGGGGATGTCCATGCCGAGACGCAGGCCCATGCTGGAAAGCACTTCCTTGATCTCGTTCAGGGACTTGCGGCCGAAGTTCGGCGTCCGCAGCATCTCGGCTTCGGTCTTCTGGACCAGGTCGCCGATGTAGATGATGTTGTCGTTCTTCAGGCAGTTGGCGCTGCGGACCGACAGTTCCAGCTCGTCCACCTTCTTGAGAAGGTAGCGGTTGAGCTGGTTGGCATCGTCCTGCTGCGGTTCCGCGGCCACGCCGATCATGGCGCTCTGCGGCTGCGGGATACCGTCTTCGAAGTGGACGAACAGCGTCAGCTGGTCCTGCAGAATGCGCGCAGCATAGGCGATCGCATCTTCCGGGGTGACGGTGCCGTCGGTCTCGATCGTCAGGTTCAGCTTGTCGTAGTCGAGTTCCTGCCCGACGCGGGCGTTGTCGACCTTGTAGCTGACCTGGCGGATCGGCGAATACAGGCTGTCGACCGGGATCAAGCCGATCGGCGCGTCGGCCGGACGGTTCTGCACGGCGGGGACATAGCCCTTACCCGTGTCCGCGGTCAGTTCCATGTTCAGCGTCGCGCCTTCGTCGAGGTGGCAGAGCACGAGGTCCTTGTTGAGGACTTCGATGTCGCCCGACACGGCGATGTCGCCGGCCTTGACGGTGGCGGGGCCGGTGGCGGACAGCTGCAGGCGCTTGGGGCCTTCGCCTTCCATCTTCAGCGCGATCTGCTTCACGTTGAGGACGATGTCGGTGACATCTTCGCGCACGCCAGCCAGGCTGCTGAATTCATGCAGCACGTTTTCGATCTTGATCGAGGTGATCGCGGCGCCCTGCAGGCTGGAGAGCAGCACGCGGCGCAGCGCATTGCCGAGCGTGAGGCCGAAGCCACGCTCAAGCGGCTCGGCAACGAAGGTGGCCTTGCGCTTCTTGTCGTTGCCTTCCTTCACTTCGAGCGTGTTCGGCTTTTTCAGTTCCTGCCAGTTCTTCGTATTGACGGACATGGATTTCCCCTAGGGTGTGAAATTAGCAGGAAAGGCCGCAAGCGTTTTTGACGCCGCGGCCGATCCGAAGAGACTTGCGGCGGGCTGCCCCGCCGGAACTTCGATCAGACGCGGCGACGCTTGGACGGCCGGACCCCGTTGTGCGGGATCGGCGTGACGTCGCGGATCGAAGTGATCGTGAAGCCGACAGCGGCAAGACCGCGCAGTGCGCTCTCGCGGCCCGAACCCGGGCCCTTCACTTCGACTTCCAGGGTGCGGACACCGTGTTCGGCGGCCTTCTTGCCCGCATCGTCCGCAGCGACCTGCGCGGCGTACGGGGTGGACTTGCGGCTGCCCTTGAAGCCCATCATGCCGGCGCTGGACCAGCTGATCGCGTTGCCCTGCGCGTCGGTGATGGTGATCATGGTGTTGTTGAAGCTGGCGTTGATGTGCGCAACGCCGCTGGAGATGTTTTTCCGCTCGCGGCGCCGGATGCGGCTGGGTTCGCGTGCCATGTTGAATTCCTAACCTTGAAGTATGCTGGGAAGCGCTGCCTGGAAGGCGCGCTTACTTCTTCTTGCCGGCGATCGGCTTGGCCTTGCCCTTGCGGGTGCGCGCATTGGTGTGCGTGCGCTGGCCGCGGACCGGCAGGCCGTTACGATGACGAAGGCCGCGATAGGACCGCAGGTCCATCAGGCGCTTGATGTTCATCGCGGTCTGGCGGCGAAGGTCGCCTTCGACGGTGTAGTCGCTGTCGATCGTTTCACGGATCTGGACGACTTCGGCGTCGGTCAGGTCCTGGACACGCACGGTGTGATCGATGCCGAGCTTGTCGGCGATCTTCACGGCCTGGGTGCGGCCGATACCGTGAATGTATGTGAGCGCGATAATCACGCGCTTGTTGGTGGGGATATTGACCCCGGCAATACGAGCCACTTACTTCTCCATGCTCCACAGGGTTTCGGCCGGTAGGCCACCCCTATCTCATCGCTTTGACTTCGACTGCGGCGGGAGGCTTGCGTTGGAAACGCAAAAGGCCCGGATGGGACACCGTCAATGCCGATGCCTGCCGGACAACCCGCCAACTGTCGAATAGTGCGCGCGCTTAAGGTGATTCGCACGCCCCGTCAACCGGCACGTGCGGCAGGACGCGGAATATCGCGTCTATGCGAGAGCTATATACGAACCGCGCGGCCGATTGCAACCGGGGGCGAGTCCCGATCAGGGTATCGGCTGCTCCGAAACCTGGGGCGTCGCACTATCCACAAGCCGCGCCAGGCGCATCAACTGCTCGCTCTGCACGGCATCCACCGCCGGGGCGATGGCCTCCATCGGGAAGCGCCCGTATCCGGTGACGACATAGGTCCACTCGATCTTCGTGCCGCCGTCCTTGGGCGTCAGCGCGATCGAGAGGGTGCCCGTGATCGCTTCGGATTGCAGCGGGCCGAGCGCGCCCGACATCCGCAGCAGCTTGCCGGGCGCGGCGTGGATGACCCGCATGTGCTCGGCAAAACCGTCGTCCGGCAAGCTCTCGCAGAAGCAGCCAGCCTCGTAGGCATCGAGGTAGAAATTCTCCGCATCCAGCGAATAGCTGTGATCGGGGTTCCACCATTCGGACGGCTCGACGAGATCGTCCCAGACTTCGTCCGGCGCGGCCTTCACGATCGTGCTGTCGGACGTGACGAAGCCGAGCTCGGACGACTGGACGACTTCGGCCTGAGCGGGCGCTGCAAAAGCCGTGAGCGCAAATGCGCCTGCCAAAATCGATAGTGATTTCATGCCGAACCCTTCCCTGCAACGCGCCGGAGTATGGCCCGCGGGAGAAGCGCGTCAAGCGGGGGCGATGACGCTTTCGATCGCCGTCGTGACGTCGTCGATCTCGCCCATGCCGTCCACCCGGGTGACGATCCCGCGCTCTTCGTAGATCGGCAGGATCGGCGCCGTCTTCTTGCGGTATTCGTCCATGCGGGTGCGCACGGTTTCCTCGTTATCGTCGGGCCGGCGCTTGAATTCGGTCCCGCCGCATTGATCGCAGACGCCCTCTTTCTCGGGCGGGTTCGCGGTGTCGTGGTAGAGCGCGCCGCAATTCGCGCAGGAGAAGCGGCCGGTGATGCGCTTCACCAGCGCATCCACATCCACTTCCAACTCGATCACGTGGTCGAGCGCGCGGTTGTGCTTGCCCAGGATGCCGTCGAGCTGTTCGGCCTGCGCCGCGGTGCGGGGATAGCCGTCGAAGATGGCGCCGACGTCGTCGCCCATCGCTTCCAGCTCGGCATCGATCAGGGCAGAGACGATCTCGTCGGAGACCAGTTCGCCGCGGTCCATCACTTCCTTCGCCTTGATGCCGACCGGGGTCTGCGCCTTGACCGCCGCGCGCAGCATGTCGCCGGTCGAAAGCTGGCGCATGCCGTGGTGTTCGGTCAGCCGGTGGGCCTGGGTACCCTTGCCTGCGCCGGGAGGTCCGAGGAGGATGATGTTCACGTAAGTAGGCTCCCGGTGTGGAATCGGAAGGTTCGAAGGAAGCGGGCACCCTAGCGCAGCATCATGCCAGCGCAAGGCAGCGCGGGCCGCCCCTGCCGGGGAAATACCCGCCGCTTACTGCCTGCGCGGACGGCGGCCCTTGCCCTTGAGGTTCGCCTTCTTGATCAGGTCGCCATACTGGTGCGCCAGCAGGTGCGACTGGATCTGCGTGATGGTGTCCACCGTCACGTTGACCACGATCAGCAGGCTGGTCCCGCCCAGGAACAGCGGCAGGCCGGTCTGCGCGATACCCCATTCGGGAACGACGCAGACGATGGTGAGGTAGATCGCCCCGACCACCGTCACGCGGGTGAGCACGTAATCGAGATAGTCCGCGGTGCGCTTGCCCGGGCGGATGCCGGGGATGAAGCCGCCGTTCTTCTTCAGGTTCTCCGCCGTCTCTTCCGGGTTGAAGACGATGGCGGTGTAGAAGAAGCAGAAGAAGATGATGAGCGCGGCATATAGCAGCATGTAGAGCGGCTGGCCGTGCTGGAGATACTGCAGCACCTGCTGCAGGATCGTGCCGCCGCCGCTGGTCGTGTCGATCGAGTTGCCGGCGAACTGCGTCACCGTGAGCGGCAAGAGAAGCAGCGAGCTGGCGAAGATCGGCGGGATGACGCCCGCGGTGTTGAGCTTCAGCGGCAGGTGGCTGCGGTCGGCCTGCATCTGGCCGTTCTGGGTCGCCCGCTTGGGATACTGGATCAGCAGGCGGCGCTGGGCACGCTCCATGAAACAGATGCCGAGGATGAGCAGCACCAGCATCACGAGCAGGCCGATGATGAGGCCCGCGCCGATCGAGCCGGAGCTGTAGCCGGAGAACAGGTTGGTCGTGAAAGTCGGGAACTGGGCGACGATGCCGGCCATGATAATCAGCGACACGCCGTTGCCGATGCCGCGGCTCGTGATCTGTTCGCCCAGCCACAGCAGGAACATGGTCCCGCCGACAAGGCTGATGACCGCGCCGACGCGGAACATGTAGCCGGGGTCGACCACTGCCTGCAGGCCCTGCGAGGCGCCGAACGCCTCAAGCCCCGAAGCGATGAACCAGCCCTGGATCACACACAGGAACACCGTGCCGTAGCGGGTGTACTGGTTCAGCTTCTTGCGCCCCGCCTCGCCCTCTTTCTTCAGCGCCATCAACGTCGGATGCAGGGCGGATGCCATCTGCACGACGATGGAGGCGGTGATGTAGGGCATGACGCCGAGCGCGATGATGCTCATCCGCTCCAGGCTGCCGCCAGAGAAGGCGTTGAACAGGTCGAGCACGCCGCCGCGGGTCTGGTCGTAAAGCGAGTTCAGCACCGTCGGGTTCACACCCGGCAGCGGCACGAAGCTCATGAAACGGAACACGATCAGTGCGCCGATGGTGAACCAGATACGCTGCTTGAGCTCGGTCGCCTTGGAAAAATTGGCGAAGCTCAGATTTGCTGCGAGATTGTCGGCGCGTGATGCCATTGTAGTTCCATGCCCAGCTTTGGAGCCGCCGGTCCCTCCCCGGCAAGAGCGAAGCGCTCATATAGGATGCGGGCGGGGAAGCAAAACCCCGCCCGATCCGTTTTACCGCTTAGTCGGCCTTCTTGGCGGACTTCTTGTCGGCTTTCTTGGCCTTGCCAGCCTTTGCGCCTGCGTCCGCATCGGCCTTGGACGGCTTGGCGGATACGATTTCGACCGAACCGCCGGCCTTTTCGACCGCTTCCATGGCACCCTTCGAAGCGCCGTGGACGATGAACTTGGCCTTGGCCTTCAGTTCGCCCTTGCCGAGCAGGCGGACGCCGTCCTTGCCGCCGCGTGCGAGGCCGGCGGCCTTCAGCGCTGCGTGGTCGATGTCCTTCTTGGCATCCAGCTTCTTCGCGTCGATGAACTTCTGGACCATGCCCAGGTTCACTTCGGCGAAGTCCTTGCCGAACGGGTTGTTGAAGCCGCGCTTCGGCAGGCGCATGTGCAGCGGCATCTGGCCGCCTTCGAAGCCCTTCACGGCGACGCCAGAACGGCTCTTCTGGCCCTTCTGGCCGCGTGCGGCGGTCTTGCCCTTGCCCGAACCGATGCCGCGGCCGACGCGCATGCGTTCCTTGCGGGCGCCCGGATTGTCGCGGAGGTCGTTGAGTTTGATAGTCATGTGTGCACTCGCTTTCGCTTTTATTCGCGCTGAAAGGATGGATGCGAAGCCCCGCCGAAGCGGGGCCGCGCGTCCGGTCAGTCGTTGACCACTTCCACCATGTGGGGAAGCTTGCGGATCGCCCCGCGCACTTCCGGCGTGTCCTGAACTTCGACGACCTTGTGCATCTTGTTCAGGCCCAGGCCGATCAGCATCTTGCGCTGGACTTCCGGGCGACGGATCGGCGAGCCGATCTGACGGATCTTGATGGTTTTCTTGTCAGCCATCTGGATTACTCCGCAATCGCTTCAGCGTCGGCCTTGGCCTCCGCTTCGCTGGCGCCACCGCGACCGAGCAGGTCGGCGACCTTCTTGCCGCGACGTTGTGCGACCGACTTCGGCGAAGTCTGGTTGCCCAGGCCGTCGAACGTGGCGCGGATCATGTTGTAGGGGTTCGAGGTGCCGACCGACTTGGTCACCACATCGGCAACGCCGAGCGCTTCGAACACGGCACGCATCGGACCGCCGGCGATGATGCCGGTACCCGGAGGTGCCGTGCGGACCACGACCTTGCCGGCGCCGAAACGGCCCTTGGCATCGTGGTGCAGCGTACGGCCTTCCTTCAGCGGAACGCGAACCATCTTCTTCTTCGCGGCGGCAGTCGCCTTGTTGATGGCTTCCGGCACTTCGCGGGCCTTGCCGTGGCCGAAGCCGACGCGGCCCTGGCCGTCACCGACGACCACGAGTGCTGCGAAACCGAAGCGCTTGCCGCCCTTCACCGTCTTGGAGACGCGGTTGATGTGGACGAGCTTTTCGATCAGCTCTTCGCCTTCGTCCTCGTCCCGGCCACGTCCACGGCCACCGCGGTTGTCGCGGCCGCGGCCGCCACGGTTGTCGCGGCCACCACGATCGCCACCGCGACCGCCGCCACGGCCGCCGCGTGCTTCGCGGGGCTGGGCCGGATCGCCGTCGGCGGAGGACTGGTTGTCCGCAGCTTCGGTGCTGGTCGTCGTCGGCGTCGGGGTGGAGCCGTCGATGTTTGCATCGGCGCTCGCCTGTTCGGTAGCTTCCGTCTTCGGAGCCTCCGCTTCGGCAGCAGCGGTCTCTTCGACCTTGGGCTCTTCTGCGGGAGTGTTCTTGTCGTCAGCCATTATCAGAACTCCAGCCCGCCTTCGCGGGCGGCGTCGGCCAGTGCTTTCACACGGCCGTGGAACAGGAAGCCGCCGCGATCGAACACGACGGAGGTGACGCCGGCCTTCTTGGCGGCGGCGGCGATGTCCTTGCCGACCTGCGCGGCGGCATCGACGTTCGCACCCGACGACTTGGCGCCGAGCGTGGATGCGGCGGCAACGGTCTTGCCTTCCGCATCGTCGATGACCTGGGCGTAGATGTGCTGGCCGGTGCGGTGCACCGACAGGCGCGGACGCTGGCTGCCACGGGCGCGCAGGGCGCTGCGCACACGGCGGCGGCGGCGTTCAAAAAGAGAAAGCTTTGCCATCTTACTTCTTCTTCCCTTCCTTGCGGAAGATGTATTCGCCGCGGTACTTGATGCCCTTGCCCTTGTACGGCTCGGGCTTGCGCCAGCGGCGGATTTCTGCGGCGACCTGGCCGACCTTCTGCTTGTCGATCCCGCTGATCTCAACGGTGGTCTGGTCCGGCGTCTTGATCTCGATCCCTTCGGGGATGTCGATGTCGACGTCGTGGCTGTAGCCGAGCTGCAGGTTCAGGGTCTTGCCCTTTACCGCGGCACGATAGCCAACGCCCGAGATCTCGAGGACCTTCGTGAACCCTTCGGTCACGCCTTCGACGAGGTTGTTCACCAGCGTGCGCTGCATGCCCCAGTGGTTGCGTGCGGCGCGCGTGTCGTTGGCCGGCTTCACCGAGATCTCGCCGTCGTCCAGCTTGTACTCGACGAGGTCCGAAAGACCCATGGTGAGAGTGCCCTTGGGGCCCTTCACGCTCAGCGTGTCGCCTTCGATATTGGCGGTCACCCCGTTGGGGATGGCCACCGGACGTTTACCGATGCGGCTCATCAGAACACCTCCGCCAGCACTTCGCCGCCGACGTTGTCGTTGCGCGCTTCGTTGTCCGAAAGCACGCCGCGCGGCGTCGATACGATGGTGATGCCGAGGCCGTTGCGGATCGTCGGCAGTTCCTTGGAACCCGAGTAGACGCGGCGGCCGGGCTTGGAGACGCGGGCGATGTGCTTGATCGCCGGTTCGCCTTCGAAATACTTCAGTTCGATCCGCAGCTGCGGGTGCTTGCCCGAAGCGTCGTCGCTGTAGCCACGGATGTAGCCTTCGCGCTGGAGCACTTCGAGGACGTTCGCACGCAGCTTGGACGCGGGCGAAAGGACGCTGTCCTTCTTCGCCTGCTGGCCGTTGCGGATGCGGGTGAGCATGTCACCCAGAGGATCGGTCATAGCCATGTGTCAGCTCCTCACCAGCTCGACTTGGTCAAGCCAGGGATCATGCCCTTGTTGCCAAGATTGCGCAGTTCGATGCGGTTGAGCCCGAACTTGCGGTAATAGCCGCGCGGGCGGCCGGTGGTGGTGCAGCGGTTGCGCACGCGGGTGGGATTCCCGTTACGCGGCACTTCCGCCATCTTGAGGCGCGCCATCAGCCGCTCGGTCTCGTCGGCCGACGTGTCGTCCGCGATCGCCTTCAGCTTGGCATATTTCGCCGCATACTTCTTGACGAGCTTCTTGCGCCGCTCGTTCTTGTTGATGGAACTCAGTTTCGCCATTGGACTTAAGCTCTCTTCCTTTTCGGCCCTCAGGCCGCTTCTTTCTCTGCCGACTCTTCAGCCGGGAACGGGAAACCGAACAGGCGCAGCAGTTCGCGCGCTTCGTCGTCGGTCTTCGCCGTGGTGGTGACGATGATGTCCATGCCCCGGACCACGTCGATCTTGTCGTACGAGATTTCGGGGAAGACGATCTGCTCCTTCAGGCCCATCGCATAGTTGCCGCGACCGTCGAACGACTTCGGGTTGACCCCGCGGAAGTCGCGGATGCGGGGCATCGCGATGGTGACCAGGCGGTCGAGGAATTCATACATGCGTTCACGGCGCAGGGTGACCTTGCAACCGATCGGCATGCCTTCGCGCAGCTTGAACTGGGCGATCGACTTCTTGGCCTTGGTGATGACCGGCTTCTGGCCGGCGATCAGTTCCATTTCCTCGGCAGCGGTCTGGACCTTCTTCTTGTCCTGGCTCGCCTCGCCGACGCCCATGTTGAGCGTTATCTTCTCGATCTTCGGCACTTCGAGGGCGTTCTTGTAACCGAACTTCTCGGTCATCGCCTTGACGATCTGGTCGTCGTAGCGCTGCTTCATGCGGGGGGTATAATCAGCCATCGATGGTCTCCCCGGACTTGACTGCGACGCGAACCTTCTTGCCGTCGCGCTCTTCGATGCGCACGCGGGTGGCCTTGCCGTCCTTGGGATCGACAATCGCGACCTTGGCGATGTGCATCGGCGCCGGCGTGCGGTCGATGCCGCCCTGCGGGTTCGCCTGGGTGGGCTTGCGGTGACGGGTCATCACGTTGACGCCTTCCACCAGGACCTTCGCGTCCTTCGGGAAAACCTGCATGACGGTGCCGGTCTGGCCCTTGTCCTTGCCAGACAGAACCACGACGGTGTCACCCTTCTTGATCTTTGCGGTCGCCATTACAGCACCTCCGGAGCCAGGCTGATGATCTTCATGAAGCCGCGGCCGCGCAGTTCGCGCACCACCGGGCCGAAGATACGGGTGCCGATCGGCTCTTCGCTCTTGTTGACGAGGACCGCGGCATTGCTGTCGAAGCGAATGACGCTGCCGTCGGGGCGACGGACGTCCTTCTTCGTGCGCACGATCACCGCGCGGTGAACGTCGCCCTTCTTGACCTTGGCACGCGGCTGTGCCTCCTTCACGGAGACGACGATCACGTCCCCGACGCTTGCGGTGCGGCGCTTCGACCCGCCCAGTACCTTGATGCACTGGACGCGCTTTGCGCCGCTGTTGTCCGCGACGTCGAGATTGGATTGCATTTGGATCATTGATCCGGTTCCTTCTCATGGCTTGCCGGAACCAGTCCGGCAGTTCCTTGCGGGGTTGCCGATCGCCGGGGCGATCAGCCGATTTCGTTGTTGGCCGCCTCGACTTCGAGATCGGCTTCGACTGCCTGCGTTCCGCCGGCGGTCACGCGATCCTTCACGATCCAGCTCTTGGTCTTGGAGATCGGCTTGGTCTCCTCGATCCGGACCACATCGCCGAGGCCGTATTCGTTGGCTTCGTCGTGGGCGTGGTACTTCTTGGAACGACGGATGATCTTGCCGTAGAGCGGGTGCTTGACCTTGCGCTCCACCAGCACGGTCACGGTCTTGTCCGTCTTGTCGGAGGTGACCGTTCCGATGAGAATACGTTTCGGCATCGGTTGCTCCTTAAGCCTTGGCGGCTGCGGACCGTTCGGTCTGCAGCGTCTTGATGCGGGCGATCTGGCGGCGCACTTCCTGGATGCGTGCGGGACGCTCCAGCTGGTTGGTCGCAGCCTGGAAGCGCAGGTTGTACTGCTCGCGCTTCAGCTCGGTCAGCTCTTCCACGAGCTGGTCGTCGGACTTGGTCCGCAGGTCTTCAATCTTGCTCATGATCAGCCCTCCAGGTGGCTCGTGTCGCCGAGGCGGGCCACGACCTTGGTCTTGATCGGCAGCTTCATCGCAGCGCGGCTGAAGGCTTCGGCGGCCAGCGGGCCGGCAACGCCGTCGAGTTCGAACAGGATGCGGCCCGGCTTCACGCGCGCGGCCCAGTATTCGACCGAACCCTTGCCCTTACCCTGACGGACTTCGGCAGGCTTCTTCGAAACCGGCACGTCCGGGAAGACGCGGATCCAGAGACGGCCCTGGCGCTTGATGTGGCGGGTGATCGCACGACGCGCAGCTTCGATCTGGCGTGCGGTGATGCGTTCCGGCTCCATCGCTTTCAGGCCATAGGACCCGAAGTTCAGGTCCGTACCGCCCTTGGCGTTGCCATGGATCTTGCCCTTGAAGGCCTTGCGGAACTTGTGTTTTTTCGGTTGCAGCATGGTTCTTTACCTCAACGAGCCGGCCTGACGCCGGACGTCTGTGCTTCCATCATCAGGCGATCCTGCGCCATCGGGTCGTGGCCGAGGATCTCGCCCTTGAAGACCCACACCTTGATGCCGATGATGCCATAGGCGGTCAGCGCCTCGGCTTCGGCATAGTCGATGTTGGCGCGCAGCGTGTGCAGCGGCACACGGCCTTCGCGATACTGTTCGACACGGGCGATTTCCGCGCCGCCGAGACGGCCGCCGCACACGATCTTGATGCCTTCGGCACCAAGGCGCATGGCCGACTGCATGGCGCGCTTCATCGCACGGCGGAAGGCGACACGGCGGATAAGCTGGTCGGCAATGCCCTGGGCGACGAGCTTGGCGTCGATTTCCGGCTTGCGGATCTCGACGATGTTCAGCTTCACTTCGCTGCTGGTCATGCCGGCGAGCTTGGAGCGCAGCTTTTCGATGTCCGCGCCCTTCTTGCCGATGATCACACCCGGACGAGCCGCGTAGATCGAGATGCGGCACAGCTTGGCCGGACGTTCGATCACCACCTTCGAAATCGCGGCCTGCGGCAGCGTGTCGACGATGTACTTGCGGATCTCGATGTCTTCCTTCAGCTGCTGCGCATAGTCAGCACCTTCGGCATACCACCGGCTGTCCCAGGTACGGTTGATCTGCAGGCGCAGACCGATCGGATTGCTCTTCTGGCCCATCTTACGCCTCTTCCACTTCGCGCACGACGATCCGCAGCCGGCTGAACGGCTTCAGGATGCGGGTGCTCTTGCCGCGGCCACGCGTATGGAAACGCTTCATGGTGACCGATTTGCCGACGCTGGCTTCGGCGACGATGAGGGCGTCGACGTCCAGGTCGTGGTTGTTTTCCGCGTTGGCGATCGCGCTGGCCAGCACCTTGCTGGCGTCACGCGCCATCGCACGCTTCGAAAAGGCGAGGATGTTCATCGCATCTTCGACCTTCTTGCCGCGGATGAGCTCGGCAACGAGGTTCAGCTTCTGGGCGGAACCACGGATGGTGGTGCCGACCGACAGCGCCTCGTTATCGGCGACGCGGCGGGGAGCTTTCTGCTTGCTCATCAGCGCTTGCCCTTCTTGTCGGCGGCGTGACCCGGGAAGGTGCGCGTGGGCGCGAATTCACCGAGCTTGTGGCCGACCATGTCCTCGTTGACGGACACCGGAATGAACTTGTGGCCATTGTAGACGTTGAACGTCAGGCCGACGAATTGCGGCAGGATCGTGCTGCGACGCGACCAGGTCTTGATCGGCTTCGCATTGCTCTGGTCCTGCGCGTCTTCCGCCTTCTTGAGAAGGCTGAGTTCGACGAACGGACCCTTCCAAACGGAACGTGCCATGTGCCCTTACCTCTTCTTCTTGGCGTGGCGCGAACGGATGATCATCTTGTCCGTCTGCTTGTTGTTGCGGGTGCGTGCGCCCTTGGTCGGCTTGCCCCACGGGGTAACCGGGTGACGGCCGCCGCTGGTGCGGCCTTCACCACCACCGTGCGGGTGATCGACCGGGTTCTTGGCGACGCCGCGCGTCAGCGGACGCTTGCCCTTGTGGCGGGTGCGACCGGCCTTGCCGAAGTTCTGGTTCTGGTTGTCGGGGTTCGAGACCGCGCCAACCGTACCCATGCATTCGCCGCGGATGTAGCGCTGCTCGCCCGAGTTCAGGCGAACGATGACCATGCCGCGGTCACGACCGACGAGCTGGACGTAAGCGCCTGCCGAACGGGCGATCTGGCCGCCCTTGCCCGGCTTCATCTCCACGTTGTGGCAGATGGTGCCGACCGGCATCTGGCTGAGCAGCATCGCGTTGCCCGGCTTAACGTCGGTCTTCTCGCCTGCGATCACCTTGTCGCCTGCAGCAACGCGCTGCGGGGCGATGATGTAGGCAAGCTCGCCGTCGTCATACTTGACCAGTGCGATGAAGGCGGTGCGGTTGGGATCGTATTCGATCCGCTCCACGGTGCCTTCCACGTCCCACTTGCGACGCTTGAAGTCGACAAAGCGGTACTTCTGCTTGTGACCGCCGCCGATCCCGCGCGAAGTGACGTGACCCTTGTTGTTGCGGCCGCCCGTCTTGCGCTTGCCTTCCGTGAGCGACTTTTCCGGCTTCCCTTTCCAGAGGCCGGTCTTGTCGACCAGGATGAGGCCGCGGCGCGCGGGGCTCGTGGGGTTATAGTTCTTGAGTGCCATTGTTCGTGTCCTGTCCCTGGCCTCAGATACCGCCGGTGATGTCGATTGCGTCCTGGCCTTCGGCCAGCGTCACGATCGCCTTCTTCACGTCGGTGCGCTTGTAGGGCTTGCCCTTCCAGCGCTTGGTTTTGCCCTTCACGTTGATCGTGTTCACGTTCGCGACCTTGGTGTCGTAGATAGCTTCCACGGCTTCCTTGATCTGCGGCTTGGTAGCGCCGCTTGCGACCTTGAACACGACCGCGTTGAATTCCGACGCCATCGTCGATTTCTCGGTGATGTGCGGCGCAACGATCACGTCGTAGTGACGGGCGTCGATTTCCTGCTTCTTAGCCATTGAAACGCGCCTCCAGCTTTTCGACCGCGTCGGTGGTGAGGACCAGCGTGTCGTGCTTCAGGATGTCGTAGACGTTGGCACCCATCGCCGGCATCACGTTGATGCCCGGAAGGTTGCCGGCTGCGCGAGCGAACTTGTCGTTCACGCTCTCGCCGTCGATCACGAGGACCTTGCCGGCGAAACCGGCCTTGTCCAGCTGACCTTTCAGGACCTGCGTCTTCGCATCGTCGAGATCGAGGCTGTCGACGATCACGAGACCTTCCTTCGCCTTGCTCGACAGGGCCATCTTGAGGCCGAGCGCGCGGATCTTCTTGTTGAGCGACTGCTCGAAGTCGCGCTTGCGCGCGCCATGGGCCTTGCCGCCGCCGATGAAGATCGGGGCCTTGCGGTCGCCGTGACGAGCAACACCGCCGCCCTTCTGCTTGCCGTACTTCTTGCCGGTACGCGCGACGTCCGAACGCTCACGCGTCGGGCGTGCCGTGGCACGGCGGTTTTCGAGCTGCCAGGTGACGACGCGGTGCAGGATGTCCGCACGCGGCTCGACACCGAAGACGTCGTCGTTCAGTTCGACTTCGCCGCCCTTGCCCGAGACGGCCTTGCCGTCGAGTTTCTGGACCTTGACCTTCACGATCAGGACTCCTTGCTGTCAGCGTCGGGCACGTCGGTTTCCGGCGCGGCCTCGGCATTCTGTTCGGTTACTGCGCTCTCCGCGCCGGCTTCCTGCTCTTCGAGGAGCTTGGCCTGCTGTTCGGCGGAGACTTCCAGCTTCACTTCGTGTGCTGCAGCGCTTTCGACCAGGCCGGCGTCGGCTTCTTCCGAAGCGAATTCTTCCTGGTTGCGATACATCACGCCCGGGAACGGCAGGTCGTCGTGCTTCACCTTCACGGCGTCGCGGATGAGCATCCAGCTGTTCTTGGTGCCGGGAACGCTGCCCTTCACGAAGATCAGGCCGCGCTCCGCATCGGTGCGAACCACTTCGAGGTTCTGCTGCGTGCGCTGGCGATCGCCCATGTGACCAGCCATCTTCTTGTTCTTGAAGACGCGGCCCGGATCCTGGCGGTTACCCGTCGAACCGTGCGAACGGTGGCTGATCGACACACCGTGGGTGGCGCGCAGGCCCCCGAAGCCCCAACGCTTCATGGCGCCCGCAAAGCCCTTGCCCTGCGTGTGGCCGGTGATGTCGACCTTCTGGCCGGCGACGAAGTGGTCCGCGCTGATCCGCGCGCCGACGGGAAGGAGGCCTTCCTCGTTCTCGACACGGAATTCGGCGACCTTCTTCTTCAGGCCGACTTCAGCCTTGGCGAACTGTTCGCGCTGCGGCTTGTTGACATTCTTCTGCTTCGCTTCACCGGCGCCCAGCTGGACGGCGAAATAGCCATCCCGGTCGGCGGTGCGGTGGGAAACGACCTGGCAGTTTTCCAGCGACATGACGGTCACGGGCACGTGACGGCCATCCTCCTGGAACAGGCGGGTCATTCCAACCTTTTTCGCGATCACGCCACTGCGCATGATCCAATCTCCTCACAGAGGCACTCCGGACCATCCGAGGTGCTTGCCAGCCCTGATTGTCATGCGTCGCCCCGTCCGGGCTGAGATGCTCCCGAGAAGGGAGCGAGACGGGGGACGCAGCCCGGACATGTCCGGCGGTATCCCTATGTCTTGCCGGTTCGGTGACCGGCGGGGCGATAGGAGCCCCGAATTTTCCTGGTCGTTTAAGGTCCCACCAGAAGGACCGGAGCAAACCCGGTTAAGCGAGCTTGATTTCCACGTTCACGCCAGCGGCCAGGTCCAGCTTCATCAGCGCGTCGACCGTCTGGGCGTTGGGCTGCACGATGTCCAGCAGCCGCTTGTAGGTGCGCACCTCGAACTGCTCGCGCGACTTCTTGTCGATGTGCGGGCCGCGGTTCACGGTGAACTTCTCGATGCGCGTCGGCAGCGGAATGGGACCCCGGATCAGCGCGCCGGTGCGACGTGCAGTGTCTGCGATTTCGCCAGTCGCCTGGTCGAGAACGCGGTGATCGAACGCCTTGAGGCGAATGCGAATATTCTGGGCTTCCATGTCCACTTACCGATGCGAAAGAGCCAGGAAATTGCCTCGCGGCGTTTTCCATAAATAAAGAGAGCCGCCCCGCCTCGCCGGTTTCCCGGAAAAGGGGCGGCCCCCCAAAAACCTGACCGGCGGGGACGAATCCCCGCCGGTGCGCAGGCCTATATTACTTCGTGATGGTGCTGACAACCCCCGAACCGACGGTCCGGCCACCTTCGCGGATTGCGAAGCGCAGGCCTTCGTCCATGGCGATCGGAGCGATCAGCTTGACCGAGATCGTCACGTTGTCGCCCGGCATCACCATTTCCGTGCCTTCGGGAAGGATCACTTCGCCGGTCACGTCGGTGGTGCGGAAGTAGAACTGCGGGCGGTAGTTGGCGAAGAACGGCGTGTGACGGCCGCCTTCGTCCTTCGACAGCACGTAGACTTCGGCGCTGAATTCGGTGTGCGGATTGACCGAACCCGGCTTTGCGAGGACCTGGCCACGCTCGACTTCTTCACGGCCGACGCCGCGGATCAGGGCGCCCACGTTGTCGCCGGCTTCGCCGCGGTCGAGCAGCTTGCGGAACATTTCCACGCCGGTCACGGTCGTCTTGGTGGTGTCCTTGATGCCGACGATTTCGACTTCGTCACCCACGTTCACGACGCCGGTTTCGATACGGCCGGTCACAACCGTACCGCGACCCGAGATCGAGAACACGTCCTCGATCGGCATCAGGAAGTCCTTGTCGACCGGACGTTCCGGCTGCGGGATGTAGCTGTCGACAGCGTCCATCAGTTCCTTGATCGACTTTTCGCCGATTTCCTCGTCGCGGCCTTCCAGGGCAGCAAGGGCCGAACCCTTGATGATCGGAATATCGTCGCCCGGGAAGTCGTAGTCGCTCAGCAGTTCGCGAACTTCGAGTTCGACGAGCTCGAGGATTTCTTCGTCGTCGACCTGGTCGACCTTGTTCAGGTAAACGACCAGTGCCGGCACGCCGACCTGGCGGGCAAGCAGGATGTGCTCGCGCGTCTGCGGCATCGGGCCGTCGGCTGCGTTCACGACCAGGATAGCGCCGTCCATCTGGGCAGCACCGGTGATCATGTTCTTCACGTAGTCGGCGTGGCCCGGGCAGTCGACGTGCGCATAGTGACGTGCGTCGGTTTCATATTCGACGTGTGCGGTCGAGATGGTGATGCCGCGCTCGCGCTCTTCGGGAGCCTTGTCGATGTTTGCGAAATCGACAGCCGAACCCTGCACCTTGGTGATGGCCGCGGTCAGCGTGGTCTTGCCGTGGTCGACGTGACCGATGGTGCCGATGTTGCAGTGCGGCTTGTTCCGCTCGAATTTTTCCTTCGCCATGTCTCAATAACCTCTGTTTGAAATGAATTTCATACGGGATGAAGGCGGCACCCGCTGAATCAGGCGCCGCCCCTAGCTTTGTTGCTCGCCTTAGGCAAGCTTCTCCTTGACCTCTGCAGCCACGTTCGCGGGCACTTCGTCGTAGTGCGAGAACTGCATCGAGTACTGGGCACGGCCCTGGGTGAACGAACGCAGCTCGTTAACGTAGCCGAACATGTTCGCCAGCGGCACATTGGCCTCGACCGCCTGGGCGTTACCGCGCGTGTCGGTGCCCTGGATCTGGCCACGACGGCTGTTGAGGTCGCCGATGACATCGCCGAGGTAATCCTCGGGCGTCACGACCTCGACCTTCATGATCGGTTCCAGCAGCTTGATGCCGGCACGGTCCGCGACTTCGCGCATTGCACTGCGACCGGCGATTTCGAACGCGATCGCGCTCGAGTCGACGTCGTGGTACGCGCCGTCATACAGGTTGACCGTGAAGTCGATGATCGGGAAGCCGACGAGATGGCCGCTTTCGGCCTGCTCGCGGAAGCCCTTCTCGATCGCGGGGATATATTCCTTCGGAATGTTACCGCCCTTGATCTCGTCTTCGAACACGAAGCCCTGGCCGCGCTCACCCGGGGTGACCTTGACCTTGACGCGGCCGAACTGGCCGGAGCCGCCCGACTGCTTCTTGTGGGTGTAATCCACGTCCACCGGCTTCGCGAGGTATTCGCGATAAGCCACCTGCGGCGCGCCGACGTTGGCTTCGACCTTGAACTCGCGCTTCATGCGATCGACGAGGATGTCGAGGTGAAGCTCGCCCATGCCCTTGATGATCGTTTGGCCCGATTCGTGGTCGGTCGTGACGCGGAAGCTCGGATCCTCGGCAGCCAGGCGGTTGAGGGCGACGCCCATCTTTTCCTGGTCGGCCTTGGTCTTCGGTTCCACCGACAGTTCGATCACCGGCTCGGGGAATTCCATCCGCTCGAGAATTATCGGCTTGGCCGGATCGCACAGCGTGTCGCCGGTCGTGGTTTCCTTCATCCCGGCCAGCGCGACGATGTCGCCTGCGAACGCTTCCTCGATGTCCTCGCGGTTGTTCGAGTGCATCAGCAGCATGCGGCCGATCTTTTCCTTCTTGTCCTTCACCGAGTTCAGGACGCTGCCCTTGGCGAGCTTGCCCGAATAGATGCGGGTGAAGGTGAGCGAACCGACGAACGGGTCGTTCATGATCTTGAAGGCCAGCGCGGCGAACGGCTCGTCGTCGCTCGACGGACGGGTCTGTTCCTCGTCGCTGTCTGGCAGCACGCCCTTGATCGCCGGCACGTCGAGCGGGCTCGGCATGTAGTCGACCACGGCGTCGAGGAGGGGCTGGACACCCTTGTTCTTGAACGCGGAGCCGCACAGCACGGGCACGAAGTCGCGCGCCATGGTACCCTTGCGGATCAGCTTCTTGAGCGTCGCGGCGTCGGGCTCGTTACCTTCGAGATAGGCTTCCATGACCTCGTCGTCCTGTTCGACGGCGGTCTCGACCAGCTTTTCCCGGTATTCGGCTGCCTTGTCGGCGAGGTCTTCGGGAATGTCGACGAACTCGTACTTCGCGCCGAGATCTTCGTTCTGCCACACGATGCCGCGCATGTTGACGAGGTCGACGACGCCCTTGAGGTCGCTTTCCGCGCCGATCGGGAGATACAGCACCAGCGGCGTTGCGCCGAGGCGGTCGACGATCGACTGCACGCAGTAGTAGAAGTCGGCACCGGTACGGTCGAGCTTGTTGATGAAGCACATCCGCGGCACGCCGTACTTGTCGGCCTGGCGCCAGACGGTTTCGGATTGGGGTTCCACACCGGCAACCCCATCAAAAACAGCCACCGCACCGTCGAGCACGCGCAGCGAGCGTTCGACTTCGATGGTGAAGTCAACGTGGCCCGGGGTGTCGATGATGTTGATGCGGTGCTTGGGCATGTCGGCACGCAGCGCTTCGGGTTCCGAGCGCGGGTCCATGGTCGCGTCTTCCGCGGTCCAGAACGTGGTCGTCGCGGCCGACGTGATGGTGATGCCGCGCTCCTGCTCCTGCTCCATCCAGTCCATCGTCGCGGCACCGTCGTGCACTTCGCCGATCTTGTAGGACTTGCCGGTGTAGTAGAGAATACGCTCGGTCGTGGTGGTCTTGCCGGCATCGATGTGGGCCATGATGCCGATATTGCGATAGCGCTCCAGCGGATAGTCGCGGGCCATGTCAAATTCCTCGGATTTGGGGACGAACCTGTGTTCGGCCCCCATATGGTTACTTTTGTGACCAGTTAAAGACGCCCCGCCGCAGCGGCGAGGCGCCCTGCCCCGACCTTACCAGCGGTAGTGGCTGAACGCGCGGTTGGCATCCGCCATGCGGTGCGTGTCTTCGCGCTTCTTGACCGCGTTGCCGCGGTTGTTGGCCGCATCCATCAGCTCGCCCGAGAGGCGGGCGGCCATGGTGGTTTCGGCCCGGCCGCGCGCGGCGGAGATCAGCCAGCGGATGGCCAGCGCCTGCGCACGTTCCGGGCGCACTTCCACAGGCACCTGGTACGTCGCACCGCCGACGCGGCGGCTGCGCACCTCGACCTGCGGCTTGATGTTGTTCAGCGCCTCGTGGAAGGTCTGCACCGGATCGGTCTTGGCCTTGGCCTCGACCGTGTCCAGCGCGCCATAGACGATGCGCTCTGCAGTGGATTTCTTGCCGTCGAGCATGAGGTTGTTCATGAACTTCGACAGCACCTGATCACCAAACTTGGGATCGGGAAGGATGACCCGCTTTTCGGGACGACGACGACGTGACATTTTCGATTACTCCTTCGGAGTGGGGCCGGGCCTACCCTCTCCCCCGCCCTTCCACCCTTGAGGGTATGCTTCCGGGTGGAAGGGCGGGGGAGAGGGTAGGCGCGGCATAAGCTGGCGGCAGAAGCCGTCAGCGCACCCAACAAAGATCCTTACTTCGGACGCTTGGCGCCGTACTTCGAACGGCTCTGCTTGCGATCCTTCACACCCTGCGTGTCGAGCACGCCGCGCAGCACGTGGTAACGCACGCCGGGAAGGTCGCGCACACGGCCGCCGCGGATCAGCACCACGGAGTGTTCCTGGAGGTTGTGACCCTCGCCCGGAATGTAGGAGATGACTTCGCGCTGGTTGGTCAGGCGGACCTTGGCCACCTTGCGCAGCGCCGAGTTCGGCTTCTTCGGGGTCGTCGTGTAGACGCGGGTGCAAACGCCGCGCTTCTGCGGGTTCGCTTCCATCGCAGGGACCTTGGACTTGGCCTTCTGCGGAACGCGGCCCTTGCGGACCAGCTGGTTGATCGTCGGCATAGTTACTCTTCACCTTGTTTTCTGTCCGGGCGACTTGCCCGGCCAGGTCACCTCATCCGGGCGGGGAAGCGAAGCTGGCCACCGGCCAATCCGGTTCCCACTTTCCCCGATGAGGTTCCGGCTTTTCCCGCAAACGCGGATCCGGCCGGATTGGCGGCGACGTGCGGTCGGGGATGGCATGTTCGGGTTCGGGCGGCTTCGCGCAACACCCGCTCGTCCTGAGCTTGCCCGAAGGACAGCCAAGACGCGAATGTGCAAACCGCACGAGCCTGAAACACTCCACCCACAGGCCGCATGGCCACCGGGTTACTTTGACGGCTGCCCCGAACGGTTTGCGCTTTTCGCGCACCCGCTCCAATAGAAAAGAGCCCCACCGCACCAGCTGGAAAGCTTGGGCGAGAGGCCCCGGGACATGACCGGCAATGTTCAGCTCTATCTGACCGATGCTGGACAGGTCCTTCACCGGATGGCCGCGCACTTAGGGGGATTCGGGTGGAGGGTCAAGGGTGGGCGTGGCCGCCTGGGTATTGGATCGCCCCAAGCAGCCCAATAGTCGCGCTTCTTGCTCCGGCAATAAATGCGGCCCCCTGTTATGGATGTGGATACGTCGCGGCTGAGCCGTCAACCGCCTTCGAGGAAGGCATCGACAAGCACGTATGTTTCCGGACCGTACCGCACTGTCACGCGGTCGCCACTACGCTCGATCTTGAAGTCCCATCCGGCCGATCCGTCCGACTGCGCGCTATCGGCAGAAAACGGTGTGGTTCCCCGAACGAATATCGCGCGGGTCCTGCCATCAGGCTTTTTCACCTCGACCAGCGTCGTCCCGTCGTCACCCCAGTTCCGCTTCACACCCGCCGAGCAGGACGCGTTCGGCGCCGCTCCGCCCAACCCGCAGGGGATGTCCGCCGTAGCATTGTAGTCCGTCCCCGCGACCTTCGCGTCCGCGTCGGCAGCTGTAGCGGGGTCCGGCGGCGGCGGCGAACCGTTCTCTTCCCGGGACGCCCGATCGTTCGGCACGGAAACCAGCGTGACCCCGTCGATTGTCGTCACCCTGGTCCCACCGAGGGCTTCGGCCTGCTCCTCGGTCGGGCATCCGACCAGGTCCGCAGTATGGTCGAGAAAATCAGCCGTTGCCGCACTTTCGCCCAAACGACGGCACGGATCGCCCGCCGCAGGATAGCCATCGCCGAAAGGGGCCAGACTCTCCGGGATGGCAAGACCACCGCTCGTAGCAGTGGCGGTTTCGGAGGTATCCTGCGCTTGCTCCGCCGAGTTCGCCGAACACGCTGCGAGAACGCAGGAGAATGCCAGCGTCGAAGCGAACTTGCCCATTGTCCTTACCGACATTGCGGGTGCGTCCCGATATCGCGAATGTCGTAGAAGCGTCCATCCGCGATCGTGACTTGCACACATTGCCGGGTTTCGGGCTGCCACTGGATCGAATAACGAGTGTTGCCGGACGTGAAATTGTCGACCTGCCGGAAGCCCCGACGTTCGAGCTCGCTCATTCCGCCTGCCGCACGGGCATTTGCAAGATCGTCGATCTGCGCGGTCTGGGCATATCCGCCCCGCCCCCTGTGATGGTCCAAGTTCGCAGTCCGCTGGTCCACCCCGGCTCGGTAGCCGTTGGCGTAGGCGTCGCTTCGGTCGTAATTGTGGTAGGCGGCATTATGCACGCCATCGACGAAACCGCGCTCGTACTGTGCTTCATCCGCATCATTGTCATGGTGGGCGCCATCGTCGTGATGGTGCGACTTGTGGGTCAGAAGGGCGCCCAGAATGGCGGCCCCCGCAGCGACCCCTACCGCGACGGCCGCACCGTCACCCCGATGTTTCCCGCAATCCTGGTCGGAGGCGTCCACGATGCTTTCGACCCTGCCATCGTAAACTTCGATGCGCACGCAGTCGTCATCCGCATCGTCCCACCAATAGCTGTAGATATAGCCCATCGTGTTCCGGTCGCTGGAGATGTGCGCAAATCCGCGCGACTGCAGCATGCTTTCCGCATTGCGGCCGAGTTCCCCGTTGATGTCGACCAACTGGTCCGCCTTTTCGGCGAGGGCGGGATTCGCGACCAAACCTGCGACGGCGACACTGGTGAAAGCGAAGGTCAATGCACGTTTCATGGCTATTCTCCTTAAGGGAAAAGCGACTCCGAACGATTGAAATGCAGCCTCGCAAATGCAGCCGCAGAGTCAAGTCGCCGGTTAACCAAGTATCGCTGGCAGCATGCGTGGCTCGAATAATTACAACCCGGATATCACGGATGAAATGGCGATGATCAGGATTAACGCCTGGAGAAAACTTACGAGAGCGTGCCACGCCCCTTTAAACGCCGAAACGCCCAACTCGCGCGCGAACCAGCGAGCCTGCAGGACAAGATACCAGATGGTCGCCAACGACAATATTGCGAGGATGACGAGAAGCGCTTGGACCGACGCCTCCATATATTTCGCTACGAGGAGCGGCGCCGTGCTGACGACCAGAGCATACGGAGCAATGACGAAGCTTTGCGAATAAAACGGAGGTTTGAGCGTCTTGCGGTCGAGCTTGACGTGCTTGCGGCGCAATAGCCGAAGTGAGAGTATCAGAGGGTAAATGCTGAAGATCAGGATGCGGTATCCGAGAAGGTTCTGATCCTCCGCCAATATCTCCGGCAGGTCGGATTCCTCGCCGACCGAGATCTCTAACAGGTGCGAGATGCCCAGAGTGATTGCCAAGAAAATTGGGGGGCTGAGCATGTCGGAATAATAATCGTCGGGATCGTCTTCCAATTCTTTGTCGGCATAGCTCATCATGTATGCCGGTTTGACGAGGACTTTCCAGAAGGTCAGCGGGTAGAACACGAGCCAGGTGATCACCTCGAAGACAAACGCTTCGAGCGATTTCAGCAATTTCATGAAGTCCATGAGCCGCCCCTTGCTCGCGTGGTGTCAAGCCAAGGATGCCCAAACGGCGGCCGATGTCAAACCGGAGCAAGGACGGTTCGAACTTCGCGTGGCTCCTGCTATGGGCATCAAATGACTATCCCCGCCGACCTCGAAATCCACACCGCGCTGCAAGACGGCACGCCCGTGTGCATCCGGCAGGTGCGGGAAAGCGATGCGGCGGCCATGCGGGCGGGCATCGCGAAAATGTCGCCCCGCTCGCGCTACTTGCGCTTCTTCTCGGGCGCGACGAATGTGCCGGAATGGGTGATAGAGCGGCTGGTGTCGGGCGACGGGGCGCACCACCTCGCCTGGGGGGCCATCGCGGTGGACGCTGCGGGGGAGCCGGCCATCGGCGTCGTCCACGCCTTCCGCGACGCGGACGATCCGGATAGCGCGGAATTCAGCGTCGGCGTGCTCGACGAATACCACGGGCTCGGCCTTGGCAAGCTGTTGGTGGCGACGATCCTGCTGGCCGCGCGGGCGGAGGGGCTGGACCAGTTCACCGCCGAAACGCTGGCGGAAAACGGCAGCGCGGTGTCCTTCGTCCGCTCGCTGGGGGGCGAGCTGATCGCAAGCGGCGGGGCGACGCGCAGCTGGCAGCTCGACGTCGACCGCGCCATCGCCGTGCTGCGCGGCGAATGCGACCCGCCCGGCATGGCGCAGGTGTTCGAAAAGCTGGGCTAGCCTAGCCGCGCCATTCGCGTGCCAGCAGCCCCCAGATGAAGCTGTCGCGCACGCCGATATGCGTCTCCCACTGTTCGCGCAGGCGCCCTTCGCAGGCGAAGCCCAGGCTTTCGAGCAGGCGGTTGGACGGCGTGTTGTCGGGATCGGTGTCCGCCCACACGCGGCGCAATTCCATGGTCCCGAACATGTGATCGAGCAACGCGGTCATGCATTCGCGCGCCACGCCATCGTGCTGCCGTGTCTTCACCACGAGGTAGCCGGTTTCCATCACCGCCGGATCGTCGTCCGGAATGGCGACGAGGCGGGCGACAGGGGCGCCGGTCGCGCGGTCTTCCGCGATCCAGCAATGCCCGTCCCAGTCGGGATCGCGCAGCCAGCCGTCGAGTTCCTCCGCGCTTTCGAAAGGCCCGCGGCTCCACCAGCGCATCTGCTCCTCGTCCGCCATGGTGGGGAGGAAATGCGCCGTATCGCCGGGCTCTATATTGCGCAGCGTGAAGCGCGCGGTTTCGAGGGTGGGGACGATGTGCTTCACTCGGCCATCGCCTCGGCCGCAGCTTCAACGGCCTCGGCTTCTGCTTCGACCTCGTCGGCAGCATCCTCCATCAAGTCCGCCATTGCCTCGGCCTCGTCCTGCAGCGCCGCCATGAGCGACCCGTCCGCATCGTGGCGCACCAGCATCGTGAACGGACCGCCGTCGCCGACCGCGCTCAGCGCCCGCAGGCGGAGCGACCGCAGCCACGCCGCATCCACGCCTTCCAGCGGCAGCACCAGCCGGGCATCCAGCCCTTCCCCGCCATCGTCGTCGTCCAGCGCGGAGGCAAAGCCCAGCGGCGTCGCAAAGCCGGCCTGCAGGGTCGAATCCATGTCGTCCGACATCATGTCCACGACCAGCGAGCCGCCGGCCCCACCCAGCATCGCCACGGCCTCTTCCGACAGGCTGTATTCGGCATAGGCAGTGCCGTAGCCCCCCTCCCCGTCCGTGGTCACGAAGCTGAAATCGCCGGGCGTTTCGGTGCCGAGCGCGAGCGTGCCGCCGTTCTCGATATAGGCGATTTCCTCGATCGACAGGGCATAGGCGCCCGCCGCCCCGTCGAACGTATCGGCGCGCAGCGTGTACACGCCGTCCGCCGGCAGCTTCACGCGGATCAGCGAGTTGAGCCCGTCGCCCGCATCGTCATTCGCGGCGATTTCTTCGCCGTCCGTTCCCTCGCCTGCAAACAGGGCGAGGCGCGGGTCGATATCGTCGGCGGTCATGCGGATGGAAACGAGCTGGCCCGCGCGCCCGGTGAAGCGATAGACCGCGCCCTGGTCACGCTGCAGCATGCCCTTCTGCGCCCCGCCGATGGCGATCGGCTCCACGCGCGGGGGGACGTAGGCGGTCGTGCGCAGGAGGATGTCGAACGTCCCGCCCATCGGCCCGTCCTCACCGTCCTGGTATTCGCTCACCTCGAGCCGGAAGCGCCGCCGCCGCTCTGTTTTCAGCTCGATCCGGCTGTCGAGGTCGAAGCCGCCGTCGTCGTCTTGCGCCACCAGTTCGCCGCTGTCGGCGTCGTACAGCGAAGCGAGCGAATCCCCGCCTTCGCGCGGGATCACCTGGATGACCACCTGCTGGTTCGCCGGCACGGTGAAGGTGAAGCTCTTCGCCTCGCCGCCGGCGGCAAACGTGTCGCTATAGGCGCGCAGGTCGTTGTCCGAGCGGTCGAGGTTGCGCGCATCCTGCGCCGCGGCGGGAACGCCGGCGAGCATGGTGGCGGCAGCCAGCAGGGCCAGCGGCAGGCGATTGGCGATCATGTGAAATTTCCCCTCTGCGATCTGCGCCCATATTAACGGAAGCGCTGCCATGCGAAAGGGCGTTAAGCGTTTGCGGCCCTAGGGTCAGGACCCATTACTGGCACGGGCGTGGCGGCAAGATGACGAAGATATCGGACGAAACTGCGTGCAGCGAAGGCTGGATGCCTTCGCCAGCCATGTCTTGTTCGAGATCGAAGTCATCTTGCCGTCCTTCGGATTTGGTCAATTGGCCCCTGTGCAGCGTCACGGAAGCTTGAAAATGCCACGGCATTTCCGGCGCTCCCGTTCCTTGCACACCGCTTTGCTGGGGCCAATTGACCCAACCACGCTCCGCGCCAGTAATGGGTCCTGACCCTAAGCCGCGCCCTCGCCCGAAAGGGCCGCGACCAGCGCGCGCATCTTGGCCTGCCGCCATTGCGGGCGCGGCGCGACGAGCCAGTAGGACCGGCGCCCCTCGCTCGGTCCTTCCAGCGCGACCAATCGCCCGTCGGCCAGCGCATCCTCGACCAGCAGGAAGGGCAGGATCGCACGGCCCAGCCCGGCCAGCGCGCTGGTGAGCGCCTGCCCCGCATTTCCGACCTGCAGCACGGGCTTTGCGCCTTCAGGCAGCGCGGCGCCGGGCCATTCGATCCAGTCTTCGAGCGCATCGGGAGTCGCGTCAGACGCCGCCACGGTCACCTTGCGCGCGGGGGCCAGCTGGATGCCTTCGAACTCGCCCGGCCCTTCGACCAGCCGGATCGCGCAATCGAGGTTGGCTTCGGTGAAGTCCGCATCCTCGTCTGCATGGAAGGTAAAGCGCGCGCCCGGATTGCCCTTGCGGAAAGCGGCGAGGCGCGGGGCGAGCCACATGCCGTAAAACTCGCGCGGCGCGGCGATCGTATAGCGGTCGGATGCCTGCCCCGCCTGCATCGCCTGCACGCTTTCTTCGAACTTGATGAAGCCTTCGCGCAGGGAATCGAGCCCCGCCAGCCCTTCGTCCGTCAGCTCCAGCCCCTTGGACGTGCGGCGGAACAGCACGACGCCCAGCACATCCTCCAGCGCGCGGATCTGCTGTCCCACGGCGGCCGGCGTCACCGCCAGCTCGTCCGCCGCGCGGGTAAAGCTGACATGGCGCGCCGCCGCGTCGAACACGCGCAAGGCGTTGAGGGGAAGGAGCGTCCGCTTCATGGCCGCGCGGATTTAGGCGGGCGGGGTGCGGGTGGCAAGGTTACCAGATGCTACGACACCACTCGGTCTGCACGTCGTGCCGATTCCTCTATGCTCATGCTTCGGGTAAAAGCGCGCGAAGGCGTGGTAGTTGACCATCTTTCCAAGCCCGATCCAAATGATCGCCGTTAATAGGGTTGCGTTCGCACCAATCCGTCATCCAACGAATGTCGTCGTCATCATCATGATGCACGAAACGATTTAATTTCGCGCGATGCTGTGCGCCAAAAAGCGGAGCGCAGAGGTCTTGGCCAAGACGTGAAGTTTTACAAAGTTTTCTTTCCAAACCAGACAGTTGGGTCGCCTTGAAAGGTTGCTTTGGGGCGTCAGACCTTCGAGCCGCCGGGACCATCCTCTTTTTTCGATCAAGCGCTCTCCAACCCCACATTCCATGGAAAAGTTGGTTTCGACTGGGCCGTGTCTCGTGGATCAGTCGACAAAATTCCGTCACCCTTTCTCGGTATTCACCGTCGTCGTTCCGCTCCTTGACCTTCAAAAGAAAGTCGACCTTTGAAGCAGTCGGGCGATCGGTCACGCCCAATGCCTCCAACTCCGACCTCGAGAACCCCGTCAAGTATTCAAGCAACTCATCAACGAAGTACTCAACCTGTCCCCACAACACCGCAATTCGTCCTATTCGGGCGTGCTCGTTATCTGTGAGAGGTGAAATGTAGCCCGCCACGTATTCAAGCGGATCAGTTGATGCTTCCATTTTCTGTCTCTCTAAAGATCGTTAAGTGTGACAAGTGGATGCCAATGGAAGCTCTTCGCTCCTTCTACTCACCCAGCACCCCCTTCGCCTCAGGGTACAGCCTTCCCAGCAGCGTCTCGCCCATCTGGACGAGCAGCGTGCGAAGGCGCTCCGTGACCGCAGCTTCCCCGGCATCGCGGGCGTCCTTGCGGATGCGGTCGAGGGCGGGGCCGTTTTCCTCGACCACCTTTTCCACCTCGGCCTGCCAGAAATCGGGGTGTTCGCCTTCTTCCCACTGGCCGCGCCCGCGCCCGAAATGGGCGACAGCGAGGTAGCGCAGCAGCGCGGCGCCGGTGATGCCGCGGAAAAACTCGTCGGACCAGCGCAGCGAACTGCCGTCCTCCCCGCGCGCCATGTTGATGCCCTTGGCCAGCCCGCCCGCGCCGAGCGCGCCGAGGATGCCGCCCACGATCATTCCGCCGCCCAGCGTCAGCCCGCCGGCCATCACGTCCGCCGCAAGGCCGGTGACCGCGCCGGTCGTCATCGCGCCGAGGATGGCGGAGAAGCCTTCGGGCGTCTTCTCGCCGCGGTGGTAATCCTTGCCGAGCCGTTCCAGCACCTTGCGTGCGGCCTTGCCGTCCAGCCCGTGCAGTTCGATCATCGTCTCGGTCGATTGCGCAGTGCCGATGGCGAGGCGTTCGGACAGCGCTGCCATGGCGGTCTTCACTTCCTTGCTTTCGCCCCGGCCGCCCTTGATCGTGGCGGACAGCTCGCTGCGCCAGTCGCCGTCGCCCACTTTCTCGGAATCGCGCGCCGCGGCGGCGAGCTGCGCGGCGATGGCGGCCATGGAGGCTTCGAAGCGGGCACGGTTGAGGCCTCGCCAGCGCGCCGCAAGCCGCTCCATCGCAGGGCGTTTGTCTTCCGGCAGCAGGGGCTGCACGCGGTCGAGCAACACGCCTTCCTGCACCCAGCAGCGGGCAAAGGCATCGAGCGGCAGCACGCCGCGCACGAAGGGATAGCGGGCGAGGTGGTCGGCCCACCGCTTCGCCTCCCCGCCCGTGTCGGCCTTGGGCGATCCCATCTGGTTGAGCAGGATCAGCACCGGCTTGCCGATCCAGGCGAGCACGTCCATTTCCAGCGCGACATAGGCGGCGGACGCCGGATCTTCCGCCGCGTTGACGAGGTAGAGGATGACGTCGGCCTGGTCGCGCGCGTTCTTCACCGCCTGCTGGCTCGACCACAGGGGGCGTTCGCGGAAGCGGTCCCACACCTGCGTCAGGAACCAGCCGATCGGGTTGCCCGACTTGCGCAGCCGGTCGACCAGCCGCGCGGTGTCGCCGAAGCCGGGCGTGTCCCACAGCATCAGCGTGTCGCCGCCCGCCTGCACCAGCACATGGCCGCTGGCGAGGTCCGTCACATGGGCCGCATCGCGCACCTCGCCGATGTCGCGGCCCAGCATGGTGCGCGCCAGCGTGGTCTTGCCCGCGTTGGTGTGGCTGATGAGGGATAGGTTGACGGTGGTGCCGGCAGCTTCGGGCAGGTTTTCGGTCTGGGGCTCGGTCATGCGTAAAGCGCCTCTCCGGTGGTCAGCGCTTCCAGCCGCTGCGCTTCCACGGCGGGATCGGCCGCGGCGATATCCATCACCAGCGCGGTCGTGCCGAAGGACTTGAGCAGCTTCTCCCAGTTCGCGCGGCGTTCGGCCACGCGTTCTTCCAGCCCCGATTGCCCGGCGAAGTGGCGGCGGAACGGTCCTTCGTCCACCACTGCGACCAGCCGCTGGCCGGGACGCTCCTTGTGCAGCCGCAGCCGCAGCGCATCGGCGAACCAGCCGTGGTTCTCCCGCTCCGGCGTGGCGGAGAGGCTGAAAAGGGCGACGTGGATGTCGGTCTGGTCGGAAAAGGCGACGCCCTCCACCCACGCATCCTCGTTGCCATAGGGCACGGGGCTGTCGAAGCGCACCGCCACGCTTTCGCCTAGCGCGGCGCGCAGCAGGTCCGACAGGCTGGCCTGGGTGGCTGCGTCCGGCGTGTAGGCATAGGGGGTGACGCGCAGTTCCGCCCCGCCGCCGTCGCGGGCGCGCAGCAGGCGGCGGGTGTAGAAATCCTCCCGCCCCGGAATGGCGATGCGGCGCTTGCCGCGCGCCGCCGCGAGCGCATTCCACCCGGCCAGCAGCAGGCGCGGGATGGCGACGAAGCCGACGAGTGTTGCGGTATAAAGCACGATCCACGGGCCCGCGTTCTCGCCGCCGTTCTCCCACGCCAGAGCGCGGATGCCCTCCACATCGGGGATCGCGATGCCGGTCGCGGCGCTGGCCGGGCCGAGCACCCAGCCGAGCAGCGTGTGCACCGCATCGGGCCCGAGGAATGTGCTTTCCCAGCCCGCGCGATATTCCACCGTCAGCGCGCGCAAATAGATGCTGACGATCACGCCCAGCGCGAACATCGCCGCGCCCAGGTGCAGTACGATCGCGCCGCGGCGGATGTTGAGCTTGCCCGCGACCCGCGCCCAGTCCGCCCCGAAGCGTCCCAGCGCCGCCGATGTCTCCGCCGACCACGCGGCGCCGCGCTGCGCAAGCCACTTGCGTGGTTTCGCCAGCCAGCCGGAGGCGGCGGGCATGCGGCTGCCCGCAATGCTGCGCACCGCCATGGCGGCATAGGCGACGAGGTTCCACGCCACGAGGCCGAGCAGCGGCACGGCCAGCAGGTTCAGCCGCTTGCCGCTCGCCAGTTCGTTGCTTGCAAGGCCCAGCACGAAGGCGACCAGCGGCACCACCGCCGCCAGCCAACCGGGGAAGCGCGTGGCGGCCAGCGCCCGCTTCACTGCCGGATGCCGCGTCTCCAGCCTTGTCGCGGCGAAATTGGCCCGCGCCGCGAGGAAGTCCGCCGGGGCGGCGCCTTCGCCCAGCCGCGCCCCGGCGAGGTCGGCTTCGGACCGGTCCTCCCGCGTCAGCAGCGTGTGGTTCTCGTCGCCCGCTTCCACCGCGCGCACGAGGTAGAAGGCGCGCGCGTCGTCCTCTGCCATGCGCAGGCGGTCAGCGGCCATCGCGGCGTTCGTCCCCGTTGTCTCTCACGGGCAGATGTCTAGCCGCCCTGCCAGCCGCTTGAAAGGCCTGCCTGTTTTTTGACGGGCACCCAAGGGCGATAGACAGGCCGCAATTCCGGCATTAGCCCATGCGGTCGTGCACGAAACCTACGATCCCTACGCGCCCGGCAGCGATGCCGAGGGGCCCGATGCGGCGGGCGAGGACGGCTTCGTCCCCGGCAATTACGTCAATCGCGAGCTCAGCTGGCTCGCGTTCAACAGCCGCGTCCTGGCAGAGGCGGAGAACGACGCCTACCCGCTGCTGGAACGGCTGCGCTTCCTGTCGATTTCCGCCAGCAACCTCGACGAGTTCACCACCGTGCGCATCGCCGGGCTGGAAGGGCAGGCGCGCCGGGGGATCGAGGATATCGCCATCGACGGGCGCGACCCGCGCCAGCAACTCGCCGCGATCCGGCAGGAAGTGCTGGAGATCGAGGATCGCCAGCAGGCCACGCTGCAGGCACTCGCCCCGAAGCTGGCCGAAAACGGCCTCGAGATCGCGGCGGTCGAGGATCTCGACAAGGACGAGGCGAAATGGCTGGAGGCCTATTTCGTTTCGGACATCCTGCCGCTGATCACCCCGCAGGCGATCGATCCCTCGCACCCCTTCCCCTTCGTCGCCAACACCGGGATGGGCGCGATCTTCCGCCTGAAGCGCGGCAAGGGCCAGTCTTCCCTGATGGAAATGGTGCTGATCCCGTCGGGCGTGCCGCGCTTCGTGCGCGTCCCCGACAGCGAGAACGACCGCGCCACGCTGTATGTCGCCATCGAGCAGCTGATCGTCAGCTTCGCCAAACACCTGTTCCCCGGCTTCAAGATCCAGGGCGACGGGCTGTTCCGCGTGCTGCGCGACAGCGACCTGGAAGTGGAGGAAGAGGCCGAAGACCTCGTCCGCGTGTTCCGCACCGCCATCCAGCGCCGCCGCCGCGGGCGCGCCGTGTTGCTGGAACTCGACGACGAATGCGACGAGGCTGCCGAGGCCCTGCTGCGCGAGCATTTCGACCTCGACGAGGCGATGATCGTCAAGACCGGCGGCATGCTCGGCCTGTCCGACCTTGCCACCATCTGCGACGAGCCGCGCCCCGACCTCAAGTTCTCGCCCTTCTCCCCGCGCTATCCCGAACGCGTCGTCGCGCATGACGGCGATTGCTTCAGCGCGATCCGGGAAAAGGATTTCGTGGTTCACCACCCGTATGAAAGCTTCGAGGTGGTGGTCGATTTCCTGCGCCAGGCGGCGAGCGACCCGGCGGTCGTCTCCATCAAGCAGACGCTTTATCGTGCGGGCGACCAGTCGCCGGTTATCGAGGCGCTGATGGATGCGGCGGAGGCCGGCAAGGCCGTGACCGCCGTGGTCGAACTGAAAGCCCGCTTCGACGAAGAGCGCAACATCCGCTGGGCAAGCGAGCTCGAGCGCGCGGGCGTGCAGGTGGTCTACGGGATCGCCGAACTGAAGACCCATGCGAAGGTCAGCCTGGTCGTGCGGCGCGAAGAGGAAGGCTATCGCACCTACTGCCACTTCGGTACCGGGAATTACCACCCGACCAACGCCAAGATCTACACCGATCTCAGCTACTTCACCGCCAACCCCGCTCTGGGGCGCGATGCCGCCAAGCTGTTCAACTTCGTCACCGGCTATGTCGAGCCGGCGAGTCTCGAAAAGCTGGTCATCTCTCCCCTTTCGCTGCGGGAAAAGCTGGGCGAGCTGATCGATGCGGAAGCGGCCAACGCGGCGGCGGGCAAGCCGGCAGCGATCTGGGCAAAGCTGAACTCGCTGACCGATCGCGGGATCATCGACCGGCTCTATGCCGCGGGCAGCGCCGGGGTCGATATCCAGCTGGTGGTGCGCGGCATCTGCTCCCTGCGCGCGGGCGTTCCGGGCCTGTCGGAGAATATCCGCGTGAAGTCGGTCATCGGCCGCTTCCTCGAACACGGCCGCATCTGGGCCTTTGCCAACGGCGGGGAACTGCCCGGCAAGCAGGCGGCGGTGTTCCTCACCAGTGCCGACGCGATGGAGCGCAATCTCGACCGGCGGGTGGAACTGATGGTGCCGCTGACCAACAAGACGGTCCACGCCCAGGTGCTGAACCAGGTGATGCTGGCGAACATCCTCGACACCGAACAAAGCTGGCGGATGACGCCCGATGGCGGTTACGAACGGCTGCGGGTCGGGGACGATGGTGACGAAAGCGCATTCAACTGCCATGAGTATTTCATGCGCAACCCCTCCCTTTCCGGCCGCGGCACTGCGCGCGACCTCGATTCCATCCCCCGCTTGACGCTGCGCGGCACCTCTGCGTCAGCGGTTTCAGGCGCGTGAGCGGGTTCCGGGCGCAATCGGCGCGCGGGCGGCGGCAGGATTCCAGCCCGCGCGCGGTCATCGACATCGGTTCTAATACGGTGCGCCTCGTCGTCTACGACGGGCCGCGCCGCGCGCCGGTGCCGGTGTGGAACGAGAAGGTCGCCGCGCGGCTGGGGCAGGATCTTTCGGCCACCGGATCGATTCCCGAGCACGCCTCCGCCGAAGCGCTCGGCGCGCTCGCCCGCTATGCCATGCTGGTGGACGGGCTCGGCGTGCAGGACGTGCAGACCGTCGCCACCGCAGCCGCGCGCGAGGCGGATAACGGCCCCGCCTTCATCGAACAGGTCCGCGCCCTCGGCCTCGACCCTGAGGTCCTGCCGGGCGAGGAGGAAGCGCGCGTGTCCGCCATGGGCGCGATCGGCGCCTTTCCGGGCGCGAAAGGCACGGTGGCCGACATCGGCGGCGGCAGCCTGGAGCTGGTGCGGATCGCCGACGGGGAATGCCACGGCGGGCACAGCCTGCCGCTCGGCACGCTGCGCCTGCCCGCCCTGCGCAGCGATGCTGGGCCGGATTTCCATCGCCGGCTACGCACGATGCTGAAGCCCGCCAGCGCAGAGCTGGAACAGGGTCAGACGCTCTACATGGTCGGCGGCACGTGGCGCGCCTTTGCCGCCTTTGCCATGCGCGACGAAAAGAACCCGCTGACCGATCCGCACGGCTACATCCTCGATGGCGCGCGCGCGGAAAAGCTGGCGAAGCGGGTGGCGGGCAAATCGCCCGACCAGCTGTCGGACATTTCGGGCATCTCTTCCATGCGCTCCGAAATGCTGCCCGATGCCGCGGCGCTGCTGCGCGCGATGCTGGCCGAGCTGAAGCCCGACCGGCTGGTATTCTCCAGCTGGGGCCTGCGCGAAGGATTGCTTTACGACCGGCTGGAGCCGCACCGCAAGGTGAAGGACCCGCTCATTTCGGGCACGGCGAGCTTTTCCGGCGGGCAGGAAGTGGTGACCGACGGATCGCTGCTCGCCGCGTGGAGCGTCGACACCGCGCGCAGCCCGGGCAAGGGGCACGAGCGGCTGCGTTTCGCCGCCGCCATGCTCGCCATCGCGTTGCGGCGGGTGGAGCCGAACCTGCGCTATCGCCACGCGGTCGAATGGGCGCTCGACAAGCGCTGGGTCGGCGTGACGCCGCGCGAACGCGCGATGCTCGCCGCCGCACTGCTGGCGAGCTGCGGCAAGACTAGCTGGCCCAGGGAACTGGATGCGCTGGCGAGCGAGGAGGACCTGCGCGAGGCGACCGCCTGGGGCCTCGGCCTGCGGCTCGGCTACCGCCTCAGCGCCGCGTCGCGCGTCTCGCTGTCGGAAAGCGCGCTGGATGCGAAGGACGGGACGCTGGTGATGACGCTCGATCCCGCAAAGGCTGCGCTGGCGAGCGACGGGATCATCGCGGACCTTACCGCGCTGGCGGAATGGATGGAGCTGGAACCGAGGCTGGAGATCGCCCCGGTCACCCGCTGACGCGCTATTGCGCTTCAGCCGGCGCGCTCAGCGGGAAGAAGGGGATGCGCACTTCCAGCGGCTCGCCCGCGCGGCGCGCGAAGGTGTAGAAGCCTTCCATGTTGCCATGGGGCGTCGTCAGCGGGCAGCCGGAGACATAGTCGTGCGTCTGCCCCGGCTCCAGCACCGGGGTTTCCCCGACCACGCCTTCGCCATCGACATGGTTCACCATCCCGCGCGCATCGGTGATGCGCCAGTGGCGGGATAGCAGCTGGACGGTATCGTCCGACCCGTTCTCGATGCGGATATGATAGACCCAGAACCAGCGGCCGTTCTCCGGCTCCGACTGTTCGGGCATGAAATTCACCGCCACGCGCACGGTGATGCCCTCGGTAATCGCGGCGTGCTGGAAGAAGGCTTGCATCATGGGTTCAATCTAGGCCCCGCGCCCGATGCCGCAAGGGCGCGGGGCGAGTTATTGACCGCCAATCCGGCCAAATGCCGGACCCGGCCTAGCGCGGGTCGGGCGGATTGTGGCGCGCGAGGAAATCGAGCACGGCCGCATACCAGCGCTGGCGGCTTTCCTCTTTCTGCAAGCCGTGGCCCTCGCCTTCGAAAGTCAGCGCCGTGACGAAAGGCGAACCGCGCGTGGCCCGCTCCATGCGGCGGAACTGGCTGTAGGGCACAACCGTGTCGTCCTTCCCGTGCGCGATCAGCAGCGGGCGCGACAGGCTCTCCGCCTGCTCTGCGGGGGAAACGCGGGCCAGGTCGAAATCCTCCCCCTCGACCCGCTCCACCCAGCGCCGCGCGCCCTTGCGGGTGAAGGACTGGCGGTCGTAGCGCAGTTGCCGGTCGAGGTCGGACGGTCCGGCGAAGCTGATCGCGCAGGCATAGCGTTCGGGATTGCGGATCAGGCCCCACATTGCCGCATAGCCGCCGTAGGAGCCGCCCATCAAGCACACGCGCCCCGGCTCTGCGATGCCCTGCGCCACGGCCCAGTCCATCGCATCGTCGAGATCGTCCTGCATCTTGCGGCCCATCTGGCCGTTGCCGAGCTGCTCGAACTCCCTGCCGTAACCGCCCGAACCGCGGAAGTTGGGCTGCAGCACGGCATAGCCGTGGTTGGCGAGCAGTTGGACCTCGTCGTCATACGCCAGCCGGTCGCGGATGCCGTAGGGACCGCCGTGGGGCATTATGATAAGGGGGAGCCCGGTTGCCGGACGCCCGGCGGGTACGGTGAGGTAGGCGGCTATCCGGGTGCCGTCGCGCGCGGTGTAGGAGACCGGCACGGGCTTCGCCAGCGTCTGCCCCATCAGCTCGGGCCGGTATTCGGCCAGCTGGATCATCCGCCGCTCGCCCGCATCGAAGAGGTAGAGCCCGCCCGGATCGTCCTCTCCCCCGGCCCAGACCAGCATGCGGCCCGCGGATTCGGCGTGGGAGACGATCCACTTTTCCTGTTCGCGCAAGGCCCCGTCGATCTGGCGCTGCAGCCTTGTTATGTCCTCGTTCAGCCAGACGATGCGGTCGCGATCGTCGGTAAAGCGCACGGCCAGCGGCTCGCCCTCGTCGTCGAACAGCGCCTCGTCAACGTCCCAGTCATCGTTGCGATAGACGGTGGCAACCGGTTCGCGGGTGACGAAATTCATCCGCACCAGCGCCACGCGGCCGCCGTCGTCGCGCCACAGGGCATAGCCTTCATCCGACCCCGACACGATCCGGGAGATGTCGTAGAACCCGTCCGTATCGCCCTCGCGGAGCTTGCCGATGAGCTCGAGCTCGCCCTGCGCGTCGGAGCGATACCAGATGCGCAGGCGGTTCTGGTGCCAGCCGAGCCCGGCCCGCACCGTGCCGCCCGCGTCGGCCACCCAGTTCCAAACCCCGTCGCGCGGCAACTGGACCCGATCCCGCTTACCCCCTTCGTCGAGATCGACACGGTAGACGCTGGGGTATTCGAAGATGACGCGCTGCACGGACAGCAGCACGTATTCGCCGTCCGGGTCGGTGTAGATGACATTGTCGCCGTCGACCGCACGCGACCTGTCGTCGCCGACCAACCGCTGCTCGTTGGTGGCGAGGTCGAAGACCATCAGCCGCGTGTAGCGCACCTCCTCCTCGCCGAAGACGCCCGCTTCGGAAAGCGAGAAGATGAGCCTTCCATTACCCGCCCACTGGAACCATTCGAGGCTCAGGTTCTCGGCAATGTCGAGCCGCTTCACCGCCTGGCGCGAAGCGACATCGAGAAACGCGATCGCCGTGCGGTCGGGCAATTGCGTGCGGATCGCGATTGTCGAGCCATCCGGCGACAGTAGCGCGGTGCCGAATTCGCTCTGCCGGGCGAAGTCGGCCGGCGCGATGATCGGCGGCATGGGAATATCCGCCTGCGGCGGCACATAGCTTGCCGGAGCGGGGCGTAGCGGGGCGTTCTCGGCCTCCTGCGCCAAACCCGGCAGCGGCATGGCCGCGAACATCACCACCCATGCCGCGGCGGAAAATCGTTTCGTCATCGGTGCGCCCCCACGAAGAATATGGCGTCTTCATAGCCTCCGGGAGATGCGGATTGGAAGCATACAGATGTGCGATTGCACCGGATATTAAGGGTTGGCGGCACATATGCACCGCCCGGCATGGTTAAAATCTCGAAAACCGCAAAAGCTTTACATCCGTTAACACGTGGGCGGCAATTTCACCGGGAATTAAGCATCGGGGGCCCGATCCAATGACTGGACTACTGCAGAAGCTGAAGAGCGACACACGCGGCAACGTGCTGGTGATTGCCGGTGCGGGCACGATGGCCATGGTCGGCGCAGCCGGCATCGGCGTCGATACCGTGCAGTGGTACCTGTGGAAGCGCCAGATGCAGCAGGCGGTCGACAGTTCGGCCCTCGCCGGCGCGCTCAACCAGAGCCAAGGCGCCGGCTGGAAAACAGCCGCCGAAAGCGAGCTGAAGCGCACCGCCAACACCGCCTATTCGATCGTCAGCATGACGAACCCGCCGACTTCGGGCAGCTGGAAGGACAATACGCTGGCCGTGGAAGTGGTCGCCACCACCACGCAGCGCCTGCCCTTTTCCAGCCTGTTCCTGAACGCTGCGCCCAGCATCCGCGTGCGATCCGTCGCGGCCAGCATCAACGACGGCGAGAACTGCGTCTATGCGCTGGCGCCGAGCGGCAAGGGCGTGGACGTGAGCGGCGATGCCGATCTCGACTTCGGCTGCGGCGTCATCTCCAACTCCGCCTTCAACACCTCGGTCGACATCGGCGGCTCGAGCAAGCTGCGCGCCAACCCGATTTCGGCCCGCGGCGGCATCAACGTGGGCAGCAACGACAACATCGATCCGGGCACCACGCTGATCCCCTATGGCCAGCCGGTGAAAGACCCGCTGGCCTCGCGCATGCTGCAGCCGCCGGCATCGCCCGCCAGCTGCCTGTTCAACAACAAGACCGTGCAGCCGAACACCAGCGTCACGCTGACGGAGGGCCGGTATTGCAACGGGCTGACGATCCGCGGGACGGTCCATTTCGATCCCGGCGTCTACATCATCGACGGCGGCGACCTGAAGATCAACTCGCAGGCCAAGATCACCGGCACGGACGTGACATTCATCCTGACCGGCCCGGGCAGCAACATCGCCACGCTGGACATTTCGGCAGGCGCGCAAGTCGACCTTGCCGCGCCCGATTCCAGCGTCGATGCGACTTGGGCCAATATTTTGTTCTACCAGGATCCGGCCGCGCTCACGACCGGCAACACGATCAACGGCGGGGCGGACATACTGCTCGACGGGATCGTCTATTTCCCGATGGGCGAGATGAAGTTCAACGGCGGGTCGAACCACGATTCGAAGTGCCTGATGCTGGTCACCTACCGGATCGAAATGACCGGCAGCGGCAAGGTCCGCAACCAGTGCAGCAGCGATTACGACGATTACGACCGGGCCGCCCGCGTCATCCGGGTGGTGGAGTAAACGCCATGACGAAGCTTACCCTATCCCCCTTGCTGCGCCGCCTGCGCCGGGACGAAGCGGGCGTCGGCCTGCTGGAACTGGCGCTGGTCGCGCCGATCCTGATGCTCCTGTGCCTCGGCATGGTCGATGTCTCGCGCCTAGTCTCCGCGAAGATCGACCTCGAACAGGCGGCGCAGCGCACCACCGACTTCGCCCTGTCGCGCCGCCCGACCAGCAACAACGGCAGCTACCTTGTTACCGAAGCGGCCGCCGCCGCCGGCGTGCCGGCCAAGGACGTGACCGTCGAGCTGTTCCTGGAATGCAACGGCGTCAAGCAGACCGATTTCAACACCGCCTGCCCTGCCGGCCAGGCCCAGGCCCGCTTCGCCAGCATTGCCATCACGCGCGCGGTGAAGACGCAGTTCAACTGGAAGGCCTTCGCCAATTTCGGCGCCAGCCGGCAGGAAGGCTCGACCACCAGCGTCAGCGTGGTCGGCGACAGCGTGGTGCGCTTCCAGTGAGCGTGCTGGTCCGCCTCCGCCGCGACGAGAACGGCTCGCTCGGCGTCGAATACGCCTTTGCCATTCCCGTGCTGGTGACGATCATGATCGGCATCCTGCAGTTCGGCATGGTCCTGCACGCCAATGGCGCGATGCGCCATGCGCTGGGCGAAGGCATCCGCCTTGCCAAGGTGGACTGGGACGCGACCGACACCGAAATCACCGACGCGACCAAGGCCGCGCTGGTCGGCATCGATCCCAAGGGCGTGAAATCGGTCACCTATACCAAGGGCACGTCCGGCGCTGCCACATACGGCCGCGTGACGATGAAATACGAAATGACGCCGGTCATCCCCTTCGCCCCGATCCCTGCGATCAAGCTCGAAGAAACGCGGCAGTCCTGGCTTCCCACCTGAAGCTGCGCCCGTTTCCCGCGCGGTTTCATGGTTAATTTCAGTCTAACAGGAGAACACGAATGACACAGATGGCCCGCGCCCAAAGCTTCCTGAAAAGCTATGCCATGCTGTGTGTGTGCCTGTGCCAGCTGATGGTGGGCAAGCGCTGAGAGCCAGCGCGGGGCGGGGCGTCAGAGCCCCGCTTTCGCCAGCGCCCGGTCGAGGTCTTCCTTCAGGTCCTCGATATCTTCCAGCCCGACGTTGATCCGCAGCAGGCCTTCGGTCACGCCCATGTCCTCGCGCGCGTCCTCGCTCATGTTGGCATGGGTGGTGCTGGCGGGATGGCACATCAGGCTGCGCGCATCGCCGATATTGTTCGAGATATCGACCAGCTCCAGCGCATCGAGCAGCGCGAAGGCCTGGGCCCGGTCGGCCACGTCGAAAGCGAAGATCGGCCCGGTCGCGACCATCTGCTTCATCGCGAGTTCGTGGCGCGGATGGCTGGGCAAGCCCGGATGGCGCATTCCCGCCACGCGGCCTTCGATGAAACGGCCGAGCTCGACCGCATTTTCGCTCTGGCGCCGGGCGCGCATGTCGAGCGTTTCCAGTCCCTTGTGGACGACCCATGCGTTGAAGGGCGACAGGTTCGGCCCGGTGTTGCGCTGGAACGGCAGCAGTGTTTCGGTAATCCACTCTTCCGTCCCGCACACCGCGCCGGCGAGCACGCGGCCCTGACCGTCCATCAGCTTCGTCGCGCTGTAGGCGACAACGTCCGCGCCGAATTCCATCGGCCGCTGCAAGGCAGGGCTGGCAAAGGCGTTGTCGACCACCGTCACGATGCCATGCGCCTTCGCCACCGCGCACACATGGGCGAGGTCCACCACATCCAGCGTGGGGTTGGCCGGGGTTTCGAAGAAGAACACCTTGGTGTTCGGGCGGATCGCGGCCTCCCACGCGTCGTTGTCGGCGCTGTCGATCACGGAGGTCTCGATGCCGAATTTCGGCAGCAGCTGGTCGACCAGCCAGCGGCACGAACCGAACGCCGCCTTCGCCGCGACGACGTGGTCGCCTGTCTCCAGCTGGCACAGCAGCGCCGCGGTCATCGCCGCCATCCCGCTGGCTTGGGTGCGGCAGGCCTCCGCCCCTTCCATCAACGCGATGCGTTCTTCCAGCATCGCCACGGTGGGGTTCTGCAGGCGCGAATAGGTCATGCCCGGCTCGTCGCCCGCAAAGCGCGCCGCGACCGTGGCAGCATCGTCATAGGTATAGCCGGAGGTGAGGAAAAGCGCCTCGCTCGTCTCGCCATGCTCGCTGCGCCACGTGCCGCCGCGCACGGCCTGCGTTGCGGGGCGCCAGTTGCGCGTCGTCGCGCGGTCCATTCCGGTGGTCTTCTTCATCGCCTTCGCGCCCTATGGCAGGCGCGCGCGCTTGGCAATCAGGCGAGCGGCGCGGCCAGCACGCGGTCGGCGATGTCGCTGCAGCCCGCCATGTCTAGCACGCCGATCCCCTCCACCAGCGCCAGGATCTGCGCCGCTGCCGCATCGGGATCGGGATCGTCCTCGGGCAAGTGGTCGCGGATCCAGCGGTCGAGCCGGGCGACGATCGCCTGCGCGCTGTCGCGATAGAGCGCGTTGCCGCCTTCCGCCTCGACTAGCATCTCCCCCCAGGTGCGCAGGAACGGCCGCAGCATGGGGTTGCGCATCAGCGTGCCGAGCATGACGAGGCAGGCGTGGCGGCTCTCCGCACGGCTGCCCTGCGCAGCGGCATCGAGCATCGCCATCACCTGCGCCGACACGAAGCCGAGCAGCTCGGTCATCAGCCCGTCCTTCGAGCCGAAGTGATAGATGAGCATCCGGTCGCTGGTGCCGATCGCCTTGGCCAACGGCCGCAGGCTCGCCCCGCCCAGCCCGTGCTGCGCGACGTAATTGGCAATCAGCGGGAGCCATTCCTCCTTGCGATTCTGCGCGGCCATCATCGGCGGCAGCCTACGCACTTGTAGCACCTGCTACAATCCGCTAGTTGTGTAGCACCCGCTACACGAATCGCAGCACGGAGACTTGCCATGACGTCGTTCGAAATCCTCTTCTGGGCCGGCCTCGTCGCCGGCGGCATCGCCTATCTCTACATACTGCTGGCCAAGGATGCACGCGGCAGCGCCGCGCTGGCCGCCGCGACCTGCACCGCCTTTGCCGCCTACACCGTGCTGACCGTGGCGCAGGAGGGCGTGACCGGTTTCTACGCCAACCATTCGACGAACTTCTGGGGCATCCAGGTGTGGTACGACCTGGTCATCGCGCTCGGCATCGCGCTGTTCCTCCTGGCACCGCGCGCACGGGCGCAGGGCATCTCGCCGGTGCCCTATATCCTGCTCACCTGCTTTACGGGCAGCATCGGCCTCCTTGCCTTCCTCGCCCGCGTGCTCGCGGCGGAGAAGCGCACGGCGGGCTGATTTGCATCCTGCGCACGGGCTGGTAGCCTCCCCCCACCCGGGTCGCGTCTGGGGAGAGATTTCATGCGCTTGACCGCCATTCTTGCGTGCCTTTCGCTGGCGGCCTGCCATACGTCGACCGGCGGCGGCGAGCCGGCGAGCACCCCGCCTGCACCCGGTTACGGCAGCCTCGAGACCATGCCCGAAGGCTTCCCCGCAGCGGAGCTTTCGCAATGCGACACGCGCGGACAGCCGGGCACGCCGATCTTCTGGTTCGACCGGCCATCTGTCGCGGCGGGCACGGCTGTTGCGCTCGAGCCGCAATGGGTGGTCGGATCGCACCTGTGGTACCCGGTCGAGGTCGGATGCCTGCGCAGCCTCCAGGTCTCGCCCGCTTCCGCCAGCCTCGAATGGCGCGATGGCCAGCTGTGGCTGACCCCTGCGCCCGAAGGCGAAACGACGATCGAGGGCACTTGGGCGATGAAGCCTATCAAGGGCGCGGTGCTCGCCTATGACGCGGCGGCCAATCCGCTTGTGGGACGGTGGAGCCAGCGGCGCGAGGATTGTCCCGGTGGCGGGCGTGTCGGCGAACTCGTGTTCCGCGCGGACGGCTCGATGTCGCTCACCTTCCAGCCATTCGAACGCTACGTCGATTACTGGGGCGGCTACGAATACGACGCGACCAGCGGCACGCTGTCGGTCAACCCGACCGGCGGCAATTTCATACCCGGGGACATCGCGGCGGGATCCGTGACGGTGGAAGGCGACGCGCTGACGCTGGACGGTGCATCGCTCGGCAGCACGTCTGCCGGCCAGCGCTGCACCGCGGCGTTCGTTCGCGCGGGATAGGCAACCGCTGACCCCTTGCACCTCGTCGGCGCGATCATAAGCCTGCGCGCCCCTGACCCCTTGCACCTCGTCGGCGCGCTGCTAAGCCTGCGCGCCGATGTCGCACGCACCGGCCCATCCCCGCGATCCGATCGGCTGGAGCCTGCTGCTCACCGCCGGGTTTGCCGCTCTGTGCTTCACCCGGCTGGCCATCCCCGGCATCATCATGTTCGACGAGGTCCATTACGTGCCCGCCGCGCGCACGCTGATGGAGCTGTCCGGACCGGCAAATGTCGAGCACCCGATGGTCGGCAAGCAGCTGATCGCGCTAGGCATCTGGTTGTTCGGCGACGAGCCCTTCGGCTGGCGCGTCATGGCCGCGCTGTTCGGCGTGATCGGCTTCTTCGCCGGCCTGCGCGCCATGTGGTTCGCCAGCTGTTCGCGCTTCGCCACGGTCGCTTTCGGCATCTTGCTCGCGACCGGTTTCCCGCTGGTGGTTCACGCCCGTATTGCCATGCTCGACAGCTTCATGGTCGGTTTCCTGCTGCTGGCCCTGTGGCAGCTCGCCGCAGCGGTCAGGGAGGCGGAGACGGCGCGCTGGCGGCTGGCGCTCGCGGGCGTGTTCATGGGCCTCGCCATGGGCGCGAAATGGAGCGTGCTGGCGCTGATGCCGGTGCCGGGCCTCGCCTTCCTCGCCGTCCGGGCGATGCATTATCACGGCAATATCCTCACCTGCCGCCGCGGCGCGCCGGTGCCTGGCATCTCGCTGCTGGAGGCCGGACTGTGGCTCGGCGTGGTGCCGCTGCTGACCTATTTCGTCAGCTTCTGGCCCTACCTCGTCTACGAGAATTACGCGCTCGGCTTCACCGATATCGTCTCGCTGCAGTGGGACATGCTCGACCTGCAGGGACAGGTGATCGAACCGCATCCCTACCAGAGCGTGTGGTACCAGTGGGTCGGGAACTGGCGCGCGATCTGGTACCTATACGAGAATGTCGACGGGGCACAGCGCGCGGTGGTGCTGCTGGGCAATCCGTTCAGTTCGCTGGTCGGGCTGATCGGCTTCGGCTGGTGCGCGTGGGCCGGATGGAAAGGCAACCGTGCCGCGCTCGCGCTGGCGGTGCTTTATGCGGTCAGCATCGGGTTCTGGATCGTCGCCGCGAAGCCCATCCAGTTCTATTACCACTACCTTGTGCCGCACACGCTGCTGATGGGCTGCGTGGCGTTGTGGCTCGACGCGATGTGGCAGCGCGGGTGGAAATGGCTCGCCGCCGGCATCCTCGCGATCAGCGCGCTGATGTTCGCCTATTTCTGGCCCGCCCTGAGCGCCGCCGCGCTGGAGGGGGAGCGCAGCTTCGAGGATTACACCTGGCTCAAGAGCTGGGCCTAGGCGTAAATCTAGACCAGCTTCGCCAGCCGCTCTGCCAAAAGGTCGCGGGCGGCCAGTATGTCGCCGCGCCGGTCGGCAAAGATATGCCGGGCGAGCGGCTTGCGCTGCTCGCGGAAGCGCGCGACCAGCCCTTCCAGCGTTTCGCCCCGCGGCGGCGCGCCCCCGCCGAAGCCGAGCGCCCGCAGCACCAGCACTTCGTAGGCGACGATGGCGCGCAGCCATTCGCGCGCCGCGCCCGCATTGCAGATCGCGGCCAACAGTGCGCCAAGCGCCTCGTAGAGCTCAGGGTAGGCTTCGAGCTCCGGCAGGGACGCGGCGGTGAGGGAAGTGGCCCAGCCGATCGCAGCGGCCGGCAGCGGCTCGGTGAGAAAAGGCCCGCGGCTCTCGACCAGTTCCAGCCGCGCATAGGGCAGCTGGCCGGCCGACTTCGCGCGGATTTCCGCCGCCACGACATTGCCGGGGATCACGACGGGGCGAAGCTGCCGCCCGCGGCCGCCGGCGATGTAGGCGGCGACGAGGCCGGCCTGTTCCGTCAGCATGCGGGCAATCACCGCAGTCTCGCCATGCGGCCGCGCGGCGACTATGATGGCAGGGGCACTCAGGTGCACGGGAGGGTAGCCTCCGCCCCTGCGCAGGGGTTCACTTGTGCTCGGCTTCCAGCGCTTCGATGCGCTTCGCCAGCGCTTCGTTCTCGTCGCGGGCCTTTGCGGCCATCGCCTTCACCGCGTCGAATTCCTCGCGGCTGACGAAATCCACGCCGCCGAAGGCTTCCCGCGCGCGTTCCCGCGCCGCTTCGCGCGCCTCGCGCGTCATGCCGGCAAAGGTGCCCGCGGCACCGTTCACCATCTTCACGAAATCGGCTATCAGGGGGTTCTGGCTCTGCATGAGGGGCTAGATGGCGCGCGCCGCCGCTTTGCGCAAGGTCACAGCTCGAAAGTCTGCACCGCGCCGGTCGGCTCCGCCGCACCGCCATCGGGATTGGCCTGGAGGAACTGGTAATTGAGAACCGTGGCGAACAGGATCCACGCGACATAGGGCAGCATCAGAACGCCGGCCAGCTTGCGCACCCGCCACATCAGCACCGTGGCGACGATCGCGGCGACATCGAGGAAGAAGATGACGTAAAGCGCGGTTTCGATCTGGTGGGCGGCAAAGAAGGTCGGCGACCATGCCAGTGCCAGCGCGAACTGGACGATGAAGGCGGCGATGGCGATGCCCCGCCCCCGCGCGCCCCAGGCCGCGCAGACCAGCGCCAGCGCGAAGCCGATCAGGGCGAACAGGATGCTCCACACGATGCCGAAGGTGGCGGGCGGCGGGAAGATGTCGGGCTTGGTGAGCGACTGGAACCACGGCCCCGACGGATCGCTGCCGAGCATGCCGGACAGGAAGCCCAGCAGCATGACCGCCGGTACGCACACCAGCGACCAGCGCAGCAGGCTGGCGCGCAGCTGGCTTTGCGAGGCAAGTCGATTCATCGCCGTATCTTCCCCAATACGAATCGTTTGGGCGTGTCATGGCGGCGCGCGGCGTGCGGGGCAATGGCGCGAATCCGCCAATCGCGCGGTGTACCGCAGCGGGATGCCGCTTCACCGGCTCCAGCGGGCGAAGATCGCGGTGGGCAGCAGGCGCGCGCCCTTTCGATCGTCCTGAGCCTGCCCAATGGGCTCTTCCCGCATGGCGAGGTCCCCGTGCTCGATCCTGCCCGGAAGGTCGGCGAAATGTTCGGCCAGCATCGCCCCGATGGCAAGGCTGCTCATCCGCACCGCGTAGACTGTCAGGAACAGGAACCGGCTGTCACCGTCCAGCAGCTTGCGGCAATCGGCGATCAGGCCGGGCAGCGCATCTTCCAGCCGCCAGGTTTCCCCTTTCGGCCCGCGCCCGAACTTGGGCGGGTCGAGGATGATCCCGTCGTAGCGATTGCCCCGCCGCACTTCGCGGGCGGCGAACTTCGCGGCATCGTCCACCAGCCAGCGGATCGGGCGGTCTTCCATGCCGGACAGCGCCGCATTCTCGCGCGCCTGGGCGACCGATTTCTTGCTCGCATCGACATGGGTGACCTTGCCGAACCGGCTGAGCGCCAGGCTGCCAACGCCGGTGTAGCCGAACAGGTTCATCGTTTCGGCGTCGTCGCGCCCTGTTAGCCGCTCGCCCATCCAGTCCCACACAGGGGCCATGTCGGGGAAGAAGCCGAGGTGACGGAAGGGCGTGCATTGCGCGGTGAAGCGGACGCCGTCCTGCCATGCGAGCGGCCAGCCGTCCTCCGGTACGTGGGCGCCTAGCTGCCAGCGTCCGCCGCCGTCCTCGTCCGACGCGGGGACGAATTCGCCGTCCGCCTGCCAGTCATCGGAGCGCGGCGCCCACAGCGCCTGCCCTTCCGGCCGGATGAAACGGAATCGGCCATAGCGTTCCAGCTTGCGCCCGTGCCCGCTGTCGATGAGGCCGTAGTCCTCCCACGCGCTGCCGGCCATCACGACCGGCTGTTCCACCAGGTCAGCCATGCGGCGCGGCGCCTTGCAGCACGTAATCGCGGACCGCGTCGTAATCGCCCGGCAGGGTCTCGTACGCCTCTTCACGCTCGAAGAGATTGCCGATCCGCGCGGGCAAGGCCGGGCGGATGCCGGTCGCGCGTTCCACCGGATCGCGGAACTTCGCCGGGTGCGCGGTGGCGAGCGTGACGACGGGAATGTCCCCATCGATATCCAGCTCCCGCGCGGCGTGCAGGCCGATGGCGGTGTGCGGGTCGATGACCTGCCCCGCATGGTCGAACGCCCAGCGCATCGCCTGGCTCATGTCGGTCGCATCGGCCCGGGCCGAGGACATCAGGCCTGCCACGCCCTCGCGCTGCAGGTTCGTAAGCTGCATCGCGCGGGACGCATCGAAGCCGCGCATCTGCTCCGCCATCGCCGCCCCGTCGCGGCCCCCGGCGTCGAACAGCATGCGTTCGAAATTGCTGCTGACCTGGATATCCATGCTGGGGCTGGCGGTCGGGGTGACCTCGCCCGCCGAGTAGTCCCCGTTGGCAATGGCGCGGTGGAGGATGTCGTTGACATTGGTGGCGACCACCAGCCGCGCGATCGGCAGGCCCATTTGCGCCGCGACATAGCCGGCAAAGACGTCGCCGAAATTGCCCGTCGGCACGCTGAAGGCGACCTGGCGGTCGGGCGCGCCCAGCCCAACCGCGGCAGCGAAGTAATAGACCACCTGCGCCATCAGCCGCGCCCAGTTGATGGAATTGACCGCGCCGAGGTTGACTGCCGCCATGCCCGGATCGGCGAACATGCGCTTCACCATCGCCTGCGCGTCGTCGAAGCTGCCACCGATGGCGATATTGTGGACGTTCGGCGCGCGGATGGTGGTCATCTGGCGGCGCTGCACGTCGCTGACCCGTCCATCGGGATGGAGCATGAATATCTCGATCCGCTCCCGTCCCGCAACCGCATCGATCGCCGCACTGCCGGTGTCCCCGCTGGTCGCCCCGACGATGGTCAGGTGCTTGTCCTCGCGCGCGAGGAATTCCTCGAAAAGCAGGCCGAGCAATTGCAGCGCCACGTCCTTGAAGGCGAGCGTGGGGCCGTGGAACAGCTCCAGCAGCCAGTGCCGCTGGTCGAGCTGGACGAGCGGGGTCACTGCATCGTGGCTGAAGCGTCCATAGGCGGCCTCGCACAATTCGCGCAGCCGCTCCGGCGACAGGCTGTCGCCGACAAAGGGCTGCATCACGCGCGCGGCCAGCTCCGCATAGGGTAGCCCGCGCATGTCGCGGATGTGGTCGCCCGAGAAGCCCGGCCACTCGGCAGGCAGGTACAGCCCACCGTCGCTGGCGAGGCCGGCAAGGGTGACGCCGGCGAAGTCGAGTGTGGGCGCGGAGCCGCGGGTCGAGATATAGTCCATGCTGCGCTGCGGCGTAGCGCGGGCCGCAGGGCGCGGCAAGAAAGAGGGTGTTGGTGCGGCTAAAGCCCGCGCGATTTGCGGCGCACGGCGAGCACGAAGATGATCAGCGCGGTGAGCGCGAAGAAGAACCACTGACCGGCGTAGGCGAGGTGGTTGTTCGGAATGTCGGCCGGGTCGGGCTTCGCCAGCGGGTCCAGCCCCGCCAGCGCCGGATCGGCGACCAGCTTCGGACCGGGACCGATGATGCCCGTGGCCTCACCGCCATCCCACGCGATCGCCTGCGGGTCGCGGCTGAAGCCGAGCGCGACTTCTGCCTCGCCGCCATCGGCCAGTGTGCATTCGGCGTAATGGGCCCAGCCCTTGGCGCCGCTTTCCGAGGTGGCGCCGCGGGTCTCGATGGCGCGGACCGTCGCGCAGTCGACCGATGCGCGGCGGTAAAGCGCCAGCTCCGCTTCCTCCCCGGGGGAAGGAAAGGCGACCGGGTCGGGATTGTCCTGCGCCGCGGCGTAGCTGGCCAGCAGCGCCTCCTTCTCGTCCGCCCGGCCCAGCTGCCAGATGCCGAGCGCGATCATCGTCGCGATGGCACCGGCGACGATGATGGAGGGGATGAGGGGGAAGCGCATCAGCTAGTCTCGTCGATTTGCGTAGTGTCCGGGCGCGTCTCGTCAGTCCGGGCTTCGCTGGCCCGCTGGCGGTATTCGGCGCGCAGCAGCCAGGCCTTGGCGACCCGCAGACCGCCGATCACCAGCGCCGCGGTCAGCGGCACCCACAGCAGGATGTGGACCCAGAACGGCGGACCCGCCGCAAGCTCCAGCCAGATGGCCAGCGCGGTTACGAGGCCGCCGACGCCAAAAGTGAGGAACGCCGCCGGCCCGTCGCCCACGTTGAAGCGCGAGAAATCGAGCCCGCATTGCGCGCACTCCGGGGCGAAGGACACCGGCCCGTCGAACAGCGTCGCTGCGCCGCAGTGCGGGCACGAACCGAAAAGGGCAGCCACGCGCTGTGCGGGCTGCCCCTGTCGGTAAGACATTTCTCGGTCAGGCGTTTCCGCCGTCATGCGGGAAGCGCGATCAATGGATCGGTGCGCCCCAGCCGCCCCAGACGTAGACTGCGACGAAGAGGAACAGCCACACCACGTCGACGAAGTGCCAGTACCACGCGGCCGCTTCGAAACCGAAGTGCTGGCGGGGCGTGAAGTGGCCCTTGTAGGCGCGCACGAGGCAGACGATCAGCATGATCGTGCCGACGATCACGTGGAAGCCGTGGAAGCCGGTCGCCATGTAGAATGCCGAGCTGTAGGTGTTGCCGCCGAAGCCGAAGGGCGCCGCGCCATACTCGTAGGCCTGTACGAAGGAGAACAGGATGCCGAGCAGGATCGTGGCCCACAGGCCCTGCTTCAGGCCTTCGCGGTCGCCTTCGATCAGCGAATGGTGCGCCCAGGTCACGGTGGTGCCCGAACACAGCAGGATCAGCGTATTCATCAGCGGCAGTTCGAAGGCGTTGAGCACTTCGATGCCTTCCGGCGGGAACTTGGCCAGCGCTGCAGCGCCTTCCTGCCCGATGAGGTTCGACCACAGGCCCGCGCCCTCGTCATACGCCAGCGGCGCAGGGAACAGCGAGAAATCGAACCACGCCCAGAACCAGCCGACGAAGAACATGACTTCCGACGCGATGAACAGGATCATGCCATAGCGCAGGTGCAGCTGCACAACCGGCGTATGGTCGCCGGCCTGCGCTTCCGCGATGATTTTCGAGAACCAGCCGAAGAAGCTGGCGATCACACCGGCGATGCCGAGGCCCAGCACAAGCCAGGCATTCGCCATCTCGTGCATGTAGAACACCATGCCGGTGGTAAAGACGAGCGCCGAAACCGACGTGACCAGCGGCCAGATGTCGGGCGGCAGGATGTGATATTCGTGGGCTGGTTTACCGGCCATGGCGTGATCCTGGATTGGGTTTGAATCGGATATGTGCGCTTGGCCCTTAATGGCCTCGGCGCGCGGGGTCTAGGGTTTAGCCGCCTCTTGCTCGGGCGCCTTGTGGAATGTGTAGCTGAGCGTGACCTGCTCGACCCCGTCCATATTGGGATCGTCGAGGGCGGCGGGGTCGACGTAATACAGCACCGGCATGCGCACTTCCGCGCCCGGCTCCAGCGTCTGCTCGGTAAAGCAGAAACACTGGATCTTGTTGAAATAGGCGCCCGCCTGCTCCGGCTCCACGTTGAAGGTGGCGGTGCCCGTCACCGGCTGGTCGCTGTTGTTGCGCGCGACATAGATGGCGAGCTGGCGCTGGCCGATCTGTGCGCTTTGGGTGCGCTGCTCGGGTTCGAAATACCACGGCACGCCGGGCGCGATATTGGCATCGAAGCGGATCGAGATGGGTTTCGTGGCGCCGGACAGGGCGAATTGCTCCGCCAGCGCCGCGTCGCTTTCGCTCGCCACCTGTGTGGTGCCGCCGAAGCCGGTGACCTGGCAGAACAGGCGGTAAAGCGGGACGGCCGCATAGCCAAGGCCGAGCATGCCGATCGCCACGGCAAGGAAGATGAGGCCGGTCTTGAGGTTCTTCGAACTATCGGGGGCGAAGACGGCAGTCATGGTTTAATCCATCCGAACGATCGTGATGACGTAGAACAGGACGGCCAGCGCCGCGAGGCCGAGGCCGAAGACCTTGGACCGGGCGATCTGGCGGGCGCGGTATTCGCGTTGTTCTTCGGGCGTCATGCGAAAACTCCAGAATGGGCGAGCAGCCGGTCGGCGACCAGCGCGCCGAACAGGGCGAAGAGATATATCACGCTATAGCCGAACAGGCGCTTTTCGGGGAGCATCCGGTCCTCTTCCCCACGGCGGCGGGTGAAGACGGGAACGGCCAGCGCGAGGAAGCCAAGGCTGAGGACGAGCGCCGCGATGCCGTAGATCGCGCCGGTCCCGCCGATAAGCCATGGCGCGATCGCAATCGGGATCAGGAGCACGCTGTAAGCGAGGATCTGGCGGCGGGTCGCCACCTCGCCCTTCACCACCGGCAGCATCGGGATGCCGGCCTTGGCGTAATCGCTTTCCACGAACAGGGCGAGCGCCCAGAAATGCGGCGGTGTCCAGAAGAAGATGATGGCGAACAGCAGCACGGGCATCAGCGTGACCTCGCCCGTCACCGCGACCCAGCCGATCATCGGCGGGAAGGCCCCTGCCCCGCCGCCGATGACGATGTTCTGCGGCGTGCGCGGCTTCAGCCAAATAGTGTAGACGACGGCGTAGTAGACGATCGAGATCGCCAGGATGATCGCGGCGAGCCAGTGGACCGCGAGACCCATGATCATCACCGACAGGCCCGACAGGAAGAAGCCGAAATCGCGCGCGTCGGTTCGCTGCATCCGCCCGGCAGGCAGCGGGCGGCCGGAGGTCCGCTTCATCTTGGCGTCGAGGTCCGCTTCCCACCACTGGTTGAGGCTGGCCGCCCCGCCCGCGCCCAGCGCGATGCACAGCACGGTCACGAACCCCAGCACCGGATGGATGCTGCCCGGCGCGGCAAGCAGGCCGCACAGGCCGGTGAAGATCACCAGCGTCATCACCCGCGGCTTCGTCAGCGCGTAGAAATCGCGCCAGTCCGCCGGCATCCGGGCGCCGGTCGAAGCTGTGGTGGGTGGGACTGCGGTGGAGATGCTCATGTCCTGTCTTGCGAAACGGGGGCGCGCCGTTGCCAGCACGCCCCCCATGTTCGGTTTCCGGCGGCGCGCTCTTGAGTGGCGCGCCTGCCTGCCAGACTATCGGTTCAGCCGACGGCCTTGGCGTGGTGGTGGTGACCGTGGTGGTCCTCGATCACCGGCAGTTCGTTGAACTGGTGGAACGGCGGCGGGCTCGACAGCGCCCATTCGAGCGTCGTTGCGCCTTCGCCCCAGTAGTTGGCTTCCGCCTTCTTGCCCGCCGTGAAGGCGTAGACGAGGTTGGCGAAGAACACGACCATCGATGCGGCCATGATCATGTAGCCGACCGAGCTGATCTCGTTCCAGTACTGGAAGGCATCGGGATAGTCGGGATAGCGACGCGCCATGCCGTTGATGCCCAGGAAGTGCTGCGGGAAGAAGATCACGTTCACGCCGACGAAGAACATCCAGAAGTGGACGTGGCTCAGGAATTCGCTGTGCCAGCGGCCGCTCATCTTCGGGAACCAGTAGTAGAAGCCGGCGAACAGGCTGAAGACCGCGCCCATCGACAGCACGTAGTGGAAATGCGCCACCACGTAGTAACTGTCGTGCAGGTTGTCGTCGACGCCGCCGTTGGCCAGCACCACGCCGGTGACGCCGCCCACGGTGAACAGGAAGATGAAGCCCAGCGCCCAGACCATCGGCGACTTGAACTCCAGGCTGCCGCCCCACATCGTGGCGATCCAGCTGAAGATCTTCACCCCGGTCGGCACGGCGATCACCATCGTCGCGGCGGTGAAATACATCTTCGTGTTCACGTCGAGGCCGACGGTATACATGTGGTGCGCCCACACGATGAAGCCGATCACGCCGATCAGGACCATGGCGTAGGCCATGCCGAGGTAGCCGAACACCGGCTTGCGGCTGAAGGTCGCCACGATCTGGCTGATCATGCCGAAGCCCGGCAGGATCATGATGTAGACCTCCGGGTGGCCGAAGAACCAGAACAGGTGCTGGTAGAGCACCGGATCGCCGCCGCCGGCCGCATCGAAGAAGGTCGTGCCGAAGTTACGGTCCGTCAGCAGCATGGTGATGGCGGCGGCCAGCACCGGCAGCGCCAGCAGCAGCAGGAATGCGGTGACCAGCACCGACCACACGAACAGCGGCATGCGGTGCAGGGTCATCCCCGGCGCGCGCATGTTGAAAATCGTGGTGATGAAGTTGATCGCGCCCATGATCGAGGCGGCACCGGCAAGGTGCAGCGAGAAGATGGCGAAATCGACCGCGGGGCCCTGGCTGCCCGACGTGGACAGCGGCGCATAGACCGTCCAGCCCGTGCCCGCGCCCGTCCCCGTGCCGCCCGGCATGAAGGTGGATGCCAGCAGGCTGAAGAAGGCCATCACCGTCAGCCAGAACGAGATGTTGTTCATGCGCGGGAACGCCATGTCCGGCGCGCCGATCATCAGCGGCACGAACCAGTTGCCGAAGCCGCCGATCATGGCCGGCATGACCATGAAGAAGACCATGATCAGGCCGTGCGCGGTGATCAGCACGTTCCAGTGGTGCAGGGCTTCGTTGATGTCCACGCCGCCGACGCCCACGAACGGGATCGAGGAATTCAGGATCTGGATGCCCGGCTCGGCCAGTTCGGCGCGCATGACGCCCGAAATGGCGCCACCGATGATGCCCGCGATGATCGCGAAGATCAGGTACAGCGTGCCGATGTCCTTGTGGTTGGTGGACATGAACCAGCGGGCGAAGAACGCCGGCTTGTGGTCGGCATCATGTGCGTGCGCATGATCGTCGTGATGCGCCTGGAAGCCGTCTGCTGTGGTTGCCATGATCTGTCTCTCGACCTGTCGTTCTATCTAAATACGTTCGTTATTCGGCGGCGGCTTCGGCTTCGACAGCCTCTTCGGCCGCTTCCGTGTCGCCCGCTTCGGCGGCGTCTTCGGCCGATTGCGCGTCTTCTTCCGCGACCGTTTCCTCGTCGCCGAAAGTGCCGCCCTTGCTGGCGACCCATGCGCGGAACTGGTCCATCGGCACGGCTTCGACGGCGATCGGCATGTAGGCGTGGCGTGCGCCGCACAGTTCCATACACTGGCCGTAGTAGATGCCGGGCTCGTCGATGGTCAGCATCTTTTCGTTCAGGCGGCCGGGCACGGCGTCCATCTTGAACCACAGGCTCGGCACGGCGAACGAGTGGATCACGTCGGCGCCGATGATCTGCATGCGGATCGGCACGCCGACCGGCAGGACCAGGCGGTTGTCGGCGGCCAGCTGGTGCGGCTCGCCGCGGGCTTCCGCCTCGTCGGCATCCAGCATGTTCGAAATGACTTCGAAGCCGCCGTTGTCGACATAGGTGTAGCCCCAGTACCACTGGTAGCCGGTCGCCTTGATGGTGATCGCGTCTTCCGGCGGGGTTTCATACTGGTTCGCCAGCAGGCTGATCGAGGGGATCGCGATGCCGACCAGGATCAGCGCCGGGACCAGCGTCCAGATCACTTCCACCAGCGTGTTGTGGCTGGTCTTGGACGGTTCGCGGCCCGCACGGCGACGGTATTTCACGATCACGAACAGCAGCAGGCCGAGCACGAACAGGCTGATCGCCACGATGATCGGCAGCAGGATGTAATCGTGCATGAAGATGGCCTGTTCGCCGATCGCATTGTGCTGCGGCTGGAAGCTCATCGAACCGATCAGGTCTTCCTCGGCGGAGACCGGCTGGCCCTTGATCGCCGGCTCGCCGTTGATCGTGCTGCGCGCATCGATCAGCGGCGCATTGTCCGGCTCGAGCGCGGCGGCAGCCTGCGAATCGGCGGGCTCGCCTTCGGCCCGCGCGGTCGCACCGGCGGGTTCTTCGACCTGCGTCTGCACCGGCTCGTCCTGCGCGGCGACCGCGCCCGGAACGGCGGCGAGCGCCAGCGCGAAAGCGGCTGCGCGAACGGTTGTGGCAAGTTTGGCAAAGGCCATAGCGTGATCTTTCCGAGTGTCGTTGCCGGCAGGCGCAACCCCTCGCAAAAAGGGCGATGCGCTGCGAAATCCGCCCGCCTATACGCAGGCTTGCCCGGTGTCTCAAGCGTCTCTAGGAGTTTTTTACCACACCGTGCGCGCCCGGTCCGATCCGGCGACGACGACGGTGCGATAAAGTGCAATCCCTCTTGCGAGAAACCGAACGAATATGACCGACGACGACGTCCTGCATGCCTTCCGCGCCAGCGAGGCGCTGCTGGAAGGCCATTTCGTCCTCTCCTCCGGCCGGCACAGCGGCCATTATTTGCAATGCGCCCGCGTGCTGATGAATGCGGAACGCGCCGGAGAGTTGGCCCGCGCGCTCGCCCAGAAGATCCCGCGCGACATCCGCAGCCAGATCGATACCGTCGTCAGCCCGGCGATGGGCGGGCTGATCATCGGGCACGAGATGGGCCGAGCGCTCGGCAAGGACGCCATTTTCCTGGAACGCCCGACCGGCACGTTCGAACTGCGCCGCGGCTTCCGGCTGGAAGAAGGCGCGAAGGTGCTGATGGTGGAGGACGTCGTCACCACCGGTCTTTCCAGCCGCGAGGCGATCGAGGCGGTGAAGCGCGAAGGCGGCGAAGTCCTCGCCGAAGTCGCGCTGGTCGATCGCAGCGGCGGCGCGGTGGACCTCGGCGTGCCGTTCTTCCCGCTGATCGACATCAACTTCCCGACCTACGCCGAAGACGAGGTGCCCGAAGCTCTCGCCGCCGTGCCGGTGACCAAGCCGGGCAGCCGGAAGTGATGGTGCGCGCCGCCCGGGGTGCCGCGCTCGCGCTGGCATTCGCCCTGGGCGGCTGCGCCAGCCTGCTCGGCCCGCAGGCTTTCGAGGATACGCCCGCATCGCGCGCCTATGCCGACCTTGCGGACAGCGGCTTCACGGGCGACCTCGCCGTCAGCCTGCCGGGCGAGCCCTTCACCATCTATTACGGCGGTCCGGAGCCCGAAGCAGCCGGCGAACACGCGATCGAGGGATGGCCGTGGGCATCGGTGACCAAGCAAGTCGTCGCCGTCCTCGTCATGCGCGAGGTGGAGGACGGGACGCTGGCGCTGGACAGCGATGTCGGCGCAATCGTGCCGCGCCTGCGCGGCCGGGGACTGACGGTCGAGGACCTGCTGCGCCACCGCAGCGACTTGCCCAATCCCGACGATACTCCGCCCGACGACCAGGGGATACCAGCCTTCTACACCGATGGCGGCGATGCGCTGCGCTATTGCACCGGCCAGGGGGCCGCGCGCGAGGAAGGCACGTGGTCCTACAACAACTGCGACTACATCGTGCTGGGCGAAGTGCTGGAGCAGGTGACGGGGACCAGCCTCGACCTGCTGCTCGCGCAGGGGGTCGGCCTGTCCGCGGACTGGATCAACACCGATTTTCTAGAGGCGGGCAGCGACCGCGCATTCGCCAAGGCGCGGCCCGGCGATGCGCGCATCCTTGCCGGATATGGCGCTTCCGGCGCGCTGGTCGGCCCGCTCGACGACATGCTGTTGTTCGACCGCGCGCTGATGGAAGGGGACCTTCTGGGGGACGAGGCGCTGGCCACGCTGTGGAATGCCGATCCGGGCGCAGGCTACATGGCGCTCGGCCAGTGGGTGTTCGAGGCCCCACTCGAAGGATGCGAGGGGTCGCAGCGGATCGTGGAGCGCAACGGCGCCATCGGCCGCTACCGGGTCCGCAACATCATCCTGCCCGACCTCGGCATCGCGGTTGCGCTGGCGACGGACCAGGCGGAGTTCGACTTCGGCGAAATCTGGTCGGGCAGCGGCACCATGCACCGGCTGCTCTCCACCGTCGCTTGCGGGTAGAATTGCCCGGCCGCCTGCCCTAGATGCGGCAGCGATGAGCAGCTCCCACCATCCGCACACCCTGAGACTGGGCGTCAACATCGACCACGTCGCCACCATCCGCAATGCGCGCGGCGGCGACCATCCCGATCCGGTGCGCGCGGCGGAAATCGTCGCGGCGGTCGGCGGCGACGGGATTACCGCTCACTTGCGCGAAGACCGCCGCCACATTCGCGACGACGACCTGAAACGCATCCAGGACGCGACCGACCTGCCGCTCAACCTCGAAATGGCGGCGACCGAGGAAATGCTCGCCATCGCCCTTGCGCACAAGCCGCACGCCGCCTGCATCGTCCCCGAAAAGCGCGAGGAGCGCACGACCGAAGGCGGGTTGGATGCCGCAGGGCTGCATAACAGCCTCGTCCCCATCGTCGACCGACTGCGCGAGGCGGACATTCGCGTTTCGCTGTTTATCGAGGCGAGCGAGCGCCAGCTCGACGCCGCCCTGCGCCTCGGCGCGCCGGTGGTCGAATTCCACACCGGCGAATACGCCCACGCGCATCTGGACGGCGACAGCGAGCGCCTGTCAGCCGAGCTCAAGCGCATCGCCGACATGGCTGCGCTCGCCGCCAAGAACGGGACCGAGCCGCACGCGGGGCACGGCCTGACGTACGAGAACGTGCAGCCCATCGCCGCCATCCCGCAGCTGGCCGAGCTCAACATCGGCCACTACCTCGTCGGCGAGGCCGTTTTCGTCGGCCTGGAGAACGCCGTGCGCCGGATGCGCGAGCTGATGGACGACGCCCGGTGACTTCGGTGCGAAACCCGTGGTGATCGTGCGGCAGCTCACCCGGCGGGAGAAGCTGGTGCTGCTCGCCGGCGCGATCCCGTGGCTGGCGAGCATCCTGCTCCTCGCCATCGCCCTGTCCGAACGCTCCGCCTACGCCTTCGCCATCGGCTGGCCGGTCCTGCAGCTGTTCGGCTATGCCGGCGCCCTGCGCTTCGCGAAAGGCGAGGTCGACCACCCGCTCGTCCACACGCAGGTCGTGCTGCACTGGCTGGTGCTGGTCCTGCTGGTCGCGATGCTGGCGAGGGGCGTTGCGTGAAAAGCAAATTCGAGGCAGCGATGTTTAGAAAATCCAACAAGGTTTACGTACAGCAATGGAAAGCTGCTCGTGCATTTCTCTTAGCATGGCTAATCTTGCTGCCGCTGCATGGCATAAGCAAATTCACCAATGCTGCTCAAAGGAACGAGCCGTGGCCATGGGAGCTGCTGCTCTACCTTTCTCTGATGATGCTATTCGGCGTTCTCCTGGTTTCTGGACTTCGGCGATGGTTTAACTTTCTCGCGGGCGAGGAAGTCTGTAAATGGCGGTATCCGAAATGATCATCGGCCTCGGCAGCGACCTGTGCAATATCGAGCGGATCCAGAACTCGCTCGACCGTTTCGGCGAGCGGTTCGAGAACCGCGTCTTCACCGACGTGGAGCGGGCCAAGGCGCGGCGGCGGCCGTTCACCATCGCGGGCACCTATGCCAAGCGGTTCGCGGCCAAGGAGGCTTTCAGCAAGGCGGTCGGCACGGGCTTCCGCCGCGGGGTCTTCATGAAGGACATCGGCGTCGTCAACGCCCCCTCGGGCGCGCCCACGCTGGCGCTGGAGGGCGGGGCGAAAGAACGGCTCGACGCGATGATTCCGGACGGCTACGAGGCGGCCATTCATCTCACCCTCACCGATGACCACCCATGGGCGCAGGCATTCGTGATTATCGAGGCCATTCCGAAGGCATGACGGACATTCAGGACGCGGCACCGGCGGACACGCGCGATGCGCCCGCCGAGGCAAAACCTGCCGCAAAGGACGACGGGGAAAGGGTCAACTGGTGGGCGGAACTGCGCGGCCTGGCGCTGATGCTGCTCGCCGTGCTGGCCTTCCACACGTTCATCGCCAAGCCGTTCTACATCCCCTCCGGCTCGATGATGCCGGGCTTGGTCAAGGGCGACCGGCTGATCGTGAGCAAGTTCCCCTATGGGTGGAACTGGTCCTCGGTCAGCTTCCACGCGCTCGGCCGTGGCGACTGGCGCCTGCTGCCCAAGACGCCCGAATACGGCGACATCGTGATCCTGCAGCCGCCGCGGGACGTGAACGACAGCGGAATCGACTGGATCAAGCGCGTCGTCGCCCTGCCGGGAGACCGGATCGCGGTGGTGAACGGGCAGATCGTGCTCAACGGCAAGCCCGTCCCGCGCGAGACGGAAGTGCCCGACCAGCTGCCGGTCGACGCCAATAACACCTGCGATGGCTTCCTCTATCCCGGCGGCAAGGTGCGCCTGCCTTCGGGGAAGGTCGTGTGCGAATTGCCGACCTATCGCGAGACCATGCCCAACGGCGCCAGCTACCGCGTGCTCGATACGCAGGACGACAACCTGCTCGACAATTTCGCCGAGATCGAGATTCCCGCAGGCCACGTGTTCCTGATGGGCGACAACCGCGACAACAGTTCGGACAGCCGCGCACCGGCCGCGATGGGCGGGCTGCACGGGCCGATCCCGCTGACCGACATCGGCGGCCGCGCCGAATTTATCACCTTTTCGCTGGACGGCAGCTTCGGCTGGAACCCGCTGACATGGTGGCCGGCCTTGCGCGAAGGGCGCGCTTGGACCAGCCTGCGACCGGTGACCCGGCCGATCGCGGCGCGGGGCGAGGACTGAACAGGGGAGCAGGGGCATGAGCAAGCAGAACGAGGACGAAGAAGCCATCGGCGCCAGCCCCACGCGGATTGCGGATCCGGGCCTCAGGATGGAGGCCAAGAAGGCCTTCGTCTGGGCCATCGTGATCGGCGGCATCGCGCTGTTCGTGCTGCTGTCGCAATCGCTCTTGGTGATCTTCGGCGCGCTGGTGTTTGCCGCGATGCTGGACGGCGGGGCGCGCCTGCTGGGCCGCGTCCTGCCCATCGGCCGCTCGCTGCGCGTCGTGCTGACGATGCTGCTGGTGGCCGCCTTCTTCGCCTGGCTATTCTATTTTGCCGGCACGACCATCGCGTCCGAAGCGGCCACCTTGCCGCAGATCCTCACCGAACAACTCGGCCGGCTGGCGGAATGGGCGGAGGCGCGCGGCATCGCCATCGACCCGAACAACGTCCAGCAAATGGCCAGCCAGCTGTCGAGCGGGATCGGCACGGTCACCCGCGCGGTCGGCGGCGTCATCGGCGGGCTCACGACCCTCGTCCTCATCGTCATCATCGGCATCTACGTGGCGGTGGAACCGCGCATCTACGAACGCGGCGTCGAGTGGATCGCGTGGACCGAGGACCGCGATTACCTGCGCGGCACGCTGGACGAGATGGCCTTCAACCTGCGCCGCCTGATGTTCGGGCGGCTGGTCGGCATGGTGGTGGAAGGCATCTTCACCTGGGCGATGCTGGCGTTCTATGGCGTGCCGATGGCGGCGCTGCTCGGCCTGCTGACCGGTATCCTCGCCTTTATCCCGAATATCGGCGCGGTCATTTCCGGCCTGCTGATGGTACTGGTGGGTTTTTCCGCCGGGGTGGACACCGGCATCTACACGATCTTCGTCTATTTCTTCGTCCAGACCATCGACGGGTATTTGCTGATCCCGCTGATCGCGAAAAAGACGGTGGATCTCGCCCCGGCGCTGGTGCTCGCCTCCCAGCTGATCCTTGGCGTGTTGTTCGGCCTCATCGGCCTGGCGCTGGCCGATCCGATCATGGCGATGCTGAAGGTCGCGCTGGAACGGCGCGCGAAGCGGAACGAGGAAAATGCGCCCGAAGCGGTCCGACCGGCGGCGGAGGGCTGACCGGGTGGCGCGCAAGTTCCTTTATTTCGTCACCTTCTGCATCGTCGTCGTGATCGCAGCGATGGTGGCGCTCAACATCTGGTCGAAGGAAGCGACCGAGTTCACATTTGTCCCCCGCGGCGAATTCGTGGAGCAGGATGCGCTGGCGGCCAACGCCTACGAAGACCCGGACATGTGGTACGCGCGGCCCGGGCTCGGCAACAACCCGGCGCGCTACCGACCCGACGTAGCTTCGGCAGGCGATGTAGCGCCCACGCCGGATCGCCCGGCGGCGGAGCGGTCGCTGCTGCCCACGCCAAGCGAGCCTTCGCTCTCACCCTCGCCCTCACCGGCCGCCACGCCCGACATCGCCGCGCCGGACGGCACCGGCTTCGCGCTCTTCTTCGTCCATCCGACCAGCTATATTCCCGATGCCATCGCCGGCGGTGCGCAATGGAATGCCGAGCTGGGCAATAGGGAGGCGGAAGACCGCGCGCGCCTGTTCATCCGCGGCCTCGCCAGCCCCTTCGGCGAAGCGCGCGAGATCTGGATTCCCAAGTACCGGCAAGCCCATGTCGGCGCCTTCCTGACCGACCAGCCGGAGGCGCAGATGGCGATCGACGCCGCCTACCGCGACGTCGAAATGGCCTTCGACCTGTTTGCCGAGACGGTCGATGCGGACACGCCCATCGTCCTTGCCGGGCATAGCCAGGGTGCGCTCCACATCCTGACCCTGCTGCGCGAAAAGGTGCGCGGTACCGATCTCGAAGGCCGTATCGCCGCCGTCTACCCGGTCGGCTGGCCGATCTCGGTCGATCGCGACCTGCCGCAAGTGGGCTTCCCCGCCTGCGCCACGCCGGACCAGCCCGCCTGTCTCAGCGCATGGGTCAGCTTCGCAGAGCCGGCCGATCCGCGCATGGTCCTGCAGCGCTATTCGATGACGCAGGGGTACGATGGCCAGGTACGCGGCGACAGCCCGATCCTGTGCGTCAACCCGATCACCGGTAGCGTCGGTGGCTCGGCCCCCGCCAGCGCCAACACGGGCACGCTGGTGCCGGACGGCAGCTTCTCTTCCGCCACCCTGCAGCCGCAGGCGGTGGGCGCGCGCTGCGACGGGCGCGGGCTGCTGCTGATCACCGACCCGCCTGAGATGGGCAGCGCGGTGCTGCCGGGCAACAATTACCATGTCTACGACATCCCGCTGTTCTGGCAGGACCTGCGCAGCGACGTGGAGCGCCGGGTGTCCGCATGGCTGGCGGCCCGCTGATCACCGACGATACGCGCGCGTTCGCCGATGCGCTGCCCGATGGCGGCGTGCTGCTTGCGCTCGACCTCGGCACCAAGACCATCGGCACGGCCACATGCGATGCCGGCTGGGCCTTTGCAACGGCGGGCAAGACGCTGCCTCGAGGCAAGTTCGGCCGCGACCGGGAGGCCTTGGGGGAACTTGCCAGGGCGCGCGGTATTGCGGGGGTCGTGATCGGCCTGCCGCTCAACATGGACGGGACCGAAGGCCCGCGCGCACAGGCCAGCCGCGCCTATGCCCGCAACCTCGCCGCAGCGCTCGAATTGCCGGTACTGCTGTGGGACGAACGCTGGAGCACCCTGAGTGCGGAGCGCGACCTGATCGCGCAGGACACCAGCCGCGCGAAACGGCGCGCGATGATCGACAGCCACGCCGCGGCAGTGATCCTGCAAGGCGCGATCGACCGCATTGCCGGCGCCGCGTTCTAGGCCTTGCATTGGTGACAGGAACCGATAACGGCACCGCCATGAGCGGCAGGCCAGCCAACAATTCGGGTTTCGACATTGCGCGCGCGGCGCCGATGATGCTGTCGTCCGGCCACATGGGCTGGCTCGGCATCCAGTACCGCGACCACGGGGAAAACTGGGTGGAACTGCAGCTGCCCTGGCGCGAAGACCTCGTCGGCCAGCCGGACAGCGGCATCCTCGCCTCCGGCCCCATCGTTTCGCTGATGGACATCTCCACCGCCAGCGCGATCTGGCACCGCAACCGCCGCTTCATCTCGATGGTGACGGTGGACCTGCGCGTCGATTACATGCGCCCCGCGCGCAAGGGCGCGACCGTGGTCGGGCACGGCGAATGCTACACGCAGACGAAGTCCATCGCCTTCGTGCGCGGCTTTGCGCATGACGGCGATCCGGACGATCCGGTCGCGCACGTGGCGGGCGAATTCATGTTCGTGGACAAGCCCGGATCGTGAGCGAAGAGGAGATCATCGCCCGCATCGCCGATGCGCTGCCCCCCTATGCGCAGGGGCTGGGCCTGTCGGTCGATCGAGTCGAGGGCCGCATGCCGGTGATCGCCATGCCGTTCGGCCAGCGGGTCGAGGGGCGGCCCGGCTACCTCCACGGCGGATCGTCGAGCGGTCTGCTCGAAATCGCCGGCTTCACCGCGCTGCAGACCCATCTCGCGCTGCAGGACCGCGCCGCGAAGCTGAAGCCGGTCAATGTGACGGTGCAATTCCTGCGCGGCGCGCGCTCGGAAACGACTTATGCGGTCGGCCGCGTCACCCGCGCCGGGGGACGCACGGCCAATGTCGATATCGAGGCATGGCAGTCCGACCGCGCGAAACCCGTCGCCACGGCAGTGATGAACTTCATCCTGTCGGACGCGTAGCGCGCACCACCACGACCAGGCCCTCTTCGGGCACCCCGGAAGCCAGAGGCAGGCGCGGCGCATCGGCGCGGGCGCGGTCGAGTATGCGGGCGGGCGCCCCGTCCTCGACCACGATCGCATCGGCGGCGCCAAGCCATTTCAGCTGGCGCAGCGTCAGGTCGTCGGGATCGTCCGACACCGGCACGATTTCGCGCCGCCCGGTTGGCATCGGCATCGCTTCTCCCGCCAGCCAGTCGCCAAGCCGAGCGTGCGCGCCTTCCTCCAGCGGATCGAGCGGGCCGCCTGCCGACAGGGCTGCATCGAGTGCGCGCCTGCGCTCGCCGCTGTCCGGCCAACGGGCGCGCAGGCGGCCCCGCGCGGCATGAAGGCCGTTGGCGAGCGTACCGAGACTATCGGGCAGTAACCCTTCAAGCCGCAGGCGCAGCTGCTTGGCGAGACCCGCCGATGCGCCGCCGGTGCCGATGGCGACCAGCACCGGATCGCGGTCGAGGATGCTGGGAGTGGTGAAATCGCACAGTTCGGGGCGGTCGACCACGTTGACCAGGATGCCTGCGCAGCGCAGGCGGATCGCGTCCGCCTCGCACCGGGCGGCATCGTCATGCGCCACGAATGCCAGACGCGCGCCTTCGTCCACACCGGCCTGGAGGTCGCCAACGATCCGCCCGCCGGCCCGTTCGACCAGCCGCCGTTTCGGTTCTGCGGCAGGCCCTTCCCCCAGGACGATCACGGGCGCGCCCTCCACGCGGTGGAACAGCGGCAGGCTGCCTATGCCAGCCATTCGGGCACGCGCTCCGCATCCATGATCGCGGCCGCGGCGATCCGGTCCGCGACCACCGCGAACCTGTCGCCATCGACCAGCACCTCGGCCACGAAGCCGCGCGAGTTGTAGCTCGACGCCATCGTCGCCCCATAAGCGCCGGCGGTGCGGAAGACCGCGAGATCGCCTGCCTCCAGCGCGTCGCATTCGCGGCCCATGGCAAACGTGTCGCCGGTTTCGCAGATCGGGCCGACGATGTTCGCGGTTTCCATCGCGCCGCGCGGCTCGACCGCGACGAAGTGGTGATACGCGCCGTAGAGCGCCGGGCGCGCGAGGTCGTTCATCGCTGCGTCCACGACCAGGAACGGGTCGCGTACCCCCTGCTTCTTGCGGATAACCCGCGTCAGCAGCACGCCCGCATTGCCGGCGATCACGCGGCCCGGTTCGAACACCAGCCGCACGCCCCAGCCCGCAGTCGCCCGCGCCACCATCGCGCCATACTCCGCCGGGCTCGGAAAGCGCTCGCCGTCCTTGTAGGGTACGCCGAGCCCGCCGCCGAGGTCGACATGGCGCATGTCGTGGCCCGCCGCGCGCAAGGATTCCAGCAGCTTGCCGACCTTTGCAAACGCCGTTTCGAGCGGTTCGAGTTCGCCCAGCTGGCTGCCGATGTGGAGCGCGATGCCGCGCAGGCGCAGCCCGCCGAGCGCGGAGAGGCGGGCAAAGATGCCCTCCGCTTCGCCAATGGGCACGCCGAACTTGTTGTCCGCCTTGCCGGTGGAAATCTTGTCGTGCGTGCCCGCATCGACATCGGGGTTGATCCGCAAGGCGCAGCGGGCCTCGACCCCGCGCGCGCGGGCGATCCCTGCCAATTCAACGCCTTCTTCCTCGCTTTCGAGATTGAACTGGAAGATGCCGGCATCCAGCCCCTGCTCCAGCTCCGCGCGGGTCTTGCCGACTCCGCTGAAGACGATCTTTTCCGGCGGCATGTCGGCGGCGAGCGCGCGGGCCAGCTCCCCGCCGGAGACGACGTCGGCCCCCAGCCCCTCGCGCGCCAGCACTTTAAGCACGGCGAGGTTGGGGTTGGCCTTGACCGCGAAGGCGACCAGCGGCTCGCCCTCGCCCAGCCCCGCCACGGCCGCGCGGAACACGCGGGCGTGGCGTTCCAGCGTGGCGCGAGAATAGACATAGACCGGCGTGCCCACCGCGTCCGCGATGGCCGGCAGCGGCACGTCCTCTGCATGGAGGACGCCGTCACGAAGGGCGAAGTGGTCCATTATTCGGGCGGGAGGTCGAACGGGTCGTCCTCGCGCTCCTCCGATCGTTCGCGCAGTTCGATGTCGCGGGCGGGCACGGCGGTTACCGCCGGTTCGAGCAGCTCCTCGCTATCGGGCGTATAGTCCGCGCCATAGGGCCGCGGCGGCAGCGCCTCCCCCGCCACCGGTTCAAGCGGGGCTTTCGAACCGCAGGCGGCGATCGCCAGTGCAGCGAGCAATATCAGGGGCCTGCCGCTCATTCCTCGTCCTCCATTGAAAGCGCCTCGCGCGCTTCGGCGATCCGGGCGCGCACCTGGTCCGGCGCGGTTCCGCCGAAGCTCTTGCGGGCCGCGACCGATGCGTCGACCGACAGCGCATCGAAGACGCTGGCGTCGATGCGAGCGTCGACCTGCTGCATGTCCCCGAGCGGCAGCTGGTCGAGCGCGCAGCCGCGTTCCTCCGCCATTCGCACCAGCGCGCCGGTGATGTGATGCGCCTCGCGGAACGGCACATTCGCCTTCGTTACCAGCCAGTCGGCAAGGTCGGTCGCGGTGGCATAGCCCAGTTCCGCCGCCTGCCGCATGCGCGCCGTGCGGAACGTCGCGCCAGCCACCATGCCTTCCATCGCGGCGAGGCACAGGGTCAGCAGGTCCGCGGCTTCGAAGACCGGCGGCTTGTCGTCCTGCATGTCTTTCGAATAGGCGAGCGGCAGGCCCTTCATCGTCACCATCAGCGCGGTGGCGCAGCCGATGATCCGCCCTGCATGGCCGCGCACCAGCTCCGCCGCATCGGGGTTCTTCTTCTGCGGCATGATCGAGCTGCCGGTACTCAGCGTATCGGGCATCTGCACGAAGCCGAAGGGCTGGCTTGCCCAGATAATGAACTCCTCCGCCAGGCGCGACAGGTGGATGGCGCAGGTGCTGGCGGCGTGGAGGTAATCCAGCGCGAAATCGCGGTCGCTGACGGCATCGAGGCTGTTGCGCGTCGGCCCCTTGGCAAAGCCGAGCAAGTCTGCGGTGAATTCGCGGTCGAGATCATATCCCGTGCCCGCCAGCGCCGCGCTGCCGAGCGGGCATTCGCCGAGCCGGTCCAGCGCAGAAGCAAACCGCGCTCGGTCGCGTGCGAGCATCTCGAAATAGGCCATCAAGTGGTGGCCCAGCGTCACCGGCTGCGCGGTCTGCAAATGGGTGAAGCCGGGCATGATGCTGTCGGCATGCTCATCCGCGCGGGCCAGCAACGCGCGCTGGATTGCGGCGAGGCCCGCATCCGCAGAGCGACATGCGCCGCGCACCCACATCTTGAAATCCGTCGCCACCTGGTCGTTGCGGCTGCGCCCGGTGTGGAGGCGCCCGGCAACCGGCCCGATCAGTTCGGCCAGCCGGCTCTCGGTGGTCATGTGGATGTCTTCGAGGTCCCAGTCCTCAGGCACGCCGTTCGCCTCGTACTCGGCGGCGACCCGGTCCAGCCCCTCGGCGATCGCCTGAGCGTCACTTGCCGTCAGCACGCCCTGCCTGCCCAGCATGGCGACATGCGCCTTGCTCGCCTCGATATCTTCGCGCCAAAGCCGCTTGTCGAACGGGATCGAGGCGTTGATTTCGCGCATGATCGCGCTAGGTCCACCGGCGAACCTGCCGCCCCACATGCTGTTGCTGGCGGCAGAGCCGGAGCCCGGAATGTCGCTGTCGTCCTCTGCCATGTCCGCCCTTTTGCTGGCCGCGCTGCTCGCCGTGCCGATGACGGCTTGCGATAGGCAAAGCGACAGGGGCGCGCAACCGAAGGAAAACTCCGCCCCGGCCAAGCAGGGCGTTGTCGGGCTGGATCGCAGCGCCGCGGGAAGCCCACTGCCCGGCGCCGTCCTGACCGATCCCGCCGGACGCACGCTCGACCCCGCCTCGCTGGAAGGCACGCCGGTGCTGGTGAACCTGTGGGCGACATGGTGCGCGCCGTGCAAGGCGGAGATGCCGACTCTGGACGCGCTGGCCGGCGAGTATGCGGGCGAGCTGAAGGTGCTGACCGTGAGCCAGGACCTGACCGGTGCCCAGGCCGTGGTCCCCTATTTCGAAGAGGCCGGCTTCACGCTGCTGGAGCCGTGGCTGGACCCGGACGCCGATTTTGCCGGCGCGTACGGCGTCAACGTCGGCCTGCCGCTGACCGTGCTGTACGATGCCGCCGGGCGCGAGCTGTGGCGCTATTCCGGCGACCGCGACTGGACCGACGCGGAATCGCGGGCGCTGGTGGAAGAGGCGCTTGGCGGCGAATGAAAATCAGCTGATCGGTCGAGGTCGGCTTGCCTTCGCTTCGCTCGGGAGTTTCAGCGCAATTCCATCCCCCAGATAAAATTGTCTTGCTGAAACTGGTGGGCGGTGACGGGTTCGAACCGCCGACCCTCTCGGTGTAAACGAGATGCTCTACCAGCTGAGCTAACCGCCCCTGCTCGGGTGCCGCGCCGTTACCGCGCCGATGGCAGCAGGGTCAAGCCGCGAGTTGGCCCGGTTGACCGAAGCTTTGTGTCAAGCCATTAGTCGACCATGATAAAATCACTTCATTCGGCCGTAATTTCGATCAGCGTGGCTCTGGCTTTCTCGGCAAGTTCGGCCCACGCACAAGATTCGGCGAAATCTGCCGAACCCGACATCTCAACGCCGATATCAGTTCCGTCTGCGCCGCCGCAACCGTCAGACCGAAAGAACTTTAAGGAACGGGGCGTTGCCCCGCGTGATATGGGTGAATGGGCAAGCGCCATCCAACGCAACTATCCGGCATCGGCGCTGCGCGAGGGATTGGAGGGCACCGTCAGGCTGACGGTCACCGTAGACAAGACCGGAAAGGTGGCGTCCTGCACCGTGACCGGATCGAGCGGCAGCGCCGCGCTCGACGAGGCCGCGTGCATCGGAATGACAACATATGCTCGTTTCTGGCCCGCACGGGACAAGCAAGGCCGCGAGATTGAATCGGAGTACGTCACTGCCATTCGCTATCAATTGCCGAATGGCAGCAGCAGTAGCGCGCCACTCTCGACCATTCCGCGCGATTTCGAGATTTGGGGCCGGGAGATGGTGCCCTTGCTAGCGCGCGGAGCGGACAATCCTGGCGAAGAGGGCTTTGTGAAAACCCTGCTCACTGTTGATCGGGAGGGCTTAGTTTCCGATTGTGCGATCCTCCAATCAAGCGGCTCGCTCGCGTTGGATCAGGAAGCCTGCACGATAATGCAGGCCAACGCTTTGTTCGAACCGGCCACTGAGACAGAATCGGACTTTCGGTATGTCGCCTTCCCACTCACATTTATGGAAGCTCCTCGCGATCCCACTCCGCAGGAAATTGAGCGGGCATTGCCATAACAGCCCCTAACCATAGGTTTCCACACCTTGCTCGCTCCCAACATCATCGTCCTGGCAACGGGCGGCACGATTGCCGGGCAGGCCGGATCGGCGACGAGGGCCGATTACCGGCCCGGGCAGATCGAGATCGGCAGTTTCCTCGACATGGCGGGGCCGCTGGGGCTGGAAGCGCAGCTCGACGGGCGGCAGGTCGCGGCGATCGGTTCGGAAGATATCACCCCCGACATCTGGCGCGCCCTGCACACCGCTTGTGCGGAGGCGATGGACGATCTGGCGGTTGACGGCATCGTCATCACCCACGGCACGGATACCGCCGAGGAAACCGCGCTGCTGCTCGACCTCACCTTGCCGGCGACCAAGCCCGCGGTGCTGGTCGGCGCGATGCGCCCTGCCGACGCGGTCGGGAGCGACGGGCTGCGCAACTTCGCCAACGCGGTGCGCGTGGCGGGCGATGCCGATGCGGCCGGCCGGGGCGTGCTGCTGGTGATGAGCGACCGGGTGATCGCCGCGCGCGATGCCCGCAAGGCGCGCACCGGCGGGACCGATGCGTTTCGCGGCTACCCGCGCGATGCGGTCGCTGCGGTGACCCCAAGCTCGCTCGAATGGTTCGGCGCGCCATGGCGCAGCGGCGAGGCCGCGCGCTTCGCCTTTCCGGAAACCTGGCCGACAGTGCCGATCCTCTATGCCCGCGCCTGCATGGAAGCCGACGCGGTCGACCACGTGCTGTCGCGCAATCCGGCGGGCATGGTGATGGCCGGCTTCGGCGCCGGGACCATGCCGCAGGGTGTCAGGCGCGCTCTGGCGGAGGCGGCAGCGCGCGGGGTGATCGTGGTCCGGTCGAGCAGGGTGGACGAAGGGCTCGTCGACCGCGAACCGGCTGACGACACCGACGGCTTCGTCGCCGCCCGCGCGCTCGGCCCCGCTAAATCGCGCATCCTGCTGCAGGTCTTGCTGGCGAACGGCCTGGCGGGCCCTGCCGACGTGCAGGCGGCCTTCGATCACCGCTAGGCAGCGCCGTCAGGCGAAGGCCAGCGCGTCCGCCCCGACTTTTTCGAAATAGCGCGCCATGCCGTCGGCAGCCTTGTCGCTCAGCGCGATGAACGCGCGGCGGCGGTCGGTCTCGTCTTCCACCCTCTCCATCAGCCCCGCTTCGGTCATCTGCCCGATCCAGCGCAGCGCGGTGGTGGGCGGCACGCCGCTGGCGATGCACAGGCTGGTGACGGACACCCGCGTATGCTCGGCGCGGGCTGCGGTCAGGTCGAGCAGCATGTCCCATGCCGGATCGGCGAAGAGATCGCGGTCGAAGAATTCGCCGCGCAGCTGCCGCTGGCGAATGATCCGCCGCACGAGACGCGGGTCCGGCAGTGGCGGACGCGGCGGCTTGACCAGCGCCTTGGAAGCATCCTGCGGCCCGCGATAGGTTGGGCTAGGCGAACCGAGAAGGAAGGCGCTGCCGGCCGCGTCCTTTTCCGACAACGCCTCGAGCCGCTCCGCGATCTGGCCGACCTGTTCGGTCAGCCGAAGCAGCGTCAGCCGGTCGTCTCCCGAAAGTTCCCTTGCACGCATTCGGGGCATGGTGCCGAGCACCCGGCCAAGCGCAATTACGCGTTCTCCCCTGGTGGGATTTACGAGGATCTGCGGCTGCGACTGGTCGAGGCAGGCGAACACGTCCTCCAGCGCTTCCAGCGAGGTGGACACCACCAGCTGGGAGCCGGCATTCGCCGCGCGCATGTCGAGCCGGGACAGGGCGGCGCAAGCGCGCCCGTCCATCACCGGGCAATCGAGCAGCACCACGTCGCCGATGGGCCGTGCACTGCCCTCTACCAGTATTTCTACCGAACCCGCTTCCTGCAGCCGGAAGCCCGCCGCCAGCGCATCGTCGCGGATCGTATCGCGGACATGCGCCCGGTCGGCGAAGACGGAGACCGACAGGTCGAACGGCGCATCGATCGCGGCAGCATGCCTGCCCGCGTCATCACCCGAATGCTGGAAACCGGCCTGCGCCATCGCGATTCTCCCCAATTAGGGGAACACACGTAGAACAAAGCGGGACTATGTCAAGAAATCCTCTCACCCCGCAGCGTGCCGGCCGGCCCCGGCAAGAGGTCGAAGCGGAAATCCGGCCATGCCTTTCGCCAACGATTGGCGACCATCCGCTCCCCGGGCCGTGCGCCATCGTCGAGCAGGATCACGCCGCCCACCGGGATCCGCTCGAACAGGCGCTCGGCCGAACCGCGGATGAAGGGGTTGAAGGTCCACACCGGCCCGTCGATCACCAGCATGTCGATACGGTCGGGCACCGCGCCCATGTCGTACCAGTGGGAGGCCCAGCGACCGCTGGCAGGTGCAAGCGGCGCGTGGTGGATATGCGGGTCGAGCCCGTTGGCCGCCAGCCATTCGCCGGTCGCGGCGCAGAATTCGCCGTGCTGGTCGTAACTGTCGACACGGCCGCCGTCGGTGTAGCGTTCCAGCGCCTTGCCGATGATCAGGCTGGTCGCGCCGCAACCGAGCTCCACCACCTGCGCGGGTTTAGCCTGCTCTATATGGTCGACGATGCGCTTCAGGAAGATCGTGTCGGCCTTCCAGCTGCCGAGGTGCGGCAAGGCGTCCTGGGCCAGCCCCAGCCGGTCCAGCAGCGCCGCCTTGTCCGCCTTGCGCCCGCCCCACAGGCTCTTGAGCAGCCAGGGCCACTGGATCGTCGCCCAGCCCGCCACCAGCGCGCGCTCCGCCGGCGTCGGCCGCGCTTCCCTGTCGCTGCGCGGCATGAAGGTGGTCTTCTCGCGCGAGGTCATGGGCGGCGCCTGCCGGCTCAGTCCTCGAACGGATCGCGCACGAGAATGGTATCGTCGCGCTGCGGGCTAGTGGAAACCAGCGCCACCGGCGTTTCGATCAGTTCCTGGATACGCTGGATATACTTGATCGCGTTCGCCGGAAGGTCCGCCCAGCTGCGCGCGCCGGCGGTGGTTTCCTGCCAGCCGTCCATCTCTTCGTAGATCGGCTCGACCTCCGCCTGGTCGGCGCTGTGCGAGGGGTAGTAGTCCATGATCTTGCCGCGCAGCCGATAGCCGGTGCAGATCCTGACCGTCTCGAACCCGTCGAGCACGTCCACCTTGGTGAGCGCGATGCCGGTCACGCCGCTGATCGCGCAGCTCTGGCGCACCAGCACGGCATCGAACCAGCCGCAGCGGCGCTGGCGGCCGGTGACGGTGCCGAATTCGTGGCCCCTTTCGCCCAGGCGCTGGCCGTCCGCATCGTCGAGCTCGGTCGGGAACGGGCCGCTGCCGACGCGGGTGGTGTAAGCCTTGACGATGCCGAGCACGAAGCCGGTGCTGTTGGGCCCCAAACCGCTGCCGCTCGCCGCCGTGCCGCTGACGGTGTTGGAGCTGGTGACGAAGGGATAGGTGCCGTGATCGACATCCAGCAGCACGCCCTGCGCGCCTTCGAACAGGATCCGCGCGCCCGCCTTGCGCACCTTTTTCAGCCGCTTCCACACCGGCTGTGCGAATTGCAGCACGAAGTCGGCGACTTCCCGCAATTCCTCGACCAGTTTTGCACGATCGACGGGGGCCTCGTCGAACCCGGCGCGCAACGCGTCGTGGTGGGCGCAAAGGCGGTCGAGCTGGGGTTCCAGGCTGTCGAGGTGGGCGAGGTCGCACACGCGGATCGCGCGCCGGCCGACCTTGTCTTCATAAGCGGGGCCGATGCCGCGCCCGGTGGTGCCGATCTTGCCCTTGCCCGCGGCCGCTTCGCGCAGGCCGTCGAGGTCGCGATGGAGCGGCAGGATCAGCGGGCAATTGTCGGCAATGGCGAAATTGTCGGGCGTGATGGCGACGCCCTGCCCTTCCAGCTTGGCGACCTCTTCCTTCAGGTGCCACGGATCGAGCACCACCCCGTTGCCGACGATGCTGAGCGTGCCGGTCACGATGCCGCTGGGCAGCAGGGACAGCTTGTAGGTCTGGTCGCCCACCACCAGCGTATGGCCGGCGTTGTGGCCGCCCTGGAAACGGACGACGGCATCGGCCCGGCTGGCGAGCCAGTCGACGATCTTCCCCTTGCCTTCATCGCCCCACTGGGCACCGATCACGGTAACGTTGGCCATCTGTCTTTTCCGGTAATGCGCGCAAACGCGCGGGGCCTAGGCCGATGGGCGGGACGAGGCAAGCGGCGAGCGGCGGATATTAACGCCGCCGCCCGCGTTGGCAGGGAAACACAAGGAGAAACCATGACCGACCAACCCACCCTGACCCTCAACGACGGCCGCCAGATTCCCCAGCTGGGCTTCGGGACCTGGCAGATCGAGCAGGACGATGCCGCCGATGCGGTCAAGACCGCGCTGGAAGCCGGCTACTGGCTGGTGGACACCGCCGCCATCTACAAGAACGAGGAAGGCGTTGGCGAAGGGATCGGCAACTGGAGCGACATCTTCCTGACCACGAAGATATGGAACGAGAGCCAGGGGTTCGACCGGACCAAGAAAGCCTTTGCCAACAGCCTGAAGCGGCTGGGACGCGAACATGTCGACCTGCTGCTGATCCACTGGCCCTGCCCGCAGAAGAACGAATTCGTCGACACGTGGAAAGCCATGATCGAGCTGCGCGACGAAGGCACCGCGAAGTCCATCGGCGTGTCGAATTTCCGCGAGGACGACCTGAAGCGGCTGGTAGACGAGACGGGAGTCGTTCCCGCCGTCAACCAGATCGAACTGCACCCGACCTTCCAGCAGCGCGGCATGCGGCTGGTCCATAACGACATGGGCATCGTGACGCAGAGCTGGTCGCCGCTGGGCCAGGGCGCGACGATGGACAACGATGCGATCCAGTCCATCGCCGAAGACACCGGTCAGGATCCCGCAGCGATCATCATCCGCTGGCATATCCAGCACGGCTTCAGCGTCATCCCGCGCTCGACCAATCCGGATCACATCCGCAGCAACTTCTCCGCCCTGTCGTTCGAACTGACGGACGATCAGATGGCGATGATCGACGAGCTGGACGACGCGGATGGCCGGATTGGACCCGAACCCGGCAATTTCGAAGGCTGATCCTATCCACCCACCGTCCGCCGCGAACGGCTGGCCGCGCGGTGAGTGTTGGCTGCGTTAACCGCGCTTGGCAAACCCGTCTTCAGCCTGAAACCTGACACCGGGGCTTCGAGCACCGGCTGTGGGGGTCGGCGAAGACGGGACTGGACGGATGAGGGACGAAAGCGCCGCAGCGGCGGTTGCCGAACGGGTTGCGGAGGATGGCGGCGTCGAAGCCGACTTTTCCTCCACCGGATCGACGAAGATCGCAAAGGTTGCGGCAATGCCCGCGCTGGCGGCAACGCTTGCCGCGTGCGGTGGCGGCGGATCGGGCAGCTCCGGCGGCGGGAGCGGCTCTCCGGGAGGCGGGACGTCCGGTGGCACCGCCACGGTCCGCAAGCCTGCCAGCGATGGCGAAGCGTCACGCTTCATCGGCCGCGCCGCCCTGGGCGCATCGGACGGGACTATCTCCACCCTGAAATCGCGAGGGTTCGAGCCGTGGCTGCGCGACCAGATGGCACTGCCCAACGACCGCACTGCGATCGACTGGCTGCGCGCGCGTAACTTCGATGCGGTGGACGACCGGCAGTTGTGGAACCGGCACGATCCCGGCGACCATGCGCTGTGGAACCAGCTGATGACCGGCGGCAGCCAGGTGCGCAAACACGCTGCGCTGGCCCTGTCGGAATTCTTCGTGGTCGGCTTTTCCTCGCTCGACTTCGCCTGGCGCAGCTTTGCCATCGCGCATTACTGGGACCTGCTCAACCGGCACGCCTTCGGCAGTTTCCGCGCGCTCTTGGAAGACGTGACGCTCAGCCCCGCGATGGGCGATTTCCTGAATACGCGCGGCAATCGCAAGGCGGATCCGTCGAGCGGCCGCGTGCCGGACGAGAACTACGCGCGCGAAGTCATGCAGTTGTTCAGCATCGGCCTGTATGAATTAAACGCCGACGGTTCGGTGAAGACGGGCAGCGATGGCGAACCGCTGGAGACCTACACCAACGAAGATGTCGAAGGCCTGGCCAAGGTCTTCACCGGCTACGATTTCGATTTCACCGGCGTCGGCACTTTCCCGCATCCCGACAACGCGAACTGGACCGTTCCGCGCCCCGAATGGGTGACCCAGTCGATGACGGCGGATGCGTCGAAGTGGCGCTGGCCGCGGGGCGAATCCTATCATTCGGGCGAGGAAAAACGCTTCCTCGGCACCGTGATCCCCGCGGGAAGCGGGGCGGCTGAATCGCTACGTATCGCGCTCGACGCGCTGACCGCGCATCCCAATGTCGGCCCCTTCTTCGGCAAGCAGATGATCCAGCGGCTGGTGACGAGCAACCCCAGCCCCGCATACGTCGGCCGCGTCGCCGCGGTTTTCGACAATGACGGCAGCGGCGCGCGCGGCAATCTGGGCGCGGTGTTCAGGGCCATCCTGCTCGACGAGGAAGCGCTGTCGCTCGACAAGGTGGCCGACCCGTTCCACGGCCGCCTGCGCGAACCGATGGTGCGGCTGGCGCAATGGGCGCGCACGTTCCGCGTCCGCTCGGCCAGCGGCAACTGGGAAGTGCGCGACCTGTCCAACAGCGACAGGCTCGGCCAGAGCCCGCTGCGCTCCCCGTCCGTCTTCAACTTCTTCCGGCCCGGCTTCATTCCTCCGCGCTCGCAAGCCTCGGTCAACGACATGGTCGCGCCGGAATTCCAGATCGTGAACGAAACCACTGTGCCGGCGTACATCAACTACCTGCGCCGTGCGGTGGAAGGATCGCACTGGACCTTACGCGACGTGACAAGCGCCTACCCTGACGAAATCGCAATCGCGGACGACGCCGGTGCGCTGCTCGACCGCCTCGACCTGCTGCTGACCGGGGGCCAGCTGTCGGACTTCGCGAAGACAACCATCCGCGCCGCCCTCGACGCGCACGAGGTCACTGCCACGAGCACTGCGGAAGCCAAGCTGCGCCGCATCCACACCGGCGTGTTCCTGGTGATGGCAGCCCCCGATTACCTGGTGCAGAAATAGGAGCGCGGGCGATGTTCATCTCCAAACTCGACGACATGACCCGCCGCGCCTTCATGCGCCGGTCCGCCCAGTTGGGCGGCATGGGCGTCGCCTCGTCCTACGCGCTCGGCCTTGCCGGCATGGGCGAAGCCGCCGCGTTCAGCGCGGGCAGCGACTATAAGGCGCTGGTGTGCGTGTTCCTTTATGGCGGGAACGACCACGCCAATACGCTTATCCCTTTCGATACCGCGAACTACGCGCGCTACAGCGCGATCCGCGGCGGCAATGGCGAAGCCGGAGGCGGGGTCGCGCGGGCGCGAGCGGAACTTGCCGGGACGGTGCTGGCGACGCCTGACGATCAGGTGCTGACCGACGACATCCAGTACGCTCTCGCGCCCGAGCTGCCGCGCCTGAAACGCCTGTTCGATGCCGGCGACATGGCGCCGCTGCTCAATGTCGGCCCGTTGATCGCACCGCTCACCCGCGCGCAATACGACAGCAGCGACCACCGCCGCTTCCCGCGCCCGGCCAAGTTGTTCTCCCACAACGACCAGCAATCGACCTGGCAAAGCGCGAAGCCGGAAGGCGCGCCGAGCGGCTGGGGTGGGCGCATCGGCGACCTGGCGCTGGGGGCGAACACCAATTCGATGTTCACGTGCATTTCGGCGACCGGCAATGCCGTGTTCCTCAACGGCGAGGATGCGCTGGCTTACCGCGTGGCGGGCGGCGGGGCGATTCCGGTCGAGAACCTCACGCGGCGGCTCTATGGCTCGAGCGCGGGCAGCGATGCGCTGCGCCAGCTCATCACCGCCGACAGCAGCAACATATTGCAGGCCGACTATGGCCGCGTCACCCGCCGGTCGATCGAACTGGAGGGCTTCGTCAACGCAGCGCTTTCCGGCGCAAGCCTGTCGGTGGATTTCGACAGCGGCAACAACCGCCTGTCCGGGGAGCTGGAAATCGTCGCCCGCCTGATCGCGGCGCGCGCGCAGCTGGGTGTCCGGCGGCAGGTCTTCATGGTCGGCATGGGCGGCTATGACACGCACGACGGGCTGATCGGCCGCCACGGCGCGCTGCTGGGGCAGCTCGATTACGCGCTCGACGCCTTCCAGCGGCAGATGGCCGCGCTGGGTGTGGCAGACCAGGTCACCACCTTCACGGCATCGGATTTCGGGCGCACGCTCGCATCCAACGGCGACGGCAGCGACCACGGCTGGGGATCGCACCACTTCATCGTCGGCGGCGCGGTCAACGGCGGGCGATATTACGGGCGGGCGCCTGCCGTCTCGGTCGACACGGACGACCAGGTCGGACGCGGGCGGTTGCTGCCGGCGGTCGCAGTGGACCAGATGTCGGCGACGCTGGCGAACTGGTTCGGGGTCGATCCGGTCGAATTGCCGACCGTCGCGCCCAACATCGCGCGCTTCGGCAGCGCGGACCTGGGCTTCATGGCCGCCTAGAGCGGTTTCGCCTCGCCGCCTTCGAGCACATGGGTGCAGCCGAGCGCGGCGGGATCGTCAGACCCGGTCAGTGCGGCCCGGGTGCGCCAGCCTTCTTCGCGCAGGCGGGCAGCCGCTTCGCCGTCGTGGCCCGGCGGCAGGAACACGACCGGCTCAGCCTCGCCCGCTTCCGCCAGCGCATCGATCAACCGGTCGGGATAGAAGCTGAACCCGGTCGCCGGCTCGTCCAGCCCGCGGATCCGGTAGGTGCCGCCCCGCGCCAGCGTGCCGGGCATGCCGTCGGCATAGATGCTGAAGCCGAACCAGCTCTGGTATTCGAAGCCGTGGCGTTCGGACGGGTCGAGCGTCAACCGCGCCTGCCCATCGATCCGCGCGGCGATTTCCTTCAGGCCTGCGATGCGCGTGGCAAGCGCCCCGCCCGCATCGATTCCGGCCAGCGTCTCGATCGCGTCGGCGAAAGGCCCGCCCGCATGGATCAGCGGCAGGTAAGCCTCGCCGCCCACGTCGCGCAGGCCGCCGGCATCCTTCGTGTCGAGCTCGCGCCGCACGGCCTCGATCCTGTCGGCCGGCAGCGGCAGGCCATCCTGCGCCAGCGTATCGACAAGGTCGGGGAGCGTGAAGTCGACCGTAAGCCCCTCGGCGCCCGCCGCCTGCAGCGTCTCGACCGCCAGCGCCACGATCTCGCTCGCCGCCGCGACCGTGTCGCTGCCGACGAGTTCCGCGCCGAGCTGCAGCTTCTGCCGCCTGGGGTCTAGCTGGCGCCCGTCGAGCGTGGCGACCTCGCCCGAATAGCACAGGCGCAGCGGGCGCGGCGCATCGGCCATGCGGGTCGCGGCGATCCGCCCGACCTGCACGGTGATGTCGCTGCGCAGCGCCATGGTCCGCAGCGATGCCGGGTCGGTGAAGCGGATCATCCGCTCCGTCCCCACGCCTTCCATCCGCGTCGCCAGCGACTGTTCGAATTCGGCCAGCGGCGGGATCACCCGGTCGTAGCCGTGGCTGTCCATCACCCGCAGCGCGTCGCGCATCACGCGGGTGGTGGCAGCGGCGGCTGCCGGCAAACGGTCGGCGAGCCCTTCGGGCAGGAGGTCGTTGGTTTCGGTCATCGCGGCAGCGGGTTAGACGACCCGGCTCAGAATGCCAGTGCCTTCACCACGCGGACGCCCTGCAGCGCGCAGGCCTTGTCGATGACGTCCTGCGGGATGGCGCTATCGACGCTCAGCAGCAGCACCGCTTCCCCGCCGGTTTCCCGCCGGCCGAGGTTGAAGGTGCCGATGTTGATGCCCGCTTCGCCCAGCAGCGTCCCGATGCGGCCGATGAAGCCCGGCGCGTCGTCGTTGACGATGTAGAGCATATGGCCGCTCAATTCCGCCTCGATGCCGATGCCGAAAATCTCGACCAGCCGCGGCGCTTCGTTGCCGAATAGCGTTCCGGCCACGCTGCGGTCGCCCTGCTCCGTCGCCACGGTGACGCGCAGCAGCGTGTTGTAGGCCCCTTCGCGCTGGTGGCGGACCGAGCGGACATCGAGCCCGCGTTCCTTGGCAAGAAACGGCGCGTTGACCATGTTCACCGTGTCCGAATACTGCTTCATCAGCCCGGCCAGAACTGCGCCTTCGATAGGCTTGCCGGACAGTTCGGCTGCCGCGCCTTCACGCTCGATGCTGATCTTCGTGAGGTTGCCGTGCGCAAGTTGCCCGACAAGGCTGCCGAGGTTTTCGGCGAGCTTCATGTACGGCTTCAGCTTGGGCGCTTCCTCCGCGCTAAGGCTCGGCATGTTGAGCGCGTTCGTGACGCCGCCATTGACCAGGAAATCAGCCATCTGTTCGGCCACCTGCAATGCCACGTTGACCTGCGCTTCGGTGGTGGAGGCGCCGAGGTGCGGCGTGCAGATGAAATTGGGCAGGCCGAACAGCGGGCTTTCCTTCGCCGGTTCGCTTTCGAACACGTCCAGCGCCGCGCCCGCCACGTGGCCGCTCTCCAGCTTTTCCGCCAGCGCAGCCTCGTCGATCAGCCCGCCGCGCGCGCAATTGACGATGCGCACGCCCGGCTTGGTCTTCGCAAGGTTTTCCGCCGAGAGGATATTGCGCGTCTCGTCCGTCAGGGGCGTGTGCAGCGTGATGAAGTCCGCCCGCGCCAGCAGCGTGTCGAGGTCGACCTTCTCCACCCCGATCTCGATCGCGCGCTCGGGCGTCAGGAACGGGTCGAAGGCGATCACCTTCATCTTCAGGCCCTGCGCGCGCGCGGCGACGATCGACCCGATATTGCCCGCGCCGATCAGGCCAAGAGTCTTGGCGGTGACTTCCACGCCCATGAAGTCGTTCTTCGGCCATTCGCCGGCCTGGGTGCGGGCGTTCGCCTGCGGGATCTGGCGTGCGAGCGCCATGATCATCGCAATGGCGTGTTCCGCCGTGGTGATCGAATTGCCGAACGGCGTGTTCATCACCACCACGCCCTTCGAACTGGCATAGGGAATGTCGACATTGTCCACCCCGATGCCGGCGCGGCCGATCACCTTGAGGTTGGCGGCCGCGTCGAGGATTTCCGGCGTCACCTTGGTGGAAGACCGGATCGCCAGCCCGTCGTAATCGGCGATGCGCGCCTTCAGTTCCTCGGGCGTTTCGCCGGTGATGACATCGACGTCGCAGCCGCGCTCTTCGAAAATGCGCGCCGCGTTGGGGTCCATCTTGTCGCTGATGAGAACTTTGGGTTTGGTCATTGTGTAATATCCTTGAGGCGTCACCCCGGACTTGATCCGGGGTCCCGCTTGTCGCGTGCGGGGAAGAATGGGAGCGGGACCCCGGCGCGTAGGCCGGGGTGAGGCTGACTAGGAGTGGAGCGGCTGCTCTTCAGCCGTCACTGCCGCGTAGGCCCAGTCGAGCCACGGGCCGAGCGCCTCGATATCGGCGGTGTCGACCGTGGCGCCGCACCAGATGCGCAGGCCCGGCGGGGCATCGCGATAGCCGGCGATGTCGAAGGCGGCCTCGTGCTGCTCGAGCAGCTTGGCCATGGCCTTGATCCTGTCGCCGTCCGCGCCCTCTACCGTCAGGCAGACGCTGGTGTTGGAACGTGACGCAGGATCGGCGGCAAGGTGGCCGAGCCATTCGCGGTCCTGCACGATTGCATCGAGCGCCGCCGCATTGGCATTGGCGCGGGCTTTCATGGCCGACAGGCCGCCCAGCGACTTGCCCCATTCCAGCGCAAAGATCGCGTCTTCCACGGCCAGCATGGAAGGCGTGTTGATCGTCTCGCCCTTGAAAATCCCTTCGATCAGCGCGCCGCCTTTCGTCAGGCGGAACACCTTGGGAAGCGGCCAGCTGGGCGTATAGCTTTCCAGCCGCTCGACCGCGCGCGGGCCCAGGATCAGGATGCCGTGCGCCCCTTCGCCGCCGAGCACCTTCTGCCAGCTGAAGGTCAGCACATCGACCTTGTCCCAGGCGATGTCCTGCGCAAACACGGCGCTGGTTGCGTCGGCGATGGAAAGGCCTTCGCGGTCGGCGGCGATCCATTCGCTGTCGGGAACGCGCACGCCGCTGGTGGTGCCGTTCCAGGTGAAGACGACGTCGTTCGACCAGTCGACCTGCGAAAGGTCGGGCAGCTGGCCGTAAGGCGCTTCGATCACCGTGGGATCGATCTTCAGCTGCTTGACCGCATCGGTCACCCAGCCGGAGCCGAAGCTTTCCCATGCCAGCGTGGTGACGGGCCGCGCGCCCAGCATCGTCCACATCGCCATCTCGACAGCGCCGGTATCCGAACCCGGAACGATGCCGATGCGGTGGCTGTCGGGGACTTCCAGCACTTCGCGGATCAGGTCGATGCAATATTGCAGCCGCGCCTTGCCGAGGCCCGAACGGTGCGACCGTCCGAGCACGTCGGTTTGCAGCTTGTCGGCAGACCAGCCCGGCGGCTTGGCGCAGGGTCCGGAAGAGAAAAAGGGGCGCGCAGGCTTTTGCGCCGGCGGCGTATTCGTGTCGTTCATTTCAAAACTCTCCTCACAGAGAGCACGCGCGGCGTTGGGACCGCGTGGCCCGTTCGCGGGCCTAATGCTGCACTGCAGGAAGTCAAGCAGCGAGACGGCGCAATGTTCCGTTAGGCCTATCTTAACCATATGCGCTGCACCATCGGGCCATGGCCCGACTGACCCTCATGATGCTCCTGTCCATCCTGGCTGCCGGCTGCTCCGTCCTGCCCGAATCGCGCGCGCCCGAACGCACGAGCACGGCGCGGGACACCCGGTCGCTGCCGCCGCCCATCGCGCGCAACCCGGAAAGCCGCATGTGCCTGGCCGACCTGTCGCAGCGCAAGGCGCGCTTCACTCCGCTGACGGATGCCTATTACGAGCGCGGCTGTTCTGCCGTGAACAGCGTCAACCTGACCGCGCTGGCGGCGGACGACGGGGAGCTGTTCGTCACCAATCTCGGCCCCGTCTATTGCCCGCTGGCAAGCGATTTTGCCGCGTGGGCGCAATACGGCGTCGACCGTGCGGCGCGGCAGATGCTGGGTAGCAGGCTGGTGCGGATCGAAACATTCGGCAGCTACAGCTGTCGCAACGTTGCGGGCTCTTCCCGCCGCAGCGCCCATGCCAGAGCGCAGGCGATCGACGTTGCCGCCTTCGTCCTTGCCGACGGGCGCAGGATCACGGTCAAGGACGGCTGGGCTCGTGGCGGGGCGGAATTGCGCTTCCTCCAGCGCGTACAAGACAGCGCCTGTCGCCGCTTCGGGACCGTGCTAGGCCCCAATTACAACGCCGCGCACCGCGACCACTTCCACCTGGAACAGGGCGGCGGCGGTTTCTGCCGCTAGTGCGCCGGGCTCGGTCCGGGGGGCGTCCGGCGGCCTCTGCGGAACAGGGTAGCGCCAGCCGCGCCGTCGTTGTCCAGCCTCGCCTCGAACCGTGTGCGCACCGCATCGGAAGGGTGCCGCGCCGATAGTTTCAGCATCATGTTGGCGCGGTGGATTTCCACCGTGCGCGGGCTGATTTCCAGTTCGCGGGCGATTTCCTTGTTGCTGAAGCCTTCGGCGAGGAACTTGAGCACTTCGTTTTCGCGCTTGCTCAGCCGGCCGAGCGCATCGCGCGCCTCGACGATGCGGCGCTGGCGTTCGGTCGCGCGCTCCGCCTCCACCTCGACGCTGCCGAGCGCTTCTTCGAGCTGCCCGGTCGTCAGCGGAAGGAGGAAGAAGTCGAGCGCCCCTGCCTTCATCGCCGCGCGGACCGCATCGACATCGCGCTCCAGCGAGGTAGCGACAAGCGGGAGCCATACGCCAACTTCTGCCATCTGCGCGAGGATCGAGGCCGCTCCGCGAATACCGTTCGATCGCGCCTGGTCGTCCCTGGCCAGAACCAGGCCGCTCGAGGGCGGTCTGGAGAGTAATTCGGCCAGTGTCTCGTAAACCTCGGCATGGTGGCCGAGCGAGAAGAGCTGGTGGGCCAGGCCCGCACGCTGGCGTGCGTCCCGGTCGACGATATGGATTGTTTGGCGACCTGTCATTCCGCTGCATTGCCCTCACATTAAGGAGAGATGCATAGGTAGTTTGCGCGGGAATGGAGATATATCTCGTAGGAAAGCGTAGGGATTACAGCCTAGTACAAGTGTACGATACCGCCAGAACGGATGATACTCTCAAGCAGGTTCAGTGGAATTTTAATGCTTATCCCGATCCGTCGAAGCTGAAGTCCGGCAGGGTGTGGAATGCGTCGCGCAATTTCTCGCCCCAGACATCCGAAATCGCGGTGAAATAGGGGTTATGGGAATCGATGCGCTGTTCGTGGCTCTTCCCGAACGCGTCACGTTCGATCACCAGCAGGTCCAGCGGCATGCCGACCGACAGATTGGCCTTCAAAGTGGAATCGAAGCTGACCATCAGCAGCTTGACCGCATCTTCCATGGTCATCGCGCGATCGTAGCCGCGGATCAGGATCGGGCGGCCGTATTTGGTCTCCCCGATCTGGAAGAACGGCGTGTCGCTGCTCGCCTCGATGAAATTGCCTTCGGGATAAACCATGAAGAGGCGCGGCTCCATGCCCTTGATCTGCCCGGCAAGGATCATCGAGGCGGTGAAGCGCGACTTGGTGTTGTTCTCGCTTTGGGTCTTGCGCACCGTCTCGCGCAGCAGCTGGCCCATTTCGGTCGCGACCTGGAACATGGTCGGCGCTTCCAGCAGCGATACGTGGCGGTCTTCGGGCGCCTTGGTGCGCTCCTCCAGCTTGCTGATGACGGCCTGGGTGGTGGCAAGGTTGCCGGCGGTCATCACCGAGATGATCCGCTCCCCCGGCACTTCCCAGGTGAACATCTTGCGGAACACCGAAACATTGTCGACGCCGGAATTCGTGCGCGTGTCGCTCATGAGGACGAGGCCCTTGTCGAGCACCATGCCGCAGCAATAGGTCATTGATTTTCCTTACTGTTCCACGATCTGCTGCTCTACAGCCAGATCGACGTAGAGCGCCTGTTCGCCGGCGCCATAGCTCATGCCGGTGACCGGCGCAGCCTCGGAATAGTCGCGCCCGGTGGCGACGCGAACATAGCGTGCATCGGGGCTGATTCCGTTGGAAATGTCGAAGCCGAGCCAGCCGATGCCGTCGACATGCGCCTCCGCCCAGGCATGGGTCGCTTCCTGCTCGATCCGGTCGTCCATCATCAGGTAGCCGGACACGTAGCGCGCCGGGATGCCGAGAGAGCGGGCCGCGCCGCAGAAGATATGGGTGTGGTCCTGGCACACGCCCTTGCCGTCGCGCACCGCTTCTTCCGCCGTGGTGTTCACGCTGGTGGTGTGGGTGCGATATTCCACCCGGTCGCGGATCATCGCGGACAGGCTGTGGAGCCGCTCGATCGGATCGCTGTCCTGCGCGCGCACATCGGCGATCAGCGCGTTCATCTTCGCGCCGGGGCGGCTGCGTTCCGTCTGCGACAGGAAGGACCACAGCGGCAGGCTGCCCGAATGCCAGCCGATGACTCCGGCCTGGTCTTCGGTGTCGACCTTCCCGTGACACGTCACGGTAACCTCGCTCGCGCCCTCTTCCACCGACACCAGCACCACCGTGTTGACGTGCTGGTCTTCATAGCAAAGCTCCTCGCGCGCGCCGGAATATTCCATCGTCCAGTCGAGGATCTTTTGGCCCTGCGTTTCCTTGGGGGTCAGCCGCAGGCGCTGCAGGCCGTGGGCGACCGGGCGGGCGAATTCGTACCTGGTGGTGTGGCGGATCGATAGGCGCATGGGTGTGTTCGTTTCTGCCTGATAAGTCAGACGGTGAAGCGGAAATCCTCCGCAATGGCGCCGGCGAGCTCGTTGTTGCGGGCGATGAAATCGACCAGCGATTCGTGCAGCCCGCGATCGAACACGCTGTCGACAGTGGTCTCTGAAAGTTTCTGGTCCGCCGAGCGAATGAGCTCGTTGGAACGGTATTCCTCCCCATGGATGCGGGCGAGTTCGCGCAGCGAATCCCGCAGCTCGGCGTGGCAGAAGGCAAGACCGCGCGGGAACCGGTCGTCGAGGATGATGAATTCCACGATACCGCGCGCGTCGATCCGTCCCGCGTGGATCCAGCGGTAGGAACGGTCCCCGCCGACGGATCGCAGGATATGGTCCCACTGCCCCGTGTCGAGGCTGGAGCCGACATAGGACAGCGATGGCAGCAGCAGGAAATATTTCACGTCGATCAGGCGCGCGGTGGCATCGCCGCGTTCGATGAACGTGCCGGCGCGAGCGAAGTGGTAACCTTCGTCGCGCAGCATGGAGCCTTCCATCGCGCCGTGGACCTGGGTGCCCGCTCGGCGGATGGTCGCAAGAACGTCGCCCAGCTGGCCGGGCGTGACTGCGCGCTTCAGCGCCTTTTCCAGCTCCATCCAGCTTTCGTTGACCGCTTCCCACAGCTCCCGGCTGATGGCGTTGCGGGCCAGCCGCGCGTTCTGGCGCATGTTCTGCATCATGGAGAGGACGTTGCGCGGGTTGTTCTTCTCGCGCAGCACGAAGTTCCACACCTGCACGCCGGTGTAGCTTTCGTGCGCGGATTCGTAGACTTCCCGCAGCGAAAGCGTCTCCACGATGGAGCGCCACTCCGCCTCCGCCGCCGTATCGTCACGGGTCAGCGCCATGCGCATCGCCGCATCGAGCAGGCGCGCGGTGTTCTCCGCCCGCTCGAGATAGCGGAACATCCAGAACAGGCCGTTGGCGGTCCGCCCCAGCATCAGCTTGCCCCCCCGCTCATTCCTTCAGCACCCACGTGTCTTTCGTCCCGCCGCCCTGGCTGGAATTTACCACCAGGCTGCCTTCCTTCAGCGCGACGCGGGTCAGCCCGCCGGGCGTGATGTCGATCCCTTCGGGCGATACGAGCACGAAGGGCCGCAAGTCGACATGGCGCGGGGCCAGGCCCTGCTTCGTCAGGATCGGACAGGTCGAAAGCGACAGGGTTGGCTGGGCGATGTAATTGTGCGGCTTCGCCTTAAGCTTGGCGCGGAATTGCTCGATTTCCTTCTTCGAGGCCGTCGGGCCGATCAGCATGCCGTAGCCGCCCGATCCGTGGACTTCCTTCACCACGATCTCGTGGAGATTGTCGAGGACGTAGGCGAGGCTGTCTTCCTCTGCGCAGCGCCAAGTCTGCACGTTCGGCAGCAGCGGTTTCTCGCCCGTGTAGAACTCCACGATCTCCGGCATGAAGCTGTAGATCGCCTTGTCGTCCGCCACGCCGGTGCCGGGCGCGTTGGCGATGGTGATGCCGCCGGCGCGGTACACGTCCATGATGCCGGGCACGCCCAGCATGCTGTCCGGATTGAAGGTCAGCGGGTCGAGGAAATCGTCGTCCACGCGGCGATACAATACGTCGATCGGCGCATATCCGGTGGTGCAACGCATGGCGACGCGGCCGTCGATCACGCGCAGGTCGCTCCCTTCCACCAGCTCCGCACCCATCTGGTCGGCAAGGAAGGCGTGCTCGAAATAGGCCGAGTTGTAGATGCCCGGCGTCAGCACAGCGACATTCGGCTTCTCGCCCGCGCAATCGGGCGCGCAGGCGGCAAGGCTGCGGGCGAGCCGGCGCGGATAGCTGGAGACTTCCTCCACCCGGGCGCGCTGGAACAACTCCGGGAACATGGCCATCATCGTCTCGCGGTTTTCCAGCATGTAGGAAACGCCGCTGGGCGTTCGGGCATTGTCTTCCAGCACGTACCACTCATTCGGCCCGGTGCGGACGAGGTCGATGCCGACAATATGGGTGTAGACGCCGCCCGGCGGGGTGAACCCCGCCATCTGCGGCAGCCATGCCTCGTTGTTCTCGAACAGGCGGCGCGGGATGCGGCCCGACCGGATGATCTCCTGCCGGTGGTAGAGATCGTGCATGAAGCTGTTGAGCGCGCTGACCCGCTGCTCGATGCCCTTGCTCAATCGCCGCCATTCGTCCGCGCCGATCACGCGCGGGATCATGTCGAAGGGTATCAGCCGCTCCTCGGCATCGTCCTCGCCATAAACGTTGAAGGTGATGCCGGTCTTGCGAAACTGCCGCTCGGCTTCCTTGCCCTTGGTCCGCAGCCATTTCTTGTCGGCTTCGGAATACCATTCGGCATAGCGGCGATAGGGTTCGCGCACGTCGCCATCGTCGCGGTGCATTTCATCGAAGGTGCCGCCGTCTTCCATCAGTGGGTCGTGGCCTCGCTGTCTTCGCTTGCTTCGTCGGGGAAATAGCGTTCGGCGTCGAGCTCTCGCGCAACGGCCATGATCGCCTGCGGGTGGTAGTTGAAGCCCATGTGCGTGCAACGCAGGGCCACGGCGCGGTCGCGCTCGCCGGCCTGCCCGCAGGCTGCACGCGAATGGACGATGCCGTCACGCGGGCTCCACAGGGCCACGGTGCGGACCGGCGGCTTTTCGGCGACTTCGGCCTCGATCGGCAGGTCGTCGACCCGGTGCCCGGCGATCGCCTGGTAGATGCGCCAAATGTTGTTGGCGCGCGGGCTGTAGGAAAAGGGCGATCCCATGGTGACGACCTTGGCCACCTTGTCGGGATGGTGCTTGGCAAGCTCGCGCGCGAACAGCCCGCCCAAGCTCCAGCCGACGAGGATGAGCTTCTCCCCCTTGCGGAGGTAGACATCCTCGAGCCGCTGGTTGAGTTTGTCGAAATTTTCCTGCGTGGGGCCCCAGTTGAAGCCGAGCCCCCAGCGCTTGACCCGATGGCCGCCGCGTTCAAGCTGGCGGGCGAGATAGCGCATGCGCACCGGGTGGGTGGCGAAACCGGGCAGCAGCATCACGCGCTTGGGCACGATGGCCGGTTCGATATCGATGGTGCGGAACGGGCGGCGGAAGGGCTCGATCATCCATCCCGCTTCGCCAAGGAAACGGATCAGGGTCGGACCGCCGGCGCGCTCGTCCTCGCAGGGTTCGGACGCCAGCCGCAGGCGTTCGCGCGCCATATGCGAAAGCGCCGCGACCGAAGTCGCGCCGCTATCGGCATCGGGCATTGCGCCCGGCCCGGTCTGTCCATTCATACCCGCCACCCTGACCGAACGCGGCAGGGCGGCGAGGTTTCCGAGAAAAGTTGCGACAGCGCGCCGATCAGCCGGCCTTCTTGGCCGCGCCGCCGGACGCTGCACCGCAATCGCCGGTCCGTTCCATCGAAACGCGCATCACCGCGCCCTTGGGGCCATCGGCGTCCTGCCCGGCAGGCTGGCTCATGGTCATGGTTATTGATGAGGAGGTTTCCGTGGCGGTGCCTTCCATGGCGACGGTCGCGTCGCCCTGCGGCCCCTTGCAGGTCATTTCGGCATCGAACTTGTTCGCGTCGGAAACCATCTTGGTAGTTTCGCAATCGCCGCGCTGCATTTCCTTGGCGAGCGCCATGATGCCTTCATCGCCTTCCTCGGCAGTGATGCATCGCGGCGGCGCCATGTTGGACATCATCGCGAAGCCTTCCTTGGCCTGCTTGATTTCCTCTTCGCTCAGCGAGGCATCCTGGATGGAGACCAGTTCCATCGCCATCTTGTATTCGCCCGGCTGCAGCTTGGTCAGCCCCTCGGTCGCGCCGGCCATTTCCTCTTCGGAGATGGTGCCATCGCCGTCGGCATCGGCCGACCCGTCGCTCGCGTTGCAGCCTGCCAGCATCATGGCCGGCGCGGCGGCCGCCAGAACGAACTTACCCAGTCTTTTCATTATCTTTCCCTTCAACCCGCGTCGGCGGTGCATTCGCCGATCCGCTGGGAATCCATGCGAATGGTCATGTTGGCGGTCATTTCGGATCCGCCGGCGCCCGGCATCACCTGGTCCATTGCCACGGTCATGGACGAGCTCTGTTCGCGCACCGTGCCTTCCACGCTGACCGGGCCTTCGGACGTCCGGCCTTCGCCCAGATCGATGGTGCACATCATGGATGCGTCCATGTTCCCGCCGTTGAGCGCGAATTCCTCGACCGAGCAATCGCCTTCGGCCAGCTGCTTCGCCAGTTCGCGGCCGGCGGCCTCGGCATCCTGCGCAGCGAGGCAGAAGGTCTTGCCCTCGGCCAACCCTTCGCTGAGGATGGCGCGGATCTGCTCCAGCTGGCCCGCATCGGCGCTGGGTACGTTGAGGTCGGCCAGCGTGGCAGTGGTGCGATATTCGCCCGGCTGCGCCATCACGGCCTCTGCCGATGCCGTTTCGCCGGCACCTTCCGCCGCTTCGTCGTTCCCGCCGCAGGCTGCCAGGGCAAGGCCGAGCGGCAGGCCGATTGCGATCGATGCAAACTTGTTCATGTGAAACTCCCCTGATTATTCTTGCGCCCAAAAGCGGCTTGGCGTGCCTTATGGCAGACAATGCCCGCAAAGCTAAGGCCGAATTCCGCGCGCCCTTCCCCCTGTCCCATGTTGCGCCATCCGGCCGCGTTCCCCATATGGTCCGCCATGGCAGAACTGATCATCAGGCGCGGCCTGGAAGAGCCCGACACCACCGGCGACTTCGTGCCGCACAAGCCCGCGCGGCCGGAAAAATCGATGGGCGGCAAGCGCTTCGAGCTGGTGAGCGATTACGAGCCTGCCGGCGACCAGCCCACCGCCATCGCCGAACTGGTGGCAGGTGCGAAGGATGGCGAGCAGACGCAGACCCTGCTGGGCGTCACCGGCAGCGGCAAGACCTTCACCATGGCCAAGGTGATCGAGGAACTGCAGCGGCCCGCGCTGATCCTCGCCCCCAACAAGATCCTCGCCGCGCAGCTCTATGGCGAGATGAAGAGCTTCTTCCCGCACAATGCGGTCGAATATTTCGTCAGCTATTACGACTACTATCAGCCGGAAGCCTACGTGCCCCGGTCGGACACCTACATCGAGAAGGAAAGCTCGGTGAACGAGGCGATCGACCGGATGCGCCATTCGGCCACGCGCGCCCTGCTCGAACGCGACGACGTCATCATCGTCGCTTCGGTTTCCTGCCTCTACGGTATCGGTTCGGTCGAGACCTATTCGGCCATGATCTTCGACATCAAGAAGGACGAGAGCGTCGACCAGCGCGAGCTGATCCGCAAGCTCGTGGCGCTGCAGTACAAGCGCAACGATGCGGGCTTTTCGCGCGGCAACTTCCGCGTGCGCGGCGACAGCCTGGAAATCTTCCCCAGCCATTACGAGGACATGGCCTGGCGCGTCAGCTTCTTCGGCGACGAGATCGAGAGCATCCACGAATTCGATCCGCTGACCGGCAAGAAGGGCGCGGAGCTGAAGACTGTGCGCATCTACGCCAACAGCCACTACGTCACCCCCGGCCCGACGATGAAACAGGCGACGCAGGCCATCAAGTTCGAGCTGGAGGAGCGGCTGAAGGAGTTGCACGAAGAAGGCCTGCTGCTGGAAGCGCAGCGGCTGGAGCAGCGCACGAATTTCGACCTGGAAATGATCGCGGCGACCGGTTCGTGCGCGGGCATCGAGAATTACAGCCGTTTCCTAACCGGGCGTTTGCCCGGCGAACCGCCGCCGACCTTGTTCGAATACTTGCCGGAAAACGCGCTGCTGTTCGTCGACGAAAGCCACCAGACCGTGCCGCAGATCGGTGCGATGGCCAAGGGTGACCATCGCCGCAAGCTGACGCTGGCCGAATACGGCTTCCGCCTGCCGAGCTGCATCGACAACCGCCCTTTGCGCTTCAACGAGTGGGACGCGATGCGCCCGCAGACCTTTGCCGTCTCCGCCACGCCCGGCGGGTGGGAGCTGGAGCAAACCGGCGGCGTGTTCGCCGAACAGGTCATCCGCCCGACCGGCCTGATCGACCCGCCGGTCGAAATTCGCCCCGTCGAGGACCAGGTCCAGGACTGCATCGAGGAGTGCAAGAAAACCGCTGCGAAGGGTTATCGCACGCTCGTCACCACGCTGACCAAGCGGATGGCGGAGGACCTTACCGAATTCATGCATGAGGCGGGCGTGAAGGTCCGCTACATGCACTCCGACGTCGAAACACTGGAGCGTATCGAGCTGATCCGCGACCTGCGGCTCGGCGTCTACGACGTGCTGGTCGGCATCAACCTGCTGCGCGAAGGGCTCGACATCCCGGAATGCGGGCTGGTGTGTATCCTCGACGCCGACAAGGAAGGCTTCCTGCGGTCCGAAACCAGCCTGATCCAGACCATCGGCCGCGCGGCGCGCAACGTCGATGGCAAGGTCATCCTCTATGCCGACCGGATCACCGGCAGCATGGAGCGCGCGATGGCGGAAACCGAACGCCGGCGCGAAAAGCAGCGCGAATACAACGCGCAGCACGGCATCACGCCGACGACCATCATTCGCGGCATCCAGGATATCGTCGCCCACAGCCCGGCAGGGGAAGGCCTGATCGAGAAGGACGAGGCGCCCAGCCTCGTCGGCCACAACTTGCGCGCCTATATCGAAAATCTGGAAAAGAAGATGCGCGCTGCCGCAGCCGACCTCGAATTCGAGGAAGCCGGCCGCCTGCGCGACGAAATCCGCAAGCTGGAAGCGGACGAGCTCGGCCTGCCCGACGGCGAGAAAAAGGCCCCCCTCGTGGGCCGCAGCAACGAAGGCAAGCCGGGCACGCGCAAGACACGCTACGGCCGCACGCAGAAGAAGCGCTTCGGTCCGCGCTGAGCACTTATCCGCCGCTGCGGCTGCCTGCCTGCTTGGCCATCGCAATCCGCGTGCCTAGATGGCGCGCGATGCGCTTGTCTTTCCTCGCTTTCCCGCTCCTCCTCGCCGCGTGCCAGCAGCCGGAGCAGGACAATGCGCAGCAGCGGATCGACCTCGAAAAAGCCTACGCCGGCGCCACCGATCCGATCGAGTCCCCCGACACGAGCGAAGCGATCTGGTCCCCGGGGCCGGACGGCCAGCTGTTGTTCGGCAATATCGGCGAGCGCCCGTTCCTTTCGATCGCCTGCGAACCGGGCGAGCGCGGCGCGAACGCCGTGCGCATCGTGCGCCACCTGGCCGCCGATGCGGAAGCGCAGGCTTTCTTCGCCTTCATCGGCAACGGCACGATGGCGCGCATCCCGGTCGATGCCACCTGGCGCGGCAATCGCTGGCGCTGGGAAGGGACTGTCGCGGCAGATTCGCCGGATCTCGACCCGCTGACCGGAAGCCGCGACCTTTACGCCACACTGCCCGGCGGCGGACGGCTGGACCTGCCCGCCAGCCCGCTTCTCGGCCGGCTTATTGCGGAGTGCCGCGCGCCGGGGTCTTCGGGCTCGCCCCTGCCAGATCGATGAGGCTGTCGGGGCCGAGCACCTGCGGCAGGACCTGTTCCTCACCGTCCCGGTCGATCCAGACATAGAGCGGGATACCCGCCACGCCCTTGCTTTCGAGGTAGCGGGTGATGGCAGGATTGCTGCGCGTCCAGTCGCCGCGGATCGCGATCACGCCCGCATCGGCAAAGGCGTCGCGCGTGGCCTCGCGCTCGATCGCGACCTTCTCGTTGACCTTGCACGTCAGGCACCAGTCGGCGGTAAACCACAGGAAGACCGGCCGGCCCGTCGCCTTCGCCTGCGCGAGGGTAGCCTCGCTGAAATCCGCCGGGTCGAGCACGCCGGCGTCGGCCTCCACCTCGTCGATCCAGCGCGGCGCGACGACGGCCAGCGCGAGGACCACGGCGAGCCCGCCCGCGATCATCCCGCCGCCCACGGGCCTGCCGCCGCGCTGGCGGCGCCCGGCCCCCATCAGCATGGCGATCACCACCAGCGCGATGGCAAGGCCGATGGCGGCAAAGGGCCAGCCGCCGATGCGCACGGCCAGCCACAGCACCGCCAGCGCGGTCACGCCCATCGGCAGCGCCATCCAGCGGCGGAAATGCGCCATCCAGCCGCCCGGCCTCGGCAAGCGGCTGCGCAGTGCCGGCACGAAGCCGAGCAACAGGAAAGGCAGCGCGAACCCGAGGCCCAGCGCGGCGAACAGGCCGAGCGCATACTGCGTCGGCAGGATCAGCGCCGCGCCCAGCGCTGCCGCCATGAAGGGGCCGGTGCACGGCGTCGCGATGAAGGCGGCGAGGAGCCCCGTGGCAAAGGATCCGCTGGCCTGACGCCGCCCGGCCAGCGTCGGCAGTTCGAACACACCTGCAAGGTTCGCGGTGATGGCGGTGACCAGCACCAGCAGGGCGAGGACGATGCCCGGCTGCTGCAGCTGGAACGCCCAGCCCACCTGCTCCCCGCCCGCCCGCAAGGCGAGAAGCAGCACGCCGAGGCCAAGCACGGCGATCATCACGCCGCCCGTATACGCCAACGCATCGCGCCGCGCGGCGCTCTCGCTCTCACCCGCGCGGGCGAGGTGGAGCGCCTTCAGGCTGAGGATCGGGAACACGCAGGGCAGGATGTTGAGCACGATCCCGCCGACGAAGGCTGCCAGGAACAGCCACCCGATCGACGGTGCGTTGCTGGCCTCCAGCGGCGTGGTCGAACCCAGCCCCACCGGCCCGCGCTCCGCAGTAAAGGCGATCCCGCGGCCGCTGTTGCCGAAACGCAGGACGCCCGAAAGGCTGCTCGGATTGGCATCGCCCTTGGCCGCCAGCACCGCCACGAGCCGGTCCTCGCCGCGATAGAATGCCTGTTGCTCGCCATATTGGACGAGGCCGTCCTCCGCGATGAAGACATGCGGGCGGCCCAGCGCCTGCGTTTGGGGCAGGGGTATCGCGATACGCAGGGTCTCGCCTTCTCGTTCGACCCGCGCCGTGGCATCAATGCGCGGCGGGATTTTCGCTTCCCAGCGGGCGAAGCGCGGATCGCGCCGCCCATCCGCGCCCACCACTACGTTGCCGATTAACTCCGCAGTTTCGCGCACGCAGAGCGAATCCGAACAGGCAAGATATTCCGCCCGCACCCCGATCAGTGTGGGGCCCTCCGCCGCGTCGGCCGGCACGGTAAGCGGCACAAGCACGGCATAGGGCGACTTGTAGACGTGGTTCATGAAGCCGAAGGCGAACAGCGTCTCCGGCACGGGATAGCGCGGTTCGCCCGCCCGCCAGCCGGGCGGCAGGTCCCAGCGCAGTTCCATGCCCTTGCCCGCATCGCCGGGGTTGAACCAGTATCCGTGCCAGCCTTCGCGGGGCGCAAAGGCGATGGCGACCTCGACCGTTTCGCCCGGCAGCACCGGGCCTTCGACCGCCAGCGTCGCCGGATTGCGCAATTGCGCCTGCGCTGGCGCCTGTGCCTGCACCTGCGCGGAAGCAGGCTGCGCCAGCCCGCAGGCCAGCAGCAGCGCCAGCGCCATCAGCCGAACAACCGTCATCATTCGCGGATACATCAGGGCGCGCTTGCCCTCGGCAACCGCCTCTGTAAAGCACTGCCGCATATGTTGGAGACCGTCATGAAGCCGCTAGCCGCCCTGATCCCAGCTTTCGCCCTGCTTGCCGGTGGTTGCGCCGCCGCACAGGAACCTGCGGCCAGCACGCCCCCGGCAGTGGTGCCGTCGACCGGCGACTCGCCCACGCTGGTGGTGGCGATCTCCGTCGACCAGCTTTCCTCGGACCTGTTCGAACAATATCGCGCCCATTACACGGGCGGGCTTGCACGACTGCTGAACGGTGCGGTCTTCCCCAACGGATACCAGGCGCAGGCGGCGACCGAGACGTGTCCCGGCCACTCGACCATCCTGACCGGCTTCTACCCCGCCAACACCGGCATCATCGCCAATGGCTGGGCGGATTTCACCGTGGCGCGGGACAACAAGGAAATCTACTGCGCGGAAGACCCGGCCAGGGTCCCGCAGTTAAGCGAGGAACGCTTTGTCGCCAGTTCCATCAACCTTCTTGTCCCCACGCTGGGCGGGCGGTTGAAAGCGGTTTCGCCGGGCAGCCGCAATGTCGCAATTTCCGGCAAGGATCGCGCCGCGCTGATGATGGCGGGGCCGACGGCGGATGCGATCTTCTGGTGGACCGGCAAGGGCTTCGGCAATTTCGGCGCCAGCGGGCCGAGCGCGTCGGTCGACCGGGTCAATGCGCAAGTGGCGGCAACGCTTGCGAGCGGTGCCCCTGCCCTGCCCGTCCCGTCCTATTGCGACAGCCGCAGCATTCCCTTCGCGGTGGGCGAGCGCACCGTGGGAACGGGCAGCTTCGCGCTCACTGCGGATGACGGACGCGGCTTCCTCGCCTCCCCGCGCAGCGACAGCGCGGTGCTCGATATCGCCGAAGGGCTGGTGGCTGAACACGATCTTGGCGGGCGCGGCGTGGTCGATGTCCTCTCGATCAGCCTGTCGGCCACCGACTATGTCGGCCACGGCTACGGCACCAACGGCGTCGAATCCTGCATCACGGTCGCCAATATCGACCGCGAGCTGGGCGATTTCTTCGCCGCGCTCGATGCCCGCGGCACGGACTATGTCGTGGTGCTGACCGCCGACCATGGCGGGCTCGACATTCCCGAACGCGCCACCGCGCAAGGCGCGCCCGACGCGCGCCGGGTCGATCCGGTCCTCGCGCCCGAAGCCGTCGGCGCGCGTATTTCCGAAGCGATGGGCTTCGAGGTACCGGCACTTGCGGGCGATTCGCCCTTCGGCGACGTCTACGTCCACCCGCTGGTCCCGGCCGAGCGACGCGCAGAAGTGCTCTCTATGGCTCAGGGCCTCTACGCGGCGCATCCGGATGTGGCGCAGACCTATACCAGCGCCCAGATCATGGAAGTCGACATCCCCGTGGGCGATCCGCGCGGCTGGTCGCTGCTGGAACGGCTGCGCGCCTCGCATTACCCCGGCCGTTCGGGCGATCTCCTCGTCCTGCTGCAGCCCGAAGTCACGCCGATCCCCGATCCCGGCAGCTATATCGCCACGCACGGCAGCCCGTGGGATTACGACCGCCGCGTGCCGATCCTGTTCTGGCGGACCGGCATCGCGAATTTCGAACAATCGCTGCCGATCGTGACGCCGGACATCCTGCCGACGCTGATGGGCGTGCTCGGCATGCCGGCAGCCGAAGGGCTGGACGGCGTGTGCCGCGATATCTTGGCCGGGGCGGGAAGCAGCTGCGAATGAGCGATCCTTCCCCCCCGGACCGGCGCGATCTCCTGATCCTTGGCGGCGGACTCGTCGGCATGACACTGGCGCTGACCGCCGCCCGCCGCGGCCTGACCAGCCATGTCGTCGATCGCGCCGATCCGGCGGAACTGACGGCGGAGGGGTATGACGGGCGCGCCACCGCGATCAGCACGGCCAGCTGGAACCTGTTCAAGAACATCGGCCTCGCCCCGGCGCTGGAACCACATGCCTGCCCCATCGCCAGTATCGCGGTGACGGACCAGCAGCGCCCCGGCCGGATCGACTTCCAGCCCGAGCCGCACGAAGGATCGCTCGGGCGCATGTTCGCCAACCGCACTTTGCGCACCGCCTTGTTCGAAGCCGCCGCGAAAGAGCCCAAGATCGCCTGGCACGCCAAGTCGGAGATAACCTCGCGCCAGCGTGACGCGCACGGCGTTTCGGCCACGCTGGCGGAAGGTACGGTACTTTCCGCCAGCCTGATGGTCGCCGCCGAGGGGCGCCGCTCCCCCACCCGCGACGAAGCGGGCATCGGCATGGCCCAATGGCAATACAGCCACGCCGCCATCGTCACCGGCCTCGCCCACGCGAAACCGCACGACAACGTCGCTTGGGAAATCTTTTACCCCGACGGGCCCTTCGCCCTCCTGCCCCTGCTCGACGGGCCGGACGGGCAGCATCGAAGCGCGCTGGTGTGGACCGTCGCGGCGGACGAGGCGGCGGCCTATGTCGGCCTCAACGACCGCGCGTTCCTGCACGAAGTGGAAAAGCGCATGGGCGGCATGTTCGGCTCGCTCTCGCTCGAAGGTTCGCGCGCGGCGTGGCCGCTCGGCTTCCATCACACGGCCAGGATCACGGAGGAGCGGCTGGTGCTGGTCGGCGACGCGGCCCACGGCATCCACCCGATCGCAGGCCAGGGACTGAACCTCGGCCTGCGCGACGTGGGCGCACTGGTCGAGGTGCTGGACGAAGGGCGGCGGCTGGGGCTCGAACCCGGCGACGCGCAACTGCTCAAGCGCTACGAGACGTGGCGTGGGCTCGACGCATTCTCGGTCGCGCTGGCGACCGACGGGCTCACCCGCCTGTTCGGCATCCCCGGCAAGGCGGCGAGCGCGGTCCGGCGACTCGGTATGGCCGGCGTCCAGCGCAGCGGCATGCTGAAGCGTTTCTTCATGGACGAGGCGCGCGGCGTATCGGGCGACTTGCCCGAGCTGCTCAAAGGCTAGTTTCGCCTGGCCGCGGGCGATGCAGTGACGCCCGGTTGCGTGACGTTCTGCCCATCGGCATCGCGCAGCAATTCAGGCTCCAGGATGGCTGCGCTTTCGAGCTGCTCCAAGGCATCCTGCATTCGGACATACCGTTCCGCATCGTCGAGCCAGTCTTCCGCGATGCCCGCGGTAGGGAGCCGCCGAATCTCCTCGATCGCGATTGAGACCCGCCCGTTCTGCAACGCCTCTTTCGCCCGCTCGACCCGGCGTTCGGGCTGCGGCGAAGGCGTATCGGTGCGGCGGATGATGAACAGCGAACCCAGGTTGCGCGAAAGGTTGGCGAAGAGCCCCTCGCCTTCCGGGTTGCCGACGAGGTCGTCCTCCATCCCGTTGAGGCGCGCGGCGAGCTCGTCCAGCCGGACAGGTTCGCGGCTGAGGTCGAGGATGGTGCGCACGGCGCGCGGCTTGGCCTCGCCGAAGCGCAGGCGCAACTGGTCGGCAAGGAAGCCCAGGTCGCCGCCGCGTTCCAGCGTGCGGCGGGTGGAAAATGCGATGAGCAGGCTTTCCGCGCGCGCTGCGTTGCCGGCGGCCGCCTCGGCCTGCAAATCCAGCCGGGCGAGCCGCTGTTCGAGCGCGGCGATGCGCTGGTCGAGGCCGCCGGTCTGGCGCACCACCTGGTCCACCTGGCGCGCAGTGGCAGGCTCGCTGGCGGTGGCGGACGGCGTGGGGCTGGGGTCTATCGTCGCATCGGGCAGCGCCGCGTCCAGCTCTTCGGGCGTTGGCACCTCCACATATTCGGTCGGCCGGTCGAACAGGCCGGTCTGCCACGCGGCGATGCCGGCCGCCGCCCCGCCGACGAGGAAGCCGACCAGCGCCACGGTGGCGATCAGCCGGGTTTTCGATTTCGGAGCCCGCTCGTTCCGCATGCGCGCAGGGTAATCTTCGATCATGAATTAAGGCTTGCCGATCCCATTGGCTGCCGCGGCAGCATCCCGTCCCTCAGGCCGTTTTACAGATTTGCGACACCAGCGCCAGCAAATGGGCGTCGTCGGGCCGTTCGGCGCTGTGGATTGCCGCCCAGCCGGGCCCTGCGGCAGCAGCAATCCGCGAGCCGAGCGCAGCCACGGCGACCCCCGCGCGGTCGACCCCCAACCGGTCGCATTCCTGCGCAAGGTGGCGCGCGGTGGCGGCCGAATGGAGCAGCGCGATGCCGCCCGGCAACCCTTGTGCCACGACCTCGTCCAGAGGCAGGGGCCAGACTTCGTAGACCGCGATCTCGTCCACCTCGACCTTGGCGGTGGGGCTGAGGTTCACTCGCTCGCTTCCGGACAGGCGCAACAGGTGGATATCCTGACCGGTCAAGCCGTCGAGCACTGTCTGCAAGCCGCCCTCGCCTGTCGTTGCGACCGAAAACCCTTTCGCCCGTGCGGCTTCGGCCGTCGCTTCGCCGACACAGTGTACCGGAAGCGCGCGCAAGCCTTGCAAGGCCCTGCCGCCGTGCCGGAAGACATTGGCACTGCCGACCAGCAGGCCGTCGTATTCACGCGCGGGCGGCGCATCCCAGGGCAGGGCCGCGACTTCGCCGAGCGGTGCTCCTTCAATCTCGATGCCATCATCTCGCCCGGCAGCAACCGTGCGGGACAATCCCGGCTCCGGCCTGAAGGCGAACACCCGGGTCACGCCGCCTCGAAAACGGAGCGGATGGCGGGCACCGCGCGGTCCAGCAGGTCGCGTGCGAGGCGGTGCGCCGGACCGTGATCGCCGCGCGCCATCGTTGCCGTGCCTTCCACGCGGTGGGCGCCGTCGGGGCTGAAGATCGCGGCTGTCAGCACGATCGCCTCGCCCTTGACTTCGGTCAGCGCGGCGATCGGGCTGTGGCACGTGCCGCCCAAGGCTGCGAGCAGCGCGCGCTCCGCCGAAACGCCTGCCCGCGTATCGGCATCGTCGAGCGGCGCCAGCAATTCCATCGCCCGCGGGTTCGCGGCAAGGCACTCGATCCCGATAGCCCCCTGCGACGGGGCCGGGAGCCATTCTTCCGCGTCGAGCGCGTGGCCGACGCCTGTCTCGCCCAACCGCTCCAGCCCTGCTGCAGCGAGAAAAGTTGCGTCCACCTCCTCCGCCGCGAGCTTTGCAAGCCGGGTTGCCACGTTGCCGCGGATGGAGACGACCTTGCAGTCCGGCCGGGCATTAAGGAGCTGCGCGGCCCGGCGCGGTGCGGAGGTGCCCACGACCGCGCCCGAAGGAATGGCGGCGATGCTGCGCGCACCGACCAGCCGGTCGCGCACATCGGCGCGCGGCAACATGGCGGCAATGGCGATTTCCTGCGGACGGATCGTCTCGACATCCTTCAGCGAATGGACCGCCGCATCGATGCGCCCTTCGGCGAGCCAGAGGTCGAGCTCGCGCGTCCACAGGGCCTTGCCGCCGATCTCCGCCAAGGGGCGATCCTGGATCTTGTCGCCGCTGGAAATGACGGGGACCAGCTCCACCTTTTCCCCGCTCCAGCCGTGCGCCGCGCACAGGCGGCGGGCCGTTTCCTCCGCCTGCGCCATCGCCAGTGGCGAACGGCGCGTGCCGAGCCTGATCTGCACTCCATCGGACATGCGTTTGCCCTAGTCGGCATATCGGCTAAGGGAAAGCGGCGATGGGGGTTGTCCTTGGCATTGAATCGAGCTGCGACGAAACCGCAGCAGCGCTCGTCACCCATGACAGGCGGATCCTGGCGGAGCGTATCGCTTCGCAGGTGGACGAACACGCGCCCTATGGCGGCGTGGTGCCGGAGATCGCCGCACGCGCCCATTCCGAACGGCTCGCGCCGTTGGTGCAGGAGGTGCTGGACGACGCGGGCCTCACTCTCGCCGATTGCGATGCGATCGCCGCCACCGCCGGCCCCGGGCTGATCGGCGGGGTCATGGTCGGCTTGGTCACGGCAAAGGCGCTGGCGATGGCGGGCGACAAGCCCCTGCTGGCGGTCAACCATCTGGAAGGTCACGCGCTGAGCCCCCGCCTGGCCGACGCGGCACTGCAATTCCCGTACGCCCTGTTGCTCGTATCCGGCGGGCACTGCCAGATCCTGCGCGTCGAGGGGGTCGGCCGGTACAGCCGCCTTGCGACGACCATCGACGACGCGCTGGGCGAGGCGTTCGACAAGACCGCCAAGATCCTCGGCCTCGGCTATCCCGGCGGTCCGGCGGTGGAGAAGCTGGCGCGCGGCGGCGATCCGCGCGCTGTCCCCCTGCCCCGCCCGCTGGTTGGCAGCGGGGAACCGCATTTCAGCTTCGCTGGGCTCAAGAGCGCGGTTATGCGCGTGCACGAAAGCGGCGAGCATGCCGATGCCGATATTGCCGCGAGCTTCCAGCAGGCCGCGATCGACTGCGTGATCGACCGGCTCGGCGTCGCATTCGAGACGATGCCGCCGGTCTACGCGCTGGTGGTGGCAGGCGGCGTCGCCGCGAATGCCGCAATGCGCGGGGCGCTGGAAGATTTCGCCGCCACCCTCGGCCTTCCCTTCTCTGCGCCGCCAATGGCGCTGTGCACCGATAACGCCGCGATGATCGCCTGGGCTGGGCAGGAACGGCTGGCTGCGGGATTTGCCGCCGACCCGCTCGACGTGTCCGCCCGTCCGCGCTGGCCGCTCGACCCCGATGCCGCCCCGGCGCGCGGTGCGGGAGTGAAGGCATGACCTCGGTCGCCGTGATCGGCGGCGGTGCGTGGGGCACCGCGCTGGCGCAGATGCTCGCCAGCGACGGGCGCGATGTGCTGCTGTGGGCGCGCGAGGCGGAAGTGGTGGAAGAGATCAATTCCGCCCAACGCAATTCCGCCTTCCTGCCCGGGGCCGAGCTTGCGCCTTCGATCCGGGCGACCGGCGATCTGGCCGCGCTCGAAGGGATCGACACGGTCCTCGCGGTCACGCCCGCCCAGCATCTCGGCAGCGTGATCGGCGCGATGGGCGCGAACCCGCGCGATCTCGTGCTGTGTTCGAAGGGGATCGAAGCGGGCACCGGCAAGCTGATGAACGACGTCGCGCGCGAAGCCGCCCCCGGAAGCGCCATCGCGGTGCTCAGTGGGCCGACCTTCGCGCACGAGGTTGCCGCCGGCCTGCCGACCGCCGTGACCCTCGCCTGCGCCGGCGGGCGAGAGCAGTGGGAGCGTCTGTCCCCCGTGATCGCGCGGGCCGCGTTCCGCCCCTATTATTCCGACGACGTGACCGGGGCGGAAATCGGCGGTGCGGTCAAGAACGTGCTCGCCATTGCCTGCGGCGTGGTCGACGGGCTCGGCCTCGGCCAGAATGCCCGCGCCGCGCTGATCGCGCGCGGCTATGCCGAAATGACCCGTTTCGGCGTGGCGCTGGGTGCGCAGCCGGAAACGCTGGCCGGGCTGTGCGGCCTCGGCGATCTCGTCCTGACCTGTTCTTCCACCTCCAGCCGCAATTTCTCGCTCGGCAAGGCGCTGGGCGAAGGCCAGTCGGCCGCGGTCCTGATGGCCAACCGCACCACCGTGGCAGAGGGCGCGCATACGGCGCCGGTCCTGGCCGGCCTCGCGGAACAACGCGGTATCGCCATGCCCATCGTGGCGGCGGTCGATCGCCTGCTGCAAGGCGCGGCGGCGCGCGACATCGTGACCGAGCTGCTCGCCCGGCCGCTCACCACCGAAGGGCAAGGCGCTTGAGCGATCCCGACGGCAAGGGCGCACCGCCGGCCAATCCCGCGACGAAGCCCGGTCCCGATGCGGCGGGCGGCGATATCGCCGCGCTGGCGAAGGGCGGGCAAACCAATTTCTTCGGTTTCCTGCTGCGCCTCGCCGCGCGCATACCCTTCCTGTTCATCGCCGGGCGCATGTACGGGGACGAGGCGATGGGCCGCTTCGCAGCCGCGCTCGTCATCATCGAACTGACCAGCCAGCTCGCCTGCCTCGGCCAGAAACGCGGCCTCGCACAGCAACTGAGCCAGGACGAGGATCGCCACCCGTCGCATGTGATCGCCGATGGCATGGTGATGAGCGCCATCGTCGCGGCGTGCTTCATGGTCCTGCTGTCGCTGTTTCCCGACCCGATGTTCCCGCGCGGCCGGAACGACGATCTTGCGTTGCTGCTGCCGCTTTCGATCCTGCCCTTCTGCCTGACGGAGATCGCGCTCGCCGGATGCGCCTATCGCTACGACATCGGCACCACGGTAAAGGCGCGCGCGGTGGTGGAACCGTGGACGATCTCCATTGCCGCGGGCGTGCTGTTCTACCTCACCCCCGATGCCGGGCTAGAGCTTGCCTACGTCCTGTCGATCTTCGCCGCCTGTTTCGCAACTTTCATCCCGCTCTACCGCGCCTATGGCCTGCCGCGCGGGTGGACGCCGCATCCGGGCCGCATCGGCCGGCTGGCGTGGAACAGCCTGCCGCTGGCCGGTGCCGACGCGGTCGAATGGGGCACGCGCAAGCTCGACATCGCGATCCTTGCCCAGTTCGCCAGCCTGTCCACCATCGGCATCTACTACGCCGTCCAGCAAGTCACCTCGCTCCCCAGCAAGCTGAAGACCAGTTTCGAGCCTATCCTCGGCCCAGTCATCACTCGCAAGCTGAAGGAAAAGGACTACAAGGCCATCGGCAAGCAGGTGTGCCAGGTCGGCTTCTGGATCCTCGCGATGCAGGCCGGCATCGCGCTGGCGCTCGGCATTCCGGGCGAGGCTGTGATGGGCCTGATCGGACCGGAATTCGTCAGCGGCACTGGCGCGCTCGCGATCCTGCTGGCCGCCGAGGTGGTCGCCGCGCTGGCCGTGGTTTCTGAAGCGGCGCTGATCTACATGGCGCGGATGAAGAACCTCTACGTGTCGCTATTCACCATCGGCCTGCAGGCCGCGCTGACGATCGGCGCGATGCTGGCGATTGAACACTATGGCATGCGCGAATCGCTGAAAGCGCCTGCCGCGGCTGCCGCGCTGTTCATCACCCTCGGTACGGCGAGCTTGGTGAAAAGCTTCATGCTCGGCCGCCTGCTCGGCTTTTCGGTCAACAACTTCCGCTGGGCGCTGGTCTATGCCGCCGCGCCGGCCGTGGTGGTCGGCTATCTCGCCACGCTGCTGCCCGAATGGCTCGAGCTGCTGGTCGGCATCCCGGCGATCCTCGGCACCTATGGTGCGGTGATTTGGTTCCGGGGCTTCGGGCCGGAAGACCGCGTGCTGTTCAGTCGCAAGGTGCGAAAGGATGCGGAGGCCGTGCCATGATGGCCCGCAACATCGGCAAAATCGCCGGCGGTGCGGTGCTCGTCATCGCACTCGGCTGGCTGGGTGCGGCGCGCAGCGGGCCCGACATCGTCGCCCCGCTCGAGGCTGCGGCGGCAAGGGAAATCGCGGCCAACGGCGGGGTCGGCGTGACGGCCGATTTCACGCTGGGCGACAGCTGGCTGACCCGTCACCCCATCCTGGAAGGCGGGGAGCGGCTGCCCGATGCGGTGCGCGCCGATATCGCCCGGGCGGTCGACGCCATTCCGGGCGTGGGCGGCATCAGCTGGGGCAATGGCGGCACGCCCGGCGCGGTGGAGGCCGCTGCGGCGCAAAGCCCGCTCCACTGCCAGGAAGATGTCGAGGCCTTGCTGCGTGCCCGTTCCATCCGCTTCGAGGAATCCTCCGCCGCCATCGAGAGAGGCAGCGTCGCGCTGGTGGACGAGGTGGCGGAAGCGCTGCGCCCGTGCCTTGGCGCGATCATCGCCATCACCGGCCACACCGACCGCTCCGGCCCCGAACCGGGCAACATCGCCCTGTCTGGCGAGCGCGCCGCAGCCGTGCGCGACGCGCTGATGCGGCGCGGCATCCCGGCGGACGGGCTGCGCATCCGCGGGGTCGGCAGCCGCGAACCGGTCGAGGGCCTCGACCCCGCCGACCCGGCCAACCGCCGCATCGAATTCGACGTGGTGGCCACCGTGCCGCTGCGCCCGACGCCGATCGACACGCCGGGGCCGCGCTGAACCATGACGGATAAGGGGCTGTAATCGTGCCGATTGTCATCGAACTGGTCGTGCTGCTACTCTTGGCCTACGCCATCGGCCTCGCCATCGGCTGGGGCCTGTGGGGGCGCACGGGCGGACCGGGCGCGCTCGACGACTGAATAACAAGGGCGGAGGAAGCTTCCGCTGCAAGGGGATCAGGTAATGGATACGATGCTCGCGGAAAACTGGTGGCTGGTCGTTGCCGCGCTGCTGATCGGCTTGCTGGTTGCATGGTGGATATTCTCCTCCACGCGTCGGACCACGGTAACACGGGACGAAGCGCCCGACGTCGGCGAGCCGGGCAAGGCGAAGCGCAACCAGGCGCTGATCGATTCCCCGCGCGAAACCACGCAGGATAGCGGCGCGGCGGCAGAGGCGATCGCGCCCAGCGTCGCGGGAATGGGCGGGGTCGCCATGGCCGCGACCCAGCTTGCCACGAAATCCGAGCCGGAGGCCGAGCCCGAGCGTGTGGCCGCGGTACCCACGCCGGAGGCTCAACCGGCCTCTGCAAGCGAGCCGGTTCCCGCAGGTGCGGACGACCTGACGCAGATCAAAGGCCTCGGCCCGCGGATTTCCGCCCGTTTGCAGGAGGCCGGCGTCACCAGCTTCGCGCAGATCGCCGGCTGGAGCGAAGCCGACATCGACGAATTCGACGAGCGGATGAACTTCAAGGGCCGCGTTCGCCGCGACCGCTGGGTCGACCAGGCCCGCATGCTCGCGAGCGGCGACCGCGCCGCTTACGAGGCGGAGTTCGGCAAGCTTTGAACCAGCGCCTCCCGAGATCCGCGGGAACCGGCGCTTTCATCGCGCATTGTGCTTCCTAATGGGTCGAACAGCCGCGCAAGCGCGCGAGGGAGAACACTATGCACGGTCCCGCCGACACCAAAGCCCGTCCCGTGGTGATGATTGCAGAGGATGAATTCCTCGTCGCGCTCGACATGAGCGAAACGGTCGAGATTGCCGGCTTCGGCATCGAAGGGCCGCACGCCACGGTGCAGACGGCCGAAGAAGCGCTCACCGAAGTGACGCCCGATTGCGCGGTGCTCGACATCAACCTGTACGACCACGATGTCTTCCCGCTGGCCGACAAGTTGCAGGCCGCCCACGTGCCGATCATCTTCCATTCCGCCCACGGGCAGATGCACGAGTTGCAGGAACGTTATCCCGATGCGCAGCTGTGCGAAAAGCCCTGCCCGCCCTCGCAGCTGCTCGACATCATCCGCGCCACGGTGAAGGAACAGGAGACCGCCTGACGGCTGCACGCCGCTTGGCTTGACCGCGCCATGGCGCTAGGGCCGCCTGCATAGCAGGAGACACCCGAGCATGGCCGAAATGGCACCTTTCGACTGGTCCGATCCCTTCCGCCTGGAAGACCAGCTTACCGAAGAAGAACGCATGATCCGCGACGCCGCGCACGGTTTCGCGCAAGGCGAGCTGCAGCCGCGCGTGATCGAGGCTTTCGCCAACGAGATCGACGCACCGGAACTGTTCCCGCTGATGGGCCAGGCCGGGATGCTGGGCGTCACCATCCCCGAAGACTTTGGCGGATCGGGCGCAAGCTATGTCGCCTACGGCCTCGTCGCGCGCGAGATCGAACGGGTCGACAGCGGGTACCGTTCGATGGCGAGCGTGCAGAGCTCGCTGGTCGCCTATCCCATCCACGCGTTCGGTACGCCCGAACAGCACGCCAAGTACCTTCCCGGCCTGTGTTCGGGCGAGCTGATCGGCTGTTTCGGCCTGACCGAGCCGGACGCCGGTTCCGACCCCGCCGGCATGAAGACCGTCGCGAAGAAGGACGGCGACGGATACGTACTGAACGGCAGCAAGACCTGGATTTCCAACGCGCCCTTCGCCGATGTCTTCGTGGTCTGGGCCAAGAGCGAGGAGCACGGCGGCGGCATCAAGGGCTTCGTGCTCGAAAAGGGCATGAAGGGCCTCTCCGCCCCCAAGATCGAAGGCAAGATCTCGCTGCGTGCCAGCACCACCGGCATGATCGTGATGGACGATGTGAAGGTCGGCGCCGATGCGCTGCTACCCGAAGTGCAGGGGCTGAAGGGACCGTTCAGCTGCCTCAACCGCGCGCGCTACGGCATCAGCTGGGGCGCGCTGGGCGCGGCGGAGTTCTGCATGCACGCCGCACGGCAATACGGCCTCGACCGGCAACAGTTCGGCGTGCCGCTCGCCAGCAAGCAGCTCTACCAGAAGAAGCTTGCCGATATGATGACCGACATTTCGCTGGGCCTTCAGGCCAGCCTGCAGGTCGGCCGCCTGATGGACGAAGGCAAGTTCGCGCCCGAGATGATCAGCATCGTGAAGCGCAACAATGTCGGCAAGGCGCTGGAAATCGCCCGCCACGCCCGCGACATGCACGGCGGCAACGGCATTTCGGAAGAATACCAGGTCATCCGCCACATGGTGAACCTGGAAACGGTCAACACCTACGAAGGCACCGCCGACGTTCACGCGCTGATTTTGGGCCGTGCGATCACCGGGATCGCCGCGTTCTAGGTCAGTCGTCCTGTCCCTTTACGGGGGACGGGGTTTCCAGCCGCAATGCCGCGTCAGAGAAACGGATGGGCGTGCGGATACCCTCCACGCTGACGCCGTCGGCGCGCTCCAGCGTCACGCGCATCCCGCGCGCGGCGATCTGCGGGTCTTCCAGCGCGTCTGCCACGGTGTTGATCGGGCCGCCGGGGATGTTCGCGCCCTCCAGCGCGGCGAGCAGCCCGTCGCGAGTGTAGCCCTTCGTCTTCGCGGCGATCGCATTTGACAGGCCGGCGCGGTGTTCCACACGACCGCCATTCGTCGCCCAATCCTCGCGCCGCGGCAGGTCGAGCAGGTCGACCAGCCGCGCGAATTGCCGGTCGTTGCCGACCGCGATTATCAGCCAGCCGTCGCTGCACGGGAAGGCTTCGTAGGGCACCACATTGGGATGGCGGTTGCCCATGCGCGTCGGGCTGGTGCCACTGGCGAGGTAATTCATCGCCTGGTTGGCGAGCGTGCCGGTCATCACGTCGAACAACGCCATGTCGACCTGCTGGCCCTTCCCCGTCCGCTCCCGCTGCAACAGCGCGGCCTGGATCCCGATGGCGGAATAGAGGCCGGTCATGATGTCGGCATAGGCAACGCCGATCTTCTGCGGCGCGCCTTCGGGATCGCCGGTCAGGTCCATAATCCCGCTCATCGCCTGGACGATGAAGTCGTAGCCGGGGCGCGGGGCATAGGGGCCATCCTGCCCGAAACCGGTGATCGAACACCACACGAGGCGGGGGTGATCGGCCGCGAGGCTGACGTAGTCGAGCCCGTATTTGGCGAGGCCACCCAGCTTGAAATTCTCGATCACCACGTCCGCGCCGGCGATCAGCGCACGCGCTTTCGCCCGGCCTTCCTCGGTGGTAAAATCGGCGGTGACGCTGCGCTTGCCGCGGTTGGTGGCGTGGTAATAGGCCGCATCGCGCGTGCCGTCCGCATTCTCGATCCACGGCGGGCCCCAGCCGCGCGTTTCGTCGCCTGCGGGCCCCTCGACCTTGATGACTTCCGCGCCAAGGTCGGCGAGGATCTGCCCCGCCCACGGCCCGGCCAGCACGCGGGCGAGTTCGACGACCCTGATCCCGGCGAGCGGGTGCTCCTTCGTCACCGCGGCCGCCTCACAGCGTTTCGATGATGCCGCTGAAGTCCTTGCCGCCGCTTTCCACCGCGAAGACTTCGTACAGCCGCTTCGCATGCTCGCCCAGTTCGACCTTGGCGCCGGCGGTTTCGGCGGCTTCCATCGCCAGCTTCAGGTCTTTCAGCATCAATGCGGAGGCAAACCCGCCTTCGTAGCCCTTGTCCGCCGGGCTTTCGACGCCCACGCCAGGCATCGGGGTGTAGGCGTTCAAGGACCAGCAATAGCCGGACGATTGCGAGCTAATTTCGTAGAATTTCTGCGGGTCCAGGCCCAGCTTTTGCGCCATCGTCATCGCCTCGGCCGTGCCGATCATCGAAATGGCGAGCAGCATGTTGTTGCAGATCTTGGCCGTCTGGCCTGCGCCGGCATCGCCCGCGTGGATCACCGCCTTGCCCATCGCCTGCAGGATCGGCTCGGCGCGGCCGAATGCCTCCTCGGTCCCGCCGACCATGAAAGTCAGCGTGCCGCCGTTGGCCGCCGCGATCCCGCCGCTGACCGGCGCATCGACCATCGCGTAGCCTGCCGCCTCCGCCGCGGCGGAGACGTCCTTCGCCGTGGCAACGTCGATGGTGGAGCAATCGAGCAGCACCGCGCCATCGGGCGCATGGCCGATCACGTCATCTGTATAGACCGATTTCACGATCCCGCCGTTGGGCAGCATGGAAACTACGGCTTCGACGCCCTCGACCGCTTCTTTCGCAGTGGAGAACGTCTCGCACCCGTTGCTGCGCGCGGTTTCGAGCGCCGCTTCGCTCAGGTCGAAGGCGCGGACCGCATTGCCGGCCTTTGCCAAGTTCGCGGCCATCCCGCCGCCCATGTTGCCGAGGCCGATGAAGGCGATTTTCATTCGTTGATCCTTTCGAATCCCGCGCTTGTGATCTCGAAGACTGGCTCAAACATCCCTTGCGGCTTTTCGGTAAAATTCAAAAAACCCAACTGATGCATTTTGCGGACAACATATTTGTCCATCCAAAGCCTACCCTTTGGCTCCAATTTAAGCCCTTGGGCCGGCAGCTTGGTCCCGACTGTGACAGAATTTTTGTCGGCGGCAATTCGCGAGTATGCGCGGAAAAAGGCTCGATTGCGAGGCGTATCGCCTGCTCCGTCATCCTCATTAGAATACCACCATTCCAATCTAGCCGCCTCTTCGCGCTTTAGGTCTTTGACGGTGAAATCGTGCGGAGAGTCGTGACCAGTTTTCGCAAGTTCTTCTCGAAAAATGCGGAGCGCTTCTCCCTTCCTCATTCTATCTTCCCTTCCACTGCCCTTCGCGCTTTTCGACGAAGGCGGCCATGCCTTCGGCCTTGTCTTCGGTCGCGGTGAGGATCTGGAACAGGCGGCGTTCGTGCAGCACGCCCTGCGTCAGCGTGGTTTCGTAGGCCGCGTTGACCATTTCCTTGTTCACCATCGCGGCCATCGGCGGCATCGCGGCGATGGCGGCGGCGGTCTTCTTCGCTTCCGTCATCAGTTCGTCATGCTCCACCACGCGGGCGACGAGGCCGCTGCGCTCCGCTTCCGCGGCGTCCATCATCCGCCCGGTCAGGCACATTTCCATCGCCTTCGCCTTGCCCACCGCGCGGGTCAGGCGCTGGCTGCCGCCCATGCCGGGCGCGACGCCCAGCTTGATCTCCGGCTGGCCGAACTTTGCCTTGTCCGATGCGATGATGAAGTCCGCCATCATGGCAAGCTCGCACCCGCCGCCGAGCGCGAAGCCGTTCACGGCCGCGATCCACGGCTTGCGCGTCGCTTCCACGATGTGGCTGGTCCACTTGGCGAAGAAATCCTGCAGGTAGAAATCGGCCGCCGCCTTGTCGGACATTTCCTTGATGTCGGCCCCTGCGGCAAAAGCCTTGTCGCCCGCACCGGTGATGATGGCACAGCGCTGGCTGTCGTCCACCTGGTAGGCTTCGAATGCGCCGATCAGATCGTCCAGCACCTTGCTCGACAGCGCATTCAGCGCTTCCGGACGGTTGAGTGTGACGATCGTCACCGCGCCTTCGGTTTCGGTGGTGATAGTTTCGTAGCTCATAGCGGGGTCCATTCTTCGTCATCCGGGAGCGGCGCGAAGATGCTGTCGATCAGCTCCTCGCTCACCTCGTCCGGCGTCGGCGGGTTCCATTTCGGGCTGTGGTCCTTGTCCACGATCACCGCGCGCACGCCCTCGGCGAAATCGGGGCGCAGCAGCACGCGGCTGCCGATGCGATATTCCATGCGCATATTGTCGGCGAAATCGGTCATCCTCTCGCCTTCGGCCAGTTGTCGCAGCGCGACCTTCAGCGTCTGCGGGCTCTTGGTGCCGAGCGTGTCGCGTTCCTTCTGTGCCCACTCGTCGCCTTCTTCGGCGGCATCTTCCAGGCTGGCGACGATGTCCTCCAGCCTGTCGGAGGCGAAGTGCTTGCGGATCCTGTCGGCATTCTCCTCGATCCGCGCCTTGGGCGGGGTGCCGACCATTTCCGACATCACGCCCGCGATGCGGCCCGGCTTTTCGATGATGCGCGCTTTCGCTTCGGCCAGCATCTCGCTCGGCACGTAATGGGTGGCGATGCCGGCCCACAGGCATTCCGCCCCGTCCAGCCGCGCACCGGTAAGCGCGAGGAACTGGCCGAGCCGCCCGCCGAGCCGCGGCAAGTGCCAGCCGCCGCCCACGTCGGGGAACAGGCCAATGCCGGTTTCCGGCATGGCGAAGCGCGTATTTTCCGTCGCAACGCGGTACTTGCACGGCATCGCGATGCCCACGCCGCCGCCCATGGTGATGCCGTCCATGAAAGCCACGATGGGCTTGGTATAGGTCATCATCTGGTGGTTGAGGCGGTATTCGTCGTGGAAGAACTTGCGGCCCGAGACGCCGCCGTCGTTCAGCGCGGAGTTGCGCAGCATCTGGATATCGCCGCCGGCGCAGAAACCGCGCCCTTCGGCATGGTCGAGGATCACCGCCTCGATCTCGCTATCGTCCGCCCACTCGGCCAGCGCCGCGCTCATCGCGTGGCACATGTCGAGGGTCAGCGCATGGAGCGCCTTGGGCCGGTTGAGGCTGATATGGCCGACCCGGCCATGGCGGTGGATGAGTACGTCTTCTGTCATTGTGCCTTGCTCGGTTCGATCAGGTCCCAGCGGTTCCCCCAGGGGTCACTGAAGACCGCCACGGTTCCGTAAATTTCCTGCCGGGCTTCTTCTGCAAATTCCACACCCCATGCGGTCATGCGCGCCTGTGTCCGGGCGAAATCATCGGTCTCGACAAACCACCCGACGCGCCCGCCGGCCTGGTTACCAACCGCCGCGCGCTGCCCGTCGTTGGCCGCGCGGGCGAGCAGCAGCTTGCCGCCGCGGGTCCCGCGAACGACCACCCATCGCTTGCCCGCGCCGAGATCGGCGTCCTCTTCGACCAAAAAGCCGAGCGCGCCGGTGAAGAAGTCGATCGCCTCGTCGTAATCCGGGACGAGTAGGGCTGTCATGGATAATCCGGTCACTGCCTCAGCAGGTCCCGGCCTACGATCATCCGCATGACCTGGTTGGTGCCTTCCAGGATGGAATGCACACGCAGGTCGCGCCAGAAGCGCTCGATGGGGTAATCCTTGAGGTAGCCGTAGCCGCCGAACAGCTGTAGCGCGTCATTCACCACCTTGCTGCCGTTATCGGTGGCAAGGCGCTTGGCCATGGCGGAAAAGCGCGACTTGTCGGGCGTGTTGTCGGTCACCTTGGCGGCGGCGAGATAAAGCAGCGCGCGCGCGCTTTCGAGGTCGGTCGCCATGTCGGCGAGCATGAACTGCGTGTTCTGGAAATCGGCGATGGGCGTGCCGAACTGCTGGCGGTCTTTCGTATAGGCCACTGCCTCGTCCAGGCAGCGCTGCGCCCCGCCCAGCGAGCAGGCGCCGATGTTCAGCCGCCCGCCGTCGAGCCCCATCATGGCGAAGCGGAAGCCCTCGCCTTCGTCCCCCACGCGATTGGCCACCGGCACTCGCGCATCCTCGAAGATGACCTGCGCGGTGGGGCTGGCGTTCCAGCCGAGCTTTTTTTCCGGTGCGCCGAAGCTCACTCCGGGCGTGTCTTTGTCGATCACCAGGCAGGTGATGCCCTTGGTCTTGTGCTCGCCGGTACGCACCATGGTGACGTACACATCGTTGACCCCGCCGCCGGAGATGAACTGCTTGGTGCCGTTGAGCACGTAGTGATCGCCGTCGAGCACGGCGTTCGTCTTCAGCCCCGCCGCGTCCGATCCGCTGCCCGGTTCGGTCAGGCAATAGCTGGCGATTTTCTCCATGGAAATCAGGTCCGGCAGGTAGCGGTCCTTCACGTCCTGCCCGCCGAAGCTGTCGATCATCCAGCTGGCCATGTTGTGGATGGAGATGAAGGCGCTGGTGGTGGGGCAGCCATAGGCCATCGCCTCCATGATCAGCGCCGCCTCCAGCCGACCGAGGCCGATGCCGCCGCTTTCCTCCGACACGTAGATGGCGCCGAAGCCGAGTTCGGCGGTCCGCTTGATCACGTCCTTCGGGAAATGGTGCTGCTCGTCCCAATCGCCGGCATGCGGCGTGATGTTGTCGGCAGTGAAGCGCTGCGCCATTTCCTGGATGGCGAGCTGGTCGTCGGTAAGCTGGAACTGTCCTATCATGCGCGCGGCTCTAGCGGCGTTGCGCGGCCATTTCCAGCGGTGGTTTCCGCTGCAACGATCAGCCGCAATCCACGCGCGTTACGGCGTAATCGTAATCGTAATGGACGTTGAGGCGGTCCTGCCGGTAATCCATCGTGAAGGCGGTGTCGGGCGGTCCCCAACGCAACGTGCGGGCGCCGCTGCGGCGCAGGAGGTCGCTGCCGAGCTCTGCCGTGGCGCGCTGGCCGATGGCATCCTGCACACCGCTTGCATCGCATTCGCCCGCAGGTGCGGGGCGGCCCGGCAGGTCGGGATCGGCGGGCGGCAAGGTCGCGGCACATGCGGCGAGCAGCGGCAGGGTAGCGAGGGTCAGGACAGGTTTCATCGGCTCATTCTCCCGTTTCGGGCGCCGGGACAATCGCCTCGGCCTCCATTTCGACTTTCCATTCGCGGCGGCACAGCCATGCGACGCCGGCCATCGTCGCAACCGGTGGCGCATCGCCGAAGAACCGCGCGTGAACGGCGCCGACAGCCTGCTGATCGTCGAAATCGGTCACCAGCATCCGCGTCCGCACGATGTCGCGCGCCGAACCGCCCAGCGCCTCGATGGCGCGGACCGCCAGCGTGAAGCACCGTTCCGCCTGCGCCGCAGCATCGCCCGGCGTGGTCGATCCGTCGTCCTGCACCGGGCCCGTCCCGGCCACGAGGATGCGGTCGCCGACCCTGATCGCGCGGCAGAAACCAAACTCGGCCTCGTAAGGAGAACCGGAGTGCGTGCGCCGGCGCGTGGTCACGTACAGCGCTTGCGCGGAATGCGGTCCTGCGCGTCCGGTGTTGCGGCATCGACGATATGCAGTGTCCCGTCGTCGCGAAGGGTGAACTGCAGCAACGATCGCCACGTTTCTTCTTCGCCGGACATGGCGAGATCGAGCCGCATGGAATCGCCTTCGATCTGGAGCGAGCGAACCTGGCCGCCGGATTCATAAAAGAGAACCTGGTCCGCCTCAATCTCGAGACGCATGTCGGAATAAGGGTCGCAGGTGCCGCCGTCGGCATCCCACACGCCGCGGAACCGCTCCGGTATCTGTGCGACGCCCGTCGTTTCGTCTCCGCTATCGGGGAGCGGCGGTGCGCCATCGCCAATTCCGCCATCCGGTTCGACCGGTATCGGCTTTTCGGACGAGACAGCGCTTTCTTTGGAGCACGCAACAAGTGGCAACGCCGCTGCGAGCAAAAGGCCAAGTTTGATGCCCATCGTCACTCATTCCTCCTTAGCCAGCACGCGCCGGTCGAATTCGGCGCGGGCAAGCGACGTGTCGTTGCGCGCGTACCAGCGTGGGGCGGGCAGGCCGCGCTGCCACGCGACCTGTTCGGTGAGGGTGCCTTGCGCGCTCGGCGTATCATAGGTTGCTGCATGGGTGGAGAACGGATCGGCATAGGCTTCATCAGCCTCCACTATCGTCCACCCGCGCCGTTCCAGTTCGGCCACGAGATCGACTATAAAGAGTGCCGCCAGGTCCGTTTCGTGCAGCAGCATGACATGAGCGGGCGAACGTCCGGTGGCCTGGCGTGCAAGGGCGTCGTAGAACTCCGCCGCTTCCACGTGGCTTTCCACATAGAGGTCACGAAGCGCATCCATGTCCATCGCCTCCCCCGCGCGGGCAGCGTCGGTCGTCGCCTGTTCATAGAACCAGTCGGATGCATCGACAGTAACGTAGCCATTCGCAAGGCCGCGCGCGGCCAGGCCGGCCCGCACCGCGTCGCGCTTCGCCGCATCTCCGCGTCCTGCGTCGAGATAGGGATAGCGGAACCACGGGCGGTAATTCGTGCGCCCTTTCAACCACGTTTCGGCGGTGTCGATGTCGGCGAGATATTCTGCCACAGAAACCTCGCTCAGCCGCGGATGGGTGGCAGAGTGGTTGGCAATGACATGTCCGTCGGCAACATAGGCCGCGATATGCGCGAGCCCGTTCGGTCGGTCGGCAAGATTTGCAGGATTGAGGAAAAAAGCCGCCTGCTCCACGCCCGCTGAGCGCTGTCCGGCCCGCAGGCGATCCGCGCGTTCGTCCGGCGTCATGAAGGCACCGGCACCGCGCGGGAAGTCGTCGAACGTCAGCGCGATGCGTTTGCCGTCGCCGGCAGGAACGTTCGTAGCGGGCGCATTCGCAGCGGCGCACGCGCCGAGCACCAAGGCGATCGCCACGGCGAAGAATGCGCGCATACCCGTCAGCCCATCGTCGGGATGACGAATGCGTTGGAGCCGTCACCGCCGCCGTCGGGCCAGCGCTGGGTGACCTTCTTGGCCTTGGTCCAGAACTTGAGGCCTTCCATGCCGTATTGGTCGATATCGCCGAAGCCGCTGCGCTTCCAGCCTCCGAAGCTGTGGTAGCTGACCGGCACGGGGATCGGCACGTTGATGCCGACCATGCCGACATTCACTCTGGACGCGAATTCGCGCGCGGCATGGCCGTTGCGGGTGAAGATGGCTACGCCGTTGCCGTACTGGTGCTCGCTCGGCAGCTTGACAGCTTCCTCGAAATCCTTCGCGCGCACGATCTGGAGCACGGGGCCGAAGATTTCTTCCTTGTAGCTTTCCATGTCGGGGGTCACCCGGTCGAGGAGGGTCGGGCCGACGAAGAAACCGTCTTCATGCCCCTGCAGGCTGAAGCCCCGACCGTCGATGACGACTTCGGCGCCTTCCTTCTCGGCCGTGTCGATCCAGCCTTCGACGCGCGCCTTGTGTTCGGGCGTCACGACCGGGCCGTAATGCGCATCGGGATCGTTGGAGACGCCGACGCGCAGCGCGTTGATTGCGGGGATCAGCTTTTCGCGCAGCTTGTCGGCCGTGTCTTCGCCCACCGGCACGACCACCGGCAGCGCCATGCAGCGTTCGCCCGCCGAGCCGTAGGCGGCCCCGGCAAGGTCGTTCACCACCTGGTCTAGATCGGCGTCGGGCATCACGATGCCGTGGTTCTTCGCGCCGCCGAAGGCCTGGACGCGCTTCGCATTCGCGGTGCCGCGCGAATAGATATATTGCGCGATGTCGCTCGAACCGACGAAGCTGATCGCCGGAATATCGGGATGGTCGAGGATGGCATCGACCATTTCCTTGTCGCCGTGGACAACCTGCAGAAGCCCCTCGGGCGCGCCGGCTTCGAGGAACAGCTCCGCGAGGCGCACCGGCACGCTCGGATCGCGTTCGGACGGCTTGAGGATGAAGGCGTTGCCCGCCGCGATCGCCATGCCGAACATCCACATCGGGATCATGGCCGGAAAATTGAACGGCGTGATGCCCGCGCCGATGCCGACCGGCTGGCGCATGGAATAGACATCGATGCCCGGACCGGCGCCCTGCGTGTACTCACCCTTCAGCGCCTGGGGGATGCCGCAGGCGAATTCGATGACTTCCAGCCCGCGCTGCACATCGCCATGCGCATCGTCGACGACCTTGCCGTGCTCGCTGGAGAGAAGCTCGGCCAGGGCCTGCTTGTTTTCTTCGACCAGCCGCTTGAAATCGAACATCACGCGGGCGCGGCGTTGCGGATTGGTCGCGGCCCATTCGGGCTGCACTTTCTTGGCCGCGTCGACCGCCGTCTGCAGCAGGTCTGCCCCGCCCAGCGGCACCTCTGCCTGCACCTCGCCCGTCGACGGGTTCCAGATCTTGTGCGTCCGCCCGCCGGTTCCACCGGGGTTTCCGGCGATGAAATGGTCGACCTTGCGCATGCGAACTCTCCTGAACTGGTATCTTGCGTTACCAACGCGGTTGGCGCGCTCCGGCTCCGAAATCAAGCGCACCGGCCACGCGCGCAACCTTCTTGCGGGGCGCGCCTGTTAACTGCCCGTTTAATTGCATTGCCAAGCCGCTGGTTTACTGATTTATTCCGCAACGCAGATCACCGCAAAGGTGGCGGCATTGAGGAGAGAGGATACCATGAGGGCCAAGCTTACCCTGCTGGCCGGCGTGTGTGCCGGCGCAATCGCATTCCCCGCCTACGCTCAGGACGCGGTGGAAGAGGACGAACCCGAATTCCCTACCAACGAGATCGTCGTGATCGCCCAGCGCCAGGCCCAGCGCCTGCAGGACGTTCCACTGTCGGTCAGTGCCGTCAGCGCCGAAGCGCTCGAGGCCCAGCAGATCGAGAACACGTCCGACCTGCAACTGGCCCTGCCCAACATCACCTTCACCAAGACGAACTTCACCTCGTCCAGCTTCACCATCCGCGGGATCGGCGATTTGTGCGTGGGCGTGACCTGCGACCAGGCGACCGGCATCCATCTCAACGAAGCGCCGCTGTTCGGCACCCGACTGTTCGAAGGCGAGTTCTACGATCTGGAACAGGTGGAGGTCCTGCGCGGCCCGCAAGGCACGCTGTTCGGCCGCAACGCCACCTCCGGTGTGGTCAACTTCCGTACCGCACGGCCCAATCCGTCTGACGTCGCCGCGTCGGTGGAGGCGGAATACGGCAATTACAACGCCTTCAAGGTCAAGGCGATGTACAACCTGCCGCTGGCCGATATCGCCGCCGTCCGCGTGGCCGGTTACTACGTCAACCGCGAAGGCTTCACCGAAAACCTGTTCGACGGTTCGGACATCGACGGGCGCGATCTCGGCGGTATCCGCGGCTCGCTACGGATCGAACCGTCGGCCGATACGACCATCGATTTCATGGTCCAGTATTTCGAGGAGAACGACGACCGCCTGCGCAACCAGAAGCAGCTGTGCCAGTTCGACCCCACCGGCGTGCTCGGCTGCCTCAACGGCAACCTCGGCGCCTCGGCCCCGAACAGCAATGCAACCCTGCCCAGCCTGCTTGCGTCCAGCCAGACTTTCGCGGTCCAAGGCCTGCCGCAAGCCTTCTCGCTCGGCAGCGTCTACGGCCCCAGCGCCTTCATCAATTCGTCGGTCACGGACGATCCGCGCGTGGTCTCCACCGCCTATCGCCCGCGCTACATGGCCGACGAGACGATCGTGCAACTGCAGCTCAACCAGGGTCTCGGCGATAACTTCAACCTGAAGCTGTCGGGCCAGTACCAGGAAAGCGGCGTCGACAGTTCGCAGGACTACAACCTCGCGCTGCAGAACCGCGCGGCCTACACCGTGCCGCTCAACACCCTTGCCTTCGGTGCGGCCGGGGGGCTCGACGGGCTGATCCCGGGCCTTTCCACCTACCTTGGCCCGGTCGCTAACGTGCTGATCCCCAACGGGCCGAACGGCGTGGTCTGCACGTCCGCGCCCGTCGAAACCAACACGGGCGCCTATGGCGGCGACGCGATCTGCGCCGACACCCCGCTGTCGTTCGACCGTTCGAACCAGACCAACAACGCGTGGGTGTTCGAAGGGCTGGTCAGTTCCGACCTTCCCGGGCCGTTCAACTTCCTCGTGGGCGGTATCTATGCCGACTACACGACGACGGAGAACAGCTATTACGTCAACAGCTTCGGCCTCGACTATTTCGCCGGCGTCGTCGGTGCGTTCTCGGCCGCATCGAACGGCCTGCCGCCAAGCTTCCTGGCCTCGCCGTACTTCCGCAACAACACGACCGATTATCGCCTCAAGAGCTTCGGCGTGTTCGGCGAGGCGTATTTCGATGTCAGCGACCAGCTCAGCCTGACGGTGGGCCTGCGCTACAACGACGATGACAAGGAAGTGCGCGCCCGTTCCACCCTGTTCAACTTCCTCGTGCCCTACGGCACCGTGGATGCGTTCGATTCGCCCTTCGTCGGCGGCTACGACGCGGACCAGGGCACGGACGGCATCCAGCAGGAAGCGTTCCGCCAGGCCAGTTTCCAGGAGATCACCGGCCGCGGGGTCATCAATTACAAGCTGACCCCGGACAATTTGATCTACGCATCCTATTCGCGCGGCTACAAGTCGGGCGGGATCAACCCGCCGTTGCAGGCCGGGCTGGGCGTGGAGGAGACCTTCGCACCGGAATTCGTCGACGCGTTCGAGCTTGGCTCCAAGAACACCTTCGGCTGGGGCACGCTCAACCTGACGGGCTTTTACTACAAGTACGACAGCCTGCAGCTGTCGCGCATCGTCAACCGGACCTCGGTCAACGACAACGTCAGCGCCGATATCTGGGGCGCGGAGGCCGAGGCGATCGTCCGCCCGACCCCCCAGCTGACGATGAACTTCTCGGCCAGCTACCTCAACACGGAGGTTACGGACGACAAGTTCCTGTCCAACCCGCGCGACTTCGGTGCCGGCCGCAGTGATGCGGTCATCATCAAGGACATCACCAACGGTTCGAACTGCGCTGTCGCGCCGGGGACGGACGGCAACGCCGCCGGTGCCCAGGCCTTCGTGACGACGGTCAACAACCTGATCAACGGCGGCCTGCTGCCGGGGGTCAACCCGGGTGCCGGGCTGCAGGGTCCGACCGCCTTCCCGTCCGACGGCGGCATCGCCTCGACCGGGGCGTTCTCGATCTGCTCGGCGTTGCAGGGCGTGGCCGCTGCCAACGGGGCGGCGTTCGATCCCAACGGGATCGACGTGTTCCTCTCGGGCATCCCGTCGAACATCAAGGGCAATCAGTTGCCCGGTGCCCCGGAATACAAGTTCGCCGCCGGCATCCAGTACGACATCTATATCAACGACGATGTCACGCTGACGCCGCGCGCCGACTATACCTATACCGGCAGCAGCTTCGGCAGCATCTTCAATACCCCGATCAACTCGATCGACGGCTATTCGCAGGTCAATGCCCAGATCCAGCTGGCCAGCGACAACGGCTGGTTCGTACGGGTCTTCGGCCAGAACCTGACGGACGAAGACGCGGTGACCGGCCTTTATGTGACGGACCAGTCCTCCGGCCTGTTCACGAATATCTTCACTCTCGATCCGCGGCGCTACGGCATTGCGGCGGGGATCAGCTTCTAGGACTGGATCGCACCGATCGAAGCGAAGGGGCCGGGCAGCGATGTCCGGCCCTTTTCTTTTGCCGCACCGAAACCGCCCGCCGGTTAACCATGATCCTGCGCGGTTTATTGCGCATTCATCCCGAATTTCTTATGGAGGCGGGGCATGGGGGCTGGGTTCGCGCTGCGGGCCCGCCCCCATTTGCGTCCCGGCGCGTGCCGCACGGCAGACGGTCCCACGGTGAAAAGTGTCACAGGGGCGTCACGTCTGGTATGCAGTGCGCTTGGGATTGGAGGGTCCGATGATTCGAACACGTCGCCTGATGGCGATCGCCGGCAGTGCCATGCTCGTTCTGGGCAGCCCTGCGCACGCCGACGTGATCGAGATCGGCGCGGAGGGCGCGCGCTGGGTCGCGGGCGGAGCGGGCGACGTATCCGGCGTCATGACCATCGCCCCGGCAAGCGCCGCACCCGGAGCCGCCCCGACCGCAGAAGTGCCCGCCGACATCCGTGTGCCCACCGTCGCCATCGCCGACCTGTCGATCGCCCCCGGCGTGGTGCCGGACGTCTACGCCGCGCATGTCGCCAACCTCGCCGATCGCTACGACCTCAGCCCCGCGCTGATCGAGGCGCTGGTGTGGCAGGAGAGCCGCTGGAACCACGCGGCGATTTCTCCCGTCGGTGCCCGGGGCCTGGGCCAGCTGATGCCCGGGACCGCGCGCGAACTGGGCGTGAACCCCGACGATCCCTTCGCCAACCTGGAAGGCGCGGCACGGTACCTGCGCATCCAGCTCAACACGTTCGGCGATCTCGAACTGGCGCTGGCCGCGTACAACGCCGGGCCCGCCCGCGTGCGCCGCGCCGGCGGCATCCCCCGCATCCGCGAAACCCAGAATTACGTAGCTGCCATCATGGGCCGCCTTTCCAACTACAGCCGGAGTGAATGATTTTATGCGTGCGATAGCACCCGTCCTGGCCATGCTGGCCGCAATCCTGCCGACCATGGCGCAGGCCCAGGCCGCCGATCCGCAAGGCTCCGGCCCGATCGTCTCGGCCCTCAGCTGGCTGCAGGGTACCCTGCTCGGCAGCGTTGCCACCGCCGTCGCCGTAATGGCCGTGGCCGCCGTCGGCTTCATGATGCTAACCGGCCGAATGAACTGGCGCTTCGGCGCGACCGTGATCATCGGCTGCTTCATCCTGTTCGGCAGCGTCAGCATCGTCGCCGGTATTCAGGGCGCGGCAGGCTAAGCCCCGATGACCCAGCTCGTCCGCCATCCCGTGCACAGGGCATTGACCCGGCCGCAGATGTTTGCGGGCGTGACCTACAACTATTTCATCATCAACGCGCTGGTGACGACGGAACTGTTCCTGATCACCGGAAGCTTCTGGGCCCTGCTGGCCGCAGTCGTGATGCACGTGATCGGCTACTTCGCGTGCCTGCGCGAACCGCGCGTCTTCGACCTGTGGATCACCAAGGTCAGCCGCTGCCCGCGGGTGAAGAACTATCGCCACTGGGGGTGCAATTCCTATGCGGCCTGAGTGTGCGAAGAAGGCGGTGGCCCCATGACCAAGTGGAAAGGCGCGGCGGCCTGGAACAGCAAGGAATCGCGCGTCGGCGACCGGCTGCCCTACGCCCGCCAGATCGACGAGAGCACGATCATGCTGCGCGACGGGTCGCTGATGATGGCGCTGCAGGTCCCCGGCCTCCTTTTCGAGACGGAGGATAGCGAGGCGCTGAACGCCCACGCCGCCACGCGCGAGGTGCTGCTGCGCAGCCAGCTCGATGCGCGCTTCGTGCTCTATCACCACGTCATCCGCCGCCGTGTTGAGGTGGAGCTCGACGCGAAGTTCGACGATCCGCTTGCCGCGCATATCGACGCGCGCTGGAAGGACCGGCTGGCGAACGGTTCGCTGTTCGTGAACGACCAGTTCCTGACCCTGGTCCGCCGCCCCGCGCGCGGCAAGGCGGGCCTGGCAGAAAAACTGTCCAAGCGCTTCAGGAAGCGCGGCAAGGACATCGTCGCCGATCCCAAGGACTTGCGCGGCCTGCGCGCTGCCGCCGGCGGCCTTGCGACCGCCCTGTCGAGCTACGGCGCGCGCATGCTCGCCGATTACGAAGGCGATGCGGGCAAGACCTATTCCGAAATCCTCGAGCTCCTGAGCGCGCTCTACAACGGCGAGATGCGCCCGGTGCGCCGGCCCGACGAGGAAGCCGATATCGGCCACATGCTGCCCTATCGCCGTGCCAGCTTCGGCCTCGACGCAATGGAGCTGCGCGGTGCGAACGGCGTCGATTTCGCCAGCATCCTCAGCCTGAAAGACTATCCCGACGCGACCAGCCCCGGGCTGATCGACGGGCTGCTGCGCCTGCCGCACGAAATGGTGGTGACCGAAAGCTTCGCCCCGCAGGAGCGGACCACCGCGCGCGAGCGGATGGACCTGGCGCTGCGCCGCCTCAAGTCCGCCGACGAGGAAGCGCGCGCCGAACGCGCCGACATGCTCGCCGCGCGCGATGCCCTCGGCAACGGCGCGGTCGGTTTCGGCGACCACCACCTGACCGTTCTGGTGCGCGAACGCGACCTGCCCGGCCTCGACGATGCGGCAGCCTCCGCCGCCGCCGCGCTCGCCGACAGCGGCGCCATCGCGGTGCGCGAGGATACCAACCTGGAGCCTGCCTTCTGGGGCCAGTTCCCGGGCAACGAGGGCTACCTCGTCCGCCGTGCAATGATCTCCACCGCCAATATGGCCAGCTTCGGCTCGCTCCACGGCTTCGCGTTGGGCCAGGCGGACGGTAACCACTGGGGCGAAGCGGTCACGCTGTTGCAGACCACCAGCTCCACGCCGTTCTTCTTCAATTTCCACAACGGCGACCTTGGCAATTTCACGGTCATCGGCCCGTCGGGTTCGGGCAAGACGGTGGTGATGAACTTCCTCGCCGCGCAGGCGCAGAAATTCAGCCCGCGCACGATCCTGTTCGACAAGGACCGCGGGGCGGAGCTGTTCATCCGCGGCATCGGCGGCACGTATGACCGCATCGCCAGCGGCCTGCCGACCGGCTTCAACCCGCTCCAGCTGCCCGACACGCCCGGCAACCGCGCTTTCCTTCGCGATTGGTTCACCGTGCTGCTGAAGGCCGAAGGGCCGGAGGAAGAGGGCGTGATCGCAGGCGCGGTCGATGCGGCCTACATGAACGATGCGTCGCTTCGGCGGCTGCGGCATTTCAGGGAATTGCTGTCGGGCGCGCGCCGTCCGCAGCCGGGCGACCTGGCCGATCGCCTGTCCGCTTGGATCGAGGGCGGCGAGAACGCGTGGCTGTTCGACAACGCCACCGACCAGCTCGATCTCAGCCACAAGACGCTGGGTTTCGACATGACCGCGCTGCTGGAAAACCCGAAGCTGCGCACGCCGACGATGATGTACCTGTTCCACCGGATCGAGGAACGGCTGGATGGCGAACCGACGATGATCCTGATCGACGAGGGCTGGAAGGCGCTCGACGACGAGGTGTTCGCCGCGCGTATCCGCGACTGGCTGAAGACGCTGCGGAAACGCAATGCGCTGGTCGGGTTCGCGACCCAGTCCGCTCGCGATGCGCTGGACAGCAAGATCGCCGCCGCGCTGGTCGAACAGACCGCGACGATGGTGTTCATGCCCAATGCCCGCGCCAAGGCGGAGGATTACTGCGACGGCTTCGGCCTGACGGAGCACGAGCTGGCGGTGATCCGCAGCCTGCCCGCGCACAGCCGCGCCTTCCTGATCCGCCAGCCCGATGCCAGCGTGGTGGTGCGGCTCGACCTCGGCAGCGCGCCCGAAGTGCTCACCATCCTGTCGGGCCGCGAAAGCTCCGTGCGCAGGCTCGACACGCTGCGCGAAACGCTGGGCGATGCGCCTGCCAAGTGGTTCCCCGCCCTCACCGGCCACCCGTGGCCCGGGACGGGCGAAACGGACGCGGATTACGACATCAGGGACGCCGCAGAATGACCGTGGTCGCCGCTGCACCTGCCACGGCGCAGGTCACAGCTCAGGCCGCGACGACGGCTGCCGGCCAGTGCCAGCAGGCGGCCGCGCAGGTCGGCGGCTCGATTTCCGGCAGCCTCGCCGGGATCGACTGCGTCACGCAGGAAATGACGCAGAGCGCGTTCTTCAACATATTCGCCAGCGGCGGGGCAATGGCGCCGATCCTGACGCTGGTGCTGACGCTGTTCATCGCCGTCTTTGGCTTCCTCCTTCTGACAGGACGCAGCCGCCTCGGCATTGCCGAGCTCACGCCGCGGATGATGACGCTCGGCTTCATCGTCACGCTGGTGACCAGCTGGGTCGCCTTCCAGACGCTGGTGTGGGACGTGGCCGGCGGCGGTCCGGACTGGATCGCGACACAGCTCATGGGATCGGACCAGAGCGCCACGCTCGTCTTCGCACAGAAGATCGACATCGTCTTCGCGTCTGTCGCAGAGGTCGCAGGCGGGGACGGAGCGGAAGTGCCGAGCAGCGTCTTCAGCCCATCCGGCCTGATGTGGTTCGGGGCCACGCTGTTCCTTCTCGGCACCGTCGGCGTACTGGTGACGGCGCGCATCGCGCTCGCCGTGCTGGTCGCACTCGGCCCCATCTTCCTCGTCATGGCGCTGTTTCGCGGCACCCACGGCATGTTCGTCGGCTGGCTGCGCGGCGTGATGATGCTGGCGCTCACGCCGCTGTTCGCGGTCATCGGCGGCAGCCTGATGCTGGAGCTGTCGATCCCGGTCATCAACGCCCTGCGCGCAACGCCCGGAGAGATCGACCCGCGCGCGGCGATGGCTTTCTTCATGGTCGGCGCAGTCCATTGCGCGCTGATGGTGATGGGCGTGAAAGTCGCGGGCACGATGGTGGCGGGCTGGAACATCTTCGGCCTCGCCGCGCCGCGCGATATCGACCGCGGCATCAACACCGCCGCAGTGGCAGCGGCAAACGCACCGATCACCGTCAATCCCGCCGCCGTGACCGGCCCGGCGAATTCGACCGCAGCCGCGGCGATGGGCCCGGGCGGCAGTCGCCGGATCGACGTTTCCGCAGGCGCCCTTGCCCCCGTCGCCAACGACAGTGCGGGCGCGACCGGGGGTGGCGGCAACCGCACCACAAGGATTTACGCGACCGGCCCCGGCGAAAGCCCGCAGGCCGGTTCAGCCGCAATTAGCCGCGCACGCGGTATCGGCAGCCGCTTCAAGTCCGCGCCGGTCGGCAGGCCCGCCGCCCGCGCTTCGGAGAAACGATGATGTTCCGCCCCCTCCCCGCCCTTCATGCAATGGCCGCCATGCTGGCGCTCGCCGCCGCAGCGCCCGCCAGCGCCGACGATCCGCGCCTGCAGCAACGCCTCTACGATCCGACCGAAGTCGTCATCATCCGGGGCCAGGTGAACGTGCAGGCGACGATCCAGTTTGGCGAAGGCGAGACGATCGAGAACGTCGCCATCGGCGATTCCACCGCCTGGCAGGTCACGCCCAACAAGCGCGCCGACCTGTTGTTCGTGAAGCCGCTGAAACCGCGCGGCCTCACCAACATGACCGTGGTCACCAACCGCCACACCTATTTCTTCGACCTCGTCGCAGGCGAGGCCCGCCCGATCTACGTCATGCGCTTCGTCTATCCCATCGAGCTGATGCCGGACGAGGAAGAGCTGGCCGAAGCTGCACCCGCTCCGGCCCGCGCCAACCCGGTGGAACTGGCCGCCGCCAGCGATCCCTACGCCGTGACGGACCCCAATGCGGTCAACTTCGCCTGGCAGCGCAGCGGCGATTCCGCGCTGATGCCGGAGCGCATCTATGACGATGGCGATGCGGTGTTCCTGTCGTGGGACCGCGACCGCGCCGTGCCCGCCATTCTGGTCGAGAATCGCAAGGGCGTGGAAGGTCCGGTCAATTACGCGGTGCGCGGGGAGACGCTGGTCGTCGACGGCGTGCCGGCCAAGCTGATCCTGCGCAACGGGCAGCAGGAAGCGGAGCTGGTCTACGCCGGACCGGGGCCCGAAGTGACCCGCGAACGCGCGGCGCAGTTCGCCGCGACCGAGGAGATGGAATGATGCGCCTTGGTAATGCCAAGCTGAAAGCCACGCCGGAAGCGGCCAACGATCCGCGCGAAACCGGCGAAGCGGAGGTCATCGACCTCGCCACCCGCCAGTCACTGCCGCAGGTCGCGAAGAAAGGCGGCGCTTCGGACGGGCTGCAGCTGTTTGCGGGCGTCGCCGTCGTCGCACTGCTGGGGGCTGCAACCTTATGGGGCATGAACAGCGGCCGCGAGGCGCAGGAGGAAGTCGCCCCGGTCGAAGCCGCGCCCGCAGTCGAAACCGTGCCGGTTGCGACCACTCCGGTCACGACCACGCCGGTGCCGGTAACTCCGGTCGGCACCTCGCCCGCCCCCATCACCTCGCCGCAGCCCGTGTTTGCGCGCACGGTGCCGCAGCCCAACACGGTGACGGCGGTAAACCCCTATTCCTCACCCACAGTGGTCTTCGACGGCGGCGGCCAGCCGGTTGCCGTCAGCTCGCCCGGTGCTGAGCCCGCAGCGGCCGGTACGCGCCCTACGACCGGTTCGGTCACCGGGAGCGCGGGCGATTTCGCCAGCGCGGTCGGCGGAGTTGGCGGCGGCCCCGCATCTGCGGTCGCAACATTCGACCCCAAGACCACCGTCACGCAGGGCACGCTGATACCCGCAGTGCTGGAAACCGCCATCGACACCGACGTGCCCGGCTTCGTGCGCGCCGTGGTATCGCAGGACGTGCGCAGCTACGATGGCACCCGCGTGCTCGTGCCGCGTTCCAGCCGCCTGATCGGCCAGTACCAGAGCGGGCTGCAGGCAGGGCAGAAGCGCGCCTATGTCATCTGGACGCGGCTGATCCGGCCCGACGGGGTGAGCGTGGATATCGCCAGCCCCGCCACTGGCTTCGACGGCTCGGGCGGCCTGCCCGGCAAGGTCGACAACCACTTCTTCCAGCGCTTCGGTTCGGCCATGCTGCTGTCGGTCATTGGCGGCTTGACGACGCTTGCCACCGGCGGCAGTTCGGTCATCCTCGGCGGGGGGTCGAGCGCGGCCAGCACCGCGTTGCAGCAGAACGGCGATATCCCACCGACAGTGCGAGTAAAGATGGGCGAACCGATCCGCGTGTTCACCGCCCGCGATCTCGATTTCAGTTCGGTCCAGTAAGGCACCCGCCGTGTCTGCCGAAATCCACTCGCTGGCGCCCGACGCCGACAGCGGCATCGCGGCGACGCCGGAAATCCAGAGCGGCTCGGTCTATCTCGACGCCTATCTGGCCCCGTTCAAGCCGTGGCTGGAGAAGGACACGGTCACCGAAATCCTCGTCAACGGCCCCGGCGTCGTGTGGGTGGAGGATGCGGCGCTGGGCGGAATGCAGCGGATCGATGCGGCCCATATCGACGACAAGCTGGTCCAGCGCCTGGCCGAACAGGTCGCGCGGGTCAGCCACCAGGGCATCAACCGCGAACACCCGCTGCTGGGCGCCGTGCTGCCGTCCGAACGCGGCCAGTCTGGCGCGCGCGTGCAGTTCTGCGGCCCGCCCGCGACGCGCGATCACTGGGCGATGGCGATTCGCCGCCACCGCCGGCTCGACCTGCCGCTCGATGCCTATGACGCAGGCCCGCTCCATCCGCCCGAAGAACCGGACATGCCCGATCCGCAGGCAGAGCCGGTCGCCTTCCTTCGCGAGGCGATCCGCCAGCGCAAGACGATTTTGATTTCCGGCGGCACCTCCACCGGCAAGACCACTTTCCTCAACGCGATGCTGGGGGAAATCCCCGCCGGCGAGCGCGTGATCGTGGTCGAGGATACGCCCGAGCTGAAACTGCCGGGCGAAAACGGCGTCGGGCTGGTCGCGGTGAAGGGCGAACTGGGCGAGGCGAAGGTCACCGCCAACGAACTGCTCCAGTCCGCCCTGCGCCTGCGGCCCGACCGCATCGTGCTGGGCGAATTGCGCGGCGCGGAAAGCGTCAGCTTCCTGCGCGCCATCAATACCGGCCACCCCGGCAGCTTTTCCACCATCCACGCCAATTCGCTGCGCGGGGCGCTGGAACAATTGAGCCTGATGGTCATGCAGACCGGCATCGGCCTCACCCGCGAAGATACGATCGCCTATGCGGCCAACGTCATCGACGTGGTGGTGCAGCTCGGCCGGCAGGACGGCAAGCGCGGCATCACCGCCATCGCCAAGGCCAGCGAAATCGCGTGACGATGCCTTGCGCTTGAGGGTTCCTTAAGCACCGCGCGCCAGTTACCCTGTCGGCGCAACCAACAGGCAGGAATGGCAATGGCGGACGGCTGGACAATCGGCATCATCGGCGGCAGCGGGCTCTACGACATAGAGGCGCTGGAAGACCGCCAGTGGATCCGCATCAACTCGCCCTGGGGCGAAGCGTCGGACGAGGTCCTGTGCGGCCGCATCGGCGACGTGCAATTGCGCTTCCTCCCCCGCCATGGCCGTGGCCACCGCATCGCCCCGTCGGACCTCAACGCACGCGCCAATATCGACGTTCTGAAGCGCGCCGGCTGCACCGACGTGCTGGCGATCAGCGCGGTCGGTTCCCTGCGTGAGGAACTGGAGCCAGGCCGCTTCGTGGTGGTCGACCAGTTCATCGACCGGACCAAATCCCGCCCCTCCAGCTTCTTCGGCACCGGCATGGTCGCCCATGTCAGCATGGCCGAGCCGGTCTGCCAGCGCCTGTCCGCCATGGCCGGCGCGGCGGTGGAGAACGCGGGTGGCGCCGTGGCGCAGGGCGGCACCTATCTCGCGATGGAAGGCCCGCAGTTCTCGACCCGCGCGGAAAGCCACCTCTACCGCCAATGGGGCGCCGACGTGATCGGCATGACCGCAATGCCCGAAGCGAAGCTCTGCCGCGAGGCGGAGCTGCCCTACGCCCTTGTCGGCATGGTCACCGATTACGATTGCTGGCGCGAGGATGCCGCTTTCGTCGAAGTCAGCGGCGTCATCGAGCAGATGCAGGCCAACGGCACCACCGCGCGCAAGGCAGTGGAGCAGTTCATCGCCGCGCTGCCGGAAACGCGCGAGCCCTCCCCGCTCGACACGGTGCTGGACCACGCACTGATAACCGCGCCCGATGCGCGCGACCCGGCGCTACTGGCGAAACTGGACGCGGTGGCCGGGCGGGTTTTGTGATGAAAGGCGCAATTGCATCTCTTGACCGATTTTCAATCGATTGAGACCGCTCTTGGCGCGGCTAAACTGGAAGCCTAGTCTGCCAGGATGAGATTGCCTTCAATTTGCATTACAATGCTGGCTTTTCTGCCATTGCTCAATGGGTGCACTAGCGGTGACAAGGTTTCTGATCGCAAAATAGCCGAAGCGCAGATGAATTCTTTTCTCGGGCCAACCAAAAAAATCAAATTTTCCGATTCCAAATACAAGAAAACTTTCACTGACAGTCGAAATCGCGCTTATGCTTTCTGCTTCAGAAGAAAACCTCAAGGATCTTTATTAGATCGTTGTTTTGATGAACAAGACCGATCATTGGTTGTGGCTCGCAATTCTATCTCTTACGCAGAATTCATTCAGAGTAATGGCCTGAAAGTCGACGACCACGAATTTGGGCCACTCACAAACGAATTTAATATCTTCCATCATCCCGAGCTTTGGCAATATGCCCAAGAATACTGCTATTCGATCTACAACGATGCGGGTCGGGGAGACGCGCGGATGCTTGGCCCGTGCCTAAGCGATGCAGCCGGTCAAGATTTCTTTGGGTTACGTGCAGTTCCTTGAAAGCGGTAGGTTGGTCACCGATGCCTTGGTCTTACTAACCCGAACAACTGGCCCCGCCGAGAACGCAGAAGCGTGCGCAGTGGGGGTGGTTCAGTTTGATCGCGCCCGACGCCTCTTCCAGCGTCGCGCCCATGTCGAACCCGGGATCATAAGGGATCAGCGTGCAGGCGGCGACGCTGGGGCGGTCTTCGCCCTTGCGGTGGACGACCATGCGGGAACTGGCGCACATCACCTCTTCCGGCGACTTGCCGAGGATGCCCCAGCAATCGGTCGTGATTTCCGCGATGTCCTTCGTCGCGTCCATTTCGGGGAACAGCACCAGTCGCGAAGGGTCGGCGGCGTCGATGCGGATATTCTCGGCATCGAACAGCGCGGCATAGGCTTCGCGCGCGTCCTCCATCCCCTCGCCCGGAAGCAGCCGCCCGGCGACCGCGATGGAAAAGCCGTTCTGCGACAACCACTTCAGCCCACCCAAGCCGATGTCCCACGTGTTCGGCCCGCGTTCCCCCTCATGCCCCGCCTTCGTATGGTGGTCGAGGCTGACGCGCAGGGTCAGCTTGCTGCCAAAACGCTCTTGGAGGGCCAGCAGCGCAGCTTCGTGCCGGCGCATGGGCTTCATCGCGTTGGTCAGCACCAGCACCTCGAACCCGCGTTGCAGGGCATCCTCCAGCATGGCGAGGAACTGCGGGTTCATGAACGGTTCGCCGCCGGTGAAGCCGATCTCGCGCGTGCCCAACCCCTCTGCCTCGGACAGGAAGCGCGCGGCTTCGTCCGCCGCGAGGTAGACCAGCGCATCGTTGGTGGGGCTGCTCTCGATATAGCAGGTCGCGCAGGCCAGATTGCACAGCGTGCCGGTATTGAGCCACAGAGTCTCGAGCTTCACCAGGGGGACCGAAGCACGCGCCTCGCCCTTCGCCGTCACGTCCGGGTCGGAGAATTTGCCCGCCGGCAAGGCCGCCCCGGCGACCTGGAACGGCGATGGCCCGGTGGGCGCATTGCGGCTCTTCGTCCGCACGTTCATGCGAAGCGCCGCCGCATTCTGGCGAGGAATGCCGCCCATTTCTTCGGGATCGCGCCGAAGACGGTCGGCTCCCACACGTCGAACGCGGCGGCTTTCGTGATCTCGCTGCGGGTGGGATAGGCGATGATCGCGCTGCCCAGCGCGAAGCTGGACGACTTGCCCGTAATCGCCTGCGTGTAGGGCAGCAGCAATTCGCCCGCATGCTTGCCGACGATGCTGGCACCGACCACCTTCTTGCCCTTGAACACGATCTTGGCCTGGCCCTTCTCCTGCCCTTCGGTCAGCGCGCGTTCGTTGTCGCCGAACGGCTTGGTGATGACGGTCACCTTGTCCCCGTGCTTCGCGCGCGCTTCGCCTTCGGTGAGGCCGATCTGCGCGACTTCGGGCGAGGTGTAGGTGCACCACGGCAGCGCGGTGTAATCGACCTTGGTCGGCAGGCCGAAGACGATCTCCAGCGCGACATTGCTGCCTTCGTATCCCGACACATGGGTCAGGCGCGGGCCGTCACGGCAATCGCCGATGGCGTAGATCGATTTCACCGAAGTCCGGCGGCGCTCGTCCACGACAATGCCGTTCCTGGCCGTGTCGATACCGACCGTCTCGAGGCCGAGCCCCGCGGTGTTCGCAGTGCGGCCCACGGCCACCAGCAGGTGGGTGCCCGTCACGCTCTCCCCATTGTCGATCTCAACGGAGAGAGCGCCGGCGGTTCCAGAGACCTTTTTCGCCTTGCCCTTTACGAAGCGAACGCCTTCTTCCTCCATCGCCCCGACCACCACGGCGACATTGTCCGGGTCGTCGCGGCCCATCGGCTTGTCCGGCTCGATCACCGTCACGTCGCTGCCGAGGCGGCGGAAGGCCTGCGCCATTTCCATGCCGATCACGCCGCCGCCGATGATGACGAGGTGCCCGGGCAGGTCGCCGACGTCCCACAGGTTCTCGTTCGTGAGATAGGGCACGTCATCGATACCTTCGATGGGCGGGACGAACGGCCTGGAACCCGTGGCGATGACGATGCGCGGGGCGGCTAGCCTCCTGCCGCCGGCTTCGACCGTGTGCTTGCCCGTCAGCGTGGCACGCGCGCGAATGACCTCGCAGCCCATGCCCTCGAAGGTTTCCTGGCTGTCGTGATGCTCGATCGCGGCGATGGCGTCGCGGATGTGGCCGTGCACGCCGCTCCATTCGACCTGCGGCGGTTGCAGCGTAACGCCGAAACGGGTCGCCTCCCGCGCCTCTGCAGCGCGGCGGGCTGCCGTGATCAGCGCCTTGGACGGTACGCAGCCATTGTTGAGGCACTCGCCGCCCATCTCACCGGCCTCGATCAGCGCGACTTCCAGCCCGAACAGCGCGCAGCCGCCCGCTGCGGTCAGTCCCGCAGCGCCGCCGCCGATCACGATTACGTCATGGGTGAAATCCATCGCCATCCCTGTTAGCAGCCGCAAGAGGCGCTGTCCTGCGTCCCGACCACCATATTCGCGGCAAAAGGCCAACCGGTTTCATGAAAATCCTGATGACGGGCGCGGCAGGCTTGCTGGGCGGGGAGACGGCGGCGCGGCTGGTGGCACGCGGGCACACGGTGACGGCGCTGGTCCATCGCAACCGCGAGGTGCTGGCGAACGATGGCTCCCCGGTCGCAATCGCCGATGCCATCGCGTGCGATATCGCAGAGCCGCTGCTGGGGCTGGACGAAGCGCTGGCCGGGCGGCTGGCCGCTTCGCATGACATGCTCGTCCATGTCGCGGCGACCACGCGCTTCGACTTGCCGGACGAAGAATACGACCGGACCAATCGCGGGGGCGCGGCCAACGCTGTCGCCCTGGCGCGGCTTGGCGGGATGCGGCTGCTGCACGTCAGCACCGCATATGTCTGCGGCGACCGGAACGGGCGTGTTGCGGAAGGCGACCCGCTGCCGGAAAACGGGTTTGCCAACGGCTACGAGGCGAGCAAGGCTGCGGCGGAGCGGCTGGTGCGGGAAAGCGGGCTCGACTGGATCATCGCGCGCCCTTCCATCGTCACCGGCGACAGCGCGACCGGTGCGATCCGGCACTTCGATACGATCTATGCCGCCTTCAAGCTGATCGCCGAAGGGCGGGTGAAACACATGGAAGCCCGCCGCGGCGCCACGCTGGACTTCGTCCCGATCGACCACGTCTGCGGCGCGCTGGCCGACCTGGCCGAAAATTTCGACACGGCGAAGAACGCGGCCTATCACCTTGTTTCCGGCCAGCCGGTGCCGGTCGAGACCTTTGCGTCCGCCATCGGCGCGTTCCCGCAATTCAGCGCGCCTGATCTCGTCGATCCTGCAGATTTCGACCCGGCCGCCCTGCCCGCGCTGGAACGGCGCCTATATCGCCGTGTCGCCGGGCTCTACGCGAGCTACTTCCAGCGCGATCCACGCTTCGACGATGCGCGCTTGCGCGCCGTCACCGGCCGGACCTGCCCGCCCACCGGAGCGGCCTACCTGCAGCGGCTGATCGAATTCTGCATTGCCGAGGGCTTCCTGCCCGCAGCCTAGCGGATATCCGGGTAATGCTGCGCCAGCCGCGCGCGGGCACCGAACGCCCACATGATACCGACCTTGAAGTATATCCAGTTTGCCTTCAGCTCGCCCCACTCGGCCACCCTGCGGTCCGACGTGTAGATCCTACGCGGATTGAGCCGCACGCGCCCGAAACGGGCCATGCGGATGCACAAATCCGCTTCCTCCATCACCGGCGTCCCCGGATCGCAGCCTCCTGCGGCGAGATAGTCGGCGCGGCGGAAATGCATCGCGTGATCGCCGAACAGCAGCCGAACGCCCTTTGCGTAGAGATGCGGCCGCAGCAGCAGCGGCGCGTACCAGGTCTTGATCCTGTTGTGGAAGCTGGTGAACCGCCTCGCGCCGTCCGGCCCGCGCAGGATGGTGGTGAACCCGCCCAGCGCCACTTCCGGATCGGCCAGCATCCGCTCCACTTCCGCCACGATGTCGCGCGGCGGCTCGGTATCGGCGTGAAGGACGCAGACGAGCTCGCTGCGCGCCGCCTCCACCCCGGCGTTGATCTGCCGCGCGCGCCCGCGCTGCGCCGTCATGACGCGCCACCCCGCGTCCCGGGCAATAGCCACGGTCTCGTCTCCGCTCCCACCGTCGACAAGCAGCACCTCGGCAGGCTGCGGATCGAGCGCGGCCACATGGGTCACCAGCGCAGGCAGCGCCTTCGCCTCGTCCAGAGCAGGTATCAGGAGGGTGACGGCCATCGCGGCGTCAGGGGCGGAAGTCGGGCCAGTGCTCCAGGTCGTCTTCCGTGTCGATATCGCCGAGTTCCTTGAGCATGGCGTACCCTATGCCCGCTTCGTCCAGCTTCGACAATGTCGCGGCAAGGAGGCCGGGCTCGCTCCACGGCATCGCTTCGAACAGAAACGGCATTTGCCGCGCGAGGCCAATCAGCCAGTATCCGCCGTCGGTCGCCGGGCCGATGACCGCGTCGTCCTCCGCCAAGGCCTTTGCCGCCTTGCGGAGCTTCTTCGCGGTAAGGCCGGGACAGTCGCTGCCGATGACCAGCGCCGGCGCTTCGACCCGGGCCAGCCGTTCGCCGAGATCGCCACCGCCTTGCGGCACCAGCTCGATCTCGCCCGGTACCAGCTGCGCGAAATCCGCCGCCTCCGCGCCGTCGTACCGCAGCTCGACCGGCAAACCGCTCGATCGTGCCTCGATCAGCGTGTGATCGAGCAAGGCGCGATAGACGCACAGGGCGGCAGCATCGCCGATGGTTTCCGCCAGCCGCGTCTTGACCGCGCCGGCCTTCGGATACTTTGCGAAAATGACCACGCGCGGTTGCATCGGGCGGGCCTTTAGCGGGTTGGAAGCCCCCGCGCTATCGGGCATGGCAATTGTCATGAAAGTGTCGGGAAAGCATCTTTTCGGCGCGCTCGCCGCGGGTGCCGTGGGCGCGCTGCTGGTTGCCGAAAGAAAGCGCCCGCTGCGCCGCCGGACCCGTCCCGACCTTGCCCGCAACATCCGCAACGCCGCCATGGGCGCCAGCTGTGCGCTGGTGATCGCCCTGGTGGAAGAACCGCTGACCCAGCGCATCGCCCGTGCCAATGCAGCCGGCGGGCGCGGGATCGCCCAGCGCGTGCCGAAACCGCTCTCGCTCGCTGCGGGCGTGCTGGCGATGGATTACGGCTTCTACCTCTGGCACGTCGCCACCCACAAGCTGCCGTTCCTGTGGCGCTGGCACCGCGTCCACCATATCGACGAGGACATGGACGCAAGCACGGCGGTACGGTTCCACGCGCTCGACATGCTGGTCTCGCTGCCATGGCGGCTGGTGCAGGTCCGGCTGGCCGGCGTCGATCCCGCAGGCCTGTTCGCGTGGCGGCAGTTCTTCAACGCCAGCATCCTGTTCCACCATTCGAACCTGCGCCTGCCGGCGGGCTGGGACGAGCGCCTGAGCCTCGCCCTCACCACGCCGAAGATGCACGGGATCCACCATTCGAGCGTGAAGGCCGAACGTGACAGCAACTGGACGAGCGGTTTTTCCTTTTGGGACCGCCTGCACGGCACCCTCAGGGACACGCCTGCGCAAGACGCCATCGATATCGGGGTTGCCGACCCGCGTGCCCAAGGCGATATTGCGCTTGCCCGGTCGCTGACGGCCCCCTTCCGGCCTATCCCGCCCGAAACACGATAGGAGATTGACGCAAGTGGAGACCATCGGTTTCGATCTGACTCAGATGAAGCGTGTGCCCCTGTCGGAAGAGCACCTCGCGGCGATTCGCGAGGCCGGCACCGAATGCAGCTATGCCGCCGGCGAAATCGTGGCCGCCACGGGCGAGGCGCTGACCCGCTTCGTCCTGGTGCTCGAGGGCGAGATCGAGGTGAAGGACCCCTATTCCGAAGCCCGGCTACTCGAAAGCGGCCTTGGCCCCGGGCAATTCATGGGCGACATCAATTTCCTCAACGGCGGGGCGACGATCCTGCCGATGCGCGCCGCGGTCGATACGCGAACGGTGGAGGTGCCGCGCAAGGACATGCTCGACCTGATGGCGCGCATTCCCGAATTGTCCGACCATATCATCGGCGTGTTCACCGCCCGCCGCCGCCGCACCTTCGAAGCCAGCGACAGCGCGATCAAGGTGGTGGGCGCAGAGCGCGATCCGGCTGTCCAGCGCGTCGCCAGCTTCCTCAGCCGCAACCGCATACCCCACCTCAATTTCGCGCTCGACGACGATGCGGACGAAACCGCGAGGCTGTGTAATCTCTCGGACCACGAACCGGCGGTTTTCGTCGGCAAGGACGAGGTTATGGCCGACCCCACCCCGCGCAAGGTCGCGCAGATGCTCGGCCTCGATCTCGACGTGACCGACACGGGCGATATCGACCTCCTCATCGTGGGCGGCGGCCCGGCAGGCGTGGCGGCGGCGGTCTATGCCGGTTCGGAAGGCCTGTCGGCGCTGGTCGTGGAAGACAGCGCGATCGGCGGGCAGGCCGGGACCAGCAGCCGGATCGAGAACTACATGGGCTTCCCGACCGGGATTTCCGGCGCCGACCTGACGCTGCGCGGGCAGATCCAGGCGATGAAGTTCGGCACGCGCTTTGCGATGCCACGCCGGGTCGAGAAGCTGGAGCGGCTGTCGGACCGGCGCTATTGCGCGACGCTGGACGATGGCGACACGATCTGCGCCAGCGCGGTGCTCGTTGCCACCGGGGTGCAATACCGCCGCCTGCCGCTCGACCGCTTGGAAGAATTCGAAAGCGCCGGCGTGTTCTACGCCGCGACCGAAATGGAGGCGCGCTGGTGCCGGGGCGGCACGGCCGTGGTCATCGGGGGCGGCAATTCAGCGGGGCAGGCGGCGATGTATCTCAGCCGCAGCGCCGATCACGTCCACGTCCTCATCCGCGGCAACAGCCTCGCCGATTCGATGAGCGACTACCTCTCCAGCCGGCTCGAAAGCGACCCGCGCATCACGATCGATTACGGCACCAGTTGCACCGCGCTGCACGGTAACACGCGGCTGGAAGCGATCACGATCGCAGGGCCGGACGGAGTGCGGACGATCGACGCGAAGGGCCTGTTCATCATGATCGGGGCGGCGCCCAACACAGGCTGGCTGGAAGGCCACGCCGAAACCGACGAGCGCGGCTTCGTGAAGACGGGCGATGCGGCGGGTGCGGCGAACGATTACGCCACCTCGGCCCCGGGCATCTTTGCTGTCGGCGATTGCCGGGCGGGTTCGGTCAAGCGCGTCGCGTCTGCCGTGGGCGAAGGATCGGTGGTTGTCTCCTCCATCTGGCAGCACGTCCGCGCCGCGAAAGAGCCCGCCACGCTCTGATCAGAGCATCTCCTTCAGCGGCACGGTGGCATCGGCCAGCTTGTCCGGCGCGACGGTTGCCCCCGCTTCCACCAGCTTGCGGCCCTGGACGTAATCCTTCACCGCGTTGACGCAGTCGAGTGCGACGACCTTGCCGCCGCGCAAATAGACGACCGAAAAGCTGCGGCTGTCCGGATCGCCGCGGGTCACGGCTTCGTCGTGGCCATGATTGAGGCCGACGGTCTGCAGCTTCAGATCGTACTGGTTGGACCAGAACCACGGCGTCGCGGCGTAGGGTTCTTCCTCCCCCATGATCGCCTTCGCCGCAGTCGTGGCCATGTCGCTGGCGTTCTGGACCGATTCCAGCCGGATGACCTGCCCGTCCGCAAAGCCGTTGGCATGGGCGGCGCAATCGCCGATGGCGTAGACATCTTCCAGCGTGGTGCGGCAGTATTCGTCGACATCCACGCCGTTGGCGCCGCTTGCGCCGGCAACCAGCAGCGGCCCCACGGCGGGCACGATGCCGATGCCCAAGATGACCATGTCCGCCGCGATGGTCTCCCCGCCGGCCAGCATGACGCCGCTCACCCGGCCATCCTTGCCGACGATTTCCTGCACCACCGTGTCCAGCCGCAGGTCCACACCATTGGCGCGGTGTTCGGCTTCGAAGAAACGCGACAGGTCTTCCCCGGCGACGCGCGCCAGCACGCGGGACTGGTTCTCCAGCACGGTGACGCTGCAGCCGAGCTTGGTCAGCACGGCCGCCGCCTCCAGGCCGATGTAGCCGCCGCCGATCACCACGACGCGTTTGAGACCGCTGTCCAGCTCTGCCTTCAGCGCATCGACATCGCGTCGGTCGCGCACGGCGTGGATGCCGGAAAGTTCGCTGCCCGGGCAATCGAGCCTCCGGGCATCGCCGCCAGCCGACCAGATGAGCCGGCCGTATTCCATCACGCTCTCGTCACTCAGGGTAAGGCGGCGTGCCTGTGGGTCGATGGCCGTTACCGCGCGGCCTCGCAGCACCGCGATATCCCGCTCCTCCCAGAATTCGGGCTTGCGGATCAGGATACGCTCGAACGGCTTTTCCCCGGCGAGATATTCCTTCGACAGGGGCGGGCGCTCGTACGGCAGCTCGCTTTCGCGCGTGACGATGGCGACGGTTCCTTCGAACCCGCGCTGGCGCAGGGCGATGGCGGCGGCGGCCCCGCCGTGCCCGCTGCCCACGATGATGATGTCGGCTCGTTCCATAAACGGCACTTTTGGGCGCACCCGCGGGCACAATCAAGCACGCGGCGCATTCGATTAGTAAGTTTCAATCAATCGATTGGACAGATTACCGGAGGGGGTCGTACCAGCCCCCTAGCAATTCGGAATCGGACCCGATTCCCCAACGAGAGGAGAATTCCCCATGGACGTCAAGACAGGCTCGATCTCGGGCGGCTGCCCCTTCAGCGGCGACAACGACATGCGCAAGCTGTTCGGCCGCACCAACCGCGAATGGTGGCCGGACAGCCTCGACATGTCCCCCCTCACGCAGGAAGGCCGCAGCGCCGACCCGATGGGCGAGGATTTCGATTACGTCGAAGCTTTCAACGCCATCGACTACAAGGCGCTGAAGGAAGACCTTACCGCGCTGATGACCGACAGCCAGGACTGGTGGCCGGCAGACTACGGCCACTACGGCCCCTTCTTCATCCGCATGGCATGGCACGCAGCCGGCACCTACCGCACCGGCGACGGTCGCGGCGGCGCCTCCAGCGGGCAGCAGCGTTTCGCCCCGCTCAACAGCTGGCCGGATAACGGCAACCTCGACAAGGCGCGCCGCCTGCTGTGGCCGATCAAGCAGAAATATGGCAAGCACATCAGCTGGGCTGACCTGTTCGTGCTGACCGGCAACGTCGCCATCGAAAGCATGGGCGGCCCAGTGTTCGGCTTCGGCGGCGGACGCAAGGACGTGTTCGAGCCGGAAACGGTCTATTGGGGCACCGAAGAACAATGGGTGGATACGGGCGCGGAAACGCGCATCAATCCCGATGAAGGCAAGGCGCTGGAAAACCCGCTCGCGGCGATCCAGATGGGCCTCATCTACGTCAATCCGGAAGGTCCGGGCGGCAATCCGCACGATCCCGAAGGCATGGCCCGCGACATGCGCGAAACCTTCGCCCGCATGGCCATGAACGACGAGGAAACCGTTGCCCTGACCGCCGGCGGCCACGCCTTCGGCAAGTGCCACGGCGCGAAACCTTCCGACACGTTCGGCAAGGCACCCGAGGGCGAAAACCTTCACACCATGGGCTTCGGCTGGCTGACCGACCCCGAAGAAATCGGCAAGGGCCACATCACGACCTCCGGCATCGAAGGTGCGTGGACCCCGAACCCGACCGAGTGGGGCAACGACTATTTCCGCTTGCTGTTCAAGTACGAGTACGAACTCGTGCAGTCGCCGGCCGGTGCCAACCAGTGGACCCCGATCGATCCGGAAGAGGCCGACATGGCCCCCGATGCACGCGATCCGTCCAAGAAGGTGCCGACCATCATGACGACGGCGGACATGGCGCTGAAGCGCGACCCGGAATATCGCAAGATTTCGGAGCGTTTCCTCAACGACCAGTCGGCGCTGGACGACGCCTTCGCCCGCGCATGGTTCAAGCTGACCCACCGCGACATGGGCCCGAAGGTCCGTTACCAAGGCCCCGAAGTGCCGGAAGAAGACCTGATCTGGCAGGATCCGATCCCCGCCGGCAAGGAAGCCTCGGACAGCGCCGTGGCGGACTTCAAGTCCAAGGTCATCGACAGCGGCCTGTCGGTACGCGAACTGGTCAAGGCGGCGTGGGCTTCGGCCTCCACCTATCGCCGCAGCGACCACCGCGGCGGTGCCAACGGTGCGCACATCCGCTTCGATGCGATCAAGAACTGGGCCGTCAACGATGCCGATGAACTCGGCAACGTACTCGCCAAGCTCGACGAACTGCGCGGCGACCTGTCGATGGCCGATGCCATCGTGCTGGCCGGCGCCGCAGCGGTCGAGAAGGCAGCCAAGGACGGCGGCTTCGACATCTCCGTTCCGGTGTCCACCGGCCGCGGCGATGCGACCGAAGACCAGTTCGACGCCGAAAGCTGGGAGCCGCTGGAGCCGTTCGCCGATGGCTTCCGCAACTACCTGAAGACCAAGGCTTCGGTGAAGACGGAAGACATGCTGATCGACCGTGCCGACCTGCTCGGCCTGTCGATCCCCGAAATGACCGCCCTGCTCGGCGGCATGCGGGCATTGGGCGCGGTCAGCAAGCACGCCGAACACGGCAACACAATCGGCGTCCTGACGGAGCGCCCTGGCACGCTGTCGAACGACTTCTTCGTCAACCTCCTCGAAATGGGCGTGGTCTGGGAAGTGGTCGACGAGAGCGGCGACGAGGAGTTCATCGGCCGCGACCGCAAATCAGGCGAAGAGAAGTGGCGCGCCACGCGCACCGACCTCGTCTTCGGCTCAAACTCGCAGCTGCGCGCGATCTCCGAAGTCTATGCCGAGAACGGCAACGAGGAAAAGTTTGCCCGCGACTTCGTGGCCGCATGGACCAAGGTCATGGAAGCCGACCGCTTCGACCTCCAGTACGCCAAGTACAAGTAAGTCCCACCGGCGGACGCGAAACGGGGCCGGGCGAGCGATCGTCCGGCCCCTTTTGCTTGCGCTTCCCGTCCCGGATGGCCCGTTTGATGACTTGCGCCGCAAGGGCGCGGCGGGCAGGAGACACGCCATGACCTCGCCGCGCGAATTCATTGCCGGGACCGACCCGCGGGTGCTGCGCGACGCGATGGGCTGCTTCGCCACCGGCGTGACGGTGGTGACGGCGCTGGCCGAAGACGGCGAGCCGGTCGGCCTAACGGCCAACAGCTTCACCTCGGTCAGTCTCGACCCGCCGTTGCTGCTGGTCTGCCCCGCAAAGAATGCCGGGACCACCAAGGTCCTGGAAAACACGGAGCATTTCGCGGTCAACGTGCTTGGCACGGACCAGAAGGACCTGTCCCAGCTGTTCGCCACCAAGGGCGCCGACCGGTTCGACGGTTTTGCCTTCGAGACATGGGATTACGGCGTACCGATCATCCCCGGCAGCCTCGCCAATTTCGAATGCCGCCGCCACGCTCTGCACGACGGCGGGGATCACATGATCCTGGTGGGAGAGGTGGAGCGGGTGCGCTTCGAACCGAACCGCGACCCGCTGCTTTATTTCGGCGGCAAGTACCGCCGGCTGCATTTCACCTGAGCGCCATCACATGCTGCGGGCGATGAGCATCTTCATGATCTCGTTCGATCCGCCGAAGATACGCGTGATGCGGCTGTCGCGGAACAGCCGCGCGATGGGGTATTCGTTGATGTAGCCCCAGCCGCCGTGCAGCTGCAGGCACTTGTCGACCGTCTCGCCCTGCAATTCCGTGGCGACCAGCTTTGCCGCCGCCGCCGCGTCCAGCGTCAGTTCGCCCTCCAGGTGGCGCGCGATGCAATCGTTGACGAAGACCTTGGCGGCCATGCCGCGTGCCTTCAGGTCGGCAAGCACGAACTGCGTGTTCTGGAAGTCCCAGATCGTCTGGCCGAACGCCTTGCGCCCCTTCACGTATTCGATGGTCGTATCGAGCGCCTTTTCGATCGCGATCATCGCGCCTGCGGCAATGATCAGGCGTTCCTGGCCAAGCTCGCCCATCAGCTGGGCAAAACCCTTGCCTTCCTCGCCGCCGAGGATGTTGTCGCCGGGCACGAAGACGTCGTCGTAGAACAGCTCCGACGTATCGGAACTGTCGAGGCCGATCTTGTCGAGCTTCTTGCCGCGCGCGAAGCCCTCCGCTTCCTCCGTCTCCACGCAGACGAGGCTGATGCCCTTCGCGCGCTCGTTCGGATCGGTCTTCGCCACGGTGATGACGAAATTGGCCACCTGCCCGTTGGAGATGAAGGTCTTGGATCCGTTGACGCGGTAGCCGTTGCCATCCTTCAGCGCGGTGGTGGTGATCGACTGCAGGTCGCTGCCGACGCCCGGCTCGCTCATCGCGATGGCGGTCACCAGCTCGCCGTTCACCATCTTGGGCAGCCAGCGCTTCTTCTGCTCTTCCGTGCCGTAGCGCACGACGTAGGGCACGCAGATGCAATTATGGAGCGAGGCGTTGAAGCCGCTCGCCCCGTGCTTCGCCGTCTGGTTGACGACGACGAGGTCGTGCCGGAAATCGCCGCCATGGCCGCCGTATTCTTCCGGCACCGATACGCCGAGCAGGCCCGCCTGCCCCGCCTCGTGCCAGAACTCGCGGTCGACCTGGCCGTTCTCTTCCCATTCCTTCAGGCGCTTTTCGGGCAAGTGCTGCTTGAAGAACTTGTCGACCGCATCGTCGAACATGCGGATTTCCTCGTCCTGCATGAAATCGGGATCGGGAATGTTGAGAGCGGACATGGGGAGGCTCCGTTGGCTTGGCGGTTGGCGAAATTTAATCGATCGTTTAAACGTTAGAGCGGGGCGGGTAAAGTCCCCCCTTGCCACGCTTTTGCAACGAGGACCCCGCAGTGACCATCGATCCCGAACGCATCCCCGTCATCGTTGGCGTGGGGCAGGTGAGCGACCGACCGGAGCATGCCGGGGACGGGCTCGACAGCGGCGGGCTGATGGTCGAGGCGCTGCGCCGGGCAAATGCCGATGCGGGCGGTGGCTGGCTGGCGGCGGCTGACCACCTCGCCGTGATTGGGCAGATTTCCTGGCCGCAATTGAACCCGCTCGACCCCGCGGTTGCAGAGGCACTCGGCATGTCAGCGGCGACCACCGAGCAAACCCCGCCCCACGGAGAAACGCCGGTCCGCCTGCTCAACGAAGCGGCGAACCGGATCGGCGCGGGCAAGGCAAGGATTTGCGCGGTCACCGGCGGGGAGGCGCTGCGGACGGCAGGGCAGCTGGCGAAAGCGCGCGCGACGAAGGACGCGCCGAAGAAGGATGCCTTGCGCGATGCGCCGCATCGCAAGCACACGGGATATGCCCAGAGCCACGGGCTGGTGGTGCCGGTCGACGTCTACCCGCTTTACGAGAATGCCTGCCGCGCGGCGTGGGGTCAGTCGCTCGCCGACGCGCAGCACGAAAGCGGCACGATCTGGTCGCACATGAGCGAGGTCGCGGCGGCCAATCCGGCCGCGTGGATGCGCACGCCCTTCGGCCCGCAGGAAATCGTGGCGCCCGATGCGGACAACCGGCCGATCGCCTTTCCCTATACCAAGCTGCAGGTCGCGAATGCCGCGGTGAACATGGGCGCAGGCTTCATCGTCGCGAGCCTCGCCGAAGCGCGGCGACGCGGGCTGGACGAAGCGCGGCTGGTCCATATCGGCCACGGCGCGGGCGCGAACGAGCCGACCGACATCCTCGCCCGCGCGAATTATCACGCCTCGCCCGGAATGGCGGCGGTGCTGGAAGAAACGCTGGCGCGCAATGATGTCGCCGCCGACGCGATCGACCATGTCGAGCTTTACAGTTGCTTCCCCTGCGTGCCCAAGATGGCGCGGCGGATCATTGGCTGGCCGGCGCAGCGCCCCGCGACTGTATTCGGAGGCCTCACGTTCGGCGGCGGGCCGATCGGCAATTACATGAGCCACGCCATCGCCGCGATGGTCCACACGCTGCGCGGCACGGGCGAGACCGGCCTGCTGTTCGGCAATGGCGGCTACGCCACGCATAACCATGCGATCATGCTGTCGGGACGGGCCACCGGCGCCGCCTTCCCGCAGGATTTCGACGTACAGGCAAGGGCCGACGCGGCGCGCGGCGCGGTGCCGCCGCTGGACGAGACTTACGCAGGTGCGGCGATGCTGGAGACGTTCACCGTCCACTATGCCCGCGACGGGTCGGCGCGGCTCGGCACCGTCGTTGCCCTGACGCCGGACGGTGCGCGCACCCTCGCCATCGTGCCGGCGGACGATGGCGCGACCATCGCAGCGCTGACGGACGGCCGGACCGAACCGGTCGGGCGGCCGGGCCGCATTTCGCGGGAGGGAGAAGCGCTTTCGCAATGGCATTTCGCCTGACGCTTCCATAGGGTCGCCCCATGCATCTCGGCACCTGCTATTTCCCCGAACACTGGCCGCGCGAACGCTGGGCGCAGGACGCGGCGATGATGGCGGAAATCGGCATCGACCGCGTGCGCCTGGGCGAATTCGCGTGGAGCCGGATCGAGCCCGAGCCGGGAAGTTTCGACTGGGAATGGCTGGACGAGGCGATCGAGGTCCTCGCCGCCGCCGGGCACAAGCTCATCCTGTGCACCCCCACCGCCACCCCGCCCAAATGGCTGGTCGACCGGATGCCGGACATGGTCGCACTAGACCGCGAGGGCAGGCCGCGCGGTTTCGGCTCCCGCCGCCATTACTGCTTCAGTCACGACGGCTACGCCGCGGAGGCCGCCCGCATCGCCCGCGTCGTGGCGGAACGTTACGGACGGCATGACGCGGTCGTCGGCTGGCAGACGGATAACGAGTACGGTTGCCACGACACGGTACAGAGCTTTTCCGCCGCCGCGAGAGAGGGTTTCCGCCGCTGGCTGGCCGGACGCTATGACAGCATCGGCGCGCTGAACGAGGCATGGGGCAACGTCTTCTGGTCGATGGAATATCGCGATTTCGCCGAGATCGAGCTGCCCAACCTGACCGTGACCGAGGCGAACCCGGCGCACTGGCTCGCCTTTCGCCGCTATTCTTCCGACCGGGTGATCGACTTCAATCGCACGCAGTCGCAAATCCTGCGCGAATGTTCGCCGGGCCGCGACATCATGCACAACGCGATGGGTTTCTACACCGGATACGACCACCACGATCTCGGCCGCGATCTCGATGTGATGGGTTGGGACAGCTACCCGCTCGGCTTCCTCGAGATGTTTCGCTTCTCCGACACGGAGAAGCGCCAATTCGCGCGCTCCGGCCATCCCGACATCGCCGCCTTCCACCACGATCTTTATCGCGGGACGACGAACGGCGGGCGGTGGAATGTGCTCGAACAGCAACCCGGCCCGGTCAACTGGGCACGGCACAATCCCGCGCCCGCACCCGGCATGGTGCGCCTGTGGACGCTGGAAGCGATGGCGCACGGCGCGGAGATGGTGAGCTATTTCCGCTGGCGCCAGTTCCCGAAAGCGCAGGAACAGATGCACGCCGGCATCCTGCGCACAGATGCGTCGCCCGCACCGGCCCATGGGGAAGTGGCGCAATCGGCGCAGGATATCGCGGCCATCGGCACATTGGGCGAAGCGCCGAAGCACGCCGCGCTCGTCTTCGCCTACGATGCGGAGTGGGTCACCCAGATCCAGCCGCAGGGCGAAGGATGCTCCGCCCTGTGGGCCGCTTTCCGCAGCTACGAGGCGCTGCGGCGGCTGGGGCTGAATGTCGACATCGTCAGCCCGGCAGCGGATGTTGCGCTGTATCCGCTCGTCGTAATCCCGTGCCTGCCGATCCTGCCGGATGGCTTTGCGCAGCGATTGGCGCAGCTCGATGGCCAGCTGGTCATCGGGCCGCGCACCGGCACGCGCGACCCGGACTTCGCCATTCCCGACGCCCAGCCATTGGCCGACCTGCTCGGCGGAGAAATCCTGCTGTCCGAAACGCTCGGGCGCGGCATAGCGCACGAGGGCGACGGCTGGGCGGTTACGCGCTGGCTCGACCATTTTGAGGGCGAGGCTGATGCGGAACTGGTCGCGGAGGACGGTACGGTGGCCTGCTGGAGGCATGGCAACACGCGCCTCTGCACGGGGTGGCCGGAAGGCGCGCTCATCTCGGAAATCCTGACCCGCGCGGCCCTGGACGCCGGGCTGCCGACGGTGCCGATGCCCGCGCACCGCCGACGCCGCGATTGCGGCCATACGGTTTTCACATTCGACTATTCCGACGGGTCCGTCACCTGGGAGAAACGCTGATGCCCGGCATCGACGAAAGCCGCGAATTCCAGCCGCTGTGCATCGCGGTGCTGACCGTATCCGACACGCGGACCATGGAGACCGACACGTCGGGCCGGTATCTTGCCGACAGCCTGCAGGAAGCAGGCCATTCCCTCGCCGCCCGCATGATCCTGCCCGACGATGCGCCCGCGATCCGTGCGCAGGTCGCCGAATGGGCGGAGAACGAGGGCGTCGACATCGTTCTGACAACCGGCGGCACCGGCTTTGCCCCGCGCGATGTGACGCCGGAAGCGATCCGGCCCATACTGACGAAGGAAATGGATGGCTTTTCCGCCCTGTTCCACGCCGTCAGCCGCGAGACCGTGGGCGTTTCCACCATGCAATCGCGCGCGCTGGGTGGGCAGGTCGGCAGCAGCTTCGTTTTCTGCCTGCCGGGCAGCACCGGGGCCTGCCGCGACGGGTGGGAGAAGATCCTGAAATACGAACTCGACAGCCGCTATCGCCCCTGCTCCATCGTCGGCATGATCCCGCGTTTCGCAAAGGACCACGGATGAGCGGCCTTTCCCACCTCGACGAAGATGGCCGCGCGCGGATGGTCGATATTTCGGGCAAGCCCGTCGCGCCGCGCACCGCGACCGCCAGCGGCGAACTGCGCTGTTCGGCCGATACGCTGGCCGCCGTGGCAAAAGGCCGCACGCCCAAGGGCGGCGTGATCGCGACGGCGGAACTTGCCGGGGTGATGGGCGCCAAGCGGACGAGCGACCTCGTCCCGCTTTGCCATCCGCTGCCGCTGGCGAAGGTGCTGGTGGAGATCGAGGCTGATCCCGCATTGCCGGGCTATCGCGTGACTTCCGAGGCACGCACGGAAGGGCAGACCGGCGTCGAGATGGAGGCGCTGACCGCCGTCTCCGTCGCCTGCCTGACCCTGTTCGACATGCTGAAAGCTATCGACAAGCAAATGACCATCGGCGCGATCCGCGTGACCTCGAAAACCGGCGGCAAGAGCGGCAGCTGGTCCGGCGAATGATCTCTTTCGACGAAGCGACCGAGCGCCTGCAAGCTTTGGCCCGGCCGCTCGGGCGGGAGCCGGTTGCGCTGGCGAAGGCGCACGGCAGGGTCCTCGCCGAACCTGTCTTGGCGATGGTCGATGCCCCGCCTGCCGATGTGTCCTCGATGGACGGCTACGCGGTGCGCGAGGCCGACCTTTCCGGCTTGCCGGTGACGCTGCCGGTCGCGTTCGAGAATGCCGCAGGCGTCGCCGATGCGGGAACATTGCCGGAGGGTGCCTGCGCGCGCATCTTCACCGGCGCGCCGTTGCCCGCCGGAGCAGACCGCGTGGTCATGCAGGAAGAGGTCGAGCGGTCCGGCGATGCGGCGACCTTTGCCGCGCCCCACAGTTCCGCCCGCTTCGTCCGCAAGCGTGGCAGCGACTTTTCGCGCGGCGACGCATTGCTGCCCGCCGGCACCGTCCTTGGCCCACGGCAGCTTGTGGCGGCTGCTGCTGCGGACCATGCACAGGTAACCTGCTGGCGCCGGCCAAGGGTGGCGCTTCTTTCCACCGGCGACGAACTGGCCGAGCCCGGCGAAGCGCGCGCCACACCGGGCGCGATACCGGAGAGCCTGTCAGCGGGCCTTGCGGCCTTCGTGATCGAATGGGGCGGCCTCCCCTCGCCCGCCGAACGGTTGGGAGACGACCTGCCTGCGCTGGAAAGCGCAGCGGCGCGGGCCGTCGCCGATCACGATCTCGTCGTGGTCACCGGCGGCGCCTCCGTGGGGGAACGCGATTTCGCCAAGGCGATGTTCGCCCCGCTCGGCCTCGATCTCGCTTTCGGGAAAGTCGCCATCAAGCCCGGCAAGCCGGTGTGGCTCGGCCGGGTCGGCGACACAAGCGTCATCGGCCTGCCCGGCAATCCCACCAGCGCGATGGTCACCGCTCGGCTGTTCCTCGCGCCCCTCCTCGCCGGCATGACCGGCCGCCCGTTTGCAGCCGCATGCAACTGGGGATCGCATGCGCTCGCTGCGCCCCTCCCGGCTTGCGACGGCCGCGAGACCTTCGTCCGGGCCAGGCTCGATGCGGAGGGCAACGCGAGGCCGCTCGGCAACCAGGACTCCGGCCTCCAGCATGCGCTCGCCTCGGCCGACCTCCTGATCCGGCGCGCTGCAGCCGCACCCGCTCTCGCCGCGGGCGAAAAGGCGCCGACCCTGCCTTTCTGAAGCGACTTCTACCGCCGATAGAACGCTTCTCAGGCGATCTGCGTGGTCTGGACCATGCTCAGTTCATTGCTCATGTCGAACATGCCGGCCGGGACCATCGAGACGTCTGTCTGCGCCGGGCTCTGGAAAGCAGCCTCCAACGCGGCCTCCGCATTGGCTTCGATCTGGCGATAAGCGACCGCCTGCGCCATGCCGTAATCGTCGCCGTCCATCAGGATCTGCTCCATCGAGCCGCCGACCATGGCATCGCCGTTTTCGTTGAAGGCGGCGAGTTCGATATGCGCCTCGCTGCCGCCATCGATCCAGTCCGCGCGCTGGGCCTTCTTGCCGCCCGCTGCCTCGCCGTCGAAGGCGATGGCATCGCCATTCGTGCCCCCATCGTAGTCGAGGATGAAGGCGATCGCCTTGGCATAGGACTCAGCGATTTCCGGATCGAGTGCCGACATGCCGGTGAGCGGGTCGGCGGTGGTTTCTTCGGGCGTCGCCAGCGAATGGTTGTTCAACGTGTTGAGGAACACGGCGCCTACATCGCGTTCGAGGATCTGCGCGTAGTCGCGCCCGCCCCCTTTCTCGCCCCCGCCGACCCAGCTGGCGAGCTGCTCCGCGCTCAGGACGATGTCGCCAAGGTCGATTGACCCGTCGCCGTCGGCATCCCACACCCCGTCACCGTTTCCATCCCAAAGGAAGAACGCGTCGTTGTCGCCGTCGCCATCGGTATCGATGCCGTATTTCGTCATCAGGTCGGTTTCGGACCAGCCCTCTTCGGAGAAGTCCTTGTTGCCTTCCGGCTTGCCGTCACCGTTGGCGTCGCCGTTGTTTAGGTCGTTCCCGTCATAGAGCGACTGGCCCAGCGTCGACTGCCAGAAACCCGGCGTGCGATTGGCGCCTTCCAGCATGTGATTGCCGAAATTGCCGTCCATCGTTTCGCCGATTTCCCCGGCCACGATGCCGCCGCTTTCCAGCGTAAAGGTGAACCCGCCATAGGTCTGGATGAACCCGTCGTGCTGCAGCTCGTAGACATGCAGGATGCCGTCGGCATCGTTCAGCAAGGCGCCATCGAAGGACAGCGGGTTCAGTCCTGTGAAGGAATAGGACCCGTCGGCAGCCGTCACCGTCGTGGTAAGATAGCCGTTCGTGGGATCGTCATCGTTGTCGAGAACGATGGTGAACCCGCCCAGCACGGCCGTGTCGGCCTCGTCCCAGGTGCCGTCGTTGTCGATATCGGCCCATTTGTAGCCGCTGACCGACATGTCCTCGAAATTGAAGAAGTTCACCGTCGCATCGAAACCGGATTCCTGCCCGGCAAGCGTGACGGTCACCGCCGTCAGCGCGGTCCACCCCGTGCGGGTTTCCTCCTGCACGTAGTAGGTGCCGGGGCGCAGGTTGGCGAATTCATAGGCCCCGTCGCCATCGGTCTGCGTGGTTTCGACCAGGTTGTTGTCGGCATCGTAGAGGTTGATCGTCCACCCTTCGACCAGGACCTGGTCGTCCGTGGTTGATAGATCCCCGTCGACGTCTTCCGTCTTCGTCCCGCTGATGCTGCCATAGCGCACGTTGGTGAAGTGGGCGTCGACGTCGAACCCGCTGGTCTGGTCGGCGAACACCACCAGTTCGTCGCTGATCGCATAGCTGCCGTCCGGCAGCGTCTCGGCCACCTGGTAGGTGCCGGGCACCAGCATCTCGAAGCTGTAATAGCCGTCCGCATCCGTCTGGGTCTCGCGGATCACGTTGCCGTCGCCGTCGAGCAGCGAGATCGTCACGCCCGCCCATGCCTTGGTCGTGCCGCCCAGCACCCCGTCGAGGTCCTCGTACTTGTAGCCCTCGATCCGGCCGTACTCGGTGTTGGCGAAGTCGACATTGTCGACATCGAACCCGCTTTCCTGCGTGCCCACCGATACCTCGGTCGCGGTCACCGCGAACCAGCCTTCCTCGCTGCCCTCGACCA